>NZ_JBVHIL010000002.1:0-1255370 GCF_055560575.1 Streptomyces sp. NPDC023157
CGCGGCCGCGTTCTTCCAGGCCTGCGGCATCACCCGCATCGAACGGGTCCTGACCGACAACGCCTGGGCCTACCGCAAGGGCCTGGCCTGGAAGGACGTCCTCGCCGACCTCGGCGCGACCGGGAAACTCACCCGTGCCTACCGGCCCCAGACCAACGGCAAGGTCGAACGCTTCAACCGCACCCTGCTCGACGAATGGGCCTACCAGCGGCCCTACACCTCGAACCACGAACGGACAGCGGCCCTGGCAGACTTCCTCCACACCTACAACCACCACCGCAGCCACACCGCACTCGACGGACACCCGCCCATCAGCCGCGTCAACAACCCTGCAGGTCAATACACCTAGAGGCACAAAAAGAGGCGCCCGACCTGGGCTTTTGCCAGTCAGGCGCCTCTCGCTCGCCCTATCGGGAGCGAGGCCGCGTTCGTATCGAAACCCCTGATTCCTCCCACCGGTGTCCCGTTCCCGACCAGCGCTTCCGGACCGGTCGCGGACCCGGACACCGACTCACCGCGCAGGCGCCTCGCCCCGGCTGACGCAGTCCTGCTCCTCGATGGACTGCTCGATGAGGCGGTTGGCCTGCTCACGGGCGTCGTCCAGGTCCAGGCCGTCCGGCCCGCGCTCCAGACGGAGCAGGGGACGGGCGCCGGGGTCGTGAGGACGGGCGCGACGCGGGTGCGCGATCCGGGTCACACCACCGAGCGCTGCTTCGCGTCGACCCGCAGCAGGCACCGGGGGCGCCCGAGGCCGGTCTCGCTCGGATGGTCGCCCTCGGTCAAAGGGGCGAGCGATCGGGTGACCAGGGCGACGGTCCGTGCCGCTTCGCGATCACCGGCCTCGAGATCGGACCCGCCGTGAGCACGTGAGCGAAGATGCTCGGCGCCGGTCCGCTCCGGGCGACACGCAGGGCCAGGCCCTGCCGCCGACGGAGCCGGTCGTCCCCTCGGCGGCAGTGTCCTTCCCGGTTCCCGCCGTCAGCGCTTGGCCGGCTTCACGTTCTTGTCGACGCCGTTCACCCGCACGGCGACGGTCGCCTGCGTGGGCGCCCGGTCGGCCACGATCCGGTAGGACGTGACCTTCCCGTCCCGCCATTCGCAGCTGACCTCGTAGCCGCCGCGGGCGCGCAGGCCCCTGAAGGACCCCTTGGCCTTCCATTCGTCCGGCAGTGCGGGCAGCAGCCGGATGACGCCGTCGTGGCTCTGCAGGAGCATCTCCGCCACGGCGCCCGAGATGCCGAAGTTGCCGTCCATCTGGAAGGGCGGATGATTGCAGAACAGGTTGGGCAGCGTGTTGAACGTCAGCAGTCCGCGCAGCATGATCCCGGCGCGGTGCCCGTCGCCGAGTCGGGCGAAGAGGGCCGCCCGCCAGGGCCAGGTCCACGAGCGGCGGCTGTCGCCCGTCACCGTGGCGGCCGTGAACGGGACGCCGTCCCGCTCCCCGCACCTCGCCTTGAGCGAGACCAGGGCGGCGGCCGCGAGGTCCGGCGTCCTCGTGGTGATCTGCCGGCCCGGGTAGACCGCGAAGAGGTGTGAGGTGTGACGGTGGGTGTCGGTGGGGCTGTCGATGTCCTCCTGCCACTCCTGCAACTGCCCCCACCGTCCGATCCTGTTCGGCGCGAGGCGCGCCTGCATGTCCGCGACCTTGGCCCGGTAGGCGGGGTCCGCGCCGAGTACCGCCTCGCAGTCGAGGTAGTTCTGGAACAGGTCCCAGATGATCTGCTGGTCGTACATGACCCCGTCCTCGCGCGGCCCGTGCTCGGGGGACCAGCCGTTCGGCGCGACGAGGAAGCCGTCCTCGCGTTCTTCGAGGTGCCCCTCCCAGAACGTGCAGATCTCCTTGATCATCGGGTGGGCGACGGTGCGGAGGTAGACCATGTCCTGGGTGAACGCCCAATGCTCGTACAGGTGTTGCGCGTACCAGGCGCTCGCGACGGTGTTCCACTCCCACGCGTTGCCGCCGAAAACGCTCTGGCTGGTACGGGCGGTCCACCCCCGGGAGTCCGCTCCGAAGGCGTTGCGGGTCGCCACGCGGCTGGGGACCGCCACCTGCCGGACGAACCCGACGAGCGCCTCGTGGCACTCCGGCAGGTTCGTCGTCTCGGCTCCCCAGTAGTTCATCTGCACGTTGATGTTGGTGTGGTAGTCGGAGGCCCACGCCGGCGCGTTGCTGTCGTTCCAGAGCCCCTGGAGGTTGGCGGGCAGCCCTCCCGGGCGCGAGGAGCTGATCAGCAGGTAACGCCCAAGGTCGAACATCGTCTGTTCGAGGGTCGGGTCCTGCCCGCCTGCCGCGTACCGAGCGAGCCGGACGGGGGTGGGGAGGGCGACGACGGCGTCACCTGTGGTGCCCCAGTCGACGGAGACACGGTTCATGAGGGCCCGCGTCCCGGCGATGTGCTCCTCGCGCAACTCGTCGTAGGACCGGGCGGCCGCCGCGTCGAGCGTCCTCGCGACGACCGGTTCCGGATCGACTCCGCGCCATCCGGCGGCGGCGTCGAGCTTGTAGTCGGTGCGGGCGTCGAGCAGCAGAGTCAGGCTCGTACAGCCGCTGAACCGGAGCGTCGCCCCCTCCGCGCGCACCTCTCCGTCCGCGTGCGCGACGTGGAGGGCGCACGCGTGCTTGAGGCCGTTGCCCATGACGCCGCGGAAGGCGATCCTCCCTGCGGTGGCGTCGACGGTGGTCGGAGCCCCCTCTTGTCCGGACGTCAGGGAGATCACGCCGGACAGCCCCCGGTCGGCGTCCGAGGTGTACCGGAAGACCATGACGTCCGCGGACCGGCTGGCGAAGGCCTCCCGCAGGGCGCGCCGTCCCGGCGCGCCGAAGCGGGTGGCGTGGAGGCCCTGGGCGAAGTCCAGGGCACGCTGGTAGTCGACGAACGTGCGCAGAGTGCGGGTGTCGAGACCCGTGCCCGCCAGGGCCACCTCCGCGATCTGGAAGCCGGTGGACGCCTTGCCGGGGGTGAAGGTGATCCGGTAGGTGCGGTAGGCCGTGGTGTTGGTGATCCGGTAGGTCCGGGTCTCACCGCGGCCGGCGAAGGACGCTCCCGGGTTCTGGGCGTCGAGGGTCACCCAGACCTGCCCGTCCTGCGACGCCTCGAACACCCACCTCCGGGGGTCGTCCTGCGAGCGGTCCGGGGCCGCCGTCAGCGCGTACGACGTGACGACGGCCGCGCGGGGCAGGTCCGCCTGCCAGACGACCGCGGGTGCGCCTCCTTCCACCCGCCAGACGGTGGCGGGATCGGCGTCCACCGAACGCGAGATGTCCTGCGCCCTTGCCTCGGCGCCCGATCCCTCGGAGTGTCCGCTCGGCGAGGACAGGTACATCGCGCCTCCCCCGACGAGGTCGACTCCGGGCAGGGCTATCTCGCTCACCTGGAAGTGGCTGACTCCGGCCTTGGGGACGAAGTCGAAGCGGTAGAAGCGGTAGGCCCCGGTGCCGCCACAGGTGAATTCCTTCGTCTGGAAGCGGCTCTCGAAAGGTGCCGCAAGAGTGCGGCTGTCCAGCGTGGTCCAGGTGGCGCCGTCGGAGGAGCCGGACAGCGTCCACTCCTGCGGGTCGCGCTCCGGAACGTCGTTGGCGCTCGTCAGACGGTAGGTCGCGACCGCGACGGGGTCGGGCAGCTCGACCTGCCACTGCACCTTCGCGCCCGGTCCCTCGATGCACCACTTGGTGCTCGGCGTGCCGTCGTACGTCTTGTCGACGCCCTCCGTGGAGGAGGTCCGGTACGGGCCTCCGGGCGCCGTGACCTGCGGGCGGGCGTGGAAGGTGACCACGACGTCACCGAAGTTCCGGTAGGAGCCGAAGCCGGTCATGCCCGTGTCGAAATCGCTGTCCGGCTTGCCCGCGAGGGCGTTGTCGTAGTCGTTGACCCCGCCCCACAGGCTCTGCTCGTTGAACTGGATGCGCTCCTGGTCGGGGTCGGCGAAGAGCATGGCGCCCAGTCGGCCGTTGCCGATCGGCAGGGCCTGTGACTGCCAGTCCAGGGCAGGGACGGGATACTTCAGCGCCGTACGGGAGAGGGTCGGCCACTGGAGGACCGCGGCCGTGGGGGCCGTCGCGGCCGCGGCTTGTCCGGCCGGCGTCCAGTCGGTCAGCTGAGTGACCAGAGGTGCGAGTGCGAACGCACCACCGAACTTGAGGATGCTCCGTCGCTGCGGTCGGACCTCATCGGTCATGGCAGGGTCTCCCATCCATGGAGGGGTTCTCTTGCGGGGAAGTGGGGGCTCAACGGCTTTCGCCGAAGGCGTCGTCATCTTTGCGGCGCAAGAGATCCGATGTCTAGAGTCGTGCACCACCCATGACACCCTTAACTCGGCAGCGAGACACCGCACATGGGGGTATACATCGGAGGTTTAATGCGGTCTCTCGTCCTCGATCACGACGATGTCCAGAATCCTCGGCCCGTGCACGCCCTCCACCCGGTCCAGTTCGATGTCGCTGGTGGCCGAAGGCCCCGAGACCAGCGTCAGCGGTCGGTACGGGTCGAGCAGGCCGAGCGCCTCGGGCACGTCGGGGGCGATCCGGTCCGCCCTGATCACGCAGACGTGCTGGTCCGGCAGCAGGGTCAGCGCCCTGCGGCCCTGACCGGGGCCGTGGTCGAGGGCCACCGTGCCGGTGACGGCGATGCCGACGGCGACGGTGGTGACCACGGCGTCCGCGGTGTCCAGTCGGCCGACCGTCAGGGGCGGCGCGTCCACCAGCCACGTCCACGACCCCTCCGGGAGCAGATCCGCGGGAAATCCGGGCGGCACGACCACGGACCGCGCTCCGGTACGCGCCAACGCGCGGCCGACCGCCGCGGCGGCGTCGGCCGCCGCCACCCGGACCACCACGGCCCGGTACTCGGCGGCGCGCTCGGCGAACAGTCCGACGACGTCCGGCCCCGCGTGGTCGGCGCCGGGACCACGCGAAGGAGCGTCGTCGGGACTCTCGGAGTCCGGCACGCCGGCCAGCGCCACCCTCACCGCGCCCAGCACGGCCTCACGATCACTCATCGTCGTTCCTTCCCTTCGGTCTCCGTACGGCCTTCGTCTCGCGTGCCCGTCCTCGTACGGCGCCACCAGGCCCGCATCGACTCCCGGGGTGGCACGGGTGTGTCCCGGGTGCCGGACCAGCGGGCGAACGGCCCCGGCAGCGCGCCGATCCGGCCGTCGCGGGACAGCAGGCGGGCCCCGAGGACGGCCAGCCTCTGGACAGCGGCGAGCCGCCTCGGCGAGGACAGGACGGCACTCGCGGCCTTCATCGCCAGCGCCTCCGGGGTGGGCAGCAGCCGACTCCGCCGCTCGGCCTCGACGACTTCGGCTCGCAGGTGGACCAGCACCTCCGGAATGTCGATCTTCACGGGGCAGGCGTCGTAGCAGGCACCGCACAGGGTCGAGGCGAAGGGCAGCGAGGCGGCGTTCTCGACGCCGACGAGCTGCGGGGTCAGGACGGCGCCGATCGGCCCGGGGTAGACGGAGCCGTAGGCGTGACCGCCGGTGCGCTCGTAGACCGGGCACACGTTGAGGCACGCCGAGCAGCGGATGCAGGCCAGCGCCTGACGGCCCACCTCGTCGGCCAGGGTGGCGGTGCGGCCGTTGTCGAGCAGTACCAGGTGGAAGCTGCTGGGCCCGTCTCCGTCGGTGACGCCGGTCCACAGCGAGGTGTACGGGTTCATGCGCTCGCCGGTCGAGGAGCGCGGCAGCAGCTGGAGGAAGACATCCAGATCGGCGAAGGCGGGCAGGACCTTCTCGATGCCCATGACCGTGATCAGGGTCTCCGGCAGGGTCAGGCACATCCGCCCGTTGCCCTCCGACTCCACGACCACCACCGTGCCGGTGTCGGCGGCGGCGAAGTTGGCTCCGGAGACGGCGACCTTGGCCCGGAGGAACTTCTCCCGCAGATGGAGACGGGCGGCCTCGGCGAGATCGCGCGGGTCGTCGGTGAGCGTGTCGGGTGCCGGCCTGCCCCACTCCCCCATCTCCCGTCGGAAGATCTCCCGGATCTCGGAGCGGCCCCGGTGAATGGCCGGCACGAGGATGTGTGAGGGGCGGTCGTCTCCCAGCTGCACGATGAGTTCGGCGAGATCGGTCTCATAGGCGCGGATGCCGGCGTCGGCGAGCGCCTCGTTGAGTCCGATCTCCTGGGTGGCCATCGACTTGACCTTGACGACCTCACGCTCGCCGGTCGCCCGGACCAGCTCGGTCACGATGCGGTTGGCCGCCGCGGCGTCGGCGGCCCAGTGCACCGTTCCGCCCGCCGCGGTCACAGCCTCCTCCAGGCGCAGGAGGTAGTGGTCCAGGTGACGGAGCGTGTGCCGTTTGACGGCCGCGGCCGTCTCCCGCAGCTCCTCCCAGTCCTCGAGTTCGGCGGTGACCGCCAGCCGCTTGTCCCGGATGGTGCCGGTGGCCCGGCGCAGGTTCGCACGCAACCGGGTGTCGGCGAGCGCTCCGCGCGCGGCTTCGGGGAAGGCCGGGGCGCCCAGCCACACGACGTTGTCGGCACCGCTCACCGTGTGTGTCCTTCCGTGGCGGCCAGGATCTCGGCCAGGTGCAGGGTTCCGACGCCCGTACGGAGGCGGGAGAGTCCGCCGCCGATGTGCGCCAGACACGAGTTGTCACCCGCGCACAGGAACTCGGCGCCGGTGTCTTGGACATGGCGCATCTTGTCGGAGAGCATGGCGTTGGACACGTCCGCGTTCTTCAGCGCGAAGGTGCCGCCGAAGCCGCAGCAGGATCCGGCGTCGGGCAGTTCGACGAGGTCGATGCCCTTCACCGCGCGCAGCAACTGCAGGGGCCGGTCGCCGACCCGCAGCATGCGCAGCGAGTGGCAGGTCGGGTGGTAGGTGACGCGGTGTGGGAAGTACGCCCCGACGTCGGTGACGCCGAGCACGTCGACGAGGAGTTCCGACAGTTCGTACACCGTCGGCACCACCCGATCGACCGCCTCGGCGAGGGCCGGGTCCCCGTACTGGGCGGCCACCACGCGGTGGTGGCCGCGCACCATGCCGGCACATGATCCGGAAGGGGCGACGACGGCGTCGTAGCCCGCGAAGACCTCGGCGAAGCGGCGCACCAGGGGCACGGCCTCGGGGCGGTAGCCGGTGTTGAAGTGCATCTGGCCGCAGCAGGTCTGCCCTTGCGGGAACTCGACGGTGTGGCCGAGGCGCTCGAGGAGTGCGGTGACCGCGCGGCCCGTCCGGGGGAACATCGTGTCGTTGAAGCAGGTGATGAAGAGGGCTATGCGCATGGTGCTTCCTTCGGCGTACCCGGGGAGCCTGTGACGGTCAGCCCGTAGGTCCGCGTGGCGGTTCCGGCGAAGACCTCGTGGCGTTCCGCCGGATCGAGCCGCGCCGTCACCGCGTGTGCGGCGCCGAGGACTTCGGCGTAGGTGGCCGCGAGACGGCAGACGGGCCAGTCGGATCCGTAGATCAGCCGCTCCGGCCCGAAGGCGTCCAGGACCGTGTCGGCGTACGGCGCGAGGTCGTCCGGGGTCCATGAGTCCCAGTCGGCCTCGGTGACCATGCCTGAGAGTTTGCAGACGGTGTTGGGCAGGGAGGCGAGCCGTCGGATCCGCCGGGTCCAGGGGGCGAGTTCACCGGATCCGATGGGCGGTTTGCCCAGGTGGTCGAGGACGAAGGTGAGTCCCGGCAGGAGTGCGGCGGCCTCCGTCGCGGCCGCCAGCTGATGGGGCTTCACCACGAGGTCGTAGACGAGCCCGGCCTCGGCGACCGCGGCGAGACCGCGCAGCACGTCGGGGCGGGTGAGCCAGCGAGGGTCAGGTTCTCCCTGCACCTGGTGACGGATGCCGACCAGATGGTCGCCGCCCGGTCCTCCTCGCAGGCTCGCGAGTGTGTCGGCGACGTCGGCGGCGGTCAGGTCGGTCCAGCCGACCACACCGGCGACCAGGTCGCTGCGCGCGGCCAGGGACAGGAATTCCGGGGTCTCCTCCGGCACGGTGATCG
The DNA here is from genome assembly GCF_055560575.1 of Streptomyces sp. NPDC023157. Taxonomy (NCBI): domain Bacteria; kingdom Bacillati; phylum Actinomycetota; class Actinomycetes; order Kitasatosporales; family Streptomycetaceae; genus Streptomyces; species Streptomyces sp. NPDC023157. The sequence continues at coordinate 7,944 of NZ_JBVHIL010000002.1, forward strand.
TCTGCACCAGCACGGTGGCGACGACTCCGGCCGCGCGGGCCTCGGGCTCCAGGTCGGCAAGGGTGAAATCACGCCGCAGCGAAGCCAGTTCGGGTCCGGAGATCCAGTCCTGGTCGCGTACGGACAGCTCCCAGAGGTGGTGGTGGGCATCGACGACGCGGAGCTCGGGGTAGGGGGTGGTCACAGCTGCCACACCACCGGCAGCGAGGCTTCCGCTCCCTCGGCGGAGTAGTCGTGGGCGACGTCCAGGAGTCCCGCCATCCGCGCCTGCCAGGCGATGTTGACGGGCAGCCTCCCGAGCGCGGCGATCATCGCCGTGTAGTCGTCGACCTCGAGTGCGTGGAACAGATCGGTGCCGCTGCGCCAGATCGTCCACTCGCTCACGCCGGCGGCGCGGATGGCGTCGGTCAGCTCCTCGGGCACCTCGCGGTGCGCCGCCTCGTACTCCTCCACGCGGTCGGCGCGGACCCTGGTGTGCAGGGCGACCCTCATGACTCCTCCTTCGACGGTGCGGCGTGGGGAACGGGGACACCCGCCGCGAGGAGACCCTCGGCGCGCAGTTCGTCCCACAGCGCGTCCGGGACCGGCCGGCGCAGCTGCTCCACGGTGTCACGCACCTCCTCGGGGGACCGTGCGCCCGTCAGGACGCTTGCGACGGCGGGGTGACCGAACGGGAAGTGAAGGGCGGCGGCGCGCAGCGGGACGCCGTGGCGTCCGGTGATCTCCAGGAGCCGAAGGGCACGGTCGAGCACAGGCTGCGGGGCGGGCGCGTAGTCATACGTGGCACCCGGTCTCGGATCGGTGAGCAGGCCGGAGTTGAGTACGCCTCCGATGATCACGTCACGACCGCGGGCGGCCGCCTCCGGCAGCAGCTCGCCGAGCCCGTCCTGATCGAGCAGGGTGTAGCGGCCGGCGAGGAGGACCACGTCGATGTCGGTCTCGCGCAGGAAGCGGGCGGGCAGCGCGGACTGGTTCATCCCGACGCCGATCGCCCCGACCACGCCTTCGGCGCGCAGCCGCTCAAGGGCCGGGTACGCCTCGCGCAGGGCCTGCTCGGCGTGGTCGTCAGGATCGTGCAGGAGGGCGAGGTCGACACGGTCGAGGCCGAGGCGGTCCAGGCTAGCCTCCAGGGAGCGCAGCACCCCGTCGGCGCTGAAGTCCCAGACTCGACGGTGGGTCGCCGGAACGGCGAAGCCGTGGGCGAGGTCGTCGCCGGCGCGGCCCTCGGCGTCGGGCACGAGGAGGCGGCCCACCTTGGTGGAGAGGGTGTACGCGTCTCGGGGGCGGCCGTGCAGGGCCGCCCCCAGGCGCCGCTCCGACAGGCCCAGACCGTAGTGGGGTGCGGTGTCGAAGGTGCGGACGCCGGCGTCCCAGGCGGCGTCGACGGTGGCGCGGGCCGTCTCGTCGCTCACCGGCTCGTAGAGGTTGCCGAGGGCGGCGCAGCCCAGCGCCAGGCGTGAGCCCCGGAGGGCATCGCCGCCCGCGGTGGTGGTCCTCACTGGCGGACCGCCGGGCGCAGGCGCAGTCCTTGCATGCCGCCGTCGACCGCGAGTGCGGTGCCGGTGACGCTGGCCGCGGCGGGACCGGCGAGGTACACGATGGCAGCCGCCACCTCCTCGGCCGTGACCAGTCGGCCCATGGGCTGGCGGCCTTCGAGGGCGGCGCGCTCGGCCCGGGGGTCCTCGGCGGCTTCCAGGAGCCGGCCCACCCAGGGCGTGTCGGCGGTGCCGGGGTTGACGCAGTTGACCCGGATGCCCTCGCGGACGTGGTCCGCGGCCATGGCGAGGGTCAGGGACAGTACGGCGCCCTTGCTCGCGGAGTACAGGGCCCGCTGCGGCAGCCCGGCGGTGGCCGCGATGGAGCAGGTGTTGACGACGGCGGCGTGTGCGGATCGGCGCAGATGAGGCAGGGCGGCCCTGGTGGTGCGGACCATGCCGACGACGTTGACGTCCAGGACGCGGTGCCACTGCTCGTCGTCGTTGTCCTCGACGGTCCCGGCGGCGCCGATGCCCGCGTTGTTGACGAGGATGTCGATCCCGCCCAGTCGCGCGGCGGCGGTGTCCACAGCCGTGCGTACCGAGGCGTCGTCCCCGACGTCGGCCTTGAGGGAGAGCACCGGTTCGGGCACGCCGGCCGGGTCGAGGTCGAGCACGGCGACCGCCGCGCCGCGCGCGGCCAGCGCGCGGGCCGTGGCCAGTCCGATGCCGGAAGCGCCGCCGGTGACGACGGCCCTGAGGCCTGACAGCTCGGTCATGCCGCGTTCTCCTGTCCGGTGCGGTCGGCGACCCAGAACGTTCCGTCCGGGTAGCGGTACTCGGCGATGGACTCCGCCCGCATGGCGGCGGAGAAGCCGGGGGCGAGCGGCGCGGCGTAGTGGCCGTCGCGTATCACCACGGGGTCGGTGAAGTGCTGGTGGAGGTGGTCGACGTATTCGATCACGCGGTTCTCCGTGGTGCCGGACAGTGCGAGGTAGTCGAACATCGACAGGTGCTGCACCAGCTCGCACAGCCCCACCCCGCCGGCGTGCGGGCAGACCGGCACACCGGACTTGGCTGCGAGCAGCAGGATCGCGAGGTTCTCGTTCACGCCTCCCACCCGGGCGGCGTCGATCTGGAGGACGTCGATGGCGCCGGCTTCCAGGAGCTGCTTGAAGACGACACGGTTCTGGACGTGCTCGCCCGTGGCGACCTTCACCGGTGTCACGGCCTTGCGGATCGTCGCGTGGCCGAGGATGTCGTCGGGGCTGGTGGGCTCCTCGATCCAGTACGGGTCGAATTCGGCGAGGGCGCCGGTCCAGTCGATCGCCTCGTTCACGTTCCACCGCTGGTTGGCGTCGATGGCGATGCGGATGCCGGCGCCGACGGCGGCACGTGCGGTGCGCAGTCGTCGGATGTCGTCGTCGAGGTCGGCGCCGACCTTGAGCTTGATCTGGGTGAAGCCGTCCGCGACCGCCTGCCGGGCGAGCCGGGTGAGCTTGTCGTCGGAGTAGCCGAGCCAGCCCGGGGACGTGGTGTAGCCGGGGTAGCCGCGTTCCAGCAGCGCCGCCTCGCGTTCGGCGATCCCTGCGCGCCCCTCGCTGAGGAGGTGGAGGGCTTCCTCGGGTGTGAGGGCGTCGGCGATGTAGCGGAAGTCGACCTGGGAGACCAGCCACTCCGGCTCGGCGTGGGCGAGCAGCTGCCACAGCGGCTTGCCCTCGCGCTTGGCGGCGAGGTCCCACACGGCGTTGACGACGGCGCCGATCGCCATGTGCATCACGCCCTTCTCGGGGCCGAGCCAGCGCAGCTGGCTGTCTCCGATCAGGTCACGGCTGAGGGAGCCCGGGTCGGCGCACAGTTCCGCCACGGGGCGTCCCACCACGTGGTGCCGCAGCGCGTCGACGGCGGCGACCTGGACGTCGTTGCCGCGTCCGATGGTGAAGGTGAAGCCGTGTCCTTCGAGCCCGTCGGTCGCGTCGGTGCGCAGGATCAGGTAGGCGGCGGAGTAGTCGGGGTCCGGGTTCATCGCGTCCGAGCCGTCCAGCTCCCGTGAGGTCGGGAAGCGGATGTCGAAGGTGTCGACCGCGGTGATCCGGGCGGGAGTTGCAGTCAAGGGGGTGCCTTTCACGCTTGGCCGAAAGTCTGGCGCTGGCTGCCGAGCCCGTCGACGGACAGCTCGACGGTGTCGCCGGGAGTCAGGAAGGGGGTGCCGGGCAGGCCGAGGGCCACGCCGGCGGGCGTGCCCGTGTTGATGACGTCGCCCGGCTCCAGGACCATGTACTGGCTGAGGTACGACACGATGTGGTCGACCGGGAAGATCATGTCGCCGGTGTGGCCGTCCTGCCGCTTCACACCGTTGACGCTGAGGTGGAGTCCGAGGTTCTGGGGGTCTCCGACCTCGTCTGCGGTGACGAGCCAGGGGCCGAGGGGGTTGAAGGTCTCGCAGGACTTGCCCAGGTCCCACTGGGGCGAGTACTCCAGTTGGAACTCGCGCTCCGACACGTCGTGGCTGACCGCGTATCCCGCGATCACGGCTCGCGCGGCGGCCGGCCCGTCGAGGTAGCGCGCCCGGCGGCCGATGACGACGGCGAGTTCGACCTCCCAGTCCGTCTTCACCGAGCGGCGGGGGATCAGCACCTCGTCGTACGGGCCCACGACCGTGCCGGGGTCCTTCATGAACACGACCGGTCGCGAGGGGAGCGGCGCGCCGGTCTCGGCGGCGTGGTCCCGGTAGTTCAGGCCGACGCAGACGACCTTGCCGGGGCGGGCGACGGGTGCCCCGATGCGTAGTCCTTCCGGGTCCAGCTCGGGCAGCGATCCCTCCGCCAGCGCCGTACGAGCCCGGTCGAGACCGCCCGAGGCGAGGAAGGCGCCGTCGATGTCGGAGGCCACGGAGGAGAGGTCGAGCAACCGGCCGTCGTCGGTGCGGACGGCGGGCCGCTCCTCACCGGGGGCACCGACACGTAGCAGTTTCACAGGACAACTCCCTTGCCATGGCTGGTTCGTCGAGGAGGTCGACCGCAGGTGTCTTCGACGGCCCGCGTCCTCAGGCTTCGGACACGGTCATCGGAGGTATGGCGGCAGCGCGACTGTAGACACAAGGAGGCGGGACCCGCAACGGATACATCCGATGTATCTCGGAACTCCAGGCCTGACGTCCGGTAAATCGTTGCGAGCGGACCCTTGTCAACGTCGGCAACACCGTCGTAACGTCCTCGACGTCCGGGATACATCGGAGGAATACGAGGTACCTCCGCATCCACTCGCCTCCGAAGCCTCGGCCACCGGCTGGACCTCACGTGCCTTTCCCCGGGCACGGTCCCGCACGCCACGCGCCGGGCCGCCCTCCGCCCGGACGGCGGGCTCGCCCTCCCCGGCAGGCGAATCCGCCACCTCCCACCCTCGCTCTGCGGCTCCCCCGCCCCGGCTCAGGAGAGAACACGGTCATGAAGCTCGCTCGCACCCGTTCCACCGCCACGGCAGCCGTCGCCGTCCTCGCGGCGCTGTCCCTCGCCACCGCGTGCAACCGCGAGGGCGCGGACTCGGCCGCCTCCGGCAGCGGCAAGCCCGCCATCGGCATCGACCTGCCGCGCTCCGACTCCGACTTCTGGAACTCCTACGCGCAGTACCTGAACAAGGACATCGCGTCCGGGGGTGTCCACACGCTGCCCCTGAGCAACTCGCAGAACGACGTCACCAAGCTGGTCGCCAACGTGCAGGTGTTCCAGAACACCGGGGCCAAGGCCGTCGTCATGGCGCCCCAGGACACCGGAGCCGTGGCCTCGACCCTCGACACCCTGTCGGCGGCGAAGATCCCGGTGGTCAGCGTCGACACCCGGCCGGACAAGGGCGACGTCTACATGGTGGTCCGGGCCGACAACCGGGCGTACGGCACCAAGGCCTGCGAGTTCCTCGGCAAGCAGCTGAACGGCGAGGGCAAGGTCGCCGAACTGCAGGGCGCCCTGGACTCCATCAACGGGCGCGACCGCTCCGAGGCGTTCGCCGCGTGCATGAAGACGAAGTTCCCGAAGATCAAGGTCTTCGAGCTGCCCACCGACTGGAAGGGCGACGTGGCCTCCGCGAAGCTCCAGTCGCTGCTCGCCCAGAACCCGGATCTGAACGGCATCTACATGCAGGCCGGCGGCGTCTTCCTGCAGCCGACGCTGGCACTCCTGGAGCAGAAGGGGCTGCTGAAGCCGGCCGGCGCGAAGGGCCACATCTCGATCATCTCCAACGACGGCATCCCGCAGGAGTTCGACGCGATCCGCAAGGGGCAGATCGACGCCACCGTCTCCCAGCCCGCCGACCTCTACGCCAAGTACGCGCTGTACTACGCCAAGGCAGCGACCGAGGGCAAGACCTTCCAGCCGGGTGCGACGGACCACGGCTCCACCGTCGTCAAGATCCCGAACGGCCTGGAGGACCAGCTGCCCGCTCCGCTGGTGACCAAGGAGAACGTCGAGGACAAGGCCCTGTGGGGCAACAACGTCGGCTGACCGCCGACACCCGCGGTGGAGAGGGTGACATCGCCCTCTCCCCGCACCGCTCCCCGCGTTCCCCAGCACCCCGGCATCCGCACACGAAGGACGGTATCCACCATGGCGGACACCGCGACCGCCCCGGCGACGGGCCCCGGGCATCCGGCCCCGGTGGCCGAGGCCACCGGCATCACCAAACGGTTCGGCGCGACCGTCGCCCTGCGCGACGCCCGCATCAGCGTCGCGGCGGGCGAGTCGCACGCCCTGGTCGGACGCAACGGCGCCGGCAAGTCGACGCTCGTGTCCGTCCTCACCGGACTCCAGCGACCCGACACCGGATCCCTGCGCTTCTCGGGCGCACCGGCACCCGCCCTCGGCGACATCGACGCCTGGCGGTCCCGCGTCGCCTGCGTCTACCAGCACTCCACGGTCATCGGCGACCTCACGGTCGCCGAGAACCTCTTCCTCAACCGGCAGAGCGCCGGACCGCTGCGGCGCATCCGATGGAAGCAGCTCCGGGTCCGCGCGGAGGAGTTGCTCGGCGAGTACGGGGTGGAAGTCGACCCCGCCGCACGGGCGAAGGACCTCACCGTCGAGCAGCGGCAGTTCGTCGAGATCGCCCGGGCACTGTCCTTCGGCGCCCGCTTCATCATCCTCGACGAACCGACCGCCAAGCTCGACGCCCGTGGCATCGGCCGCCTCTTCGACAAGCTCCGCGACCTCCAGGAGCAGGGCGTCGCCTTCCTCTTCATCTCCCACCACCTGCAAGAGGTGTACGACCTCTGCAGCACCGTCACGGTCTACCGCGACGCGGCGCACGTCCTCACCGCGCCGGTGGCCGAGCTCGGCCACCAAGCGCTGGTCGAGGCCATGACCGGCGAGTCCGCCTCCGTCACGCCCGTGGCCGAGGGCAGGGCTCCGGCGGTGACGGCCGACTCGGCGGAACTGCTGACGATCGACGCGCTGACGCTGCCCGGTGCCTGCGAGGAGCTGTCGCTCTCGGTCCGCTCGGGCGAGGTGGTGGGGCTCGCCGGTTCAGCGGCCAGCGGCAACGTGCAGGTGGGCGAGGCCGTCGCCGGTCTGCATCGCGCCAGGGGCGGCAGGATCTCGGCCGGCGGCAGGACCGTACGCACCGGCAGCGTGCCGTCCGCCCTCGCCGCCGGGGTCGGTCTGGTTCCCGAGGACCGCCATCTCCAGGGGTTGGTGAACGACCGCAGCGTGGCGGAGAACGCGACGCTCACCGTCACCGATCAGCTCGGCCCGTTCGGCACGGTGCTGCCCTCCCGGACGAAGGTCTTCGCCCAGCGCATGATCCGGGATCTCGACATCAAGACCCCGGGCGCCGCCACCCCCGTCTCCGCCCTCTCCGGTGGCAACCAGCAGAAGGTCGTGGTCGCGCGCGCCCTCGCCACCGACCCCCACGTCCTGGTGGCCATCCGGCCCACGAACGGTGTCGACGTCAAATCCAAGGAGTTCCTGCTCGGCAGGATCCGACAGGTCGCCGACAGCGGCAAGGCCGCGCTGATCGTCTCCGACGAGCTCGACGACCTCAAGGTGTGCGACCGGGTCGTCGTCATGTTCCACGGACGGGTGGTCGCCGAGTTCCCGCGCGGTTGGAAGGACGAGGACGTCGTCGCCGCGATCGAGGGCGTCGCCGCCCCCGGCACCGCATCCCCTGCGTCCGGCACCGACAAGCACGGAAGGTAGTCATGTCCGCCACCACAGATCTCACCGAGCCCGCGACGAGCGCGACGGAGCCGGCCGCAGCGGACCCCGTGCGTCGCCGCGTCGACCTCGGCCGCTTCCGCGAGCTGTCCCTCGTCCCCGCCATCCTGGTGCTCGGCCTGATCGGATTCATCGTCTCGCCGGCCTTCCTCACCGCCGACAACCTCATCGGCGTCGCCCAGCAGTCCACCGAGCTGAGCCTGCTCGTCCTCGCCACGACGTTCATCCTGATCTGCGGGCGGATGGACCTCTCCCTGGAGTCGACCATCGGTGTCGCTCCCCTCGTCGCCGTCTGGCTGGTCCTGCCCACCAGCGGAGGCCGGTTCAGCGGTCTCGGGCTCCTTCCCGAGTGGACGGCCGTACCCCTGTGCCTGCTCGTCGGCGCGCTGATCGGCGCCGTCAACGGATTCCTGATCCTCAAGCTGCGCCTCAACGGCTTCATCGTGACGCTGGGGGCCCTCACCATGCTGCGCGGCCTCCAGGTCGCGCTGTCCGAGGGCCAGTCCATCATCGACCTGCCGCCGTCGTTCACCTATCTGGGCAAGGCGTCCTGGCTCGGCGTACCCGCCGCGATCTGGGTCTGCGCGGCGCTCTTCGCCATCGGTGGCAGCGCGCTGGCCTGGCTGCGGCACGGCCGGGCCCTCTACGCCATCGGCGGCAACCCCGAGGCGGCCCGCACCGCCGGCATACGCGTCGAACGGATCGTGTGGATCGCCCTCGTCGTCGGCGGTGTGCTCGCCGCGTTCGCCGGCATCCTCTACAGCGGCCACTACGGCTCCATCTCCGCGACCCAGGGCAGCGGCTGGATCTTCCAGGTGTTCGCGGCGACCGTCATCGGCGGCGTGAGCCTCAACGGCGGCAAGGGGTCGGTCTTCGGTGCCCTGACGGGTGTACTGACCCTCCAGCTCGTCGTCAACGTCATGACGCTGGCGGGGGTACCGCCCTTGTGGAACCAGTTCCTCAACGGCCTCATCATCATCGTCGCCCTGGTCATCTCCCGCTTCGCCTCCGGCGAGAAGCAGGAATAGCCTCACTCCACGAACGGCTCCGCCCGGCCCAGCAGCGGGCGGAGCCGCCACCCCGTACACACCCGGCTTGGAGACACGCTCGTGGCACTGACCGACGAGGCCATCGACAAGATCAAGGCGATGATCGTCACCGGAGAACTCGCACCCGGTTCCCGCCTTCCGAAGGAAGAGGTCCTCGCCGAACAGCTCGGCCTGTCCCGCAGCTCGCTGCGCGAGGCCGTCCGGGCTCTGACCGCCATGCGGATCCTGATCACCCGGCAGGGCGACGGCACGTACGTCTCCAGCCTGGAGCCGCACCTGCTCCTGGAGAGCCTCTCCTTCGCGGCCGACGTCTCCCAGGGGCAGACCGCCCTGCAGCTGCTCCAGGTCCGCAGGCTTCTCGAACCGCAGGCCACCGGACTCGCCGCCGCCCTGCTGCAACCGGACGATCTGACGGAACTGCGGCACCTCCTCGACCAGTGCCGCTCCGCGGCCACCGTCGAGGAGTTCGTCGCCCACGACATCGCCTTCCACCTCAGGATCGTCGAAGCCGTCGGCAACCCGGTGCTGTCCATGCTGCTGTCCGTGCTCTCCACCCGTACCCAGCGCGTGCGCATCATGCGCGGCAGCCGGACCAGCCACGCCCTGGAGAACGCCCACAGGGACCACGAGGAGATCCTCCGCGCACTGGAGGCACGGGACACGCTGCTCGCCGTCTCCACCGCGACCACCCACATCAGCGCCGTCGAGCAGTGGCTGGCAGCCGGCCTGGACGACAACTCGCTGGGATCCATCGACGACTGAGCGACCGCGTCGGGCACACGCTGTGGCGCGAGCGCTGTGGACGGCCGGCAGGGCTGTCCAACCGACTTCCAGCCCGTCTCGCCCTTCCGGTGACGCGCGGAAACCTGTCAGGTTCTCGCCAAGCCGGGTCCGGGCGGCGTCGGCGTCTTCTTCGGCAGGTGATGTCCGCAGCCCCCTGGCCGCGGCCCGGCACCGCCGGTGGCCCTCCCGCCTCCCAGGGGCGACGGACGAGTCCCTTCCGAGGCACTGGAGAGAGCCGAGGGGCCACGGGAACCGCCCAAGAGCAAGCAGCCACAGGCGCCTTGCGGCGACGGTCGTGACACCGGCCGCTGCCGCCGCGCTGCCCGGCCGGTGCCGCCGACCAGGACCACGTCCTGCCGACGATGAGGCTCGACGAGCCGTTACACGTACTGGGCGGTCCTGCTCCCCAGCTTCGTCAGCCCCTTCGGGGTCTACCTCTCCCGCATCTACGCGTCGGCGTCCGTCCCCGACGAACTGCTGGAGGCCGCGCGCATGGACGGTGCCGGTGAGCAGCGGGCCTTCTTCCGCATCGCGCTGCCGGTGATGACGCCGGCGCTGGTGACGGTCTTCCTGTTCCAGTTCGTGAGCGTCTGGAACAACTACCTGCTGCCCGCGCTCATGCTCAACGACGCCTCGAAGCTGCCGGTCACCGTCGGCCTGGTCCAGTGGCGGTCGGAGTTCGCGAACGGTGTGCCGCCGATGCTTCCGATCACCGGGGCGTTCGTCTCCCTGGTCCCGCTGCTCATCGCCTTCGTCTCGTTGCAGCGCTTCTGGCGCAGCGGTCTCACCGCGGGCGCCGTCAAGTAGCAGCCCCCACCCACCCGAAGTCCCGTTCCGTAGAAGGGCAAGCCATGGATAGCCCACGCGCCCGGGCCACGTGCGCCGTACTTCTCAGTGCCTCTCTGCTCACCCTCGGCGGTACCGTCCCCGCCGCAGCCGGGCCGATGGCGACGGCCGCCCCCAGGTCAGCGTCAACGGCACCGCCTTCACACCCACCGTGACGTCCACGATCACCCCCGATCACGTCGACTACGTGCTCGGTTTCCCCTCGATCGACGTCACGCTGAACGTCCGGGTGTCGGTGTCGGGATCCGTCCTGTCCTGGAAGGTCACGGGCGTCACCGAGACCGGCGCGACGAAGGTCTCCACCCTCGCGATACCGGGGCTGAACCTGCTGTCGATCCGAGGCGACCGGCCCGGCGCGCAGGTGGCCGACGCGTCGGTGTACAAGACCTACTACGCACCCGGCCCCGACATGGACACCATCGCCGCCGTGTCCTCACTGCCGACGGACCCCGCACCGCTGCACAAGGCCATCGCCCTGGTCGCGGACTCGACGATCGCGGCCGGCATCACGAGCAATTCTCTGACCTCCTTCGGCGACCCGGTGGACCCGAACCGCGGCGGCAACCTGTTGGTGCGCACCACCGGCTCCGCCGGCGTCAACACGACGGCCATCGGCTCGGACCTGTGGACCTACCGTGGTCCGGACGGCAAGGTCGTCGCCCTGCCGGAGGCGAAGGTCGTCCTGACCGGGGACGCCAATGGCACCCCCCGCATCGACTGGCAGGACGCGGCCGTCGCCTACCGGCAGATCATGACCGAGCCGGAGCAGGCGGCCCAGACGAAGAACAACGTGGTCTCCCAGATCGCGATGAACTTCGTCTCCCAGGCGCAGAACCCCTTCGTCAAGACCCTCGACGACATCAAGAAGACGGCGCTCCACACCGACGGTCTCGGCCAGTCCATCGAGCTGAAGGGCTATCAGGACGAGGGCCACGACGCCGGCCACCCCGACTACGCAGGTCACTACAACACCGCCGCCGGCGGTCTCGCCGACATCAACACCGTCGTCGACGGCGCCGCGGCCTACAACGCCATCGTCGGCGTCCACATCAGCGATGTCGGCCAGGCGCCGCGCAGCAAGGCCTTCCGCTGGGACAAGACGTACGACCCGACCAACCCCGCGCCCCCGTACATCTGGGGAGACACCGCCTTCGGCCTCGACACCGGAAAGGACCTCGCGAGCGGCGACTACGCCGAGCGGATCGCCGCCCTGGTGCACGAGGTCCCCAACCTGGGCTTCGTCTACAGCGACGCGTTCTTCCAGCAGGACAGCGTCAACTGGAACGCCTGGAAGGAGGCGAACGTCGTCGCGCGGCACGGACTGCCGATCTACACCGAGTTCCCGACGTACATGTTCCCGTACGTGTCCTGGTACCACGACTCGGCCGAGTACGACGACGTGGGCATCAACAGCCGGATCCTGCGCTTCGTCTACAACCACGACATGGACGCCTGGATCAACAACAGCGAGCCGATGCTGGCCGGCGTGCAGAACAAGGCCTCGTTCATGGGCTGGCACAGCCAGCACTCGGTGAACAAGGAGATCGCCCAGGTCTTCACCAACAACCTGCCGACCAAGTACCTGCAGCACTTCCGGATCACCGACTGGAAGGACGGCGCCATCACGTTCACCGGCGGTGTCTCCACCCGGATGAACGGCGCCTCGCCGCAGATCTGGCGCGACGGAGCCCTGGAGCGCGACGGCGACAAGTTCTTCCTCCCCTGGTCCCCGCAGGGCCAGCAGAAGATCTACGCCTGGAACGACACGGCCGAGTCACGGACCTGGACGCTGCCCAAGGCCTGGTCCGGTCAGAGCTCGGTCACCCTGTACAAGCTCTCCGACACCGGCAAGGACGCGGGTGCTCAGATCACGGTCAGCGGCGGCCGGGTCACCCTCGACCTGGACCCGAACACGCCGTACGTGATCTACCCCGGCACCCCGGTCTCCGTACCGACGGCCGGCACGTACGCCGACGGCAGCAACACCGGCGCCCCGGTGCGGCGCGCCGACACCGCCACCTCGGTGGGCTTCGGCACCGGCACGATCGTCAAGAACGGGGAGTTCTTCACCCGCGACCTCAGCGACTGGACGTCCGCCTCCACGTCCGGGGACGCGTCCGGCGTGTCCGTCGTGACCGACTCCAACGGCTTCCAGAACCTGCGGATCACCGGCTCGCACGACGGCGAGGTCACCCAGAAGCTGACCGGCCTGACACCGGGTCAGACGTACTCCGCCTCCGCGTACGTCTCGGTGACCGGCTCCCGCAAGGCGACGCTCCGGGTCGACGGAAACGGCGCCGACCCGGTCGAGAACTGGATCGACAGGCCGACCCCGGTCCAGACCGACGCGAACAACCGGTTCAGCGGCCAACGGTTCCAGCGCCTGGAGGTGCTGTTCACCCAGCCCGCCGGAGCGACCACGGCCACCCTGCACCTGATGGCCGACGCCGGCTCCGACAGCGGTGACACCGTGCTCTGGTCCGACGTACGCGCCATGGCCGACCCCGGCGCCACCCACCGGGCGGACGGGCACACCTACACCGAGGACTTCGAGCACAACACCGGCGGAGGGTTCGGCCCCTTCCTGATCGGCAAGCCCGGCGAGCCGAGCGAGATCCTCTCCGAGGCCCACGACGGCTACACCCGCGACACCATCAGCGGCACGTACTCGCTCTTCCTCCCCGGTCACTCCTACCGCGTGCAGGCGGACTACCAGAGCGACATCGCCGGGCAGTACCGCTTCCAGGTCGACGGCGAGAACGCCGCCGCCCCGATCACCGACACGCTGCTGGAGCAGACCACGACCGAGAAGCTGACCGGCGCGCCGGCGCCCGGACCCGTGCCGTCCTGGTGGACCGGCCCCTGGACGGACAGCCTGCCGCCCGTACGGTCGGCCCCGCACAGCCGCATCGACACCTCCTTCACCGTCGGCGACTGCGGGGACGTCTACCTGTCCCTCACCAGCGCCACCGACAGCAACGGCGCCGCGACCCTGGACAACCTGGTCGTGGACGACCTCGGCACCGCGGCCACCGGCCTGCCGACCTGCCGACCCGCCGTCTCCGGCCCGATCGCCGGCGTGGGCTCCGACCGCTGCGTCGACGTGCCGAACAGCGACGCCACCGACGGCACGCGCGTCGCGCTCTGGGACTGCAATGGCGGCGCCAACCAGACCTGGGCCTTCGCGGCGGACGGCACGATCCGCTCGCTCGGCAAGTGCCTGGACGTCATCGGGCACGGCACCGCCGACGGCACCGGCGTCGAACTGTGGAACTGCAACGGCGGCGCCAACCAGCAGTGGACCTACGACACCGCCGCCAAGACGTACAAGGGTGCCGAGTCCGGCAGCTGCCTGGGGGCCGTCGCCGGCGCCACGACCAACGGCACCCTGCTGGAGATCCGGCGCTGCGACGGAGGCGCCAGCCAGCAGTGGAGCCACCCGTGACGGACGCCGGCACCCGCTGACACACGTGTGACCGACAGGGTGCCGGGCACTGCCACCCGTCTGGCTGTGCCCGGCACCCCACGCCCATGACCACGACCGAAAGCACCCCTCATGAACACCCGCCCTCCCCTGACCGTCGACGGCCACCGCTTCCTGCGCGGCGGCCACGAGCACCGCGTGGTCTCCGCCGCCGTGCACTACTTCCGCATCCACCCCGGGCTCTGGCGCGACCGGCTCCAGCGTCTGCAGGCCATGGGCTGCAACACCGTCGAGCTCTACATCGCCTGGAACTTCCACCAGCCCACCCCCGGCCCGGCCCGCTTCGGCGACTGGCACGACGTCGCCGGGTTCATCCGCGAGGCCGACGCGCTCGGCCTCGACGTGATCGCCCGCCCCGGTCCGTACATCTGCGCCGAATGGGACCTCGGGGGACTCCCGGCCTGGCTGCTCGCGGACGAATCGATGCGGCTGCGCACCTCGGATCCCGCCTACCTGGCCGCCGTGGACCAGTGGTTCGACCAGCTGATCCCCGTGCTCGCCGAGCTCCAGACGTCACGCGGCGGCCCGATCGTCGCCGTACAGGTCGAGAACGAGTACGGCAGCTACGGCAACGACGCGGCCTACCTGGAGCACCTGAAGGCCGGCCTTCTCGCTCGGGGAATCGACTGCCTGCTGTTCACGTCCGACGGTCCCGAGGCACGCATGCTCGCCGGCGGCACCCTTCCCGGGGTGCTGGCCACCGCCAACTTCGGTTCGCGCCCCGACGAGGCCTTCGCCGCCCTCACCACGTTCCGGCCCGACACCCCGCTGGTCTGCATGGAGTTCTGGAACGGCTGGTTCGACCACTTCGGCGACCCCCACCACGTCCGGGACGCCGCCGACGCAGCCGAGGCGCTCGACGGGATCCTCTCCGCCGGGGGTTCGGTCAACATCTACATGGGCCACGGCGGGACCAACTTCGGCTGGTGGGCGGGGGCCAACCACACCGGCAAGACCCTGTCCGAGCCGGGCTACATGCCCACGATCACCAGCTACGACTACGACGCGCCGATCGGCGAGGCCGGCGAGCTGACCGAGAAGTTCCACGCCTTCCGCGAAGTCATCGGCCGCCATGTGAAGCTGCCGGACAGGGAACTGCCCGCCCAGCTTCCGAGGGTCGCCCCGCAGACGGTCCCCGCCACCCCGGTCGCGGCCCTGCGCGACAGCCTGGACCAGCTGTCCACACCCTCGCACCGTCCCGTACCCGAACCGATGGAGAAGCTCGGCCACCACCGCGGGCTCGTCCATTACCGCCACCGTGTCACCGGACCCGGCGGCCCCGCCACACTGACCGTCGAGGGCGTCCGGGACCTGGCCCAGGTCTTCCTCGACGGGCGCCTGGCCGGCGTGCTCGAACGCGACGACCCGAACCCGACCGTCGTGCTGGACGTCCCCGAGGGCGGTGCGGAACTGGAGATCCTCGTCGAGCCCTTCGGACGGGTCAACTACGGTCCCCACCTGGCCGACCGCAAGGGCCTGATCGCGGGCGTGCGGCTGGACCACCAGCACCTGTTCGGCTGGGACGTCCGCGTGCTCCCCCTCGACGACCTGGCCGCACTGTCCACGCCCCCCGCCGCGGTAACCGCCGACGGCCCCGTCTTCCACCGCGCCACGGTCGACCTGCCGCAGCCGGCCGACGCCTTCCTCGCCGTCCCCGACAGCCACCGCACCCTGGTCTGGCTCAACGGCTTCCTGCTCGGCCGCCTGCGCACCGAACAGGGTCCCCAGCGCACCCTCTACGCCCCGGCACCCCTGTGGCACGCGGGCACAAACGAGATCCTGGTCCTGGACCTCGCCGGCCCCGCCCGGCCCCTCACCGTCGAACTCCGTGACCAGCCCGACCTCGGACCGGTGGCGCCGGCACCCCGGTACTGACGCGTCCCGCATCCCGGACCTACCGCGAAGGGCCGGACCTACCGGCCACGGGCATCGTCCCGAGGACGGCCGTACGCGGGATGCCCTCGACCCGCGGGGCGCACGGGAGCACCCGACCGCGCCTCGGCGGATCGGCCAAGATCCGGGCCATTCCGAGGCAGGAACGAACCGGCCTGCGCAGCTCGACAGAAGCTGAGCTCGGGGGGAAGCCCGCGCCGACTGAAGGAGCTGCTGAGGGAGCAATCGTTCCCGTCGGTCACGGACGTCGCGGTGCTGTCCGTGAACGTGCGCGCGGAGCGGGTGCGCGTCGACGCGCGCTCACTCCGGGGCGGTGCCCCGTGCCCGGTTTGCGGGGTCTGGTCGAACCGTGTTCGTGGCTCCTGCCTGCGCGTTCCCCCTGATGTGCCGGGCGCCGGACGAAATGTCACCCTCGGGCTGCGGGTCCGGCGGTTCGCCTGCGGAACTCCCACGTCTTCAGATTCAGATCGGCGGAGCAGCAGGCGGAGGACGGAGAGGGCGGACGATGTGCCGCCGCCCTGAAGGTTTGAGTCGCGTGTCGCGACACCTCGCGACGTCGGTCGAACCGGGCACTTCCCTCGCGCCCCAACCCGCGCCTCAATTCAACATAATCAAACACTCGACCCCATTGCCACAGTCAACTGCGCCACCCATCCAGGGGTTTGGCCCATTCTCGACTAACTAGCGCCACCCTCTTCCAACAGAGTCACACAAGCTCTACCGTAAGCGCGCCATGACGTCGGCATGACCGTTCATCACGCGAGGAGCACGGAGGAACGCAACAATGCGCCGTCTACCCACCCGCACCACCAGGGCCCGAGAGACCCTGACGGCACTGGCCGCCGTCACACTGCTGGGGGCCGCAGGGCTCGCCGCGCCGGCCACCGCCGACGCCACGACTGCCGCCCCAGGCCCAGCCCCGGTCCCCGCCACCTCCGTGACGGGCGACGGAATCGCCCTCACCCCGCCCATGGGCTTCAACAACTGGAACTCCACCCACTGCCGTGCCGAGTTCAACGAGACCATGGTCAAGGGGATCGCCGACATATTCATCGAGAGGGGCCTCAAGGACGCCGGATACCGGTACGTCAACATCGACGACTGCTGGGCACTGCCCGAGCGCGACGCCGACGGCAAGCTGGTGCCCGACCCGGCCCGTTTCCCCCACGGCATCAAGGCCGTCGCCGACTACGTCCATTCCAAGGGGCTGAAGTTCGGCCTCTACACCAGCGCCGGCACCAGGACCTGCGACGGCAGCGGCTTCCCCGGCGCGCTGGGCCACGAGTACAGCGACGCACGGCAGTTCGCCGACTGGGGCGTCGACTACCTGAAGTACGACAACTGCAACAACCAAGGCGTGGACGCCAAGGGGCGCTACATCACGATGCGCGACGCCCTCAGGGCCACCGGCCGGCCGATCGTCTACAGCATCTGCGAGTGGGGCGAGAACAAGCCCTGGGAGTGGGCCGGCGACGTGGGCCAGCTCTGGCGCACCACCTACGACATCAACGACAGCTGGGGCAGCATGCTGTCGATCATGAAGCAGAACCTGCCGCTCTCGCGGTACGCGGGCCCCGGCCGCTGGAACGACCCCGACATGCTGGAGGTCGGCAACGGCGGCATGACGGACACCGAGTACCGCTCCCACTTCTCGATGTGGTCGATGATGGCCTCACCGCTGCTCATAGGGTCCGACCTGCGCAAGGCCACCCCGGCCGCCTTCGAGATCCTCGCCAACCGGGAGGTCATCGCCGTCGACCAGGACCCGCTCGGCAAGCAGGGCACCGTCGTGTCCTCTTCGTCGGGCCGCTGGGTCGTCGTCAAGGAACTCGCGGACGGCAGTCGCGCCGTGGCCCTGTTCAACGAGACGGAGTCCGCCCAGCGCATCGGCACCACGGCGCGCGCGGCAGGCCTGCCGGACGCCGACGCCTACACCGTGCGCGACCTGTGGCAGCACACCACCACCAACACCGCCGGCACCGTCTCCGCGACTGTTCCCGCCCACGGCACGGTGATGCTGCGCCTCTCCGTCGACGACACGTGGGCGTCGTACCCGCCGGCGGTCGAAACCGCTCTCGAAGCCGCTCCGCTCCTTGAAGCCGGCAAGACCACGGAGTTGACCACCACAGTCACCGACCTCGGCCGTACCCCCGCGCGGGACCTCTCCGTGGCGCTCACCGGTCCGGCCGGCTGGCGGATCGAGGCAGCCACGCCCCACACCGACGGTACGGTTCCGACGGGTGCCTCGCTGGCGACCACGTGGCGGCTCACGGCGCCGGCGGGCACGCCCACCGGGGCGTACGCCCTCACGCTGACCGCGGACTACCGCTCGCCGCTGGGCGTCACCGCGCGGTCCGTACTGCCCGTCCGGACCCATGTGGTGGTCGCACCGCCCGCCGGGACGTCGTACCTGAGCGACCTACCCTGGCTCGCGGCCGCCAACGGCTGGGGACCGGTGGAACGCGACGCCGCCAACGGCGAGAACCAGGCCGGTGACAGCGGCCCGCTCACCATCGGCGGCACGGTCTTCGCCAAGGGGCTCGGAGCGCACGCCCACAGCGACGTCGAGTTCTACACCGGCAGCGCCTGTACGACCGTGAGCGCCCTGGTCGGCCTCGACGACGAGTCCGGCGCCCACGGAACGGTCGCCTTCGAGATCTGGGCCGACGGCCGGAAGGCCGCGTCGACCGGCGTCCTCACGAACGACGCTCCCGCACAGCCGCTCAAGGCCGACATCACGGGTGCGCGGACCGTGCACCTGGTGGTCACCGACGGCGGGGACGGCATCGGTTACGACCACGCCGACTGGGCGGACGCGAAGCTGAGCTGCTGACGGACGAGGAACGGTGGTGCGTTGCTCCGTTCCGCCGATCGACAGGTACGGGCCGTACCGCCCGCACGGACCGTACGGGCCGTACCTGGAGCAGCTGAGGCGGCATTTCGAGGGCGCCCGCTCCTGCGGGTCAGGGGCGGCCTCCGCGGCGTACACCCCTTCGACGGCGACGCCACTCGCCCGGGGTGACACCGCACGCGGCCCGGAAACGGCGGCAAGGTGGCTGGGGCGGTGAATCCGGAGCGGGCCGCCACGGCGGAGACGGCCAGGCCCGCGCGGCGGGGCGAGGCCGGCATGGGGCAGGCCGCATCCAGCCGCCCGTCGACGACCCACCGCTCCAGGCTGATGCCGGCGCCACCGAGTCCGGTGGGGACGTCGTCCACGGCCGCGCGGACGCGTCGGCCGTCCTCGTCGTGTCCCGCCGAAAGCAGCGGAGCACGGAGCGGGGCGGTGGCCGGCTCCTTGGCGTTCGCCAAGGCCTCGGCGCCCGGGTCCGCCTCCAGTCGGCCGGGGTCTCGCCAGAGGGCGCGCAGGGGAACCGGGAACCGACGTCCCCGTCACCGCTGCGCGTCCGGCCCCGCGTAGCGCTGCGCGTGGTGGTCGCGGTAGGCGCGCAGCCCCTCGACGAGGTCCCGGATGGCCGACCGGGCGTAGTGGTCGGGGTCCCATCCCGCGTACAAGGGGACGGTCAGCAGACCCTCGGGCGTGCGCACGGTCAGTTCGGCGAGGCCGAAGCGGGTCTCGTCGGTGACCAGGCAGACGCCGCGGCCGGCGGCGGCGAGTGCCTGGGCGAAGGCCGAGGAACCGGTCTCGGTGACAGCCGTGAGGGTGAGGCCCGCCCGGGCGACGGTCTCGTCGACGACCAGCCGGCTCATGTTGGTGCGGCTCATCAGGATCAGCGGTTCGGTGACCAGCTCGGCGAGGGTGATCTCGGTGCGCCCGCTCCAGGGGTGGCCGCGGGGCACCTGGGCGAGGACCGGCGAGCGCCCCAGGAGGGCCGACTCCAGCGGGGCCGGGGCCGGGATGGTGGAGATGCCCAGGTCGGCGTCGCGGCGCAACAAGGTGTCGAAGACCCTGCTGGGCTCCTCCTGGAGGGCGTCGCGGAGCGCGGGACCCTCGGGGCCCCCGCCCGGATCGAGCACGGGGGCGTGGCGAGCGACGCGCAGGTCGCCCGGATCGCGGAGCTCGGCCTGATCCCCGTACCACAGGGCCGGTTCCTGTCGGAGACGGGTGACGGGCCGCTGGCCGCGCTGGGCCCCGAACGAGGGAAACTCGCCTACCGGATGCGGTCGTTCCTGGACGCCGGCGTGGTGCTGCCCGGCTCCTCGGACGCGCCCGTGGTCGCCTCCGACCCGCTGCTGAGCATCCACGACATGGTGAACCGGCGTACGGCCTCGGGCGCGCCGATCGGTCCGGACGAGGCGGTGACGGCCCGGGAGGCGCTGTACGCGACACGGTCGGTTCGGCGTACGCGGTGCACGAGGAGCGGGTCAAGGGCACTCTCGCCGGGGTCGTGCTCGCCGACTTCAGTCCTGAGTGACGACCTGCTTGGCGTGCCCGCCGACCGCATCGGAGAGCTGACCGTGGGGGCCACCGTCGTAGGCGGTCGCATCGCCCATGACACCGGAGCCCTGAAGGTCTCCTGACCGGCTCGCTCCCCGCATAGGCGGACGCGCCGTCCGGACTCAAGTCCGGACGGCGCGCTTCCGGCAGTCGCTACGGGAGCGTCCACCGCTGGTTGGCCCCGCCGTTGCAGTCCCAGATCACCAGCTCGGTGCCGTTGGTGGTCGAACCTCCGGGGACGTCGAGGCAGCGGCCCGACTGGACGCCCTTCAGGCTGCCGTCGGGCTGCGGCGCCCACTGCTGGTTGGCGCCGCCCGTGCAGTCCCAGAGGATCACGGCCGTGCCGTCGACGGTGCCCTGGCCGGTGACGTCCAGGCACTTGCCGCCCTGGGTCAGGGTGCCGTTGGACCAGGTCCAGGTCTGCGCAACGCTGCCGTCGCAGTCCCACAGGCGGACCGGGGTGCCGCTCGCTCCGGAGGCGTCGGCGGCGGCGCACTTGCCGGCCAGACCGGAGGCGACCCGGCCCTCGTGCGAGGTGGGGGTGCCCGGGGTCAGGGCGAAGTCGTCGAACTGTTCGGTGACGTAGCCGGTGACACCGAGGCCGGCCTGGCCGTTGGTGTAGCTGAGGTCGGTGGCGCTGCCGACGGTGACGCCGTCGACGACCGCAGTGAGGGCCGAGCCCTCAAGCGTGAACGCGACGGTGTGCCAGCTGCCGGTGCCGAGTGCGCCGGTGGTGCCGCTCGCCAGGGTGGTGAAGTTCCACTTGGTGTCGCTCTTGTCGATGGACCAGGCGCCGGTGTCGCTGACCCGCAGGTGGTAGGCGTTCAGGCCGTTGTTGTTCCTGCCCTGCTGGTTGACGCGGCCCAGGAGTTCGACGGTGCCCGCCTGCTCGAACATGGTGTCGGCGGAGACGGTGTAGTTGCTCCAGGTGCCGTCGCCCGTGATCGTGTACGGGGCGTTGTACGGCTCCTCGGTCCACCGGATCGGCGACATCGGGGCCATCTGCCGCAGGCAGGTGCCGGTACGGCCTCCGCCGCAGGACACCGACTGGAAGGCGCCGTTCATGTCGGAGAAGTACTTCGGCGAGGTGGTGGCGGCGCGGGTCTCGAAGTCGTCCGAGTACGGCAGGCCGAGCGCCTTGCGAGCGGGCGAGACGGCCGTGCCCTTGCCCTGGCCGGTCGTGGTGGTCACGGTGTAGAGGTGGCCGGGCTGGAGGGTGAGCGTGTACTTGCCGCCGCTCGGGGTGACGTCCTGCTGGTGGACGAACCAGCGGGAGGAGTCGTCCGACTTGACGTCGGTGTCCCAGACGTGGACCTGGCCGGTGGACAGGCCGCCGGTGACGGAGAACGAGACGGTCTGGGCACTGGTGGCGTCCATCGTCTCGATGACGGTGCTGTAGTCGGTGTTGTTCGTCGACTTCAGCGTCACGTAGCTGCCGTTGGTGCGCGTGCCGCCCAGGTAGCCGCCCGCCGAGTCGATGTAGCGCCAGCCGGACCGGGTGAACTGCGTGGTGTGCGCGGTCACCCAGGTGGTCTTGCCGATGTGGTAGTTGCCCGACCAGGGCTGGTTGGCGACGGACATGCCGTCGGTGGAGAAGAAGAGGTTCGGGTAGAGGGCGGCGATGACCGGCCAGTTGAAGTAGGCGGTCATCTTTCCGTCGAGGTAACCGCGGTTGATCGACCGCGCCACGGCGGGCGCGCCGGTGTCGGCGTCCTGGGAGCCGTTCTCACTGGCCCACAGCGGCTTGCCGAGACGTTGGGCGGTGGGGGTACTGGGGCAGGTGGCGTAGGCGTCGAGGTACCCGCACGGGTAGTGCACGCCGACGATGTCGACGGCGTTTTTGAACGCCTGGTCCTGCGCCATGGCGTCGGCCACGCCCCAGTCGCTGTCCGCGGCGACGACCTTGGTGGCGCCGTGGCCGTGGGAGACCAGAGCGGCCTTGAGGTTCCGGTACCAGGTCTTGTCGTAGCCGCGTTCGTTCCAGCCGCCGAGGTAGTCGATGGTGAGGCCGTGGCCGTCGGCGCAGTCCATCCAGGACATCAGGTAGTCGATGGTGTCCTGGGACCAGAAGTTGCCACCGCCGAGCCAACCGGGGGCGCCCCAGGACAGTGCGGCGAGTTTGATCCGCGGGTTGCGGGCCTTGGCCTGCTCGGCCATCCACCACTCGTAGCCCTGGTTGCAGTCGACGGTGCCGGCCGTGTGCATGTGGCTGGGTTCGGCACCGTCGGTGGAGTTGGTGTCGCCGCCGATCTCCAGCTTCAGCAGCTGCAGGGAGGCGCCGTAGCCGGGCTTGTACAGGTAGTCGAGCAGCTCGCTGCGCTGCGGCTCCGGATAGTCGACCAGGAGACGGGAGTTGCCGCCGCCGCCGGAGATCGCTCCGACTCCGTCGAAGGTCAGGCCCGGCTTGGTGCCGTTGACCGTGATCGAGGTCGAGGTCGAGGGGGTGGGCGCGGACGAGGGCACGGCCTGCGAGACGGTAGGCGCGGCCAGGCCGCCGCTGAGCACGCCCAACGACAGGCCGAGGAACGCGGCGAGCGTGCGCCGGAGGCGCACGGGTGCCCGGGTCATGTGGACTCCTTCTGGGTGGGGGCGCCTGGAGGTGGCGCCGGGCGCCGGGAAACGACTGCGGAGGTGCGGAACAGAGGGGTGGGCCCTCGGGGTTGCCCGAGGGCCCACGTGTCAGGTCGTCGCGAACGTTCCCAGCCGCAGCGAGACCGCGCCCGTCGTCCCGTCGACGACCCGCACGGTGGGCCGGTAGTAGTCGCCGCCCCCGTAGCCGAAGTCGGGATAGTTCCAGTGCGTGTCGACGAGCAGGGCCCGTGCCGCCCCTGTGGTGGCCGACAGGGCCTGGAACGCGTCCACGAGCGGGAGGATGCCTGAGGAAGAGGGGTTCTTCTCTCCGGTGACGACCAGGCGGATGGTGTGCCGCCCCTCGGCGAGGCCCGTCTTGCGGTAGACGACCTGCTGGTACTGCTTGGCGGGTGCGTACTGGTCGACGGTGGTGTCGAGTCGCCCGTCGATGAACACGTCGATCAGGCCGAGGTTGGAGCCGTGACCGCCGAGCCACTCGACGCCGGTGCCGTCGAAGCCGAACTCGCACCAGTCGCCCGCGGTGAACGAGAAGGACTCGGTGTCCCCGAAGTCATCGTGCGTCCACCCCTCACCCCGCGCATGTGTCCATGCGCCCTGGTACGTGATGCCCGGGTCGCTGTCGTCGACCCACCGGGGCGGGGTCCGGTCGACCCGGGCCGCGACGCTCCCGTCGGACTCGACGCGCACGCCGGTGCCGTCCGGGCGGGTCAGCGCGAAGGTGTGGACGGCGGAGCGCAGGGCGCGGAAGTCGTTCGTCTCCCGGCCGGCGTCGTCCTTCCCGTAGAGGAAGTACGAGTGGGTGTCCTGCGACCAGCTCCATCCGGGCCGTTCCCGGTAGACGGATCCCGCGTGCTGCGGCACCGCGAGCGCGGTGCCCACGGGCCGGCCGATGTGGTCGTCCGGGTACACCGACCAGAGGGAACCGGTGCGCCAGTCGATGCGGTCGGCCCCGTCGGGGGCGCCGAAGCGCACGCCGAGTTCCTTGTAGCCGCTGTCCGGCTGCCCCGGCAGGGCCTTGACGATGGTGTACGTCGTGGTGAGCAGTCCGGTGCCGTCGACCGTGACGTCGAAGACGACCGGACTCGCGCCGTGGCTGCCCGAGATCGTGACGACGGTGGTGTTCGCGTCCTTCTGGCGCACGCTGATCGACCCGAAGGTCCAGGGCGGCAGATATCCGCCGCGGACGTGCAGGTGCGGGCCGTCGGTGAGCACGGTCGTGCCGCCGCACTCCGCCCGGGTGATCAGGCCGGTCGTCCTGCTGAAGGCGACGGAGAAGCCGGCACCGGTCAGTGTGAGGCTCGTGTCGCTCTCCTCGACGGCGGGCGCGGAGCCCGCGGGGCGGGGCGGGGCCGGTGCGGCGACGGGGCCGATGGGCAGGGCGTAGGAGTCCACCAGCCGTTCCCGGTCGTCGAGGAAGTCGAGTTCGAGCACCTCGCCCTGGGTCCAGGAGCGGTGAGGGATGCTGAGCTTGCCGCTCGCTCCCGGCTTGAGGTCGATGCCGGGCATCGTCCCCTGGGCGCCGCCCACCCGCCAACGGACGGTCAGCTCCGACAGGTTCGTGAAGTCGAACCAGTTGGAGACCGGAACGGTGAGGGGGGTACGGGCCCGCTGCCCGAGCAGCGGCGCGTCGGGGACCCGGACGGGCGAGTACGCCTTCTTCGCAAGCCAGTACTCCGGCTTCTGCCGCCGCCAGATGTCGACGAGGCCCCATTCGGCGGTGCCGGAGACCTCTCCGGGGAGCGGGAACACCTCGTCGACCCCGCCCCAGATCGCGCCGCCGACGACCCCGTACGTGTCGTGGACCTTGGGCCAGAACCGCGAGATCGTCTCGCCCCAGAAGGTGCGGACGCCCGGGTCGGTCCTCAGGTCGTCGACGTTGTACGCGGGCAGGTGGGCGTACTCGTCGTAGAGCGAGGGCTTGGCGGTCTCGCCGCCCAACTGGCCCTTCACGTCCGGGTAGTGGGCGGTGAAGATGTCGTAGCTCGCGCCGGTCGAGTACGTCTCGGCGTGGCTGTAGACGGCGGGCCGAGAGGGGTCGGCGGCCTTCAGGTAGTCCCACTGGGCCTGCGGATTGACGCCCCAGCCGATGTTCTCGTTGCCCATGGACCAGATCAGGACGCAGGCGTGGTTGCGGTCCCGCTCCACCATCTCGGCGAGCTGGCCGAGCCAGTCCGGCTTGAACGCCGGGTCGTCGAGGAGGTCGTCGTGACCCTGCTGGTTCACCCAGCAGACCGCGGTCTCCTCCTCCACGTACATCCCGTACCGGTCGGCGGCGTCGAGCAGGGCCTCGGTGGGCGGGTAGTGGGAGGTACGGATGAGGTTGACGTTGGCCTCCTTGAACAGGCGTACGTCCTGCTCGTCCCAGCGGCCGGTGGCGCCCCGGCCCATCGTCGGGCTGACCTGGTGGTGGGCGACACCGCGCAGCTTGACCTCCCGGCCGTTGACGAGCAGTCGCTTGCCGTCGACCTCGATCTGCCGGAAGCCCACTCTGCGCGTCACGGTGGACTCGGCGCCCTCGGGCCCCGCCGTCAGTTCCAGGGTGTAGAGGTTCGGGTGTTCGGCGTCCCACTTGAGCGGGGCAGTGACGGCGATGTCGTACTGCGCGGGTCCGCCGGGGGTGAGGGAGCGGCTGAGCACCTCGGCTCCCGCGGGGTCCCGCAGGACCAGCCGCACCGGCAGTGCGCCGGCGCCCGCCGGGGTCAGCCGGAGGCCGAGGACCGCGTCGCGGTATCGGGTGTCGAAGGTCGTGGACACGTGGACGCTCGACAGATGTCCCGGCGGCAGGGCGATCAGCCGTACGTCGCCGAGGATGCCGCCGATGCGGTGGCGGGCGTAGAAGGTCTCGTACGACAGGTCCTGCCAGCGGTCGGTGACGCCGACGGTGACCCACGCCTCCGTACCCGGGGTGACGTGGTCGGTGATGTCCGCCTGCCAGCTCGTGAATCCGCCTCGGTGGTCGCGGACGTGGGCCCCGTTCACCCAGAGCCGGGCGTCGCTGTACACCCCGTCGAAGCGCAGGACGATCCGCTGCCCGGCGAAGTCGGCGGGCACCGGGACCTTGGTCCGGTACGCGAACTCCTTGTCCTGCGGCACGTCCACGCCCTGCATGGCGGGCTCTCCGGGCACCTCGACCCGCGGCCAGCCCGAGGTGTCAACGTCGTCGCGCCAGAACTCCGCGGGCGGCTCGGTGGAGATCGACCAGCTGCCGTTGAGGCTCAGCACCGGCTCGCGCACACCCGCGACGGTGTCGGGCACGGGTGTCAGGGTGACCGTGGGCTGCTGCAGAGCGTCTGCCGGGGCCCCCGCTCCCGCTCCGTCGACGGTCCCGGAGGCCGCCGCCGTGGTCGCGGAGCCCAGCGGGCCGGCCACCACTCCCGCCACGACGGCGGTTCCTGCCATGAGGAAGGTGCGTCTGCGCGTCAAATCTCCACTCCTTGTGAGACGGGGGTGTTCCTGCCAGGTCGCGGTCGCCTCAGGTGGGGAGGCCGATGCGGCGTTCCTTGTTGCGGCGCTGCTGGATGACGACGGCGATGACGAGCAGCGCGCCCTGGGCGACGTTCTGCCAGAAGGTGTTGATGCCCTGGACGGTGAGCCCGTTCTCGAGGGCGCCGAGCAGGGCGACCGCGAGCAGGGTGCCGCCGATGCCGCCCCTGCCGCCCTTGAGGGCGCAGCCGCCCAGTGCGGCGGCGGTGATGGCCTTGAGTTCCAGGCCCTCACTGCCGGACACGGGCTGTCCCGATCCGGTGCGTGCGGTGAGCAGGACGCCGGCGACGGCCGCGACCACGCCGCACAGGGAGTAGGCGGCGATGAGGTACTTGTTGATGGAGATGCCGGCGAGGCGGGCCGCGGTGTCGTTGCCGCCGATGGCGTAGAGGTTGCGGCCGATGTCCGTGTAGGTGAGGAGGACGTGGACCGCGAGCGCGACGACGGCCAGGATCCAGATCATCACCGGCAGTCCGGCGATCTTCCCTCGGCCGAGGAAGACGAAGACGCTGTCGTTGAGGACGTAGCCCTGTGCGCGGCCGTCCGAGACGAGCTGCGCGATGCCCTTGTACGCGGCGAGTCCGGCGAGCGTCGCGATGGTCGGGTTGACCCGCCCGTACACGATGATCACACCGTTCACTACGCCGGCGAGCACGCCGACGCCGAGGGCCACGGCGATGCCGACGACGGCGCTGGAGCCCGTGGAGGTGAAGGCCATGGCGCTGACGACGGAGGCGAGTCCGGCCTGGGAGCCGACGGAGATGTCCAGCGCGCCGCAGATGATGACGACGGTCTGGACGACGGCGAGGAGCCCGACGAGGGTCGCGGCCTCGCCGATGACCTGCATGTTCGACCAGCTGAGGTAGTTGTCGTTGAGCGAGCCGAACAGCGCGAGCACGACGACGAGGGCGCCGATCAGGCTGAGGTTCTGCCCGCCGACCGCGGCGATCCGGAACCGCCGGCCGGGCGCTGCCGGTGCCAGTGCCGGATCGCCCTCCGTCCGGTCCGGGGCAAGGGAGACGGTGGTGTCGGTCATCGGAGTGCTCCAGGCATGAGGGCGGGGGTGCTGAGGTCGTCGGCCATGGCAAGGCTGAGGATGGCCTCCTCGGTGGCCTCTGCCCGGCTCAGTTCGCCGGTGATCCGGCCGTTCTGCATGACGGCGACACGGTCCGCGAGGCCGAGCACCTCGGGGAGTTCGGAGGAGATCACCAGGAGCGCGACGCCGCTGCGGGCGAGGTCCGCGATGATCTGGTAGATCTCGGCCTTGGCTCCGATGTCGATGCCACGCGTGGGCTCGTCGAGGATCAGCAGCCGGGGTGTGCGGGCCAGCCAGCGGGCGAGGACCACCTTCTGCTGGTTTCCTCCGGAGAGCTTCCCGGTCTCGTGCTCGATGGAGGGCGTGCGGACCCGCAGCCGGTCGGTGTACTCCTGTGCGACGGCGCTTTCCTGACCTCTTCTCACGAACCTCAGACGGCGCAGCCGTTCGAGGCTGACGAGTGAGGTGTTGTCCCGGATGGATCGCTGGAGGAACAGTGCCTGGGCCTTGCGTTCCTCGGGGGCGAGCCCGATACCGGCCCTGATGGCGTCCTTCGGGTTGCGCAGGGAGAGACGCCGGCCGTTCATGCTGATGCTGCCGGAGCGGATCGGGAGGTCTCCGGCGATCGCGCCGGCCAGTTCCGAGCGGCCGGCGCCGATGAGTCCGGCGAGGGCGACGACCTCACCGGCCCGGATCCGGAGGTCGACGCCGGTCACGTCGTCGGTGGTGACGTCGTGCAGTTCGAGGACGACCTCGTCCCGTGCGACGTCCTGACGGACGAAGAGCGAGGACAGGTCGCGGCCCACCATGAGGCGGACGACCTCCTCCTCGTTCGTCGCCGCGGCGTCCAGCACCCCGGCCACCGCACCGTCGCGCAGGACGGCGACCCGGTCGGCGAGCCGGAAGATCTCCTTCATGCGGTGCGAGACGTAGATGACGGCGATGCCTTGGGCGCGGAGGCGGCCGATGAGCGCGAACAGCGCCTCGACCTCGTGCTCGGACAGCGAGGAGGTGGGCTCGTCGAAGGCGATGATCTTGGCATCACCGGTCAGTGCGCGCAGGATCTCGACCAGCTGACGCTGGGCCGCGGTGAGCTCCGAGCCGAGTGCGCCGGGGTCGATGACCTTGTCGAAGCCCAGCCGGGCGAGGTCGGCCGCGACGCGGCGCCTCAGCTCCGCACGGTCGAGGACGCGTCCGCGCTTGCGGGGCAGGGAGCCCGCGTAGACGTTCTCCGCCACCGAGACGTGCGGGATGATCTCCGGTTCCTGCGGGATGATCCGGATGCCGGCCCTGATGGCGTCCTGAGGGGCGGCGAACGCGATCGGCTCGCCGTCGAGGAGGACACGGCCCTCGGTGGGCTGGTGGTCACCGGTGAGGATCTTGAGCAGGGTCGACTTGCCCGCACCGTTCTCCCCCATCAGCGCGGTGACCTGCCCCGCGGGGAAGTCGAGCGTGACGCCGCCGAGCGCCTGGACGGTACCGAACCGCTTGGCGATGTTCTCGACGGTGATCACCGCGCCGCGGCGATCGACTCCGGGGCGGCCGGTGGAGGGTGTGGGCTCCGGTGGTTCGGCGCCGGATCTGTTCATGGGTGGCCTCGCAGGCTGGAAGCGGGTCGGCTTCGGCGTGGGCAACGGGGTGGAGGGTGTACACGGCCGAGGGATGGCCGGGGGGGGCGGGGCGGGGCTCTCTGCGCGGGGCCCGACGCAGCGACGGCGGGGCCGGCGGCGCGAGAGGAGGGAGGCCTGTGTGGCGGTCCGGCGGACCCACCGCACCGGGCGCACCTGGAGCGTCGGGCAGCCGACCGGACGTCGACCGTCAGGTCGGCGGTCGACCCGGCGGGGAGCCTCAGGTCAGTCGAGCGGACGGGGCGGCTCAGGTCAACCGACCGGAGGAGGCGCGCCGGTCAGGCGACCGGCGCACGGCGCCGGTTCAGCTGCACGTGACCCCGGAGGCCTTCCAGTCGGCGGCGTCCACCATCTTGGTCGGCGCGAACGCCTCCTTCGGGAACCCCTTGCCGTTCTTGAGCCTGTCGTACATGGTCTGCACAGCCAGGGCGCCGACGTCGGCCCCGTTGATGAACAGGGCGGCCTTCATCCCGGACGGCTTGCCCGAGCTCCAGTTCTTGCAGGCCAGGTAGGCGCCGAGGCCGACGCCGATGACGTCGGACGCCTTGAAGCCGGCGTTCTCCAGGGCGGTGACGCCACCCTGGACGTTCTCGTCGTTGCAGCCCCACACGATCCAGTGCTTCACGCCGGGGTTGGCGGTGACGGTCGCCGCGATCTTGTCCTGGGCACCGGTCGGCGTGTTGTCCGTCGGGACCGCGATGTTCTTCACGTCCGCGCCCGCGCCGTCCTTGAAGGCCTTCTCGGCGGCCTTCACCCGGTCGGTGCAGACGGTGACGTCCTGCTTCCAGGCGGAGACGGTACGGGTGTCGGCGGCGTTCCAGCCGGCCTTCTTGAACTCCTCGGCGGCGCGCTTGCCGACCTCGCCACCCATCTGGGCGCCGCTGAACCCGATGCGCGGCACCAGGGCCTCGGGAGCACAGGCGGACGGGTCCGGGCCGGTCGTGCAGATCTGGTCGTCGGAGGTGAGCAGCGCGACCTTTCCGTCCTTGGCGGTCTGGGCGAGCTGGGGGCCCACCGCGGGGTCCGGGACGACGACGATCAGGCCGTTCGTCTTCTGCGCGATGGCGGACTGCACCTCACTGATCGTCTTGTTGGCGTCGTTGCCCAGGTTGACCACTCTCAGGTCGATGCCGAGCTCCTGGGCCTTCGCCTTGGCCCCCGCGGCCTCACCGAGGAAGTACTCCTGGTCGCCCTGCTTCTGCAGATACGTCAGGGAGATCTTCCCCTCGACCTTCGCGGTGTCGTCGCCGCCCGGCTTCACGGTGTCCTGGCCACTGGAACACGCCCCGAGCGCCAAGGTGACGACCGTTCCCAGAGCGACGGCTGCGGCACGTCGGCGACTGCGATGAGTGGACATGGAATTACTCCTTGAGAGACGGCTCGAGAAACGCACGGCGGTGCGCGAACGGCAACACATCGCCGAACTCACGCGAAATCAAAAGGCTCGTGTCATCCCTGCACGCGCTTTCCGAGTCCGGGAGGCGACGCTTGTCCCGTCGGCGGAAGCCACCCCGACAACGAATCAACTTCGCACATGGTCGAACACAATGACCCAGTAGTCAACATGAACGTTCGCAACATGTTTCCCTGGAAAGGGAGTTGGTGATCCAAGGTCGCCTGACGTCGAGCACCGGGCCGCAGCGGGCACCGGGCCGCACAAACGGACGCCGTAAGGGACGCGGGCACGCGAAGTCGCACGACGCCGCTCTCACAGGAAGCCTCATGTCGGGAAATGTTCAATTGGCATGAGGCGCGGGCGATCAGTCGTGCCGTACGCAGAGTGTGCGGGGAACCGGCGTGAAACCGAAGCGTCCGTGGTGTCGGATTCCGGCATGGCGGAAAGAGGACAGGCCTCGCCTGTGGAGGACCCCACCGACTCCCGCGCGGCTCGTGCAATAGTTTGAACGTGTATTCACTTCAAGGCATTGGCATCAGTGCGACTGCCGAGGACGTCTATCTCTCCCTCGTCGAGCGCGGCCCGACGAGGCTGGCCGAACTCGCGGAC
This sequence comes from Streptomyces sp. NPDC023157, assembly GCF_055560575.1. Taxonomy (NCBI): domain Bacteria; kingdom Bacillati; phylum Actinomycetota; class Actinomycetes; order Kitasatosporales; family Streptomycetaceae; genus Streptomyces; species Streptomyces sp. NPDC023157. Next base: position 38,817 of record NZ_JBVHIL010000002.1, read on the forward strand.
GTCCTACGTGTGAGCGGGCACGCCATGAGCGCGGCTGTCGTCGAACTCACCGGCCTCGGCCTGGTGGACCTGGACGGCGCGGGGCTCGTGGCCCACCCTCCGCGTGCCGCGCTCGACGCCCTGGTGGAGAGCCGGGCCAAGGAGCTCGCCACGTTGCGCAACGGTGTCGAGGAGCTGACCCGGTTCTGGCACGACCATCACGCCCAAGGCGCCGGCTACATCGAGATCATCCGCACGGAGGCCGCCCGCACCGCGATCGGCCGACGGCTGTACGACGAGGCCACCGAACAGATCCGCGCCCTCACCATCGGCTACACCGGCCGGTCGGCACGCCCCAACAAACTGGCACCGGGCTGCGAGGAGGCACTGTCCCGCGGCGTCAGGACCTCGGTCGTGTACGGGTCCCGGGTCCTGCGGGACAGGCTCGCCCGGGAGGCCGTCCAGATCTCCATCGACCTCGGTGAACAAGCGCGTGTCTTCACAGAGGTCCCTCTGAACATGGGCATCTGCGACGACCGCTTCGCCCTGGTGGCTCCCCCGGCACGCGACTGGGACCGCCGTCACCACATCGTCGTGCGGCGGTCGGACCTCCTCGACGCGCTGATCGGTGTCTTCGACTCGTACTGGCAGATCGCCGTCCCGCTGCCCAACGCCGTCGACACGGCCGACGACCACCGCGCGGCTCCCACCGCCGAGACCCGACAGCTCCTCACCTGTCTCAGCGGTGGTCTGACCGACGAGTCGATCGCCCGCGAACTCGGTGTCAGCGAAAGGACGGTCGGCCGCCGCATCACCCGCCTCCAGGAGCTGCTGGGCGCACGAACACGCTTCCAACTCGGCGTCCAGGCGAGCCGTCGCGGCTGGCTCTGAGGCCGAAAGCCCCCTCCCAACCCCAGCCCTCGCCCCGCTTCTACCCACGGCAGGAGGTGCGGGAGAACGCCGCGGGCTCGCCGCCGAAGCGCCACCAGTCACGGACCAAAACTCCGGCTCAGCCCGCAGGGGCCTCACCTCGGCTGACGCGGCCCCACTCCTCCATGGACTGCTCGATGAGGCGGTTGGTCTGCTCCCGCACGCCGTCCAGGAACTTGGCGTAGTGGCGGAAGAGGACCTCGATGCTCTGGCCCGCGCGGCAGGCACATTCGGACCGGGTCCACACCACCCTGGGGGCGGCTGGGGCGAGTCGATCACGCAGGACGGCGTCACTTTGAAAACACCGGAAAGCTGTAAACACGCAGGTCAGCCCGCCCAATGTAGTCATCCTCGCAGGTCAGCGGAGTGAGGACGACGGCTTCAAGAAGATCTCCGTGGGGTGGCCGTCGCCGGTCACCTTTTGGATTGGGGCCTCATGGTCGATTCGACCGAAAAGCGGCTCATCGCTGCGCGGCCGGAGCCCTCCCATGCGGCCCCACCCAACAACGCACACAGTCACGGTGTCCATAGATCCTCAACTGTCGACGGACCACGAGGTTCCCCCTCACTGATCGCGAGGGATGCCGACACCTGACCGTTGTCAGTCGGCCCGGCCCTTCTCGTCGGCCACGAGCACGGAGGTGAAGTGGACCGGCAGGCCGTTCTCGTCCCTTGGCACTTCCTGGGAGGTGTCCCGGGTGAAGGCCAGCGTGACGCCGGGTATACAGGGGGCTGGCGGGTCGTCGTTGTTGACGTGCCAGCCCTTTCGGGCGGCGTGGGCGAGGATCTCGTCGGCGGGGGTACGGAAGACGTCAAGGCCGTCCAGCAGGACCTGGACGTCGGGGTCCTCGTCCTCGTCGGGCCCCCAGATGGCGACGGTGGTGACCTGGTGGTCGCGTTCAAGGGCTGCCTGGAAGCCGATGCCGTCGTACTCGGTGGACACCAGGTCGAAGTCGCGCACCGCGTCGGCCGGGTACACGCGCGGAACGCCCCAGGCCGACACCACTGCGACCGTTTCGTCGAGCGTCATGCCCAACCGGACGGGAGCCGCGCCGCGGGGCGGGTCGAGGACGAACTGCATGAGGGGGCCGTTCTGGTCGGTTGTGATCATTTCAGTATGTCGTAGTCGATCGTCCAGCCCCGGCGCTCCAGCATCGCCTGGAGCTTTCTGTTGTTCTTGAGGCTCTCCACCATGTCCGCGATGCGCTTGTCGCACTTGTCGCCGTATTCGGCGCGGACTCGTCAATGTCCATTTTCATGGCCAGATCCCAGCGTCCCGCGTCGATGTGGGCGCGCTGGCCCGCACGGCACTGGACGGAGGGCACCCAGGAGCCGGTCGAGGACATGTCCCGGTGGTCGGCCTTCTCCAGGCGGATCGCCGGGCCCATGCCGGCGTCGTTGTGATGAAGCCTCCTCGTCGAGGTGGCGCGTGGGAGGCTTTGGCCGGGATGTGGTTGATTTCCATCTTGACCGGGTACTTCGGCTTGTCGTTCTCATCCTTGAGGTTGGCCGGGGTCATGCCTCCGTACCAGCCGCCGTCCTCCGTGCACCCCTTGGCTATGAGGCCCAGGGGGTCGGTGAGGGTCCAGGGGTTGGTCACGTAGGCGACCGGGTCCGCCGCGGGTGCCGGGCCCAGTGGGTCGGGGTTGGCGTACCTGGCCGTCTCCGGGTCGTAGTGACGCAGGGAGTTGTAGTGCTGGCCCGTCTCGGAGTCCTCGTACTGTCCGGGAAGGCGCAGCGGGTTGTAGGCCGTCGCCGTGCGGTTCCACCGGGTACTGCCCCACGTCATCCTCCGGGACCGCCACGCCACGTCCCGTCCCCGTCGGACAGTTCGGCGGGGGCGCCGACCGGGTCGGTGACGATGGCGAAGAACCGTGTGTCATAGGCGACCTGCCCGGTGCTCCGCGGGCGTCGTTCGAGCTGGACCGTCAGTCAACAACCCGAACGCTTGAAGCGCCCGCAACGCGCCCTGCCCGTGCGAGGGCGGACGCAAGTGGGCTCGCTGCCACGGCAGACCCGTTACGGCGGGTCGGTGGTAGTGCCCGACACGATCCCCCAGCCACCTCCCTTCCTGGCCCAGGCCTTTCCCTCCTCGTGATCGACGGGTTCATCGCCATCCGGCCCGGCGCCGGCCTCGCCCAGCTCACCCCATCCCTACGGTCTTCGTGGCAAGCAGGCTGACGGCCCTAGCTCTCCGGGTCGTCCGCCTGCTGCGCTGCGAGGAGGCACAGCCGTAGACCCGCGGCCCACCCGGCCGGTCCGTTCGGTCAGCATGTGGGCGCCCTCGTCCGGCAGAGACAGGCCGTTTCGACGCAGCAGATCGGCCGTCTCCTCGGGCCGGAACGCCAGGTCGGCACTACGGATGTCGGTCATCCCGCCAGGGACGCGGTACCGGTGCAGCAGCGGCTCGGTACGGGAGACGAGGACCAGGCGCAGCCCCGAGCCCGCGTATCGGCGACCTCAGGCGCGGAAACGCGCTCGAACCTTTCGAAAACGAGAATCACGGGCTCGGTCCGGCCGTTCAGGTACGCCGCAAGCCGGGCCAGGAGCGTCTTGCCCGCCCCCGCCGAACCGTTGACCAGCACCAGTCGGCACCGACCGGCCAGAGCGGGGTGAGGCGTGAGCCGTTCGGTCAAGCGGCGCCTGCTGATGAACGTCGGGGGGGCACCCGGAACGGTGAACCGAGCAGCGAGAACGGGTCGCCGTTCGGCGTCAGGGCCCCGGCGGCGCCTTCGCGGGCGACGCCGCGGGATGCGTGAGACCTGACACTCACCCCACTGGCAGAGCTGCCCGCCGAGTCACATCGGACTGGCTCCGATGCGTACCCGTCCTCAGTCGGTGCGCGTCACAGGCGGAGGACGACCAACGCCGTGTCGTCGGTGTTGCCGTCAAGCGGGAGCAGGTCGGCAAGGAGGGCGTCGGCCAGGTCCTCCGGTTCGGCTCGTCCGTGTCGGGTGAGGGAGTCGGCGAGGCGGCCCAGTCCGGCGTCGATGTCCTCCGAGCGGCGCTCGATCAGGCCGTCGGTGTAGAGGACCAGGGTGGCGCCTTCGGTGAACGCCCTGCTGGCCTCCGGTCGCGGGACGTGTTCGGGGCGCGCGCCCAAAGGCGGATCGGTCGCCTGGTCGAGAAAGGTCACGGTGCCGTCGGGGTCGAGCAGGGCCGGCGGGGGATGGCCCGCGCTGCTGTACGTGATGGTGTGGGTGTCCCAGTCGATGAAGGTCTTCACCACAGTGGTCGACTCGGCCCCCTCGACACTGCGGGCATACAGCCCGAGGGCTTCCAGGGCCCGGGCCGGACCGTCGGCGACACGGGCGGCGGCGCTCAGCGCGCTGCGCAGCTGCCCCATGACGCAGGCCGCTTCCAGGCCGTGGCCGACGACGTCTCCGACGGCGACCGCGATGCGGTCACCGGGCAGGTCGACCAGGTCGTACCAGTCGCCGCACACGTTCAGGGCGCCGACGGCGGGCCGGTAGCGGACGGCTGCCCGGTGATGGCCAACCGGCGTGGGGGCGGGCAGCATCGCCGCCTGCAGGGCCAGGGCGATCTCACGGTCACGCGCCTGCGACCGGCGCAGGCGCTCGTTGATGTCCTGCAGTTCACGGGCGCGGGTGTAGAGCTCGGCCTCCAGAACGCTTGCGCGCCTGTCTCCGCCCGGGCCCCCGCGGGCGCGGACGAGTTCGGTGACCTCCTCCACCCGGTGCACGATCAGCACCACGCTCCCGTCCGAGCCGAACACGGGTGCGTTGACCGGACTCCAGAAGTGCTCCACCCAGCGGCCGGGCCGTTCGGCGTCCTCGATGTCGTACCGCAACAGCGCCATGGTGTCGCGCTCGCCGGAGGCCACCACGCGCAGCATCGACTCCCGGGTTTCCCGCATGCCGGCCGCCTCCGGTTCGTCGGGGTGTTCGGGGAAGACGTCGAAGATGTAGCGGCCCATCAGCTGGTCGCGGGTGCGCCCGGCGAGCCGGAGGAAGTCCTCGTTGGCGTCTGCGTACAGTAGGTCAGGAGTGAGCAGAGCCACCATGCCGGGCAGGGCATGGAAGACCGCCCCGTAGTCGATCTGCGGATTCCTCATGTGCTGTGCCCGCCTCGGCGCCGACCGTCGTTTGCTGATGCTCCAGGATAGGAGCGACGCGCCCTGGATGCGGGGCACCACTCCCCGGGACCCCGGTGTCCAACGCTCCGCATACGGCGACACGGACCGTGTCCGTGGTCCGGGGACGCGGGGGTGGGGTTCCTCACGCCCAAGGGTTGCCGGTCGAGCCTGGACGGTCCGGTGTCCGTGCACATCGCTCTGGTGTGCACGGGGCGGTGTCGTCCGTCGCCGGATCGGGTGCCCTTGGGCGCGTCGTCCGATCGCGATGCTCGCCGCATCGTGACGGGTCGTTGTGCGGCTCGTGGTGCTCAGGGGCTGCTGCCAGTGCTGCGCGCCCCACTTGCTGGTGCAGGCCGGGTCCACGGCGATGATGGCGATGATGGTGGCGTCGGCCATGGAGGTGAGGCGGGCGCGGAGGCGGCCGGTGGGCATTCCGGAGATCAGCTGGCGGGACCGGCGCCTGCGGCCGTGCTTCTCGCGGGTCTTCTCGGCGGTGAAGTCCAGGTCCTCGACCGCGATCGCCGCCACGCCGCAGGTCCTGGCCCAGCGCAGCAGGCGGGTGAGGACGTGGCGGACCTGCGCGTCACGATGCTCGGCGGTCCCGGACAGGTCGTAGAAGAAGCGGTGCGGGTCGCCGATGGGGTTGCCGTGAGTGTCGAGTCGCCGGGCGGCGAGATGGTCGGCGTTGGGTGTCCACGCCGATCACGCCGTGCGCGAGTGCCGCCTCCAAAGGAACGGCGGGGGCGGTGGGGCGCTGCCAGGACGCGGTGAGGTACCAGCGGCCTCGGGCGGGGTCGAGGTGGATGCGGTAGGCGACGGCCCGGTTCGCCTCCACACGGTCGGCCCACTCCTGTCCACGGTGCGCGAACCGCGCCCGCGCCGCCGGCACATACCGGCCGTGCGGAGCGTTCGCGTGAGCGGCGAGCGGTGCGGGCAGCTTGATCGAGACCTCGCCGTCGGGTGTGACGCGGATGGTCTCGTTGCCGTACCGCTTCCCCCACTCCCCATCAGCAGTGAGGAACCAGCGCTCGGCCACCCCACGCTCCCACGACTCGGCGGAATGCTCCAGACCGTCCGCTCCGCGCCTTGGTGGCCGCGGTGAAGCCCGATGCAGACGAAAGCGGCGGTGGGACTTCACACGGACCGACAAGGCTTCCCCGGCGTGGCCTGCTTGACCTGCCGGGCAGCCGCCTCCAGAGTCGGAATCCGGTGCTGCAGCAACGCCTCACCCCCTGCCGGCCGGCCCTCTGTCCATGCGTGGCGAACAGCCCCGAGCCCCAGGAGCGACTGGTCGGATGGCCCTCGACCTGATTGTGATCGGTACGGCCATCACCCTCGGGCCTTTGCACAACAGCGCTTTCATCCTGTTGCTCTCCTCGCGGCGCGGCATTCGTCAGGGCCTGGCGTTCTTGTTGTCGTGGCTGGCCAACCTGATCACGGTGATCGCCCTCGTGGTGCTGCTGACCGGCGGTCAGCCCCCGGCCCGTCACAGCGCGCCCTCGACCGCCGCGATCGCCGCGAAACTCGCCATCGGCGTGGCACTGGTGATGTTCGGCACGTACCGGCACCGCCGTCCGCCTCGCCCGCACGGCCCGCCACGCTGGGCCGCCCGGATCGACAACGCGTCCCTGGTCACGGCCGCCGGTCTGGCGTGGCTGCTGCAGCCCTGGGGGCTGGTCGGCGCCGGCGCCGCCACGGCCGTCGACTCGAACCTCGCCACCCTCGCCGACTGGCTCGTACTAACCGGCTACTGCCTGCTGGCCACACTCAGCCTCATCGTCATGGAGATGTACGCGGTCTGGGTGCCCGCGGTCGCGAACGCCCGCTTGAACGCCCTGCGGAGCTGGCTGGAGCAGCACCAGGAGCAGCTGGTAGTCACGCTCTCCTTGCTGATCGGCCTGTGGCTGACGGCCCGGAGCATCTACGAGCTCGTCGCCTGACACAGGCAGCCGGTGCGTCGGCCGACGGGGGCCGGTCGCCGGTGAGGGCGCGCTGTTCGGGCCGGTAGCGCAGGAAGACGTTGAAGTCGCCTGCGGGTGCCGGGAGCCAGTCGTGCTCGGGTCCGGCTGTGTCTCGCACCGCGCGTGAGATCCGCTGCCCGCCCGTCGGCCGGATATACCTTCCGAGGGCAGGACAGTGCCATTCACTCCACACTCGACCGTAAGGGCGCCATCGTGACCGGACGCACCCCCGAGCCAACCGAGAGCCCGCGACCGGACGAGTCCTTCGGCGAGCCGCGATGGCCGATGGCGGCGGCCGTCGTCACCGCCATGGTGCTGACCCTCCTGCTCCCCGACGACCTCCGTCTGGCACCTCGCTGGGTTCTTCCTACGATCGAGGGACTGCTGCTGCTGGCGCTCATCGCCGGCGACCCGGGCCGGATCGACCGGCGCACGGCCGCCCTGCGGAGCATGTCGATCGCCCTGGTGGGAGTTCTGGCCCTCAGCGCCGTCTGGTCGACCGTGCAACTGGTCGATGACATCCTCCATGCCGGGAAGGAGACCAGCTCCGCCACCAGCCTGTTGCAGACCGGCGGCACGGTGTGGGCCTGCACCGTCCTCGCCTTCTCCCTGCTGTACTTCGAACTCGACAGCGGTGGGCCCGCCTCCCGCGCCCACCGCATGCCCTCCACCCCCGCGCTCGCCTTCCCCCAACAGCTCGATCCCCGGCTGAGCAGCGCCGACTGGCGGCCCCGCTACATCGACTACCTCTACCTCGCGCTCACCAACGCCACCGCCTTCAGCCCCACCGACGTCATGCCTCTGGCACCCTGGGCCAAGATCACCATGGGCGTTCAGTCCCTCGTCTCCCTGCTCATTCTCGGGCTCGTGGTCGCCCGCGCCGTCAACGTCCTCGCCTGACGAGCTGACGAGCTGGCCGGGACAACGGCGAAGGCCAGACAGCTCCCACGGTGCGCGCCCCGCGCGCCCAGCGGGGCGGCGCCGTCGCCTGCCGGTCACGTTCGAAGGGGCTCCGCCCAGCCGTTTCGTACCGCGCAGGCGCCGAGCTGCATCCGGGTCCGGACACCGGCCAGGTCCATGAGATGACGCAGGCGCCGGTGGAGCGTGCGCGGTGACAGACCGAGTTGTGTCGCGGTCGCCAAGTCCGTGAGGCCGGCCAGGAGCAGCGCGAGGATCCTGCGGTCGAGCTCCGTCGGGCCTTGCGGACCGACCTCGACGGTGGGTTCGGATGCTCCGACCGTGGCCGACAGTGCGAGCGGGTCGGCCGTGCGCCATACCGTCTCGAACAGAGCGTCCAGCGCGTCCAGCAGTCCGCTGCGGTGCAGCAGCGCGGCGCCGGGCTCCCCGTCCGGTGTGACCGCGAGCGGGACAAGGCCGAGGTCGGCGTCGGCCAGCACGAGCTTCATCGGCAGCTGGTCGGCGACACGCAGTTGCACCCCCTTGCGCAGGGAATCGATCGCGTCGTCGAGGATGCCCGGCTCTGCCAGTACGGCCCGGTCCAGTACCGCCCGGAACTGCACGCCGCGGCCGATGGCCATGGGTTCGGCCGTGTTCTCGTCGGGCGGCAGGGCGACGAACGGTGCGGTGATGAAGGAGCGGACCTGCGTACGGGCTGCCTGCTGTACCTGGAGGAAGCGATGGCGGATGGCGTCGACGCCCGTGACGACCTCGATGAGATCGCTGATGCTGCTCCCGGTCATCGCCGCCCGGTGTTCCTCGGCGAAGGTCACCAGGGCGTGCTCGGCCATCCGTAGCCCGTCCCGGCGCTGGCTGATGAGAGCGCCGAGCGCCATGGCCGGCGGTGCGGCGGTGAATTGCTCGTCCGCCGACCTGGTCACGAGTCCCCACTCGACCAGGCGGGACAAGGCCTTGTCGACGTGGGCGTGCGGCAGGTCGAGCTGGTCGGACAGCAGGATCGCGGTGGAGTTCGGGCGTCCGAGCAGCGCCCGGTAGACGCGCTCGTCATCGGGTCCGAGGCCCAGAACATCCAACATCGGCGACCGACTCTCCTCCGCTTGCCGCAGCGGGGAGAGTATGCGCCATGGCGGCAGACCGTGAATAGTCCCTGATGGGAGCAGGTGCGAGGGGAAGGGCCCCGGGGAGTCGCCTCCCCGGGGCCCCGCAGTGCGGTTCATCGCAGGCCGTACGCCCGGATGATCTCGTTCCTGACGCTGAAGCCGCTGTCTGTCTCGGCGCTCGCGCGGACCGAGAGGAAGCCGCCGGGCCTCCTGACCGTCCTGAACGAACCCGTCCAGTAGCCGTCGGCGCCCTTGGTCACGGTCACCTTCTGCCAGGTGGCGCCGTCGTCGTACGAGACGTCCAGCTTCACCGTGGTGACGGTGCCCGGCACGGTGCCTCGGCCCATCGACACCGGCTTGAGCGCGAGCTGCTGGGTCGCGTTGGCCTTGACGTCGCCGTGCAGGTCCGACTCCAGTTTGTAGTTCAGGTTCAGCACCGGGAACGGCTCGAAGAAGTCCGAATCGACGGTGTCCGACATGAAGGTCCATTCGGTGTGGGTGCGCGTCGACAGCCGGAAGACGTCACCGGGCCGCTCCGCGTCGAGGACGGCGCGGTAGGGCAGGTTGCCCGCCGGAACCTCCACCCACTGCATGTCCGTGCTGTTCGGGTTGTCGTGGATGAGTGTGTCGCCCTGGAAGACCTGCAGGTGGGTCGGCGTCTCACCCCACTGCAGGAAGCCGCCCAGCCGCATGGCGTCGCTGGAGGATGCCCACGCCTGCACGTTCCAGGTCATGTAGTTCTGCCAGCGGGAGTTGTACACGCCGAACGACTCGCTCTGGCCGGGCCTGGTCACCGGAGCGAACCAGTCCAGTCGGGTGGTGCTGCCCTTGGTGTACGTGTTGTCGCCCGACACCATCACCCACGGCAGGTCGCCGTCGACGCCCTGCGCATGGAACTCTCTCCAGACCTGGCCCGGAGTCACCCATTCGGTGCGGGTGCCCGGGTGCCACTCGCGTTCGGGGAAGTTGAACGACGGGCTGAGGGTGAAGTCGGACCGGTAGCCTTCCGCCGGCCGGCCGGCCGTGGCCGAGTAGTAGCGGGCGTCGATCCGGGCGAGGTCGTCCTTGGACGGCTTGTAGACCAGGGCACGGTCCGGAACCCGGCCGGGGTACTCCCGGGTGAGGTCGTAGACGAACGGCGTGTACTCGGTCTGCTTCACGGTCAGCTTGAAGATGCCGGCCTTGGCCGTCGAGACGAGGGCCTTGCCCGCGTCGCGGTGCACGGTGGCGACCGGGATGGGCGACTCGCCGACGTACTCCATCAGGGGACCGACACCGTCGTTGACCACGATCAGCGCCTTCGCACCGGCCGCGATCGCGGCCTCGGTGCGCTCCTGGGGGGAGACCTCGTCGCTGCGCTCGATGACGACGACCTTGCCCTTGGCCTTGACCTGCTCGTATGCGGCCGTCGCACCGTTGCCCGCGTAGACGGCGTCCAGCGTGTCCGTGGCCGTGCCCAGGGCACTGCCCGCCTGCACCAGTGCCTCGAAGCGGAGTCGACCGCCCATCGCGCTCAGGCTGAGCTGCGGCTCGCCCTTGCGCCAACGGGTGGTCAGCATGAACTCGCCCTGCTCCATCGACTCCGTCGGCGCGACGTAGACGTCGTCGTACGTCGGCGGCAGCACGTACGCGCTGCGGTAGTCCATGAACGGGTCCAGGTCCTTGTAGTGGACGTTGAAGTCGACCTTGCGCTGGCGGTCCTCGGTGCGCTGCGGCGCCTCGGTCTGCAGCAACCGTGCCTTGCTCGCGTCGAGCACCACGTCCGCGGCGCCGTCCTTGAGCACGGTCTCCGGGTCGACCAGCACGGCCAGACCCGAGCGGTCCGCCTTCTCGCCGGCCACGTCGAGGTACCCCGCGACGGTGTACAGGCCGGGTGCCATGCGCAGGGTGGTCGAGCCGTCGACGTAGACCTGCCACGGCCAGAAGTCGCCGGCCAGGTTGATCGTGACCCAGCCGGCGCCGGGCTTGCCGTCCCGTCCGACCAGCTTGATGTTCAGGTCGTAGCGCTCCTCCTCCTTGAGCAACGCCACGGACGTGTGGGTCACCGGCTGCCCGGTGGCCGCGTCGGTCGCTGTCACGTAGCCGACGTGCCGGCCGGCCGAGGCGGCCTGCGGATCACCGGTCACCGGGACGGCAGCGGTGCCGCCCGCCGGGACGGTGACCTTGGTGGCTCCCAGCATGAACGGGCCGCCGCCGTCGGTCAGTGCCAGGTTCAGCGTGACGTCGGCGGAGCCGGTGTTGGTGAAGGTCAGGTCCTTGGTGACGGCGCCGTCGCTCGGCTCGTGCGGCCATGTGTAGTTGCCGAAGAAGAGCGATCCGGTGCCGCGGACCGTGGTGCGCACGGCGGCGGCCACGTCGAGACGGCCGGTGCCGACCTCGTACGGCGAGTACCCGCCGTCCAGGCCCTTGGCGGTGCTCATCAGGTGTTCCTTGAGCTGCGCGCCGGTCCAGTCCGGGTGCTGCTGGGACAGGATCGCCGCCGCACCGACCACGTGCGGGGTGGCCATCGAGGTGCCGCTGAGGGTGCGGTAGAGGCCCTCACCACCACCGGTCATCTCCTGCGAGCGGGCCGCGGTGATGTCCACGCCGGGCGCCGCGATGTCCGGCTTCATGCCGCCGGAGTAGGCCAGCGGGCCGGTACTGGAGAAGGACGCGAGCCGGTCCTGCTTGTCCGTGGCGGCCACGGTCAGCGCCGAGGCGGCTGCTCCCGGGGCGGAGATGCTCTCCGGGCCCGCGTTGCCGGCGGCTATGACGAACAGCGTGCCGTACTGCGCGGAGAGCGCGTCGACCAGCTGCGACATCGGGTCGCTGCCGTCCGTCGGGTACGAGTCGCCGAGACTCATGTTGACGACGTCCGCGCCGGACTCGGCGGCCCACTGCATACCGGCCATGACCCAGGAGTCCTGACCGTAGCCCTCCGCGCCGCCGAGCACCTTGCCGACATAGAGGTCGGCCCCGGGCGCGACGCCCTTGTTCTCACCCCCGGAGGCGGCGCCCGAGCCGACGATCGTGCCGGCCACATGCGTGCCATGCCCGTTGACATCGGTGACGGCCTCACCCGGCACAAAGCTCGTCGTGCCGTCGATCAGGCCGGCGAAGTCGGGGTGGTTGACGTCGATGCCGGTGTCGAGCACGGCGACCTTGACGCCCTTGCCGTTGTAGCCGGCCGCCCAGGCCTCGGGTGCGCCGATCAGCGGCACGCTCTCCTTCAGACTGGCCTTCACGCGGCCGTCGAGCCACAGCTTCGCCACGCCCGCGCTCAGCTTCGTGCTGCCCTGCGGCGCGACGGTGTTCCAGAAGGTGCGGGCCTGGCGCTTCTCGGTGTCGAGTGCGGCACCTCCGATGCCCTTGAGCTTGCGGGTCAGCTTGCTGCCCCGGGGGGCCGTGGGCTCGACGGCCGCGCGGGACTTCGGCTGGGTGTACGTCGCGATCAGAGGTACGGCGGCCGACTTGACATCGTCGTAGCCCATCTCGATCAGGTCGGTGACGTTGAACAGCCGTCGGTCCAGCTTGTCCGCGCCCAGCAGCGGCGCCGCCTCGTCCGGGATGACGAAGAGGTCACCCTTGATCTCCTGCAGCTTCACGCCGCCGACGGCGCTGTCGGGCCGGTCGACCTCGGCGATCTGCTTGCCGTCGGCCGTCGCGGTGACGGTGACGACGTCGCCGGTGACCAGGGTGACCTTGTGGGTCGCCGAGGGCTTGGCGGGAACGGTGGGCTTGCTCGGAGTGGCTTGTGCGGGTGCTTGCAGGACCGCAAGCCCCGACGCCAGCAGCGGCACCGCGGTGGCAACCGAGATCAGCCGCCAGCGCCTGCGCCGGAGGGCGGAAGCATGAGAGGGGGAGTACATGCCATGGGTCTATCGACCGGTGAACGCCGTCGTGAAGGCCTCACGACGGCAAGTCCTCGCCATGGCAAAGGCTTGCCAGCCGTGAATCGTGCGATCCCGGACGGAACATGACGAGCCCCGGTGGGCGTCCTGCGGTGCCACCCCCATGCTGCTGACATGCCGCTGACATCCGAAGGCGGGCTTCCAGCCATGCCGGAGAGGGCGCGGTGCCACCGGTCTTCTCGCCTTGCCGACGTGCGCCCGGAGGACGGCGGGGGTCAGATGGGATGTATGCGTTCCACCGGACGGAGACGTCTCGGCGGACCGGCCGGACGACATGGAGGAGCCTGGCATGACGACCCACACGAGCTCACCCGGTCGGCAAGCGGACACGCACAGCAGCGGTTGGCTGGTGTTTGCCGCCGTCATCATGATCGTCAACGGCATCCTGATGCTACTCGGAGGCATTTCAGCCATCGCCAAGGACGACGTGTTCCTGGCCACGCGCAACTACGTCTACGAGCTCAACCTCACCGGCTGGGGCTGGATCCACCTCATCCTGGGCATTCTGATCGGACTCACCGGCGCCGCCCTGTTCACAGGCGCCACATGGGCCAGGGTCGTCGGCGTGGGGCTGGCCGGTCTCAGCATGATCGCCAACTTCATGTGGCTCCCTTACACCCCGTGGTGGGCCCTGGTGCTCATCGCCATCGACGCCCTCGTCATCTGGGGGTTGTGCGTCGCGCCACGGCCGATGAAGCACTGACGGCCGGGACCGACACCCATGGCACACGAAACAGCGACAGGGGAACCTCCGCAGCTGGTGCTCGTCGTCGGCGTCGCCGGGTCGGGCAAGTCGACGGTGGGGCGGCTCCTCGCCGATCGACTGGGCTGGGCGTACCGGGATGCGGACGAGTTCCACTCCGAGGCCGACCGCGCCAAGATGGCGGCCGGCCATGCCCTCACGGACGACGACCGGGAGCCGTGGCTCGACGCGATCGGGGAGTGGATGGACGGGGCGATCGCGGCTGGTCGGCAGGCCGTCGTCACCTGCTCCGCGCTCAAGCGTGCCTACCGGGACAGGCTGCTGGCAGGGCGCCCCGAAGTTCTTCTGGTGTACCTGCACGGCTCGCGCGAGCTGCTGGGCTCCCGGCTCGCCGAGCGGCACGGTCACTTCTTCCCGGCGGACCTGTTGGGGACCCAGCTCGAGGATCTGCAGGAGCCTGAGCCTGACGAACACCCGTTGGTGGTGGAGATCGATCAGCCTCCGGAGGCCGTCGTCGCATCGGTGCTCTCGCTGATGCGCCGGGAAGCCGACTCCGGTAGGCCGCCGGCCGGATCTGTCACGGAGCAGGCCGTCCACACCGTTGTGCGCGATGCGTCCCCCGGCCCGACAGGCGCGTCGTGGCGGCTGGTCCACGGAGAGCAGAGTGTGACAGTGGTCCAGCTGGGCGGCGCCCTGCGCGACTACGCGGTGAACGGCCGACCGCTGCTCGACGGGTTCTCCGCTGGGTCCGCCATCACGGGCGGGCGGGGGCAGCTGCTCGCGCCCTGGCCGAACCGCGTGGGCGGCGGACGCTACCGCTTCGGCGACCAGGACCACCAACTCCCCCTGACCGAACCGGAGAGGGACAACGCGATCCACGGGCTGCTTCGCTGGTCCCTGTGGAAGCTGCTGGCCCGTACCGACGACGCGGTCCGGGTCGGCACGACACTCTGCCCTCAGCCGGGATATCCCTTCCTCCTGGAGGTCTGCGCGGAGTACCGCCTCGGCCCCGACGGGCTCGAGACCGCCGTCTTCGCCACCAACGCCGGTACGGGGCCGGCACCTTACGGAGTGGGGCAGCACCCCTATCTGACCGTCGGCACCGACCTCGTCGACACCGCGCTCCTGACGGTCCCCGCCCGGTACCTGATCCGCACCGACGACCGGGGGCTGCCGATCGGCCAGGAGCCGGTCGACGGCACCGCGTACGACCTCCGCACCGCCCGCCCCATCGGCGATCTGCGACTGGACACGGCCTTCACCGGACTCGACCGCGGCCCCGACGGCCGGGCCGTCGTGCGCCTGGCACACCCTTCCGGGCTGCGGGGTGTCGATCTGTGGCTCGGCGAAGGCACCCGGTACGTACAGGTGTACACGGGGGACACTCTGGCGGAACCCGAGAGGCGGCGGCGTGGTGTCGCCGTGGAGGCCATGTCCTGTCCCCCGGACGCCTTTCGCAGCGGCACGGATCTCACCGTGCTCGAGCCGGGCGCCACGCATGTGCTCCGGTGGGGCCTCAGCCCCTGGGGGCCGCCATGACCCCGACCGCTCGGCCCGCGGCCGTGCCCGATCCCGGTATGCCCGCGCACGAGTTCCGGGCGCTCTACGAGCGGCTGCGGCGCGGAGCGGCGCGATCGGCGGAGGGCGGTCGGCCCGGCGCACTCCGCCATGTGACGCCCGAGCGGATCGTGGCCGCCGTCGCGGAGGTCCGCCTCGGACGCACGGTGTCGCTGGCCGCTCCGATCGA
This sequence comes from Streptomyces sp. NPDC023157, assembly GCF_055560575.1. Lineage (NCBI taxonomy): Bacteria > Bacillati > Actinomycetota > Actinomycetes > Kitasatosporales > Streptomycetaceae > Streptomyces > Streptomyces sp. NPDC023157. The sequence continues at coordinate 54,141 of NZ_JBVHIL010000002.1, forward strand.
GACCGTGCCGGGCCCCGACGACCCCGAGCCCGCGGTGCACAGGATGACCGGCCCTGCTCCGGACGACCTCGGCGCGGAGGGGCTGCACTTCGCCACCGACCGCTTCGCCATGAACGTGCACGGGGACGCGGACAGCCATCTCGACGCGCTCTGCCACGTGGTGTTCGACGGGGAGCTGTACGGCGGGGTGCCCGCGAGCAGCGTGACGCCCGAGGGTGCCCGTGCGCTCTCCGTGGACCTGGCCGCGGACGGCATCGTCGGTCGGGGCGTGCTGCTGGACATCCCGCGGCTGCGTGGCGTGCCCTGGCTGGAGCCGGGCGACCAGGTGACGTCGGACGATCTGTCGGCCGCCGAGGCCGCGCAAGGGGTTCGCGTCGGACCGGGAGACCTGCTGTTCGTACGGGTGGGGCATCGCCTCCGTCGTACGGAACTCGGACCGTGGAACGCGGCGACGGCTCGGGCAGGCCTCCATCCGACCGCCCTGGGGTACCTGGCCGAGCGGAAGGTCGCTGTCCTGGGCGGCGACGGCAACAACGACACCGCACCCAGCGCGGTGCAGGGCGTCTCCTTCCCCGTGCATGTCCTGGCCGTCCATGCCATGGGCATCCATCTGATGGACTACCTGCAGTTCGAGGACCTGACCCCGGTCTGCGCGCAGGCGGGGCGATGGAGTTTCCTGTGTGCGGTCGCCCCCTTGCGGCTGCCCGGAGCCACCGGCTCGCCGGTGAACCCCATCGCGGTGCTGTGACCGACGGGGCCGGGCGGCGATCAGCGCTCCGGTCGCCGTTCAGGGGGAGGGCGGATACGTTCGAACGGGTGGGACGCTCGGCCCCGCACAGCGGGAAAACGGGCCCGACGCCAGTCCCGGGCCATGATCGCAAGGATGGTGGTCGCCGTGGGCGACGCCCCTCATTACGACGTCATCATCATCGGTACCGGCGCCGGCGGTGGCACCCTCGCCCATCGGCTCGCGCCGTCCGGCAAACGCGTACTCCTCGTCGAACGCGGCGACTACCTGCCGCGCGAGCGGGACAACTGGGACTCGACGGCCGTGTTCGTCAAGGGCAAGTACAGGGCGCCGGAGTTCTGGCTGGACAAGCACGGCAGCGAGTTCCCGCCCGAGGTCAACTACTACGTCGGCGGAAACACCAAGTTCTACGGCGCCGCCCTCTTCCGCCTGCGACCGGAGGACTTCGGCGAGCTCCGTCACCACGGCGGTCTCTCCCCCGCCTGGCCGATCCGGTACGAGGATCTGGAGCCGTACTACACGCAGGCCGAGCACCTCTACCTCGTGCACGGACGGCACGGCGAGGATCCGACCGAGGGCAAGGCGAGCGCCCAGTACGCCCATCCGCCCGTGGAGCACGAGCCGCGCATCCAGCAGCTGAGCGACGACCTCGAGAAGCGTGGTCTGCACCCCTTCCATCTACCGATCGGCGTCAATCTGAGCCAGGGGAAAGGGGGGCGGGCCACCCACTCCAGTGTCTGCATCCGGTGCAACCGGGTGGACGGCTTTCCGTGTCTGGTACGCGGCAAGTCGGACGCCGAGGTCATCTGCGTGGAGCCGGCCCTGCGGCATCCCGACGTCGAGATGGTCACGGACACGCAGGTGGTCCGCCTGGAGACCGATGCGAGCGGACGCACTGTCAGCGCGGTCGTCGGCCGGCTGCCCGACGGCTCGGAGGTCCGGTTCACGGCGGACGTGGTCGTCGTCTCCTGCGGAGCCGTCAATTCCGCCGCGCTGCTCCTGGCCTCGGCGAACGAGCACCATCCCAACGGTCTCGCGAACAGCTCCGACGTGGTCGGCCGCTTCTACATGCGGCACAACAACCTGGCCCTGATGGCGGTGTCGAAGGAGCCCAACGACACCCAGTTCCAGAAGACCCTGGCCCTGCACGACTGGTATTTCGGGGCGGACGACTGGGACTTCCCGCTGGGCGGCATCCAGATGCTGGGCAAGTCGGACGCCGAGCAGATCCACGGCGAGGCGCCTCGGTGGGCCGGTGCGGTCACACCGGACATGCCGTTCGAGGTGCTGGCGCACCACGCCGTCGACTTCTGGCTGTGCGGCGAGGACCTGCCGCTTGCCGACAACCGGGTCACCCTCGACGGTGACGCCCGCATCCACCTCGCTCTCGACGAGAAGAACAACGTCGAAGGCCTGAAGCGGCTGCAGCACAAGCTGCAGGGCATGCTCGGCCACCTGGGCATGCACGAGCACCACCTGCTGTCCCACAGCATCTATCTGCACAAGGGCATGCCGATCGGTGCGACGGCGCACCAGGCGGGCACCGTCCGCTTCGGCACCGACCCCGCCGTCTCCGCGCTGGACGTCAACTGCAAAGCCCACGACCTCGACAACCTGTACGTCGTCGACACGAGCTTCTTCCCGAGCATCGGCGCGGTCAACCCGTCCTTGACGGCCATCGCCAATGCCCTCCGGGTCGGAGACCACCTCTTGGCTCGGCTGGGCTGAGACCAGGAGCCGTTGGGCCGATCGGGCGTAGATGGTCGGCCCAACGGCCCAACGGCGGTTCTCCCCCCAGGCCGCCCGCCGCGGTCGGTGATTGCGTGACCTCCAGGCCCGCCCGGCAGCAGCCGGGCGGGGCGCAGTCGCGCAGCGAGGAGGCAGGGCAACATGGGTTCCACCGTGGATACACCGCAGGGTGTGATCCCCGCACGTCTGCTGCAGGGTCAGAAGGCCCTGGTCACCGGGGCCAATTCGGGCATCGGCAAGGCCACGGCCATCGGCCTGGGCCGTGCCGGCGCCGAAGTGGTCGTGAACTACGTGGCCGGCCGTGACGCGGCCGAGGAAGTGGTCAAGGAGATCGCCTCGTTCGGGGTGCGCGCGGCAGCCTACGAGGCCGACGTGTCCCAGGAGGACCAGGTCACGGCCATGATGGACCGGATGGTCGAGGAGTTCGGGACCATCGACATCCTGGTGGCCAACGCGGGACTGCAGCGGGACGCCCGGCTCACCGACATGACACTCGCCCAGTGGCAGAAGGTCATCGACGTCAATCTCACCGGTCAGTTCCTGTGCGCCCGGGAGGCGGCCAAGGAATTCCGGCGCCGCGGCGTCGTCTCCGAGGTGTCCCGCGCCGCCGGGAAGATCATCTGCATGAGTTCCGTGCACCAGATCATCCCGTGGTCGGGCCACGTCAACTACGCGTCCTCCAAGGGCGGTGTGCAGATGATGATGCAGACCCTGGCCCAGGAGCTCGCACCGGAGAAGATCCGGGTGAACGCGGTCGCCCCGGGGGCGATCAAGACGCCGATCAACCGCGCTGCCTGGGAGACGGCCGAGGCCCGGGAGGACCTGCTGAGGCTGATCCCGTACGACCGGATCGGCGACCCCGAGGACATCGCGAACGCCGTGGTCGCACTCGCCTCCGACCTCATGGATTACGTCGTGGGGACCACCTTGTACGTCGACGGCGGAATGACCCTCTTCCCGGGCTTCGCCACCGGCGGCTGACTCTGTTCCCGGACGTCACGAGAAGCAAAGGCACGTATGCCCACCTCGTTCCACCTGCTGGCGGATGCCCCGGCCCAACTGCTGCCGGCCCGGGAGCTCATGGCCTTCACTCTGGCGTCCCACATCATCCTGGTGCCGCTGGGCGTGGCCTTCCCCTTCATCACCCTTGTCATGCACTACCGTGGGCTGCGCCGCAAGGACGCCACCGCCCTGCTCCTGGCGCGGCGCTGGTCGGCCGTCATGGCGGTGCAGTTCGCGGTCGGCATCGTCACCGGCACCGTGCTCTCCTTCGAGTTCGGCCTGCTCTGGCCCGGCATGATGGGCAGGTGGGGTGATGTCTTCGGCATCGGATTCGGCGTCGAGGCCTGGGCGTTCTTCCTGGAGGCGGTGCTCATCGCCATCTATCTGTACGGATGGCGGCGGCTGAAGCCCCGGACGCACTTCCTGCTCGCGCTGCCGCTCCCGGCCGCCGCGCTGCTCGGAGCGTTCGGCATCCTGGCCGCCAACTCCTGGATGAACACGCCGCAGGGCTTCTCCCTCGACTCCGACGGCACCCCGGTCGACGTGAACGTCTGGAAAGCGATCTTCACGCCGATGTTCGGGCCGCAGTACTGGCACTTCGTCGTGGGGATGATTCTCACGGCGGGCTTCGTGGTGTCCGGTGTCTACGCCGTGGGCTGGCTGCGCGGCCGCCGGGACCACTACCACCGGCTCGGATTCGCCGTTCCGTTCACGGTCGCCGCGGTGGCCACGCCGGTGCAGTTCGTCCTGGGCGACTCCATCGCCCGGTCGGTGTTCCACAAGCAGCCGGTGAAGTTCGCCGCGATGGAGATCGTCTGGAAGACCGACACCCGTGTGCCGGAGTACCTCTTCGGGCGCCTGCAGGAGGACGGGAGCGTCAAGGGCGGCATCAAGATCCCGCTGCTCGACTCGTTCCTGGCCGGATTCAGCGCGGACACCGAGGTGGTGGGACTGACCTCCGTCCCGGCGGACCAGCGGCCGACGGCCACTCAGGCGACCATCGCCCACTGGGCCTTCGACATCATGGTCCTGATCGGGTCCGCCCTGGTGCTGCTCGCCCTCTGGTACGGCCTGGTCTGGCTGCGGCACCGTCGACTTCCCGCCTCGAAGTGGTTCTACGGCCCGGCTGCCTGCGCGGGCGTCGCCTCCGTCGTGGCCGTCGAGTCGGGTTGGATCGCCACCGAGGTGGGCCGTCAGCCCTGGATCGTCTACCAGAACATGCGGGTCGCGGAGGCTGTGACGTCGACCCGCTCCACCAGTCTCTGGATCATGCTCGGCGTGGTGATGGTCGTGTACGTGTTCCTCTTCGGCTCGTTCCTCGTCATCCTGCTCAAGATGCGCACGCGCTGGCGCCTCGCCGACGAGGAACGGGCTGCCGGCGGGCCACCCCACACGCCGGAGGCGGACACCCCCTACGGGCCGCGGGCCCCCGTCCCCGCGAGTGACATCTCCGCCGCCGGCGGCGCCCGGGCAGAGGACGGCCGCCCGTGACCGCCGACCTCATCGCCGTGGTACTGCTCCTCGCCGTGGCCGCGTACGCCTGCGCGGGCGGCACGGACTACGGGGCAGGCTTCTGGGATCTGACAGCGGGGGGAACGGAGCGCGGCCGACGGCCCCGGTGGCTCATCGACCACGCCATGGCCCCCGTGTGGGAGGTCAACAACGTCTGGCTGATCTTCGTTCTCGTCATCATGTGGACCGGCTTCCCCATCCTGTTCCAGACCGTGTTCTCCGCGATGTGGCTCCCCCTGGCGCTGGCCGCCATGGGCCTGGTGCTGCGCGGCGCCGGCTTCGCGTTCCGCAAGCCGTCCCGGCGGCTCGCGGGCCGGCGGCTGTACGGTGCCGTGTTCGCCGTGGCCTCGGTCGTCACGCCGTTCTTCCTCGGTGCCGCCGTCGGCGGGGTCGCGTCGGGACGGGTGGCGCCCGGTACCGCGGCCTCGGCGGACGCCTGGTCCAACCCCACCTCCATCATGTTCGGGCTGGTCGCCATCGCGACCAGCGCCTTCCTCGGCGCGGTCTTCCTCACGGGCGACGCCCGCCGCTTCGATGCGCCTGATCTGGTCGGCTACTTCAGGCGGCGGGCGCTGAGCACGCTCGGCGCGCTCACCGTCCTGTCAGTGATCACCGGCTTCGTCACCCACGAGGACTCCCCCTACGTCTGGCACGGACTCACCCACGGCCTGGGGCTGCTCTTCGTCGTCGTGGCCGGGGTGGCAGCGCTCGCGACAGCCTGGCTGCTCCTGCGGACGCCGGGCACGTGGGTGCGCGTCACGGCGGTCGGCGTCGTCGCGTCCGCCGTCATCGCCTGGGGCATGGCGCAGCGCCCTTACCTCGTCCCCACCTCGCTGACCGTGGCCGACGCCGCCGGCGCACCCGCCACCCTGACGTGGCTGGCGATCGTCACCCTGGTGGCCCTGGTGCTCGTCGTGCCGGCCGTCGTCTTCCTCTACTGGCTGGACACCCACAAAGAACTGGAAGAGCTCACCGACTCCGAGCTGCGCAGAGGAAGCGGCACGGACGGTGAGGGCGCGGCACCAAGCGGCTGACCATCCGGTCCCCCTCGCGCCTGGAATCCGAAGAAGGAAGCCGCTGTGACCGAAGACGAGATCCTTCTCGGACTCGCCCTGACGGTGGTGCTCGCCACCGGCTCGCAGATCCTGGCGAGCAAGCTGCGCGTCCCGGCCCTGATCATCCTGCTACCGGTCGGGTTCGCCGCCGGCGCGATCACGGACGTCGTCAATCCGGACGAGTTGCTGGGGCCGGCCTTCTCCGACCTGGTGTCGCTGTCCGTCGCGGTGATCCTCTACGACGCCGGCCTGGGGCTCGACCTGCGCAAGCTCACCGGCCGCACCCGCGGGATCGTGGGACGGCTGCTCCTGTACGGCGTGCTGCTGACGTTCCTCGTCATCGCGGCGGTGGCACCGGCGATGTTCGACATGCCGCTGCGCGTGGCCGCGATGCTCGGCGTGATCCTCGTCGTCTCGGGTCCCACCGTCGTGGGTCCGCTGCTCGACTTCGTGCGGCCGACCGACAAGGTGCGACGCATCCTGATCTGGGAGGGGACGCTGACCGACCCGATCGGCGGCATCCTCGGCGCGCTCACCTTCCACGCCATCGCCTCGACGCACCGGGTCGACATCGGCCGGGGATACCAGCTGGGTCAGTTCGCCCTCAGCATGGCCGTGGGGATGGTCGGCGGGATCGTGGGAACCGCGCTGCTGTGGTTCACTCTGCGGACCCTTCGGCTCGGCGAGACCCTCGGTACGCTGGCTCAACTCGCGACCGTGATCGCCGTATCCGCGGGCTGCGACATCGTGCGGGACGACACGGGGCTCATCGCCGCGATCGTCACGGGCCTGGCCGTCGCCAACATCCGAGGCTTCGACATGCCGGCTCGGCGTCCCTTCTTCGAGACCCTGGTCCAGCTGATCATCGGGCTGCTCTTCGTCTCCATCTCCTCCACCGTCACGCCGGCATCCCTGGTGCCGGTGCTCCTTCCCGCGCTCGCCCTCATCGCGATCCTCGTCCTGGTGGTGCGGCCGCTCGTGGCCTTCGTCGCGACGGCGCGCTCGGGTCTGACCCGGGGGGAGCGGGCCTTCATCGGATGGATGGACCCGCGCGGCATCGTCGCGGCGGCCACGGCATCTACCTTCTCCGCCAGCTTGGTCCAACGAGGGGAGAGCGGGGCCGCGAGGATCCTTCCCGTCACGTTCCTGGTGATCGTGGGAACCGTCCTGCTCTACTCGCTGACGGCCGCACCCATGGCCAGACGGCTGGGCGTCGTCAAACCGGCGGGCACGCGCATCCTCCTGGTGGGCGGGGAGCCGTGGGTGGTCGACCTGGGACGAGCCCTGCGGTCTGCGGGATTGGACGTGCTGATGTGGGCGGGGCTCGACGAGGAGCGCGAACTGATCAAGGAAGCGGGGCTCGACCTGGCCAAGGGCGATCTGCTGGCCACGGCCATCAACCCCGGGGCGCGGCTCGAGGGAGTGACGGCCGTGTTCCTGGCCACCGATGACGACGACTTCAACGCGCTCGCCTCGGTCGTGATGCAGGACAACGTCGAGGGGCCGGTCTACCGGGTCGGGCCCCCGCACGACAGCCATGGAGTGGTCGCCCCCTACACCGGCGGCGAGATCCTCTTCGGCCGTTCCCTCGTCCGTCACGTCCTGGCGGAGCGCTACGAACGGGGTGCCCGGTTCGTGGTGCAGCCGGCCTCCGACCCGCTGCCGCAGGAGCACGACGCTCTCTTCGTGGTGCGGGCCGACCAGCGGCTGGACCCGATCACCGAGCGGCAGGAGACCGTCCCGCAGGAGGGCGACACCGTCGTTCTCCTCGGTTCCGTCCTCATGACCGGCGGGCATTGAACCTCGCGGACCGGCTCCGTGCGACTACCTCCCGCCCCTGCGCGCTCCATTGAGCTTCGCGTCCAGGGTGATCGCCGCGTCGATCAGCGCCAAGTGCGTGAAAGCCTGCGGGAAGTTGCCCAGTTGCCGACCCGTCAGGCCGATCTCCTCGGAATACAGGCCCAAGTGGTTGGCGTACGAGAGCATCTTCTCCAGCACCAGCCTGGCCGTGTCGGTGCGTCCGGCCCGGGCCAGGGCGTCGACGTACATGAACGTGCACAGGGAGAAGGTTCCCTCGGAACCGCGCAGTCCGTCGGGAGACGCCTCCGGGTTGTAGCGGTAGACCAGGCTGTCGCTGACCAGCTCACGTTCCATCGCGTCCAGGGTGGACTTCCACATCGGGTCGTCCGGCGTGATGAACCCGACCGTGGGCATCCGCAGCAGCGACGAGTCGAGGACATCGTCGCCGTAATGCTGCACGAAGGCCTGCTTCTGCGGGTCCCATCCCCGGCTGAGCACCTGCGCGTAGATCTCATCGCGGGCGTCCACCCAGCGGCCACCGGCCGCGGGACGCCCGTCGTCGAAGGCAATCCGCAGGGCGCGGTCGAAGGCCACCCAGGACATCACGCGGCCGTACGTGAAGTCCTTCCGGCCGCCACGGGTCTCCCACAGCCCTTCTCCGGGCTGATCCCAGTGGTCGACCAGCCAGTCGAGCAGTGTGTGCAGCGCCTTCCAGCCCCCGTTGTCGAGGTGCATGCCGTGCCGGTGCGCGAAGTAGATGCTGTCGAGCGCCTCGCCGTAGATGTCCAGTTGCAGCTGGGTCGCTGCTCCGTTGCCGATGCGGACGGGGGCGGAGCCGCAGTACCCCTCCCAATGTTCCAGGGTCTCCTCGACCAGGTCGGAGGAGCCGTCGACGCGATACATGATGTTCAGCGGCCCGGTGGCATCCCCGTTGCCGGCCTTTTCCTTCACCCGGTCGTGCAGCCAGCTGATGAACGCCGTCGCTTCTTCCCTGAAACCCAGGCCCAGCAACGCGTACACCGAGAACGACGCATCACGGATCCAGGTGAACCGGTAGTCCCAGTTGCGCTCCCCGCCCAACTGCTCGGGCAGCGCCGCCGTGGGGGCGGCGACCAGGGCGCCGCTCGGCGCGTAGGTCATGAGCTTGAGCGTCACGGCCGAACGTTCCACCGCCTCCCTCCAGCGTCCCGAGTAGACGGACTGCCCCAGCCAGGAGCGCCAGAAACCGACTGTCTCGTCGAAGAGCCGCTCGAACTCCGCCACTCGGACCTCGTGCGGCGGCTCGCCGGGGGACGACTCCATGATCAGGCCGCGCTGCTGACCGGCCTGCAGGGTCAGACTGAAACGCAGGTCCTTGTCACCCGAGAGGACCGTCAGCAGCCGGTCGTCCTGCGGCTCACGGACGGCGTGCACAGCAAGGTCCATGCCCTCCGAAGTGAACAGGGCTCCGTGCTCCGTGATGTGCAGCTTGTGCGGCTTGCGCCCGTAGTCGAAGCGCGGAGCGATCTCCCCCTCGAACGTCATGCTGCCCCGCACACAGCGCAGCATACGGACCAGACGGTGCCGGTCCGTCGCCGTCGTGCCGGTCACCGGCATGAAGTCGACCACCTCGCCCGCCCCGGCCTCGGTCATGAAACGCGTCACCAGAACGGCGGTGTCCGGATGGTAGAGCTGCTTGGTGGTGTAGGCGTCCGCGGCCGGCCTGACGGTGAAGTGGCCGCCCTTCCGTCGGTCGAGCAGAGCACCGAAGATGCTGGGCGAATCGAAGCGCGGACAGCAGAACCAGTCGATCGTCGCATCGGTTGTCACGAGGGCCGCGGTCTGCAGATCACCGATCAGGCCGTGGTTCTCGATCAGGGGGTAGTCGTCCATATTGAGCCCCTTTCGGCCCCGTCAGACAACGTTCGGGCACCGTTACGCGACGCCCGAGGCAGTCCAGGCACCGTTCGGCCAGCTTAGGCCGATGGTGTCGTCCCGTCCTGGCGAGCGAGTCGCACCGGGCGCGGTCGGGAGCTCTGCCGCTGCGCCGCTCCGAAAAGGGCTCTACGGTGAGGGGGCAGCGCTCCCGCTGAGGGAGCCCGCGCACTCATGTGCCTCATGAGCAACGGACTCCTCCGGGTGAAGGAGGCATGGCGTGGGTGTCCGGACGTCCTGGGCAGCCAGATTCAGGCTGCGGCAATACGTCAAGGCGAGCCTGTGGATCGTGCCGTTGTTCGGTCTCTTCCTCGGCGTCCTTCTCTCTGAGCTCGCGCTCACCGCCGACAGCGCGGACTGGCCGCCGAGCGGCTGGCAGTACTCCGCGACGACGGCGAGCGGCGTACTCTCCGCCATTGTGGGGGCGATGGTGGCGTTGCTCGGATTCGTCGTCACCATCGGCGTACTCGTCGTGCAGCAGGCGACGGGAACCCTCTCCCCTCGCTATATGCGCCTGTGGTACCGGGACCGGCTGCAGAAAGCGGTGCTGGCGACTTTCACCGGGACGTTCGCGTTCGCGTTCTCCTTGATGCGCAGCGTCGAGACCGACTCCGTCCCCGACCTCGGGGTCACCCTGGCCGGCGTGGCGGTGGCCGTCAGCCTCGTGCTCCTTCTCATCTACCTCAACAGGTTCACGCACAGTCTCCGACCGGTGGCCGTCGCCGAGCTGGTCACCCGCATGGGAGAGACCGTCTTCACGAGCGGGGCCGCGGCGATCCGCGACGCGGCACCACGCGGAGAGGGAACCGTGTCGCCCGACGGTCCGGTGATGCGCATCCGCACCGGACGCGGTGGAGCCATCCAGGCATTCAACGCGGCCGGGCTGGTCGCGGAGGCGGCGCGCCACGACTGCGTCTTCGTCGCGACCCGTCTGATCGGCGACTTCGTACCGCCCGGCACTGTCCTCATCGAGGTCCACGGGGGCACGTCGCAACCGGACCCGGACCGGGTGACCGGTCTCGTCGCCCTCGGGGCCGAGCGCACCATCGATCAGGACCCCGCATTCGCCCTGAGGGTCCTCGTCGACATCGCCATCAGGGCCCTCTCCCCCGCGGTGAACGACCCTACGACCGCGGTGCAGGTGATCAATTACATCGAGTCCTTCCTGCACACGGTCGGCAGCACACGCCTCCCCGGTCGCTATGTGCTGGCCGATCGCCACGGGCACGCCCGGCTCGTGCTCCCAGGGCGTGACTGGGAGAACTTCCTTCAGCTCGCCGTATGCGAGATCCGCGAGTACGGGGGGTCGTCCGTGCAGGTCTGCCGACGGCTCCACGCCATGCTCGACGGCCTGCTCGACACCCTGCCGCCGTCTCAGCACGCCGCTGTGCGAGCGGAGATCAGCCTGCTTCAGGGGTCGATCGATCGAGAGTTCGCCGACCCGGCCCGCCGGGCCATCGCGCAACAGCCCGACCACCAGGGCATCGGTGGGTAGTACCTCTCGTAGCGGCGCACACGTCCGTCCGTCCTGCGCAGCAGAAGAACCTCGTCGCCGGTCCAACTCCAACGCTTGTGTCTCCCCCACCCCTTCGGCGCACCGACCGCGCGGGAGGCAGGAGGCGCTCATAGCGTCGGGCTCGGACCGAGTTCGCAGAAACGCCTGACGGACGCCGCCGCGTCTCTCCGCCGAGCCGCGCGTACGGGACTGTCGCGCCGAGGAGCCGTGCGAGCGCAAGGCTTCCAGGGGAGCCGGAACACATCCGGACCCTCCCTCCGGATCTCGCGAGGGACCCCGACCACGGTCGGCTTGCGGGACGGCGGCGAAGGTCGCATAGTCCGAGGTATGGACGCGCGTGAGGCGGCGCTCCGACAGGCGTACGACCATGCTGTCCGGTGGCTGGCGAGCCTGCCCGACCGCCGGATTCCCGCCCGCGCTTCGGTCGACGAGATCGTGAGCGCGCTCGGTGCCGAACTGCCTGCCGGCCCCAGCACACCTGCCGACGTCGTCGACCTGCTGGCCACGGCCTGTGAGCCGGGGCTCACGGCGTTCCCCAGCGGCCGCTTCTACGGGTTCGTGGTGGGCGGCACCGAGCCGGCCGCGCTGGCTGCTGACTGGCTGGTCAGCGCCTGGGACCAGAATTGTGTGATGCGCACGGTCTCGCCCGCGTACGCGGCGGCGGAGGAGATCGCCGGCGCCTGGTTGCTCGATCTGCTCGGCCTGCCGAGGGACAGCTCCGTGGGCTTCACCACGGGTGCGACGATGGCGAACTTCACGTGCCTCGCCGCCGGGCGGGACTCGGTGCTGCGCCGCACCGGCTGGAACGTCGCCCGCGACGGTCTCACGAGTGGCCCGCACGTGCGTGTCGTCGCCGGCGAGTCCCGGCACATGGCCATCGACCTGGCCTTGCGCTACCTCGGGCTCGGTCGGCCCGAACTGGTGGCGGCGGACGATCAGGGACGCATCGAACCCGAGGCCCTGCGCAGGGCGCTGACAACGGGCGGGCAGAGCCCCACGATCGTAGTCCTCCAGGCCGGCGACATCCATTCCGGCGCCTTCGATCCCTTCGCCGCGAGCATCCGTGCGGCGCGCGAGGCAGACGCCTGGGTCCATGTCGACGGCGCGTTCGGACTATGGGCAGCCGCCTCGCCGCGCTGCGCCCACCTCACGGCGGGCTGCGCGGACGCGGACTCCTGGGCGACGGACGCCCACAAGACGTTGAACGTCCCCTACGACTGCGGACTCGCGATCGTGCGCGACGCGTCCGCGGTCCGGGCGGCGATGGGCCAGCGTGGCGACTACCTCATCCAGCACGAGCACGGCGACCCCATCGACAAGGTGCCCGAACTCTCGCGGCGCGGCCGAGCGTTCACCGTGTGGGCCGCCCTCAGGTCCCTCGGCCGATCGGGAGTCTCCGACCTCGTCGAGCGGCTGTGTCGCCACGCCTCCGCGTTCGCCGCCGGCCTCGCCGAGATCGACGGCGCGACCGTTCTCAACGAGGTCGCGTTCACGCAGGTCTGCGCCGAGTTCGGCAGCGACGGACGCACCGACCGGGTACTCGCCCGGCTGCTCGACGACGGCACGGCATGGATCAGCGGGTCCACCTGGCACGGCAGACGCGTCATGCGGATCTCGGTGAGCAACTGGTCGACCACCGACGACGATGTGGCGCGCACACTCGACGCGATCCGGCGCGCGGCCAGAGAGCCCTGACGACAGTCGAACCTGCGGACGCAGGACACCTCACGCCGGCCTGCCGAGATCGACATCCAGTCGCGTCTCAAGGGCTGTAGCCCCAAGTCGCCTTCCTCGACACCATCCCACGCCGGTTGAACCATGGCGCAGCTCTTCCTCGCGATTCACGCTCTGCCGCGCCGCAGGAGGTCCCGAGAGAACTCCAAGATCCGGACCATTCCCAGACCATCTCGCCCATCGACGGCGTCAACGCCACCATCTCCGCAGGCCGGCGCCACCGGACATCGGGCCAGGACTCGTACGGAGCCCGGGTATCGACCACGCACCCGTCAACGCGCCGTGAAGGGCGCATGGGCGCGCATCATGAGCTGCCCGGGTGTGTAGGTTGACTGCCCGTCGCTGCCCCGCTCGACGTGTTCCCTCTCCACACCTCACCTCCAGGAGGCGACCGTGTGGGATTCCGCGACTGCCGGGCTGCTCTTCGGGAAGCCGGAGCTGGACCGGGTGCGCGAGGAACGCCCGGCCGGCGGCGAAGGGCCGGTGGAGACCGGGCTGGAGCCGTACGGGCAGGTCGTGGACGTCTTCGGTGACATCGCGGTGCTGCGCTTCTGGCTGCGGGTGGACTTCGCGCCCGACCCGTCGGGCGGTGAGCTGCGCCCCGAGCTGGTCCGAAACACCGCGGTCCTGCAGCAGGGTCTCGACGCGCAGTGGCGCATCGTTCACCTGCACGAGGACGTGCAGCAGGCGGGCGGTGTCCCCGCCGACGATCACTGAACCGTGCGCGGCGCACTGCGGCGGCCAGCCACCCATGCGCCGTGCACAGCCCTGCCCAGAAGCCTCGGGCTAACGTCCTCGGCGATCCCCTGAGAAAGCCGGGAGGCGGCATGACATACCGGGTGGCCATGGACATCGGTGGGACTTTCACCGATGTCGTCGCCTATGACGAACACAGCGGTACCTATTTCGCGGCCAAGGCGCCCACGACGCCGGGTGACCTGGCCGGGGGTACTGGCTCGGCATGGCGGCCTTCCGCTACGGCTTCCCGCTCCTGGAGATGCACCGCAGCCTGTGGGAGTGGCACGTCGACGCGTCCGCCCCGACGCACCGCGGCGCGATCAACGAGATCCACCACACCCGGCGACGCGCGGAGCCGAAGGACACGTACTTCGTCACGCCGATCGTCGACGCCCCGTACTCGCGCACGTTCGTGGACCTGTCCGGCGGCGCGGTGGTCCTCACCGTCCCGCCCGTCACCGACCGCTACTTCACCGTCCAGCTCCTGGACATGTACACCAACAGCTTCGGCTACGTCGGTACGCGCATGGGCGACACCACCGGCGGCGACTACCTGCTGGCCGGGCACGGCTGGCGCGGCACCGTCCCTGACGGCATCACCCGGGTCATCACCGCCCCCACCCCCCTGATCTGCCTCCTGGCCCGCGTCACGATCCTCGACGACGACGTCCCCGCCGCCGTGGCCCTGCAGAAGCGGATCACCCTGCGCCCCGCCGACCCCGCCACCCCCAAGCCCGACCCCGCCGCCAACCCGCCCGCCCGCGACTGGCGGGGCGAGGGCGGCGACCCCCTGGACTACTACCGCATGCTCGCCGACCGCCTGAGCGCGAGCCCGCCCCCGGCCGCCGACGCCGGCGTCCTCGGCCTGATCGCCCGCGTCGGCATCACCCCGCACCACCCCTTCGATCCCTCCCGGCTCCACCCCGCAGCCCTCGACGGCCTGCGGCGGGCCGTCGCGGACGGACTGTGCGACCTGTACGCGGACATGCCTTTCGCCGGCCCGTCCCGCAACAAGCTGGGTGATGGTCGACGTCGACACCATCGGCGACTGGGGCACCGACTACTTCTCCCGCCTGGAGATCGCCCAGGTCGGTCTGCTCGCCAACAGCGCGAAGGAGGCGTACTACATCGGCGCCATCCTCGACGGCGACGGCGACCCGCTCTCCGGCGAGCACCGCTACGAACTCCGCTTCGGCCCCGACGACTTCCCGCCCGTGGACGCCTTCTGGTCGGTGACCATGTACCTCAACCCGCAGGGCTTCCTCGTCGAGAACCCGATCGGCCGCTACCACCTCGGCAGCCTCACCAAGGACCTCACCTACGGTCCCGACGGCTCCCTCACCCTCTACCTCCAGCGCGAGAACCCCGGCCCGGACAAGGAGTCCAACTGGCTCCCCACCACCGAACCCGGCGTCCTGTTCCGCCTCATCCTGCGCCAGTACCTGCCCACCCCCGACATCCTCACCGGCCGCTACGCACCCCCGGCCGTCATCCGCGTCGACCGCTGAGCGAACGCGGTCGCTTTGTCTACGAGAACCCGTTCTAGCGAACAGAGCCGAACGCGGCGGCGGTCATCGGACCTCCCTGCGTCGTGTCGTCGCGCCAGGCCACGAGCCGCTCCTCGAGCGGCCCGTGGCCGTCCAGTACGTGCCGGGTGAAGGCGTCCCGTTCGTGAGCCAGGACCGCCGCTTCCCACACGCAAGGGGCGAGTCCTGATCGCCCGGGTCGGAGCCGGTCGGCTCCACCGGCCGGACCGACGTAGACGGCGAGGTCGGACATGTACCCCTCGATCCACGTGCGGACGAGGACGTAGTCGCCGTCGCCACCGGCGTGGAGAAGCAGCACGGCGAGCCCGAGGGAGCCCCGGAGCTGCCCCGTCGCCAGGTGATCGGCGGCGACCCGCAGCACGGTCCGCACGTACTCGTCTGTCACGGTACGGCCCGGCGCCTCGATCACGTAGGGCTTGACCCGGTGACCGGCCACCGTTCGGCTGCCCAGTGATCGCACGGTGCGGGCGTGGTACTCGTCGGACAGTGCCAGCAACGCACCCGGATCGACGGCGGTCTACGTCTGTATGGACTGCGGTGCGCCAGGATCGATCATACGGCCATGATGTATGCCGCCGGCCGGGGCATGGGGGGTCTTGTTCTGGCTGGTCAGGTTCGGGAGAGGGGCGTCGGCGTCCGCAGGCCGGGCACCCCACTCCGAAGGGCTCGGCCGTCAGGCTTCGAGCGACTCGAAGTCACCCGGCTTCCACGACCCGTCGAACGCCGCCTGCTCCGGTCCGTAGAGGCGGAAGTACGTGAACCAGCCGCGGCCGGGGACGGTCTGGATCCACCGTCCCTCCGCGCCCGGAGGCTCGACCGGTCCGAAGTACACGTCCACGCTGTCGGCGCCGTCCGCCGGCTCCAGCATCTCGAAGAGGGACCGCAGCGCCGCCTGCCCCTGTTCGGCCACGACCTCGGACCGGGTCCGCGCGTCGTAGGCGGTCACGGACCAGAACAGGCCGGCCGGTACCGGCAGCGGAACGGTCAGCCGGTACGTACGGCCGCCGTCGAGGTAGTTCCCGGCGGCGTCCCGCAGGCCGAGCCAGTACAGCGAGCCCTGCCCCACGGCCCGGCGGAACATGGCCGGGGAAGCCACGATCGCCTGGGCGAACCACCGGTCCTTGGCCTCGACGTCCAAGGACTCCTCCCTCTCCTCGGCACGCCGGCATGCCAAGGAGCACACCCCCGCACAGGTCGTCGTCCATACCCGCGACGGGCACATCAGAGCCGCCTACGACTACGGCGACGCCCCCCGCGGCATCCCCCGATGAACGTGGCCGTAGGGCAGGGGAACGCGCGGGCCTCCTCCAGGGCAGCCTCACTCGCCGGCCGCTCCCGCTCCGGCGCCCCCGCCCTGGGCCCAGAGCCGAAGCTGTGAAGCTCGACTGCCGCGATCCGGGGGAGGCAGGTGCACATCTCTCACCGCAGCAGGACAGCGCTCACGACGCGTTGCAGCCGTGCTCACTGCGCCACGCCGACGGCGACCGACCCTGCGCGGGACGCAGAGCAGGAGCTGCTGGCCCGCGGCCCGCCCCGCTCTGGTGAAGCCAACACGTTCAAAGCAGTCGGCTGATCGGCGAGGACTCCGCAGACGGCCGCCTTGCACGGCGAACATTGAACCCTGGTTGCCGTCGGGTGGGGTGACGCCGCGGCGTCTTGATCGTTGGCGGTAGGTGATCACACTACTCAGGCGCGTCTCGTCCCCCATTGCCTTGCTGTCCCGCACTGCTACGTCCCAGACCCAGTGGTCGGGTTCCGCCCGTCGAACGTCTTTGCGGGAGCTGTGTGCGCGCGGCGGCCTGTGCGCCGGCCGCCTGGCCGGAGCGCTGCTGTGATCCCGGCGCAGAGTGCGCGGACTGTCAGGGACGTGCGAGCCGTGGTCGTCGGAGCGGGGTTCTCCGGGATCGGCGCCGCCGTTCGGCTTCGCGAGTCAGGGTTCGACGACGTCCTCGTTCTGGAGAAGGGGACACACATCGGCGGTACCTGGAGGGAGAACACCTACCCGGGGTGCGCCTGCGATGTGCCCTCGACGCTCTACAGCTACTCCTTCACCCCGGATGCCGCCTGGAGCAGGGTCTTCGCCGGACAGCAGGAGATCCTCGCCTATCTGCAGGCCACGGCCGAGCGCTACCGGCTCGGCGACGTGCTGCGCTGCGGTGTGCAGGTGCTTGCGGCACGGTGGGACAGGGCAGCCGGCCGCTGGCTGCTGGAGACCAGCGATGGACCGTACAGCGCGGCGGTACTGGTCCTGGCCACCGGCCCGTGGCACCTCCCGCGCCGCCTGGACGCCCCCGGCATCGAGGACTTCGACGGTCCCGTGTTCCACACCGCCCAGTGGGATCACAGCGTCGACCTGGCCGGCCGACGGGTGACCGTGGTGGGTACCGGCGCCTCCGCCGTCCAGATCGTCCCGGCCATCGAACGCCGGGCCGCGACCGTGAACCTCTTCCAGCGCACCGCCCAGTGGGTGCTGCCCAAGCCCGATCTGCCACTCCCCACGGCGCTCAACCGGCTCATGGACCGCTTACCCGGAGCGCGCGGCGCCCTGCGCGCCGGCCAGTACGCCTTGCAGGAGGGCTTCGGCTACGCCTTCCGCCATCCGCAGGCCACTCGCCTCCTTGAGGCGGGCGCCCGCGTGCACCTGCACGTAGCGGTCCGCGACCGGCAGCTGCGCCGGCACCTGACACCGGATTACCGGTTGGGCTGCAAGCGCCTCCTGACGTCCAGCTCCTTCTACCGGGCCCTGTCCCAGCCGCACGTGAGCCTGCATCCCACCGCAGTGAGCGCCGTACGCGCCAACGAGGTCGTCGGCGCCGACGGCACCACCGTCCCCACCGACGTGCTCATCGAAGCCACCGGCTTCCGCGTCGGCGAGCTGCCGCTGGCCAAGACCCTCCACGGCACGAACGGCCAGACACTCGACGAAGCCTGGGACGGTGAACCGCAGGCGTACCTGGGCACCACCGTGAGCGGCTTCCCCAACCTCTTCCTGCTCCTCGGACCCAACCTGCTCGGCGGCTCCACCTCCGCGATCACCGTCCTGGAAGCGCAACTGACCTACCTCACCGCCGCCCTGGCTCACCTCGACCAAGGCGGCCATCGTGCCCTGAACGTCCGACCGGCCGCGCAGGCCGCGCACCAGACCGCCGTCCAGGAGGCGCTCGCGACCACGGTCTACAACACAGGCGGCTGCACCAGCTACTACTTCACCTCCACCGGGCGCAACGCGTTCGCCTGGCCGTGGTCCACCGGACGGCTGGTACGCCGTCTGCGCCATTTCGACGCCGGCGCCTACACCTTCGACACCCCGGCCCGCCCCCTGTCTCTCCCCGCTCAGGCAAGGCCGCGGCCTGGAGACCGTACGGCAGCCGCGAACACGGAGCAGCCATGACGCGGCACTCGAAGCCGCAGCCCCGTGTTCATGCGGTACCGGGCGAAGTACTCTCTGCAACCCGGCCCCGCGGCATCACGGCCCTACGCCGCCGCTTCGTGTGGTTGTCCGCACGCCGTGGCCGTCGTCCAGCCCCTGAGCCGGCATGAATTGAGCGCTGACCGCGCTGGGTGAGCCGCGGTGAACGCAGCGGGCACGGCTGTCGCTCGGGCCGGGCCGTCCTGCTGGGGGCTTCCTTCTCCGGCCGGACCTGCGGCATGCCCGGGAGCAAGGATGAGCACCGGCCCGGCGGGCGTGTGAGCGCCCGCCGGGCCGGTGCCGGTCTCTCCCGTTACGGTGCGTCGGCCTTCGAACCGGCCTTCGGGCGGGCCGCGGCGACGGGGCTGCGGAGGTCGTCCCATGCGCAAGCCGGCCGGTCTGGGGCAGGGGTGTTCGTGACGGCCCCACAGCGGGCGGGGTCGGTTCCGCGTAGGCGGATGAGAGCGTTGCGGGCTGTGGACGGTGAGTTGTTGACCAGCCTCTTCTCGCGGCTCGTCCGGGCGGGGCGCGGCGCGGTCGTCACGGCTTCATCTTTTCGGCCTCCCGGATTTCGTGGAGGTGGATGAGAATGTCGAAGGACTTGACGAGCGCGATGTCGCGGGGCTTCTCGGGGAACTGCGTGCCGATGTTGAGCGTGGGCCGGGCGACGTTGAGCCAGGCGCGAGCGGCGGCCGGTGCCTTGCGGACGTCGAGGTAGAAGTCCTGGTGACGGACCTGGTCGAGGGTGTGCTCGTTCCTGCCGGGCTCGGCGGCGCCCACGGTGAACTTCTTCCACTCGCCGCCGAGGGCGGCGTCCTTCGACAGGAACGAGCCCTGGTTGAAGGTGAAGCCGATGGGCAGGTAGTTCTCGCCCATGGTGTCGCGCAGGAACGACCCCTGCGTCTTGGGGTACAGCTCGGGGTTGTCGGAGGCGTAGCCGACGTGGTTGTTCTGCGCCGACACCAGGATCTTGTCGCCGGTGTGCTTCTGCCACCACGTGACGTTCTGAGCCATGACCTCGTCGCGGAAGCGCTGAAGGCTCTTCATGGACTCCCGATCGGCCGGGTTCAAGGTGAGGAACTTGGCGGTTTGGGCGATCGAGCGGGCGTTCTGCTCGGCCCAGTCGAAAGCGTCTCCGCCGGAGCCCTCATGGCTGCTGACCAGTTCCAGGGCCTGCTGCGCCTTGGCGGCGAGCTGCTGCCGCTCCGTGAGCGGCTTGGCCAGGTAGGCGAAGGCGTCGTCGAGGGGCCGCAGGCCTGCGTAGAGCTCGTTGAGCCGCGGCAGGGCCTCGGGGCGGTTCTTCATCACATAGCCGGTCACTCGTTCGAAGAACGCGTCGTTCAACGAGGGGGCACCGATGTCGTCGCCCATGAAGTGCACGGGACGGTCGGGGTGGTTGCGGTTGTAGTCACGCATCCACTCGATGAGACTCACGAATTCCTCGCGTTCCCAAGGAGAGTTGGCGAGCGTCTGTGCGGCGATCTCGCGGGCGTCGCCCTTGCCGGTCTGGAGGTAGTCGTCGATCTGGAGGCCCGCGGACCAGCTCAACTCCAGGGCGAAGGTGGTGAAGCCCTTCTTCTCCACCAGGTGGCGGAAGACCCGCTCCTTCATGGTGAAGAACTCATGGGAGCCGTGGGTCGCCTCACCGAGGCCGACCACCTTGGCGTCGCCGATCATCGCGGACAGCGCTCGCAGGTCGGCCGTGCTTCCACCCGGCTCGGTCGCACGCAGCGGATGAGCAGCCCGCTCCAGTACGTGTACGGGGTCCTGCTTCCCCCTGGCCGCCGGGACCGTGTCGACGGTGGCCGCCTTGACCGCCACCGGAGCAAGGACCGCCCCTGCCGCGATCGCCACCGCCACGAGGAGCCGCGTGCGGCTGATCCGCTTCTTGTGAGTAGTCATCTGCTTGTACCTTTCGATCAACTTGCGTTCGGGTCGTGAGAAATAGGGCCCCGGGGTCCCGTTGCCGCGTCCTGAAGGCAGCCGCCGGCCCCAGAAGGTGGACGAGACCTGGTGCCGCGTGTCGCCGTCCGAGTGCTTGACCGGGCGGAGGTTGAGAGGGGGGGGTGTTCACCGCCGAGGCCGCGACCCGTACACGCGGGGCGGCGCCGCCCCGGGTGGATGCGGCCTTCATCGCCGAAGCCGGGGTATGCGGTGACGGTGGTGGCGGCTTGTGCCGGCAGCCACGCTCGCGGTGCTCGCTCGCGGCTTTGCGGGTCGTGCGGGAGTGCGAAGGCGGCGGCGCGGCGTTCAGTTCGTGCTGACGCGGTCGTACGGGACCGCAGCGGGACCCGGCTCGCCGGCCCGCCGCCCGGGCTCGTACGGCGAGGGCCGCCTGGCGGTACGGCGTGGCCGGACGGGCCACCACAGGGAGCGGCCGAGCAGGGCGGCGAGCGCCGGGATCAGCGCCACGGACAGGACGGACGCCGACAGCAGGATGCCGAGGGCCGTCGCGAAGCCGATCTGCTGGGTGGACGGGGCGGGGTTCACCGCGAGGCTGCCGAAGGAACCGGCCAGCACCAGCCCGGCGGTGGCGATGGCCGGTGCCGTATGCCGTACGGCGCGGGCCACCGCCGAGCGGGCCGGGCCCGGGCGCTCCATCTCCTCCCTGATGCGGTCGCTCATCAGGATGTTGTAGTCCGTGCCCAGGGCGACCACGAACAGGAAGAGCACCAGCGGCAGGGTGAAGTTGACGCCCGCTTCGCCGCGCACATGCTGGAACACCAGGGCGGAGGCGCCGAGCGTGGCGGCGAAGCCGAGCCCTACGGAGACCATGAGTACCACCGGCGCCAGGACGCTGCGAAGCAGGACGAGCAGGATCAGCGCGATGAGCGCGGCGGCCATGGGAAAGACCAGCTTCAGGTCCGCCGTGACGGCGGTGGAGATGTCCGCGAAGATCGCTGCCGTGCCGCCGACGTGTGCCTCGGCGCCCGTGGGTGTGTGCCGTGCGACGGCTGCCCGCACCGGCCCGGACACCAGGTCGCGTGCCTTCTGGCTCTGTGGGTCGGCGGTCAGGTAGAGGCCGATCCGAGCGGCGTCGCCCACCTTGTCGTAGACGACCGGAGTCACCCGGCCCACGCCCTGCGTGCGGCCGAGTGCCTTGGCCAGGACGTCGACGCCGTGCCGGTCGAGGGCGCCGCCGTCGCGACTGGTGACGTAGACCTCGGTAGGGTCGGACACCCCGGCGGGCAGGGCGCGGGAGATCTCTGCGGCGGTGGCCGCGGCCGGTGTGCCAGTACTGCCGCTGCCGGTGCCGTAGTCCATCTTCATGCCGGCCATCCCGGCGGCGAGCACACTCAGCAGAACGATCGCGCCGACCGTGACGGCGAGCGGTCGCCGGGCGACGGTGTCGCCGAAGCGTCCGGCCGAACCCTCGCGCGGCGTGTGCTTCAGGGCTCGGGAGGGCCAGAACATCCTGCGTCCGGAGACCGCCAGCAGGGCAGGCATGAAGGTCAGGCTGGCCGACAGCATCACCATCACAGAGATCGCGACGGCCGGGCCGAGCACGCGGAACTGCCCGAAGCTGGCGACACCGAGAGTGGCGAAGGCGGCGACGATGGTGAGCGCCGCCGAGGTGATCGCGGAGCCAACCCGCCCCGCCACCTCCCCCGCGATCTCGCGGGCGTTCCGCTCGGGCTGCGCGCGCAGCCGCTCACGGAAGCGGAACAGCAGGAACAGGAAGTAGTCGATCCCGATGCCGAGCAGCACCACACTGATCAGCTGCGGTGTGCTCGGGTCCACTTTGATCCCGGTGAGCAGCGCCGTGCCGACCACCGCGCCCGCGGCGGCGCCGCCGACGAGGCTGACCGCCAACAGCGGCAGGACGGCCGCCAGGGCGCTGCGGAACACGAGCAGGTTCAGCAGCACGATCAGGCCGATGGTCAGTGCCCCGGCCACTGTGCTGGTGGTCTTCTCCGCCTCCGCGCTGTCGACGAGGTCGGCCAGACCGCCGGCGAATCCGATGCGCAGTCCGTCCTGCGCGTACCTGTCGGAAGCGGTTTTCCGGAACTCCTTGAACACATTCTGCAGACCGGGGTCGGTCGAATTACCGGAAAGGCCGACAGAAAAGAGAGCGAAAGTGCGGTGGGGTGCGACCGTGCCCGGCGTCACCTTCGGCGTCTGGGAATATTCCTTCGCCAGAAAGTCGGGGGCGTCCTCGGACTTCGGCATGGTCACCCGCTGCCTGGCGAGCGCCGCTGCCGCTGTCTCCGCGCGCTGCTGGTCGGCCGCGCCGAGCGGCTTTCCGTCGGCCCGCTTCACCAGCATGGTCACCGCATTGGCGTCCGGCTTGATCCCGAACTTGCCCTCGGCGACGCTCAGCGCCACCGCCGAGTCGTACTTCTCCGGCAGGAAGTCACCGAGCTGGCTCTCGGTGACCCGGTACATCAGTGCCTGACCCACCATGGCCAGTCCTATTCCCAGCAGCACCCACAGGGTGATGACTTTCCATGGATTTCTCGTGGAGAATCCGGCCAGGGTGCGAATCACGGGGACTCCGGTTCGAAGGCTTTC
The DNA here is from genome assembly GCF_055560575.1 of Streptomyces sp. NPDC023157. Taxonomy (NCBI): domain Bacteria; kingdom Bacillati; phylum Actinomycetota; class Actinomycetes; order Kitasatosporales; family Streptomycetaceae; genus Streptomyces; species Streptomyces sp. NPDC023157. The sequence continues at coordinate 77,377 of NZ_JBVHIL010000002.1, forward strand.
TCGGACAGTTCCCTTCCAGCACATCACCGGAGTTCGCGCAGATCGTCGGAGTGCGGGACGAGAAGCGGTACGGGGCTCTGGACCTGGCCGTCCACCGGACCGGGACCCTGGTCCTGGTCCGATCTCGCCCCAGGGGCGGAGCCGGCGCCGCGGCAGGCAGGGACAATGGCATGAGCCAGGTGTCGATGCCGGGCGGGCCGTCCGGCATCACGGCGGGGAACAGCGAAGAAGGGACCAACATGGCGCGTCGCAGCGCTTTGCCGTCGCGCCAGGAACTGCGCGGGCGTCTCTTCCCGCCGGACGCCGACGCGTTGCCGTGGACCCGCAACGACGCCCTGCTGACCGTTGGTGCAGCCGTCGTGGACCTCGTCGGATACACCGCGTTCTCACAGGTTTCGGGCGTGCCCATGTCGAGTCTCGGCATCCTCCTCCTGACGGTGACCGCGATGCCGCTGCTCATGAGGCGCCGCTTCCCGCTCACCGTCATGGCCGTCAGCCTGGTGCTCGTTGCGCTGGTGAACCTGACGACGTCCATCAGCCATCACTTCGGCGCCGCCCTCGCGGTCGCCCTCTACTCGGCTGCCCGGACGGGCCGTCCGCGGGCGACGGCCACCCTGACGATCGGGGCGATCGGCGTCACCCTGCTCACCCCGGACCTCGCCGCCCCACACGGGTTCCTGAACGTGACCAGCGCCGGCCTCGCCGCCTGCCTCGTTGCCGCCACCGGTCTCGCAGTCAACCGGTGGCACCAGAAGACGGAGGCCAACCGCCGGCTCCTCGCCGACCGGGCGCTTGCGGAGGAACGCCGCCGCATCGCCAGGGAGCTGCATGACATCGTCGCCCACCGCATCACCATCATGCAGCTGATGGCGGGCGGCGCCCGCGCCAACCTCGACCACGACACCGGTGTCGCCCGCGACGCCCTGGTCACCTTGGAGGAGTCGGGGCGGCTGGCCCTGCGCGAGATGCGGCAGCTCCTCGACGTCTTGCGGACCGACGAGGACACGGCGACCGACCGGCATGGCACCCCGGAGTCGCCGCAGCCCGGCCTGGCCGACCTCGACCGTCTGATCAAGGAATCTCGGCAGGCCGGACAGCCCACCGAGCTGACCGTGGACGGCGAGCCCGGACGACTGCCGCCGGTGGTCGGTCTCACTCTCTACCGGGTCGTCCAGGAGGCACTGACCAATGCCCGCAAGCACGCGGGTCCCGACGTGCCGGTGAAGGTCCGCCTCACATGTCGACCCGAGCGCGTCCATGTGTCCGTCACCGACCAGGGCGCGATGGACGCGGCCGACTTTCCTTCGGGCCCCGGCATCAGGCGTGGCTCTGGATACGGTCTGGTCGGCATGCGTGAACGGGTCGCCCTGCACGGCGGCGTACTGGAGGCCGGTCCGCTGTCCGAGGTCGGCTTCCAGGTCGTGGCCAGCCTGCCGCTGGAAGCTCCGACGGGCGAGGATGAGGAGGACTGACCGGTGAGCGGGACGAACACCGAAAACGAGGCCGTGGGCGAGCGGACGATCCGGGTACTGATCGCGGACGACCAGCCGCTGGTGCGGCGCGGGCTGGCCCTGATCCTCGGCCCCTCTCCGGGCATCACCGTGGTTGCCGAGGCCGAAAACGGTGAGCAGGCTCTTGTGCTCGCCCGCGAGTACCGGCCCGATGTCGTGGTGATGGACATCCGGATGCCCGTCCTCGACGGTGTGGCCGCCACCGAGCGACTGGCTCGTGACCTTCCCGAGTGCCGGGTGCTCGCCCTCAGCACCTTCGACATGGACGAGTACGTGGTCGCCGCACTGCGCGCCGGCGCATACGGTTTCCTGCCCAAGGACAGCTCGCCCGAGGACCTCGTGGCCGCGATCCGCACCGTCCGTGCGGGCGAGGCCGCCGTCGCTCCCCGTCTGCTGACCCGGCTGATCTCCGCCTATGTCAGGAACGAGCAGGTTGCGCCCCCGTCCCGTCGGCGGCCCGCCGCAGAGGACACCCCCGGTCTCACACCGCGCGAGGTGGAGGTCTGGCGCCTGGTGGCTACCGGCCTGGACAACAACCAGATCGCACGCACCATGGAGATCAGTGTCTCCACCGTAAAGAACTACATCACCAGCATCTTTGACAAACTCGGCGTCCGTGACCGGGCGCAGGCGGTGATTGCGGCCTACGAGTCGGGCCTGGTGGCAGCCCTACGGTCCGCCGACCCGGACTGAACCGAGCCCTTCGGGCCGGGACGACGTCCTGCCGTGTCATCTGTTGCCCCGCGTCGGGCCGGAGTCGACATGCGCTCGGCGTGGCCGACCGACAGCGCGCGGAGACAGCGGCAGCGGCGCTCGGCAGGCAGGTGGACTGGCTGGTCGCGATCGACTCCACCAACGTGCGGGCCCACCAGCACGCGGCCGCCGAAGGGGGCTCGAAGAACGCGGCCTCGGACGCTCCCGCGGGGGACCGACCCGGCATCGACATGGAAATCACCGCCCGCAAGCCCGGGACCAGGGGATTCACCCCGATCCCGAAACGATGGGCGGTCGAGCGGACCTACGGCTGGCTAATGCTCCACCGCCGTCTTACCCGCGACTACGAAACCCTGCCCACCCGCTCCGAGGCCGTGATCCACATTGCCATGACCGACCTCATGGCCCGCCGCCTCACCGGCGAGAACACCACCTCCTGGCGCGACCCGATACCACAGACCAAACAGCCGATCCCGGGATAAAACATCGGGCGAAAACGACCTCTCAGCCCGCAGGGGCCTCACCTCGGCTGACGCGGTCCCACTCCTCCATGGACTGCTCGATGAGGCGGTTGGCCTGCTCCCGCACGCCGTCCAGGAACTTGGCGTAGTGGCGGAAGGGAACCTCGATGCTCTGACCCGCGCGGCGAGCGCATTCGGCTGGGTCCACACCGGAGTACAACCAGAACGAGATGCCGGCGTGCCTGAGATCGTAGGGACGCTTGGCCAGCCCGGAGCTGAGCTCCATGCGTGTCAGTACGTACTTCCGCGCCCGCGCCCACGTCGTGCCATAGGCCGCTGGGTCCACGTAGTTGCCGGCCTGGTTCCGGAACAGCCGACCGTCCGGTGCCACGCCGAAGCGGTCGATGTGTGCACGGAGGAGATGTACGAACTGCGGCGGGATGGGCACGGGCCGAGTCGCGGTAGCTGCGCGGCGCTTGAGCGAGTGCACCTCGTGCACCGCGCCGTCATCTGTCCACTCCTTCCACAGCACCTCGCCGGCGGGGTCGGTGACGACCTGGACGTTCACGCCGTGCCAGCGGTGTTTGGCCGCGTAGTCGGCGCGGCTGTCGCCGACCCGGTCGCATTCGGCGAGGGTCCCGTCCAGCAGGACGAAGTCCGGATCGTGCTCGCGCAGTGTCTTGAGCAGGCCCGATGCCTGGTCGGCGAGCAGGCCGGTCACGGTGGTGACGTTTGCGTGTGCGGTGCCGACGGATATCCCGAAGCCGGCCGCGATCCGGGTGAGTGTGTCGTGGCGGCGCAGGTAGACCAGAGCGACGAGCGCGCGCTGGTGTGGCGGGAGTTTGCATCGCCGGTCACCCTCACGGGTGACGATGAGCATCGTGACCCGCTCGACCAGGGCGTGCGGGAGGTCGAGTGCGACAGGATAGGGAACCAACAGGGCTCCTGTGCCGATGGGTTGAGACGTCGAACACCTCCCTCAACGGCACGGGGGCTTTGTGTGTTGCGGCCCTCATCTCGATCTGACCGGCGCCACCCGATCAGTGGCCACGCTGAAAACGCTCATTGACGCACAGGAGTGGCTCACCGCCTACTACTTGCCGCCATACGCACCCGACCTCAACCCCGTGGAAGGCATCTGGTCGATCCTCCGCCGGACCAGCCAGGCCAACACCGCCTTCGCCGACCCCGACCACCTGATCCATCGCCTGCGACACGACCTCCGCCAGATCCAGTGCCGCAGCGACATCGTCCACGGATGCCTCACAGCGACCGGCCTCACACCGGCGACACCACGCGTACACCCTCAGTAACGGCGGGTGGTGGCCGGAGCGCATACGCAACGCCCACGACCCACTGTTCGGTGCGGAGCTCGGCCTGAACTCCGGGCCCAGCGAGCCGCGTGGCTCGTGTTCGGTGACGAGGCGAGAGTGCGGGAGCGCAGCCCGCGTCTGCTGACGGTGGCCCGTGGTGTCCGGGACCTTCGGAGTCTCGATGCCGGGTACGACCGGGCCGGGCGCTTCCGTGGCCTCCCCAGCGCGGAGTGACACGGACTCCTCGCTCCCGGCCGGCACTTGGACTTGGAGCCGTTCGAAGCACCCGGAGGCAGCGGGTGGAAGCCTCATGGCAGCGGTACCCCCCTCGGCGTTCTCGCGGACGTCCAGGTGTACGCGGTCAACTCCGGCCCTCGGTTCCAGGGCAAGGGCACTCACCGTTCTGCCTCCACACCCGCGAACGCGGCGTCCTCGCCGACGACGATCTGCTCACCGTCGCGGCCCTGCTCAGCGGCAAGGACTTCGACTGCACGCCGGTCTGCGCGGTGCGCCGACAGCCGCCCTGCCAAGCGCCGTCGACGGAGCAGGTGGCCTGGCCGAGCCCTGGCGCCTGCCTGTCCGTGGAGACGATCCACCTTCTACCCGGCAGATCGCACAGGCTGGCGCGGCACAGCAGATCCGAACGATCCCAGGGGCGGCCGAAAACGATCAGCCCGCGCACTCGGTGACGGTCGGGAGAAGGCCCTCCGAGGGCGACGGCCCCTCAGGGTTTCGATGGTTGGGCGAGGGATGCGATGCCGGCTTCGAGGAAGGCGAAGCCGGTCCGCAGGGCCTGTTCTGCGTCCTGGTTCTCGGCTGTGGCGTATGCCTGGGTGATGACGGCGACGATGGCAGCGGCGGCGAGGGCGGGCCCGGCATCGTCGGGGGCCGCTCCGATGTCGCGGGCGATCGACGTGGTGCCCGCCCGGACTGCGTCGGAGTAGTGAATGCTCCGCAGGGCCTGGAGTTCGGGGTTGGCCTCGAACATGCGATGTTCCAGGAGGTCGAGCTCTGTGGCTGCCTTGATCTCCTGGTCCAGCCACGCCTTGACGGCGTCCAGCGTGCTCACGCCGTCGGGGCGGTCCGTCAGGGCGTCCGTCAGGCGCTGGAGTGAGTCGGCCGTGCGGGCCAGGGCGAGATCCTGCTTGCTGGGGAAGTACAGGGTCACGGTACGGCGCGCGACCTCGGCGGCCTGAGCGATGTCGTCGATCGTCGTGGGGCCGTAGCCGCGTTCGGCGAAGAGGCGGTAGGCCGCTCGCGTGATCGCTTCCCTGCGGCGCTGCTTTCCGCGCTCCCTCAGCCCCGGTTGGTCCATGGCGGAACCCTACCTCCAGAGCGGTAAATGCCATGCAGTGCATTTTTATCCTAGGATGCATAAATCTGTTGTTGCTGGGAGAAGGAGCGATGGGCGTGGCCGGACGGCTGTATGAACTGGGGCGCTGGGCGGCGCGGCGTCGGGGCCGGGTGCTACTGGCGTGGCTGTTGCTGGTTGTGGTGGTCAGCACGTTGGGTGGTGCGCTGGGTGGACAGCTGGGCACCACGTACTCCGTGCCTGGCATTGAGTCGCAGCAGGCGCAGGAACTCCTCGCCCGGAAGTTTCCGGCTGCCTCCGGTGGTTCCGCGCGCGTGATCATCGCCGCGCCTGAGGGGCGCACGCTGACGGAGGCTGGCGCCCGCGAGGCGTTGGCGGGCGCGTTGGATTCCGTTGCCCGGGTTCCGGGGGTGGTGCATGTCGCCGGGCCGGAGACGGGAGGGGCGCTGTCGGCGGACCGTCGGATCGGGTACGCGGATGTCCAGTTCGCTCAGCCGGCCTCCGAGGTGACGGAGTCGGCCAGGTCGGCTCTGTCCGGGGCGGTGGAGCCGCTGCGTGAGGCCGGTCTGCAGGTCGAGTTCGGCGGTTCGGTGCTGCCTGTCGCGGGTGGCGGGATCGGTGGCGCCGGAGAGATCGTCGGTGTGATCGTCGCGTTCGCCGTGCTGGCCGTCACCCTCGGTTCGCTGTTGGCCGCCGGACTGCCCCTGCTCACCGCACTGGTGGGTGTCGCCGTCGGTGTGATGGGTGTCCTTTTCGTGTCGGGCTTCGTGGAGATGACCAACACGGCCACCGTGCTGGCCCTGATGATCGGCCTGGCCGTGGGAATCGACTACGCCCTGTTCGTCATCTCCCGCCATCGCGAACTGCTGGCCGATCCCGGCACCCGTGTGGAGGAAGCGATCGCGCGGGCCACCGCCACGGCCGGGACCGCAGTCGTCTTCGCCGGCCTGACCGTCGTGATCGCGCTGGCCGCGCTGGCGCTGACCGGGATCCCGTTCCTTGCCGTCATGGGTCTGGCCGCCGCGTTCACCGTGCTCGTCGCCGTGACGGTCGCGGTCACCCTGGTTCCGGCTCTCCTGTCCTACTCGGGTGAACGCCTCCGGCCCCGGCTCCGCCCGACCACGAGGAAGCCGGCCGGAGCGTGGAGCATGGCCTGGGCCCGGGCCGTCACCCGCCGCCCCGTCATCGTCCTTCTCACCGGTACCGTCCTGCTGACCGCGCTCGCCCTGCCCGCGCGCAACCTCCGTCTCGGACTGCCCGGCAACGAGAGCCAGCCCGTCGCCAGCACCCAGCATCGTGGATACCAGCTGCTCGCCGAAGGCTTCGGCCCCGGCTTCAACGCCACTCTGGCCGTGGTCGTCGCCGATCTTCCCGCTGCCGAACGCCAGCAGGTCCTCGACGGCCTGCGCACCACACTGGCCGCCGAGAAGGGCGTCGCCGTCGTCGCTCCTCCGGTCACCAACGCGGACGGATCCGTCGCGCTGCTCGGCATCGTGCCCACCACCGGCCCCGACGACGAAGCCACCACCGACCTCGTCCACCGTCTGCGCGACGACCACCAGACCGTGACCGATGCCGGCGGCACCATGTACGTGGCGGGCGCGACCGCCGCCACCATCGACATCTCCGCCAAGCTCGCCGACGCACTGCCCCTGCTGCTCTGCATCACCGTCCTGCTCGCCCTGCTCCTCCTGACCATCGCCTTCCGGTCCCTGCTCGTCCCCCTCAAGGCGATCGTGGGATTCCTGCTGTCCATCGCCGCCAGCCTCGGAGCGGTCGTGTGGGTCTTTCAGGACGGACACCTCGCCGGCGTCGTCCAGCTCGCCGCAGCCGCCCCGATCCTGTGCTTCCTGCCCGTCCTGGTCATCGGCGTGCTCTTCGGACTCGCCATGGACTACGAGGTCTTCCTCGTCTCCCGGATCCGTGAGCACTACCAGCACACCGGCAACGCGCACGAGGCCATCACCCACGGCCTCGCCCGCAGCGGACGCGTCGTCACCGCTGCCGCACTCATCATGGCCGCCGTCTTCGGCGGATTCATCTTCAGCCCCGACCCCGTCATCAAGTCCATCGGCTTCGCCCTCACCGTCGGCGTCCTCATCGACGCCTTCCTCGTACGCCTCACCCTCGTCCCCGCTGCCCTGGCCATCCTCGGAGACCGCGCCTGGTCCCTCCCCGCACGCCTGGACCGACTCGTCCCCCACGTCGACATCGAAGGCACCACGACGACCGTCGCACCCACGGTCCCGGACTCCAAGGAGCCCGTCGCCGCCACCCGCACCTGACCGCCCACCTGCCACGGCGTGCCTCTGGGGCCAGAGGCACCGGCCATCGGCTCCCGGAGGCCGCTGCCCCGCCCGCTTGCACCGGGCTGGGCAGCGGGCCCGGGTGTACTCGGCGCCCCCGGTCCCGGCACCAACGGCCCCTTCGGCCGCTGGCCCGAGCCGGACAAAGACGACCCGGCACAGGGTCCACCACCGGAATCACTGCGAACGCACACCCTCGTGTGCCCACACTGCGCGGCGGGACCGGCCGACGGTCAGGCCCGCGCCCTCGCCCTGGACGGGGACCGACTCAGCCTGACGTGGCATGCCGCCTCCTGCCCCCACCACGCCGCCGACCGCGTCCTGGCAGGACGTCCCCCGGCCGCTGGACCTGAGGGGCAGCCGCCGGCTGTCTCCAGGTCGAAGGCGACCGGTTTCGTCGCGGGGTCCGCGCGGTCCAGGGCGAGTGGGTGAGGTCAAGAGGCGGGGACGGAGTCCTCGAAGGCTGTTCCGTTCGAGCGGTACGTGGCGACCTTCGCCGCCACTTCGGCGGGGGTGAGGACCTGGTCCTTCACGTGAAGGACGTAGTCGACCTGCTCCTCGTAGGCGCGAGGGGTAGTGGAGGTCTGCCCGGCAAGGTCGATCAGCCACTGGTTGAAGTGGATCGACATGGGCCGCTCGGGCAGGTAGCGGGCGTCGTGCCGGGCGAACTCCTTGCCGTCGAGGTAGTAGACGAGTGCCGTGTCGTCGATGGTCAGGACGAGGTCGTGCCAGCCGGCCTGGCTGGTGCGGGCCTCGGTGTGCTGGTTGACCGCCTCCCACGGGTCGGGGCGGAAGGTCTCCCAGGAGGTGGTGTAGAGGACGTTCGCCGTCTCGCCCCAGCCGCCGTTGGGGAGGTACTCGAAGTCGTACTCGGCGTAGTCGTCCGCCATCGGAGCGGTGAGGTCGTTGATGGTGAAGAAGCTCTGGACCAGGTGGTCACCGTCCGGACCACTGGCCGGAGCGTCCGCGAAGCGCACGCGGGCGGCGTACGTACCGCTCTTGAACTTCCGCACGCCCGTGTGCACTTCGGTTTGCCGGGTCGACGCGCCCGAGCCCTGGGTCGACGTGCGCAGCGTCATGACGGAGTTCGTGCCCTGCTTCGCGAAGGTCACGTTCTCCGGCGCCCAGACCGCCTCGCCGACACCGGGGCCGCCTCCGCCGGAGCGGATGGTCCAGCCATGTGCGGCGATCGCCGGATCGGTGTGGCCGGTGTAGTCGAAGTCGTCGAAGAGGACACCCCGGCCGGCCGGGGGCACGGTCGGACCGGTGGGGAGCGGATCGGTAGGCGTCGGAGTGGTGGGAGTGGGGCCGGTCGGGGTCGCGGGTGGGGTCGGCGTCGGCTCGCTTCCGGCCGGGGCCGTGCCCCAGACCTGCACGCCGCCGACGGTGGCGGTGATCTTGCTCCAGTTCCCGTACGCGGACTGCGCCGGGCCGAACGAATAGTCGTCGAATTGGTCGAGCGGCTGCCAGTCGGAGCGGTGGAAGCGCAGCTGTACGTCGCCGGTGTCGGCGCCCGGCTCGAGGGACCCGGCGCCTGCGGCGAACCCGACCTCCAGGTACCGGTCCGCCGTGGCGGTCGGGTTCGCCAGCGTGCCGAACGTGCCCGTCACCTGCGTACAGCCCCTGACCGCCCAGTCGCACGCGTAGCTGTAGGAGGCGCCGGGGTCACCCTTGAAGTAGTAGCGCAGCTTGACCTGGCTCAATGGGACGCTCGTCGACCCGGTGTTGACCACCGTGAACCACGGCGCAGCCTGGTCAACGCCCGTGCCGCCATGCCGGTACCGGACGGCGACGCTCTCTTCCGCGGCGGCGGCCGGAAGGGCGGTCAACGCCGTGGCACCGAGGCCGATGACGGTGGCGGCTGCGAGGGCGGTGCGTATCCGCAGCTTGCGGCGGCCTGTTCCGTTGCGCATGGGGATTCCTCTTGGAGAGGCGATGGGGGGAAGGCAGCACGATGCCGAGGGCGAAGCCTGCTGCTTCAACGCCCTTGGTGGGGACGGCTGGTCATGCGCCGAGGAGAAGTTGGCATAGACCAATGGGGGCGTCAACCCCTGGCTGCCCTCAGGCGCGTACGAGGGGGCCGCGCTCGACGTCGCCCGTGCCCACCCCCTTCCGGGAAGGGGCCGCGTCCTGGGACCTGCAGGACGAACGGATGAACTCGGCCCGCTCGGTGGCCACTTCGCGGCGATCCGGCCCCGCGCCACGGGAGGGTGCGCTCAAGGCCCACACCGAGCCGGACCACAAGAGGTGCTCGCCCGGCGGCCTGAGCCGTCGGGCGGTCCGGCTCGTTCAGGACGTGCCCTGCGTCCGGTCGCGCAGGGCGTCCACCAGGACCCTGTGCAGGCGGGCGAGGTCGGCTGCCATGTCGATGTCGGGTTTGAGAAGCCACTGGAGCTGGAGGCCGTCGGTGACGGCGAGCAGGACGCGGGCCGCCCAGTCGGCGTCGAGTTCCGACTGGTCGACGGCTGCCGCGGGGGCGTTGGATGCGGCGGTCTCGGCGAGCATGCCGGCCAGGCCGTCGCGGTACCGCTCGTAGCGCCGGGTGAAGAAGTCGTGGGCCGGGTGCTCCGGTTCGGCAGCGGCGGCGGCCACATCGACGAAGAGCTTCACCAGCCCCGGCGTGGCGGCGTTGCGGGCCAGGATCTCCAGCGCGGCAGGCGGGTTCTCGATGGGGTCGCCGAAGGAGGCGACGGCCTCGGCGTCGCGGGCTTCGAGTACGGCCGTGAGCAGTCCCTCACGGTTGCCGAAGTGATGCAGCACGCCGGCGTCGGTCATCCCCACGCGCTGGGCGATGTCACGTACGGACACGCTACGGCTGCCCGCTTCCTCGTAGGCGGCGAGGGCGGCTTCGAGGATCTTCTGGCGCTTGGCCGAGGTCTTGGCGTAGGGGCCCCGAGGAGTACTCATGCGGGCAGTCTACGAACCCCAGCCGAAAACCTTGAAGCTCTAGGGTTTCGTGGCTAGGGTGAGCCGACCTTGAGCGCGGGCACAGCAAAGGAGCTGTCCATGACGTCGCCGTCTGCCGGTCCGGTCCTGCCGGATGTGCCGGTCCCCGAGAAGGAACCACCCGCGAGAGCAGGCCGCCTGGGCCCCGTACTGGGCATCGCGCACCTGAGCTGGATGCTGCCGGTCGCCGCGTCGCACACTCTGCTCCTGGCGCTCCTTGAGCAGTTCGACGAGGGGACCAAGACCGGCCGCTACGCCGTCCTGGCGGGGGCCGGTGCGGTCGCCGCGATGGCGGCCAACATCGTGATCGGGGTGCTGTCGGACCGCACCCGCTCGCGCTGGGGGCGGCGTAACCCGTGGATCCTGTGCGGCGGGTTCACCACGGCCGTTCTGGGTTGCGCGGTGTCGTTCACACAGAGCTTTCCCGTCCTCGTACTGCTGTGGATCGGATTCCAGATCGGCCTCAACGCGGTCGTCGCGCCGCTCAACGCGGTCATGCCCGACCGGGTGGCCCCCGCCCACCTGGGCAAGGCGTCCTCCTGGGCCGGTATCGGCTCGCTGCTTGGCATGGGAATCGGCGGTGTGGCCGCCGGGCTTCTGGTCGCGGCGCCGGTGCTCGGGCTTCGCTGGATCTTCTGGACCATCCCGGTGGGCGGGCTCGTGCTGATGCTCGCGGCGCCCGACCGGTCGAGCACCCGCCTGCCCCGGGAACGCTTCTCGGGCCGCCTCTTCGCCCGGAGCCTGGTGCCGCCACGGGACGCGGACCTGTTGTGGGCGATGGCCGGCAGGCTGCTGACCCTGCTCGGCATCAACCTCATCCTCGTGTACCAGCTCTACGTGCTCAAGGACTACCTGGGCATGTCCACCGAGCGGGCCGGTTCCACGATCGCGCTGGCCAGCGTCATCCACGTGGCCGTCTCCGGCGTCGCGATCGCGGTGTCCGGTCCGCTCTCCGACCGGCTCGGGCGGCGCAAGGCGTTCATCGTCGTCTCCGCCTCGATCGGAGCGGCGGCCGTCGTACCACTGTCCGCCACCACCTCGCTGTGGGCGTACTTCACGTTCGTCGTCGCGGCGGCCCTCGGGTTCGGCTGCTTCCTCGCCGTCGACCAGGCCGTCATGGCCCAGGTACTGCCGCAGGCGGAGAACCGGGCCCGGGACCTGGGCTTCCTCAACATCGCCAACACCGTGCCCTCCCTGATCGCCCCGATCCTCGCCGCCGCGGTGGTCCCCGCCTTCGGCTACCCGTTCTTGTTCCTGCTCGCGACCGTCATCGCCGTCGCCGGCGGCCTGTGCATCCTGCCGATCCGCCGCGTCGCATGACCGCGGCCCGTCCGGAAGGACCCCACCACCCCATGACGCGAACGTCCGCCCGCCCGGCGAGGTGTCCCGACGGATTCCTCTGGGGCGCCTCCACCTCCGCGCACCAGACCGAGGGCGCCAACACGGCCAGCGACTGGTGGGCCCTGGAACACAGCGGCCTCACCGACCACATCAAGGAACCGAGCGGGGACGCCTGCGACAGCTACCACCGCTGGCGTGAGGACATGGACCTGCTCGCCGGACTCGGTTTCACCGACTACCGCTTCAGCATCGAATGGGCCCGCATCGAACCCGCGCCGGGTCTGTTCTCCCGCGCCGCGATCGCCCACTACCGGCGCATGGTCGAGGGCGCCCTCGCGCGCGGACTGCGCCCCATGATCACTCTCCATCACTTCACCGCACCGCTCTGGTTCGCCGAGCGAGGCGGCTGGACCGCACCCGAAGCGCCCGAGGCGTTCGCCCGGTTCGTCCGGTCCGCGGCGCCCGTCTTCACCGACGGCGTCGAGCACGTGTGCACCATCAACGAACCCAACATGGTCGCCGTCATGGCAGCGGTACGGCAGACACTGACCGTCGGCGGCACCCTGCCCGCCCTCGGGCTCCCGCTGCCCGACCCGGCCACCACCACGGCCCTCGTCGCCGCCCACCGCCGTGCCGTCGACACGATCAAGACACTCGCACCCCACATCCGTACGGGCTGGTCCGTGGCCAACCAGGCGTACCAGGCGGTGGACGGGGCCGACGACGTCACCGCCGCCCACCGTCACCCCAGGGAGGACGTCTTCCTGGAGGCCGCGCGCGGGGACGACTGGCTCGGTGTCCAGTCGTACAGCCGTAACCTCGTCGGCCCCGACGGTCCCCTGCCCGTCCCCGAGAACGCCGAACGCACCGCCATGGGATGGGAGTTCTACCCGGAAGCGCTCGGCGAGGCCCTGCGTCACAGCGCCGCCGTCGCCCCCGGCGTACCGCTCGTCGTCACCGAGAACGGCATCGCGACCGATGACGACAGCCGGCGCATCGACTACACCACGCGTGCCCTCGCCTCCATGGCCGCCGCCATGGCCGACGGCGCCGACGTGCGCGGCTACTTCCACTGGAGCGCCCTCGACAACTACGAGTGGGGCACCTTCACGCCCGCCTTCGGACTGATCGCCGTGAACCGGCAGACCTTCGCCCGTTCGCCCAAGCCGTCCGCGGCCTGGCTCGGCTCCCTCAACCCCGCCCGCACGACCGCACGTGACCTCGCATGACCGACACCGACCGCGGCGACCGTACGTCCCCGCGCGACCCCGGCCCGCTGAACCACAGACCCGCACCCGCATCTCACCGAGGGGAGACGACATGACGGCCGACGCGGCAACCGACCGGCTCACGCTGGAGGAACAGGCGTCCCTGACCTCCGGCAGCACCACCTGGAACACCACACCGGTACGGGACGTGGTGCGCGCCCTCACCCTGTCCGACGGTCCCCACGGGATCCGCCGACAGAAGGACGTCCCGGGCGATCCGCTCGGCATCCAGGGCAGTCGGCCCGCCACCTGTTTCCCGCCCGCCGTCACGCTCGGTTCCTCCTGGGACCCTGCGCTCGCCGTCCGCGTCGGCGCCGCGATCGCCCGCGAGGCGTCCGCCCTGGGCGTCGACGTCGTCCTCGGGCCGGGCGTCAACATCAAGCGCAGTCCGCTGTGCGGCCGGAACTTCGAGTACTTCTCCGAGGACCCGCACATCAGCGGGGTGATGGGCGCGGCGATCGTCGAGGGCATCCAGTCCCTGGGCGTCGGAGCGTGCGTCAAGCACTTCGCCGTGAACAACCAGGAGACGGACCGCATGCGGGTGAGCGCGGACGTCGACGAGCAGACGCTGCGCGAGATCTACCTGCCCGCGTTCGAGCACATCGTGCGCGAGGCGAAGCCGTACGCGGTGATGTGCTCGTACAACAGGGTCAACGGCGTCCACGCAAGCCAGCACCGTCGGCTGCTCACCGAGGTCCTGCGCGAGGAGTGGGGTTTCGACGGCCTGGTGATGTCGGACTGGGGCGCCGTGAACGACCGTGTCGCGGCACTGGCCGCCGGGCTCGACCTGGAGATGCCGCCCACCGGCACCGACGACCAGATCGTGACAGCGGTGCGCGAGGGCCGGCTGGACCCCACGGTGGTGTCCACCGCGGCGGGTCGGCTGCTGACCCTGCGCGACCGGGTCGACCGGGCGGCCCGCTTCGAGGACTGGGACGTCGGCGCCCACCACGAGCTGGCCCGCGAGGCGGCCCGTTCCTCGGCCGTCCTGCTGAAGAACGACGGCGGCCTGCTCCCGCTGGACCCGACGGCACGTCAGCACATCGCCGTCATCGGTGAGTTCGCCCGCACGCTCCGCTTCCAGGGCGGGGGCAGCTCCCACGTCGAGCCCACCCGCACCGACAGCCCCCTGGACGCGCTGCGCGAAGCAGTCGGCCCGGACACGGAGGTCGCCTTCGCGCCCGGATTCACCCTCGACGGGGAGCGCGACCCCGCACTCGTCTCCGAGGCCGTCGCCCTCGCGGCCCGCGCGGACGTCGCACTGGTCTTCCTCGGCCTGCCCGAGGCGGCCGAGACCGAGGGCCTGGACCGTACGCACATCGGTCTGCCCACAGCGCAGCTCGACCTCCTCCGCGAGATCGCCGGTACGTGCGCACGGGTGGCCGTGGTCCTGGCCAACGGCGGTGTCGTGTCGGTCTCCGAATGGGAGGAGCACGCCCAGGCCGTCCTCGAAGGATGGCTGCCGGGCCAGGCCGGCGGCGCCGCCCTGGCCGACCTCCTCCTCGGACGTCACAGCCCCTCGGGCCGGCTCACCGAAACCATTCCCCACCGACTCGAGGACGTCCCCTCCCACCTGTACTTCCCCGGCGCTGACGGGCACGTCTTCCACGGCGAGGGCCGTTACGTCGGATACCGCCACTACGACACCCTCGACCGGCCCGTCGCCTACCCCTTCGGCCACGGCCTGACCTACACCACCTTCGCCTACAGCGACCTGACGGCGGAGCAGACCGGCGACAACCGGTGGACGGTCGAAGTCACGCTCACCAACACCGGCACCCGCCATGCCCACGAGGTCGCCCAGCTGTACGTCGCCCACGACGAGGCCCGTCCGACCCGCCCCCGCCATGAACTCCGCGGCTTCGCCAAGATAGGCCTGGAGCCGGGCGCGTCCGGCCGCGCGCGCTTCGAGCTCACCGGCCGCGACCTGGCCCAGTGGTCCACCGGCCGCAACCGCCGGCGCATCAGCCCCGGAGCCTTCACCGTCGAGGTCGGTGCCTCCTCACGCGACATCCGGCTCCGCACCGTCCTGACCACGCCGGGCGACGGCCGGGGCCACGATCTCACCGCGATGTCCACCCTCGGCGAATGGCTCGACCACCCCGTCGGCGGACCGGCCGTCCGCCAGGCGCTGGAACAGGCGTCCGTCCCCATCGAGCTCGCGCAGGACAACCCCGAACTGCTCGTCCTGGCCCGAGGTGTACCGCTCCTCAAGCTGTGCGGACTCGTCCCGGAACTCACCCCGGAGACCGTCGAGCGATTGGCCGCGCACCTGGCCGAGGAGGGAGCGCAGCACGCCCGGCCCTCGTGATCGAGCCTCGGCCGGGAGACAGGCAGGGCACGCCGCGGACATGAACCGTCCTCCGCCGTTCGGCCCCTGAACGAACAGCACCGAGCCCTCCACGCACACGCGGGTACCGGCCGTGACCTGGACGGACTGTGATCGTTGCACGGTCCGTCGAGTACTGGTCCAGTTCCTCAGTCATCAGGGAGTCAGCGCGTGAGCAGTGGTGTCGTCAAGAACACGGCCGTAGCGGGTACGGGATCGGGTGCCTCGTCCGGCGTCCCGGTGGGCTCCTGCGGCGAGGGTGAGCTTCCCGACCTGGCGACGCCTGTGGCGCCGGTCGGTGGCATGGTCGGGTCGGTCGAGAACCTGGTCGCGTGGGAGCCGACCATCTTCGGGTGGGGCGTCTCCGACGGCGGTGAGAAGCAGTAGCGATGGCTGATCAGGTCACCTCGCCGAGGGACTCCGGTCCTTCGGCGGGTGACGGGCTGTTCGCCGCGTTCGGTGAAAGGGTCGACCGGCAGCTGGCTGCCGACGGCGCACGGCCGTCGCTGGCCGGCTGCCGTGGCCTGTTCGGGGAGCTGGCACGGTCAGGCACGGTGACGGAGACGGTGCACCGGCTGTTGCGCCGCGCTGTCGAGGCCGGGCACCGGCACCGGGTGGCAGGGTTCGACGGCGGGTCCTTCGTGCTTGCGCGGGGGTCGGGCTGGTCTCTGACGCTGCGGGCGACAGTGCCTTCGCTGCCGGAGAATCTGCTGGTCACCTCAGCGGCCGACTACATGCTCGCCGTCCCCTCCGGCGCACGGGAAGGCGGGAGCATGGAGTGCTTCGACCGGCCGGCCGGGAACCGCCCCGATCTCCTCGCCCCGGCGGCTCGGCTCACACCCCGTGGCCGGCACCTTCTGCGGCCGGGGCAGGTGTTCACCCTCAGCGCGGGTTCCCAGGTGGCGCTTCTGACGGCAAGTGGCAGAGGGCTGGTGCACCTGGTGTTCGCCGCCGATCCGCATCTGTCCTACCGGTTCGCCTACGACCGGGCCACGCTCAGGCCGGTGCGGATGATCAGCACGGACGGCACGGCGTCCCGCCTGACGTACACCGTCCGCCTGCTCGCCGCCTGCCGCCGGCCCTCCTCCCTGCCCGTCCTGCGATCGCTCGCCGGGCACCCGTCGCACGAGGTGCGGTGGGAAGCGATCCGCGCCGTGCACCGCATCGATCCGGCGGCCGGCCGACAACTCCTCCACGACGCCGCCCACGACCCGCATCCCGAGGTCCGCCAGGCCGCCGTCCAGGCCCTGGTCCCGAAATCCCAGGCCCCCGCGTGACCCATACCCTGCCCCCGGCCGAGTCCGGAACCCTGGACCTGGCCGACTACCTCGACCACATCCGCGCCACCGTCGACCCCCACGACCCGGACTCCGTCCTGGAATCCGCCGGCGCGCTGCGCGCGCTGAGCGACAACACCGACCTGCTGGTCGACCACCTCAACCAGGAGCTGGCCGACCTGGCCACCTGGCAGTCCGACAACCGCTACGCGGGACAGAGCCTGCTCCTGGGCCGCGGGGAGGGCTTCCTGGTCCGCGCCAACATCTGGATGCCGCCCAGCTCACTGACCGCCGACGAGGAACAGGCCCTGCACTCCTACGAAACCCCGCACGACCACAACTTCTCGTTCCTGACCGTCGGACACCTTGGCCCCGGATACGCCACCACCATCTGGGAGTACGACCCCACAGCCGTCGACGGCCACCCCGGCGAACCCGTCGACCTGACCTACCTCGAACACACCACGCTCCCGCCCGGCAAGATCATGTACTACCGGGCAAGCCGTGACATCCACACCCAGCACCACC
Source organism: Streptomyces sp. NPDC023157 (assembly GCF_055560575.1). Classification (NCBI taxonomy): domain Bacteria; kingdom Bacillati; phylum Actinomycetota; class Actinomycetes; order Kitasatosporales; family Streptomycetaceae; genus Streptomyces; species Streptomyces sp. NPDC023157. The sequence goes on from NZ_JBVHIL010000002.1 coordinate 94,683, forward strand.
CCGCCGAACTGTCGGTGTCGCTGAACCTCCTGCTCGACAACCCCGACCCCCTGGCCGAGCAACGCTTCTTCGACCCCGCCACCTCCACCATCACCCGCACGAACCACAGCCGGGCCGTCTCCGCGCACCGCCTGCTGTGCGACCTCGCCGGCCACCTCGCGGACGACCGGAACACCTCGCTGCTGGAACACCTCACCGCCCACCACCCCGCGCCCGCGGTCCGCCACGCGGCCCTGGAGAACCTCGGCCGGAACACCGGAACCCAGGCCCTCCCCGCCCTCGAACGCGCCGCCCACGACCCCCACCCGGCCGTCCGCGCCCACGCGCTGCGCACCCTGGACGAGTGGGACAGGAAGGAGGGGACCCCATGAGTGCCCGTCTCCGTCAGGTGGTGCGGTGGTTCTGCAGGCGCGCGAGCGTGAGTTGCAGCCACGTGATGTAGGAGGCGTGCTGGGAGAACCCGTATTCGTGGGCCGAGATGAACAGCTGCCGGGCCCACGCGGGGTCGATCTCGGGAAGCTGTGGCCGGAAGTCCGCGGAGACCTCGTCCAGGGTCCCGGTCGGACTGGCGTCGTTGAGCGGTACTCCAGTTCGGTGCGTACGACCGAGATGGCGATGTCCCGGTCGAGAAGGCCGGCGAACAGGAAGCGCAGCACGAAGTCGGGGTCCGCCAGGCGCGGCGACGGCTGATACGGCGAGCGGGCCCACTCCCACAGCGCCTCGCGGCCCTCCTCGGTCAGCGAGTACACCTTCGCGTCGGGCCCGCCGTCGCGCTGGCGGACCCCACCCCGACGACGTGCGCCCAGCTGGAGGAATGGGGCGTCACGGATCTGTTCTGCGCGCCCTGGATGAACGACGTCCACGCGCTGACGCCGCCGGGGCCTTCGCTGGAGGCGATGGTGGACGCCCTCGCGGACTTCGCCGAGCGATACGTGAGGTAGCGGCGCCCGCAAGTCTCCCTCGCCCCCATTCGAATCCCGGAGGATGACCATGCCCGCACCTGCAGAGCTCGAAGGGCGCACGGCACTCGTGACCGGCGGCGCCAGCGGGATCGGCGCGGCCCTTTGCGCCGAGCTGTCCGACCGCGGAATGGCGATCGTGGTCGCCGATATCGACTACGAGGGCGCGCAGCGCGTCGCCGCCGGGCTCAGACAGCGCGGCGGCACGGCACTGGCGGTGGCCGTCGACGTCAGCGACCCCGATTCGGTCGAGCGGCTGGCTCAGGCCGCGTACGAGGAATACGGATCGGTGGAACTGCTCTGCAACAACGCCGGCGTGCTGCTCTTCGGCACCATCGAGGACTCCTCCCTGGGCGACTGGCGATGGCTGGCGTCCGTCAACGTCGAGGGGCTCCTCAACAGCCTGCAGTCATTCCTGCCGCGGATGCGTGCGCAGACCGGCTGGAAGCACGTGATGAACACCGCGTCCACGCACGCGTTCCTGGCAGACCCCTCCTTCACCGCCCTCTACACCGCCACCAAGCAGGCCATCGTCGCCGTGACCCAGGGGCTGAGACACGAGCTGCGGGAGCAGGGCTTCGGCGTGACCCTGCTGTGCCCCGGCCAGGCCGACACCCGCATCCTGGACTCCCAGCGCAACCGCCCCGGACGGTTCGGCCGCCGCGCCGACGAACCCTTCGGGACCGGCGACGTCCCACTCGCGATCGGCGTCGACGAGGTGGCCCGGCGAGCGGTCGCGGGCCTCCTCGCCGACGCGGAGATCGTCTTCGCGCTGCCGTCCGAGGGCCTGGAACAGTTCCGTGGCCAGCTGGAGGAGTGGTGGCGGCTGGCGGACGACGCTCTTGTCCGCCACACCGAGCCGCTGACCTGACACAGGCCGGACGCCCGCCGGCCCGGGCCCCGCAGGCGGCGGGTCCCGGGCCGTCAGTATGCCCGCGTCGGAGCGGGTGGCCCGCTCGCGTTCAGGCGGCGTTCTGGAGGGCGGGCAGGTAGGCGCCCGACTGGCCGGCCGCGTTGGGGTGGAAGGACTGCCCGATGGGCCAGTTGAGGGCATGGAGCCAGGGTGCGCTGTCGCACAGTTGGTGGCCCGTGAAACGGTCGGCGACGTCTTCGTAGACGAAGCCGCTGTGCTGGGCGACCTCGTCGCGGATCACGCTGTTGAGGACGTCGGCCCCGTTGTTGAGCGCGGTGCGCTTGGTGGCGCTGATGCCGGGGCAGGCGGTGGCAGCAAGGTCGTAGAACCTCGGGTAGCCGAGGATCACGACGCGGGCCTGTGGGGCGCGGGTGCGGATGGCGTCGTAGACAGTGTCGAGTTTACCGGGGAGTTCGGCGTGTGCGGTGGTCTCGGCGGTGGCGATGGCGTCGAGGCAGGCGCTGTCAGTGCCGAACAGGCAGGTGGCCATGACGGTGCCGAGACCGATGTCATTGCCTCCGATGGTCATGCTGACCAGCGTGGTGGTGTCGCCCAGCGGAGCCAGCTGCTTGTCGAGGACGTCGGTGGTCTTCGCGGCGCCGCACGCCTGGAAGTCGAAGCTGGCGGGGGCGGTGAGTCGGTTGTAGAGGTAGGGGTACGAGTTGACGCTCTGGTTGCAGTCGTTGAGGTAGGTGGTCGAGGAGCCGCCGCCGGCGGAGTAGGAGTCGCCGAGGGCCACGTAGTGGACCCCCGTGGCGGGGGCGGCGTGTGCGGGGTCGGTCGTGGTGAGGCCGAGGGCCGTGGTCGTCAGCGCGGCGAGGACGGCGGCGAGGGCACGGACGCGGGTTCTGGGCGTGCCGAGGGTACGGCTCTTGCGCATGGGGTCTCCTGGCGGTGCGTACGGGACGGGGTGCTCAGGTGCTGCGGGCGCAGCGGAATCCGGCGTGGCCGCTGGTGCTGTCGGGGGTGTTCGCGGTGCGGGCGGCGACGCGGTAGCGGTTGCAGTACGAGCGGTGGCACAGGTGGGATCCGCCGCGGATGACCTTCGCGGTTCCGGTGGCGGGGCCGGCCATCCCGTCCGGCGGGCGCCGGGCGGGATGGCTGGTGGTCCACCAGTCGGCGCACCACTCCCATACGTTGCCCGAGGTGTTGTACAAGCCGTATCCGTTCGGCTCGAAGGCGTCGACCGGCGCGGTGCCGCGGAAGCCGTCGGCGGCGGTGTTCATCGTGGGGAAGGTTCCCCGCCAGATGTTGCAGCGGTGGATGCCGTCCGGGTCGAGTTCGTCGCCCCAGGGGTAGCGCTTCTGCTCCAGGCCCCCGCGGGCGGCGTACTCCCATTCGGCCTCGGTCGGCAGACGCTTGCCGGCCCAGGCCGCGTAGGCGGCCGCGTCGTTCCAGGAGACGTGCACGACCGGGTGGTCTCCGCGCCCTTCCAGGGTGCTTCCGGGTCCCTCGGGCCTGTTCCAGACGGCCCCGGACACTCCGCACCACCACGGGGTGCGTTCCGGGCGTGGTGCGCCGCGCCGCAGTGTGGCGGGCAGAAAGCCGGCGAACACGTATGACCAGCCGAAGCGTTCGGCTTCGGTGACATGACCGGTGTCGGCGACGAACCGGGCGAAGGCGTCGTTGGTGACGGCGCAGGTGTCGATGAGGAACGGCTTCAGCCGCACCCTCCTGATGGGCCCCTCACCGTCGCCGGGAAATCCTTCCGCGTCGTCCGTGCCCATGAGGAACTCGCCTCCGGGCAGCATCACCATCCCGACGGCCGAGGTGTCGTGCCGTGGCCTCGGTGGCGAGAGCAGCCGAAGAGGCGCGTCAGGCAGGCCGGGCCGCCGTCCGGGTGCGCAGCAGGCGGCCGGGGTGCCGGGGGCGTACCGTTCCGCCTCCTCGCCCTGCACCAGCGCGAAGGGTCCCTGGTTCATGACAGGGCCTGCTCGCGCCGCTGGTCGAGTTCGGCCTGCAGTCGGGCGGTGTCGCGGGCGTACGTGCGGTGCAGCAGGGTCAGGAACGCCCCGTTGACCAGCATCAGGATCACCAGGACCCACAGGAAGACGGGCCGCAGCCCGATCGCGTCGCCGAGGAAGCCGGCGCCGAGCCCGAACAGGGCCCAGGCGATCGCCTCGAAGACGGAGATGTAGAGGGTGAAGGCGGCCGGCCGCAGCTCGGGCGGAACCACGGCCATGATCATCGGCCGGTTGATGCCCGGGTTGACGCCCTGCGCCACCCCCATGAGGCCGAAGAACAGCGCGTACAGCCCGATGCCGCCGTAGTGGAACTGGGTACCGAGGAATGCCAGGGCGGCGAAGAGGATCTGGGCCGCCTGGAGCACGGCGGGCAGGCCGTGGCGCGGGCTGAGGCGGGCGGCCCGGTCGGCGGCCAGACCGCCGAGGATCGTTCCGGCGAAATAGCCGATCCCCAGGGGCATGAGGACGACGGACGCGGTCTGGGTGGTGAATCCGTAGACCTCGACGAGGAAGACGACGGCGAAGGAGAAGACGAGGAGGTGGCCGGAGAGCAGCCGGGAGACGAGGAGGACCACCAGGGTGGGGATCTTCAGGAGGGAGGCGACCTGGCGTCGGTTCACCAGGCCGGTGGCGTTCCGGGTGGCGGGGTCGAGGTCGGCGAGCTGCGGCTCGGAGGCGCCCCGGCCCGGGTCGTGCAGGAACCGCCACAGCACCAGGCCGAAGAGGATGCTGAACGTGCCGATCGCCCACAGGCCCCAGCGCCACCCGTCCTCCACGCCCGCCAGCTGGCCCTTGAGCGCGGCGAAGACCGACGACGCCAGCGCGGTCGCCCCGAAGAGCATGCCGACGGCCCGGCCGCGGGAGGCGCTGTCGAACAGGTCACCGACGAAGGTGGTGATGATCGGGTGGGCTCCGGCGTATCCCGCGGTGAGCAGCGTCGAGAACAGCAGGAGCTGGGTGAAGTTCTGCGCGAAGCCCGCGGCGATGCCCCATACGCCCCACATGCCGGCGCAGAGGACGAGCACCGCCTTGCGGGACCAGCGCTCGGCGGCCCACACCCACAGCGGTGTGGTGATCACGCCGATCAGTTTGCCGGCGGCGGTCAGGACTCCCAGAGCTCCGAGCGAGAGCCCGAGGGCCTGCCGGATCACCGGGAAGAGGCCGCCGATCATGCCGGCCTCGGTGTTGTCGACGAGCATGGCGCCGCCCAGGAACGACAGCTGCCGCCAGCGGCCGGGAACTCTGGTGTTCGGGGCCCGTCCGGTTCTGGAGGGATCGTGGATAAGCTCGGGCATGGCGCCTCGCTTCCTCTAGGTGTGTGGTCTCTTCGCTGGAGATGCACGGGGAAAAGGGGTGTGTCGGCCGGTGACGGGGCTGCAACCCCGTCACCGGCCATTTCTTCGGTGGCTCAGAGTGTGGCGAGTTCCTCGGCGACCGCCATGAGCGCGTCACGGGGCATGGCCCCGGCCGCTACCGCCGCGACGTCGATCAGCGGCATGGGCCCGAGGAGCTGGAGGAGCTCGGAGTCGAACAGGCTCGGCAGATGCCTGCGCAATACGACGGAGGTGACCGGGTCGGACATCAGCGTCCGCATCGGCGTCCGCAGCGACACCCGCCCGGCCGGGAACTCCTCGGGACGCGGCAGCGCTTCCGCGGCCCGCTCGGCCTGGGCGCGCTGGGCACGCACCAGCAGGTGCTTCTCGGTCACCGGGCCGTCGGCGGGCAGCCCGAGCCTCTCGTACTGGCTCGGCGGCGCGTCACTCTCCCGCAGCCGGCCGACCAGCAGGGAGGCCATGCGCAGCTCGGCCTCGTCGTCGACCAGCGGGGCCAGTTGCTCCGGATCGCTCTCCAGGTCGAACAGGAGAGTGCCGTGCTGATAGGGGTTGAGGAGGCTGCGTCCGGGCGTGCGCAGGGTACGGACGCCCTTGGTGAAGCCGAACGGCTCGGCCAGCTCCGCGTCCACCAGCTCGGCCGGGCTGAACCGGCCGCGCATGTGGGTGGGCATCAGCGTGTGTTCGTACAGCGGGGCGTTGTCCGGGGAGACGGGCGCCCGCATGTACACGTACCGGCCGTCGGTGACGTTGACGTGCCCTCCGTGCGCGCCGAAGAGACCGGCTTCTCGTACGGGAGTGTCGTCGGCGACCGACAGCGGGACGCCCTGCATGTCGGCCGGGCGGTCGACGCCGAAGTACTCCAGGATCGTGGGCGCCAGGTCGATCGTCTGCACGAGCGCCGAACGCCGCTCGCCCGCCGCCCCCGGATGCCGCGGGTCCCAGGCGAACAGGGGCAGATGGACGAGCTCGTTGTACCAGGGCTGCACCCACTTGGCCCACCAGCCCTTCTCGCCCAGCAGGAACCCGTGGTCGGTGTTGACGATCAGGAGCGTGTCGTCCCACAGTTCCAGTTCGTCCATGGTGTCCAGGACGCGGCCGAGCGAGCGGTCGCACATGGACAGCAGCGCCGCGTATTCGAAGCGGGCGTGCGCCACCTGATCGTCGGTCTCGGTCACCCGCTTGTAGTCGGGCCAGTCGAAGTGCGGCCCGTCGTACGCGTGCGGGTAGAGGTCCTTGTACCGCTGGTGGGAGAAGAAGGGCTCGTGCGGGTCGAAGGTCTCGATCTGTACGAACCAGCGGTCGGCGTCCTTGTTGGTGCGGACGAACTCCAGGCCGGCGTCGAAGGTCAGCGTCTGCGGATGCCGGTCCTCCGTCGCCATGTAGGAGCGGTTGATCCAGTCCTGGCGGTACGCGGGCGTGCGCATCCGCTTCAGCCCCTCGGGCATCTCGGGGTCGGCGACGTGGCCCTTCCACGGGTCGCCCTCCTGCCCGCGGAAGAACTCCCAGGTGTTGTACCGGCCGTGGTACGTCGCTCCGCCGTCCTCCCAGTAGTGCGGATGGTCGCTCGCGAGATGGGTGTAGACGCCGTTCTGCGAGAGCAGTTCGGGCATCGAGTCGTCGAACGGCTCCAGCGGTCCCCAGCTGCGGTGCAGGAAGTTGTGACGGCCGGTGTGCAGTTCCCTGCGGGCCGGCATGCAGGGCAAGGAGCCCGCGTACGCGTTGTCGTACGTGACCGCCCGTTCGGCGAGGCGCGCGAAGTTCGGCGCATGGGTCCAGTCGGATCCGTATGGCGGCAGCATGCGCCGATTGAGGCTGTCGAACATGACCATGATGGCCTTCATGCGGGGGAATCCCCTCTCTCGGTGTCCGGCGTCCGGTGGTGTTCGAGGCGGTGTCGCATGCCCTCAAGCCAGTCCACCCACGTGTCGACCGCCGACGAGCCGTACGCGTGCAGCTCGTCGAAGACCTCCTGGGCCAGCCTCTTGTCCATCTCGGGGAGCGGGCTCTCGAAGCGCAGGACGCGGTCTCGGTCGCGGTTGCGGGCGATCTGGGCGCGCCGGTAGGCGAGTTCGGTGTCGATCAGCTCGATCGCGGCCTGCCGGTCGAGGGGTGCGGTGAAGGCGAACCGGGCCAGGAAGTCCGGATCCTGGAACCGGCTGGTCGGCTCGTACGGCGAACGAACCCACTCCCACAGCACCTCACGCCCGCGCGGGGTGAGCCGGTACACCTTCGCGTCCGGCCGCCCCTCCCGCGGATCGACCTCGAACTCCACCCAGCCGTCGGCCGTCATCCGGCCGAGCAGCCGGTAGATCTGGCTGTGATGCGCCCGCGACCGCAGGAACTGCCCCTCCGACTCGACCCAACGCCCCAGATCGAAACCGCTCCGCGGACGTCCCGCGATCAAAGCGAGCAGCACGTACTCGAACTTCACCGACCCACCGCCCCTATGTGCACTGTCACCTATGTGTCTAGTGTTGTAGGGCCTGCGGAGGGAGACGTCAACGGATCCGGCACGCACTTATCAAGGCCGTATCTCGCCGTTCATGTTCAGAACCGGCCGATCCCGACAGGACAGCGGGCGAACGGAGCCCTCAGATGCCGACACGCGATGAACTGCGAGCGGGCGGCCGTTGGCAGATCCCCGACCAGCTCACCTGGCACGTCGCCGGCCCCGTCCCCGGCTTCGTCGTCGGGCACCTCCCGTGGGCCTCAGCGCGGATCCAGCGGACGCCGCGGACCAGCACTCTTTTGGGTCAGAACGAACCGTTCCTCCCGTCCACCCGTCATCTCTCGACGGGCCGCTCCTGCACCGACGTGGCGGCCGCCTTCGCTCTTCACGACGCCGTACTGGCCCGACCGACGCCGCCCTGCCCCGCCGGATAGCCCTCAAGAGTGCCCGCAAGATCTCCGCGTACGGCGACTGGCGCTCGGTCCTGGCCGTGCGCACGCGTCCTGATGCGCCGTCACGACGACCCTCTCCAGCCCCTGGACCTCGGGAAAGGACGGATGCTTGCTCGGTTCTTCACCCGTGCCACCCACCGCGGCTCCAAGATCCGGACCATATCCGGTCCACGCTCCGGTATCGCCACGGAGAAACCGACGTTCGTGCTGGTCAGAAAGATGCCAAGTCTGTACCGCCAGCAGACGAAGAACCTGCTGGTGTCGTACTCGCCGAAGAAACTCGGCTTCTTTTAAGAGCACAAAAAGGGTGCCTGCCCTGGGCTTCCGCCCGGCAGGCGCCTCTCGCTCGCCCCGTTTGACGAGGGGTCGCGCTTACGCCGAAACTCCCAGTTCATCCCACCGGTGTCCCGCGCCCGCACACCCCGGTCTGCGCCTGGTGTGCGCCGACGCCGTCGACCACCTGCAGGAGTCCAGCCCTTACGACCTGGTCTACTCCGTCAGCGACATGCCCTTCCTGGGTCCGCACCGCCTGCTGCCTGCCGTGGCCACCCGCCTCAAGCCCGGCGGACGGCTGCTGTTCAGCGCGCTGCACACCAACTCGCGCGGCGACGGGCCGTCCGACTCCGTCATCGCACGGCCCGAGATCCTGCGGCTGCCCGGCACGGGCACGGAGCACCGTATGCCCACGTGGGTCCTCGAACGCCGCCTGTGGGAGACCTCCTCGTCGACCAGGGCCTCGTCGTGGACACGGTGACGACGATCGACTCCCCGCAGGCCGACCAGCCCCTGTCGTACCGGCTGCACGCGGCCCGCCGCCCGGAAACGAATCCGCAGCCGGCCCCGGACACCGGCTGCGTGATCATGAGCAGCGGTAACGTTCAGTAGCGGTCACGGGCGCCAACGATCTCCTGGCTCGGGCGGCGCGCTCGCTTGGCACCAGGACCCGGCTCCTGGACATCGAGGACGGGCTCATCGTCCGGCGCGGGCCGCTGCCAGAAGGCCCTCACCCTGGTTCGAGTGGGCCGAGCCGGTGGTCGAGCGCGGCGCCGACCTCGGGGCAGTTCTTTCGGATGACGTCGAGGAAGGCGTTCAGTGCAGGGAAACGGTCCCGGGCACTGAAGGACAGGACCAGATCGGGCAGAGGCGTGCGCGGGGTCACCTCGCAGAACCACGTGCCCCGTCGTGGGGCCGTCAGCATGCGAGAGGGTCCCAGACCGACGCCCACCCCGCAGGCTGCGAGGCCGATGATGGTGTGGATGTCCCTCGCGATGGTCGCGCCGGAGAGCGCCGGGGAGTCCTTGCCCAGGAGGGCCTGCAGCCCGGCGACAACGGCCGGCTCGTCCTCTCCCGGCGCAACAATCAGCGGCTGTCGCCGCAGCTGGTCCACGTCCACCGACGACTGACCCGCGTACGGGTGCGTGCTGCTCACGACCGCGACCAGGTGGTCGTGTCCGATCGGGACAGAAACCAGCTGCTCGGCCCCGACGCCCCCTGGCCGGCCGAGGCCGATCGCCACGTCCAGTTCGCCGGCGACGAGCGCGACCGTGCTGCGCCTGGTCGCCATCTCGTGCAGTTCCAGCCGGACGTCGGGCCGTTCGCGGCCGAACCGGCCGAGGACGTCCGGCAGGGGTTCGAGCAGCGCCGAGGCAATGAACCCCAGGCGCAGCTGTCCCGTCTCGCCGCGTGCTGCCCTGGCTGCGTCGACCGAGGCCGCCGCGATCTCGTCGAGCGCCCTGCGCGCCCTGGAGAGGAAGGCCGCACCCGCAGCCGTCGGAAACACCCCCTGGCGGGTGCGATCGAACAAGCGGGCGCCCACTTCCCGTTCCAGGTCGGCGATCTGTTTGGACAGCGGAGGCTGCGCGATGCCCAGCGCACGGGCCGCCCGGCCGAAGTGGGCGTGCTCCGCGAGGGTCAGTGCATACCGCAGGTGCCGCGCCTCCATGTCGGCCTCCCAGCCATACCTCACATGTATCGCCAAACAGCTTGTCAGATCTTTCACTGGATGATCGGGGTCGGGTCGCGTGGAATGCGGTCATGACCGATTCTTCCTCCACAGACACCGTCTTCGTCTTCGTGCACGGCGCCTGGCACGGCTCCGGCCAGTGGGCGGCGACGCAGCGCGCACTCGCCGCCCTCGGTGCCGCGAGCATGGCCATCGACCTGCCGGGGCACGGCTTCGACGCGCCACTGCCCACCGGATACCTCCAGCCGGGCCAACCGGGCCTGCTGACCGAGAAGTCCGCTCTCGCCACCGTGACGATGGACGACAGCGCCGAGGCCGTCCTTGACACGCTGCGCCGGGCCCGCCACCACCGTCGCGTCGTGCTTGTCGCGCACAGCGCGGGCGGCGGCCCCGCGTCCTTGGCTGTCGAGCGCGCACCCGAACTCGTCGACGAGATCGTCTACCTTTCGGCCTTCGTGCCTGCCGGACGGCCCCGGTTCTTCGACTATCTCGGCGCACCCGAGAACGCCACGGCACGGGGCCAGAGCCTCAACCTCGGTGACCCCGGAGAACTGGGCGCTGTGCGCATCAACCCGCTCTCGCAGGATCCCGCCTACATCGAGGAACTGCGGCAGACTCACTACCACGACACTGCTCCGGACCGCTTCGACCGCTGGCGCTCGGCACTGAGCCCCGATCTGCCGCTGGCGATCCCCACCTCCCCGGTCACCCTGACTCCACAACGCTGGGGGCGCGTCCCGCGGACCTTCCTGCGCTGCGCGGACGATCGGGCGCTGCCGACGGCCGTACAGGATCTGATGATCGCGGAAGCCGATCGGGCCATGCCCGGCAACCCGTTCACCGTGCGCACCCTCCCGGGCAGCCACAGCCCGTTCGCCTCCCGGCCCCGCGAGCTCGCCGCGGTTCTGCTGCCGTGAGCGGCGGACGCCTCGTGCTGCCGGTGGTGCTCAGCGCCACTTTTGTGCAACTGCTCAACGTCACGGTCGCCCAGGTGGCTGCGCCGGCGATCCAGGCCGGCCTGGGCGCTGGTCCCGGCGCCGTGCAACTGGTCCTCGCCGGATACACCCTGACGTACGCGTGCCTGCTCATCCCCGCCGCACGGCTGGGCGACCGGTACGGATACCGCCGGCTGTTCGTGGCGGGCACCGTGGTCTTCACCGCGGGTTCGCTGGCCGGCGCGTGTGCCCCCGACGCCGCATCGCTGATCATTGCCCGGCTGGTGCAGGGCGCGGGCAGCGGTCTGGTCGCCCCCCAGATCCTGTCGCTCATCCAGGCCGCCACTCCTGCGACGCGCCGGCCGCGTGCCTTCGGCCTGTACGGCGCCACCATGGCCGTCGCGTCACTGGCCGGGCCGCTGATCGGCGGACTCGTCCTCAGTGTCGATCTCTTCGGCCTCGGCTGGCGGCTGGTGATGCTCCTCACCGTGCCGGTGGCGCTCGCCTCGCTGGCAGGATCTACCGCGCTGCCCCGCACCCGCGGAGCGGACGGACTCCGCGTCGACAAGCTGGGTGCACTGCTGGTCACCATGGGAGCCGGCGCGGTGGTCCTGCCCCTGGCGCTGGGGCGGGAAGCAGGCTGGCCCTGGTGGACGTGGGCCGGCTTCGCCGTGGCTGTGGCCGCCCTCGGCCACTTCGTCCGGAGCCTCCCGCACCGGCCTGATCCGCTGATCCATCCCGCGGTGCTGCGTGACCGGTCGGCGCGGAGAGGCACGTTGCTGGTGTTCGTGTTCAACACGGGCGTGCCTTCCTTCACCTACCTGCTCTTCCTCCACCTTCAATCCGCTGTCGGGTACTCGGCCCTGACGGCCGCACTGGCGTCGGCACCGTTCGCCGCCGGCGCCGTCGTCGGCAGCAGAGCCGCGCCCGCTCTCACCCGCCGGCACGGGCCGTCGGTGCTCACCGTCGCGTCCCTAATCCTCGCCGGGATGTGCCTGGCGCTGGTGCCCCTCATCGGCTCGGCGGCGGGACGTCAGGCGGCACTGCCCGTGCTGGCCGTCGGCGGAGCCGCGTTCGGCGCCTTCACCGCGTCGGTGTTCACCCTGGTCCTGGCCCAAGTGCACGGCCCCGCAGCCGGTTCGGTCTCCGGCCTGCTGCCCACAGCACAGCAGCTCGGCGGATCCATCGGAGTGACCGCGGCCGGACTCGCCTACTACGCCCCCGCCGCCGATGCGGACACCGCGTCCCGGCACGCCATGCTCTACCAGGTCGCCGCCTTCACCATCACCGCGCTGATCAGCCTCCGGCTCCACCACCGGCCTGGCACCGAGCCCGTTCACGGCCACAGCACTCACAGCGGAAGGGCACGTAGACAAAGCGCCGGCCTTCAGCGGCCTTCGCCTCCCCCTGTCGGCCGTGCCCGCTCCAGATCGCCGAGGGAACATGGACGACGATCGCCGGTTTGAGAAGCTGTCGATCGTCGCGGCACTTGAAGCTCTCCCCCCGACTTCCGCTCGGCCAACGCGCTTTCTGCCGAGCGGCACGGCACTCAGGAGAGCGCATCCGAAAGCAGCGCCACCCGCCCTCAGCGGCCGGCAGCACGCCGTACTCAGAGCGACGGACAGGTGAGAGCCTCTCGTGCGTTCTGCTCATGATCGGCTGTCGAAGGCGGGGCTCACGGGGCGCGGAAAGCTGGATCGCAGCAGAAGCCACTACTCACGGAACCGCGTTCCCCACAGCGGCGTCGTCCGGCTCACCGTACCCGCGCCGGTCACCCGTTGGTCCGGCACACCCCGGGAGCTTGAGAAGACCATCGGCTCGTGACGGTTCTGGAGCCTCGACGCACTGCCCCAGCCCCTCTTCGAGCCCAGCAGCCAGTGCCTGACGGCCTGGAGACAGGACCTCCCCCTCGACCACCCGCCCGCCGACGTCCAGCCCTACAACACCCACCTCTCGCCCGACTCGCGGCCGACCCCGGACAGCTGATCCCGCCGTGACCACCACCCGAATCACCGTCGCTCTTCGCGCACCCGACCCGATCTCCCAGGCCGGAGTGATCAGTCAGCTGCGGCCCCGTCCCGAGATCACCATCGCCGACTGGCCCGAGGACGCCGTCCCGGCGGCCGAGGTCGTCGTGCTCGTGGTGGACACGGTCGACGAGGACGTGTTGCGGTTGCTCCGCCACATCAATCGGACCAGCACCTCCCGCCCCGTCCTCGTGACCACCGGCATCGACGAACAGAAGCTGGTGAGTGCGGGGTCGCCGGGGTGATCCGGCGCGCGGAGGCGACCCCCGAGCACCTGGTGCACGTCATCCGTACGGTCGCGAAGGGCGCCGGCCACTCCCCTCGGACCTCGTCGGACGCCTCCTGGAGGAGATCGGCCGGCTCCAGGGCCAGGTCCTCGGCCACGCGGGCTGCACTTCACCGGTCGCGCTGCGCGCGAGGTCGACGTGCTGCGCCTGGTCGCGGAGGGCTGCGGCACCGCGGACATCGCCGCGAAGCTTTCGTACTCCGAGCGGACCATCAAGAATGTCCTGCACGCCCCATCATCACCCGGCTGCAACTGCGCAACCGGTCGCACGCAGTCGCGAACGCGATGCGGCAGGGACTCATACGACCAGCCCACCATCACGCCCGCCAGCGCTCCCGTCGGCGGACGCTCGCCCCTGCAGAGACCAAGGAGTTCCGTTTTGAGCACTGCCCCGTGGGAGACCATCGGCCGGCTGGCTGAGTTCTTCACCCGTCTCGACACCGCGCGCGGGATCCCCGCAGAGCAGCAGTGGACCTTGCAGGTCCTCAAACTCACCGAGGAGGTCGGCGAGTCGGCCCAGGCCGTGATCGGCGCCTGGGCGACCAACCCCCGGAAAGGGCAGAGCCACACCTGGGGCCATGTCCAGGAAGAGGTCGCTGATGCCGCGATCACCAGCCTGGTCTCCCTGCACCGGATGCTGGGTGACGAGGCGCCTGCCTTCTTCGAAGCCGTGCTCGCCCGGAAGGCCGCGAGGTTCTTCGAGCTGGACGATGACACCGGTGCGCAGCCTCGCGAAGGGGCGTGAGAGACAGTGCGAGCGACCGGGGAGTCACGAGGCAGAGGACCTGGCGGCAGGCGCGCTCTCCAGGTTTCGTCAACCGGCGGCCAGTACCAGGAACTCCTCGACGCCTTCGGCGGCCGACGCTCGCCGGAAGACGGGGACGAGGTGGACCAGGGCTTCGCAGCGCGGTGCTCCGATGCGGCGGGCGAGCCGGAGCGCTTCCCCGGCTGTGCGGGCGGCGATCTCCGGCTCCTTGAGTTCGAGGTGGCTCTTGGCCTGGTAGGCGAGGAAGACCCCTTTGGTCTGGTCGCGCTCGAGGGGGCCAGAGGGCACGCCCTTCGGTGGTCAGCCGGTGGGCGCGGGCCGTGTCGCCGAGGTCGAGGAGGGCCTGACCGGTGTCGACGGCGAGATCGGCTTCGCCGTAATGGTCCCCACGCGAGCGGGGGTGGTCCGTCGGCAGGGGCGCACCGGGTTGATCCCCGCAGGTGGTCCCCGCGCAGGTGACCTCGTCCTTCGCTGTGCCATGACATCCACTCGAGAGCCTTCGGTCGCAGCCGGCCCCGGCGCCGGCGCCCGACGGCGTCCACCGTGCCGGTGAGCCCGCCGATCTGACCCGCCGGCGCGCTTTGCGCCGTCGTCGCTTCCACCTCCCCGCCGGGACGCCCTACGCCGGGCCCGCCCAGGCGTGGGCGGCCGACGCGTTCCGAAGCCGGCCCCCGGGCGGCACATCCGACTGCCGATGACGCGGGAACGCCATCGGCATGGCTGCCCACACGCCCGCGGCGGCGCCCACGTGCGAGCCGCCCGGGGGTGCCTGACCCGAGCATCAGCCCGACCACAGTTCCCGGCCCGCGTGGGTGGATCCCGTCCCAACCGCCGTCCTTGCACCCGTGAAGCGGCGGAACCATCTCCCGACGCATGAAGGAAACGCATGAACAAGCGCACGTCCGTCGGCGCCCTGCTGGGCGCCACCATCCTGGCCACCACCACTGCCCTCACCCCAGCGGCAGCGGCCGGGAACCTCATCAAAGAACGGCACCTTCTCCGACCCGAACGCCCCCGCCGGGGGCTACGTCGAGTACGAGGACGGCGAGAACATCGGCCCGTGGCAGGTCGGATCGTCCACCCCCCGCGGCGGGGTGACGCTGTACAGCCGCGCCCTCACCCCGTACACATACCAGGCAGTCGACATCGGACCCGGCACCCTCTCCCAGGACTTCGAGGCCGACTCCGGCTCCGTCGTCAGCGTCACCTGGAAGCACGCCCGCAACACCGACCCCGCCTGCGCCAAGGACATGGGCGACCAGTCCTACAGCGCCCAGGTCATCCCCCTCCCACCTCGGACCCCGTGGGCGACTCCTCCACACCGATCGGCCCCCGCTTCGCCGCGATCAGCAGAAGCCTTCAGTTCCTCGCCGGGGAAGACCACTTCACCTTGGAGTTCGCCGGACGCGCACCCGCCGGACGCGGCCCGCTGATCACCACGTCGTCGCCAAGGTGGTCGGCCACGTTCAGCCCTGACGCCGCAGATACGCCTAGGTTCTGTCGTCAGACTCCCGCCTGGCACACGCTCTCGCCGCACCGGGCGAAAGGGCGAGTACGTCCAGTACAAGGGCTTTCACCCGGCACGCCGAGAGCACGCAGACGCCGCGGGGCCGCCCTTCGGGCGACGGTGGGAGTTCGACGGCAGCCCCTCGGGCCGGATGCTTGGCTCGCGGGAGGCGGGGGAGGCGGTCGTCGCATAGCGTCGACGTAGGCGCACGGATGGACATGCCGACGGACACGAGTCCGCACCCGCGTGCGGACAGGACGGCGGGCGGGTCGAGCGGCGAGCCGGTCAGTCGGGGGCCCGCCCCCGTACCGCCATGCGCCGGACGTTCGGGGGCGCGTCCCCCAGGTGAGGAGGAAGACCGGTGGACCAGACCCTGCCGGAGCGCGCGTCCACGGTGGCGCTGCGCGTCAACGGAACGGACCGCTCGCTCACCCTGGACCACCGCACGACCCTGCTGGACGCGCTGCGCGACCACCTCGACCTCACCGGCACCAAGAAGGGCTGCGACCACGGGCAGTGCGGTGCCTGCACCGTCCTCCTCGACGACCGGCGTGTGAACAGCTGTCTGCTGTTCGCCGTCGCGTGCGCGGGGCGTTCCGTCACCACCGTGGAGGGCCTCACGGACGGCGAGCGTCTCCATCCGGTCCAGGAGGCGTTCGTCGCCCGGGACGCCCTGCAGTGCGGCTACTGCACACCGGGCCAGATCTGCTCGGCCGTGGCCCTGCTGGACGAGACGGCGCGCGGCGAGCCCTCGCGCGTGACACCGCCGGAACGACTGCCGGGTGAGCCCGTCGCCCTCACACCGGACGAGATCCGGGAACGCATGAGCGGGAACATCTGCCGCTGCGGCGCCTACCCGAACATCGTGGCCGCGATCGAGGAGGTCGCCCGGTGAAGCCCTTCGCGTACGTGCGCCCCGAACGCACCGAGGAGGCCGTCGCGCACCTCGCGGCCCACCCCGGCGCCCACTTCCTGGCGGGCGGCACCAACCTCGTGGACCTGATGAAACTGGGCGTCACCGACCCGCCGCTGCTCGTCGACCTCGGCGCCTTGCCCCTCGACGGCATCGCGGAGACCTCCGACGGCGGCCTGCTGATCGGGGCGACCGCGAGCAACAGCGACGTCGCCGCCCACCCCGACGTGCGCACGCGCTACCCCGTGCTGTCCCAGGCCCTGCTGGCCGGCGCCACACCCCAGCTCCGCAATGCGGCCACCACCGGAGGCAACCTCCTTCAGCGCACCCGTTGCCTCTACTTCCAGGACACGTCCACGCCGTGCAACAAGCGTCTGCCCGGTTCCGGCTGCCCCGCCCGAGAGGGCGTCCACCGGGACCTCGCGGTCCTCGGCCACTCCACCCACTGTGTCGCCACACACCCCTCAGACATGGCCGTCGCCCTCGCCGCCCTTGACGCGGAGGTCCGGCTGCGCGGGGCGGACGGCGAGCGGACGGTGCCCGTCGCCGCGTTCCACCGGCTGCCCGGCGACCGCCCGGACCTGGACACCGTCGTCACACCCGGCGAACTCATCACGGGCGTGACGCTCCCCGCGCCGCCGCCCGGCGCCCTCAGCGCCTACCGCAAGGCCCGCGACCGCACCTCGTACGCCTTCGCGCTCGCCTCTGTGGCTCTTGTCCTGACCGTCGAGGACGGCCAGGTGGGGCACGCCGCCCTCGCTTTCGGCGGTCTCGCCCACAAACCCTGGCGGGCGCGGGCGGCGGAGGAGGTGTTGCGGGGCGCGCCGGCCACCACCGAGACCTTCCGGCGGGCCGCCGACGCCGAACTCGCCGCCGCCGAGCCCCTCCGCGACAACGGCTTCAAGGTGCGGCTGGCCCGCAACCTCGCCGTGAGCCTCCTGGGTGACCTCGCGTCCCGCGCCGCCGCGGCCGCCCCCTGACGACCACGACGCGCCCGCACCCTCTGCCCTGCCGCCTGACGTCCTGCCCGGCGTCGCCCCGCCCGCCAGGCATCCGTCTGCCCGCCGAACGTCCGACCGCGCACACCCCGCCGTACGCCGACCGGAGGAGGCACCCCGCCATGACCAGCCATGAACCCGCGACCGCGCAGCCTTCGGCGGACGTCAGGCGTGACGCCCGTCAGAAGGTGACGGGCGAGGCCCGCTACGCCGTCGACCGGACGCCGCCCGGCTGCCTCCACGCCTGCCCCGTGCCCGCCGCCGTCGCCCGCGGCCGGGTCACCGCCGTCCACGCTGACGAGATCCTGCAGCACCCCGGCGTATACGCCGTCCTCACCCACGAGAACGCCCCGCGCCTCGGCGACGCCGACGACCCGACGCTCGCGCTGCTCCAGGAGGACCGGGTCCCCCACCGGGGCTGGTTCGTCGCCGTCGTGGTCGCCGACACGCCCGAGAACGCCCGCGCCGCCGCTGACGCGCTGCGGATCGACTACGCGCCGAGCGAGCACGACGTCCGGCTGACCGCCGACCACCCGCGTCTCTACACGCCCGAGAAGGCCAACGGCGGCCACCCGGCCGTACGCGAGCGGGGCGACTTCGACACCGCCTTCGCCGCGTCCCCGGTCCGCATCGACGCCACCTACACCATGGGCGCCCTGCACAACCACCCGATGGAGCCGCACGCCGCCACAGCCTGGTGGGACGACGACGGCCTGACCGTGTACGACTCCAGCCAGGGCGCGACGACCGTACGGGACGTCCTCGCGCGCCTGTTCCGGCTGTCCCAGCAGAAGGTCACCGTCGTCTCCGCCTACGTGGGCGGCGGCTTCGGCTCCAAGGGCACCCCCCGGCCGCCGGCCGTCCTCGCGGCGATGGCCGCCCGGCACACCGGCCGACCCGTCCGGCTCGCCCTGCCCCGCCGCCACCTGCCCGCCACCGTGGGGCACCGCGCGCCCACCATCCAGCGCGTCCAGATCGGCGCCGCCGCCGACGGAACGATCGCGGCCCTCGCCCACGCCGTGGTCACCCAGACGTCCACGGTGAAGGAGTTCGTCGAACAGGCCGCCGTCCCGGCCCGCACCATGTACACCTCTCCTCACAGCCGCACCACCCACCGGGTGGTCGCCCTGGACGTGCCCACCCCGTCGTGGATGCGCGCCCCCGGCGAGGCGTCCGGGATGTACGCCCTCGAAGCGGCCATGGACGAACTCGCCGAGGCGGTCGGCGTCGACCCGGTGGAACTCCGGCTGCGCAACGAACCCGACACCGAGCCCGACAGCGGCAAACCGTTCAGCAGCCGGGGCCTCGCCGCCTGCCTGAGGGACGGCGCGCGCCGGTTCTCCTGGGCGGACCGGGACCCGCGCCCCGGCGTCCGGCGGGACGGGGACGTGCTGGCCGGTACGGGTGTCGCCTCCGCCACCTACCCCGCACTCCTGAGCCCGTCCCGCGCCTCCGCCCACGCCGCCCCGGACGGCCGCTTCGTCGTCCGCGTCAACGCCACCGACATCGGCACCGGTGCGCGGACCGTCCTCGCCCGCATCGCCGCCGACGCCCTCGGCGCCCCGCTCGACTCCGTGGGCGTCGAACTCGGCAGCAGCCGACTGCCCGACGCCCACGTCGCCGGCGGCTCCTCCGGGACCGCGTCCTGGGGCTGGGCCGTGCACAAGGCCTGTACGGCGCTGCGCGCGACCCTGGCCGCCGACCCCGGTCGTCCGCTGCCGCCCGAGGGCGTCACGGTCGAGGCGGACACGGATGAGGAGGCGGGGCGGACGTCCCCGTACGCCCGCCACGCCTTCGGCGCCCACTTCGCGGAGGTCCGCGTCGACACCGTCACCGGCGAGGTCCGGGTGAGCCGGCTGCTCGGCGTCTATGCCGTGGGCCGGGTCCTCAACGCGCGCACCGCCCGCTCCCAGTTCATCGGCGGCATGACGATGGGGCTCGGGATGGCGCTCACCGAACACAGCACGATGGACCTCGTCTTCGGCGACTTCCGCGAACGCGACCTGGCCTCCTACCACGTCCCTGTCTGCGCCGACGTGCCGGACATCGAGGCACACTGGGTGGACGAGCACGACCCCCACCTCAACCCGATGGGCAGCAAGGGCATCGGGGAGATCGGCATCGTCGGCACGGCGGCGGCGATCGCCAACGCCGTCCACCACGCTTGCGGCGTCCGTCTCCGAGCCCTCCCCCTGACCCCCGACCACCTCCTCCCGCTGCTCACCGCCCGGGCGACCACTCCCTAGGCGTATTGCCCCGCAGGGTTGTTGACGCGGCTGATGGGCGGGACCCGAGCAAGCCGGCGCTTCCTGGCACGTCGAGGGTTCTCCCTCTGCGAGCACTGACCGTCAGCGCCCTCGGGGCTTCAGGGTGCGGCCCGCGCGGATGAGGTCTCCCCCGCCCGGGATCCGGCCGAGTTGCCAAGGGTCGCGGTGGGCCGGACCGGCGCGGCCCGGGGCCGCGGGTCAGGCGGTCAGGCGGTCAGGCGCCAGCCTGCGTTCAGCGCCGGTTCAGCGGCAGTCGCCCGAGCAGCACGGCCATTCCGCAGGTGTCGGTGACCGCGGAGAAGACCAGGCCCGCCGCGATCGCCCCGGACAGCAGCTCGAAGGCCGGGTGGACGAGCAGCCCGAGTGGCGGAACGAGTCCTTGCGGAGGGGGCGGAGGAGGGCGGGGAAAGGGGAAGGGGGACGGGGCCGCGCGATGCGCCGGGTGGGGGCCCTGCCGCGGATACTAGGCACTGCGAACGCCCCCGTCCGGGACCTCGCGCGACCGCCACGAGTTCGCCATGTCGCGGCAACAACCCCACGGCCCCGGCCGCCGTGGCGGGCGTGGCCGCCGTAGCGATGGGTCTCGGCATGCGGAACGGGATGGTCCAGCACTCGGACTCCGCTTGCACGCTCCGGAGCCGCGCCGACAGGATGCGGCCATGGCCCCCGTACTGGTTTCGCGTCGTCACGTAGATCTGCTGCGTGTTTCGACCATGCTGTGTCGGGCCGATTCCCCTCGTGCGCACGGCTGTTGATCCGCAGGTCCGCTGAGGACCAGGCGATCCGCCGCTCCTGATCCCGCACGGAACGACCGCGCACCGCCCTGCCGTCTCCTTCCGTCTTCCCTGCTCCTCGCGTACACGTGTCACCTCCCTCGGTGGTGGCGCGTGCCGCGCTGCTGCTTCGACGAGGTCCCCTCATGCCGGAAAACCCCCTCCTGCTCCACTGGTTCCTGCCCACCGGCGGGGACGGCCGCGATCCCGGCGGTGTCACCGCCGTCCAGGGCCGTACCGGATCCGCCACCCGGCGGCCCGCGGACATCCCGTACCTGGCCCAGGTGGCCCGCGCCGCCGAGCAGGCCGGGTTCCACTCGCTGCTCACGCCCGTGGGGCTCGGTTGCGTGGATCCCTGGATCCTCACCGCCGCGCTCGCCCAGCACACCACCCGGATCGGGTTCCTGGTGGCGTTCCGCGCCGGATTCGCCAGTGCGACGCTGCTCGCCCAGCAGGCCGACGCCTTCCGCCGGTTCGCGGGAGGCAGGCTCGCGCTCAACGTGGTGACCGGCGGCGATCCCGCCGAACAGCGGGCGTACGGTGACTGGTTGGAGCACGACGCGCGGTACGCCCGGACCGAGGAGGTGATGACGGTCCTGCGCACCCTCCTTGACGGCAAGACGGCCGACCACCACGGGGCCCACCTGCGGATCGAAGGGGCCCGGCTCACCGACCCGGAACTGCGCCACCCCGTACCCCTGTACTTCGGCGGGGCCTCCCCCGCCGCCGAGGAGGTCGCCGCGCGGCAGGCCGACGTACAACTGCTGTGGGGCGAGCCGCCCGCCGCCGTCGCCGCACGCGTCACCCGGCTGCGGGAGCGGGCCCGGGCGGCGGGCCGCACCGTCCGGTTCGGCCTGCGGCTGCACGTCATCAGCCGGGACACCGCCGCCGAGGCCTGGTCCGAGGCGGACCGGATCCTCGCCGGGTTCGACCCGGAGGCCGTACGGGCGAGCCAGGACCGGTTCGCCGGCATGGACTCCACCGGGCAGGCCCGGATGACGGCGCTGCACGGCGGAGTGGTGGACGCCGCCCGCCTCACGGTGGCGCCGAACCTGTGGGCGGGCATCGGCCTGGTCCGCGAGGGCGCCGGGACCGCGCTGGTCGGCTCGCACGACGAGGTGGCCGCCCGGCTCGCCGAGTACCGCGCCCTGGGCATCGACGAGTTCGTCCTCTCCGGCTACCCGCACCTCGAAGAGGCGTACCGGGTCGGCGAGGAAGTGGCCCCGCGGCTGCGCGCCCTGACCGGGGCGGAAGCCCCGTGACCGCTCCCACGACGACGGCGAAGCCGGCGGCGTCCGGCCCGGACCGCCTCCCGCAGCCCGCCCCCGAACCGGCCGGCACCGGGACCGGGGCCGCTTCCCCTCGGCGGGACCGCCTGCGCGAAGCCTTCCGGTGGGGCGGACTGCGGCTGGTCGCCCTCGCCGTGCTCCTCGCCGCCTGGCAGGCGGTGGTCTCGGCCGAGGTGTGGCCGCGGGTCCTGGTTCCCTCGCCCGGCGATGTGTGGCGGCAGTTCGTCCTGGCCTCCACGGTGCACGACGGGGTGCGCGGCTACGGCGGCCATCTGCTGATCGAGCATCTGGGCGTCAGCCTGGGCAGGATCGGCACCGGCTCCGCGTACGCCGCGCTGGCCGGGGTGCCGCTGGGACTGCTGATCGGTACGGTCCGGCCGCTGGCCGTCGTACTGGAGCCCGCGGTGACGTTCCTGCGGACGCTGCCGCCGCTGGCGTACCTCTCGCTGCTCGTCATCTGGTTCGGCATAGACGAGGCCCCCAAGATCTGGCTGCTGGTCATCGCGGCCCTGCCGCCGATCGCCGCGGCCACCGCGGCGGCCGTACGCACCGTGCCCGGCCAACTCGTGGAGGCCGCACGGGCGCTGGGGTCGGGGCCGACGGCGCTGCTGCTGTCCGTACGGCTGCCCTCCGCACTGCCCGAGATCCTGACCGGTGTCCGCATCGCCGTCGGCGTGGCCTACACCTCGGTCGTCGCGGCGGAGACCATCAACGGTGTACCCGGCATCGGCGGCATGATCCGCGACGCGCAGCGCTACAACCAGACCGCGCTGGTGATCGCGGGCATCCTCGCCATCGGCCTGTCGGGGATCGTGCTGGACGCGCTCCTGCGGCTCGTCGAGCGGATCGCCGTGCCGTGGCGCGGCCGCGCCTGATTCCCGGCCCGTTCCTTCTCGTTTCCCTTCCCCCTTCCTTCGTCGTCCGACCCCAGACCGGAGAGCGTCCATGCCCGCACGCCTGTCCCGCCGCACCCTCCTGCTCACCGCGGCCGTCGCCCTGACGGCCTCCGTCACCACCGCCTGCGGAGGTGACGGCGACACGGCAGGCGGATCCTCGGGGCGGACCACCGTACGGATCGCCTACCAGGCGATACCCAACGCCGACCTGGTCGTGAAGAACCAGCGGCTGCTGGAGCAGGCTCTTCCCGAAGTCGACGTGAAGTGGGTGAAGTTCGAGTCCGGTGGCGACGTCAACACGGCCGTCATCGCCGGGTCGGTCGACCTGGGTCTGGCCGGGTCGAGCCCCGTCACCAAGGGGCTCTCCGCGCCGCTGGACATCCCGTACAAGGTGGTGTGGATCCACGACCTGATCGGGGACAACGAGGCGCTGGTCGCCAAGCCCGGGATCGGTTCGGTGAAGGACCTGGTGGGCAAGAAGGTGGCCACTCCCTTCGGGTCGACGGCCCACTATTCACTGCTCGCCGCGCTGACGGCGGCGGGTGTCGAGCCGTCGTCCGTGCAGACCATCGACCTCCAGCCGCAGGACGCGCTCGCCGCGTGGAAGCGCGGGGACATCGACGCCGCCTACGTGTGGGCGCCGACGCTGGGCGAACTGGCGAAGGACGGCAAGGTGCTCGTCACCAGCCGTGAACTGGCCGAGCAGGGCAAGCCGACGGCCGACCTGGGCGTGGTGACGAACGCGTTCGCGGCCAAGCACCCGGAAGTGGTCACCGCCTGGATCAAGGCCCAGGACACGGCTGTCGCACAGGCGCGCACGGCACCGGACCAGGCCGCGAAGTCCATCGGGGCGGAGCTCGGGCTGCCGGCGGAGGAGGCGAAGCGGCAGCTGTCGGAACTGGTGCTGCTCAGCGCGAAGGAGCAGACCGGACCCGACTACCTGGGCAAGCCGGGCGCCCCCGGCAAGCTCGCGGCGAACCTGCACGACGCCGCCGTGTTCCTGAAGGGGCAGAAGGCGGTCGACTCCGTGCCGGACGAGGCGGTCTTCGGGCGGGCGCTCGCGGTGGAGGAGCTCGGCCGTGCCGCGAACTGACGAGCCTGACACGCGGACCGCGGTCGTCGAGCTGGCGGGCGTGTCGGTCCGGTACGGGTCGGCGAAGGCGCCGGTGACGGCGCTCGACGGCGTGGACGTACGGATCCGCGCCGGCGAGTTCGTCGTCCTGGTCGGGCCGTCCGGCTGCGGCAAGACGAGCCTGCTGCGCGTGGTGGCGGGCTTCGAGCGGCCCGCCACGGGCCATGCCCGGGTCCGGGGCGCGCTTCCCCGGCCGGGCGCGGGGGCGGGGGTGGTGTTCCAGCAGCCCCGGCTGTTCCCCTGGCGCACGGTGGGCGGGAACCTCGCCTTCGCGCTGGCCCGGCTGGGCGTGCCGCGCTCCGGCCGGCCCGGCCGGATCGCCGAGCTTCTGGAGCGGGTGGGACTGCCCGGGATGGCGGGCCGGCGGACGTGGGAGCTGTCGGGCGGTCAGCAGCAGCGGGTGGCGCTGGCCAGGGCACTGGCCGCGGAGCCCGAACTCCTGCTCATGGACGAACCGTTCGCCGCGCTCGACGCCCTGACCCGGGAGCGGCTCCAGGAGGAGGTGCGGGCCTTGGCCGGGCGGCTCGGCACGACGGTGCTGTTCGTGACGCACTCGGCGGAGGAGGCGGTGCTGCTGGGCTCCCGGGTGCTGGTCATGGCCGCGGGGCCCGGCCGGGTGGTGGCGGAGCTGCCGGTGGACCTGGACAGGGGGCCCGGCACGGACGTGGCCGCGCTGCGGGCCTCTCCCGAGTTCGCCCGGCTGCGCGGCCGTCTCACCGAGATCATGCGCGGCGGAGCCGTTCCCGGCCCGTGACGGCCGACCGCGACACCGGCCGCGACACCGGCGGAGGTCCGTGCGCCCCCGCCGTGTGTTGCCCGCATGCTGCGGGAACGTGAACTGCGTGAACAAGCTGTGGCCGGCTGCCACGTAAGGATCCGAATCGCGGGGGCAGCGGATAGCGTCGCGGTCAGAGCCGTTCCGGGGAGCAACCGCCACACGGAAGCAAGGGTCGGGCCGCACCATCGGCAGCCGCCCCGTCGGCCGTTCTCACCACACCGGCCGGCCCCTGGGTGCCGCGGCACCCGGTGCGGCCGCCGGCTCCTCGCTCCGCAGCCCCGTTCCCTCCCCCTCCAGTCACGAGGACCCCCTGATGCCGTTCTCCCTGCCCGCCGGCGGGCGCCTTGCCGTGCTCGCCCTCTCCCTCACCGTGGCGCTCGGCAGCGCCCCCGCCGCCGCCGACCCGGCTTCCCCGTTCGGCCCGCAGGCGCCGCAGAACCCGGCCACCGCGGCCAACGGCGCCGCGACCATGCACGGCGACAGTGCCTCGAGCGGTACCACGCCCCACCCGGGTCCCGGGACGTCCGGCGTCGACTACTCCCGCACGGCGCTGGCTTCGGCCTGCCCCACCGTGGTCGTGGGCAGCGACGGCTACGTGATCGCGCTCTGCACCACCATCTTCGGCCAAACCCCGACCGTGCACCTGCTCGACCCCGCCAGCGGGGCCGACCTCGCCTCCCTTGCCCTGCCCAAGGGCAGCCTCTTCGGCGGCGTGTACGCCTACCTCGACAACGGCGACCGGCTGGTCGTCGTCGACGGGAACAACAACCTCGTGCGCGTCGGCCACCGCCGCGCCGGCTCCGGATGGGCCCTCCAGATCGAGGAGTCCACCCCGCTCGGCGACGCCGTCCCCGCCGGGGACAACATCGTCGGTCTGACCCCCGACTGGGAGGGCAGGGTCTGGTTCGCCACCAGCGGCGGTGTGATCGGGACCGTGCACACCGGCACCGGGGCGGTGCGCAGCATCAGCACCGGCGAGGGCGTCCAGAACAGCATCTCCACCGTCCCCGGCCGGACCGCCGTCGCCACCGACCACGCGCTCTACCTCCTGTCGGCCGGGCCGGACGGCACCCCCGTGGTGGACTGGCGGGCGCCGTACGACCGGGGGCCGGCCCGCAAGCCCGGCCAGCTCAGCTGGGGCACCGGCACGACCCCGAGCTTCTTCGGGCCGGGCAACGGCACCGAGTACGTCACCATCGTCGACAACGCCGCCCCGCACGGGAACCTGCTCGTCTACCGGGCGGCCGGCGGACCGGACCCGATCTGCCGGATCCCCGTGCTCACCCAGTACGCCCGCAGCGGCACCGAGGACGCCGTCATCGCCTCCGGCCGCAGCGTCTTCGTCACCAACACCTACGGCTACCCCTACCCGGCCCTGCCCGAGGGCGCTCCGGCGAGCCAGCCCTCCTCCGCGAGCTTCGAGGGCGGTCTCAGCCGGATCGACGTCAACGCCGAGGGAACGGGGTGCTCGGTGGTGTGGAACAGCCCGGTGAAGTCCGCCGCTCTGCCCCGGCTCTCCCTGGCCGACGGGAAGATCTACACCGTCTCGGTGACCGGGCCGACGGGCAGCGCCGGGCTGAACACCTTCGCCCAGTACCACCACTCCGTCATCGATCCGGCCACCGGCGCCCAGCTCACCAGCTCCTTCCTGGGCATCGGGCTGGTCTACAACCCGCTCCAGATGCGGGGGACGGCCGCCCCGGACGGCACCCTCTACCAGGGCACCGAAACCGGAGTGGTCCGCATCTCCAAGCGCTGAGCCCACCGCAGCACGTGACCGGCACCCGGCTCGACGTGGTTCTGGGCCATGCGGGCGCCGACCTAGACCAGCACCGCACGCAACCGGGGGTACACAACGGCATGCCGGAGGGATATACACGGGGTAAGGACAGTGCCCCGCCTTCCAGGCAGCCCCCCGTGCGGAGACCAGATGCCCGAGTTACCGCCCAGCACCGGCTTCGCGAGACCGCGCCCGTCCCGTTTCGCGCTCGTGTTCCAACTTCTTCTCGCGCTCGGGCTGGTGGCGGCGAGCCGCTGGTTCCACAGCCGGGACTTGTTGGGCAGCGAATTGGCTCTTTGGTGGCTGAGCCTGTTGCTCGGGGTTTCGGTGTTCCTCGCCGTGTTCGGACGGGGCGTTACGCGTCGCGACGGTACGGGGAGCGGGAACGCCGCACTCACGCGTACGCGGTCCGGTTCGAATGGATGGGCGTGGCTGATGCTCACGGCGGTACTGGTGCCGGTCGCGGTGGTGGCGGATCGCCCGTGGAACGCACCTTGGTGGCCGGGCCGTCACGAGGCCTCCCGGCTGCCAGACCCCTGCCTCGCCGGAGCGGCTGCCGCCTCCCGTCTGACCCCCCACGCCCGCGGCGACGGCGACCAGCCCCCCCATGCGGGCTACGGCCCGGGAGCTCGCTGCGTGTGGCGGGATACGGAGAACGGCGCGACGCTCTGGGTCGAGTACGGCCTCGCGGAATGGAAGGGGTCCCTGGGAGGGAGCGCGACGGACGCCGCGCGGAAGCAGCAGGCTCTGAACGGCCGCGTTGTCGAAGAAGAAGGATCACGCACCGCACCGGTGGCCGGCCTGGGCGACGAAGCGAGCAGCGTATCGGTACCGGGCCGCGAGGCGGCTGTTCTGGTCCGCGTCGCCAATGTGACCGTGAGCGTGAGGTATCTGCTGCCGCCCACCACCGGCCCGGATCCGGCACGAGACGACGCCGCAGCCCGCTCCGCGGCCGAGCAGGCCGCTCGCGAGGCGGTCGGCCCCATACGTCTCGACTGACCACAGCCGGGGTGGGCCCCGGAGGGGCGCCCGGATCCGGGCGCCGATCTCTAGGCGCGCCTTCGGGCCGGGGGCGGGGTCGATGAGATGCGGGCGTCGTTCCCTCCGGGCAGAGTGGGGAAGGACCTGTTCGTACCGAGGTGGTCCCCTGTGGTCCCGCGTGCTGGAGACGGGACGGAGTGATGCGAGGATTGTCGTGACGTCGGAGTGATCGATGTTCCGCAGAAGGCCGACCGACAACAGCGAGGACCTTCTGGTCCGGCTCGGGTCGCTGACCGCCAGGGCTCGGGAGTTGGCCGAGACGCAGCGTTCCCGTGTGGAGCTCGCCGTGGCCCTGCAGCGCGGCATGCTGCCCTCGGACCTGCCCAGTTTTCCGGGCGCCCGGCTGGCCGTCCGCTATGAGCCAGCCAACCACGGGCTCAACGTGGGCGGTGACTGGTACGACGCCTTCTCCCTGCCCGGCGGGAAGATCGGCATGTCCATCGGTGACGTGCAGGGGCACAACATCGAGGCCGCCGCCTTCATGGGACAGGTCCGCGTGGCGCTGCGCGCGTTGGCCTCCGTCACCGGAGACCCGGGAGAGCTGCTCGGTCGTACCAACGACCTGCTGATCTCTCTGGGCGCCGACCTCTTCGCCACCTGCACCTTCCTGCGGCTCGACCCCGCTGCCGGCACCCTGGAGTGCGCCCGGGCCGGTCACATCCCCCACATCTGGGCCACCTCCGACGGCCGCTCCGGCATCGACGACAGCGAGGGCGGGCCTCCGCTCGGGGTGCTCCGCGACGTCGACTACCCGGCCACGCGCCACCGGCTCACGGCCGACGGTGTCTTCGTCCTCCTGACCGACGGGGTGGTGGAGGGGCCCTCGCTCCACGTCGACGAGGGCCTGGACCGGGTGACGCGGCTCGCCGGGATCACCGCCGTCGCCGGGCTGGACGTCGACGCGCTCGCCACCGCCGTCATGAAGCTGGCGGCCACGGTGGGGCACGAGGACGACGCGGCCGTCCTCGTCGTCGGCCATGACGGCGGTCCGGCCCGGCCGGCGGTCGAGGGGTGAAGGGGGTTCGCCCCGGGTCGGCCCGCCCCGGTTCGGGCCAGACCCCGGGCCGGTGCGGGCTCCACCAGCCGGTCCGGACTCGTGCCGTACGGCGGCGCCCGACACGCAGGGGTTCTTGCCCGGTCGTGGCGGCCCGGCCGGTGTCTGATGGCTGGCGTGTTGGTTATTCGGCAATTCCGGCCCTTTACCGAGGCGGCGCTGATTTCGCTGGCCGTGGCGGTCTGCTACTACGCGGCCGGACGGCTCGGCCTGCTGGGCCGCCTCGTCGTCGAAGGCGTGGTGGCCACCCCCATCTGGCCGCCCACCGGCGTCGCCGTCGCCGCCCTGCTGCTGTTCGGCGCGCGGGTCTGGCCCGGGATCGCCCTCGGCTCCTTCCTCGTCATCGCCTCCCTGACCACCCCAGGGCCCACCACAGTGGTCGCCGTGGCGGGCAACACCGTCGCGCCGCTCTGCGCCTTCCTGCTGCTCAGACGGGTCGGCTTCCGGCTTGACGTGACGCGGCTGCGGGACGGACTCTCGCTGGTCTTCCTCGGCGGGTTCGGCGCCATGCTGATCAGCGCGACCGCGGGGGTCGGACTGCAGGTGGTGACGGGCTCCCTGGACCGGAGCGAGTTCTGGGCCGTGTGGCTGGCCTGGTGGGCGGGCGACACGATGGGGGTGCTGCTCGTCGCTCCGCTCCTGCTCGTACTCGCGGGGCCGGCCGGACGGTTCCGGGCAAGGCGCTGGAAGGAGGCGGTCTTTCTGGGGCTGACGGCCCTGGTTCTCATCCCCGTGGCCGTGCTCAGCCCGATGAGCCTGCTCTTCCTCGTCTTCCCCCTGCTGGTCTGGGCAGCGCTCCGCTTCCAGCTCGCCGGCAGCGTGCTGTGCGCGCTCTTCGCGTCCGTATGCGCCACCTTCGCGGCGATCTCCGACCGGGGCGCGTTCTTCCACCTCTCGGACGTCGAGATCATGGTCAAGCTCCAGACGTTCAACGGCTCCGCCGCCCTGACCGCCCTGCTCCTCGCCTCCGTCATCACCGAGCAGCGTGCGACCCGCCGTTCGGTGCGCCGCGCCTGCGAGGAACTGGCGGAGGTCCTGGAGCACCTCGCGGCGGGCGAGCCCTCGCCGGGTCCGCCCGCCGGGCCCCCGCCCGAGCCCACCGAGAGCCGGGCGGCCCCACCCGGCGGACACGGGAATCCGTGACCCTCCACGTCCGCGACGGATGCGCTCGACGGTGGCCGCGGCGCTCACGGTCGGGGCGTGGGTCCGGGGGCGAGGGGTCCGCTGTCACCGCCGGACGTCTTGTTCCCGCCGGGAGAGAGGGCGGGGAAGCGGAAGGCCGGCCGGCGTCGACCGGCGGGTCAGGGCGACGCCGGTGAGGACGACCGCCATTCCCAGGGCGATCCGGAGGCTGAAGTCCTCGTGGAGGACGACGGCGCCGAGGGCCACGGAGACCA
Organism: Streptomyces sp. NPDC023157; assembly: GCF_055560575.1. Taxonomy (NCBI): domain Bacteria; kingdom Bacillati; phylum Actinomycetota; class Actinomycetes; order Kitasatosporales; family Streptomycetaceae; genus Streptomyces; species Streptomyces sp. NPDC023157. The sequence continues at coordinate 124,556 of NZ_JBVHIL010000002.1, forward strand.
CGGGCAGCAGGTAGCCGACGGTGGCCGTGGGGGTGGCGCCTTCGGCCGCGATGTTCCGGTAGGTGAGGTGGAAGGTGACGCCGGTGGCGACGACGCCGAGGATCACCGTGGCGATCAGCTGTCTCGGGGTGATCTCGATCGGTGTCAGGCCGCCCGCCGCCAGGGTCGGCGCGGTGAGGACGGTCGCGGCGGTGAGCTGCGCCGCGGACAGCGCGAGGGTCGGGATGCCCTTGCCGACCAGGTGACGGCTCATGAAGAGGAAACCGACCGCGTAACCGGCCGCCGCGCCGACGATGGCGAGGGCTCCCCAGCCGCCCGACCCGCCGGCCTGCCACGGCGCGAAGATGAGCACCACACCGGCGAATCCCAGCAGCAGGCCGACCACCCGTGCCGGCCGCAGACCGCCTTCGGTGCCGACGGCCGCGCCGAGGAGCAGGGACCACAGAGGGGTCGTGGCGTTCAGGACGCCGGCGACGCCGGAGTCGATGCTCTGCTGCCCGAAGCTGAAGAGGGCGAACGGCAGGGCGTTGCAGAAGAAGGCCGCGACGACGATCCGGCCCCAGACGGCCGGGCCGCGGGGCAGCCGCCGGCCGGAGAACAGGCAGAGGGCCAGCAGGGTGACCGCCCCGAGCAGGCACCGGCCGAACGTCACCTGCACCGGTGTCAGCGCCTCCAGGGCCACCTCGATCCAGAGGAAGGTCGAGCCCCAGAGCAGGGCGAGCACGCCGATGCGCACCCCTGTCCGGCTTCTGTCCATGACGCCGTTCACCGCTGCCTCCTGATCGGTCCCGGGGACATGAACGGTGCCGCACTCTTCTCGGAAGGACAAGAAAAAGGTTCTGCACTTCTTTTAAGCTGTGCTACATGATCGACGTGAGACGCATGCAGGTCCTGCGCGCCGTGATCACCAGCGGCTCGGTGACGGCGGCGGCCGCACATCTCGGCTACACCCCCTCCGCGATCAGCCAGCAGATCGCGGCCCTGGAGAAGGAGGCGGGGATCGCGCTGCTCGAACGGGTGGGCCGGGGAGTACGGCCCACAGAGGCCGGACTGCTGCTCACCCGGTACACGGCCCTCATCAGCAAGCACCTCGCCGAGGCCGAGACCGCGCTCACCGATCTGCGCGCCGGGCGCGCGGGCCGGCTGACCGTCCGCTACTTCGCCTCCGTCGGGCCGACCCTCCTGGCGCCCGCCCTGGCCCGCGTGCGCCGCGAGCACCCGGCGGTCGCGATCGACCCGCGGCTGGCGGACCCTGACGACGCGGTGGCGGAGGTGTCCAGGGGCGACGCCGACCTTGCCCTGGTCGTCCGGCCGCCGGTCGACGCGCCCCGGCGGGGCCTCCAGGTCGTGCACCTGCTCGACGACCCGTACCGCGCGGTACTGCCCGCCGGACATCCGCTCTCCCCCAAGCGCGTGCTCGACCTCACCGATCTCGCCGGTGAACCCTGGGTCCGAAGCGAGCCCCCCGGCCCCTGCCTCGCCCCGGTCACCGACGCCTGCGCCGCGGCAGGCTTCAGTCCTGACTTCGCGGCCACGTCGCAGGACTACGCCACCGCACAAGGCTTCGTCGCCGCCGGCCTCGGCGTCACTCTCGTCCCCCGGCTCGGACTGAGCGCCCGTCACCCAGGCGTCGCGATCCGCCGCGTCAGGCACCCCGAGCCGGTCAGGGCGATCCACGCCGTGATCCGGGCCGGTTCCCTGGAACAGCCCGTCCTGCGCACCCTCCTCGACGCCTTCCGCGAGTCGGCCGGGGTAGGACGAGCGACAGCGGAGGCCGAAGGACACGTAGCCCCGCGCGGTTCATTGCCGCCCCAGTAGGCCCGGTAGAGCCCGAGGGGTGCCCGCCGGCTCCGCGTCCTTCAGGTAGGCGAGGGCGTAGCTGTTCCGCACGACCCGGCCGTCCCCGGCCTTGACGACGCCTGGGATGCGCGCGCCGACGAACCCCCTGTCGGCGATCTCGACGTCGGTCGTGTCCTCGGTCGAGGGCCGGAGGCTCACGCTGACGCTCCGTTTCCGCAAGCCGATGGCGTACGGATCCATCGGAGCATCACCGCTTCAACGCCGCATATCGGGTGAGGTCGAACCACCGGGAAGAGCCTGCTGCGACCAGACCGTCTTGCCTCGGGCCGCGTGGCGCGTGCCCCAGCGGTCGCTCAGGCTCATCACGAGGTACAGACCGCGCCCGCCCTCGTCGGTGTCACGGGCGCGGCGCATGTGCGGCGAGGTGCTGCTGCCGTCGGTGACCTCGCACGTCAGGTACCGGTCGCGGATGAGCCGGAGCCGCACCGGCCCCTTTCCGTAGCGGATGGCGTTGGTGACCAGTTCGCTGACGATCAGCTCGGTCTCGAACGCCGCCTCCTCCAGCCCCCAGGCGGCCAGTTGCCGTTCGGTGAGGGCCCGGGCGGTGGAGACCACCGAGGGGTCGGCCGGCAGGTCCCAGTGGGCGACCTGGTCTTCGGACAGCCCGTGGGTGCCGGCCAGCAGCAGGACGGCGTCGTCCTCGGCGTGCTCGTCGGCCAGGGCGTGGGCGATCGCGTCGACTGTTTCGGACAGCGAGCGGTCCTGGTGTGCCAGTACGCGTCGCAGCGTCCGGGGAGCGTCGTCACGGCCCGCGAGCAGTCCGTCCGTGTACAGGCAGAGGACCGTGCCGTCGTCGAGGTCGACCGTGGTCGTCTCGTAGGCGCCGTGGGCGGTGCCGAGCGGGGCGCCGACACCGGCCTCCGCCTCGACGGGCTCCCCCGTCGGCGGGGCGAGCAGGGGGGTGGGGTGGCCCGCCGAGGCGAGGGAGAGCCGGCGCGTCGCCGGGTCGTAGACCGCGTACGCGCAGGTGGCGACCGCCGCGCCGGTGCCGTCGCCGTCGTTCCCGTCCCCCGCGCCGTCGGCACTCTCCCCGGCCAGCCGGGCGGCGATCTCGTCGAGATGCGTCAGCACCTCGTCCGGTTCCAGGTCGAGGTAGGCCAGCGTGCGCAGCGCGGTGCGGAGCCGGCCCATGGTGGCCGCGGCCTCGATGCCGTGTCCGACGACGTCTCCGACGACGAGGCCCACCCGGGCTCCGGACAGTTCGATCACGTCGAACCAGGCCCCGCCGGCCGTCACGGGCAGGTACAGGTGAGCCGTCTCGACCGTCGTCAGCCGCGGGGTCCGGCTCGGCAGCAGATGCCTCTGGAGGGCGGTGGCGGTCTTCCGCTCCCGGGTGTAGCTGGAGGCGTGGTCGATGCCCAACGCGGCCCGGGAGGCGACCTGCGCCGCGAGGTCGAGGTCCTGTCGCGTGTACGGCCCGGGCCGCTCGCAGCGGTAGAGCGTGAGCACACCGAGGACGCCCTCGGGTACGACGAGGGGGACGCTCATCAGTGAGCGCACCCCGGCGGCGGCGAGGGCCCGTGCGTGCTGGGACACCTCGGGGGGCCAGGCGCCGGTGTCGTCCAGCCGGGCCAGCAGGCGCGGCGTGCCGTCCTCGAGGGCCCGGGTGAACGGAGTGGCGAAGGTAAGCGTCTCCAGGACCGCGTCCCTCTCCCCGGCCCGGGCTCCTGGCCCGGCCAGGAAGGCCGCTCTGCGCAGGGGCGGGCCGGGGTCCGCCGGGCCGGGCCGACGCTGGTCGCCGCGGAGCACCACGTCCCGGATGTGCACGGTCGCCGCGTCGGCGAGGGCCGGCACGAGCACGTCCGCGAGTTCGCGGGCGGTGGTCATGGCGTCGAGCGTCGTGCCGACGCGACGGTGCGCCTCGTGGAGCAGGTCGAGGCGCGCGCGGGCCGCCTCGCGCTCGGTGACGTCCTCGACCGCCATGACCACCCCGGGTCGCCCGTCGGCGGCCTCGTCCACGCGGAACAGGGAGACGGAGACCGTCATGTCCTGCTCCGGCAGGCCGGTCGGCCTGCCCTTCACGAGGTGGCGGAGCACCGAGCGGCCCGTGCGCAGGGTCTCCCCGGCGAGAACGGCGAGCCCGGCCGTGTCGAAGCCCGTGCCGACCTCGCCGAACGTCCGTCCGACCACCTGATCGGCCGCGATGCCGCGCAGGCCCCGGGGCGTGGCGTTGTACCGGCGTACGCGCAGCCGCTCGTCGAAGAGGAAGAGGCCCAGCGGCGACTGCGTGAACAGGTCCTCCAGCACGGCCGAGTCCGAGCCCTCGGTACGGCCGTCGGTGTCGGCGTCACCCACCGGGGGTACCTCCTGTCCCTGCCGCGCTGAGGACGCACGGTCCTCCCTCAGGTCTACGTCGCCGCCGCCACGCCCGCGAGCCGGAGCCGCCCGAGCGGCTCCTCACCCGGCCGGCCGTCCACCGCGAGCAGGGGGGCGAGAGCCCCGGCCGGGTGACGGCCCGGGCTCTCGGTGGGGCGGCAGCAGCCCGCTGACAGGGTCCGCAGCCGCTCGACGTACCGACAACACCGGCATCCTCCCCTCGGCTGCGGCCTGTTGAGCATCTCTCCGGCTACCTCTGAGTACGCGTACTCACGGCACGGCAGCTCTCCGGTGACGAGAGTGGTGCCAGACCAAGCGAAAGGGAGACCACCGTGCACACGCCCCGAGGAATGAACCGATCCGCCGCCGCCCCGCACCCCGGAAAGACCCGTCTCATAGCTGCTGCCCTCGTGAGCGCGGCCGCGGTCGTGGCCCTCACCGGATGTGCCGGTATCGAGTACCGGGAGGACATCTGCGGCAGCGGCGAGTACCCCGTCCTGTCCGTGGGCGGGACCGGGTCCGCCTGCGTCTCGGACAAGCAGGAGCCCCCCGCGGGATTCGTGCGATACCCGGAGGGCAAGGTGCCGCAGCAGGTCGACGACCAGTGGGACGTGTACTGGAACACCCACACGCTCGACAAGGACGGCAAGATCATCGACGCCCCGGACGCGGGCTGACGTGGGAAAACCCGATCCGACCGGCACACCTGTCAGCCGCCGCGGCTGCAGTCACGGGGCCAGGTGATCCGGCCCTCCTGGGGTCCTGTCCGGTCTCGCACAGCGGCGGGCCCCGGTCCCCGGAGCGGCGCGTCCCGCCTTGCGCAGGCAGGTGGAAGGCTGGGAGGTATGGCTTTTCGAGCATGGTTGGACGCCCGGCGTTCCTCGGAGCCGGGTCACGCACCCGCGTTGCTTGTGATCCCGCTCGGGCTGATCGTCACGGCCTGTGTGGTGGACGTGCTGGCTCCGCCGCACATCCACCTCGGTCCGCTGCTCGTGGCAGCGCCCGCCATCACGGTGGCATTCGCGGGCGCGCGCATGACGGCGCTGATCGGGGCTCTCGCGGTAGCGGCCCAGGTGCTGATCGGCGTGCTCAGAGGGGTCTTGTACACCGCCAATATCCAAGCCCAGATCGCTGCGCTGATCGTCGTCTCGGCCGTTTGTGTCATCGTCTGCGTGGTGCGAGACCGGCACGAACGGCAGCTGCACCAGGTGCGGTCGGTGGCCGAGGCAGCACAAAGCGTCCTCCTGCGGCCGCTGCCCGCACGCTCCGGCCCGTTGCGGATCGCCGGCCTGTACATCCCTGCCGAGGAGGAAGCCGAACTGGGCGGCGATCTGTACGCGGCCGCGCGCACCGCCCACCACAGCACCCGGCTCCTCCTCGGCGATGTGCGCGGCAGCGGCCTCGGCGCCATCAGCAACACCGCCCTGCTGCTCGGTGCCTTCCGGGCAGCCGCCCATCGCCAGGCCACCCTGCCCCGCCTCGCCGTCCACCTGGACGCCGCGTTTCGCTGGGACGCCAGTCAGTGGCGATCACCGACCGAGCAGGAGGCCACCGAGGACTTCGCCACCGCCGTGCTGCTCGACATCCCCGACCACGACCCGGTCGTCCACCTCATCAGCTGCGGTCACCCACCGCCACTCATCCTCCGCGGAAGCCGGCTCATCCCACTCGTGGCCGAAGCGAGCCACCTTCCGATCGGCCTCGGCGGAACATTCGGCATCGCCGACTACACCGTCCAGACTTTCCCCTTCGAGGCCGGCGACCTGCTGCTCCTCTACACCGACGGCGTCATCGAGGCACGCGACACCGACGGCCGCTTCTACCCCTTCACCGAACGGGCGCCGCAGTGGACGACGGAAGACCCGGACGAGCTGCTGCGCCATCTCCGGGACGATCTGCTGGCCCACGTCCACGGGCACCTCGACGACGACGCGGCCGTCGTCGCCGTGCGTCGCCTGGCAGCTGTCCCTCCGCCGCCCGGACCCGCCCGGTAACGGAGGCGGGCCGCCTTCGCCCTGGCGACCGGCGTGGTCGGACATCGAGGGGCGCTCTCGACTGGACCGGCCACTGTCATGGCCTGATCCCTGCGACTGGAAACAGACTGTTACGGTTCGCGGACACACCGTAGAAACGGGCTGTCATTTACCGCTGATCGTTTTCCGATCCAAGGAGCCCACCGTGACCCGTTTCCGTACCACCATCATGGTTCTCGCCGCCGCCGCGACGGTCGCCCTTGCCGCCGCGCCCGCCCAGGCGGCCCCCGGTGACGTGACGACCACCTGCGCGAGCACCGCCACCCCGAACGGCTACGTCGACGTCAGCTGGGGTTACAGCGCCAGCTGCGGCACCCAGAACTTCGACCCGAACATCAAGCAGATCAAGCAGCTCACCGGCCTGCCCATAGGCACCGTCGTCCAGGCCTGCGGGTCCACGTACTACCCGGCCGGCTGGACCCAGACCAGCTCCTACTACTCCAGCTCCTGCGTCGCGTGGCCCAACTCCGGTTTCAACAACAACGCCTGGACCCTCAAGCGCGTCTCCTGATCACACCTTCCGAAAGCGGCCCCGCCTCGCGAGCGGATCGAGCGAGGCGGGCGCACAGGTGCTGTGTGGTGCCAGCAGGGTGCCGACCGAAAGATCTGAACCTGTACCGGGAATCAGGCCGCGACGAGCTCCTGCTCGCGGTCCGGCGTCTTGACCTTGGGCTTCTTGTTCGGCAGCGAGAGGCGGAAGACCTTGTGCCACGCGGAGAACACCTGCTTGGGCAGCGGCCCGGTGACGTACTCCAGCTCGTACTTTTCGAACAGTGCGCGCACCTTCACCGCGACCTCGGCGTACCGGTTGCTCGGCAGGTCCGGGAACAGGTGGTGCTCGATCTGGTGCGACAGGTTGCCGGTCATGAAGTGCATGGCCCTGCTGCCGCTGATGTTCGCCGAGCCCATCATCTGGCGCAGGTACCACTGGCCGCGAGTCTCGCCCTTGATCGACCGGCGCTCGAAGACCTGCACGCCCTCGGGGAAGTGCCCGCACATGATCACCGAGTGGGACCAGATGTTGCGGACCAGGTTCGCGGTGAACGTGGCGGCGAGCGTGGTGAGGAACGACGGGCCCGACAGCAGCGGGTGGATCACGTAGTCCTTGAGCACCTGCTTGCGGATCTTGCGGCCCACGGCCTTGGCCCGCGCGCGGAACTCCGGGTCCTTGCGGCGGCGCTTGTGCAGGTTCTTGCCGAGCTCCAGGTCGTACGCCGCGATGCCGTACTCGAAGAAGCAGGCGTTGATGAAGTTCCACAGCGGCTGGCCGAGGTGGAACGGGTGCCACCTCTGGTCCTCGTCGACGCGCATGATGCCGTAGCCGAGGTCGTTGTCCTTGCCGATCACGTTGGTGTACGTGTGGTGCAGCTCGTTGTGCGAGTGCTTCCACTGCTCGGACGGCGAGACGTGATCCCACTCCCAGGTGGTGGAGTGGATCTTCGGGTCCCGCATCCAGTCCCACTGGCCGTGCAGGATGTTGTGGCCGATCTCCATGTTGTCCATGATCTTCGCCACAGACAGCCCGGCGGTGCCGATCAGCCACGCCGGCGGGAAGATCGAGAACAGCAGCACGCCCCTGCTGACCAGCTCGAGCTTGCGCTGCGCCGAGATGACCTTGCGGATGTAGGCGGCGTCCTTCTCGCCACGGTTGGCAAGCACCTCATCGCGGATCGCGTCCAGCTCGCGGCCGAGCTCCTCGATCTGCTCCGCGGTCAGGTGGGCGGTGGGGTCGATGGCGGTCAAGGTGCTCCTACCGTTCGATGTCGCAGGGGCCCGCCGCGGCGGACACACAGGTCTGGATGAGGACGCCCGGCTCGGCCTCGGTGATCTCGCCGGTGCGCAGGTCGCGGACGGCGCCCGCCTTGAGCGGCGTGACGCAGCCGAAGCAGATGCCCATGCGGCACCCGGACGGCATGAGCACGCCGGCCTCCTCGCCTACGTCCAGCAACGGCGTGGCGCCGTCCGCGCCGACGGTCTTGCCGGTGGCGCTGAACGTGACCTCGCCGCCTTCACCGGCGACGACGATGCCGGGCCGGAAGCGTTCGGTGTGCAGGCGCTCCAGTACGCCGTGCTCGGTCCAGTGCTCCTCGGCGGCGTCGAGCAGGCCGGCGGGCCCGCAGGCCCAGGTCTCGCGCTCGGCCCAGTCGGGCACGAGTTCGTCGAGACGGGCGATGTCGAGCTTGCCGTCCGTGTCGGTGTGCACCTCGGTGAGCCGCAGCTTCTTGTCCGCGACCAGGTCGTGCAGTTCCCTGCGGAAGATCACGTCTTGTGGCCGCGGCGCGCAGTGGACCATGACGACGTCGTCGAACTCGGTGTCGCGCAGCATGCCCATCACGGGCGTGATGCCGCTGCCGGCCGTCAGGTAGAGCACCTTGGCGGGCCTGGCCTCCGGCAGCACGAAGTCACCGGACGGCTGGTCGAGCTGGATCAGCGTGCCCGGTTTCGCCCTGCGGACCAGGTGGTTGCTGACCTTGCCGTCCGGGATCGCCTTCACGGTGATCGTGACGCGGCCGTCCTGGCGGTTCGTCGGCGAGGTGAGGGAGTAGGCACGCCACAGGCGTACCCCGTCGACGTCGACGCCGATCCTCACGTACTGACCCGCTGTGTGGCCGCGCCAGCCCCGCCCCGGCCGGATCACGACAGTCGCGGCGTCATCCGTCTCAGGGAGCACGGCCTCGATGCGCCCCCGCAGGTCGGCGCCCGCACGCAGCGGGCTGACCAGGTCGAGGTAGTCCGACGGCAGCAGCGGCGTCGTGACCATCTCCAGCAGTTTCCAGGCCCTGCTGCGGAGGGCTGCACTCGTCATGACTCCAGCTTGCTGTGCCTCAGGGCGTAAAGTCCTGACCACAGGATGTAAATCTGGTCGGCTGAATTGTTCGCAGGGAATGAAATATGAGCCATCCAATCCGGAGGGTCACCGAAATGGCCCTGGATGAGACGACGGTCACCGCGCTTCGGGCCACGCTGAAAACCACCGCCGACGAGGTCGTCCAGGCGATCATCGACGAGGTCCCTCCCTACGCCAACGCCCTTTCCGGCCGCATGGGCGGCACCATCCGCCGAGCCGTTCGCACCGCCCTGGGGCACTACCTGGACCTCGCGAGCGGGAACGCCACGGGCGGCGACGGCGGCGACGCGGCCTACGAGCTGGGCCGCGGCGAGGTGCGCGACGGCCGTTCGATGGACGCCCTGCTCAGCGCCTACCGCGTCGGCGCCCGCGTGGCCTGGCGATGCCTGGCAGCGGGGGCCGTACCCGCAGGTCTGCCCGCCGCGGAGGTCGCCAAGTTCGCCGAGCTGACCTTCGCCTACATCGACGAGCTCTCCGCCGCGAGCGCCGCGGGCCACGCCGACGAACTGGCCGCCCGGGGCAGGGCCCACGAGCTCCACCTGGAACACCTGGCCCGCGACCTCCTCGCCGGCGCGAGCCCGGACGTGCTGCTGGCCTCTGTTCAACGGGCCGGGTGGCAGCCTCCGGTTTCGCTGACCGCGGTCCTGCTGCCCGCCGCCCAGGCCCGGCCCGCCTACCGGGCGCTCGACCCGAGCACCCTCGTCCTCGACGATCTGCCGGACACCACCGGTGTGCTGCTCGTCCCCGATGCCGACCGATCACATCTCTTGCGGCAGCTGACCGACCGCACCGCCGTGGTCGGCCCCGCCCGGCCATGGACTCGTGCGTCCGCCTCGTACGCACGAGCCGCACGCGCCCGCTCCCTCTCCTCCGATATCCGCGACACCGAGGACCACCTGCCCGAGCTGGTGCTGAGCGCCGACGTGGACGCGTTCGCAGACCTGCGTGCCCGAGCCCTCGCACCGTTGCGGACCCTGCCTGTCGCGACCGCACGGCGGCTGGAGGAGACGCTGCGGGAGTGGCTGCTGCACCAGGGCAGGCGGGACGAGGTGGCGGCGGCGTTGTTCGTCCATCCCCAGACAGTCCGATACCGGATGACGCAGCTGCGGGAGCTGTTTCCGGATCTCGCGTCGCCCCACCGGGTCCTCGAACTGACGCTGGCGGTCGGTCTTCGGGTCAGCTGACGCACGCTTCGGCCGTTGGCGATCCGGTCGGCAGACTGCGGGATCACGGCCCGCACTCCGCGTCGTCGCAGATGGCCCCGGATGGCTCGCGATGAATACGCCTCGTAGGCATCGACGTTGGCTGCCGGCCAGCACACGCTCCGAGGAAGCAGTCGGCGTACACGGTCAAGCGAGCGGCTTGCGGTAGCGGACGTACTCGTTCTGTCTCCGGAACCCCACGCTCTCGTAAAGATCGTAGGATCGGTGCGGATTTGCCGTGCCCGTGTACAGCCTGGCCGTCGTTGCACCCCGCTCGCGAAGGCTTCGCAGCCCTTCCAGCAGCAGGATCCGGCCGATCCCGAGGCGTCGCCGGTCCGTTCGGACGCTCAGCTCTTCCACCTCGCCCACGGCGGGGTCGTGGCCGCAGAGGGAGCAGAGGGCCACGCCGAGCATGTCCTGCCCCCTCCAGGCAGCCCTCCAGCATGCCGGGTCGGCGGTGTCGACAAAGTCCTGGAAGGTCCATTTCTGAGTGAAACCGGTGTCCGCATACGAATCGACGACCGTCCTCCAGGCCGCACGGTAGTGGCTGGTCCCGATCGGCCCCGTCCGTATCCCGGCCGGGAGTTCGCTGCCCGGCTCGGGCAACTGCCGCAGATCGCCCAGCTCCAGCTCGACCAGACTGAAGACACGTCGGTAGCCGGCTGCCAGCAGAAGCGCGGTGGCGTCCTGCTCGGAGACCATGGCGTTCGCACCGAGCACTGCGGTTCGCGCCGTGCCATGGTCTTCGACGAGCCGGCGGATCCGCTCTTCGGCCCAGCCCAGCATGGCGGATCCGATGCCCTGGTCGCGATGCTCGGGCATGAGGTAACCGCGGTGCAGGTAAAGCCACGTATCGTCACGCTCCTGCCACCACCGGATCGTCGAGTAGCCGACGACGCTCCCGTCGCGCACCACCAGGACCTGGTTCTTGGACGGCTCGTCCAGCTTGCCAGAGGTCTCGGCGATCTCGGCCGCTGTCGGGAGCCCTTCCACGACCGAATGGGCGTCGACCCCGTCCCGTTCGACACATCCCAGCCGCACCGCGGCCATGGGGCCGTGGTCCTCGACTCCCCGATACGGCCGGAACCCGAAGCCGGCTGGGAGGTCCTGTCCTGACGTGTCATCCGACATGTTCGGATGGTCTCGAACCTTGAGGCGGGTCCGCCACCCTGTTCCTGATGGGTCCGGGCGGACTCGACGAGCTTGCACACCATCGCAAGTGCGGCCGCTCGGGACCCGGCCCCTTGGTCACCTTGGTCCGCAGCCGGACGGTCGCGAAGGTCGACTCGATCGGGTGGGTTGTCCGCAGGTGGATCCAGTGCTCGGCGGGGAAGCCATAGAAGGCCAGGAGTTCGTCCTCGTCATCGGTGATCTTCCTGACGGCCTTGGGGACCTTCGCGCCGTACTGTCTGGCGAACGCGGCGATGGCTTTGGCCGCGTGCTCGCGGTCTTCGGCGTTACAGATGTCCTGGACGGCCTTCTTTACGGTTGCGCCGACCTCCATTGTCTTCGCGGTCCTTGCCTACATTCAACTCCCCAAGGCAGAAGCGGACTTCGTGGTGAACGTGACCGCCGCGACGGTCCTGCTCAGCGTGGTCCTGCACGGGGTGTCGGCGGAACCGATCGCCCGCTGGTTCGTCCGGCACCCGCAGCCCGAGGAGCGGGTGGGACCACCCGGTCCCGGCCGATGATGATCGGCTTAGCTCTCGCCCGATTGACTGACCGCCCGCTGCAGCCCAAGGCGGGGGCCCGAAACCCCACCCGTCACCTGTGCATCGAAGCGCGGCATGTCGGCCATGGGCGCATCCTTCGGGCTCCAGGCCGAACAAGGGTCCATGCGCCCTACATGCGACGCCGAGCGCTCAGTCTCGGGCTTCAGGCCTCGTCTCAAACACGTGTGTTCGATATCGAGGCGGTGTCGTTGACCTCCATGTCGTCATGGAAGTCAAGCACGCCAGTGATGGAGGACCGCAGTTGAGCGCAGCAGACACACACGAGTTCCAGCGGGACGGGACGGTTCCTCCCCCGCCGCCCGCGGAGATCCAGTACACCGGGGAGTACTCCGTGAACCCCCTCGGTGCGGCCTCCTTCCGCAAGCTCTGCGGTCAGGTCCCGAGGGTGCTCCACCGCATCATCGGCATGTCGTGGCGCATCGACCACCGGGCCGTCCTGCTCCTCCTGGCCTGCCCTGCGGTCACCGGTGCCGCGGCCGCGGTGCTGCTGGCGGCGACAGCCGGCGCGATGCGTCCGCTCCTCGGTGCGGGGAGCGTGGCCGACCGGTTGTACGAGGCGGTGCCGGCGCTGGTCGTAGCCGGCGTCGCCGCCGCGCTGACCCGGGTGGCGGGCGCCGTGGCCACGTACGCCGAGCGTCGCATCACCCCGCGGCTCACCACCGAGGCGGACACCGCTCTGGTCGCGGCGGTCTGCCGCGTCGAGGCGTCGGCGTACGCCGTGGACGGCTTCTCCGACCGCCAGGAAGCCGCGGAGATGGGCGTGGTCCGCACCCACGTGATGGTCAGCGACGCGCAGCGGTTCCTGTCGGCGCTGGTCAGAATGGTCACGGCCGCAGGCGCGCTCAGCGTGCTCAACCCGCTGCTGCTGCCACTGTTGGTGCTCGCCGTGCTCCCGGCAGGCGTCGGCGCGGTGCTCACCGCCCGTGTCGACTACGAGATCCACTACGCGAACATCGCCGACCGCAACGTGCGCGGCATGATGCGCTGGTGGTCGACGAACCCCAAGTACGGCGACGAGGTCCGTGCCAACTCGATGACCAACTACCTGCTGTTCTGGCACCGCTCCCTGTCCGACCGCTGCGACCGGCGGAACCTGGCCGCGGCCCCGCGCACGCTGCGGATCTCCCTCGTCTCCTCCGTGGCCGCCGGCGCCTTCCTGCTCGCGACGTGGGGTGCGCTGGCATGGCTCGCCGCCACCGGACAGATCGGTGTCGCACTCGCCGCGACGGCCGTCGTCGCCGTGCAGACCACGCTCGCCGCGCTCTCCCAGGTGATCCTCAACGGTGCCGCCCTCTTCCACACCAGCCTGTACCTGAACGACATGCAGACCTTCCTCGACGACGCCGAGGCTCGTGCCCCGCGACGCGGGACCAGCGCGGTCGACCATGACCCGGAAGAGATCCGCCTGGAGGAGGTCTCCTACCAGTACCCCGGCAGGGACACCCCGGCCGTCGACGGCGTGTCCCTCAACCTACGTCGCGGCGAGATCCTCGCGATCGTCGGCGTCAACGGCTCCGGCAAGTCGACCCTCACCCGCCTCATCACCGGCATCTACCTCGCCGACAAGGGCCGCGTCACCTGGAACGGCACCGACCTCGCCGACACCGACCCGGCCACCCTCTGGCGGCAAACCGGCCTCGTCCCCCAGATCTTCGCCCAATGGCCCCTGCGCGTCCGCGAGAACGTGACCCTCGGCCAGCCCCGCACCCACGACGACGCCCCCGTGTGGGACGCCGTCGACGCCGTCGGCATGCGCGAGGCCGTCGAAGACCTGCCCGCCGGCCTCGACACCCTCCTCGCGCGTGAGATCTTCGGCGGCGCGGAACTCTCCGGCGGGCAGTGGCAGCGCCTCGCCTGCTCCCGAGCCCTCTACCGCCGGCCCGGCCTGCTGATCCTGGACGAGCCGACCTCCCAGATGGACCCGCGCGGCGAGCACCAGATCTTCGAGCAGATCAAGGCCATCGCCGCCGATCGCATCACCATCGTCATCACCCACCGCCTGGAGAACACCAAGATCGCCGACCACGTCGTGGTCATGGAACACGGCCGCATCACCGAACAGGGCCGCTACGACGACCTCGTCCACGCCTGCGGCACCTTCGCCGAACTCCTCGCGCTCTCCCAGGACCGCTGACCGTCGCCTGGCTCTGCTTCGTACGGCGGGCCGAGGTCGCGAACGTTGCCACCGACGAGGTCAGGGCCCCACCCCGGGGCGAACCGGGGTGGGGCCCTTCCTGTGTGTGCTGCTCGTTCCGGCTACTCCTGGACGGTGCGGCGGCGCCGCATCCACCACACCAGGGCCGCGCCGGTGGCGGCGATCGCCGCGGCGATGCCGGAGATCAGGCCGGTCGGGGTGTCCGATCCGGTGTCGGCGAGGCCGCCGTCCGGGTCCGGCCGGTTCGCCGGGGGCGTCGCGCCCCCACTGCCGCCGGTGTCACCGTTGCCGGGCTTGGTCGGGTCCGGGCCCGGCGACGTGGGCGGATCGGTCGGGTCGGTCGGCGTCGGCTTCGGGTCGGGCTTGCCGTCATCCGTGAGGGCGGCGCCGTTGCCGCCCAGGAACGCGGTGTCGCTGTCGCGGGCGGAGGTCTCGGTGCGTACGGAGTCCTTCGTCGCGCGGGGCAGTTCACGGTGCTGGGCGGTGAACTCGACGCCGGTGATGTTCCGCTTGGGGGCCTTCGCGAAGTCGATGCCGCCGACGAAGAACGTGTAGATACGGCCGTCACCGAGGGGCCATTCGTAGGTGAAGTCGCCCTTGGTGAAGGACTTCACCATCTCCCGCCACACGGTCCGCTTGTCCCAGTGGGCGTTCTCACCGCGCAGCGGCCACCGCTTCAGGTTGTTGCTGTTGATGATGGACCGGAAGTCGGTGGCCTTCTTCGCGTCCTGCTGGCGGATCCATTCGGCCGCGACGCGGGACTTGTAGACGCGGCGCAGGTCGGCGTACTTGGCGTCGGTGTTGATCTGCTTCTCGACGTGCGGGACGAGATACTGGGTGATCAGCCGGTGGCTGCGCTCCTTCTCCTCCTTGCTGAGCTTCTTCGAGCAGTCCTCTCCCGGTACGGGGGTGGAGAAGTCCATCGCCGCGTGGTTGACCTCCAGCGGGGCGTCGAGGATGTAGATCCCGCCGTCCTGCTCGCGGACCTTCGCACGGCCGGGAACGATCCAGTTGCGTCCCGAGCCCCAGCACGGCACCCCGTCGACCTTGGGCGCGGCGTCCATGAACTCCTTGCCCGGGGACTTCTTGGGGTCCATGGCGCGGGAGAAGTCCCGCTTCATCTCCATGTCGGCCACGAGGAGGACACGGCCGGCGTCGGTTTCACCGAACGCCTTGTCCATGATGGTGTCGGGCTGGTCGGGGTTGAGGTTCACCCACTGCCGGTCCGGGGTGAGCGCCAGCCACGTGAAGAGGGCATCGGAAGCGAGTTCCAGCTTCGCCTGTCCACCCCAGCCCGGGTTGTCGTCCTCATCGGGCATGAGGTCGGCCTTCATGGAGTAGTCCAGCGCCTTGCCCTTGACCGGGTTGCCGACGTACTGGAGCTCCAGAGTGGAGAAGTCCACCCCGCCCGGTCCCCGGCCGAGCGCGGACCGGGTGTTGTCCGCCACGTACTGGTTCTGCAACTGCCGGGCCTGGGCCGGGTTCTGTCCCGAACCATAGGCCATCGAGGCGCCCGGGCCCTGGGTGCCGCGGTTCGGCAGCGGGTTGAACACGTTGTACGTCTTGGTGTACTTCGTCTGCGGCCACAGGCCCTTCGCGGTCGCCCGGCGCTCCGCGATCCGGATCGGGTTGTTCCCCGTCCCCCGCTCCGACCGCAGCTTGTCGTTCTCGGCCTTGTAGTCGCGGAGGGTGGCCCCGTTCGGCCTCTCCGACGTGAACATCGTCAGGCGGTGCCGGGTGAAGTCGTACTTCGCGTCCTTGTGCCGCAGGATGATCCTGTCGGCCCGGAGCTGCGCCGGCTTGCGCTTCCCGTCGGACTTGAACTCCCCGAGGTCACCGGTGCGCTGGTTGTAGGAGTCGTACCGCCGGGAGGCGATCTTCTTGCCGTCCTTGTCGAAGATCTCGATCGTGACCTCGCACAGCCAGTCAGGGCCGACCATGTTGAAGTCCTGAACCGCCTTGACCTCGAACACACCCCCCTTCTGCTTGCTGACCTGCGCGCTGATCAGGTTGACCTTCCAGCTGCCGAACGGCTTGGGGTTGTTCGACTCGTTCCGATGCCGCTTGTAGCGGGAGTAGATCGCTTTGCGCATGTCCTCCGGGTCCTTGGAGGCCGCATACGCCGCGTCCCACTTGTCGATGTCCGCGCGGCTGCCGGTGACCTGCCCCAGTTCGGCCGCGGTGGGCGCGGGAACGTTCTCGAATCCCTTGAACGCGTTGTTGTAGTAGTACTCCTCGTCGGGCCCGGACTTCGTCCAGTGCTGCTCACCCGTCGGCGCACCGGAGTTGTTCGGCGTGCGCGGGAAGGTCTTCTTCAGGTGCATCTGATCGCACCGCTTGCCGCCGGTGATCTTCGCGTAGTCCCCGGGCGCGGCCGACGCCACGGACGGCAGGCCGACCAGCAGCACCGCCGCCGAGGAAACGACCGCCAGCGCGGCAGATAGGCGCCTCTTCAGGCGCTGTCGTATAGGTGTGCTCACGTAGTGTCCCTGGTCGTGGGGGCCACGGGACTCAAGACTGCGAGGGCAGGCCGGACAAGGGGCCCCCGTATCGTGCCCACTCCTGCCGACCCACCACACTAGGGTCCGTCAACACCCCACGTACAAGGGGTTGTTGACGCGTCGTGTGATGACTCCGCGAAGATCCTGCGCGGGTGACGGCGCGGTTCGGTAGGTTCTGGCCATGACCACACCCCCCTCCGACTACGACTCCACCCGCCACCCCGACCTCCTGGGCTGGCTCACCGAACGCGAGGCCGCCTTCGAGAGCTGGGCTCGGGAGGCCGGCGGCGTCGACAGGTTCGACTTCTCCGACGCCTCCCTCGACGTCTTGGAGGACCTGGTCAAGGAGACATTCACCGAGTCGGACGAGATCACCGCACAGCGCCGCTCCCCCTTCGTCCAGGGTGCCGTGTGGTACATCGGCGAGACCCTGCGCCGGCGGCGCGAGGGCTGGGTGTGGAGATTCGAACCGGACGTCACCTTCGGTCTGCTCCCGGCGTTCTACCCGGCGGTCCCGGACCCTGCGTACCTGGACACCCCGTGCGTCGGCGCACCCGACGCCAAGCCCGGCGAACACTGGTACCCCCTGAACACGCTGCGCCGACTCCTCGCCACCGAGGACGAGTTCGACAACCCGGTCGACGAACGGCTCGTCGGCATGATCGAAGGCTGGTACGACGAAGACGACGAAGACGACGAAGACGAGGAGGACGAGGAGGACGAGGAGCACGACGACTGACTGGCGCCCGCAGTGCGGGCGCCAGGCCATGCCGGATGGGTCGATACCCGCTTGTGCCCGAACTCAGCAGATCCGTGGCAGCTGCTCTCCGAGCGGCATGTCCACGACGCGGGTACCGCCCAGTCCGGTACGAGCCACCACCATGCCCGGGTGGGTCTCGACCGCCTCGCCGATCACCGCCGCTTCGGCGCCCATGGGGTGGGCGCGCATCGCGGCCAGTACCGCGTCGGCGTGGTCACGCGGGACGAAGGCCACGAGCTTGCCCTCGTTCGCCACGTACATGGGGTCGAGTCCGAGCACCGCGCAGGCGTTGCCGACCGCTTCGGGGACCGGGACGGCGCGCTCCTGGATGACGACGCCCGTGCCCGACGCCGCCGCGATCTCGTTCAGCGAGGCGCCGAGGCCTCCGCGCGTGGGGTCGCGCAGTACGTGCAGGTCCCGCGTGACGGCGAGCATCGCCTCGACGAGGCCGCCGAGCGGTGCGCAGTCGCTGGTGATCTCGACACCGAATTCGAGGCCCTCCCGCACGCTCATGATCGCCACGCCGTGCATGCCGATCGGGCCGCTGACGATCACCACGTCTCCGGGCACCACCCGTTGCGGGCGCAGGTCGACTCCGTCGGGGATCAGCCCGATCCCCGAGGTGTTGATGTAGACGCCGTCGCCGTGACCGGCCTCCACGACCTTGGTGTCACCGGTGACGACCTGAACGCCGGCCACGCGTGCCGCCGCACCGAGGGCCTGCGCGACGCGGGCGACCACGTCGGTCTCGACGCCTTCCTCCAGGATGAACCCGCAGGAGAGGTGGCTCGCCCGGGCTCCGCTCATGGCGAGGTCGTTCACGGTGCCGTTGACGGCGAGGTCGCCGATGCTGCCGCCGGGGAAGAACAGGGGGCGCACCACGAAGGAGTCCGTGGAGAACGCCAGGCGGGCGCCGCCGATCCGGATCTCGGCCGCGTCGGCGGTGTGTGCGAGGGCCGGTCCGCCGTAGGCGGGCGCGAAGACGTGCTCGATCAGCTCGGCGGACAGTACTCCTCCGCCGCCGTGGCCCATGACGATGCGTGGCCGGTCGCGCAGGGGCGCAGGGCAGGTCCAGGCGAGCATGTCGGGTGCCGGCTGTGCGGCGTCGGCCGCCGGGGTGGTGCTGACGGTGTCAGGCAAGGGGGCTGACCTCCAGAGGAGCGGTGACCGGGGACGGGGTGCCGGAGGCCGGCGCGGGGGGCCTCTGTCCTGGGGTTCCCGCGTCGAGCCGCCGGTAGAGGTAGTAGGCGGCGCAGGCGCCCTCGCTGGACACCATGGTGGCGCCGAGCGGGGAGCGGGGCGTGCAGGTGGTGCCGAACGCCTCGCATTCGTTCGGCTTCAGCAGGCCCTGGAGGACTTCGCCGCTGCGGCACTCGGCGGGTTCGCGGGTGTCGATCCCCTCGACGGAGAAGCGGTGCTCGGCGTCGTGGTCGCGGTAGCGCTCGGACAGGCGCCAGCCGCTGTCCGGGATGACGCCGATGCCGCGCCAGGCCCGGTCGGTGATCTCGAAGACATCGCTCAGCATCGCCTGTGCCGCCGGATTGCCCTCGGACGTCACGGCGCGCTGATAGGCGTTCTCTACCCTGTGCTCGCCCCGCTCCAGCTGGAGCACGGTCCTGCGTACGCCTTCCAGGATGTCCAGCGGCTCGAATCCGGTCACCACGATCGGCACCCGGTGGCGTCGCGCGAGCTCCGGGTACTCGGCCGTGCCCATCACGCTGCAGACGTGGCCGGCGGCGAGGAAGCCCTGGACGCGGCAGTCGGGGGACCGCATGATCGCGTCGATCGCCGGGGGGACGCGGACGTGGGACACGAGCAGGCTGAAGTTACGGATGTTCCGCTTGCGTGCCTGATGGACCGTCATGGCGTTGGGCGGCGCCGTGGTCTCGAAGCCGATGCCGAAGAAGACCACCTCCCGGTCCGGGTTCTGCTCGGCGATCCGCAGCGCGTCCAGCGGGGAGTAGACCACCCTGACGTCTCCGCCTTGCCCGCGGACCTGGAACAGGTCGCGACCCGTGCCGGGGACGCGGAGCATGTCGCCGAAGGAGCAGAAGATCACCCCTGGCCGGGAAGCGATCTCCAGGGCCTTGTCGATCATCTCCAGCGGGGTGACGCAGACCGGACAGCCCGGGCCGTGGATCAGCTCGATCTCGGGCGGCAGGAGCTGGTCGATGCCGTGCCGGATGATGCTGTGGGTCTGGCCGCCGCAGACTTCCATCAGGGCCCAGGGGCGCGTCACCGTCGCGCGGATCCCGTCGAGCAGCCGGCCTGCCAGCTCCGGGTTCTGGAACTCGTCGATGTACTTCACGGCCGCACCTCTCCGTGGACCTCGTCCTGCGTCTGCCACTCGATTCCCGCGGCCTCGGCCTCGGCGGCCTCCCACGGGTCCCCGAACTCCTCCTGGAGCAGGCCGAGGGTCTCGAACAGTTCCAGGGTCCGCTTGGCCGACTCCTCGTCGAGCTTCTGGAGGGCGAAGCCCACGTGCACGATGGCGTACTCACCGGGCTTCAGGTCCGGCAGGTACTCCAGGCACACCTCCTTGACCACGCCGCCAAAGTCGACCGTGGCCATCCGGGTGCCGTCCCGGTCCTCGACGTCCAGCACTTTTCCGGGTACCGCCAGGCACATGGGTGTCTCCTCACTCTCGCTCGCGTCGTGACGTGCCGGGGGCCGCCCCGCCCGTCATCCGGGCGGCCACGACGAGCTGGCCGAGAGCCAGACCGCCGTCGTTCGGCGGGATCCGGCGGTGGCGCAGGACGGTGAAGCCGTCCTTCCGCAGTCCTTCGGCGCAGGCCGAGGAGAGCACCGTGTTGGCGAACACTCCCCCGGTCAGGGCGACGGTCTCCACGCCGGTCTCGCCGCGGGCAGCGGCGCAGACCACCCGCACCAGCCGGGCCACGGCGCGGTGGAACCGCGCCGCGACGACGGCCGCGGGGGTCCCGTCCAGCACGTCGGCGACCACCGCCGTCAGAAGGGGTGCGGGGTCGGCGGTGAGCGGGGCGCCGGTCCGCGGCGGGCCGAGCCGGAAGGCGTAGCGTCCGTCCTCGGCCACGGCGGGTGCGCGCAGGGCCGCGGCCTCCAGCTCGATCGCGGCCTGCGCCTCGTATCCCGCGTGCTGGCAGACCCCCGCGAGGGAGGAGACGGCGTCGAAGAGGCGCCCCATGCTGGACGTGGGCACGCAGTTCAGCTCTCGCTCCAACTGCCTTTCCAATAGCGGAAGTTCTTCGGGTGGGCAGGCTCGCGTGCAGGGCAGGGCGCGGTCGGCGGCGAGGCCCGCGGCCCGCAGGTGGGACAGGGCCATGCGGTAGGGCCGTCGTACGGCCGCGTCACCGCCGGGCAGGGGTACGTAAGCCAGGTGGGCGAACCGCTCGAACCCGGCGTAGTCCGCGAGCAGGAACTCACCGCCCCACACGGCGCCGTCGAGACCGTAGCCGGTGCCGTCGAAGGCCACCCCGATCACGGGGCGCGTGCCGTCGAGACCGTTCTCGGCCATCGCCGCCGCGACGTGCGCGTGGTGGTGTTGTACGGGGACGACGGGCCGTCCCGCCGCGTGTTCGCCGGCCCAGCGGGTCGACCGGTAGGCGGGGTGTCGGTCGGCGGCGAGCAGTCCGGGCCGTACGCCCGTGACGGACTCCAGGTGCCGCTCGGCGGAGGTGAGGGCGAGCTGGGTGGCGAGGTCGTCCATGTCGCCGATGTGGGCGGAGAGCCAGGCCTGGCGTCCGTCGCCCAGGCAGAAGGCGTTCTTCAGGTCCCCTCCGACGGCGAGGGCGGGGGCGACCTCGACGGGCAGCGCGACCGGCAGCGGCGCACAGCCCCGGGAACGGCGCAGCGTCAGCTGTTCGCCGTCGCAGACGCGGACGACGGAGTCGTCGCAGGGCACGTGGATGGGCCGGTCGTGCAGCAGCCAGGCGTCCGCCAGACCGGCGAGCCTGGTCAGTGCCTCCGCGTCGTCCGTGACGATGGGCTCGCCCGCGAGATTGCCGCTGGTCATCACCAACAGCCGGGGCCCTGCCCGGTCCGCCCCGCCGAGGCCGAGGCCGAGGAGGAGATGGTGCACCGGGGTGTACGGGAGCATGAAGCCGAAGTCAGGGCTGCCCGGCGCCACCGCCCGCGCCGGCGCGGCCCCGTGCCGCGGCCGGGCGTCGTCGCGGCGGCGCAGCAGGACGACGGGCCGGACGCCGCCGATGAGCAGTTCACGTTCGAGCGGGCCGAGGTGCACGAGCGGCTCGATGTCGACGAGGTCCGCGGCCATCATCGCGAACGGTTTGTCACCGCGCGCCTTGCGGCGGCGCAGTTCGGCCACCGCGTCGGGGTTCGTCGCGTCGCAGGCCAGGTGGTAGCCGCCGAGTCCTTTGACGGCGAGGATCGCGCCGGAGGAGAGCATCCCGCGCGCGGCGGCGACCGGGTCGGCACCGGGATCGACCCGGTCGGGGTCGAGTGCCGGACCGGAGCCGACCGCCGGACCGGTACCGAATGAGTCGGGACCGGTGCCGAAGGAGGCCGGACCGGTGCCGAAGTGAGCGGGACCGGTGCCGAAGTGAGCGGGACCGCCCGGCGCCGTGACCAGCCGCAGTCGGGGCCCGCAGCGGGGGCAGGCGATGGGCTGCGCGTGGAAGCGCCGGTCGGCCGGGTCCGCGTACTCCCGGGCGCAGTCCGGGCACATCGGGAAGCCGCCCATGGTGGTGTCGGCCCGGTCGTAGGGCAGTCCCGTGACGATCGTGAACCGGGGGCCGCAGTTGGTGCACGTGATGAAGGGATGCAGGTACCGCCGGTCGGCCGGATCCGCGAGCTCCGCGAGGCAGTCGTCGCAGGTGGCGGTGTCCGGCGGGACGAGGGTGCGGACGGCGCCGCCCTGGTGCGAGGGCACGATCGTGAATCCGCTGCCGCCGCTCGCGGTCACCTCGGCCGTCTCGACCGATTCCACCCGGGCCAGGGGCGGGGCGTCGGGCGTGAGGCGGGCGCAGAAGGACGCGACGTCCGCGGGGTCCCCCTCGACCTCCGCGACGACGCCGTCCGGCGTGTTGGTGACGTGGCCGGACAGGCGCAGTCCGGTGGCGAGGGCGTAGACGAAGGGCCGGAAGCCCACGCCCTGCACGACACCGCGGACGACCACGCGGCTGCGCCGTGGGGCCGTGGCGGGGGCGGGTCCGGGCCGCGCCGTGGTCACGCGTCGGCCCGGGCCATCGCCGGGGTGTGGACGCGGTTCCCCTCGGCCGTCGCGAGGGCCCGGTCGAGCAGCGCGCCGGCTCCCTGGCCGTCGCGCACCGAGCTGAGGACGACCTCGACACCGGGGTTGACCTGCTGCACGTTGGCGCGGAAGGCCGTCTCGTCGAAATCCGCGGCCTCGGCCATGTCGGTCTTGGTGACGATCACCAGTTGGGCGAGGCCGAACGCGGTGGGGTACTTGAGCGGCTTGTCCTCCCCCTCGGTGACCGAGGCGAGCACGACACGGAGGGATTCCCCCAGGTCGTAGCCGGCGGGGCAGACGAGGTTGCCGACGTTCTCGACGAACAGCAGCCGGACGGACTCGGGCAGCCAGTCGTGCAGGTGCCGGGCGACCATGTCGGCCTCCAGGTGGCAGAGGCCGTCGGTGAGCACCTGCTTGACGGGAACGCCCGAGCGGGCCAGTCGGCGGGCGTCGTTCTCGGTGGCCAGGTCGGCGGTGAGCGCGGCGGTGCTGACGCCCCGTTCGCCGGCGAGGCGCAGTTCGCGCTCCAGCAGGGCGGTCTTCCCGCTGCCGGGGCTGGACAGCAGGTTGATCACGGTGGTGCCGCGGGCGCTCAGCTCGGTGCGCAGGATGTGTGCCGCGGCATCGTTCTTGGCGAGGACGGCGCGCTGGAGATCGACGGCTCGGCACATGCTCAGCTCTCCTCGGTGATCGGTCGGCGTTGTCGTTCGTGCGCGGTTTCGGGGGCGGCCCAGCGGACCTCCCGGATCTGGAGTTCACGGCCGGAGACCAGTTCGTCGGCCGCGGCGCCGCAGCCGGGACAGAGCAGCCGGGGCGGCATTCCGACCGCCCAGTCCTCGGCGCACGGCGCGCAGCGCGCGGTGCCCGGGACGGTACGGGTGATCAGCTCGGCGCCCTCGACGACGGTTCCGGCGCAGGCGAGTTCGAAGCAGAAGGCGAGGGCGTCGGCGACGACGCCGGCGAGCTCGCCCACGTCCAGCTCGATGCTGCTGACGCCGACGGCCCCGTGGGACTTCGCCGCGGCCTCGACCTGGTCGACGACGGCGACCGCGAGGGACATCTCGTGCATCGGTCTCCGTCCTGGGCGCGGGGGTCTCGGGCGCCATTAGAGAACGGGGGGCGGCGGGAGTGGTCCCGGCGCGCCGGGACCGGACGGCGGTGTCGTCCGTACGGTGCAGCCGCCGCACGACCGGACCCGCGGGTGCGTCACATCCTGCTGATGCGCAGATAGCGCCGGAGGTCGGGGAGGACTCCGACGACGACGGCCACGACGGCCAGGGCGGCGGTGGCGGCGACTACGGTGCCGAGGACGTTCCTGTGCATGGTGCTCTCCGTTTCGGTCTTCATACGACGGCTTCCTGGCGGACCAGTTCGGTCACCATGCGCACCGCCTCGGGCACGGCCGCGGCGACCTGGGGGCTGAGCCCGATGCCCTCGTCGAGGCAGGCCGGTTCGCAGCCGACGACGAGGATCCGCCGTGGCGGCGCGGCCCCGGTTCCCGCGCACAGGGTGTCGAGCAGGGCGAGGACGGCGTCGGGCGTCATCCGGTGCCCGTCGAGCGGCGCGGGCTCCGTGCCGCGGGCGCGGTCGCCGGCCGCCGAGGCGTCGATCAGGTAGAGCGTCCCCGGTTCACCGCCGCGGGCGGTGACGTCGACGAGGACGAGGGTGTCCCAGCCGTCGAGGAGTTCGTAGGCGAGGTGGACGCCCCGGACCCCGACGTCGGCCAGTTCGACGGAGGCGGGGAGTTCCTCGCGGGTGAGCCGCCGCAGGGTCTCCACGCCGAAGCCGTCGTCGCCGAGGAAGATGTTGCCGACCCCGGCCACGAGGGTGCGGGCCGTGCCGGCCGCCCGGGCCTCGGGCGCGGGGCCGTTCACACGTCCTCCAGGGCTTCGACCTCGTCGGGCTGGAAGTAGAGGAACCGGCCCTGTTCGCGGCGGATGTCGGCGCCCGGGTCGTCCTCCACGGTCACCGCGATGTGGACTCCGCCGTCGACGTCGTGGAGGACCGCCTCGACCAGCGCGCGGCGCCCGTCGACGAACAGGTCCTGGGCGTCCGTGCGGCGCAGCCGGGGGCGCAGGACGACCCTGCTGCCCGCGCGGACCGCGCGTCCTTCCACGAGGACGTGGTCGCTGCCCGGGTCGACACCGGTGTCGCCGCCCGGGTCCCACCAGGGCGTGTCCGGTTCGAGGATGTTTCCGGCCGGCTTCGGGGGCCCGGTGACGTTCTGGAGGCTCCGTACCGCTCCGTGCAGTCGCTCCAGGACTTCGGGGGGCATGGTGTCCGCCAGCTCGATGACGGCCGCGGCGCGGGCGTCGGTCCCTCTGGCCTCGCGCTTCTCCTCGTCGGTGAGGGCGGCCGTGCGCAGGGCGAGGATCTCGTCGATCTCGGTCGCGTCGTAGAGGGCGCCCGGGCTCTCGGGCGCGATGGCCGGGTGGTCCTCCAGGATGATCGGCGAGGAGAGCATCAGGTCGTCGCGGCCGGGTTCGCCGGCCAGGACGGGCCAGGTGTGCAGGTTGCGGCAGGCGGCGACGGCGCCCCTGGCCCATTCCGGCGGGTCGGTCATCGACAGGAACGAGCCGCCGTCGATTCGGAGCAGCGTGTGGGTGGCGACGAGGGAGTGCGGCAGCGCCGCGTGGCGGTCGGTGTCCCGCTCGGCGGTCCAGTCGCTGGTGTTCTCCACCGTGACCGAGAGGCGCTCGACGCGGTACGGGCCGTCGAGTTCGGCCGTCGAGATCCGCAGGGTGCCGCTGATCTCCTCGCGTCGGCGTACGAGTCGGCCGAGGACGCGTCCGTCGGCGTCGGTGACGTCCTCCGTCTCCTCGGCGGCGGGGCGGGTGAAGGGCAGGGCGGTGCCGTCGCCCCGCAGCTCGGCGACGGGGACGACGAGGGTGACGCGCTCCTCGACGCCTTCGTCCCAGGCCACCAGGACCCGGTCGGGCAGCCGGAGTTCACCGGTCGGTGCGTAGGTGCCGTCCTCGCGCAGTTCCTCGACGGTACGCCGCTGGGCTCGCAGGAACCGGACCTCGACGGCGAGTTCGGCGCCGGTCCTGGGCTCCATGAGGCACTGGGTGAGCTGGAGGTCGTGCTCCTCTGCGGCGGCGGTCCAGGACGGCGGCACCAGGACCCCGAATTGCCAGCGGAGCCGGTTCTTCGCGGCGGACGCACGGTACGGGTAGAGGACGTACCCCTCGAAGAGGACGGCGTCGGCGACGTGCCGGGCGACGGCGAACCGCGCCTCGGTGCCGGGGGTGAAGGCTGCGGTGGTGGTCATCGTGTCGGCTCACCCGCCGCTTCGAGCAGGGATTCGACGGTGGCCTCCCACGACGGGAGGGCCCGGCGCGAGCGGTAGGCGAGCAGGGCGTCCATGGCGTCGCCCGGCAGCCGGATCCATCCGCAGCCGGGGAAGTGCTGGTCGATCATCTCGCGCCACACCTTCACGGGCATGCGGTGGGAGACCTCCTTGTCCCAGGGAACGGGCTCGACGTGGAAGCCGCCGGCGCCGGTGAAGGCGGTGCCGGAGAAGAGCAGGAGCAACGGGACGTCGCCGTCGGAGAGCGCACGGAAGTAGCGGGACGCCGCGATGTCGGTGTCGTAGGTGCACGGCACGACGAGGTCGGTCTCGATCTCGCCGGTGAAGCCGGGCACCATGACGGAGGCCTGGGCGAACTGGACCGGGTTGAGGCTGCTGCCCCACCGGGAGCGTTCGCCGAAGAGATCGCCCAGGGCCGCGGCCTCGTGGGCGTCGTAACCGCGCCGGGCGGGTTCGACGCGGATCTGGCAGCGCAGGGCCATGGCGTGGATCCGGGTGCCGCCGGTGGCGGTGATCCGCAGCCGGAACACGAGCGTGGGTCCGGCCGCGTAGGCGTCGGCGCGGACATCGGTGCAGCTGAAGGAGAACTCGGTCACGGCCGGCTCCCCTGCGGTTCGCGGGCCAGGGCGCGGACGTGGGTGAAGAGGTCGTCGAGGTCCGCCCGCGCCTCCGCGCCTCCGTCGAAGCCCTGCCAGTGCAGTCGCATGCGGCCCACCAGTTCGTAGCAGAGGTCGATCGGCACGAGGAAGCACTCGGTGCGGCCCTCGTGGCGGCGCAGCAGCAGGGCCTCGACGTCGGGTTCGAGGTGGGCGGCGAGCCGAGTGGCGTCGAGGACGGACCGCCAGGCCTCTTCGTCCGGTTCGCTCTCGGTGGCGCCGGCGGGGCTCGGGTAGAGCGCCACCGGCCGGTCGAGGGCGGAGTTGCGGAAGAAGAACGCGACCGAGACCGGGATCCGCAGGGACTCCCAGGCCCGGTCGTCGATCCGGTGGTCCGGGTCGCTCAGGAAGCGGCCGGGGACCGCCCGGAACCGCCCCGGGGAGGCGGCGGAGCGGTCCATGAGCTGCGCGCACGGGCCGCAGGAGCAGACCAGGGCCCGCTTGTCCGTGTCGACGAGATGCGGGTGACGTTCCTCGGCCGCGAGGGGGGCGCCGCACAGTTCGCAGCGCTCCTCGCGGGGCGGGCGGGGAGTGGTGAACCGGCGCAGGCCGGTGGGCGGCGGGCGCCGCACGGCGCTGTTCGGCGGCCCGTTCACCGGGCGGCCGATGAGCGGCCGTCCGCGCCCGCGGGCGACGGACGGGTGCCGATCTGGAGCAGCGCCGGTTCACGCGGGGCGCGGCTGTCCAGCTCCACGCCGGTCACCTCGGGGGCGAAGCAGGCGAGGGCGTCCACGGCCGCCTGCCGGACGGACTCCTGGGTGCCGGAGCAGCCGCAGCCGGTCGAGGCGGTGGGCCGCAGCCGCAGCACGCCCGTCGCCGGGTCGAATCCGGCGTTCTCGACGGGCTGCGGCAGGGCGGCCAGGGCGCGGTCGATACGGGTCGGCGCGTCCTCGGGGTGCAGTCCGTGCAGGTTGAGGAGGCTCGCCACGAGTTCGTCCGCGAGCAGCGGGCCCAGCGGGTCGGCGGACGTACGGGCGGCGGGGCGCCCCAGGAGTTCGACGACGCGGGCGATGCCGCTGCCGTAGAACTCCATGAGGACGCGTACGACTTCCTCCGCGGCCGCGGAGGCCTCGGCGTCGCCGTTCTCGGCCAGCCGGTCCAGGACCTCCTCGACCCGCCGCCCAGCCTGTTCGGCGGTGGTCGCGCTCATCCGGCCAGACCGCTCAGGCCGGTGGGCACGTGCATCTGCTTCACGGTCCTGCCGTTGCCCGTGTACATGTGGACGCCGCAGGGCAGGCAGGGGTCGAAGCTGCGCACGGCGCGCATGATGTCGATGCCCTTGAAGTTCTCGGGCGTGTTCTCCTCGAAGATCGGGGTGTTCTGCACCGCGTCCTCGTACGGGCCGGGGGTTCCGAACGTGTCCCGGGTGGAAGCGTTCCACGGCGTCGGCGGATAGGGGTGGTAGTTGGCGATCTTGCCGTCCCTGATGACCATGTGGTGCGAGAGGACACCCCGTACGGCCTCGGTGAAGCCGACGCCGATGGACTCGTCCGGCACCTCGAACTTCTCCCATGTCTGCGTGCGTCCGGCGCGGACCTCCTCCAGGCCCTTCTCGGCGCAGTGCAGGGCGACGGCGGCCGCGTACGCCTGGAAGTAGGTCCGGGCGCGGTTGCGCTCCAGGGCGTTGCTCCACTTCGGGATGTTCCACTCGAAGGTGGTCTCCGGCTTGGTCATCGTCCGGGGGAGGTTGATGACGACGCTGTGCCCGGTGGCCTTGATGTAGCCGATGTCGACGAGGCCGGAGAGCGCGGTGGACCACAGGCGCGCGAGGGGGCCGCCGCCGGTGTCCAGTGCCAGGTGGTCCTTGCCGTCGAACCAGCGCGGGGACATGACCCAGCTGTACTTGTCGTCGAAGTTCCGCTTCTGCGGGGCCGGGATGGTGTGCTGGTTCCACGGGTGGCGCGGGTCGACCGGGTTGCCCAGCGGATCGTGGGTGACGAACTGCTCCTGGCCCTGCCAGTCCTCGTAGTACGAGCTGCCGAGCAGGATGCGGATGCCGAGGTTGATCTCGGTGAGGTCGTTGGTCACCAGCTTGCCGTCGACGACGACACCGGGGGTGACGAACATCCGCCGGCCCCAGTCGGTCATGTTGGCGTAGGTGAAGTCGCAGTGCTCGGGGTCGTTGAGCGCGCCCCAGCAGCCGAGCAGCACACGGCGGCGGCCGACCTCCTCGTAGCCGGGCAGCGCCTCGTAGAAGAAGTCGAAGAGGTCGTCGTGGAGCGGGACGACCCGCTTCATGAACTCCACGTAGCGCATGAGGCGGCTCATGTAGTCGGTGAACAGCTGCACGGACGCGACCGTGCCGACACCGCCGGGGTAGAGGGTGGAGGGGTGGACGTGCCGCCCCTCCATGAGACAGAACATCTCCCGGGTGTAGCGGCTGACCTGGAGCGCCTCCCGGTAGAACTCGCCTTCGAGGGGGTTGAGGGAGCGCATGATGTCCGCGATGGTGCGGTAGCCGTGCTCGGCGGCGTGCGGTGCCTCGGTGCGCTCGGCCAGCTCCAGGACGCCGGGGTTGGTCTCGCGGACCATCTTCTCGCAGTAGTCGACCCCGACCAGGTTCTCCTGGAAGATGTTGTGGTCGAACATGTACTCCGCGGACTCGCCGAGGTTGATGATCCACTCACCGAGGTGCGGGGGCTTCACGCCGTACGCCATGTTCTGCGCGTACACCGAGCAGGTCGCGTGGTTGTCACCACAGATGCCGCAGATGCGGCTGGTGATGAAGTGCGCGTCGCGGGGGTCCTTGCCCCGCATGAAGACGCTGTAGCCGCGGAACACGGAGGACGTGCTGTAGCACTCCGCGACGCGCTTCTGCTTGAAATCGATCTTCGTGTGGATGCCGAGACTGCCCACGATCCGGGTGATGGGGTCCCAGGCCATCTCCACAAGGCCGGAGCCGTCACCCGTCGTCTTCGCCGGAGATGCCATGGTCGCTGTGGTGCCCTTCGTCAAACTCTTCGACTACGCGAACAGTGGGGTGGTCGGGGGGTCCTGCGGGGGTGGCGCGGTGGGGTCGCGGTCACCAGGGCGGCCGGTAGCCGGTGGTGATGCGATCGCCGGTGTGCCGCCACTTCGGCTCCTTGTCCACGGTCCTGGCCGTGATGGTCCGCAGACGGCGGATGACGGAGCCGTACACGCCGCTGGCGGTGCTGGAGACCTTGGCGCCGGGAGGTTCGTCCATGAACGGCATGAACTTGTCCGGGAATCCGGGCATCGTGCACGCGATGCAGATGCCGCCGACGTTCGGGCAGCCGCCGACACCGTTGATCCAGCCGCGCTTGGGGACGTTGCACTTGACGACGGGGCCCCAGCAGCCCAGCTTGACCAGGCACTTGGGCGAGTCGTACGTCGAGGCGAACTGGCCCTGTTCGTAGTAGCCGGCCCGGTCGCAGCCCTCGTGCACGGTCGCCCCGAACAGCCAGCTCGGACGGAGCTTGTCGTCCAGCGGAATCATGGGCGCGGAACCGGCCGCCTGATAGAGCAGGTAGGTCAGCGTCTCCGCGAAGTTGTCCGGCTGGATGGGGCAGCCGGGCACGCACACGATGGGGATGCCGGCATGCGACGTCCAGTCCCAGCCGAGATAGTCCGGGAGGCCCATCGCGCCGGTCGGGTTACCGGCCATGGCGTGGATGCCGCCGTACGTGGCGCAGGTGCCGATCGCGACCACCGCGAGGGCCTTGGGTGCCAGCCGGTCGATCCACTCGCTGGTGGTGATGGGCTGACCGGTCTCCGGGTCGTCGCCGAAGCCGCTCCAGTAGCCCTCCTGCTTGATGGCCTCGTTCGGGATCGAACCCTCGACGACCAGCACGAACGGGTCGATCTCGCCCCGCTCCCCCTTGAAGAACCACTCGATGAAGGTGTCGGCGCCGCCCACCGGACCGCACTCGAAGTCGATCAGCGGCCAGTGGACCGCGATCCTGGGCAGCCCTGGCAGCCCCCCGAGGGCGATCTCCTCGATGCTGGGCTGCATGGCGGCGGTCAGGGCCACCGAGTCGCCGTCACAGCTCAGACCCGCGTTGATCCAGAGAATGTGGATCGGCTTCTCTTCGCTGCCGACTGCGGCACCCTGGTCCTCGACCGGGGCCGGCTCTACTGCGCTCATGGGTCGCCTCCTGAGGAGGGATTGGGGCGAAGGCCTCATATCGGGCCTAGGTCTTGCTTAACAGTCGGCCGATCCGCCCGCCCCCGCACCTGGGCCGTTCGGGAGCGGTGCTCCGGGGGCCTCCTTCCGGACGAAGGCCCGGCGCCGTGCGTGGTAGCTCGCGGCGGGATCGTCGAAGGTCGACCGCATCCGGGCGAGCTCCCGCTCGCGGTGGGCCGCAAGGGGAGCGACGGCCTCCCGGCGCTCGTGCTCCGCCTTCTTCGCCGCGATCCGCGGCTGAAGACCGCCACGGGACGCCAGGTCGAGAGCCGATCGGGTGATCTCGGCGGCGAACTCCCCGGGTCCGCAGTCGACGACCCGGTCGACCAGCCCCATGTCGAGCGCTGCCGCCGCGGACACCGGCCGGGCCTCCTCGGTGAGGCGCGCGGCCAGGGCCTCGCCCACCCTCCCGGGCAGGATGCGGGTCCAGTACTCCGATCCGTACAGACCCATGCGCCGGTAGTGCGGATTGAGCACCGACCCCGAACGGCACCAGACCTCGTCGGCGGCGAGGGCCAGCATCACCCCGCCGGCGGCGGCGTTGCCGCCGACCGCGCTCACGACGAGCCGGTCGGTCGTGGTGAGAACCGCCTCGACCAGGTCGTTCATCGCATTGATGTTGGCCCAGGACTCGGCGGCGGGGTCGGCGGCGGCCTCGATGACGTTCAGGTGGATGCCGTTGGAGAAGAAGTCGCGCTGCCCGCCGAGCACCAGGACGGAGGTGGGACGCCCGCGGGCGGTCTCGTACGCGTCCAGCAGGCGGCGGCACTGGTCGGTGCTCATCGCCCCGCCGGGGAACGCGAAGGACAGCACACCGACCGGTCCCCGCTCGCGGTACCGGATGTCGGACCAGGTCCGCCGACCGGGCGCCGGGTCGGCGGGTGCCGGCAGTTCGGGAAGTTCCGGCAGCCGGGCCCCGAGGGCCAGGGTGGCGGGGAGCTTGCAGGCACGCGGCCTGCCGGGGCCGGTGCGGGCACGGAGCTCGGGGATCCACACCGCGCCGTCCACGGTGGCGCGGCAGACCGCGCCCGCCCGGGTGGCCAGCAGCGCACCGGGCCGCCCGCGCAGACCGTCCTCCGCGTGGCCGCCGTGCAGGAACCACTCGGCGCCGAGCAGCCGGTCCGGTACACCGGGCTGCGAGTCGGCGGCCCGCAGGGTACGCAGGACGGTCTCGGTGGTGTCCTCGCCCCACGAGATCCGGCGCTCCTCCTGGCGGAGGGCGGGACGGGCGCGGATCTCGCCGGTCTGCGGACGCGGTGTCGCCCCGGCGGCGACCCTCTCGACGGCGAGGAGCACGGCGGCCACGGCGGCGTCGGACAGCTCGTTGCGGTACAGATCGCTCTTGCCGACCTCCGGGACGCGGAAGGTCGCGGACGCCCAGACGTCACCCGCGTCCATCTCGTCGTCGGCCTGGAGGACGGTGACGCCCCACTCCTCGGCCCCGTCGTGGATCGCGTGGTCCAGGGAGGACGGGCCGCGGTCGCCCACGGGCCCCGGGTGCACGATCAGGCAACGGTGCACCGTCCACACGTCGCGGGGCACGACGGCCTTCAGCATGGGGGCCACGACCAGCTCGGGCGCGTGGCGCGCCACGGCCTCGCGCACGGCGGCCCCGTCGGGGGTGACCTCCACGGGAACGGTGTGCCCGCGGTCGCGCAGCTCGACCAGGACGCGCTGGGTGAGGCTGTTGAAACTGCTGGCGACGAGCAGGATGCGCATGGGCGGCCTTTCCGGGTTGCGGTGGCCGGCGCGCCCCGGGAGCCGCGGCCCGCCAACCGTCTGCGATCATCGGGCAGCGCGAGGCGGGCAGCGGGGTGGCGGAGCCCACACCTCACCCGTTCGAGGTGGGGTCCGACCGATTGGCGGGCTGGTCGCGCCGCGTGTGGCCCAGGAGACGAGCCATGGGTCCCGTGAGAAAATCAGAGTCCTACAAGGTATGCGGACGCATGCCCCTCGCACGGACAGGCAGGTCGGCTCATGGCCGAGAAACCGAAGTCCTCCAAGCCCTCGCGCGGCGAGCCGAGCCACGATGGTATGGCCGGGCAGCACGGCTGGTCCCCCGATGTGAACGAGACGCGACAGCAGGACAATCCGAGCGCCTCGCGTTCCTTCCACCCCGAGAAGCACGCGCCCCCGCCCGGCAAGGGACGGAAGGCCGCCAAGGAGGAGGAAGGAAACGTCCCCGGCGACACCGTGCACAGCGACACCACCAGAGGTGAGAAGCGAGGCCACTCGTCGGAGAAGGGCATGCACGACACCGGCCGAAGGGGCCGGACACAGCGCCCCAGCGGCACGAAGGACGACTCGGGGTTCACCGGCGTGAACCCGGACGACGACTCCTCCGGCCCCCGCCCGGGCTGACGCGACACCGAGAACGAAGGCCCACCCCACCGTAACGGGGCGCCCCTTGACGTCGGGTTCCGTCTGTATCGTCTTCCGTCTGTGTCGTCGTCGCCCCACGGGTAGCGCTTGTGCTCCCGTCCGCCCCGGGCCGCGTACTCCCTGGGGCCGCGCCGTGTCACGTCCGGGGGTGGTCCGCGCGCTGTTCCTCGCGGCCGATGCCGGTGGCCTGCTGTTTGGCGGACCCGCCGTGCTCGTCGTCCACGGAGTCCCGCTCCCGCTGCTGCTCCGCCTCGTCGGCTTCGGCGGCGCGGGAGCGGGCGCGCGGCCCGCCCCTGCCGTGGCGGCGAGGTGTCCGTCGCGCGTTCATGCTCATCCGCCTCCTTCGGCGGTGGGGATGTGGCTAACGGTGCGGGCCGCCACCGGGCGGCCCGCTCTCCGCTCCCCCGGCGGCGACCGTCGCGAAGGGGCTGGTGGGCAGGTGGGCGAGGAGGTCGGCCGGGTCGGCGTACACGGCGGCGGCGCCCGCCTCCGTGAGGTCGGCACGCGGGATGCCGCCGCACAGCAGCCCGGCGCACACCACGCGGGCGCGGCGTGCGGCCTTCATGTCCCAGACACTGTCGCCGACGAACACGGCCCGGTCGGCGGGCACGCCGACGAGGGAGAGGGCGTGTTCGACCGGGTCGGGGGCGGGTTTGCCCTCGTCGACGTCATCGGCGGTGGCTGTGTCCGTGAGGGCGTCGTCGGCGTCGACGGCCCCGCGCAGAGCTGTCAGTTCCCGGTCCTTGGCCGAGGTGACGAGAACGACCTTCCAGCCGTCGCCGGCCAGCGCACGCAGCAGCTCCCCGGCCCGGTCGAAGGCTTCCAGGCGTTCGAAGTAGGTGCCGTAGAGGGTGTCGTGGGCGGCGCTGAGGCGCTCGTCCTCGGACCGGTCGCGGGCCGGGCCGAGCAGGTGGTCGATGAGGCGCTCCCCCGGCAGTCCGATGGCACGGTGCACGGCGTGCGTCGGCACCCGGTGGCCGCCCTGCCGCAGCGCCTCCCACCAGGCGACGACGTGCAGGGGGTTGGTGTCGACGAGGGTTCCGTCGATGTCGAAGAGTGCGGCGCGGTCCATGTCCGGGCTCCTACAGGTCGCGCAGGGCGGGCAGCAGGGTCGTCTCCGCCCAGCGGAGGAAGGGCCTCTGGTGGGCTCCGCCGATCTGGACGAGGGCGAGGTCGGTGAAGCCGGCCTCGGCGAACGGGCGGGCCGCGTCCAGGACGGCGTCCACGTCGTCCCCGCAGGGGATGCTCTTCGCCACGTCCTCCGGCCGGGTGTACGCGGAGGCCTGCGCGAAGCTCGCCGGCAGCGGCAGTTCGGCGTTGAGGCGCCAGCCGCCCAGGGCCCACCGGAACTGCTCGTGGGCGCGGGACGTGGCCGCGTCCCGGTCGGTGTCGTAGCAGACGGGCAGCTGTCCCATCCGGGGCTTCCCCGCACCGCCCGCCGCGTCGAAGGCGTCGAGGAGTTCGCGTTTCGGCTCCGTGGTGATCACCAGGTCGGCGCGGCGTCCGGCGAGCGCGCAGGAGCGTGGTCCCGACACCGCGATACCGACGGGCGGCGGGGTGTCGGGGACGTCCCAGAGCCGGGCGTCGTCGACCTGGAAGTGGCGTCCGTGCCAGGTCACGTACTCGCCGGTGAACAGGGCGCCGATGATCTCGGCCGCCTCGTCCAGCATGGCCAGGCGTACCCGTGCGGAGGGCCAGCCCCGGCCGACGACGTGCTCGTTGAGGTTCTCGCCCGAGCCGAGGCCCAGGCGGAACCGCCCCTCGGAGAGGAGCTGGAGCGTCGCGGCCTTCTGCGCGACCACCACGGGGTGGTAGCGGAAGGTCGGGCAGGTCACGTACGTCATGAGCGGGATACGGGAGGTGGCCTGCGCCGCCGCTCCCAGGACGCTCCACGCGTACGGGGCGTGCCCTTGTGACGGCAGCCAGGGGAAGGAGTGGTCCGAGATCACGGAGAAGTCGAACCCGACCCGCTCCGCCTCGACCACGTGTCCGACCAGCTCACGAGGGCCGGCCTGCTCGGTCATCAT
Source organism: Streptomyces sp. NPDC023157 (assembly GCF_055560575.1). Classification (NCBI taxonomy): domain Bacteria; kingdom Bacillati; phylum Actinomycetota; class Actinomycetes; order Kitasatosporales; family Streptomycetaceae; genus Streptomyces; species Streptomyces sp. NPDC023157. The sequence goes on from NZ_JBVHIL010000002.1 coordinate 159,671, forward strand.
CGTGTAGCCGATGTGCATCATGCCCCGCGACTTACCGGTACGGGCCGGCTGAAACGGCCACTTCTCCAGCACGGAGACGACATGCGTGACGCCGTGTGCACGTTGCGGGTCGTGCGAGCCGGGCGGTCACCGGTTCGCGGCCTCAGTCCGCTCGCGGCAGCAGCGGGCCGAGGGGCCCGAGGTCGAGGTTGAGGTCGTCGAGGGTGTAGCCGTGTTCGGCGCACAGGTCGGACAGCGCTTCGTGGAGCGCCATCAGCGTGGCGCCCAGCTCCTCCTCCTGTTCGTCGGTGAGGTCGCCCGCGTCGACGCGCCGCAGCGCCTGCCTCTCGATGAGCTGGCGCAGGAGCTCCACCAGCGTGAGGACCAGTTTCAGAAGGTCCTCCTCCATCGACTCGCGATCGGCACGGATCCGACGTGCCGGGCGCGGGGGTTCGCCGCCTCGGGCGGGTGGGGCCTGGACGAGGCGGAAGGCGTCGCTCAGGGGGGCGCCGATACCGTGCAGGGGGCCGGGAGCGCCCTGCCGGCTCGGCGAGGCGGCGTCCGGCCGCACGGCCGGGGACGAGTGCCGGGATTCGTCCTGCTCGCTGCGCGCCGCGCTCTCCTTCGTCACGCCGGCCCCTGCCCAATCGTCCTGAACGGGTCCGACTCGGCATCGACGGACACGATCAGGGCACGGAGCGAGATACGCACGAGGTCGATGTCGGCGATGGACAGGACGATGTCGCCGGACAGCACCACGCCCCCGCTGAGCAGCCGGTCGAGGAGGTCGACCAGGGCGACCTGGCGGCCGGGCAGGGACTCGCTCCGCCGTGGGACGGTCATGGTGCTCGCCCGTTCCCGCCGGCGGAAGGCCCGGGTGCGGGGGAGGTCGCCGGCGGCGGCATGGCGAAGGAGTACGGCGCCCACGGGCCGGTGACCTCGATGCGTACGCCCGCCGCGTCGTCGACGGTGCCGGCGAGCGCCTTCCGGAACTCCTCGGCCTGGTCGGCGGCGACGAGGTAGGCGTCGTTGAGGACGTTCTCCTCCGGGCCGCTCGCCAGCTCACCTCGCTGAGCGGGGTGACGCACGCGGTACCTGGTGAAGCGGGCGGCCAGGTCCTCGACGCGCTGGGCGACGCGCTCCGCCCGCTGGTAGCGGGTCTCCCTCTCGCTGTGCTGGGCCCGGCGGCTTCGGAGGTACGCCTTCCCGGGACTGAGCGGTGCGGCGTCGGTGGTCCCTGGGGGCTCCCCGCCGCCCGCCGGTGCCTGGCCGGGAGTGACGTACAGCTTGACGCCCCACTCGCTCCGGCCACGCAGCAGCGAGAGCCGCTCGGCGAAGACGCTCCGCTGGGCGGCGAGGGCTTGGCGGGCACGGTCGTCGTTCTGGTACACGGTGGCCATACGCAGCGGGAGGACGGTGTCGTGGGCGGCGATGGTCTGGACGACCTCGTGATGGGCGCGGGCGACGCCCTCCAGCCATTCCAGGTCCTCGAACCGGCGCTTCAGCGTCGGCTCGTCGAACTCCTGCCCTGACACACGGCCTGCGACGAACGCGACGATGTCGGGATGGTCGGGAGCCGTGCCGGCGTCTGCCTTCGCTTCGTTCTCGCCGAGGAGGTACACGGGCGCGCCGGAGATGCCGTGGAGACCGGACAGGACCTCGCGCAACGCACTCGTGTCCCGAGCCACGGCGTACACGTACGTAAGGCCTTCGTCGTCGTTCATGGCTCACGCTTCCGCGACCCTCGGCGGCGAGGCTCCGGTCCGCCCGCGGGCTCCGCGCTCGTCTCTTCCTCCGCTTCCTCTTCCGCGCCCTCCTCTTCCGGGGCCTCACTGCCCGCGTCCCCGGTCCAGAATGCGGCGGTGTCGCGCGGTGCACGACCGGTGTCGAGCGAGTCGCGCCGCAAGGCGTCCAACTCCGCGCGGAGCCGCCGGTTCTCCTCCGCCAGCGGACCGCCCGTGTGCTTCGAGGAGAGCGACGGGTCGTGCTCCCACCAGTCGATGCCCATCTCCTTCGCCTTGTCCACGGAGGCGACCAGGATCCGCAGTTTTATCGTCAGCAGTTCGATGTCCAGCAGATTGATGCGGATGTCCCCGGCGATCACGATCCCCTTGTCGAGAACACGCTCAAGGATGTCCGCGAGATTGGCGGACGAACTCGGCGGCCCGTACGGCAGAGGAGCCGCACGGGACGGAACGGACCCGAACCGGTCGGGCAGGGGCTCAGACACGCCGTCCTCGATTCCGCGTCATGACATCCGCTGCCGGTAGGCGGTGATCTCCGTCAGCCGGTCGAGGAGCTCGTCCTCTCGCTGGTCGAAGCCCTCCTGGTCGATTTCGCCCCGCACCAACCGGCCCTCCAGCTCGGCGAGCTCGCGCCAGATGGGAGCGGGGTCGTAGTACTCCTCCTCCGCCTTCTCCGCGACGCGCTCGGCGACCCAGACGACACCGCGCACGGGGGCGAGCGGGAGGGTGAGCAGCTGCGTGAAAAGTCCCATCCCGTCGCTCTCCATTCCGCTGCGATCCTGCGTGACCTGCGTCATCACGGAGCCGTCACTGTACGAAGCTGTACGGTGGCAGAGGGCCGGTCAGCCGGCACTCGACCCCGCCGTCGATCTCGCGGGCGAGGTTCGACTCAGCCGTGAGGAAGTCCTCCTCGTGCTCGTGGGAGATCAGCAACGAGAGGTTGAGGAAGTCGTTCCCGGACGCGGGCCGGACCGTGTGCTCGCGGGCGAACGGGACGAGCGAGTCGGCCAGCCCGGCCGCCAGGGCATCCTGCCTCTTCTCCACCTCTGCCGCGACCAGCTGCCCCAGCGCCATCGGCAACTGGGGGTCTTGATCACCGGCCAGGATCCGCTCGTTGAGCTCTCGGGCCTTGGGGGTGTCGAGCAGGATGTCCCTCAGCAGCTGTTCCTCGTCCTGGGAGGCCCGTAGGTGGTACTCGGCGCATCCGGCGAGCCGTTCGAGAGTCGCGAGGAAGGCGTCCGCGTCCTTGTGCAGCACGTCCGCGACCGACGAGTCGTCGGTGGCGATGTATCCGAACTGGAGGGGCAGGACCGCGCCGCCCCGCATGAGACGTTCCTGCACCTCTTGGTGGGCCAGCAGGTCCCGGCGCTTGGGCCGGATCTCCTCGGAGACGTCGCTGACCACGGCCGACAGCCGGCCGGCGGCGACGGCGCGCACCCGGGAGGCCTCGGAGCCGACACCGGAGAGTCCCTCCAGGTCGAGCGGGTGGCTCCGCCCGGTGATCGCGTAGACGTACAGGGCCATCGGTCACTCCTTCTCTCGGCGCGCCGCCCGTCGGGCCGGCCGCCGCCTGGGAGCGGGCTCCTCCTCCGCTTCCTCCTCCGGCTCCTCGCGGCTGCGCGAGGATCCGCTCAGGGTCTCGGCGACCGCGTCGACCGCCCCGCTGAGCGCGCCCTTGGACTTGCCGTGGGCACCGCCCTCCACCATGTTTCCCACGACCTCGGGGAGCTGGGCCGGAGCCTTCCGACCGGCTTCGAGGTCGAGACGGTTGCACGCTTCGGCGAAGCGCAGGTACGTGTCCACGCTGGCCACGACGATCCGGGCGTCGATCTTGAGGATCTCGATCCCCACGAGTGAGACGCGGACGAAGACATCGATCACCAGACCGCGGTCGAGTATGAGCTCCAGGACGTCGTAGAGACTGCCCGTGGAACCACCGCCCCTGCTGACGGGCCCGCCGCTCTGCGGCACCATGGTCATGGCGCCTCCCTTCACGGCCGACCGGTCTCAGATCGGCCGATCGATCATTCCGCGGTTGTACCGACGCGTCCGCTCGAAGGAGATCAACGCGCCTTCCTCGTCCAACATGACCGTGTAACTTGCCAGCACACTCGTCGTGTCGGGGATGCGCTCGAGCTCTACCACCTCTACCCGCGCCTCCCACCCCGACTCCGTGGGTTTCAGCGAGGAGACTGACTCCGGTGTTCTACCCAGCAACTTCGCGAGGTGGGCGGTGGCCGACCCCATCGCCGAGGCCGCGTCGACGCTCTTCGCGCGGCTCGGAGCCGATCGCCTACGAGCGGCAGGGCGCTCTTGACGACCCTCGTCGGAGGCGCGTGAGGCAGCCCGTCGCGGCCGAGCCGGATCTGAGGCCATGGGTCACTTCCAGAGAACTTACCGGCAGTAGAAGCTAGAATTCCATCTTATAGGGCGAAATGTCATTCACGGGAGCGCTGACTCCCTACCGCCCGAGCGGGCGGCCTTTACGGGCGACGGTGCGGATGCGCGGCCTGGGTGGGGGCCCGGTGCCGAGGGGATGGAGGCCGCTGGCGCCCGGTGAAGGGACAGGTCATGGAGGACACGACCAAGATAGCCTTGGCCGCCGCACTGGCCGGGGGTTACGTACTGGGCCGTACGAAGAAGGCTCGCCTCGCCTTCACGGTGGCGACATATCTGGCGGGGCGCCGCTTCGGGCTCGAGCCGAAGCAACTCGTGACGCAGGGACTGACCAAGCTCAAGGACATGCCGCAATTCGCCGACCTGAGCGACCAGTTGCGGGGTGAGGCCTTGGACGCCGGCCGCAAGGCCCTCAAGGCGGCGGCCGACCGCAAGCTCGCCGACTTCGCCGACTCGCTTCACGAGCGCACGCTGGTGCTCACCAGCGGCGACGAAGACGAAGGGCGTGACGAGGAAGAGGACGAGCGGTACGAGGACGACAGGTACGAGGACGAGGAAGAAGGCGAGGACGAGGACGAGGAGTTGGAGGGGCGGGGCGAGGAGGACGAGGACGAGGAGGAATGGGAGGAGGAGGAACCTCCAGAGGAGGAAGAACCTGAGGAAGAGCTTGAGGAAGAGCCCGAGGAAGTAGAGGCCGAGGAAGAAGAGCCTGAGCCCGAGCCCGAGCCCGAGAAGCCGCGGCCCCGCCGGACACGTACGTCGTCCCGGGCACGCAAGACATCCTCAGAGCGCGGCGCGGCGAGGCCGGCCGCCCCGGCAGGGGCGAAGGCGGCCAAGAAGGCGACGCCCGCCCGGAAGACGGCTCCCGCGAGGAAGACGGCCCCCGCCAAGAAGGCAGCCCCCGCGAAGAAGACGGCCCCCGCCAAGAAGGCAGCCCCCGCGAAGAAGACGGCCCCCGCCAAGAAGGCGGCACCCGCGAGAAAGACGGCCCCCGCCAAGAAGGCAGCCCCCGCGAAGAAGACGGCTCCCGCCAAGAAGGCGGCCCCCGCGAGGAAGACCGCTCCCGCCAAGAAGACCTCCAGGTCCGGGCCGGCGAAGAAGACGGCAGCGCGCAAGACGACGGCCGCCAAGAAGTCGCCCGCGAAGAAGGCCGCGGCGAAGAAGACCACGGCGAGCAAGAGCCCGGCACGCAAGTCGGCAGCGAAGAAGACGGCAGCGCGCAAGCCGTCGGCGCGGAGGTAGGCCATGGCAACGGAAGACCGTAGCCAAAAGAAGGACTCCGGCTCCGGAATGGACCGACTGCTCGACGAACTGGGCGGATTCCTCTCGGCCCAGGCGGGTCAACTGGCCGACAAGGCGACGGACAAGGTCGGCGACCTCACCGATCAGCTGACCGACGTGGCGGAGAACGGCGGCAAACTCACGGACATCGGCGGCCGCATGCTCAAGGGTGACTCACCGGCCAAGGCGATGGTGGGCAGCACCTTGGGTGGCCTGAAGGACAAGGTCACCGATGCCGCGTCGAACCTGTTCGGCGGCTCGGGCAAGGGCAAGCGCAAGAGCGGCAGCCGGAAGATGACGAGCATCGTCGAGACGATCGACGTGGGCGCTCCACTCCGCCGGGTCTACGACCACTGGACCCAGTACGAGGACTTCAGCGGGTTCGCCAAGGGCGTGCGACACGTCTCACAGGCCGACGACGTGACCAGTGACTGGAAGGTCAAGGTAGGACCCTCGACCCGTAGTTGGAAGGCGACCGTCCAGGAGCAGGTTCCCGACGACCACATCGTCTGGACCTCGGAAGGGGCCAAGGGCTCGACACGAGGATGCGTCAGCTTCCATGAACTGGGGCCGTCCCTCACCCGGATCCTCCTCACCGTCGAGTACTACCCTTCGGGCCTGTTCGAGAAGACGGGCAATCTCTGGCGCGCCCAGGGCCGCCGTCTTCGGCTGGACGCAAAGCACTTCCGCCGATTCGTCACTCTCACCGACGACGAGCCGGAAGGGTGGCGCGGAGAGATCCGCGACGGCGAAGTGGTCCGCACGCACGAAGAGGCCCTGGAGGAGGAGGAAGCGGAGAGGGAAGAGGACGAATCCGAAGAGGAGGACGGTGAGTACGAAGAGGAGCAGGAGCCTGAGGAGGGGTACGCGGACGAGGACGGCTCCGAGGATGACGGCTACGACGAAGAGGAAGCCGAGCCTGAGGACGAGTACGAGGAGGGCGGGGAGGCCGAAGAGGGCTACGAGGACGAGGACGAGGACGAAGAGGCGGCTGACGACTACGAGACCGCCGGCCGTCGTCACCGTAGGCGCTGACGACGCACATGACGGAGGAGCGGCCACGTACGGGTCGCTCCTCCGTCATGTGCGTCGAAACCGACGGCGTGGGGCCGGGCCTCGGCCGGGTCGGAGTCAGTGCTTCAGCGTGTCCTTGGCCTTCTGGGCCGTCTGCTTCGCGTCACCCTTCATCTGCTCGGCCCGGCCTTTGAGCTCAAGGCTCTCGTTCCCGGTTGCCTTGCCCGTGGTCTCCTTGACCTTGCCCTTGGCGGTGTGCGCCATGTTCTTGGCCTTCTTGCCTCCGGCCATGTCCCTCACCTTCCTGCGACGGCGATGTACGCCCGTCGTTCGGCGGGCGTTCCCCGCTCCCTCTTGTCCGTACCTGAACCCACTTTCACGCGCCCGTTTCGCGGGCACCGCGTCTCGGGATCAGCGCTTGAAGACGTCCTTGCCCTTCTCCTTGGTCTCGCGAGCCTTGCCACGTGCCTCCAGAGCAGCGCCCTTAGCCGCGGTCTTCTCGTCGCCCCTGGCGTGAGCGGCCTTCCTCAGGGCTTTGCCGGCGAGCTGTTCTGCCTTGGCCTTGGCCTTCTCCTTGGCGCTCATGTCGGTCCCTTCGTCGCTGCTCTCCTTCGCGCCTACCCCCGTCTCGCGATCGGATGCGGGTGCACCGCGATCGACGAGCCGCGGCGGCGGTGGAGGGCTGGACTGCGGGCGTGGGGCGGGTCGTCTACCAGTAGTGACGGCGTCCGCCGACCGCGTGACCGATTCCCCCGAGGATCCAGAGGATGGCTCCGATGACGACCAGGATGATCCCGATGGTCCACAGGATGGAGATGCCGGCCACCAACCCGATGACGAGCAGAATGACGCCGAGAATGATCATGATGACCTCCGGCTTCGCGGGTGCCTCGATGTCAGAGTAGGCGTGCCCCTGGGGCAGCCAGAAGCGCACTTCTCTCGGCGGGCTGCGCGTACGTGAACGTGAGCCTGCCACCAGGCCTCTACCCGCTTGCTGTCCCGTCAGTCATCGCGTGCAAGCGGCGATTCTGTGACGAAGGAGCACGCTCCGTTGGGGGCTGCCGCCTCACCGGACGCGACGTTTGCCCGGCCGCCGCGGGCAGCGGTGGTCCTGCTGCCCGGCACAGGCGGTGCGGCGGCCGAGGACGCGGAGGTGGACCAGCAGGACGCCGCCGGCCGGGCCCATGTCGGGCGGGCCGGCCCGGCTACCGGCGGCGAGTCAGGCGGCAGAGCCGCGGATCAGCCCGGCGTCACCGCGCCCTCGGGCGCTCCGAACCACCGCGCCAACGCCTCCCCCAGCCCGGCCGTCGACGTCGGCGCCTGCGCCCCCGCGTCGGCCGCCCAGGCCGTGAAGCCGTCCGGACGGACGAGGACCGCCGCCAGTTCGGGGCGGGACGGGCAGGCGGCCGTCAGGATGTCGACGCGGCCGGCATAGCCCGCAGCGAGAGCCCGGAGCCCCGGGTCGTCGGCGAGGTCGAGCAGGAGCGCCCGGCCGCCGTGAAGGTGGTCCGCCAGGCGGCCGCCGTCGGTGAGTTCGAGGTCCGGGGTGCTGCGGCCGGTCAGCGGGTGCTCGCCCGGCAGCTCGTACCGCACCCCGCCACCGTTGAGCCGCGAGGTGAGGTACGTGGTGCCCGCGACCGTCCCCGCCAGGTCGCTGACGATCCCGCGCAGGGCCCGGGACTGCGGGTCCGGGCGCATGGCCGCGACCTGGGACCGGGTCCAGTCCAGGACCCACGCACCGACCGGGTGCCGCTCGGAGGTGTACGTGTCCAGCAGCTCTTCCGGCGCCCGGCCGCCGACCACCGCGGCGAGCTTCCAGCCGAGGTTCATCGCGTCCCCGATGCCCAGGCTCAGCCCCTGGCTCCCGAACGCGGAGTGCACGTGCGCCGCGTCGCCCGCCAGCAGCACCCTGCCCTTGCGGTACTCGGTGACCTGGCGGGCGTGGTCGGTGAAGCGGGTCGCGGTCCGCACCTCGGTGATCGTGACGTCCACGCCGGACACACGGCGCAGCCGGGCCTGCAGGTCCTCGGTGGTGACCGGCGCGTCCCGGTCGGCCGGCGGGCCGTCGAACTCCACGGTGACGATGCGGCCCGGCATCGGCCCGTGGGCGTACACCCCGGTGTCCGTGGCGGCCCAGCCGACCTCCAGGTCCTCGGCGCCGGTCATCTCCACGACCGCCTGGTGACAGGTGACCTCCGGGTCCGTACCGGGAAACGCGAACCCCGCCAGCTTGCGGACCGTGCTGCGGCCGCCGTCGCAGCCCACGAGCCAGCCGGCGCGTATGACCCCGTGGCTGGTCCGCACGGTGACGGCCCCGTCGTCCGCGTCGAAGCCGGTCAACTCCACTCCCCGGCGCACGTCGACGCCGAGCTCGTCCGCCCGCCCGGCGAGCAGCCGCTCGATGTCCTGCTGCGCCACGAAGGCGATCTCGGAGGCCGGTCCGGCGTCGCCGAGGCCCGGCTCCGTACGGTCGACCAGGTCGGCACGCAGCATGATCCCGGCGAAGTGCCCGACGACCCCGAGCCCTTGGCCCGTTGCCCCGCCTCCGTCACCGCCGCTCCGCTCGCGCAGGAACGCCTGGAAGCGGTCCATCGCCTGCCGCTGCACCTCAGCCAGCGCGGGCAGCATGCCCCGGCGGTAGAGCGCCTCGGCGCTGGGCGTGGTGATCGCCCCGCCCTTGATCACCGGGTTCACTTCGGTGAGGCGCTCCAGAACGGCCACCCGCGCGCCCCCGAGCCGGAGCTCGCAGGCCAGCATCAGTCCGACCGGGCCGCCTCCGGCCACCACTACGTCATAGTCCATGGCGCCCACTATGACCGAGGGCCGAGAGGGCCCCTTCACCGCCCTGACCAGCCACAACAGGCGCTCCGATGTCAAGGGGCGGGTCGCGCGCTCGGTGTCGTGGGGAGGCGGGGGTTGAGGTGCGTGAGGAGGACCGGGATGTCCGCCGACGTGAAGTCCTGGCGCAGTGCGCCGCTCCGATGGGCGGCGCCCACCAGGTCGTCGAGAACCCGCTGGAGGCGCTGGGCGCCGGGCGTTCTTTCCCTCCGAGCGCGGATGCGGACGCTGATGACGGGGGTCACATGCAGCCGTCCGACTGTTTCACCCGGTCGTCGGCCCACCGGTGATCCGTACCTAGGCCATCCAGAAGAAGACGGCCGTCATGCGCTTGTCGTCCAGGGTGGTGCCCGTGTAGCCGGTCGCGGTGTGGATGAGGTTGGCCGAGTACAGCAGCAGACGGTTGTAGCGGGGCGGGACGCGCAGGTCCTCGGTGAAGGAGTCCTCCCGCACGAAGCGGGTGCCGAGCGCGTCGACCAGGTTGTTGTGCGGGGCGAGCACCTGGTTGCCGCCGAGGACGCCGCCGGACAGGCTCTGCCGGTAGAAGCTGGTGCCGCAGTCCTTGGGCAGGTCCGGGCTGAGGTACAGCACCGCCGCGTAGCGGCACAGGCTGCGGGAGTCGGTGTGGGGGCGCGGTTCGCACTCGTCCTTGCCGACGACCTGGACGCAGTTGTGGTTGAAGGTGCCCCCGCCGGTGGGGTCCACGGCCCAGATCCGCTGCGCTCCCGTGGTCGTGCGCACCAGCTTCTCCACATGGGCCAGTTCGGCCGGTTCGAGGCCGGGCATCGTACGCAGCCCCGGCCACGGCTCGGGCTTGTGCGGGTACCCCTCCACCCAGTCGTCCCGCTCCAGCATGCGCGCCCGAACGGCGTCGGGGTCGGGCAGGACATCGTCCAGGATCCAGTAGTCCCGGCCGCGGGTGGGCTTGCGGTACGGAAGGAGCCGGGGCGTGCCGGGGCGTGGGGGGTACGAAGGCGAAGACGGCATGACGGGAACGCTAGGCGCCAGGGCGGATGCCACCCGCCAAAGCGCCGCCAAGACTGCGGCAAGAGATCGCCATCTAGGCAAGCCGGAGGAAAAGAAGGCCTCGGGACCGGCAACGCGCTCCCGTCATGCCGCCCTGGGGGACGAGCAGAGGACGAGCGGAATTGCTCAGCGGCCGGCGTACGGCAGCAGGGCCATCTCCCGGGCGTTCTTCACGGCGGTGGCGAGGGCGCGCTGCTGCTGGGCCGTCACCCGGGTGACGCGTCGGCTGCGGATCTTGCCGCGGTCGGAGACGAACTTCCGGAGCAGGTCGGTGTCCTTGTAGTCGACGTACGTGATGCCGGCCGCGTCGAGCGGGTTCGGGCGGGACTTCGCGGGCTTGCGGGGGTCGGGGCGTCGGGCCATGTCGCGGCTCCTTCGATTGAGCGGTTCAGTGGGGTCGTACGAGGTCAGGCGGCGTCGAGAAGGGAGTCGAAGGCGGCGGGCAGGTGCTTCCAGGCCTCGCGGCCCACCTGGTACTCGGCGTCCGTCAGCAGGCAGGAGTCGAGGAGTTCCTCGAGCCCCTCCCGGTCGAGGCCGGGCGAGGTGAACACGAGGTGCTGGCAGCAGTCACCGTGCTCGGGGTGCCAGTCGAGGGCGGCGGCCGCCCGGCGTACGGGCGGGACCATCTCCCAGGCTGCGTCGGGCAGGGACGCCAGCCACGGGCCGGCGTTCTCCACGCACAGCGCTCCGCCGGCCGCGTCCCAGGCGAGCAGGGCGTCGGGACGGTCGGCGAGCCAGAACCGCCCGCGGCTGCGGGCGGCGGCGCAGCACAGGTCTTCGAGCGCCTGGTAGAGCCGTTCCGGGTGGAACGGCCTGTGGCGGCGCCAGACGAAGGTGGTGACACCGGCCTCGTCGGCGTCCTGGGGCAGCAGCGCGCACGCGGGGTGCTGGGCGGCGGCCGCCGCCTCGACGTCGAAGCCCGCGAACGCGGCTTCGACGAGCTCGCCGGAGTCGGCCGGCACGCGCCGGGCGGTGGGATGGAGCTGTGCCAGGAGGGCGTGGTCCTCGTCGTCGGCCACGGCGCTGTCGACGACGGCGAGGACGGGTGCGTACTCCAGCTGGCGGGCCCAGGTGTCGCCGACGGTCCGCCGGTCGGTGGGGGCGGCGGCCAGGCCGGCGTCGGCGAGGTCGTCGCCGTTGCCCAGGCAGGGCAGGACGAGCGCCGGGTCCACGGCGGTGATCACGTTCGTCAGGGCCAGGCGGGTGCCGCCGTGGGCGGCGATGACCTCGGCCATGCCCTTCGGTTCGACCGACTCCCACAGCTCGACCACGGCGAGCCGGGTCAGCCCGCCGTCCGCCAGCCGCTCCAGCTCCGGGACGAGGTCTTCGCGGAGCGCGCAGCAGGCGCAGTCGTTGACCAGGGGCGTGGTGCCGGAGGAGAGGGTGCCGGAGGCGTCGCGGATCAACCGCAGGACACTGCCGCCGGGCGCTCCGGCGAGGTCGTGGTGCAGGGCCACGCTGCCGGGAACGGTCTTCAGGAGTCGTTCGACGACCTCCCTGCGGGCGTCGGCGTGGAGCCCGGCGACGATCACGACGGGCATCGGGTGTCCCTGGTGCATCAACGGGCTCCGTAGCGGCGCTGGAACTTCTCGACGCGGCCGGCCGTGTCGAGGACGCGAGCGGTGCCCGTGTAGAAGGGGTGGCTCGCCGAGGAGATCTCGACGTCGACGACCGGGTAGGTGTTGCCGTCCTCCCACTCGACGATCTTGTCACTGGTCATCGTGGAGCGGGTGAGGAAAGCGGTGCCGGAGGCGGAGTCGCGGAAGACGACGGGCTCGTAGGCGGGGTGGATTCCGGGCTTCATGGCAGGACCTTTCGATGGTCGGGGGCGGGGGGGAGGCGGAGTGGTCAGCGCTCTTCGCGGAAGTCAACGTGTCGGCCGACCACGGGGTCGTACTTGCGGAGCACCAGGCGGTCGGGGTCGTTGCGCCGGTTCTTGCGCGTCACATAGGTGAACCCGGTGCCCGCCGTGGAGCGGAGCTTGATGATCGGGCGGATCTCGTTGCGTGCCATGCCGAGGAGTATATGGGAACGATTTTCATTTCCAATACTGTACCGTGACCATCACTCCAAGCCAGCAGGAAAGGTGGCCACAGCCATGTCAGCCCACTGCCAACTCACCGGCGCCCAGCCGGGATTCGGCAACACCATCTCCCACTCCCACCGACGCACCTCGCGTCGCTTCGACCCGAACATCCAGCGCAAGCGCTACTGGCTGCCCGGTGAGGGCCGGTACGTCCGCCTCACGCTCAGCGCCAAGGCGATCAAGACGGTGGACGCGATCGGCATCGAGGCCGCCGTGGCACGCATCCGCGCACGAGGCGGGAAGGTCTGATGGCCAAGCGCAGCAAGATCGCGAAGAACGAGAAGCGCAGGGAGATCGTCGAGCGGTACGCCGCCCGGCGGGCCGAACTCAAGGGGATCATCCGCCGCCCGTCCTCCGCGACGGCCGAACGGGACGCCGCACTCGCCGAGTTGCGACGCCAGCCGCGTGACGCGAGTGCCACGCGGGTACGCAACCGCGACAGCGTGGACGGCCGCCCCCGCGGCTACCTGCGCAAGTTCGGCCTCTCCCGCGTACGGGCACGCCAACAGGCGCACGCCGGGTTCCTGCCAGGAGTCACCAAGTCCTCCTGGTAGGAAGCCGGCGCGGCGGGCTAGCGGTCAGCGGGCCGTCCGGGCGAGCGCCGCGAGCACCGGCACGACACCGTCCTCCGCGGCCAGGCGGTCGGCCAGCGCGCGGGCGCGCGCACGGTGGGAGCCGTCCCCCGTCGCCCGGCGCAGGGCCACGGCCAGGGCCTCGGAGGTGAGGCGGCGCAGCGGCACCACCCCGGGAGCGGTGCCCAGCGCGGTCAGCCGGGCCGCCCAGAACGCCGCGTCGAACTGGACCGGCACCGGAACGCTGGGCACCCCGGCCCGCAGGACGGCGCCGGTCGTGCCCGCTCCCGCGTGGTGGACGACGGCGGCCGTACGGGGGAACAGCAGGGAATGCGGCACCTCGTCGACGGTCAGGATGTCGTCGCCCCGGGCCTCCAGCCCCGCCCAGCCCCGCTGGACGATCCCGCGCACCTTCGCCGCGCGCAGCGCCGCGACGATCTCACGGCTCACCCGCTCGGGATCGGGGACGGTGGCGCTGCCCAGACCGACGAAGACCGGCGGGGGCCCGGCGGCGAGGAAGTCCTCCAGTTCCGGGGACAGCTGCCCGGTCTCGTGCGGCCACCAGTACCCGGACACCTCCAGCCCCGCGGGCCAGTCCCGGGGCCGGGGGACGACCAGCTCGCTGTAGCCGTGCAGCACCGGCCACGTCCGGGACCGGCCCGCCGTCGCGAGCCCGTGCCGCCGCAGCGACCGTACGGCGTCGGAGAACAGCAGCTCCACCGACGCCATCACGGCCCGCCCGCTCAGCCGGTTCCCCAGCCTGCCCAGGGACCGCGTCCCCAGGACCGGGGCGGGAAACTCCCGGGTCGGATGCAGGGGCTGGAGGTGCAGGCCCAGGGCGGGCACCGACAGGCCCTCGGCGATGGCGTACCCGAGCGGCCCCAACGCCCCGCCGACCAGCAGGACCTCGCCCTCCCGCGCCGCCTCCACCAGAGCGGCCGTCATCTCGTCGGCCGCCCCCCGGGCCATGGACGCCAGCCGTACGAGTTTCCCCGCGCCGGTCCTCGCGTCATGGAGCCGCCGGCCCCGCGCTGAACGCAGCTCGGCACGCGGATCCACCGGCAGCGGCCGGAACCGCACCCCCGAGCCCGCCACCAGCGGCTCGAACACCCCGTGCGCCGCCAACGTCACCTCATGCCCGGCCCGTACGAGGCCGGCACCCAGACCCGTGTACGGCGCGACGTCACCCCGCGACCCCGCCGTCATCATCACGATGCGCACCCCGCCAGTGTGCCCCACCCGGACGTGGCACCACGGCGGACACCCGGATGACGGAAGTCTTACGGTCCGGCGTGGACGCCACCTGGTCGAGGCGTCGGTCCGTAGCGTCGTCTCCATGCGTGTACTCGTCACCGGAGGAGCCGGATTCATCGGCTCGCACATCGTCAGCGCCCTCACGGAGGCCCGGCACGAGGTGGTGGTGCTCGACGCTCTGCTGCCCAGTGCGCACCGGGTGGCCCCCGAGGTGCCGCCCGTGGAGTTCCTCCACGCGGACGTCAGGGATCCGGTGGCGGTCGGCGCGGCGCTGCGCGGTGTCGACGCGGTGTGCCACCAGGCCGCCATGGTCGGGCTCGGGAAGGACTTCGCCGACGCCCCCGAGTACGTGGGCTGCAACGACCTCGGCACGGCCGTCCTGCTCGCCGCCATGGCGGAGGCCGGGCTGCGGCGACTCGTCCTCGCCGGGTCGATGGTCGTCTACGGAGAGGGCCGGTACGAGTGCCCCGCGCACGGTGTCGTGCGCCCCGGCGCCCGGCTCTCCCGGGACCTCGCCGCCGGGCGGTTCGAACCGCGCTGCCCCGCCTGCGAGACCGAGCTCGCACCCGGTCTTGTCGTTGAGGACGCCCCCGCCGACCCCCGCAACGTGTACGCCACGACGAAGCTGGCGCAGGAGCACCTGGCGGCGGCGTGGGCTCGTGCGGTCGGGGGCACGGCGGTCTCGTTGCGCTACCACAACGTGTACGGGCCCGGAATGCCCCGCGACACCCCGTACGCGGGCGTGGCGTCGTTCTTCCGCTCGGCCCTCGCCCGGGGCGAGGCGCCCCGCGTGTTCGAGGACGGGGGGCAGCGGCGGGACTTCGTGCACGTACGGGATGTGGCGGCGGCCAACCGGGTCGCGCTGGAGGCCGCGGACGGGCTGCCGGCCGGCGCGCTCACGGCGTACAACACCGGCAGCGGCGAGCCGCGCACCGTGGGCGAGATGGCCACCGCGCTGGCGCGGGCGTGCGGCGGTCCCGAGCCCGTGGTGACGGGCGAGTACCGGCTCGGCGACGTCCGGCACGTCACCGCCGACTCGTCCCTGCTGCGCAGGGAGCTGGGCTGGCGACCGGAGGTCGGCTTCACCGAGGGCATGACGGAGTTCGCCGGTGCAGGGCAGCGGGCGTCGGCGGCTGTCGTCTGATCGCGGTCAGCTCACCGCCTCCGGCAAGGTGACCTCGAAGCGGCAGCCGCCCGGGACGTTGCGGACTTCGGCGCGGCCCGCGTGGGCCTCGACGATGCCTCGGACGATGGCGAGTCCGAGCCCGGCGCCGGCCGGCGGGGTGCGGGCTTCGGTGCCGCGCCAGCCGGTGTCGAAGACGCGGGTGAGGTTCTCGTCGGGGATGCCGCCGCAGCCGTCGGTGACGGACAGGACGACGGCGTCGTCCCGGCGTTCGGCCGCGACCGCGACGGTGCCGTCGGCCGGGGTGTGGCGGATGGCGTTGACGAGGAGGTTGGCGAGGACCCGGGTCATCTCCTTGCCGTCGACCTCGACGGGGATCGCCGCGACCTCCTCCCCCACGAGGCGCACGCCGTGCTCGCGCGCGAGCGGGTCGGCGCCGCTCAGGGCGTCGCCGACCAGGTCGTACACGGACATGCGGCTCGGGCTGAGGGTCAGGGCGCCGGCGTGGATGCGGGAGAGTTCGAAGAGGTCGGTGACCATGGCCGTCAGGCGTTCGACCTCGGTGCGGATCTGCCGGTGGTAGCGGGCGGGGTCGGCGGCCATGCCGTCCTCCAGGGCCTCGGCCATGGCCCGCAGCCCCGCCAGCGGGGTGCGCAGGTCGTGGGAGATCCAGGCGACGAGCTCGCGGCGGGAGGCTTCCAGGGAGAGTTCGCGTGTGCGGGAGGCGTCGAGTTTGGCGCTGGTCGCCGCCAGTTCGCGGCTGAGCGCGGCGAGTTCGGCGGTGGCGGCGCCGTCGGGGGCGGAGAAGCTGCCGTCGTCGCCGAAGTCGCGGGCGGCGCGGGCGAGGGCCCGGCTGCGGGCCACGACCCAGCGGCCGAGGACGAGGGCGGTGCCGAGTGAGACGAGGGACGCCATGGCGACGACGAGGGTCACCACCCACAGGTCGTGCGCGGACAGGAACATCGCCCGCGCGACGGCGAGCGTCCCGGCGAGCATCGCGGTCACCGTGACGGCCGCGACCACGGTCAGGGAGACCGCGACGGAACGGTGCCGTACGAGGCGGAGGACGAGCGCCCCGGCAAGACCGGCGCACACGGCTCCCGCCAGGGCGAAAACGGCGATCAGCAGGATGTCTCTCATGCCGCTCCCCCACCCGTGCCCTCGCAGTCGGGTGCGAAGCGGTAGCCGACGCCCCAGACCGTCCGGATGAGCCGGGGGTGCGCCGGGTCGTCCTCGATCTTGGCGCGCAGGCGCCGGACATGGACCGTGACGGTGGACAGGTCGCCGAAGTCCCAGCCCCACACGCGGCGCATCAGGTCTTCTCTGCTGTGGGCGGCGTCGGGGCGCTCCATGAAGTACGCCAGGAGGTCGAACTCCCTCAGCGTGAGAGCTAGTTCTGTGCCCGCGCGGGTTGCTGTCCGGGTGACCGGGTCGACGGTGAGGCCCGCGCTGCGCAGGACCGTCCGGGTGGCCGTCGGCCCGGTGGCGGCGCGGCTGCGGCGCAGCACGGACTCGACGCGCAGGACGAGTTCGCGTGGACTGAAGGGCTTGGTGACGTAGTCGTCGGCACCCACCTCCAGGCCTGTGATCCGGTCCTCCTCGTCGCCCCGCGCGGTCAGCATGATCACTGGCACGGGCCTGGTCTCCCGCAGGCGCCGGCACACCTCAAGACCGTCCGGACCGGGCAGCATCAGGTCGAGCACGACGAGGTCCGGCGGCCGCTCCCCCGCCCGCAGGAGGGCGTCGGAGCCGTCCGCCGCGTGCTCCACGGCGAACCCGGATCTGCCGAGGTATCCGGCCACCACCTCGGCCACGGTCGGATCGTCGTCCACCACCAGGATCCGGGCCGGGGGCGGCGGGGCGCTGTGCTCGTTCATGCCGCACAGCGTGGCATCCGTCCCGGCGGGCGGTCACGGCCACTCGGGCGTACGCCGGAGGACGTCCGCGATTCGTAAGGAGTGCAGCGCCCCCGGGAGGCCCTTCGGTTCCTACGGTGAGACATGTGACCTCCCTGACCGTAGATGTCGTCCTTCCCTGTCTCGACGAGGCGGATGCCCTGCCCTGGGTCCTGGCCCGTGTGCCGGCCGGATGGCGGGCGATCGTCGTCGACAACGGCTCCTCCGACGGCTCGGCGGCCCTGGCCGCCTCGCTCGGCGCCACCGTCGTCCACGAGCCGAGGCGCGGCTTCGGCGCCGCCTGCCATGCCGGACTGCTCGCCTCCGACGCCGAGTTCGTGTGCTTCTGCGACTGTGACGCCTCCCTGGACCCCGGCCTGCTGACCGGTCTCGTCGGGGCGGTGGCCGACGGCTCCGCCGATCTCCGGCTGGGCCGCCGGCGCCCCACCGGGCGCGGCGCGTGGCCGGCCCACGCGAGGGCAGGGAACCTCGCCCTGTCCTGGCTGCTGCGCCGGCGCACCGGGCTGCGGCTGCGCGATCTCGGCCCCATGCGGGCGGCCCGCCGCGAGGCGCTGCTCGGTCTCGCCCTCGACGACCGGCGCAGCGGCTACCCGCTGCAGATGGTCGTCCGGGCGGCCGACGCCGGCTGGCGGGTGTCCGAGGTCGACGTCCCGTACCTGCCCCGGACGGGCCGGTCCAAGGTCACGGGTACGTGGAAGGGCACCTGGCAGGCGGTCCACGACATGCGCAGGGTGCTCGACGAGCCGGCGCCGGCGGGCGGTGGCCGCGCGTGACCACCCTCCTCGTCATCGCCAAGGAGCCCTGTCCCGGCCGGGTGAAGACCCGGCTCACTCCTCCCTTCACCCCCGAGGAGGCCGCCGCGCTCGCCGAGGCCGCCCTCGCCGACACGCTCGCGGTCGCGGCCCGCGTCCCCGCGGACCGGCACGTCCTCGTGCTCGACGGGCGGCCGGGGCCCTGGCTTCCCCCGGGCTTCGAGATCGTTACCCAGGTGAGCGGCGGGCTGGACGTGCGGCTGGCCGCCGCGTTCGCCGGCTGCGGGGGACCGGCCCTGCTCATCGGCATGGACACCCCGCACGTGACACCGCAGCTCCTGGCCCCCGCGTTGCGCTGGGACGCGTACGACGCCTGGTTCGGCGCCGCCGCCGACGGCGGGTTCTGGGCCCTCGGCCTCGCCCGCCCCGCCCCTTCCCTCCTGCTCGGGGTGCCCATGTCCACGCCCGACACCGGCGCCGTCCAGTACGCCCGGCTGCGCGCGGCCGGGCTGCGCGTCGGCGAGCTGCCCGTCCTGCGGGACGTGGACACCGCGTCGGACGCCCGGCAGGTGGCCGCCGCCGCGCCCGGGACCCGCTTCGCCGCCCGGTACACCCGGCTCACCGCCGCGGCCGCGGGAACGGGCCGTTGACCGCGACCACGGCGTGGCGGGCCGACCCGTACGACTGCGCCCTGCGCACCGGTAGGGGCCCGCTCTTCCTGCGCCGGCACGACGGCTGGCTCCTGCCCCTGGAGATCGAGCGCTGGTGCAGGGCACCCGACCGGGGCGACCTCTCCGTGCTCGACCGCTGCCGGGGCACCGTCCTCGACATCGGCTGCGGACCGGGGCGGCTCGTCGCCGCGCTGGCCGCCGAGGGCCGGCGGGCGCTGGGCATCGACATCAGCCCCGAGGCCGTCGCCCGCACCCTGCGGCTGGGCGGGGCGGCCCTGTGCCGGTCCGTCTTCGAGCCGCTGCCCGCCGAAGGGCGCTGGGACACCGCGCTGCTGATCGACGGCAACATAGGGATCGGGGGCGACCCGGCCGCCCTGCTGCGCCGGCTGCGCCAGGTCGTGTCGCCGGCCGGGCGGCTCCTCGTGGAGTGCGCGCCCGTGGACATCGACGAGTGCTGCGAGGTACGGGTCGACGACGGCCGGGGCGGACGCGGGACGCCGTTCCCCTGGGCCCGGGTCGGCGTCCGTGCGCTGGCCGGATACGCGGACGGCGCCGGGTGGGACGTCGCCGACCGGTGGGACCTGGAGGGGCGTCCGTTCCTGTCCCTCGCCTCTCAGTCACCTCCTGCGACAGGGCCCTGACTGTCCCTTCCGGCCTTCCCGGCCCTCCCGTCCTTTCCGGCCCTCCCGTCCGTCCCGGCCCGCCCGTCCGTCCCGGCCTTCCGGTCGCTCCCGGCCCTCCCGTCCCTCCCCGCCCTCCACCGTCGTACGGCGGCCAGCCCAACCGTCACGACCGCCACCGCCGCCAGCACGATCGCGAGGTTCCGCCCGTACGGGAGGGGCAGCGCCGACGGGTTGGGCGGCTCTCCCGGGCGTACGAGGAGGGGGAGCGTCACCAGCACCACGCTGCCCGCCACCGTCAACGCCCCGCGCAGCACACCCCGCTGCCGCCGTCCCACCAGGAGCAGCCCCACGGCCAGCACCAGCGGGGCGAGGATCCCGTCGTGCAGGACGAGCGCGCCGGCGAACCACAGCGCCACCCCCAGCGGTTCGGGCTCGGTCACCACCAGCCAGGTCCCCAGTCCCACGAGGGCGACTCCGAGCGCCCCGACTCCGTACCGCAGCACATCGGCCGTCCTCACAGCACCTCCAGCCGGTGGACCCACTTGGTCTGCAGGACGCCCGGCCGGCCGGGGGCGATGATCCGGGCCGGGAAGCCGTGGTCGAGCGTGAGCGGCTGCCCGTTGAGGGCCAGGGCGAGGAGGGTCAGCGGATCCTCCGCGTACCGCGCGCCCATCTCCATCACCCGGTAGGCGCCGTTCGTCTCCAGCGACGTCACCCGCACCGCGTCCCGGCCCGGCCGTCCTCCGGCCCGTTCGACCAGGTCCCGGACGCGCACGCCACCCCAGTCGGCGTCGACGGACCAGCCCTCGACGCAGGCGATCGGCAGGCGTGCCGCGACCTGCGGCAGTCCCCGCAAGGCATCGAGCGTGAGGACGTACGGACGGGGGCCGGTGACCTCCAGCCGCCAGTCCCGCAGGGCCGGCACCGTCACACCCGCCGCGGCGGCCGTGCGGTTCACCGGCAGCCCCTGCGGGCCGTGGTCCGGGTGACGGGGTGCGAGCAGGTCGAACGCCTTCAACGGGGTGAAGGCCTGCCCGACGGTCGTCAGCGTCACCACGCCCACGGCCACGCCCGTGCCGAGGAGCAGGGAACGCCGGTCGACGGCGTCCTCGGCCGGCAGCGTGAGCGTTCCGGCCGAGCGGCGGCTCCAGTGCGCCCCGATCTCGGGGGCCTTGACCGCGACGTGGAGCAGCAGGGAACCGGTCACCACCCAGGCCACGGCGAAGTGGGTCTGCACGAAGCCGAAGGGCCACGGGTACCACTCGACGATGTTCAGCAGCCCCGTCAGCACCTCGAAGACCGCCGAGGCCACGAGCAGCGCGACCGACAGCCGCTCAAGGGCGTGCCGGGGCGAGGTCACCGGCGGCCACACGAACAGGCGCGGGTAGACGGCCCACAGCTTGACCAGGAGCAGCACGATCGCCGCGAGCCCGGTGGCGACGTGCAGGCCCTGGGTGAACGCGTAGACCCACACCGGCCGGGTGGGCAGGCGGGTGGCCAGCCAGTCCGGCGGCTGTTGCAGGTAGTGGCTGATGAGGCCGGTCACCAGGCACACGGCGAACGCGGCGCCGAGCCACCGGCCGACGGCGGTGGCCGTTCTCGGGTCGTGGAGCCGGCCACGGAACGCGGGGGGCCGGAACGCGGGCCGGGCGGGTCCTGCCCGCTTGGGCGTAGGGGAAGCCATACCGTCCATGACACCGTCACGAGGGGCCGCGCGGACGATCCGACACCTTACGAAACCCGAACGCCCCGCCCGGACTCCCCCTCGTCCGGCAGACGCGCTGCCAGGCTGCGCCCATGACCCGCCACCGCCGCCTCCCGCCACCCGTCGTCGTCATCACCTCACTCCTGCTCTCGCTCCTGACCGCCGCGCTGACCCTCCTGCTCCGCGCGGGCGCGCAGGGGTCCGGCTTCCTGGCCGGGTACGCGGGCGTGTGGGCGGTGTTCGCGGCGGCAGCGGTCGCCCTGTGGCGGGTCCCCCGCCGGTACGTCGTCCCGCTCGTCCTCGCCGGGACGGTCGCGGTGACGGCGACGGGCCTGGTGGCGGCCCCGCGGACGAGCACGGACTCCTACCGGTACGCGTGGGACGGGCGCGTGCAGGCCTCCGGGTTCTCTCCGTACGACCACGCCCCCGCGGACCCGGCGCTCGCCGGACTCCGGGACGACTGGCTCTTTCCCCGTGGCGCGGACTGCGCGCGGGACGGCGCCGGTCTCGCGCCGCTCGGCGACGGCCGGTGCACCCGCATCAACCGGCCCGCTGTGCACACGATCTACCCTCCGGTGGCGGAGGGCTGGTTCGTCGTCGTCCACGCCCTGTCGCCGGAAGGCGTCCGGCACAAGGGGCTTCAGGTGGGTGCGGCCGTTCTCGCGCTCGCCGTCACCGGCCTCCTGCTCGGCGTGCTGCGCCGGCGGGGGGACCCGCGCCAGGCCGCCCTGTGGGCGTGGTGCCCGGCCGTGCCCGTCGAGGCGGTCGACAACGCCCACGTCGACGTCCTTGCGGTGCTCCTGTCGGTCGGCGCGCTCGCGCTCGTGGCCCGCCGCCGCCACGTGACGGGCGGGGTGGTGCTCGGTCTCGCGGTCGCCGCCAAGCTGCTGCCGGTCGTGCTCCTGCCCGGCGCGCTGTCCGGCGTCCGGCGGCCTCGCACCGTCGTGGCCGTGACGCTGCCGGCCGCGGCGACGGTGGCACTGACGTACCTGCCGTACGTCCTCCTCTCCGACCGGTCCGTCCTCGGCTACCTGAGCGGATACGCCCGGGAGGAGGGCTACGACGACGCGGGCGCGGGCGGCCGCTACGCCCTGCTCCGCCTGGTGCTGCCCGACACCTGGGCACTGCCGGCGGCGATGCTGGGCCTGGCGGGGGTGTCGGTGGCGGTGTGGTGGCGCGGGGACCCCGAACGCCCGTGGCGTGGGGCCCTGTCGACCACCGGCGCGGCGTTCCTGCTGCTGACGCCGGGCTACTCCTGGTACGCCCTGCTGCTGATCGCCCTGGTCGCCCTGGACGGGCGCTGGGAGTGGCTCGGAGTCGCCCTGGCCGGTGCGGTGGCGTATCTCGTCGGTCCGGTCGTCGGCACCGAGGGGGTGACCGCCGCCTACGGCGCGGCGGGGGGCGTGGTCTGCGCGATGGGGTGGGCGCGGCGATGGCGCGGCGCGCGATCCGCCGGGACGTGGAGGGACCTCACCGCCCGGACGAGAGCAACTGGCGAAGCCGACACGTGAGGAGAGCGTTCTACGCGCGTCCGTATCGGCGCCGGTATATCGGAAAACACCATGCGGAATACGCCTCATTGGATCTATGCCCATAACTCACCAGTAGGGGGCGCGATATTCCCCCGGGCCAGGAGAGAATTCCGGACGCACTGTCCAAAAAGATCCAGAGGAAAACTCCGTGCGACCACGACTCTTCGGCATGACCGCCTCCATGGCCGCATTCGGACTACTGGGATCCCTCGTCACCGCCTGTGGCTCGTCCGGGAGCGAAGGGACGACGCTCCGCATGGTGGTCCCCGAGTACGGCGACAGCCGGGCGACGAGCTCCAAGGCGTACTGGGACAAGCTGACCGCCGCCTTCACCGCCGCCCACCCCGGGAAGACGGTCGAGGTGACGCTCTACCCCTGGGCCGACGTCGACCGCGAGGTCACGCGCATGGTCAGGGAGAACCGCGCCCCGGACGTGGCCCTGATGGGCGCGTACTCCGACTTCGCCGCGCAGGACCTCCTGTATTCCGCCGACGAGGTGCTGTCGGTCCGGTCGGAGGCGAACTTCCTTCCTCCGCTCCGGGAGGCGGGCTCGGTCGACTACACCCTCTACGGCCTGCCTTTCGTGGCCAGCAGCCGCCTGCTCTTCTACAACAAGGAGCTGTTCGACAAGGCCGGAACGGAACCCCCCAGGACCTGGTCGGAGCTGAAGGACTCGGCCAGGGCGCTGAAGAAGGAGGGCGTGCTCTACCCGTACGCCCTGCCGCTCGGTCCTGAGGAGGCGCACGCCGAAGCGCTGATCTGGGAGCTGAGCAACGGCGGCGGGTACACCGACAACAGCGGCAGCTACAGCATCGCGTCCGCGCAGAACACGCAGACGTTCCGCTGGATCAGGGACAACCTGGTCGAGCCGGCCCTCACCGGCCCGGTCCCGCCCGCCCGGCTCGACCGGCGGGACGCCTTCGCCGCCTTCCTCCGGGGCGACGTCGGCATGGTCAACGGCTACCCGTCCCTTCTCCACGAGGCGAGGGCGAAGGGCATGAAGGTCGGCACGCTGACCATGCCGGTGTCGGACGCGCTGAGCGACCGGGAGACCCCGCCGTCAGTGGGGGTCGCCGACTGGATGATGGCGTTCAAGCACGACGGCAACCGCGAACTGGTGGGCTCCTTCCTGGACTTCGTCTACGAGGACAAGAACCTCAACGAGTTCGCCGGGCGCTACCACCTGCTGCCCTCGACGGTGTCCGCCACCCAGACCTCCCGGGACGCCGCGACGGACCCCAGCGCCGAGCAGTTCCTGACCGCACTGCGCACCGCCCGGCTCTACCCGGTCGACGACCCCTCCTGGCTGCGGGCCAGCGACGCCATCAAGCGGAACATCGGCAAGGCCGTCGCGCCGTCCGCCGACCCGAAGGCCGTGCTGGAGGACATCGCCGAGCAGGTCCGGGACGCGGCGCAACAGAGGTGACGGCCTCCCCCGGCGCGTACGCGCCCATGGACCCGCCGTCTGCTCCCCCTGGGATAAATCCGCGTGCGCCCGAGCGCGCCCCGTTATGATCGATCGCATGAACGTCATCGGCCGAATCACCACCGCGACCGCGCGAGCGACCAGCTCGCCGGTTGCCGCCGCCTGACCTTCTCTTCTCCCACCGGCGACCGGAAACGGTCCGCC
The DNA here is from genome assembly GCF_055560575.1 of Streptomyces sp. NPDC023157. NCBI lineage: Bacteria > Bacillati > Actinomycetota > Actinomycetes > Kitasatosporales > Streptomycetaceae > Streptomyces > Streptomyces sp. NPDC023157. Next base: position 183,815 of record NZ_JBVHIL010000002.1, read on the forward strand.
GGTGTTCTCCTGTGGTGTCCCAGCCCCGGGTGCGACGCCCGAGCCGGTCCGTTCTCCGGTGCCTCCCTCGCCCGCACGCGCAGGAGTCATCCCATGAAGACCGAACACATCGTCCGTACCTTCGTCGAGTACTTCGAGGAGCGCGGCCATCGCCGCGTCACCGGCTCGACGCTGCTGCCGCCACCCGGTGACCCCGTGCTGTTCACCACCTCCGGGATGCATCCGCTCACCCCGTACCTGGAGGGGCGCCCTCATCCGCTGGGCGGGCGGCTGGTCAACGTACAGCGCTGTCTGCGCACGACGGATCTGGAGGAGGTCGGCGATCCCACCCATCTGACCGTCTTCGAGATGCTGGGCACGTGGTCGCTCGGCGACTACGAGGGCCCACAGAGCCTCGACTGGGGGTACGGGCTGCTCACCGAGGGGCTCGGCGTCGACCCGGGGCTCCTGCACGCCACGGTCCACGGAGGGGACGACCGGACCGGCCCGGACACAACCTCCCTGGAGTTCTGGCAGAGCCGGGGCGTCCCGGTGGAGCTCACCGTGGAGGACAACTGGTGGTCCAACGGGCCGACCGGCCCGTGCGGCCCCGACTCGGAGATCTTCCTGTGGAGCGGCGACACCCCGCCCCGGTCGACACCCACCCGGGACGACCGCTGGGTCGAGGTGTGGAACCACGTGATGATGCGTCACCGGCGCCTCGACGACGGCTCCCTCGTGCCGCTGCCCCAGCGCAACATCGACACGGGGCTCGGTCTGGAGCGGCTGGCCTCGTTGCTCCAGGGCGGATCGTCCGTGTACGAGGGCGACGTCTTCGACCCCTGGCGCCGCCTCGTGCCCCCGATGTGGCCCTTGGAGGAGTCCTCGCTGCGCCTGGTCTACGACCACCTGCGCTCGGCCGTGGTGATCCTCGGCGACGGGGTGCGCCCGAGCAACACCGGGCAGGGGTACGTGCCGCGCCGCCTGCTGCGCAGGGTGCTCACCGTGCTCTGGCGGGGCGATCCGTCACGGAGCCTGGAGGAGCTGCCGGTCGAGCTGGTCGAGCACACCCTCGACCACTTCCGTCAGCCGATGGACCCCGGCGAAGTCCGTGGCGTGCTGCTCGACGAGCAGCGGCGGTTCGGGCGGCTCCTCGACCGCGGCCGGCAGGTGCTGACCCGCCCCCGCTTCCGGGGCCCGCTCGGCGAGGACGACTTCCACTACCTCCACGACACCCACGGCCTGCCCCGGGAACTCGTCATGAGCCTGCGGCAGGAGCAGCGGGGGTGATGCCCCCGGGCGTCCGGGGCGCCCCCTGAGGTCAGGGCGCCCCGGACAGCCGTCCGGCGGGGAGGCGGGAAGCGGTCAGTCCCGGTCCAGGACCGCCGTGAGGACCTGCCGCAGGGCCTCTTCGGGATCCGCGACCGCGCCTTCGGACCGCCAGGCGACGAATCCGTCGGGGCGGACGAGGACCGCGCCGTCCGTGGTCACGCCGTGGAGTGCCGCCCAGTCCGTCTCGCCCTCCGGGGAGAGCTCCGCGTCGGGACCGGCGCCGATGCGGTACGTGTCGACCGGTACGGCGAGCCGCGCCGCGACGTTCCGCGCCGCGGTGTGCCAGCTTCCGGCGCCGTCCGCGGTGCCGTCCGCGGAGCTCAGGAGCACCATCGACCGCTCGTACAGGTCGAGGGTGGAGACCCGGTCTCCGCCGCGGTGCAGCCACAGGTGGGGTGCCCGGGTGCCGGGCTCGCCGGTCAGCCGCAGGCCGTCGGGGACGACCGGAACCTGCTGGTCGGCGCCCTGGACCGCGCCCCGGGGGTAGCGGTAGCCGAGCGCCGCGTTGAGGATCCCGCCCTTGCGTCCCCCGGCGCCGGGGCCGGCGGCTTCGGGAGCGGGGGTGTATCCGGGGTGGCTGTGCTCGACCGAGCGTGCCGAGGCGCGGGAGCTGGTCGCCTCGGCGACGGGCCGGCGCTCCGCGTCGTAGGTCTCCAGCAGGCCGGGGCCGGCCCATCCGCCGAGGACGGCGGCCAGTTTCCAGGCCAGGTTGTGCGCGTCCTGGATACCGGTGTTGGAGCCGAACGCCCCGGTGGGCGACATCTCGTGGGCCGAGTCGCCGGCGAGGAACACCCGGCCGTCCGCGTACCGTTCGGCGACCCGCTCGGCCGCGTGCCAGGGCGCTCGGCCCGTGATCTCCACGTCGAGATCGGGCACTCCCACGGCCCGCCGGATGTGGTCCCGGCAGCGTTCGTCGGTGAACGCCTCCTCGGACTCGCCGTTCTCGGGGTGCCAGGGCGCGTGGAACACCCAGCGCTCCTGGTTGTCGACCGGCAGCAGGGCCCCGTCGGCGTCCGGGTTCGTCAGGTAGCAGACGACGAATCGCCGGTCGCCGACGACGTCCGCGAGGCCCCGGGACACGAAGGTGACGCTCACGTTGTGGAACAGGTCGCCCGGGCCGTTGTGCCCGATGCCGAGCCGTTCGCGGACGGGGCTGCGCGGACCGTCCGCCGCGACGAGGTAGTCCGCGCGGATCGTGTGGTGCTCGCCCGTGTCACGGCTCTTGACCTGGGCGGTCACCCCCTCGGCGTCCTGCTCGAACGACATCAGCTCGGTGGAGTACCGCAGGTCTCCGCCGAGCTCGCGGGCGCTGTCGAGGAGTACCGGTTCGAGGTCGTTCTGGCTGCAGAGGCACCATCCGGCGGGGCTGAACCGGGCGACCCCGCCACCGGGGTCGATCTCCTTGAACAGCCACTCGCCCACGTCGCCCACCAGGCTCGGGGTCTGCAGGATGCCGTTGTTGCGCGCCAGGACGGCCGCGGCGTCGTGGATGCGCTCCTCGACACCGGCGCCGCGGAACAGTTCCATCGTGCGCACGTTGTTGCCGCGCCCGCGGGGGTGGAACGAGGTGCCCCGATGCCGTTCGACGAGCGTGTGCGGCACCCCGAGACGCCCCAGGAACAGGGAGGTGGCGAGGCCCACCAGCGAGCCGCCGACGATGAGGACGGGCGTGCGGTGACCGGCGTCGCCGGCCTTTTCGATTCGGTTCATTGAGCGCCTCCAGCGTCGCCTGCGACGCAAGCCAGGGGTGGACTGCAGATGCCTGCCCTCTACGGGCCGGATCGCGCCTCCGGGGCACCTGAATGAACCAGGAGTTCACTCAGGTGCCCCGTGGGGCTCGCGCGGATCGCGCCCTCACCCAACGATCGGCACATGACGACTCCGGGCCTTCGGGCCCGACGGTCCTCCCCGCCCCTCCCCCGCGGAAGAGAAAGTGGTGCGCTGGATGTCCATCCCCGGACGTATTTCGCAGTCGGCGTTCGACGGCTCGAGGCTGCGGGTGATCCTGCTGCTCGATCTGTACGAAGGTGCTCAGCAGCAGTTCCTGGACGCGTACGAGCTCATGTGCAAGCAGGTCGCGTCCGTACCCGGTCACATCAGTGACCAGCTCTGCCAGTCGATCGAGAACCCCTCGCAGTGGCTCATCACCAGCGAGTGGGAGAGCGCTCCGCCGTTCCTCGCCTGGGTGAACAGCGAAGAGCACGTGGAAACCGTCAAGCCGATGCACAGCTGCGTCCGGGACACCCGGTCGATGCGCTACAGCATCCTCAGGGAGACCGGCCCCAGCCAGCCGCTCAAGCCCGAGTCTGCGGCGTCGCGCCGACAGGTGTCCGCCCGCGTCGGTGACGGGGCGGCGCGCCACGCCCTCACGTTCACCGTCAAGCCGGGCTCCGAGTCGAAGGTCGCGGAGCTCCTGGCCGGGTACGAGTCGCCCGAGGCGCAGGTCGACGAGAACACCCGGCTGCGCCGCACCTCGCTGTTCATGCACGGCAACCGCGTCGTGCGGGCCGTGGAGGTGGAGGGCGACCTCCTGGCGGCGCTGCGCCACGTCGCCCGCCAGCCCGAGGTGCGCGCGGTCGAGGAGGCGATCAACCCGTACCTGGAGCAGGACCGGGACCTCACCGACCCCGAGTCGGCGCGCGTCTTCTTCACCCGGGCCGCGCTCCCGGCCGTGCACCACGTGGTGTCCGGCCGGCCGGCGCCGGGCGACGTGCGGCGTCACGCGCTGTACTACCCGGCCAAAGAAGGCCTCGGGATGGAGCTGGCCAGGCTGCTCGCCCATCAGGACGCGGCCGCCGCGGACGACCCGACGAGCCCGGTGTACGGCAGCACCGTCTTCCAGCGCGACGACATCGTGGTGCGCCTCGTCGACCTCACCGGCGAGCTCGACGCCGACCCGGTCGCCTCGCTGGGCCTCAAGGGCCCCGGGACCGCCGCCGAGCTGGAACGACTCCTCGACGGTGCCGCGATCGGCGTCGAGGGCTCCCTGGAGACGGAGCGCAACATCAACCGTCTCCTGTCGCACGCCGACATGCTGCCCGTCACCGACCGCAGCTCGGCGGTTTCCTGACGTGCGGCCCCGGCCGCGGCCCCGGCCGCGGCCGTTCACCCCGCACGCCACTTCCCCACCGGAGGTAACAACCATGCTCAAGCAGCGTCCTCGCATCGTTTCCCTGAGCGAGACGGAACCCAACCGCAGGCGCGGGGGTGACCTGCGGGCCATGCTCACGCCGGCCACCGTGGGTTCCACCAGCGGCTTCATGGGCCTGGCGATCGTCGCGCCCGGAGAGCGCATCGGTGAGCACTACCACCCGTACTCCGAGGAGTTCGTGTACGTCGTCTCGGGCGCGCTCGAAGTGGACCTGGACGGCGAGACGTTCGGGCTGCAGACCGACCAGGGCCTCCTGATCCCCATCGACATGCGGCACCGGTTCCGCAACGTCGGTGACGTGGAGGCCCGCATGGTCTTCCACCTGGGCCCGCTCGCCCCACGGCCGAGCCTCGGCCACGTCGACACCGAGGTCGCCGAGGACGGCGAGCTCGCCGCGGCGGGGCCGCACCTGACCGTGCACGACCCGGTCCAGGTGTCCGAGCGAAGCGGGGCCATCGAGTGACCCGGCGAGTGGCCGTCACCGGCATCGGTGTGGTCGCTCCGGGCGGCACCGGAGCGAAGGCGTTCTGGGACCTCCTCGCCGCCGGCCGCACCTCGACCCGCGGCATCACCCTGTTCGACCCGGCCGGCCTGCGCTCACGCATAGCCGCCGAGTGCGACTTCGATCCGGCGGCCCACGGCCTGGACCCGGAGGTGAGCCGGCACGCCGACCGGTACATCCAGTTCGCCCTGGTCGCCGCCGGGGAAGCCGTACAGGACTCCGGGCTCGACACCGACACGGAGGACCCCTGGCGCGTCGCCGTCTCCCTGGGCAGCGCCGTCGGCGGCACCACCCGGCTCGAACACGACTACGTGCTGGTCAGCGAGGGCGGGCAGCGGTGGGACGTGGACCACCGCGCTGCCGAGCCGAAGCTGCACATGGCGTTCTCGCCGAGCACGCTCGCCTCGCTCGTGGCCGAACAGTTCGGCGCCCGAGGCCCGGTGCAGACCGTCTCCACCGGCTGCACCTCCGGCCTCGACGCCGTCGGCTACGCCTTCCACACCATCCAGGAGGGCCGGGCGGACGTCTGCATCGCCGGCGCGTCGGACTCTCCGATATCCCCGATCACCATGGCCTGCTTCGACGCCATCAAGGCGACGTCGCCCGACAACGACGACCCCGAGCACGCCTCCCGGCCCTTCGACGACCGCCGCAACGGGTTCGTCATGGGCGAGGGCGCGGCGGTCCTCGTCCTGGAGGAGTACGAACACGCCAGGGCCCGCGGTGCGCACATCTACTGCGAGATCGGCGGCTACGCCACCTTCGGCAACGCGTACCACATGACCGGGCTGACCGGTGAGGGGCTGGAGATGGCCCGGGCGATCGACTCCGCGCTCGACCAGTCCCGGCTCGACCCGACGCTGATCGACTACGTCAACGCGCACGGCTCGGGCACCCGGCAGAACGACCGGCACGAGACCGCCGCCGTGAAGCGCTCCCTGGGCGCCCACGCCTACGACACCCCCATGAGCTCCATCAAGTCCATGGTGGGGCACTCGCTCGGCGCGATCGGCGCGATAGAGGTCGTCGCCTGCGTCCTGGCGCTGAAGCACCAGGTGGTGCCGCCGACGGCGAACTACGAGACCCCCGACCCCGAGTGCGACCTGGACTACGTGCCGCGCACCGCCCGCTCGCGGAAGCTGAGGAACGTGCTCTCCGTGGGCAGCGGATTCGGCGGCTTCCAGTCCGCGGTCCTCCTGACCGGGCCGGGAGGGAGGTCACGATGAGCAGTCACCGACCACGGCGCGCGGTCGTCACCGGCATCGGTGTGATCGCCCCCAACGGGCTGAGCTCCGAGGCGTACTGGAAGTCGGTACGGGAAGGGGTCGGCGTTCTGGACCGGATCACCCGCGAGGGGTGCGAGCACCTGCCCCTGAAGGTCGCGGGCGAGGTCCGGGGCTTCGAGGCCGCGTCCCTCATCGAGGAGCGCTTCGTCGTCCAGACCGACCGGTTCAGCCACTACGCGATGGCCGCGGCCTCGATGGCCCTCGACGACGCCGGCCTCGGCGACGACCCCGAGGAGCCCTTCGACGTCGGGGTGGTCACGGCCGCCGGGTCCGGCGGCGGCGAGTTCGGCCAGCGCGAGCTGCAGAAGCTGTGGGGGCAGGGGTCCAAGTTCGTCGGCCCCTACCAGTCCATCGCCTGGTTCTACGCCGCGAGCACGGGCCAGATCTCCATCCGGAGCGGCTTCAAGGGGCCGTGCGGAGTGGTCGCCAGCGACGAGGCGGGCGGTCTGGACGCCGTCGCCCACGCGGCCCGTGCCGTACGGCGCGGCACGGGCGCGGTGATCGTCGGCGCCGCCGAGGCACCCCTCGCGCCGTACTCGATGGTCTGCCAGCTCGGATACCCCGAGCTCAGCACCGTGGAGGACCCGGACCGCGCCTACCGCCCCTTCACCACCGGGGCCTGCGGCTTCGTCCCGGCGGAGGGCGGCGCCATGCTCGTCGTGGAGGACGAGACCCGGGCCCGTGACCGGGGAGCGGCCGTCCAGGCCTTCGTGGCCGGCCATGGCGCCACGTTCACCGGCGCCTCCCGCTGGGAGGAGTCCCGCGAGGGACTGGCCCGCGCCGTCCGTGACGCCCTCGACGAGGCCGGGTGCGCCCCGGAGGAGATCGACGTGGTCTTCGCCGACGCCCTGGGCGTACCGGCGGCGGACCGCGCCGAAGCACTGGCGATCGCCGACGCCCTGGGCGCCCACGCCGGCCGCGTGCCGGTCACCGCGCCCAAGACCGGGATCGGCCGGGCCTACTGCGGGGCGCCCGTCCTCGACGTCGCGGCGGCCGTCTTCGCGATGGAACAGGGCCTGGTACCCCCCACCCCCAACGTGTTCGACATCAGCCACGACCTCGATCTGGTGATGTCCCGCGCTCGCCCCGCCGAGTTGCGCACGGCCCTCGTCCTCAGCAGGGGACTCATGGGATCCAACGCGGCGCTGGTCGTGCGCCGCGGTGACGAATCCGCCCGGTAGGACCGGGCGGGGAGGAGAAGCACCCACATGATGAGCACCGCACTGACCTTCGAAGAGCTGGCCAGGCTGATGAAGACGGCCGGAGTCACCGTCACTCCCGAGGAGCTCGAGAAGGCGCCCGACACGCCCTTCAGCAACCACGGCCTCGACTCGCTCGGCCTGCTCGGCATCGTCGGCGAGCTGGAGAACGAGTACAGCATCTCGCTGCCCACCGACGCGGAGCGCTGCAAGACGCCCGGAGCGTTCGTCACCCTCGTCAACAACGCACTCAAGACGGGAGTCTGACGTGTCCGGACACACCGACAACGCCATCACCATCGACGCCCCGCTCGACCTCGTCTGGGACATCACCAACGACATCGAGAACTGGCCGAGCCTCTTCAGCGAGTACGCCGCCCTGGAGGTGCTCTCCCGCGAGGGCGACACCACCACCTTCCGCCTGACGATGCACCCGGACGACGCGGGCAAGGTCTGGAGCTGGGTGTCGGAGCGCACCGTCGACCGGCGCGGGCGGACCGTCCGCGCCCGCCGCGTCGAGACCGGGCCCTTCGCGCACATGGACATCCGGTGGGAGTACGAGGAGACACCGGCCGGCGTCCGCATGCGCTGGGTGCAGGACTTCGCGATGAAGCCCGACGCTCCGGTCGACGACGCCTGGATGACGGACAACATCAACAACAACTCCCGCACCCAGATGGCCCTCATCCGGGACCGCATCGAGCAGGTCGCCCGCGACCGCCGGGGCGCTCCGGTCCTGCCCGGCTGACACGCACCCGCACGGTCCGGAGCCACCGGCCCGTACACCCGTACACCCAGGAAGGACGCTCGATGCACCACGCCTTGATCGTCGCCCGCATGGCACCCGATTCGGCGCCGGCGATCGCCGACGTGTTCGCCGCATCCGACCGCGGCGAACTCCCCCACCTGGTCGGCGTCACCCGGCGCAGCCTCTTCCAGTTCGGGGACGTCTATCTGCACCTGATCGAGTCCGAGCGGGACCCGGCGCCCGCCATCGCGAAGCTGACGGGGCACCCGGAGTTCCGGGACACCAGCGAGAAGCTGTCGGCGTACGTCAGCGCGTACGACCCGGAGACCTGGCGCAGTCCCAAGGACGCCATGGCGCACTGCTTCTACCGCTGGGAGCGGGACGCCCGTCCCTGACCTCCCTCCCGTGCGCAGGCACGGCAGCGGAACCCGAGGCCGCCCGCCCCGCGACAGACGCGGAGCGGGCGGCCTCGGGTCGCGCTGCCGTCAGGCGGGGACGGTGCACTCGAAGGCGTGGAGGTACGCGTTGACCGGGCGGATCTCGCCGATGGCCAGACCGGCGTCCGTGAGCCGGTCGACCATGCTCTGCCGGGTGTGCTTCGCACCGCCGACGTTGAGGAGCAGCAGCAGGTCCATGGCCGTCGTGAACCGCATCGACGGCGTGTCGTCGACGAGGTTCTCGATCACGACGACACGGGCGCCGGGCAGCGCCGCCTTGCGGACGTTGGCCAGCGCCCTGCGGGTGCTGTCGTCGTCCCATTCCAGGATGTTCTTGATGATGTAGAGGTCCGCCTGGACCGGGATGTCGACGCGGCAGTCCCCGGGCACGATGCGGACCCGGGGGGCCAGCGCGCCGCCCGCCCGCAGGCGTGGATCTGCGTTCTCCACCACCCTCGGCAGGTCGAGCAGGGTGCCGTGCAGACCGGGGTGCTTCTCCAGCAGGCTCGCCAGGACGTGCCCCTGGCCGCCCCCGATGTCCACGACCGACGACACGCCGTGGAGGTCGAGCAGGTCGGCGACGTCCTGGGCCGACTGCCGGCTGGACGTCGTCATGGCCCGGTTGAAGACGTACGCGGACTCGGGCGCGTCCTCGTTGAGATAGGCGAAGAACTCCCGCTCGTACACGTCCTCGAAGACGTTGCGGCCGGAGCGCACCGCCTCGTCCAGCTTCGGCCACACGTCCCAGGTCCACGGCTCGGTGCACCACAGCGCGATGTACCGTAGGCTCTGCGGGTCGTCCTCGCGCAGCAGCCGGGACATCTCCGTGTGCGCGAAGGTCCCGTCGGGGTGCTCGGTGAACACGCCCTGGCAGGACAGTGCGCGCAGCAGGCGCCGCAGTGTCCGCGGCTGGGTCTTCACCGCCGCCGCCAGGTCCTCCACGGTCATGGGTGTGTCTCCGAGGGCGTCCGCCACGCCCAGGCGGGCGGCCGCCCGTACGGCGGCGGCGCAGGCCGCCCCGAAGACGAGCTCCCGCAGCCGCATGGGCGGTGGGGTGGCCGGTTCGACGGTCGCCGGATCAACAGTCGTCATCTGTCGCCTTGTCTGTGCGGTGGTGCCGTGGGTGGGGGGAGGGGGGCCGGCCGGTCAGCACAGGCCCGCGGGTTCCGAGACTCCGCAGGTGTTGCCGCGGAAGGTGTTGCCCTTGCCGGTGTCCCGGTTGGCCAGGTCGGCCGAGCCGTTGCGCAGCACGACGTTGTCGCGGATGTCGTTGCGTTCGTTGAGGGCGCCGACGAAGCTCTTGAACAGCACGATGCCGCCGGAGAGCGGCGAGGTGCCCACGTTGTCCTCGATCCGGTTCTGCGTCACCAGCGTCTCCTCGGCGCCGGTGAGGACGATTCCCGAGCCTTGCAGGAAGGGCAGCCGGGGGGTCTTGGGGCAGTGTTTGTTGTTGGAGTGGACGTAGTTGCGGCGCAGGCTCATCGCGCCGGCGCGCGGGGTGGACTCGTCGCCCACGACGAAGACCGCGGCGCAGTTCCCGGTGGCCTCGTTGTGGTCGACGGTCAGGTTCCGCAGGCGCCGCACGGTGAGGCCGACCCGGTTGCCGGAGAGCCGGTTGTGGCTGATCCGGGTCCCCTCGGTGTCGACGGCCCCGGCCTCGGAGTCGACGGTGTTGGACACGAACAGTCCGGCGTCCGCGTTGTCCCGGGCGGTGTTGCGGGTCAGCACACCGCGGACGGACCGCTCCAGGGCGATGCCCCAGTTGCCGTTCTTCTCGGCGGTCACCCGGTCGACCTTGAGGCGGTCGGTCCGCGACGCCCACAGGCCGTTCTTGGCGAAGCCCTGGAGCGTCAGCGAGCGCACGGTGACGCCCTTGACGGGAGCGCCGTCCTTTCCGGTCACGCAGATGCCGTGGCCGGCCCGGGCACAGGTGCCGTCGGCGGCCTTGCCGGGCGTGAGGACGGTGGGGAAGACGGTCGAGCCCCGCAGGGTCAGGTTCGAGGTGGTGATGTGGACGCTCTCGCGGTAGGTGCCGGGCGAGAGGACGACGGTGTCCCCCGGCTCGGCGGCGTCCACGGCCTTCTGGATCGACTCGCCCGGCTTCACCCGGTGCACCGTCGGACTGCCGGCCGCCACAGGGGCGGCGGCGCCCAGGCCGGAGCCCGCGAGAGTCACGGCGCAGGCGAGGCTGGCGATCTGTCGCTTTGTCATATGGCGAAGTTATGAGGGGGTGTTCCGGTCTGCCACCGCTGATCCCCCGGGTGGGCCGCATGTCCCCCGGAAGGTCCCAGTGCGCCCTCGCGCACCGGGCGGGCGCTAACCCGTTCGCCGCTCCGGCGCCCTCGCGTGTGCGGCGGCGCATGATCCACTGTGACCTGCGGCGACGTCAGCGGACGGGAGGGAGCGCAACCCTACCGGCGGACACCGGTTCGCGCCTCTCGTGTTGCGGTGATCACCGGCGGGCGTTTGCCTCGTGCACGGAGCACAGCACAGGCGCCGCGCAGACAGGCCGGCCGGGAAAGCTCCGCAGAAAGAGAGAATCATGCGTCTCGCACGTGGCGGTCTGCCGGTCGCCCTGGTCGTCCTCGCCCTCGCCCTCTCCACCCCCTCCGCCCTGGCCGTCGACGGGAGCTCCGACTGGGACGCCGGCGCCGCGGGCCCGGCCACCACCGTGGATGCCGCCGGCACGGTCCGGATCAACCCGCGGAGGGCCTTCCCCGGTTCCACCGTCACCGTCACCACGACCGCCTGCGGCAAGGAGACCTACGGCAAGGGCGAGTCGGAGGTGGGCGGCAAGTTCCACCTCCTGCCGGGTGACCGGAAGGGCGTCCTGGTGGGCGAGTTCCAGGTACCCGAGGGCGCCGCCTCGGGCACGGACACCGTCACCCTCAAGTGCCCGCCGCGGATCAAGCAGACGGTCACGTACCAGATCTCCGGCCGTCCGCACGGTGCCGTCGAGGCGGGCTTCGGCTGGGCCGCCGGGGCCGAGGAGAGCAGCGGCAACCCCACCCAGCTCGCCCTGGGCGCACTGCTGCTGGGCGGAGCCGTGGCCGGCGGGGTGGTCCGCCTGCGCCGGCGCTCCGCACGGTCGGGAACCTCGGCCTGACGGTACGTCCGCCCCGGCCCGCGCCCCCGGCCCCCGGCACCCCTCGAGGTGGCCGGGGGCCGGCGGGCTCCCGGCCCGAGCAAAGGCATCACCACCATGAGGCAAGGTTCCAGGCCCGAGACCCCCGGCGAGCCGCCCCGGCGCGCCCCTTCGTTCAGGACGCTCGCCTGGATCGCGTTCTTCGGATTCCTGCTGATGGCCGGCGCGCTGCGGGACCACGACCCGCCACGGCCCACGGCGGCCCAGGCCGGCGCGCCGGCCGGGGCACGGCCGGCTCCCGGCACCGCCCGGAACGGTCCCCGCCCCGGGCCGTTGCCCGCGTCGGACCCGGTACGGATCCGGATCCCGGCCATCGCGGTCGACGCCTTCCTGGCGCGCCTGGAGCTGGACGCGGACGGCGCCCTGCGACCGCCACCCGCGACGGCCCCCGCCCTGGCCGGCTGGTACGCCGACGGCACCGCCCCGGGCTCGCGGGGGACGGCCGTCGTGGCCGGGCACGTGGACACTCCTACGGGCCCGGCCGTCTTCCACCGGCTCGGCGCCCTGGAGAAGGGCGCCGAGATCGCGGTCGACCGCCAGGACGGCCGTACGGCCCTCTTCACGGTCGACGCGGTGGAGGTCCACGCGAAGGACGACTTCCCCGACGACAAGGTCTACGCCGGCTCCACCCGCCCCGAACTGCGTCTGATCACCTGCGGCGGCAGCTGGTCCAGGACCACCGGCTACCGGGCCAACACCGTCGTCTACGCGACGCTGAGCGCGGTGCGGTAGCCCTTCGGAGGGATCCGTTGCCCAGCCTTCGTGGCCGCCCCGCCGCGGCGGGGTGTCAGACCACGGCGAGCCGGTCCACCAGCAGCTCCACCCTCCGCTCGGTGTCCTCCGGCGGGAGTCGTCGTGCCCGGGTCAGGGTGGCCAGCCCGTGCAGGGCCGCCCAGAACAGCTCGGTGAACAAGGCCGGGTGGACGCCCTCCCCCGCGACCTCGCCGAGGCTTTCCAGCAGGGCGGCGAAGGCGTCCTTCAACGGCTCCGGGGTGTCCTCGTGCGCGAACGCCAGGCCTCCGTCGAGCTGGAACATGGCGTCGTAGACCGCCGGGTTGTCCTCGGCGAAGCCGAGGTACGCGCGGGCGAGGGCCGCGACGCGGGCGCGCGGGCCGTCCGCTGAGGCTGTCGCGGCCCGCACCGCCGCGGCCATCTCGGCGGCGCCTTCGAGGGCGACGGCGCCGATGATCTCGCGCTTGCCGCGGAAGTGGCTGTAGAGGACGGGCTGGCTGTACTCGATGCGCTCGGCGAGCCGACGGGTGGTGACCGCGTCCCAGCCCTGCTGCTCGGCGAGTTCGCGGGCCGTCGCCACGATGAGGCGTTCGCGGTCCGCCCGTTCGCGCTGCTTGCGTTCTTGTACCGACATGCCGCGATCCTAGCACCGCTAGACAATCGAGCGGCAGCAGTACTAGCGTTGCCTCATCACCTAGCACTGCTAGATCCTCGGAGGGGTCATCATGCTCAACGCACTCGAGGTCTTCACCACCGTGATCGTCGGCCTGATGGTGGGAGTCGAGTTCTCCGTCGCCTTCGTCCTCAACCCGATCTTCAACGCGCTCCCCGAGGACAGCGGCCTGCTCGGCCGCGCCCACGGGGGCCGGATGCTCGGCGCGCTGATGCCGTTCTGGTACATCACGTCGCTCGTCCTCAGCGCCGTCTGGGCCGTCGCCGGATGGGACCGCCCCGGCGCCGGCCTCGTCGTCATCGCCGCCGCGCTGCTGATCGTGAGCGTGCTCATCTCGGTCCTGATCCTCGTCCCGATCAACAACCGCGGTAAGACCTGGACCCCCGAGAACCGGCCCGCCGACTGGAAGGAGCAGTCGAACCGCTGGGACCGCTTCCACTACGTCCGCGTCGCCGTCATCATCGGCGCCTTCACCCTCCTGGTCACCTCCCTCACCTGAGCCCACGGACGGCGATCCTCGGACGCCGACCCGCGGACGGACCCCGCGGACGGACCCACGCGTCGCCCTGCCCGTCGACCTGCGCCGATGAGCTGACAGAGTCATGACCACCGCCCCGGAGTCGGGGCGGGGGGAGGAGCGGACCCCCACAGGTCCGCCGGTAAGAGACGACTCATGAGAAGAATCGCGGCCCACGGGCTGCACATCATGGCGACGGTCCTCGCGGCCGTCGTCCTGCTCACGGGACAGGCGGCGCCCGCCGCCGCCGTCACGACGGTCCCGGGGGACGCGGGCGGCACGGCCACCACCCGGGAGTCGGTCCGGGCGATGACCTGGAACATCTGCGGCGAGGCGGGCGGCCGGATCGCCACGGACGACGGCTACTGCCCGTACCGCAACGTGCCCGGCAAGAAGATCGAGGGCATCGCCCAGCTGGTCGAGGAGCGGGACCTCAACGTGGTCATGCTCCAGGAGGTGTGCTCGGTCAGCCACCTCGTCCCGCTGGAGGCGAAGCTGGAGGCCGACGACCCGGGCTCCGACTGGACGTTCGCGCTCGCCGGCGGGACGCGCCCGGGCGACACGTACGAACCGGACGTGCCGGGAGTCGAGTTCATCGACGCGCAGGGCTCGAAGTGCCGCGGCTCGCTGTCCGGCACGCTGGGGGTGGCCATCGGCGTCAAGGGCCGGATGACGTGGAAGACCGAGACGGACTTCACCACTCCGCTCGGTCTGGCGATGGGGCGCGGCAGCGTGCTGTGCGTGGAGGTGGCCGGCTGGGAGAACCACGTGTGCACGACGCACGTGTCCAACTTCGGGGCCGACGTCCCGCTCAAGCTGACGCAGGCGCAGGCCGACCAGTACTACGCCGACCAGATCGCGACGGTCGCGGACGTGGTCGGGAAGTTCCCGTCCGTCGTCCTCGGCGGCGACTTCAACACCCGGCTCCAGGACCGGCTCCAGCCGCTCTACCGCCTGATGTCGGAGTGCGACCAGCGGGCGTACGGCACCGGCGACGCCTCCGACGAGCCGACCAAGTTCACCCTCGACGGCGTGACGAAGGACGCGAACGGCGGGATCCTGTCGTACGCCGGGTACACGACCTCGAAGATCGACTACCTCTTCGCCACCGGCGGCTTCACCGGCTGCGACTCCCGGACCGACTTCGCGGACCAGACGGACTACCGGATCTCCGTCCAGCCGGCCTGCACGAGGACGACGCCGTCGAGCGTCCCCGACCCGTGCAAGCCGGGCGCGACCGGCTACTCCGACCACACGCCGCTGTACGGCCACACGCAGGGCGGCGGCAAGCCGTCCTGGCGGCTCGACGGCAGCGCCGCCGGATTCGACGGCACGCTGACCGGCGGCGCCTCCTGGGCGCCGGGCGAGCACGGCGGAGCGCTGGCGCTCGACGGTTCCACCGGTACGGCCGGCGCGGCCGGGCCCGTCGTGGACACCACCCGCAGCTTCACCGTCTCCGCCTGGGCGAAGGTGAACCCGGGCGCGGGCACGTCGGTCGTGCTGTCCCAGGACGGGACGACGATCAGCGGCATGATGCTCTTCTACAACCCGGGCGACAGCAGCTGGCGCTTCGCCCTGCCGAAGGCCGACAGCGCGACGTGGAGCGTCGACCAGGCCATCGCCCCCGGCGCCACGGCCGGCACCTGGACCCATCTCACGGGCGTGTACGACGCCACCTCCGGCGCGGTCTCCCTCTACGTCGACGGCGTGAAGAAGGCCACGGCCGTCCACGCCGACGCCGACCGCTGGGCGGCCACGGGCCCGTTCGTCGTCGGTCGCGACAAGGTGAAGGGCGCCTCCAACGCCTACTTCAACGGCTCCGTGCAGCGCGTGGCCGCCTTCGGCTATCCGCTGCGCGACGACCAGATCGCCTCGTACGCCGGCAGGCTGACGGCGCCGACCGGCCGGAACACGGCGCTGCGCGAGGTCGCGGGCGAGCCGCTGTCCCAGGGCTGCCACCAGAACCTCGACCCCTTCGGCGCCGACTACGGCACGGCGACCACCCTCACGCCGACGCTGACGGCGACGGTCACCCACCCCGACCCGTCGAAGGAGGTGTGGGCCGAGTTCTCGATCTGGGACAACACGGACCAGAGCCTGCCGCAGCCGATCACCATGGGCGCGGCCGGCTCGGCCAGCACCAAGGTCCGCGGCCAGGGCACCGTCTCCGTCCCGGTCCCCCAGCTCGTCCCCGGCCACGCGTACGGCTGGCGCGTCCGCACCACCGACGGCACGACCACCTCGCCCATCTCCACGAACTGCCACTTCAGGGCCCCCGCGGCCTGAGCCCCGCCGACGGGCCGTGCACCCCTGACCACCAAGAGGAAGGGCGGGGCCCCGCGGCGCGGGGTCCCGCCCTCAGGGGCCGGTCAGGGCGCCGTCAGAAGCGGTCCTGCCCGATCGGGAGGCGCTGAGGGAGGGTCGGCAGCGGGAGCGGGGCGGAGCGGTGGGCCTGGTCGGCCGGGGTCCGGCAGGTGACGTCGGTGGCGGGCAGGCGGCCCGTGACCAGGTAGGCGGTGGCGGTCGCGTCGGCGCAGGATCCCAGTCCGTAGACGCCGTGGCCCTGGCCGCCGAGGACGGTGACCATCCGGGCCCCCTTCATCACCCGGCGCAGCCCCTGCCCGCTGGCCAGCGGCGTCTGGGAGTCCCACTCGTTCTGCAGGACGAGGGCGGGGACGGAGTTGTTCACCTTGGTGGCGGGCTCGGCCCCGCCCCGCCAGAACGCGCACGGTTTGATGTTGGACGCGAAGTCCCCGTACAGCGGGTACCTGCGCTTGTCGCGGATCGCGTCGCGCCGGTACTGCTCCGGGTCGCGCGGCCAGGCGCGGGTGTCGGCGCACACCACGGACCAGAAGGCCGCGTCCATGTTGTCCGCCGGGACGGCGGGAGCCGCGGCCGGGGAGCCGGCGGCGCTCGCGAAGGCCGGCGGTACGGGGGCGGGCGGCGTGCCGCGCCGGGCCGGTGCCGGAGTCCGGCCCTCGGCGGCGTCCTTGAGCCGTACGACCGCCTCGGCGGCGTACGCCACGTCGAAGAACACGGCCCGCGACCCGAGGCGGATGTCATCGCCCGTCAGGGCGACGCCGTCGAGTTCGATCGGCTCGCGGTCCGCCCGGGCGACCAGCGCCCAGAAGGTCGCACCGACCTCGGCCGGGGTGGCACCGAGCCCGTACGTCGCGTTCCGCTCGGCGGCCCAGGCGGTCCAGCGCGCGAACGCCGGTTCCGCCCCCTCGGCCCATATCTGGATCATGCCGCGCCAGATCCGCTCCGGGTCGACCGCGCTGTCGAGCACGAACCGGTCGGCGCGCTTCGGGAACATCTGCGTGTAGACGGCTCCCAGATAGGTGCCGTAGGAGTAACCGAGGTACGAGATCTTCTTCTCGCCGAGCACGGCACGGATGACGTCCATGTCGCGTGCGGTGTCGCGGGTGGTGAGGTGCGACAGGACGACGCCGTTCCGCGCCCGGCACTTCTCCGCGACGGTCCGGGCCCACTGGACGTCCTTCGTGAACGTCGCCGCCCGGTACGGGCGTTGCCACTCCCTCTCGGCGTCGTTCAGCCCGCAGCTCACCGGGCTGCTCCGGCCGACACCCCGGGGGTCGAAGCCGATCAGGTCGTACCGCTTCTTCACGTCGTCCGACAGCATCGGCGCCATCCAGACCGGCATGTCGAGGCCCGGTCCGCCGGGCCCGCCGGGGTTCAGCAGCAGCACACCGCGCCGGTCACGGGCGCTGGTCGCCTTCGTCCGGGACACGGCCAGGTCGAGCGTGCGGCCGTTCGGACGGGCGTAGTCGAGGGGCACCTTGATCGTGGCGCACTCGTACTCCGCCGGTCCTTCGGCGTCGCAGCGGCTCCAGCGCGGTTTCTGGTGCCCGTAGCGCGCGAGCGGATCGGGTGAAGGGATAGCGGGGGTGGCGGCGGCGGTCCGGGGTGCCGGTGCGGCCGCCGAGGCCACGGCGGGGGTGAGTACGGGAAGGAGCGTCGCGATGGCGCCGAGGGCCACGGTGGACGCCGTTCGTCTGCTTCGCACGGTGATGGAGATCCTCGCGGGAGGTGGACGTTCTGGCCCAAGAACCCTTGCTCAGAAGGGACGTGCCCGAATCCCCCCGAAGGACGGCATCCTCTCCCTCTGAAGGAGGACCCGACCCTGACCGATGGCACAGAACCAGCCACTCCCACAAGGCCCTTGATCCCGTGGGGCCTGTCGTGACGTGAACTCCGGCGTTCCCGTGCCGACTTCACCCGCCGGCCGGCGTGGCCCGTGGTCTAGAGTGAGAGCGCAGCTGGTTCGCCCCGTCCGCCAGGCGGGATGCGTCGTAAGAGGGAACCCGGTGGGAATCCGGGACTGCCCCGCAGCGGTGAGCGGGAACGACCGCCGTCACACAGCACTGGGTCCGACGTACCGGATCTGGGAAGCGACGGCCAGTAGGAGTCTCGTACGACGAGACGTGCCCGCGAGTCCGAAGACCTGCCCGTTGCCCGCACGCGGACGATTCCGTGTGTGGCCATCCGGTGACCTCGAGGGCGGGTCGGCGACCATACAGGCGGACGAGCGTGTCGTGCTGCGCGCGTGCGCATCCGCCTGTCCCCGGTCTCTCTTCGCCCCTCGTCAGGTCCCCGGACCTCAGGGATTCATCTCGCGAAGGAGATCTCCGTGACCACGAAGTCCGCAGCAGCGGCAGCACGGGCCACCGTGTACGGCTACCCCCGTCAGGGGCCGAACCGCGAACTCAAGAAGGCGATCGAGGGTTACTGGAAGGGCCGCGTCACCACGGACGCCCTCCGGAACACCGCCGCCGCACTGCGCCGGAAGAACTGGTCGCAGCTCGCCGACGCCGGCATCACCGAAGTGCCGACCGGCGACTTCTCGTACTACGACCACGTCCTCGACACCACCGTCATGGTGGGCGCGATCCCGGGCCGCCATCGCGACGCCGTCGCCGCCGACGCGCTGGACGGCTACTTCGCCATGGCCCGAGGCACCCAGGACACCGCCCCGCTGGAGATGACGAAGTGGTTCGACACCAACTACCACTACCTCGTCCCCGAACTGGGTCCTGACACCGTCTTCTCGACGGACTCGGCCAAACAGGTCGCGGAGCTGCGCGAGGCCCTCGCGCTGGGCCTGACCGCCCGACCCGTCCTGGTGGGACCGGTCACCTACCTCCTGCTGGCGAAGCCCGCCCCCGGCGTGGCGGCGGAGTTCGAGCCGCTGACCCTGCTGGACCGCCTGCTGCCCGTCTACGCCGAGGTCCTCGCCGACCTCCGGGCCGCCGGCGCGGAGTGGGTGCAGATCGACGAACCGGCCCTGGTACAGGACCGCAGGCCCGCCGAACTCGCCGCCGCCGCACGGGCCTACCGCGATCTCGGCGCCGCACGAGACCGGCCGAAGCTGCTCGTCGCCTCCTACTTCGACCGGCTGGGCGACGCCCTCCCGGTGCTCGCCAAGGCTCCGGTCGAAGGACTCGCCCTCGACTTCACCGGGCCCGCCGCCGCGAACCTCGACGGACTCGCGGCCGTCGGCGGCCTGCCCGGCAAGCGGCTCGTCGCCGGCGTGGTCGACGGGCGCAACGTGTGGGTCAACGACCTGAAGAGCTCCCTCGCCACCCTCGGCACCCTCCTCGGTCTCGCGGGCCACGTGGACGTGTCGGCCTCGTGCTCGCTGCTCCACGTCCCGCTCGACGCCGCGGCCGAGACGGACGTCGACCCGCAGGTCCTGGGCTGGCTCGCCTTCGCCCGGCAGAAGGCGGACGAGGTCGTCGCCCTGGCCAGGGGCCTGTCCCTGGGCACCGACGCCATCAGCGGCGAGCTGGCCGCCAACCGGAGTGCGCGCTCCGCCCGCGCCGCCTCCCCCCTCACCCGCGATCCCGCCGTGCGGGCCCGGGTCCGGGCCGTCACCGAGGCGGACCTGCGCCGCTCGCAGTCCTACGCACAGCGTGCCGCGGCCCAGCGGGCCCACCTCGGGCTTCCGCTGCTCCCGACGACCACCATCGGGTCCTTCCCGCAGACGGCCGAACTGCGGGCCGCACGCGCGGACCTGCGAAGCGGCCGGATCGACACCGTCGCCTATGAGGAGCGCATCAAGACGGAGATCCAGGAGGTCGTCTCCTTCCAGGAGAAGACCGGACTCGACGTCCTGGTGCACGGCGAGCCCGAACGCAACGACATGGTGCAGTACTTCGCCGAGCAGCTCGCCGGCTACCTCGCCACCCGGCACGGCTGGGTCCAGTCGTACGGCACCCGCTACGTCCGCCCGCCGATCCTCGCCGGCGACATCTCCCGCCCCGCGCCGATGACCGTGCGCTGGACCGCGTACGCGCAGTCCCTCACCGCCAAGCCGGTCAAGGGCATGCTCACCGGCCCGGTCACCATGCTCGCCTGGTCCTTCGTCCGCGACGACCAGCCGCTCGCCGACACCGCCCGGCAGGTGGCTCTCGCGCTGCGCGACGAGGTGCACGACCTGGAGGCCGCCGGGACCTCCGTCATCCAGGTCGACGAGCCCGCGCTGCGCGAGACCCTGCCGCTGCGGGCCGCCGACCACCCCGAGTACCTGGCCTGGGCCACCGAAGCCTTCCGGCTCAGCACCGGCGGCGTGCGGCCGGACACCCAGATCCACACCCACATGTGCTACGCCGAGTTCGGCGACGTCGTCCAGGCCATCGACGACCTCGACGCCGATGTCATCAGCCTGGAGGCGGCCCGGTCCCACATGCAGGTCGCCCGCGAACTCGCCGCCCACGGCTACCCGCGCGAGGCCGGACCCGGCGTCTGGGACATCCACTCCCCGCGCGTCCCGTCCGCCCAGGAGGCCGCCGCCCTGCTCCGCACGGGACTCGACGCGATCCCCGCCGAGCGGCTCTGGGTCAACCCCGACTGCGGCCTGAAGACGCGCGGCTGGCCCGAGACCCGCGCCTCCCTGGAGAACCTCGTGGCGGCGGCCCGTACGGTCCGCGACGAGGTGTCCCTTACCGGGTTCTCCTCCTGACGGACGACCCGTCAGGAGGAAAAAGGTGCCTGTGGTAACTTGCCCGGGCCAGTCGTACCTCTGTACGTATCGCCACGGTATGTGCACGGGTCAGGGAATCCGGTGGGAATCCGGAGCTGACGCGCAGCGGTGAGGGTGACGGGCGGAGCATCGGCCACTGGGTCCCGAGGGGTCCGGGAAGGCGCTCCGTCCGGACGACCCCGAGTCCGAAGACCTGCTGGCGGCCCTGGCGTCGCGCGCCGTCGCCCGGGGAGCACCGTACGACAGGCTCCGCGCATGAGCCGTGACGCAGAGGACTCCTTCCGTGCCCTTCGCACACTCCGTCCGTTCCGCCGTGCTGTTCGTGGCCGGTGCCGTTCTCGTCGCCGGGTGCGGCACCGGCACCGGCACCGAGGCGGGTTCGCCCGAGGCCAAGGGGGCGGGCTATCCGGTGCGGCTCGACAACTGCGGGCAGCGGGTCGAGGTCGACCGCGCGCCCCGCCGTGCCGTCGCCCTCGACCAGGGATCGGCGGAGATCCTGCTCTCCCTCGGCCTGGGCGACCGCATGGTGGGCACCGCCACCTGGACCGACCCGGTCCTCAAGGGACTGGAGAAGGCGAACGCCGGCGTTCCCCGGCTAGCCGACCGCTACCCGTCCTTCGAGAAGGTCCTCGACACCGAGCCCGACTTCGTCAGCGCCTCCTTCCTCTACACCCTGGGCAAGGGCGGGGTGGCCCCCCGGGAGCAGTTCGCGAAGCTCGGCGTCCCCACCTACCTCTCCCCCACCGACTGCGTCGGCAAGGACAACAGCGGTGACGGCGACGGCGTGCGGACGAGGCCGCTGACCATGGACACCGTGTACGGGGAGATCCGCGACCTCGCCCGGGTGTTCGGCGTGCCGGAGCGCGGCGAGAAGCTGGTCGGACAGCTCCGCGCCCGGGTCGGGAAGGCCACGGCCGGAGCCGACTTCGGCGACGCGTCGGTCCTCTACTGGTTCTCCGACTCCCAGGGCCCGTACATGGCCGGGTGCTGCGGCGCACCGGGCATCGTCAGCGGGGCGCTCGGGGTGAGGAACGTCTTCGACGACACGAAGGAGGAGTGGCCGCAGATCAACTGGGAGACCGTCGCCGACCGCGATCCCGACGTGCTGGTGATCGCCGATCTGACCCGCAAGGCGCAGTCGGCCGAGAGCGCCGCGAAGAAGATCGAGTTCCTGGAGAGCCACCCCGTCACCCGGAACATGACGGCGGTGAGGCACAAGCGGTACGTGATCCTCAGCGGACAGGCCATGAACCCCACGATCCGCACCGTCGAGGGCATCGAGAAGGTGGCCGCCGCGCTGAAGACGTACGGACTCGCGAAGTGACCCGGCCGGGAGCGGAGACGGTGACCGCGTCGAGCCGGAGCACCGCCGGCCGCCCGGCGGCGGTGACCCCGTCCGTACGGACCGCCGTCCGTTCCTCCCGGGCACTCGCACCGGTCGCCGTGGTGGGCGGGATCGTCCTCCTGTGCGCGTCGGTCGCGCTGGCCCTGACGATCGGTCCGGCCGACATCCGCGTCGCGGACTCCTGGTCGGTGGTCGCCTCCCGCCTCGGCGGCGGCCCGTCCGGTCTGAGCGCGATACGCGACGGCATCGTCTGGGACCTGCGACTGCCCCGGACGCTGCTCGCGGCCGTGTGCGGAGCCGGTCTCGCGGTGTGCGGGGCGGTGATGCAGTCCCTGCTGCGCAATCCGCTCGCCGACCCGTTCGTCCTCGGTGTCTCCTCCGGCGCGTCGACGGGGGCGGTCGCGGTCGTGGTCCTCGGGGCGGGCGGGGGCCTGCTGTCCGTCACCGGGGGCGCGTTCCTCGGCGCGCTCTGCTCCTTCGCCCTGGTCCTGGTCCTCAGCCACCTGCTGGGCGGGTCGACCGACCGCGTCGTGCTGGCGGGGGTGGCGGCGATGCAGCTCTTCTCGGCGCTCACCTCGTTCGTGGTGATGACCGCCGCCGACGCCGAGACGACCCGGGGCATCCTCTTCTGGCTGCTCGGCTCGCTCGGCGGCGCGGGCTGGACCGACGTCGGGGTGTGCGCCGCCGTCCTGGCCGTCGGGCTGACGGTCTGCCTCGGGCACGCCCGTACCCTGGACGCGTTCGCGTTCGGTGAGGACGCGGCGGCGGCGCTCGGCGTCTCCGTGGGCCGGACCCGCCTGGTCCTCCTCTCGGTCACGGCCCTGCTGACCGCGGTCCTGGTCTCCTCCGCGGGCGCGATCGGCTTCGTCGGCCTGGTCCTGCCGCACGCGATCCGGGCCCTCGCGGGCCCCGGTCATGCCCGGCTGCTGCCCCTGTCCGCCCTGGCGGGGGCGGTCTTCCTGGTGTGGGCCGACACCCTCGCCCGTACGGTGCTCGACCCGCAGGAAGTCCCGGTCGGTGTGGTCACCTCGCTCATCGGCGTCCCCGCGTTCGTCCTCGTCCTGTACCGCACCAGGAGCACGCGATGACCGACGCGGCGATCCGCCCCGGCGGGGTTACGGGGCTGCGTGCCGAGGGTGTCTCGCGTACCGCCGGCGGCGCCCTCGTCCTGGACGGCGTGACGCTCGCGCCGAGCCCCGGCACGCTCACCGGCCTCCTCGGCCCGAACGGTTCGGGGAAGTCCACCCTGTTGCGGCTGCTGGCCGGTGTCCTCGCGCCGGACGCCGGGGTGGTGACCCTGGACGGCGACCCGCTGGCCGGCGTCCCGCGCCGTGCTCTGGCCCGGCGTGTCGCCGTCGTCGAGCAGAACGCCGACACCCAGGTCGACCTGACGGTGGCCGACGCCGTACGACTCGGCCGCGTCCCGCACCGCCGGGCCTGGTCGCCGACGACGGCCGCCGACGAGGAGGCCGTACGGTCCGCGCTCGCCCGCACCGGGCTGACCGGGCTCGCGCACCGCACCTGGCGCACCCTGTCCGGCGGCGAACGCCAGCGCGTCCACCTCGCCCGCGCCCTCGCCCAGGAGCCCCGCGAGCTCCTCCTCGACGAGCCGACGAACCACCTCGACATCCAGCACCAGTTGGACCTCCTGGCCCTGATATCGGGTCTCCGCCTCACCTGCGTCGTGGCTCTGCACGACCTCAACCTCGCGGCGATGTACTGCGCCCACGTGGTGGTCCTGAGCGAGGGCGGGGTGGTGGCGGCCGGCCCGGTCGAGGAGGTCCTCACGGAACAGCTCGTCGCCGACGTCTACGGCGTCCGGGCCTCCGTGACCCGCCCCGGCCCGGACGGCCGCCCCCACATCCGCTTCCTCGGCACGCTCCCCAGGGGTGAGTGAACGGCCTTGGCGCCCGGCCCGCGCTTCCGGTCAGCGCAGATGCCGGGCGAAGAACCGGGCCCCGGGTTCGAGCTCGAACTGCGGGACGCCGGTGTGTCCGCCCATGTTGGCGTGCAGGGTCTTCTCCTTGGTGGCGAAGGCGTCGAACAGGTCCAGGGCGGCCTGCCGGTCGTTCCCTTCGTCGTCCCACTGGAGGAGGACGTGCAACGGGATGGTGACCTGACGGGCCTCCTCGAACATGGCGCCGGGCACGAGGCTCCCCGCGAAGAGGCCGGCGGCCACGATGCGCGGTTCGACGACCGCCAGCCGGATGCCGATGGAGATCACCCCTCCCTCGTACCCGACCGGGCCGTCGATCTCGGGCAGCGACAGGAGGGCGTCCAGGGCGGCCCGCTATTCCGGGACGGCCTTTTCGACCAGCGGGAGGACGAGCGCGTCGACGATCTCGTCGCCGACGGGCCCGCCGGCCTCCATCGCCCGCCGCAGGTCGGCACGGGCCTGCTCGGCGGCGGGCCAACGGGGCCGGTCGCCGCTCCCGGGGAGCTCGATGGTGGCCGAGGCGAAGCCGTACTCCGCCGCGTAATAACGGGCGCGTCCCGCGAGGCGCGGGTACATGCGGCTCAGTCCGAGCGGGGGGTGGCCGATCAGGATCAGCGGTGTCGGCGTGGTGGCGGATGCGGGCGTCCACAGGATGCCGGGGATCTCGCCGAGGGTGAAGGCGCGCTCGATGACGCCGTCGTCGAGGCGGTTCTCAGAAGTGAAGTGCACGGTCGTGCCTTTCGGGAGTGCGCGGAACGGCGCTCCCGGACGACCTGCCTAGCGTCCGACCGTGACCCCGGAGGGGAGCACCCATGTCGTTACTGCGTTCACGGGTACCACCTCCTCGTTTTCTCGCACGGCCGATCGAAGGCTAGCAGAGGAGCCGGCCGATGCCACGTGCTCCGGAGGCCGACGTCCTCGGTAGCGTGATCGTCCACCGCGTGGAGGGTCCATGGGGCCGGTTGCCGCACGAAGGTCTCGGGCGACGAGCGACGAGCCATGAGTGACGGATGACGAGTGACGAGAGTGATGAGGCTGCTATGAGCGAACTGACGAAGCCCGAGGTCCATGTCCCGGAGGGTGACGCTCCCACCGAGCTGACCGTCCGGGACCTGGTCGTCGGGGACGGCGCCGAGGCGAAGCCGGGCAACGTGGTCCGGGTGCATTACGTCGGGGTCACCTTCGCGTCCGGGAAGGAGTTCGACGCCTCCTGGGACCGGGGCCAGCCGTACAAGTTCGCCCTGGGCGGCGGCAAGGTCATCAAGGGCTGGGACCGGGGGGTGCGGGGGATGAGGGTCGGCGGGCGGCGCGAGATCGTCGTTCCCCCGCGTCTCGGCTACGGCAAGCAGTCGCCTTCACCGTTGATCCCGGCGGGCTCGACCCTGGTGTTCGTGGTGGACCTGCTCTCGGTCGCGGTCTGAGGCACCGCCCGTGCGTCCCGACGCACGGCGGCGGGCACGCCCCGACCGCCCACGGTTGTCGATCTTGGATGGGTCCCTGACAATCGGTCGGGGCCCAAGGGGGCTCAGGGGACAGGTGGGGGTTTGTGATGTTGAACCGGCGGAACGTGCTGCGCGGACTGGCGGCCGTACCGGGCGCGGCGGCGCTGACGGGCCTGAGCGCGGGAACGGCGAGGGCCGACTTCGCGACGGTCGTCGACCCCACCGCCGACTGGGGCAGGTGGGAGGGCTGGGGCACCTCGCTGAGCTGGTGGGCCAAGGCGGTGGGCCCGGATCCGAAGCTGGCGGACGCCCTGTTCGGGCGGGGTACGGTGCAGCTGCTCGGGCAGACGGTGCCCGGGCTCGGCATGAACATCGTGCGCTACAACGCCGGGGCGTCGGGGACGAACAGCATCAACGGCCGCACGATGAAGCCCGCGCCGAGCATCGACGGGTACAAGCAGATCGAGGGCTACCAGCTCGACTGGTTCGACGCCGATCCCTCCTCCGCCAGCTGGAACTGGTACGCGGACGCGAACCAGCGCGACATGATGTGGCTGGCCAGGGACCGCGGGGCCGACACCTTCGAGCTGTTCTCCAACTCGCCCATGTGGTGGATGCTGCGGAACGACGACCCGCGCGGCTACGACGCGGGGTGGACCAGCAACCTCCAGGACGGCAACTACGGGCGCCACGCGGCCTATCTGGCCACCATCGCCCGGTACGCCCACGACCACTGGGGCATCGACTTCCGCTCGGTGCAGCCGGTGAACGAGCCGTGCCTGCCGTGGACGCCGGAGATGGGCCGCGGCCAGGAGGGCTGCTTCTTCGATCCCGCCCAGCAGGCGCGGCTCATCAAGGAGACCCGCGCTCAGCTCGACGCCCTTGACCTGGCCTGGATGGAGATCCCGGCCATGGACGAGAACGGCTACGACTACGCGCTGACCGCGTGGAACGAGTTCGGCTCCGACACCCGGCAGGCGGTCGGGCGGATCAACGTCCACGGCTACCGCTCCGACACCCGGCGCGACCTGCTGTACGCCGCGGCGGCGGCGTCGGGGAAGCGGATCTGGATGTCGGAGTACACCGACGGCGACGCCAGCGGGATGACCATCGCCCGGAGCATCGGCTACGACATGCGCTGGCTCCACCCCACGGCGTGGATCCACTGGCAGATCGTCGACAACAGCAACGGTGGCGGCTGGGGCCCCGTCGAACTCGTCGACGGCCGGCTCGGCCTCGTCAACACGAAGTACTACGTCCTGGCCCACTACATGCGTCACATCCGGCCCGGCATGCGGATCATCGAGTCCGGTCACCCCGACGTGGTCACCGCCTACGACCGCACCGCGCGCAAGCTGGTCATCGTGGCCGCCAACCACGGCGGGGGGCAGTACATCGACTTCGACCTCTCGCGCTTCACCACCGTGGCGACCGACGGAGCCCCCGTGGAACGCTGGTACACGTCGACCGCCGGCACGCAGCGGTACGCCTACCGCAACGACGACACGTTCCTGCACGGCAAGCGGTTCTGGTCGTGGTTCGACACGCAGAGCGTGCAGACCTTCGAAGTCGGAGGCGTCGACATCTGAGCGGTCGCGGGGGAACGGCGCCGCCGCTCCCCCGCCCCGCCCCCCCCTCAGGGCGTGACGCGGTCCGCCAGGGCCGTCTGCCAGGCCGGGGGCGGGGCGCTCGGGGTGGTCTCGGGGCGCCGGCCGCCGCGGGCGAAGAAGTCCGCGAGGGGGAGGAGGGCGGCGCCGACGGTGACCGCCTCGGGGCCCAGGGTGCCCAGGGTCACGCGGGTGCGGCTCGCCGGGTACCGCAGCGCGTACCGGGTGGCGTACCGGGTGACGGTGTCGAGGAAGCGGGTGCCGAGCTGGAGGCCGGCCCAGCCGCCGACGAGGATGCGTTCGGGCTGGAAGAGGTTGATGAGGTCGGAGAAGCCGGCGCCGAGGTATTCGGCGGTCTCCTCCAGGACGGCGAGGGCCGTGGGGTCGGGGGCGGCCTCCGAGCCGTCGGGCGGGTAGGCGGCGGCGAGCATCGCGGTGAGGGCGGTCTCCTCGTCGGTGCCCGCGGGCGGCCGGCCGCCCGCTTCGGCCCAGCGCTCCAGGAGCGCTTCGGCGCCCGCGTACGCTTCGAGGCAGCCCTGGGATCCGCAACGGCAGCGGCGGCCCCGGACGCTGACGGTGAGGTGGCCCCATTCGAGGGCGCGGCCTGATCCGAGGGGGTCGGTGACGACGCAGGCGCCGACGCCGGAGCCGAAGAGGACGGTGACGGCGCTGCGGGCGCCGCGTCCCGCGCCGAACCACATCTCGGCCTGGCCGAGGGTCTTGGCGCCGTTGTCGATCCAGTAGGGGACGCTGTCGGGGAGGTCGACGGCCTGGCGCAGCAGGCGTTCGAAGGGGACGGCGTCCCAGCCGACGGTCTGCCCGTGGACGACGGCGCCCTCCTCGGGGGTGTAGGCGATGATGCCGGGGACGCCGACGCCCACGCCGAGGAGCTGTTCGGGAGGGACGCCCGCCGCCCGCAGGACCTCGGCGATGCCGTCCCGGACGTGACGGACCACCAGATCGACGTCGTAGCGGGCGGTTCGCGGGCCCGAGGTGGGCAACGCCCGCTCGGTGCGGGCGAGTTCGTTGAGGGTGAGGTCGAACAGCTCGACCCTGACGCGGGTTTCGCCGACGTCGACACCGATCATGCAGCCGCTGCCGGGGCTGATCCGGAGCAGGGTCTGGGGGCGTCCGCCGGCCGAGTCGACGCTGCCGGCCTCCTCGACCAGGCCCTCCGCGACGAGCTCGGCGACCACGTTGCTGACCGATCCGGAGCTCAACCCGACCGCGGGCCCGAGCATCAGACGGCTCATCGGTCCGTCGAAGTACAGCCTTCGCAGCACCGCGGTGCGGTTCTCGCGCCGCAGGTCACGCACCGTACGGCCATGTGTCGCGTGCACGTGGGTTCCCGTCTCTGAAGTCCTTGGGTGCAAGATACCCGGATTCCAGACCTTGACGCGCCCTTACCGTGAGGCTTAACTCACATTCTAAATTAAGCCGATGCCACGAAGGCGGCCGGGCCCGCCCCACCGCTTCGGTCCTCCCGTCGTCCCTGAAGGGTCCTGGAGCATGCGCACAAGCAGAGCCGCCGTCACCGGAGCCGTCACCCTCTCCCTCGTCCTCGCCGCCACCGCCTGCGGCGGCGGCACCGCCGACGGCTCGGGTGGCTCCGACTCCCGGCCGAGGACGCTCACTTACTGGGCCACGAACCAGGGACCCGGCCTGGAGGCCGACAAGAAGGTCCTCCGGCCCGAACTCGACAAGTTCGAGAAGCGCACCGGGATCAAGGTCGAGCTGGAGGTCATCCCCTGGTCCGACCTGCTCAACCGCATCCTCACCGCCACCACCTCCGGCCAGGGCCCCGACGTCCTGAACATCGGCAACACCTGGAGCGCCTCGCTCCAGTCCACCGGCGCCCTGCTGCCCTGGGACGCGAAGAACTTCGGCGCGATCGGCGGCAGGGACCGCTTCGTCGACTCCGCGCTGGGCTCCACCGGTGCTCCTGGCCAGGACCCGGCCGCCGTGCCGCTGTACTCCATGGCCTACGCGCTCTACTACAACAAGAAGATGTTCGCCGACGCCGGCATAGCGAAGCCGCCGGCCACCTGGGCCGAGGTCGACGCCGCGGGCAGGAAGCTGAGCAGGGACGGAAAGTGGGGCATCGGGGTCGAGGGCTCCAACCTCTCCAACAACATCCACCAGGTGTTCGTCCTCGGCAAGCAGCACGGCGCCGACTTCTTCACCCCCGACGGCAAGCCCGACTTCACCTCCGACGGCGCCGTCGCCGCGGTCAAACAGTACGTCGACCTGATGGGCGCCTCGAAGATCGTCGCGCCCGGCAACGCCGAGTACGCGCAGAACCAGTCGCTCTCCGACTTCGCCAAGAACCGCACCGGCATGGTCCTGTGGCAGACGCCCTCCCAGACCTTCGCCGCCCAGGGCATGAAGCCCGAGGAGTGGGGCGTCGTCCCGGCCCCCGTCCCCTCCGGCGCGCCCGGCCGGGGCACCCGGACCAACTCGATGGTCGCCGGCATCAACATCTCCGTGTTCAAGAACACCAGGAACCTCGACGGCGCCCTGAAGTTCGTGAAGTTCATGACCGGTGACGAGGAGCAGATCCTCCTCAACAAGGCGTACGGCTCCGTCCCGCCGGTGAAGACCGCGCAGGCCGACCCCGCCTTCGGCACGGCCTCGCTCGCGGTCATCCGCGACACCCTCGCCCGGAGCGCCTCCGCGCTGCCTCAGGTCCCGGAGGAGTCCCAGTTCGAGACCGTCGTCGGCACCGCGGTGAAGGAGCTCTTCGCCGACGCCGCCGCCGGCCGCCCGGTCACCGCCGAGTCCGTACGGGCCAAGCTGGACAAGGCCCAGCAGCAGATGCCGAAGAAGTAGGCAGGGCCGCCATGACCCAGACCGCCGTCACTCGGCGCGGTGAGCGCGCGGTGCGCGAGGCCGCACCCGGCGAGGCACCCGCACCGCGGCGCTCCGGGCGCCGCCGCATCGCCCTCCCGTACCTGCTGCTGATTCCCGCACTCGTCCTCGAACTCCTCGTGCACCTCGTCCCGATGCTCATGGGCATCGGCATGAGCTTCAAGGAACTCACCCAGTTCTTCGTCCGGGACTGGTCGGCCGCGCCCTGGGCCGGCCTCGACAACTACGGCGTCTCGCTCGACTTCGACGCGCCGGTCGGCCAGGCGCTCCTCAAGTCCTTCGTCACCACCTGCCTGTTCACCCTGGCATCGGTCGCCCTGTGCTGGCTCCTGGGCACGGCCGCCGCCGTCTTCCTCCAGGAGAACTTCCGCGGCCGCGGCTTCCTGCGGACCCTCTTCCTCGTGCCGTACGCCCTGCCGGTCTACGCGGCGGTCATCACCTGGGCGTTCATGTTCCAGCGGGACAACGGCCTGATCAACCACGTGCTGCACGACCAGCTCGGCCTGGGCGACAGCCCCCCGTTCTGGCTCATCGGCGACAACAGCTTCTGGGCCCTGCTCGCCGTCTCCGTCTGGAAGGGCTGGCCGTTCGCCTTCCTCACCGTCATGGCCGGTCTGCAGAACATCCCCCGGGACCTGTACGAGGCGGCCGCCCTCGACGGCGCCGGCGTGTGGAGGCAGGTCCGTCACCTCACCCTGCCGTCGCTGCGGCAGGTCAACCAGGTCCTCGTCCTGGTCCTGTTCCTGTGGACGTTCAACGACTTCAACACGCCGTTCGTGCTCTTCGGCAGGGCGGCGCCGGAAGCGGCCGACCTGATCTCCCTGCACATCTACCAGTCGTCCTTCCAGACGTGGAACTTCGGCACCGGATCGGCGATGTCCGTGCTGCTCCTGCTCTTCCTCCTCCTCGTCACCGGTGTCTACCTCCTGCTCACCACCAGGGGAAGGAAGCCCTCCGATGCCTGAGCCCGCCCACGGCGGCACGGCGCTCGCCGCCGCCCCGGCACCCGGCCCCCGCGAGCGCGCCCCCCGCCGGCGCGCCCCCCGCTCCCCCATGGCCGCCCCGCGCTCCTTCCTCTGGACCCGCCGGATCTTCCTCACCCTGCTCACCGGCTTCGTGCTGCTGCCGGTGTACGTGATGATCTCCAGCTCCCTGAAGCCCCTCGCGGACGTGTCCGGGGAGTTCCGGTGGCTGCCCTCCGGGCTCACGCTCCGCCCGTACCTCGACATCTGGGACACCGTCCCGCTCGCCGACTACTTCATGAACTCGCTGGCCGTGGCGAGCGCGGCGACCGTGCTCTCCGTCGCCGTGGCGATCCTCGCCGCGTACGCCCTCAGCCGCTACGACTTCCGCGGCAAGCGGGTCTTCGCCGTCACCGTCCTGTCGACGCAGATGTTCCCCGGCATCCTCTTCCTGCTGCCGCTCTTCCTCCTCTACGTCAACATCGGCAACGCCACCGGCCTCGCGCTCTTCGGCTCGCGCGAAGGCCTGATCCTCACCTATCTGACCTTCTCGCTGCCCTTCTCCGTCTGGATGCTCACCGGGTACTTCGACTCGATCCCCCGGGAGCTCGACGAGGCCGCAAAGGTCGACGGCTGCGGGCCGGTCGGCGCCCTGTTCCGGGTGATCGTCCCCGCCGCGGCCCCCGGCATCGTCGCGGTCGGCGTCTACGCCTTCATGACCGCCTGGGGCGAAGTCCTCTTCGCCTCCGTCATGACCGACGACACCACCAGGACCCTCGCTGTCGGCCTCCAGGGCTACGCCACCCAGAACGACGTCTACTGGAACCAGGTCATGGCCGCCTCCCTCGTGGTGAGCGTGCCCGTCGTCGCCGGGTTCCTCCTCCTGCAGCGCTACCTCGTCACCGGCCTCACGGCGGGCGCGGTCAAGTGACCCGCCCCGCCGCGCCCGCCGTCCGCGTCGCTCCCCCCGCCGTGCTCCGGCCCGTCACGAAAAGGTGCTCCGTGTCCGCATCCACCCACCACCGCACGCTCGACCTGGGGGCCTTCCCCGCCGACTTCGCCTGGGGCACCGCCACCTCCGCCTACCAGATCGAGGGCGCCGTCGCCGAGGACGGGCGGGCCCCCTCCATCTGGGACACCTTCAGCCACACCCCCGGCACGACCGACAACGCCGACCACGGCGACACGGCCTGCGACCACTACCACCGCTGGCCCGAGGACATCGCCCTCATGCGGGAGCTCGGCACCGACGCGTACCGGATGTCGATCGCCTGGCCCCGCGTCCTGCCCGGCGGCGACGGCCCCGTGAACACGGCCGGGCTCGACTTCTACGACCGGCTCGTCGACGCCCTCCTCGGCGCCGGCATCACCCCCAACGTCACCCTCTACCACTGGGACCTGCCCCAGGCCCTCCAGGACCGCGGCGGGTGGACCGAGCGCGCCACCGCCGAGCACTTCGCCGCCTACGCCTCCGTCGTCGCCGGCCGCCTCGGCGACCGGGTCACCCGGTGGGCCACCCTCAACGAGCCGCTCTGCTCGGCCTGGATCGGGCATCTGGAGGGCCGGATGGCGCCGGGCCTGACCGACCTGACCGCCGCCGTCCGCGCCTCCTACCACCTGCTCCTCGGCCACGGTCTCGCCACCGCGGCCGTCCGCGCCGCCGCCCCCGGCGCCCGGGTCGGTCTCGTCACCAACCACTCCACCATCGCCCCCGCCTCCACCCGCCCCGAGGACGTCGCCGCGGCCCGCCGCGCCGACGGGCACACCAACCGCTGGTGGCTCGACCCGGTCCACGGGCGCGGCTTCCCCGCCGACATGCGCGAGCTGTACGGCGTCGACCTCCCCGAGCGCCCCGGCGACCTGGAGCTGATCTCGGCCCCGCTCGACTGGCACGGCCTCAACTACTACTTCCCGGAGACCGTCGCCGACGACCCGGCGGGCCCCGTCCCGTACGCCCGCGCGGTACGCCTCCCCGACGTGCCGCGGACCGGCATGGACTGGCCGATCGACGCCGGGGGCCTGGAGGCCTTCCTGCTGCGCCTCACCGAGGAGTACGGCGTGCGCGAGCTGTACGTCACGGAGAACGGCTGCGCGTTCCCCGACGCCGTCGGCCCCGACGGGCAGGTGCACGACCCGGACCGCACCCGGTACCTGGAGCAGCACCTCGCGGCCTGCGCCCGCGCCCTGCGCAAGGGCGCCCCGCTGGCCGGCTACTACGCCTGGTCCCTGCTCGACAACTTCGAGTGGGCCTACGGCTACGACAAGCGCTTCGGCCTGGTGCACGTGGACTACGCGACCCAGCGCCGGACGGTCAAGACGAGCGGCCGATGGTACGCGGACCTCATCCGCGCCCACCGCGCCGGCAACGGCTGACCACGCTCGCCCCCCTCTCTCCCCCACCTCTCCCCAGGAGCCGCCATGTCTTCCGTCGGGTCCCCGCCGGCCTTCCGGCGCCCCGCCCCCACCGTCCGACGGGCCACCGTCGGCGCCCTCGTCGCCTCGCTCGCCGGCGGCCTGCTCGCGGTCGTCCCCGCCGCGACGGCCTCCGCCGCCCCCGCCCTGCTCTCCCAGGGCAAGACGGCCACCGCCTCCTCCACCGAAGGCCCGTTCACGGCGGGCGGCGCCGTCGACGGCGACCTCACCGGCACCCGGTGGGCGAGCGACTGGACCGACGCCCAGTGGTTCCAGGTCGACCTGGGCCGGAGCGCCACGCTCAGCGGCGCCGTCCTGACCTGGGAGGCCGCCTACGGCAGGAGCTACCAGATCCAGGCCTCGGACAACGGCACCGACTGGCGCACCGTCACCACGGTGACCGGCGGCGACGGCGGCACCGACGACGTCGCCCTTTCCGGCACCGGCCGCTACGTCCGGATGAACGGCCTGGCCCGGGGCACCGCCTGGGGCTACTCCCTGTGGGAGTTCCAGGTGTACGGCACCCCCGCCGGCGGCGGCACGCCCCTGCCGGGCGGCGGCGACCTCGGCCCGAACGTGCACGTCGTCGATCCGTCCACACCGAACGTCCAGGGCCAGTTGGACGAGGTGTTCCGGCAGCAGGAGTCGGCCCAGTTCGGCAGCGGCCGGCACGCCTTCCTCTTCAAACCGGGCACCTACAACGGCCTCAACGCCCAGATCGGCTTCTACACGCAGATCGCCGGACTCGGTGTGCGGCCCGACGACACCACCATCAACGGCGACGTCACCGTCGACGCGGGCTGGTTCAACGGCAACGCCACCCAGAACTTCTGGCGCGGCGCCGAGGGCCTCGCCCTGAACCCGGTGAACGGCACGGACCGCTGGGCCGTCGCCCAGGCCTCGTCGTTCCGCCGCATGCACGTCAAGGGCGGGCTGAACCTGGCCCCCGACGGCTACGGCTGGGCCAGCGGCGGCTACATCGCCGACTCGAAGATCGACGGCCAGGTCGGCAACTACTCGCAGCAGCAGTGGTACACCCGCGACAGCTCCATCGGCGGCTGGTCCAACTCCGTCTGGAACCAGGTCTTCTCCGGCACCGAGGGCGCCCCCGCCCAGGCCTTCCCCGAGCCGAAGTACACCACCCTCGACACCACCCCGGTCTCCCGCGAGAAGCCGTACCTGATCTGGGAGGACAACCAGTACAAGGTGTTCTCCCCGGCCAAGCGGACCAACGCCCGCGGCACCACCTGGGCGAACGGCACCCCGCAGGGCGAGAAGATCCCGCTGAGCCAGTTCTACGTGGTCAGGCCCGGCGCCACCGCCGCCACCCTCAACCAGGCACTCGCCCAGGGCCTGCACCTGCTGTTCACGCCCGGGGTCTACCACGTCGACCGGACGATCGAGGTGAACCGGGCGAACACGATCGTCCTCGGCCTGGGCCTGGCCACGCTCGTCCCGGACAACGGCGTCACCGCGATGCGCGTCGCCGACGTCGACGGCGTCCGCCTCGCGGGCTTCCTGCTCGACGCGGGCCCGGTCAACTCGCCGTCCCTCCTGGAGGTCGGCCCGCAGAACGCCGCCGTCGACCACGGCGCCAACCCGACCACCGTGCAGGACGTCTACGTCCGGGTCGGCGGCGCGGGCGCCGGCAAGGCCACCGTCGGCATCGTCGTCAACAACGACGACACGATCGTGGACCACACCTGGGTCTGGCGCGCCGACCACGGCGCGGGCGTCGGCTGGGAGACCAACCGGGCCGACTACGGCGTCCGCGTCAACGGCGACGACGTCCTCGCCACCGGCCTGTTCGTGGAGCACTTCAACAAGTACGACGTCGAGTGGTACGGCGACCGCGGACGCACGATCTTCTTCCAGAACGAGAAGGCCTACGACGCCCCGACCCAGGCCGCCGTCCAGAACGGCGCCACCCAGGGGTACGCCGCCTACCGCGTCGACGACTCGGTGACCACCCACGAGGGCTGGGGCCTCGGCAGCTACTGCTACTACAACGTCGACCCGACGATCCGCCAGGACCACGGCTTCAAGGCCCCCGTGAAGCCCGGCGTGAGGTTCCACGGCCTGCTGACCGTCTCGCTCGGCGGCAACGGGCAGTTCAAGCACGTCATCAACGACACCGGCGCCCCCACGGAAGGCACCGCGACCGTCCCGTCGACCGTCGTCAGCTTCCCCTGACGGTCCGTGCCGGGCTCCGCGCCCCGGGTCCGGCCCGGGGCGCGGAGCCCGGCCGACCCTGCCGACCCGGCCGGACTCGCCTCCCGCGATCAGGCCCCCGCGCCGGCCGTGATCCGTACGCACTCCCGCACGACCTCGCCGAGATCGAGGCCGTCCCGGTGGAGTGCGCGCTGTCGTTGCGCGCCGCTGCCCCGGGCGATCAGGGCCGCCAGGGACCGACGGGCCCGGTCGCGGTCGCCGCAGTCGCGCAGGGCCGCGTCGGTGTGGTCAAGCAGGACCTCCAAGGCCGCCTCGGCGGGCGTCTCGCGCAGGGTGCGGGGGTCGAGAAGCGGCCCGCCGAGCCCGGATCGGGCGGCCCGCCAGGACGCGAGCCGCAGCAATCCCGCCGGGACCCGGGCGGGCGGCGCGCCGTCGCGCCAGGCCCGGGCGGCGGTCTCCACGAGCCCCCGGGCCAGCGTCGCCACCAGCACCGTGGTGTCCGGCTCCAGACAGACGTCGGCGACGCGGATCTCCACCGTCGGGTAGCTGTGGGACAGCCGGGCGTCGAAATAGATCATGCCCTTGTCGCGCAGGACGCTGGTGGCCAGCATGTCGCGCACCCGCTCGTGGTAGCCCTCGGCGCTGCCGAAGGGCTCGTACGGCCCGGCGGACGGCCACCGGTTCCACACACGGCTCCGGTAACTGCTGTACCCGCTGTCCTGGCCGTCCCAGAACGGCGAGTTGCCGCTGATCGCGTTCAGGAGGTACAGCCAGGGCCGGATCCGGTCCAGCACGGCGACGCCCTCCTCGTCGGACTCCACGGAGACGTGGACGTGACACCCGCAGGTCAGCTGTTCCTGCGTGGTGAGGGCGAACTGCTCCGCCATCCACCGGTACCGGCTGCCGAGGTTCCGTGACGGCTCCACGGGCAGCGGCGAGGTCGCCAGCGCGGCCACCTCCGCGCCGACCTCCTTCGCGTGGCGGGCCGCCGCCCCCCGCCACCGGACGATCTCCGCGGCCAGTTCGCGCATGTCGCCCAGGGGGCGGGTGGCGAACTCCAGCTGCTCCTGATACAGCTCCTTCTCGAAGACGCCCTGCTCTTCGCCGCCGCCCTCCACGGCGGCCAGCACCGCGGACGAGACGGCGAGCGGCTCCCCGGTCGTGGCGCTGACGAGCAGCAGCTCCTCTTCGACTCCTACCGTGCGCATCGATGCTCCTGTACGACAGGGGGCGGGGCGGCGCCGTCGGCCCCGCCACCGGATGCCTTGCCGTCCGGGTGGGGAACGGGGTGGTGTCAGCGGATCCCCGGGTCACCCGGCTCCGGCGGGAGCTCCCAGGTGTCGGGCGCGGGGCGGGACCCGGGCTGTCCCATCGTGCCACCGCCCATGGGGTCCCCGTCCCGCAGCCGGTCCGAGGACCTCCCTCCGGGCGACGTCCCACCGGGCGACGCCCCGTCGGACGGGCGGATGCGGCCGCGCCACTGGCCGGTCGCGTGCCCGTGTTCCTCGATGAAGCCCTTGAACCGCTTGAGGTCGCCCTTGACGCGGCGGTCCAGGAGGCCGAGCGCGTCGGCGGCCTTCTCGGTCAGGCCCTGCGGCTCCATGTCCATGGCCAGCCGTACCCGCGTGTGGTCCGGGTCGAGGGACAGGAAGGTGACGACGCCCTTCTGCCTGACGTCACCGCCCACCGTGCGCCAGGCGATGCGCTCGTCCGGCAGCTGGTCGACGATCTCGGTGTCGAACTCGCGCCGGACGCCGGCGACCTTGGTGCTCCAGTGACAGTGGCGGTCGTCGATCTGGCGGACGGCCTCCACGCCCTCCATGAAGTTCGGGAAGTCCTCGAACTGGGTCCACTGGTCGTAGACGTTCCGCAGCGGGACGTCCACGTCGATCGTCTGCTCCACCATGCTCACGATCATTTCCTCCTCGGCTTCGTAAGGGACCAATCGGGATCTCTGCGCGCATACCCGTCGGCGTGCGGATCAATCACGTGATCACTTCGTGCCGGGAGGCCGGTCGGATTCCCGGTCCGCCGGAGGGGACCGATCGGGCGATCTGCCGTGGCGTCGTGTGCCGGGTCGGCCGACTCGCCGGTCCATCCGGGGAAGGTGGTCCCGGTGCCCGGCCTCCACGGGCCGTCTGCAGGACGTAGGGAACGGACATGGACGCGGCCGACGCACAGGTCGGGGCGAGGACGACCGCCGCCGGCTCTCCTTCCCCGGGCCGCGCGGCCCGGCGCACGGCGGCGGCTCTGGCCGTGGCCGCGGCGGCCGTGCTGTCGTCCGGGTGCGGGGCCGACGCGGCACGGGTGGACGGTGCGCGACGGGCCGCCTCCGCCTTCGAGGCGAGCCTCGCGCGCGCCGACTACGCGGGGGCGTGCGCGCTGCTGGCCCCGGAGACCCGTCGGCAGCTCGAGGACGACACCGGCCGGCGGTGCGGGCCGGCCCTGGCGGGCGAGAAGCCGCCGGCCGCCGGGATGGTGCGCGGGACACAGGTCTACGGGCGCCAGGCCCTGCTGACCCTGGAGAGGGACACGTTGTTCCTCTCGCAGTTCGACGACGGGTGGAAGGTCGCGGCGGCGGGCTGCGCACGGGAGTCCGGACGGCCCTACCGGTGCTCGTTGAAGGGCGGCTGACATGCGCTTCCTGTTCTTCGCCTGCCTGGCGGTCATCCTGGGCGGGCTGGGCTACTTCATGGCGATCGGGGCGATGCACCGGTGAGCGGCGGGCAGCGGGGGGCCCGGGGCGGCTTCTGGTGGGACAACAGCCTCACGCTCGCCTTCGGCGGGGCGTTCCTCCTCGTCCTGGCCGGGCAGGCGCTCGCCGGGCACGCCGGGTTCAACGAGGACCTGGCCGTCGACGGGATGCAGCAGCTGACGCTCGGCGAGTACCTGATGTCCTCGGACTTCGCCGTCGACGTCACCGAGAACTGGCAGTCGGAGTTCCTGCAGTTCTTCCTCTACGTCTTCGGGACCGTCTGGCTCGTCCAGCGGGGCTCGCCCGAGTCCAAGGAGCCCCACAAGGCCGGTACGGAGAGCGACCGGGAACAGAAGGTCGGCGACCACGCCCGCCCCGACTCGCCGCGCTGGGCCAGGACCAAGGACTGGCGGCAGCACGTGTACGCGCGGTCCCTGGGGATCGTGATGGCCCTGCTGTTCCTGCTCTCCTGGCTCGCCCAGTCCATCTCCGGCACCGCCGCCTACAACGAGCGGCAGCTGCGTGACCTCCTCCCGCCCGTCTCGTGGACCGGCTATCTGGTGAGTGCCGACTTCTGGAACCGGTCGCTCCAGAACTGGCAGTCCGAACTGCTGGCCGTGGCCGCCATGGCCGTCCTCTCCGTCTATCTGCGCCAGCGCGGTTCCCCGGAGTCCAAGCCCGTCGGCGCCTCCCACGACGCCACCGGGGTCGAGGGCTGAACCACCGAGCGGGCCGGGCGCGTCAGCTCGCCGCGTGGATGCCGGTGGCGTCAGTCGAGGTCGAGGCGTTTGTTGGGGGCCTGGCCCGAGGGCAGCGGGTCGATGAAGTCGTGCAGGAACGTGAGCATGGCGTCGGTGTCCAGGCCCTCGGAGGCGGCTTCCATGGAGCTGTAGAGGTACTCCTCGATCTCGGCGCCGTGGGGTTTGAGGGCCTGGATCAGCAGCCGGTTGCCTTCGCGTTGGGCTGCCAGGATCGCGAACCTCAGGTGTTCGGCCTTACGCACGTGCGCCCTGCCGGTCGGTCGGGAGGGCGGCGAGGAAGTCCTCGACCGCGGTGGCGTAGGTGACCGGGTGGGAGAAGCGGAACATGTGGCCGGTGCGCGGCAGCGTGACCTCCCGGGCGTCGGGGGCGCGCAGGCCCTTCGGGCGGCGGGTGGAACTACACGACACATGTGTCGTGACACAGGTTGTCGGGGTCATAGGTTCGCCGTGCCGTCCGTGAATCGTCATCTACCCGGCCACACCAGGGCATTGGGGCGCGGCCACCCATGATTCCGAGAAAGGAATCCGGCCAGAGGGCTTCCAGAACAATGCGACATGTGAAATTTTACACGTCACATGTCGACCGCCCGTGTTTCCCAGCACGTGGCCTCAACGGCCCCGGAGGCCCCCACAGATGCATCCCTTCCGGATAGCGAAGACCCGCGCGCGAAGACTTCCGGTCCTCGGCGCAGCCGTCTTCATCACGCTCGGCCTGTTCGCGCCGCAGGGCCAGGCCGCCGCCCTCGGCGACACCGCTCCGGCCGGTGCGCGGGCGCACGGCGCCGCCGCCTCGGCGCCGCGGGCGATCCCGGTCCCCAAGTCGCCGCACGCCATCAGCAAGAACCCGCGCTTCCGGCTCTCCTCGCAGGACGGCGCCGAGGAGTCCGGCCCGGCCGCGGCGCCCTCCCCCAAGGCGGGCAAGTCGGCGTCGGTCGCCGCCGCGGACGCGTGCGGTGACCTCTCCGGCGTCATCAACTCCACGGGCGGCGCGCTGGTCCAGCAGCTCAAGGCGCTCCCGCAGATCACCTGTACGTACCCCCTGTTCAGCCTCACCGGTGAGGACGCGCGGAAGACCTTCCGCGAGGCCCAGATGGTGACCGTCGCCAACGCGCTGCGCGACAGCTCCGCCACGTACACGGGCGACAACAGCGCCTCCGTCGGGCAGCTGGTCCTGTTCCTGCGCGCCGGCTACTACGTGCAGGACAACAACGCGGCCGTCGTCGGCGACTACGGCACCGCGCTCCAGGGCGCGGCGCGCGGCGCGCTCGACGCGTTCTTCGCCGCCCCGCGCAGCAAGGACGTCACCGACGCCAACGGCGCGATCCTCAACGAGGTCGTCACGCTGATCGACAGCACCCACGAGGCCGGCCGGTACGCCGGTGTCGTGAAGTGGCTGCTCGGCGGCTACAACGGCACGTGGCCGAGCCAGATGAACCTCACCATGCAGCACGTCGAGTGGGTCGTCGAGAACGGCTTCAAGGCCAAGAACGACGACCGCGGCTGGCGGGCCGCCCTCAAGGCCGACCCCGCCATCCTCGACACCTGGGCCGGTTTCATCACGCGCAACGAGGCGCAGCTGAACCGTCTCGACGTCGTCAGCAACGTCGGCCGCTTCCTCGGCTACGCCCTCGACGTCCCCGAGCTCAAGGACAAGGTCCGGCCGCTCCTGAAGGACCTGATCAACCGGTACCCGAACGTGGGTCCCACCGCGCCGATCACCATGAACCTGGGCTGGTACACGCGCCAGTACGACAAGGGCAACTGCGCCGCCTACGCCATCTGCGACCTGGGCGAGCGGGTCCTCCCGCAGGTCCTGCCGATCCAGCACACCTGCGGCCCGGAGCTCAAGATCCGCGCCCAGGACATGTCGCCCGCCCAGCTGGCGAGCACCTGCACGAGCCTGACCAACCAGGACGCCTACTTCCACCGGATCATCGGTGACAAGGGCGCGATCCCCGGTGACGTGAACACCAACCTGGAGGTCGTCGCCTTCGACGACTACACCCAGTACGCGCTGTACGCGTGGGCGATCTACAACATCGACGTCGACAACGGCGGCATGTACGAGGAGGGCAACCCGGCCGTCCCCGGCAACCAGGCCCGCTTCATCGCCCACGAGGCCAGCTGGCTGCGCCCGGACTTCCAGATCTGGAACCTCAACCACGAGTACACCCACTACCTCGACGGCCGCTACAACATGTACGGCGACTTCGAGGCCGGCATGGTCACGCCGACGATCTGGTGGGTCGAGGGCATCGCCGAGAACATCTCGTACGGCTACCGCAACGAGCGCAACGCCGACGCGATCGCCGAGGCCGCCAAGAACACGTACAAGCTCAGCGACCTCTTCGACACCGTCTACGGCCAGGAGGAGGACCCCGAGGTCAACTCGAACCGGGTCTACCGCTGGGGCTGGCTCGCGGTCCGCTACATGATGCAGAAGCACCCCGCGGACATCCAGACCGTGCTCGGCAAGTACCGCGCCGGTGACTGGACGGGGGCCCGTGCCGTCCTGAAGCAGACCATCGGCACCCGCTACGACGCCGACTTCGCGACCTGGCTGTCGACGGACTGCGCGACCAAGGACTGCGGAACGCTGCCGGACGCCTCGACGGCCGCTCCCGTCGCGCTCTGCACCATCGCCGACACCCGTCAGTTCGACCAGAACTGCCGCCGGGACGGCCTCGCCGCCGCCGCCGGGAACTACAGCTACCACTTCGTGTACCTGCCGGCCGGCGTGAAGCAGCTGACGATCACCAGCAGCGGCGGCACCGGCAACGCCGACCTCTACTACGGCGGCAGCAGCTGGGCCACCACCACCGCCTACCAGGCGAAGTCCACCAACGCCGGGAACGGCGAGACGCTGACGATCGACAACCCGCCCGCCGGGTGGGTCTACTTCAGCCTCGCCGCCGCGCAGGACTTCAGCGGTGTGAGCCTCTCCACGCAGTCCAAGTGAAACCGGTTCGCCGGTGCCCGGCCGGGCACCGGCGAACATCACCCCCGGGTACGGGTCAGGCTGCGGCGGCCGGTGCGCCCGGCAGGTCCCGCAGGCCGCGCAGCGGCCCCACGACCAGGAATCCGCCGGCCGCCAGCAGCACGGCGGTGACCGCCCACAGCGTGGCGCGGGCGCCGACGAGGGAGGCGAGGGAGCCGCCCAGGAGGGCGCCGAGCGGAATGGTGCTGTAGTTGAGGAACAGGGTCGTCGCCGTGACCCGGCCCAGCAGCCCGGGCGGGCAGTACGCCTGCCGGAAGCTGACGATGATGACGTTGCAGGCCACGACCCCCGCGAACATCACGCCCGTGCCGACCACGAAGAACCCCAGCCTCGGCCCGGGTCCGGCGAGCGCGGCGAGCAGCCCGAACGGCGCGGCGGCGAACTGCACGGCCAGCAGGGCACGGGCCGTGCCCAGGCGCCGGGCGAGCCGCCCCGCCACGAGACCGCCGAGCACCCCGCCGAGACCACCGCAGGAGACGAGCCACCCGAGCGTGTCGGAGCCGACGCCGACGGTCCGGACGAGAAAGACGATCTGCACGGCCTGGAAGCCCGCCATCGCCAGGTTGACCGCCGCGCCGAACGCGGTGACGGCCCGCACCCACGGATCCCCGACGACGAACCGCAGGCCGTCGGCGATCTCCCGGCCCAGCCGCCGCCGGGGCGCCGGGTCGGGGCCCGGCCCCTCGGAGCGGATGGCCGTGAGACAGAGCGTCGACACGAGGAAGGACACCGCGTCGAGCAGCAGCCCCGGCACGCCGCCGACGGTCTGGGCGATCAGCCCGCCGAGCCCGGGGCCCGCCACCCGAGCGGCCTGGTCCCCCGCCTGGAGTTGCGCGTTCCGTCCCATCAGGGCGTCCGTCGGGACCAGCCGGGGCAGATAGGACGAGTAGGCGGTGGAGAAGAAGACGGAGGCGGCGCCGGAGACCAGGGCGGCCGCCAGGACGTGCCCCAGGGTGAGCGCGCCCAGCCACCAGGTGAGCGGCACGCTCACGAACACCGCCGCGGAGACGCCGTTGCACACGAGCATCACCCGCCGCGGGGCGAGCCGGTCGACCCACGCGCCGGCGGGCAGGCCGATGAGCAGCCACGGCAGCCACGGCGCGGCGGTGAGCACGCCCATCATGAACGGCGAGGCGTGGAGGGTGGTGACGGCCACGAGCGGCAGCAGCACGGACGTCACGCTGGTGCCCAGTTTGCTGGTGGTCTCGCCGACGAGCAGCAACCGGAAGTTCCGCCGCGGGCGGTGGCCGTGGCCTGGCGCGGACCGCGCGGCAGTGGGCGGGGCGGACACCGGCACGGCCTCCGGACTTCGGTAACACGCCGAGGAAACCGACGCGACGGATGTTCGAACGCGCCTCAGCGTACGTGCGGGGAACCCGAGTTGGTGCTGGATCGTACAAGTTCCCCGCCGTGGAAACCAGAGTGGCCATATCCCGCTGGTGCCGCTTAGGCTCGACGACGTCCAGCTCGCGCCCGCGCCCGGTCACCCCGGCTGCACCCGCACCGGCACCACCCCCTTTCCCGTGCAAGGAGCTGTCCGTGGTCACCAGCGCGCCCGAACACCCGTTACCTCCCGAGGGCGCGCCCCACCACGGCGCGAACACCACGGCGCGCCCGCTGCTCGACCTCTTCGAGGAGCGGGCCGCGAGCGCCCCGGACGCCACCGCCGTGGTCTTCGAGGAGGACGCGGTCAGCTACGCCGAACTCGACGCGCGCGCCGACCGGCTGGCCCACGTGCTGGCCGCGCGGGGCGCCGGACCGGGAACGGTGGTCGCCTCGGCGCTCGACCGCTCCGTGGAGCTGGTCGTCGCCGTCCTCGCGGTGCTGAAGGCCGGGGCCGCCCACCTCCCGGTGGACCCCGGCTACCCGCAGGAACGTATCGCCCACATCCTGGGCGACGCGGCCCCCGCGCTCCTCCTCGCCCGGTCCGGCACGGCCCTCCCGGCCGGCGGGGCGGTGCCCCGTACCGATCTGGACGCTCCGGAGACCCGCGCGGCACTGCGGCGGGCCCCGGCGTCCGGCCCGCCGGCCGGTGCCCGGCGCGCCGAGGGCGACCTGCCCGCGTACGTCATCTACACCTCGGGCTCCACGGGCCTGCCCAAGGGCGTGGTCGTCACCCGCGCCGGGCTCGCCAACCTGACCGCCCACCAGCTCGCCACCCTCGCCGTGGACGCCGACAGCCGGGTCCTGCAGTTCGCCTCACCCGGCTTCGACGCGTTCTTCTGGGAGCTGGCGATGGCGCTGTCCGCCGGAGCGGCACTCGTCCTGGCGCCCGCCCGCAGCCTGCTGCCC
The DNA here is from genome assembly GCF_055560575.1 of Streptomyces sp. NPDC023157. NCBI lineage: Bacteria > Bacillati > Actinomycetota > Actinomycetes > Kitasatosporales > Streptomycetaceae > Streptomyces > Streptomyces sp. NPDC023157. The sequence continues at coordinate 228,009 of NZ_JBVHIL010000002.1, forward strand.
GGCCCCGGCCTGAGCCGTCTCGCCGAGGCGCGGCGCATCACCCACGCGACCCTGCCGCCGTCGGTGCTGCGCGTCCTGCCGTCCGACGCCCTCCCGGGCGTACGCGTGCTGGTCGCCGCCGGTGAGGCCCTGGACGCGGAGCAGCGGCGGCGCTGGGCTCCCGGCCGGACCCTGATCAACGCGTACGGGCCGACGGAGACCACGGTCTGCGCCACCATGAGCCGGCCGCTCACAGACAGCGCCACCACGCCGCCGATCGGCGGGGCGATCCGGGGCACCCGGCTGCACGTCCTCGACGCGGAGCTGCGGCCGGTGCCCGCCGGAGCGGTGGGCGAGCTGTACGTCGCGGGGGCCGGGCTGGCCCGCGGCTACCTCGGCCGGCCCGGCCTGACGGCGCGGCGTTTCGTCGCGGACCCGTACGGGCCCGCCGGGACGCGGATGTACCGCACCGGCGACCTGGCCCGCTGGACGACCTCCGGCGAACTGGAGTTCGCGGGTCGCGCGGACGACCAGGTCAAGGTGCGCGGGCACCGGATCGAGCCCGGCGAGATCGAGGCGCGGCTGGCCGCCCACCCCCGGGTGTCGGCCGCCGCGGTGACCGTGCGCGAGGACCAGGACGGCGACCGGCGGCTCGTCGCCTACGTACGCCGTGGGCCGAGCACGCCGGCGGACGCCGGTGGCCCGGGCGACGCGGACCGCGTGGCCGCGTGGCGGCGGGTCCACGACGCCGTACCGGCCGACGCGTCAGCGCCCTTCGGCGAGGACTTCACCGGCTGGAACAGCGCGTACGACGGCAGCCCGCTGCCGCTGGAGCAGCTGCGGGAGTGGCGCGACGGGACGGTACGGAGCATCCGCGCCCTGCGGCCCCGTCGCATCCTCGAACTCGGCGTGGGCAACGGCCTGTTGCTGTCCCGCCTCGCCCCCGAACTCACCGAGGCGGAGTCCTACTGGGGGCTCGACCTCTCGCCCCGGGTGATCGAACGGCTGCGGCGCCAGGTGGACGGGCGGCCGGACCTGGCCGGGCGGGTCGTTCTCCACAGCCGGCCGGCCGACGACCACGAGGGCGTGCCCCGCGGGTACTTCGACGTGGTCGTCCTCAACTCCGTCGCCCAGTACTTCCCCAGCGGGCGGCACCTGGCGCGGGTCCTCGGGCTCGCGGCGGGCGCGCTGCGGCCCGGTGGCTCGGTGTTCGTCGGCGACGTCCGGCACCTGGGGCTCGCGGAGACCTTCCACGGCGCGGTCGCGGCCCGCGCGGCGGGTGACGCGCCCGGCGGTCCGGAACATCGCCGGGCGACGGCGCGCGGCCTCGCCACGGAGCCGGAACTGCTGGTCGACCCGGAGTTCTTCCGGTCCCTGACGGTCGCGGCCGAGGGGGCCGAGCCACTGTTCGCCGGCTGCGACGTGCGGCTGAAGCGGGGAACCCACCACAACGAGCTGACCCGCTACCGCTACGACGTCGTCCTGCGCCGCCCCGACGACGCACGGCCCCCCACCGGTACGCCCGCCGGGCCCGGCACGGTGACGGAACTCCTGTGGGGAGCGGACGTCCGTACCCTCGACGCCCTCGCCGACACGCTGCGCGACCACGCCCGGGACACCTTCCCCGTCCGGCTCGCCGGCGTGCCGAACGCGCGCCTCGCCGAGGATCTGCACGCATCGGGCACGACACCCGGCGCCGGCGCGGACCCGGAGGAGCTGACGCGGCTCGGGGAACGGCTCGGGTTCCGCGTCGTGGTGCGGTGGTCCGCGAAGGCGGGAGCCGACCACTTCGACGCCGAATTCGGCACGGGGGAAGGGGACTTCCCGTCGGAGACCGGGGACGGGGGGACCGGGGAGGCCGGGACCGGAGGGTCTGTGCCGTCGGAGGATCCCGAGCGGTACGTCAACGTGCCCTTCGCCGCCGCCGACGACACGGAGCTCGTCCGGGAGATCACCGCGTGGGCGGCCGGGTACCTCCCCGGGTACATGATGCCGTCCGCGGTCGTCGTCCTCGACGAGTTCCCGCTCACCCCGCACGGCAAGCTGGACCGGGCCGCCCTGCCCGCCCCGCGCGCCGCCCGGCGCGGCACCGGCCGCCCGCCGCGGACCCCGCAGGAGGCGGCGCTGTGCCGGATGTACGCGGAGGTCCTCGGGCTCGGCACGGCGGGACCGCCCGAGGGACCGGGCACGCGGGGAGGGCCGGACGCGCTGGAGGCGGCGCAAGACGCGCACGGGGTGGGCATCGACGACGACTTCTTCGAGCTCGGCGGCCATTCGCTGCTCGTGACCCGGCTGGTGAGCCGCGTCCGTGCCGAGCTGGGGGTGGAGGTCCAGGTGGCCACGGTCTTCGAGGCGCCCACGGTGGCCGGCCTCGCGGCCCGGCTGGCGGGTGCCCGCAGGGCGAGACCGGCGCTGCGGAGGATGCCCCGCCCCGACTGACGGCGGTACGGGCCCGGGCACACGACCTGATCACGACCAGTGTTATCGAGGGATCCCTGATGGACTTCAGCCTCTTCTACTTCGCCGACGACAGCACCTCGGACGGGGACGCCGGACGGTACGAGCTGCTGCTCGAAGGCGCCCGCTTCGCCGACCGGAACGGCTTCCGCGCGGTGTGGACGCCCGAACGCCACTTCCACCCCTTCGGCGGGCTCTACCCGAACCCGTCCGTGGTGGGCGCCGCCCTGGCGATGATCACCAGCAGGGTCGCCCTCCGTGCCGGGAGCGTCGTCGCGCCCCTCCACCATCCTCTGCGGATCGCCGAGGAGTGGGCGGTCGTGGACAACCTCTCCGGCGGGCGGGCCGGGGTGTCCCTCGCCTCCGGATGGCACCCGGTGGACTTCGCGCTGAGCCGGGCACCGTACGAGGACCGCAAACGCCTCCTGGCCGACAGCGTCGAGCAGCTCCGCCGGCTGTGGCGCGGGGACGGCGTCGAGGTCGTGGACGGCAACGGCGCCCCGGCGACCGTGCGGGCCTTCCCGCCGCCGGTGCAGCGGGAGTTGCCGCTCTGGGTGACCAGCGCGGGCGACGCGGAGACCTTCCGTACCGCCGCGAGCGCGCGGGCCGGGGTCCTGACGCATCTGCTGCACCAGGACGTGGACGAACTCGCCGGGAAGATCGCCGAGTACCGGCGGGCGGCGCGCGCGGCGCACGACGGCTGGGACGGGCACGTCGTCCTGATGCTGCACACCTTCCTGGGCGCCGACCGGGACGAGGTGCGCGCCACCGTCGAAGCGCCGCTGCGCGCCTACCTCAGGAGCTCGGTCCACCTCCTGGCCCGCTCGTTCGGCGCCCTCGATCCGGACTTCGACATCGACGCGCTGGAGGACGAGGACCTCGACTTCCTCGTCGACCAGTCCCTCGACACGTACGTCGAGCAGCGGGGGCTGTTCGGGACGGTGGCGGACGCGTCGGCGACGGCCGAGCGGCTGCGGGGCATCGGTGTGGACGAGATCGCCTGCCTGATCGACTTCGGCATCGAGACCAAGACCGTGCTGGACGGGCTGAACCATCTGAACGCCCTGCGCGCGGCCTTCGACGCGCACTGACCCGAGCGGACCGAGAGACCCGAGCGGACCGAGAGCGCCGAGCGGACCGAGACCCGAGAGACCCGAAAGGCCGAGACCACCGTGATCCCTCTGTCGTTTTCGCAGCTGCGGTTCTGGTTCCAGGAAGAGCTGGACCGCGACGGCGCCTGGCCCAACGCCTCGATGGCGCTCCGGCTGACGGGCCGCCTGGACGAGGTGGCGCTGCGCGACGCGCTGCGGGACGTGGTGGCGCGGCACGAGAGCCTGCGCACCGTGTTCCCGGTCACCGACGGCGTACCGGGGCAGCGGATCCTGGAGGCGGTGGACGTCGAGCTGCCCGTGCGGCAGGTCCCGGAGCGGGACGTCGAGGCGGCCGTGGCCGAAGCGGCCGGGCATGTCTTCGACCTGGGGCGCGAACTCCCGCTGCGGGCCGTCCTGTTCGGCGTCGGGGAGCCCGACCGGCATGTGCTGGCGGTCACCGTGCACCACATCGCCTTCGATGGCTGGTCCGTCGGCCCGTTCCTCCGCGACCTCGCCGACGCCTACACCGCGCGCCTCGAAGGCCGACCGCCGACCTGGGAGGAACTTCCCTTCCAGTACGCGGACTTCACCCTGTGGCAGCGGAAGGAACTCGGCGCGCCCGACGACCCCGGCAGCCTCTTCGCCGAGCAGCTCGCCCACTGGACCGGCGTCCTCGCCGACGCGCCGGCCGAACTCCCCCTGCCCGCCGACCGGCCGCGCCCCGCCACCGCCACCCACCGGGCCGGAGCCGTCCCTTTCCACCTGCCGCCCGACACCTTCCGCGACCTGTCCCGGCTCGCCCTCCGGCACGGCGCCAGCACCTTCATGGTGCTCCACGCGGCCCTCGCGGGGCTCCTGCGGCGGCTGGGGGCCGGTACGGACATCCTGGTCGGCAGCCCGGTCGCCGGCCGCACCGACGTCGGCCTCGACGACCTCGTGGGCTGCTTCGTCAACACCGTCGTCGTCCGCACCGACGTCTCCGGCGACCCCGACTTCCACGACCTGGTCCGCAAGGCCCGAACCGGTGTCATGGCCGCGCTCGACCATCAGGACGTGCCGTTCGAGCAGGTCGTCGAGGCCGTCAACCCGGCGCGGTCGGCGGCCCGGCACCCCCTCTTCCAGGTCATGCTGAGCCTGCAGAACAACGCGGACGCCGCCGTACGGCTCCCCCGCCTCGACGCCCGCGTCCTCGACCCGGCCCCGCACCGGACGATCGCCTTCGACCTGCTCCTCGACCTCACCGAGACCGACGGGGCGCTCGGCGGCAGCCTGCTCTACGCGCGCGACCTCTTCGACCACGCCACCGCCGAGCGCCTGGTCCGCCGCTTCACCGCCTTCCTCACCCAGGCGGTCGCCGCACCGGAGCGCCCCACGAGCGGCCTGGAGCTCCTCTCCCCCGACGAGCGCCGCACGGTGCTGGAGACATGGAACGGCCTGGACACCCCGCTCCCCGACGGCTCCGTGCCGGAGCTGTTCCGGCGCCGCGCGGCCGCCACCCCCGACGCCCTCGCCGTGCTGTGCGGCGCCTCCCGGCTCACCTACGCGGAACTCGACGCCCGGTCCGACCGCCTCGCCCACCACCTGCGCCACCAGGGCGCGGGCCCGGAACAGCTGGTCGCCGTGGCCATGGACCGCTCGGCCGACCTGGTCGTCGCGCTGCTCGCCGTACTGAAGACGGGAGCCGCCTACCTGCCCCTGGACCCGCGCAACCCGGCGGAACGGCAGCACGCGGTCCTGGCGGAGGCGCGGCCCCGCCTCCTCCTGGCCGACGCGTCCATGAAGGAGCGGGCCGAGGCGCTCGCGGGCGCGGCGCTGGGCGGGCCGATGGGTGGGGCACTGGACGTGCTGGTCCTGGCCGAGGGGGCCGTGGGCGCCGATCCGGTCGGGGCGGGTGGGGGCGCGGGCGCCTGGCCGGCGATCGACGCCGAGCGGGCCGCGTACGTGATGTACACCTCCGGCTCCACCGGGCGCCCGAAGGGCGTCCTGGTGACGCACCGGAACATCGTCGCGCTCGCCGCCGACCCCTGCTGGGCGGCGGACGGCGGCCACGCGCGGGTGCTCGCCCATTCGCCGCACTCCTTCGACGCCTCGACGTACGAGCTGTGGGTCCCGCTGCTGGGCGGCGGCACGGTCGTGGTGGTGCCGCCCGGCGACCCCTCGCCGCGGGCGCTGGAGCGGACCGTGGCGGACGGGGGCGCGACGAGCGTGTTCCTCACCACGTCGCTCTTCAACCTGCTGGTAACGGAAGGGAGTTCGCTGCTCGGCCGGGTCGGGCAGGTCTGGACGGGCGGCGAGCAGCCCTCGGCGGGGGCCGTGCGCAGGATGCTGGCGGAGTTCCCCGGGACCGCGCTGACCCATGTCTACGGGCCGACCGAGAACACGACGTTCAGCACGTTCGGGCGCGTGGACCCGGCCCGGGACGGGGACGGCGGGAAGCCGCCGATCGGCCGGCCGATGGCGAACACCCGGGTGTACGTGCTGGACCCGTGGCTGCGGCCGGTGCCTGTGGGGGTGCCGGGCGAGCTGTACCTCGCGGGCGCCGGGCTGGCCCGCGGCTACCTAGGCCGTCCGGGCCTGACGGCGGGGCTCTTCGTCGCCGATCCGTACGGTCCGCCGGGGGCCCGCATGTACCGCACCGGGGACGTGGTGCGGTGGACCGCCGACGGCGAGCTGGACTTCCTCGCCCGCACCGACGACCAGGTGAAGATACGCGGCTTCCGCATCGAACCCGGCGAGATCGAGGCCGTCCTGGAGCGCCACCCGGCGGTCGCCCGCGCCGCCGTGCTCGTACGGGAGGAGCGCCCCGGGGAGCGTGACCTGGTCGCCTACGTCGTTCCCGCGCCGCGCGTCGACGCCGATCTCGCCCCGCAGCTCCCTGCCGATCCCGCGCAACACGTCGACGCCGCACCCGCCCCACCCGTCGACGCCGATCTCGTACCGGAACTCGCCGCGTACGCGCGGCGGGTCCTGCCCGACTACATGGTCCCCGTCGTCGTGGTGCTCCCTGACGGGCTGCCGCTGACGCCCAACGGGAAGCTGGACCGGGCCGCGCTGCCCGACCCCGTGCGGAGTTCCGGCTCCCGCCCGCCCGCGACGCCGGCCGAGCGGCTGCTGTGCGGGCTGTTCGCCGAGGTCCTGGGGGTGCCGGAGGTCGGTGCGGACGCCGACTTCTTCGCGCTCGGCGGGCACTCCCTGCTGGCGATCCGGCTGGTGAACCGGCTGCGCGAGGTGCTGGACGCCGGGATCGGGATGCGTGCGGTCTTCGAGTCGCCGACGCCCGCCGGGCTCGCCGAGAGGTTCGGGGCGGCGGATGCCGGGCGCGGGCCGCTGCGGCCCGGGCCGCGCGGCGAGGTGCTGCCTCCGTCCTTCTCGCAGCTGCGGTTCTGGCTCCAGGGCGAGCTGGCGGAGGGCGCGGCCGCGCTGAGCGTCACGACCGCCCTGCGGCTCACGGGCCGGCTGGACGCCGGGGCGCTGGCGGCGGCCCTGCGGGACGTGGTGGCGCGGCACGAGAGCCTGCGCACCGTGTTCCCGGTGACCGACGGCGTTCCGCACCAACTGGTCCTGGAGGAGGTGGAGTTCGGTCTGCCGGTGCGGGAGGTGTCCCGGGTGGACGTCGAGGCGGCGGTGGCCGCGGCCTCGGAGCGCGGCTTCGACCTGGCGCGGGAGATACCCGTGCGGGCCGAACTCTTCGCCTGCGGCCCCGAAGAGCACGTCCTCGCCGTCACGGTCCACCACATCGCCTTCGATGGCTGGTCGGCCGCTCCCTTCCTCCGCGACCTCTCCGCGTCCTACGCCGCCCGACTCCGCGGGCAGGCCCACGAACTGCCGGAACTGCCGGTGCAGTACGCCGACTTCACTCTGTGGCAGCGCGCGGCGCTCGGGGAGCCCGACGACCCGGCGAGCCTCTTCGCCCGGCAACTCGCCCACTGGACCGGGGCCCTGGCCGACGCGCCCGACGAGATCCCGCTGCCCGCCGACCGGCCGCGCCCCGCCACCGCCACACTGCGCGCGGGCGAAGTGCCCTTCCGGGTCGGCCCCGAGGACCTCGTGGGCCTCACCGCCCTGGCGCGGGAGCACGGCGCGAGCGTGTTCATGGTGCTGCACGCCGCGCTCGCGGGCCTGCTGCGGCAGCTCGGCGCGGGGACGGACATCCTGGTCGGCAGCCCGGTCGCCGGGCGGGCCGACAGCGGCCTCGACGAGCTGGTCGGCTGCTTCGTGAACACCGTGGTGGTACGGACCGACGCCTCCGGGGATCCCGGCTTCAGCGACCTGGTCGCCCGGGTCCGCCCCGGTGTCCTGGCCGCCCTGGAGAACCAGGACGTGCCCTTCGACCGGGTCGTCGACGCCGTCGCCCCGGCGCGGTCGGCGGCCCGGCATCCGCTGTTCCAGGTGATGCTGAGCCTGCAGAACAACGCGACCGGCACCGTGGACCTGCCCGGCCTCCGCGTCGACACGCCGGCCCATGACCGGTACCGCACCGTCCCCTTCGACCTCCTCTTCGACCTCACTGAGTCCCACGGCGGGCTGGACGGCACCCTCGTCTACGCCCGCGACCTCTTCGACCCCGCCACCGCCGAGCGCCTCGCCCGCTGCTTCACCACCTTCCTCGCGGACGGCGTCGCCCGTCCCGCCCGCCCGGTGCGGCAGCTGGACCTCGTCTCCCCCGCCGAGCGGCACGCCCTGCTCACGGAGTGGGGCGGACCGGCGCCCGGTGCGGCAGAGCTGCCGGACCGGCTGGTGCCGGAGTGGTTCCGGGAGCAGGCCGCGAGGACGCCCGGCGCGCCGGCGGTGCTCCACGGGTCCCGGCGGATCACGTACGGGGATCTCGACGCGCGGGTGGAGCTGCTGGCCGGGCGGCTGCGTGGGCTCGGCGCCGGTCCCGAGCGGCTGGTCGCCGTGGCGATGGGCCGCACGCCCGACCTTCTGGTCGCGCTCCTCGCCGTACACCGCACCGGCGCCGGGTACCTCCCGGTCGATCCGCACCATCCCAAGGACCGGGTGGCGTCGGTGCTGTCCGAGGCCGCGCCGCTCCTGGTGCTCACGGACCCCGCCACCCGCGACGCGCTCGGAACCGACGCCTGGCTGACGGTGGACGACCCCCGGTTCGACTCCGAGGGGCCGGGGCAGGAGGCGGTGATCCCGGCCGACGGCACGGCGTACGTCCTCTACACCTCCGGTTCGACGGGCCGGCCGAAGGGCGTCACGGTCACCCACCGCAATCTCGCCCATCTGCTCGCCGCCATGCGGCACCGGCTGCCACTCGGCCCGGCCGACCGCCTGCTCGCCGTGACGACCGTGGCCTTCGACATCGCCCACCTGGAGCTTCTGCTGCCGCTGCTCGACGGCGCCGCGGTCGTCCTCGCCTCCCCCGACGAGGTGCGTGATCCGCAGGCCCTCGGCCGGCTCGTCGCACGGCACAAGGTCACCGCCGTCCAGGCGACGCCCTCCCTGTGGTCCGGGCTCGTGGCCGAGGTCCCCGAGGCCGTCCGTGGCCTGCGCGTCCTCGTCGGCGGCGAGGCCCTGCCGCCCGCCCTGGCCGCCGGGCTCGTCGCCCTGGCCTCGGAGGTCACCAACGTGTACGGGCCGACCGAGACGACCATCTGGTCCCTCGCCGGCCCGATAGGCCCGCACAACGTAGAGCGCCCGCCGCTCGGCTCCCCGCTGGGCGACACCCGGGTGTACGTCCTGAACGAGGCGCTGCGGCCGGTGCCGGTCGGAGTGCCGGGCGAGTTGTACATCGGGGGCGCGGGAGTGGCCCGGGGCTACTTCGCGCGGCCCGGGCTGACCGCCGAGCGGTTCGTCGCCGATCCGTACGGGCCGCCCGGTGGCCGCCTTTATCGCACCGGTGACCGGGTCCGCTGGACCGCCGAGGGGGAGCTCGCGTTCCTCGGGCGCACCGACGCCCAGGTGAAACTGCGCGGCTTCCGGATCGAACCACGCGAGATCGAAGCGGTCCTGGACCGGCACCACCGGGTCACGCGCAGTGCCGTCGTGGTGCGCGAGGACCGGCCGGGCGAGCGTCGGCTCGTCGGCTACGTGGCTCCCGTACGGGCCACCGAGGGTACGGACGGGACGGACGGCCTCGTCGCCGAACTCACCGAGCGGGCGCGGCGGGTGCTGCCGCCGTACATGGTCCCCACCGTCGTCGTGCTGCCGGACGGACTGCCGCTCACGCCCAACGGCAAGCTGGACCGTTCCGCGCTGCCCGCCCCGCAGGCGCCCGCCGCCCGGGTGGTCCGGGAGCCGGGCACCCCCGCCGAGGAGATCCTCTGCGAACTGTTCGCCGCCGTCCTCGGACGCCCCTCCGTCGGCGTCGAGGACGACTTCTTCGCGCTCGGCGGCGACAGCATCGTGTCGATCCGGCTGGTGTCCCGGGCCCGCTCCCGCGGTCTGGCGCTCTCCACGCGGGACGTCTTCCGGTACCGCACCGTCGCCGAACTGGCCGCCCACGCGAAGGTGCGGCCACCCAAGGGGGGTAAGGCAGCGCGTCCGGCGTCGGTGGCGTCTTCATCTCCGGCTACGTCTGCGTCTGCGTCTGCGTCTGCGGGCGAGGTGCCGCTCACCCCGATCGTGCACTGGCAGCGTGAGCGGGGCGGTCCCGTCGACGGCTTCCATCAGTCCGTGCTCGTCCGGACTCCGGCCGACCTGTCCTCGGAGCGCCTGCGGGGGCTGCTCCAGGCGCTGTTGGACCGGCACGACGCCCTGCGGATGCGTCTGACGCGCACCCCCGCGTGGCGCTTTGAGGTGCTGCCGCGCGAGGCGGTCGACGCGGCCGGGCGTCTCGTCCGGGTCGACGCGGCCGGGCTCGCGGCCGGGGAGCTCGCGGAGCGGGTCCGCGCCGAGGCGGACGCGGCACGGCGGCGGCTGGCCCCGGAGGACGGGAACATGCTCCAGGCGGTCTGGTTCGACGCGGGTCCCGGCCGGCCCGGCCGACTGCTCCTGATGATCAACCACCTGGTCGTGGACGGCGTCTCGTGGCGGATCCTCCTGGAGGAGCTGAGCAGCGGCGCCGCCCCACGGCCGGCGGGGTCGTCGGGGACGGCGGGGCCGGACTTCGCGCCCGTGTCGTTCGCCGACTGGGGGCGGCACCTGCACCGCGAGGTGCGGGGACGGACGGCCGAACTCCCCTTCTGGATCGGCCTCCTCGACGGGGCGCGCGAACTCGTCCCCGGTGCGGAGCTCGTGGCCGCCCGCGATGTGGAGGGCGCGAAGCACGCCGTGACCCGGGTCCTCCCCGCCGACCGGACGGAACCGCTCCTGGCACACGTGCCCGCCCGGCTCGGCGTCGGCGTGAACGCGGTGCTGCTGGGCGCCCTCAGCAGGGCGGCGGGGCTCTGGCGGGCGCGTCTCGGCCCCGAAGACGCTTCCGACAGCTCTTCCGCCGGCGCGCCGTTCCTCGTGGACGTGGAGGGGCACGGACGCGAGGAGATCGTCGACGGCCTCGACCTGTCGGCGACCGTGGGCTGGTTCACCAGCATGTTCCCCGTACGGCTCGGGGGGCGACCCGGTGATCCGGTCGATCCGGTCGGCTCCGTGCGGGCCGTGGACGAGCAACTGAAGAGCATGCCGGACAAGGGGCTCGGGTTCGGCCTGCTGCGCCATCTGCATCCGGAGGCCGGGCCCGAACTCAAGGCCCGCCCCACCGCACAGATCCTCTTCAACTACCTGGGCCGCTTCGACCGGTCGGACGGCACCGACTGGGGTCTGGCGCCGGAGGCCGGTGCGGTCGCCGGCGGGGGCGACCCCGAGATGCCCCTGACGCACCTCCTGGAGGTGTCCGCCGTGGTCCACGACCGCGGGGACCGGCCGGAACTCCATGTCACCTGGATGTATCCGAAGGACCTGCTGGAGCGGGACCGGGTGGAGGCCCTGGCCGACGCCTGGTTCGAGGCCCTGGAGACCCTGACCGACCTGACCGACCTGACCGCACGCACCGGCGAACCGGGAGACACGGCGTGAGCACACCCGACCGCACCCACCCCGAAGAGCCGGCGTCGAGGCCCTCGCCGCTCCAGCAAGGGCTGTTCTTCCACACGGCGTTCGACGCGGACGGCCAGGACATCTACACCATCCAACTGGCGCTGGACTTCGAGGGTCCGCTCGACCCGGCGGTCCTGCGCGAGGTCTGCCAGGTCCTCCAGGACCGGCACGACAGCCTGCGTTCCGGGTTCCGTACGGATGCGTCGGGCGCCCCCGTACGGTTCGTGCCGTCCCGGGTCCCGCTGGAGTGGCGGCAGGCCGACCTCACCGGGACCGCGCCGGCCGACCGGGACGCCGAGGCGGCGCGGCTGGTCGAGGAGGAGCGGCGGCGGCGCTTCGACGTCGCCCGGCCGCCGCTGCTCCGCTTCCTGCTGATCCGACTGGGCGACACCCGGTGGCGGTTCGCGCTGACGAACCATCACATCATCTTGGACGGCTGGTCGACGTCGATCCTCCTCGACGAGCTGTTCCAGCTGTACGACGCCTACGACGCGGGTGCCGGTGCCGCTGCCGCGATGGCGGACCCGCTCCCGCCCGCCCCCTCGTACGGCTCCTACCTGGACTGGCTCGGCGAGACCGACCCGGAGTGGTCCGGGGAGGCCTGGGCGGACGCGCTCGCCGGGGTCGAGGGGCCGACGCTGGTCGCACCGCGGGCCCGGGCGGCGGGCACGGTGGTCCCCGAACGGGTGGTGCGCGCGCTGCCCGCCGAGGCCACGGCCGCGCTGACGGAACGGGCGCGGGAGGCGGGGGTCACGCTCGGCACGGTGATGCAGGTGGCGTGGGGGCTGGTGCTGCGGCAGCTGACCGGGCAGGGCGACGTGCTGTTCGGGATGACGGTGTCGGGGCGGGCCGCCGACGTCGACGGCGTCGAGTCGATGGTGGGGCTGCTCATCAACACCGTTCCGGCGCGCGTGCGGACGGACCCGCAGGACACGCTGCTCGACCTGCTGGAACGGGTTCAGGACGAGCAGCTCGACCTGTTGGAGCACCACCACGTCGGGCTGACGGAGATCCAGAGTCAGGCGGGTCTCGGGGCCCTTTTCGACACCACGGCCGTCTTCGACAACTACCCGATGGGCGCGGGCCGGCGCCGGCTCGGCGAGGCCCTGCTCGTCGACGTCGCGGGCTTCGACGCCACCCACTATCCGCTCTCCCTGATCTGCACGCCGGCCGAGGAGTTGGGCATCCGGCTCGACTTCCGGCCCGATCTGCTCGGGCGCGGGACCGTGGAGGGGATCGCCGAGCGGCTCGTCCGGATCCTGGAGGCGATCGCCGAGGATCCGTACCGCCCGGTCGTCGGTCTGCCGGTCCTGTCGGACGCCGAGCGGCGGCGGACGCTGGAGGAGTGGAACGCCACCGCCCGCCCGGTGCCGCCGGCCACGCTGCCCGCCCTGATCGAGGCGCGGGCCGCGCGGGACCCGCGGGGGCCCGCGCTCTCGCACCAGGGGCGGACCGTCGACCACGCGGAGCTGAACCGGCGGGCGAACCGGCTGGCGCGCGTGCTGCTCGCGGAGGGCGCGGGGCCGGAGACCCTGGTGGCCCTGGCGCTGCCGAGGACGCCGGACATGGTGGTCGCGCTGCTCGCCGTGCTCAAGTCGGGGGCCGCGTACGTGCCGGTCGACGTGCGCTATCCGGCGGACCGGGTGGCGCGGATGCTCGGCGACGCCCGGCCCCGGCTCGCGGTGGTCACCGACGCGACCCGGGGTGTGCTGCCCGAGGGGACGGCCGCGCTCGTCCTGGACGATCCGGCCGTGACCCGGCGTGTCGAGGCGAAGGACGACACGGACGTCCTGGACGCGGAGCGGCCGGGGCCGCTCCTCCCCCGGCATCCCGCCTACGTCATCTACACCTCGGGCACCACCGGCGTCCCCAAGGGAGTGGTGGTCGAGCACACGAACGCCGTCAACTTCGTGGCGACGGTCGAGGACCACTTCGGCGCCGACGGCATGGCGCGGGTGCCGGCGTCCACCTCGCTCAGCTTCGACGTGTCGGTCTTCGAGATCGTGGCGACCCTGGCGCTCGGCGGGCATCTGGAGCTCTTCGACGACCTGTTCGCGCTGCTCGAACGGGACGGCTGGGAGGGGAGCCTGGTCAGCGGCGTTCCCTCGGCGATGGCGAGCCTGCTGGCGGGCGGCTCCTTCGATGTGTCGGCACCCCATGTGGTGCTCGGCGGGGAGGCCGTGCCGCACGCGCTGCTGCGCGAGCTGCGGGAGCGGGTGCCGGGCTGTGCGGTCACCAACATCTACGGTCCCACCGAGGCGACGACGTACTCGACCTGGTGGCGCAGTGCCGGTGCCGACCCCGATACCGGCACCGGCCCGGGCACGGGCGCCGACGCCGACGCCGACGCCTCCGAAGGTGATCCGCCGATCGGGCGGCCGGTGCCCAACGCCCGCGTGTACGTGCTGGATCCGTGGCTCCAGCCGGTCGGGGTGGGGCAGCCGGGTGAGCTGTACATCGCGGGAGCGGGCGTCACCCGTGGCTATCTGAACCGGCCGGGGCTGACCTCGGAGCGGTTCGTGGCCTGCCCGTTCGGTGTGCCCGGCGGGCGGATGTACCGCACGGGCGACCAGGTTCGGTGGCGGGCCGACGGGCAGCTGGAGTATCTGGGGCGGCTCGACGGCCAGGTGAAGGTACGCGGCTTCCGGATCGAACTCGGCGACGTGGAGGCCGCCCTGCTGCGGCACGAGCGGGTGGCGCGGGCCGTCGCGGTCGTGCGCGAGGACCGGCCGGGCGACCGCAGGCTGGTCGGGTACGTCGTGCCGGCCGGGCCCGGGGTGCCGGTCGACGGCGCGGAGCTGCGGCGCTTCACCCGGCACATGGTGCCGGACCACATGGTGCCGTCGGCTGTGGTGCCGCTGGAGCGGCTTCCGCTGATGCCGAACGGCAAGCTGGACCGGGCGGCGCTGCCCGCTCCCGCGTACGGCGCCGCCGTCCGCCGCGAGGCGGCCCACGCGCACGAGGAGCCGCTGTGCACGCTGTTCGCCGAGGTCCTCGGGGTGGACCGGGTCGGCCCCGACGACGGCTTCTTCGACCTGGGCGGGCACTCCCTGCTCGCGACCCGGCTGGTGAGCCGGGTGCGTGCGGTCCTGGGCACCGGGCTGACCGTCCGGGCCCTGTTCGAGGCGCCGACGCCGGCGGCCCTGGCGCGTCGGCTCGACGGTGAGGGCGGCGGCTCCGGCCTGGACGTACTGCTGCCGCTGCGGACGGGAGGACGCCTGAGGCCGTTGTTCGCGGTGCACGCGGCGAGCGGCCTCGCCTGGCCGTACGCCCGGCTGCTGCCGCATCTGGATCCGGACGTGCCGCTGTACGGGCTGCAGGCGCCGAGCCTCGCCGATCCGGCGGGCGGGGCGCGCAAGCCGGAGGAGCTGGTACGGGAGTACGCGCGGCGGATCCGGGAGGTGCAGCCGCGGGGGCCGTACCGGCTGCTGGGCTGGTCGGTCGGCGGGGTCCTCGCGTACGGGGTGGCGGCGGAGCTGGTGGAGGCGGGGCAGGCCGTGGAGTTCGTGGCCCTGCTCGACTCGTATCCGGCGCCCGAGGAAGGGCTGCCCGGCTGGGAGGAGACGCACCGGCACGTGGCCGGGTCGGCCGGATTCGGCGCGGACGGGGCGCCGCCGGAGCAGATCGCGCTGCTCGGGCAGCGGGCCGTAAAGGGCGCGCGGCTCGCGGTGCGGTCGGCGGTGGAAGCGCTGCGGACGCCTCCGGCACGGACGCGCGGGGTGGACGTGCTCCACTTCCGGGCCGCGTCGGACCACGCGCCCGCCTCGCCCGCCGCCCCGGACGCCTGGCGGGCGTACGGCGGCGGGCGGGTCACGGCCGTCGACGTCGCGTGCGGCCACTACGAGATGCTGGATCCCGCTCCGCTCGCCACGATCGGCGCGACACTGTCCGCCCGGGCCACGGAGGACCCGGCCGGGGAGGAGCGGACCAGGCAGGACCGGGCCACGGAGGACCGGGCCCGGCAGGACCGGCCCGCCGAGGACCGGGCCACGGAAGGAAGCGCGCCGGGCTGAGCGGCGTCAGAAGTCCCAGCCGTCGGCATCGGCGTCGGGTCCGGTGGCCGTGCCGGCGGTGCTGCCCTTGACCGGTGCGGTGGTGACGAAGGAGTCGCCGACCATGCCCGCGGTGAGGGTGGTGCCGTCGCCGGGGTCGATCAGGATGAACGAGCCGGTGCGGCGCGAGTCGGCGTAGGGGTCGACGGGCAGCGGCTCGGCGGTCCTGATCCTGACGCGGCCGATGTCGTTGGCCGCCAGCCGGTCGCCGTGGGGGCGCAGGGACAGGTCGTCGAGGGCGAGCCGGGAGGGGATGGACTCCACGATGGCCTTGACCGTGCGGGTGCCGTGCTTGAGCAGCACCCGGTGTCCGACGGTCAGTTCCTGGTCGGCGACGTGGCAGACGGTCGCCTCGATGTCCTGGGTGGGTGCCGGGGCGTGCCTCGTCGGCACGATCAGGTCGCCGCGCGAGACGTCGAGGTCGTCCGCCAGGAGGACGGTGACCGACTGCCCGGTCCTGGCGGTGTCGACCGGCCGGCCCAGGAGGTCGATGGCGGAGATCCGGGTCGTACGGCCGGACGGCAGGACGGTGACGGGTTCGCCGACGTGGAGGGTGCCGGCCGCGATCTGTCCGGCGTAGCCGCGGTAGTCGGGGTGCGCGGCGGTCTGGGGGCGGATGACGTACTGCACGGGCAGCCGGGCGTGCCGGTGGGCCGGGCCGCGGCTGACCGGGACGGTCTCCAGGTGTTCGAGGACGGTGGGGCCGCTGTACCAGTCCATGACCGCCGACGGCTCGACGACGTTGTCCCCGGCGAGTGCCGAGATCGGGATCGCGGTGACCCCGGGGACGCCGAGTTCGGCCGCGTACGCGGTGAACTCGGCGACGATCGTGGCGAACACGGGCTCGCGGTATCCGACCAGGTCCATCTTGTTGACGGCGAGGACGACCTGCGGGACGCGCAGCAGCGCGGCGATGGCGGCGTGCCGGCGGGTCTGCTCGACGACGCCCTTGCGGGCGTCGACCAGGATGACGGTCAGTTCGGCGGTGGAGGCGCCGGTGACCATGTTGCGGGTGTACTGCACGTGCCCGGGGGTGTCGGCGAGGATGAACCGGCGCTTCGGCGTGGCGAAGTAGCGGTAGGCGACGTCGATCGTGATGCCCTGTTCGCGTTCGGCGCGCAGGCCGTCGGTGAGCAGGGCGAGGTCGGGGGCCTCCTGGCCGCGCCCGGCCGACGCGCGCTCCACGGCCTCCAGCTGGTCGGCGAGGACCGACTTGGAGTCGTGGAGCAGCCGGCCCACCAGGGTGGACTTGCCGTCGTCGACGGAGCCGGCGGTGGCGAACCGCAGCAGGGTGGTGGCGGGGAGTTCGGCGGTCGTTGTCCTGGTCCTGGTGCTGGTCGTCATGGTCAGAAGTACCCCTCGCGTTTGCGGTCCTCCATGGAGGCCTCGGAGAGCTTGTCGTCGGCGCGGGTCGCGCCCCGCTCGGACAGCCGGGACGCGGTGATCTCGGCGATCACCTGGTCCAGGGTCGACGCGTCGGAGTCGACCGCGCCGGTGCAGGACATGTCGCCGACGGTGCGGTAGCGGACGCGCCGCTTCTCGACGGTCTCGCCGTCCTTGGGGGCGCCCCAGTCGCCGGTGGGCAGCCACATGCCGGAGCGGCGGAAGACCTCGCGCTCGTGGGCGAAGTAGATCTCCGGCAGTTCGATGCCCTCGCGGGCGACGTACTGCCACACGTCGAGCTCGGCCCAGTCGGACAGCGGGAAGACCCGTACGTGTTCGCCGGGGGCGTGCCGGCCGTTGTAGAGCTGCCAGAGTTCGGGGCGCTGGCGGCGCGGGTCCCACTGGGAGAACTGGTCCCGGAGGCTGAACACGCGTTCCTTGGCGCGGGCCTTCTCCTCGTCGCGCCGTCCGCCGCCGAAGACCGCGTCGAACCCCTCCGACCGGATGCGGTCCGTGAGCGGCAGTGTCTGGAGCGGGTTGCGGGTGCCGTCGGGGCGTTCCTTGAGCACACCGCGGTCGAGGTAGTCCTGTACGGAGGCCACATGGAGGCGCAGGCCGTGTGCCGCGACCACACGGTCCCGGTAGGCCAGGACCTCGGGGAAGTTGTGTCCGGTGTCCACGTGGAGCAGCGCGAAGGGCAGGGGGGCGGGGGCGAAGGCCTTGAGGGCGAGGTGCAGCATGACGACGGAGTCCTTGCCGCCGGAGAAGAGGAGCACCGGCCGTTCGAACTCGCCCGCCACCTCACGGATGATGTGCACGGCCTCCGACTCCAGGAGGTCCGCGTGAGTCAGGGTGTCCGGGTCGTCGGTGCGCTCGGACCAGGTCGTCAACGTCGTCATGCCAACCCCTTCTCCCGGAGCAGCGCGACGAGCGCCTCCGCCGACTCCGCCCCGGTCTGCTCGTGGGCCGGGATCCGCAGCTCCGGTGCGACCGGCGGTTCGTACGGGTCGTCGACCCCGGTCAGTCCGGACAGTTCGCCGCGGGCCTGCCGGGCGTAGAGGCCCTTCACGTCGCGTGCGGCGCACACGTCGACCGGGGTCGCGACGTGCACCTCGACGTAGGCGGTGCCGGCGGCCTCGTGCCGCGCGCGGACCGCCGCGCGGGCGTCGGCGTAGGGGGCGATGACCGGGACGAGCACCGTCACCCCGTGGGAGGCGAGCAGCTCCGCGACGTAGCCGACGCGGCGCACGTTCGTGTCGCGGTCCTCGCGGGAGTAGCCGAGGTCGGAGGTCAGGTGGGTGCGCAGTTCGTCGCCGTCGAGGATGTGCGTGCGGCGTCCGGCGGACCGCAGCCGGGCGGCGGCGGTCCGGGCGATGGTGGTCTTGCCGGCGCTGGGCAGTCCGGTGAGCCAGACCGTCGCGCCGGCGGCGGCGTCGCCGCGCGGGGCGGGCATCACGAGCCGTCCGAGGTGCGGGTGTCCGCCGTCCCGGCCTCGGCCTGGATCTCGACCGCTGCCTCGGCCCCGGTCCCGACCCCTGCCTCGGCCCGGGTCTCGGTCTCGATCTCGATGGCGGTGACGGCGATGAGCTGCCCGGTCGCGGTGTCGCGCAGGGCCATGTCGGCCACCTCGATGTCCGGGTCGGCGGTGCTGCGCCATCTGCGGACCGTGACCTCGAAGACGGTGCCGGGGTCGGCGTTGCCGAAGTAGCCGATCTTCTGGTCGACGACCTTGCGCCGCAGGAACTGTTCGTCGGTGCGGCCCAGGGAGCGCCACAGGCGCAGCAGCATGGTGTCGAAGACGGCGAAGTACGAGGCGAAGTACATGAGCCCGGCGCCGTTGAGGTCGCGTACGACGTCCAGGGTGTACGTGTGGGTCTGGGGCTGCCCCGCCTCGTGGAAGCCGGGTGGCCCCGAGGGGTGGAAGCTGCCGGTGGCCCGGGCCCGGCCGACGAGGGAGCGGGGCGAGTGGGCGTTGGGGAGCTGCGGCAGGTCCTGGTAGGCGAAGTCCGGGGGTGTCACCTGGGCGAGTCCGCGGTTGCTGCCGGCGGTGGTGCGGGCGATCCAGCGGTTGAAGTTCTCCGCGTAGAGGCACTGCGGGTGCGGGTGTTCGTACACCTCCGCCGGGTCGAGGGGCCCGTCGGGCAGCTCCAGGCCGGCGGGGGCCAGCCGGTGCAGGGTGATGACGGACTGGCTGCCGAACTGGAACGAGCGGGAGTCGACGCGGAGTTCGTCGCCGAAGGTGAGCCCGTGGGGGTGGACGACGTCGCCGCCGCGTACGTGGAAGTAGTAGAAGGACAGGTAGGCGGGGTCGCCGTCGGCGGTGCGGGCGGCGTGCACGTTGATCCGGCACGACTCGGCGACCACCTCCCAGGTCCAGTCGCCGATCCGGCCGAACACCAGGGAGCCGCCGCTGCACATGCCGGGGGCGACGACGACATGGCGGGAGACGCCGGCGTCGTCCCGTACCGGCGCGTCGGGCGCGGTGTGAAGTGTGGTCATGCCTCCGCCGCCTTTCGTACGTGCTGGGTCTGCCCGGCTCCGGCCGTGGCCGGCCGTCCGGTGGAGCGCCACGCGTCGGCGGCGGCGAGGAACTGGTCGTTGTCGTCGGCGGAGCCGATGGACACGCGGACGCCGACGTCGGCGAACGCCCGTACCGCGACGCCCTGTCGCGCACACCAGGCGCCGAAGTCGGCGGCGTGCGGGCCCAGGGGCAGCCAGAGGAAGTTGGTGAGGCTGTCCGGGACGGGCAGGCCGATGCGGAGCAGGGTGTCCCGGACGCGGGTGCGTTCCGCGACGGTCTCGTCGACGCGGCGCAGTAGTTGTTCCTCGAGTCCGAGGGCGGCGACGGCCGCGTGCTGGGCCACGGTGCTCACCGCGTAGGGGAGGCAGGCCTTGCGCAGCTTCTCGACGACCCGGGCGTCCCCGACCAGGTATCCGGTCCGCAGTCCGGCAAGTCCGTAGGCCTTCGAGAAGGTGCGCAGGACGACCAGGTTGGGGTGGTCGGCGCACAGGCGCAGGGCGCTGGGTGCGGCCGGTCCGCGGGCGTACTCGTGGTAGGCCTCGTCGACGGCGACGAGGCAGGTGGGCGGTACGGACGCGAGGAACGCGCGGAGCGCGCCGGGATCGACGCCGGTGCCGGTCGGGTTGTTCGGGTTGCAGACGATCACGAGCCGGGTCAGGGGGGTGATGCGGTCGGCCATGGCCGGCAGGTCGTGGGTCTCGTCGGTCAGCGGCACCTGGACGGAGGTCACGCCGGCGAGGGCGGCGAGGGTGGGGTAGACCTCGAACGACGGCCAGGCGTAGACGGCTTCGGCGCCGGGGTCGGCGACGGAGTCGAACAGGGTGTGGAGGAGGGCCAGGGAGCCGGCGCCGACCGCGATCCGGTCCTCGGCGATCCCGTGGTGCCGGGCGAGGGCGCGGATCAGCGGTCCGCAGCCGGGGTCGGGGTAGCGGTTGACCGTGGCACCGGCCCGTGCGACGGCCTCGACGATGCCGGGCAGCGGGGGGTGCGGCGACTCGTTCGCCGACAGCGGGCGGGGGCGGGCGGTCGTGCCGTGGACGCCTTCGGACGGCTTGTAGGCGGCGACGGTGTCGAGCACCGCGCGCAGGGATGGAGTGGACATGGGGCTCCCGGTGGAGGGGACACCGCCGCGCTCGGTGGTGCGGTCGGCGCCCGGGTCGACGGTGGGGCTCAGCCTTCCGGCCGCCGCTCCGCCATCAGGCGGGCCACGTCGGCGAGGGTCCCGGCGTCCAGCAGTTCGTAGTCCTGGACCTCGATGCCGAGCCGCTCGTTCAGCGCGGCGGCGAGTTCCACGACGGCCAGCGAGTCGAGGCCGACCTCTTCACGGGTGGCGGTGGGCACGACGTCCTCCTCGCGTACGTGGAGGTCGGCGACCAGGATGTCCTTGAGTACGTCGTACACGGCTGGCTCTTCCCTCGTTGTTCTCGCCCGGACGGAAGCCGCGGGATTGCGGCGTTCACGCACCACGGGCCGCCTTCAGGGCGAGGGCCACCTCGATGATGAGGTCCTCCTGGCCCGCGACGGCCTGTCTCCTGCCCAGTTCGAAGAAGACGTCGCGCGGATCGACGTCCTCGCGCCGCGAGACGTCCAGGACGCGGGTCTTGAACCCGGAGAACACCCCGGCCAGACCGCTGACGACGCTCACCGAGTCGATGGTGGGCGGGGCCGGCATGAGCTCGCGCTCGGCGAGGTCGGCCGCGTCCAGGAGACCGTACAGATCGATGCCCGTCGGGAAGCCCATCCGTTCGAGGACGGGCACGAGGACTTCGAGCTGGGTGTTCCCGGCGCCCGCGCCGAAACCGCGGGCGCAGGCGTCGAGGATGTCGGCGCCCGCCTCGACGGCGGCGATCGAGTTCGCGACCGCCATGCCGAGGTTGTTGTGGGCGTGGAACATCACCGGGACGTCGACGGCTTCGCGCATGGCGGTGACGCGTTCGGTGACGTCGGCCGGCAGGTAGTGGCCGGAGGAGTCCATGATGCCGACGGCGGTCGCGCCGAACTCCACGAGCCGGGCGCATTCCCGTGCCAGGCGCTCGGCGCTCGCCATGTGGCTCATCAGCAGGACGGCCTGGGCCTGGACGCCGTTCTCGCGGAGGAAGCCCAGGTGCCGTTCGGCGAGGTCGCCTTCGGTGCAGTGGGTGCCGACGCGGACGATGTCCACCTCGTGGGCGATGGCCCGTTCGAGGTCCGCGGTCGTGCCCCAGCCCGGCAGCATGAACACGGCCATCGTGCTGCGGGTCAGGGCCTCCCGCACGATCGACAGCATCTCGTCGTCGCCGAGCCGGGACTGCCCGACCTGGAGGGACGAGGCCCCCAGCCCGTTGCCGTGCCCCACCTCGACGACCGGGATGCCGGCGGCGTCCGCCGCCCGCGCGTAGGCGCGCAGTTGTTCGCGGTCCAGCTGGTGGCGGACGGCGTGGTGGCCGTCGCGCAGGGACGCGTCGTGGATGACGACCGGCTTGCGGGCGCCGTCGGGAGAGGGTGCTGTGCTCATGACGTCTCCGTACCGATGCTCGCCAGGCCGACCGCCGCACATCGTTCGGCGATGTGCACGGCGGCGGAGTTGATGATGTCGAGGTTGCCGGCGTACCGGGGGATGCGTCCGCCGGACGAGGTGACCTCGGCGGCGACGAACACCTTGTCCTCGTCGACGACGCAGGCGGTGATCCGGTAGCCGCCGACGAAGGAGCGGACCTGTTCGGCCGCGGTCCGCACGGCCGCGTTCACCGATGCCGTGCCGAACCCTTCGCCCAGCATCGACATGGCGACGCGGAAGGTGGCCGGCGGCCGGGCCGGGCTGATGTTGAGGATCGCCTTGACGTCCTTGACGCCGGTGAAGTCCCGTACGGCGTCCTGAGTGGTCTCGATGTACTCGTCGAGGTTGAGCCGGGTGGAGCGCCCGACGCTCGGGCTGGCGGCCGTCGTGACGACCTCGACGTAGTCGACGCGGTGGCTCTGGGTGATCGCGTGGAGGATCGGTATGGAGGCCTGGCCGCCGCAGCTGATCATGTTGATGTCGTCGGAGTTCAGGACCTCCTCGCCGTTCACGCTCGGGATGACCATCCGCCCGACCTTACTGGGCGTCAGGTCCACCAGCTTGGTGCCCGACAGAGTGAGGCGCTCGGCGTGCTCGGCGTGCGCCATGGCGTTGGTCGCGTCGAAGACGATGCCGAAGGGCTCCGGGGCCTCCAGGAGGGACTCGATTCCGCGCGTCCCGATGGGGAGTCCGAGGTCGGCCGCCTGCCGCAGGCCGGGCGTCTTCTCGTCGCGTCCCACGACCAGGCCGCATTCGAGGTACTCGGAACGCATGATCTTCTCGGCCAGATCGACACCGATGAGGCCGGCGCCGAGGACGGCCACGGGCAGGCGCCCGTTTCGCTTCATGACTGCATCGCCCTTCCCTGTCTGGAGGTTCGCCGTGGGGGCGCGACCATGGTCTAGGCGTCGCCCATGTGAAGAGTGACGGTGCCCAGCCGGTCGAACTCGGCCGTGAAGTGGTCGCCGGGTTCCATCGGGACCGCGGCGTGGAGGGCGCCCGTCATGATCAGCTGGCCCGCTTCGAGGGTCACGCCGTGCTCGCCGAGGACGTTCGCCAGCCAGGCGACCACCGCGGCCGGATCCCCCAGCGCGGCGGCTCCGGCCCCGGTGGCCACGAGTGCGCCGTTGCGGGAGAAGGCCATGCCGATGAGGCGCACGTCGCAGTCGTCGGGGAGGGCGACCGGGGGGCCGAGCACGATCGCGCCGTTCGACGCGAGGTCGGCGACCGTGTCCGCGAGCCGGATCCGCCAGCCCTCGATCCGGGAGTCGACGATCTCCAGGCCCGCCATCACCTCGGCGATGGCTTCCCGTGCGGCGGCGACGGTGACTCCGGGCCCCCGCAGGGGCGTTCCCAGCCGGAAGACGATCTCCGCCTCGACCTTGGGCGCGATGAACGCCCCGCTCGGGGTGGTGGCCCCGTTCTCGTACACGGTCGAGGCCAGCACCGGTCCGTAGTCCGGGGTGTCGACCCCGAGCATCTGCTGCATCGGGACGGAGGTCAGTCCCGCCTTGTAGCCCACGACCGTGTCGCCGGCCGCCGTCAGCAGCCCGACCAGTTCACGCTGGACGGCGTAGCCGTCGTGCATGTCCAGCTCCGGCTGCGCGTCGGTGAAGGGAGGGATGGGGCAGCCCGTCGCACGGGCCTCGTAGAGCGCCTTGGCCTTGACTCTCGCGTCGTCCACCGAGATGTTCACGCTGCTCCTGTCAGAACACATCGCACCTGCCACATGGGCCTGCCCCCTCGATTCGCGGCTCACCGTAACGACGAAGTGGTCGCCGCAGAAGATTTCACCAATGCTTACGAATCCGACCATGCAAGATATTCACTGAAATACCCCCCGTACAAAGGGAGTCAAGACGCCACGAACCGCCCGTCAAACGTGAGCTTCGTCACCGACCGCCCCTGGAAAGCCCGGACTGCTGCATCCCGGCGGCCAGCCGCTCCCACTCCCGGGCGTAATGACTCATCACCTCGGTGAGCGCCCGCGCGCAGTGCGGCGGTACGGCGGCCAGCAACTGCTCGCCCGCCGCGAGGCCCTGGGCCTGTCCGTTGAGCCAGCGCAGCAGGGCCCGGCCGCTGTCGGTGAAGCGGATCGACGGGTCGTTGGCCAGGCTGTCCAGGGCCCGCACCCGGAGGCGCACGGCCACCGCCGTCGGCGCCCGCTCGCCCCCGTCGGGGCCGGCCGGGCAGGACCGCAGCTCCTGCCGGAGGCGGTGCGCGGTGCTGACCGAGACGCCGGCCTCCTGGGCCACTTCGCGCAGGGTCGCGCGGGGCCGCTGCGCGAGCAGGGAGCGGGCCTTCTCCCGCCGCTCCGGCATGTCGGCCGGGCGGACCCGGCCGTCCCTGCCGACCCGGGGGACCGGGCGGTTCGACTGAGGAGATTCCTCAGTCGAACGTCTCCCCCGTACGCCCCCTACGGTCTTCGGCGACACCCCTGTGACGGCGGCGATCGCCCGGTCCGACCAGTGCGGATGGGTCGTGAGGATGCGCAGGACCGCCGCCTTGCGGTCCCCCAGCGTCAGGGGGAGCCCGTGGCTGATGTTGGCCTGCACCGCCCGGATGAACAGATCCGCCGAGGCGCCGTCGACATGCCGGACCGTGATGCGGTGTTCGCCGCGCAGGACCGCGGCCCGGAGCCGGTGCATGCCGTCGACCACGCGTCCCGTGTCCCGGTGGACGAGGATCGGTTCGAACGCGGTGCCGCTCTCCGCCAGGGCCCGGGCATGGCCCTCGTTCAGACCCTCCAGACGCGGCGAGTCCGCCGGCAGCAGGGACTCGACCGGCACTGTGTGAATCGCCGACTGCGATGCGTCAAACAACTGTTCCACCCCTTCCGCTTGGCGGCACGGCCGCGTTGTGGAGTTGTTCGAACGGGGTGCCGCCCGGCCTCACACCTTCTCGGCCGGCACCGTCCAGGGGAGGTGTCCCCGATAGGTGGTGTACGAGAAGGGGCTGAGCTGCAGCTGGAGGTGCAGGTCGTTCGGATCGCCCTGGTAGTGGAGCGAGAGGATGACCTCCGCGTACAGACTGTCGACCGCCCGCTCGGCGAAGTACGCACCGGTCTCGAAGACCAGCCGGTACGCCCCGTGCGGCAGGGCGGCCGGGCCGCTCAGCGAGCCGACCGTTCCCACGGCGTCGGTCCGCGACCGGGCCACCACGGGCCATGCGTCGTGCTGCCGGGAGTACAGGGTGACGGCCAGATCCGCCACGGGGCGGCCGCTGGTGGAGTCGACGACCCGAACCGAGATGCTCATGAAGGTCAGCCCCAGATCGTGTCGTCCGCGGTGAAGAAGCCCGCGAATCCGGCCAGGGTGGTGAGCAGAGCCATCATGTCGATCTCCCTTGCGGAAACTCGTGACCCGGGGATCCGGGTGGACGACTCCTTTCTAGTGAGTTCCCTTTTCGTCCTCCTACTGGATCGCTAAGTCCTCGCTAAGCGTCCCGCACGGGAGGGAGAACACTCTGGCACCGCGGTCATCGGCGCAGGTCAGCGCGGTGACCTCGCGGACGGGCCGCACGCTCGGCGGGGTGCAAGCTCGGCGGGGTGCGCGGTCGGCGGCGTGCGCGGGGAAGGGATCGCCTTCGCCCGCGGCCGCGCCGGCGCGAGGGAGGCGGCCGGGGTGGGGCCGCCTGGCGTCGTGCGTCGCTCGTGGGCCGCGGCTACTGGCCGACGGCGCACACCGCGTATCCGTGGGGGGCGATCACGATCGGGATCTCCTGGTCCGCCTCCCACTCGGCGAACGCGACCGCGATGTGACTGTAGAACGGGCGCATCCCGAGCGTCGTGAAGTACCGGTCGGTCTCCAGGACCAGCCGGAACGGCCCGGGAGCGTCCTCCGGGAGGGACGGGCGGTCCAGCCGTCCGTCCCTCCCGGTCAGCCCGTGCCACACGGTCTGCCACTCGTCCAGGCGAGGGCGCTCGATGCGGATCATCAGCCCGTCGACGGGCCGCCCATTGGTTCCATCAGAGACACACACTCCGAGTTTCACGTGACACCGGCCTCATCGATTGCGTCCTTTGTGGGACGGGACACCGGATGCGCCCCGTCTGCGAACATCAGCCCCGCCGCGATCGCGACGCCTTTCCTCGTGTTCCACCGCCCGCGCGAAGCCGTCGGGGCGGAGCTTGCCGCCGAGTCGCGCATCCTGCCACGCGGCCGCAGGTGACGGGGGAGTTTTCGTGCCCCGCTGGCCGGTTCCGGTGCCGGGTCCGCGGCCCGGCCGCCGGCCGGGGACGCCCCGGGCGCGACCCGAGGACAGCCTGCGGACGGCTTGCGGAGGGTGGATCACCGTCCGCCGCCGGCCGGGTCCGGGGCCCGGGTGTCAGCCCGCGTGCGCCTGTGCGTACGGGGCGGCCGGGGTCGCGGCGTCGGCGGCCGCGCAGACCTCGCCCATCAGGCGCGTCGTCTGTTTCTCCCACCGGGTGGCCTGCATCCGTCTGAAGATGTCCAGTGCGGCGGCGAGATGCTCCTTGGCGCGTTCATGACTGCCCCGGTCGGCGGCCACCTCGCCGAGCGAGAGCAGGACCCGGCCGAGGGCCAGGTACTCGCGCGCCTGGGAGGCGATCCCCATGGCCTGCTCCAGCATCTCGTAGGCCGCGTCGTGGCTCCCCTGGCACGCCCGCACCATGGCCAGACCGCGCAGCGCGTAGCACTCCCCCACCGGGTCGCCGACCGAACGGACGGTGTCCAGGGCCTGGGTGTACACGTACTCGGCCTCGGTCACCTCGTCGATCTGGAGATGCGCCTCGCCCAGGCGGACCAGGATCTGCGCGCGCACCCGCCGGTTCCCCGAGCGCTCCACCGCCGCCAGACCGGCCGCCATGGTCCGCTTCCCCTCCGCGATCAGGCCGCGGTCCAGATGGATCTGCGCCATGTTGCTCAGCACATGCGCCTCGGCCGTCGAGTCGTTCACCTCGGAGAGCATGGCCAGCGCCTTCTCGTACCCCTCCATCGCCTCGTCAAGGCGGCCCTGGATCCGGTCGACGAACGCGAGGTTGCGCAGCGCGAGCGCCTCGCCGTGCACGTCACCGACCTGCTGGAACAGCTCGCGGGCGGGCCCCAGCCGGCCGCGCGCCTCGTCCAGCTTGTACTCGAACATGTGCAGGGCGCCGAGGGAGTACAGCATCGCCGCCTGGCCGCGCCGGTTGTCGTTGTGCCGGGTGACGGCGAGCGCGATCTCGTGCGTCGTGCGCCAGTCGTCGAAGTAGCCGTACATCTCGAAGAGGGTGACCAGGGTCAGCGCCAGGTCCCAGCAGAGCTCGTCGAGACCCGCGCCGGCCGCCTGTCTGACCGCCGTGATCAGGCCGGCCCGCTCGTCCTCGAACCACCCGAGCGGGTCGGCGAGTTCACGGTCGAGCACCGACGGTTCCAGGGACAGCCGCGGGGCCTGCCCGTGGATCAGCGTGTGGTCCCCGCCGTACGCACGCCGGTGCGCCTCCTCCACCAGGAGCAGCCAGGTGCTGAGCACCCGGCCGAGCACGACCGACCGCTCGGCGGTGCTCTCGTGCTGGGCCAGGCACTCCTGGGAGTAGACCCGGACCAGGTCGTGCAGGCGATAGCGGGGGCGGCGGCCCTTGACCATCTCGACGTCGACGAGCTGGGCGTCCACGAGGAACTCCAGGACGTCCTCGGCCTCCGTGACGGCGAGGTCGAGCAGGGGGGCGGCGACCCAGCTGGAGAACTCGGCCGCCTCCAGCATGGACAGGCGCCGGAAGAGGCGCTGCGCGTCGGCGGGCAGGCCCTGGTAGACCATGGCGAGGCCGGCCCGGACGCCGACGCCGCCGTGGGTCAGCTCGTCCAGGCGCTGGCTCTCGTCGCGGAGCCGGGCCACCATCTTGCTCAGCGGCCAGTGCGGGCGGCCGACCAGTCGCGCGGCGACGATCCGCAGCGCCAGCGCGAGGTTGCCGCACAGGGTGATCAGCTGGAGGGCGCTGGGGAGTTCGCTGTGGATCCGCTCGGCGCCGAGGATGCGGCTGAGCAGTTGCAGCGCCTGGTCGGTGGAGAACACGTCGATCTGGACGGAGCTGGCGCCCTCCAGGCCGGCGAGCCGGGAGCGGCTCGTGACGAGGACCGGGCAGTTGGACGATCCGGGCAGCAGCCAGCGGACCTGTTCCTCGTCGATCGCGTCGTCGAGGACGATGAGCATGCGCCGGTCGGCGACGAGGTTGCGGAAGAGTTCGGCCCGTTCCTCGATGGTCGAGGGCATGGCCGAGCCGGGTATGCCCAGGCTGCGCAGGAAGCGCTCCAGAATGCGCGTCGGCAGGATCGGCTGGGCCGAGGGGCCGCGCAGCTTGGCGAACATCTGGCCGTCGGGGAATCGTTTCGCCAGGGAGTGTCCGAGGTGCACCGCGAGGGTGGTCTTGCCGACGCCGCCTCTGCCGGTGATCGAGACGATCCGCAGGGCGTACGAGTTCTCCGGGTCCTCTTCCAGGGCCTTCTGGATGGCGGCGAGCAGCTCGTCGCGTCCGGTGAAGTCGGCGATGGCGCCCGGGAGCAGACGGGGCACCGCCGGCGGCTCGACACCCGTCGCGGGCACCGCGGAGGTTCCGTGGGGCGCCTGGGGTGCCGGGGCCGCCTGTGGCGCTCGTGACAAGGGGGGCGTCGACCCCGCCGCCGGTGCCGTCCGCGCCGCCGAGGCCGCGCCCGGCTGCGGCGGGCCGTCCAGCCGGCCGGACAGGATCGACTCCTGGAGGCGGCGCAGCTCCTCCCCCGGCTCGATGCCGAGTTCGTCGATCAGCTCGCGCCGGCCGCGCCGGTAGACCTCCAGTGCCTCGGCCTGACGGCCCGACCGGGACAGCGCCACCATGAGCTGGGCCCGCAGGTGTTCGCGCAGCGGGTTCTGCATCACGAGGTCGATCAGCCGGGCGACGAGCTGCTGGTGCAGCCCGAGGGCCAGCCGGGCGTCCACCCACTGTTCCACGACGGCGAGGCGCTGTTCGTCGAGGCGGGCGGCCGGTGCCTGGAGCACGGTGCTGGTGATGCCGCCGCCGAAGCACGCGGAGCCGCGCCAGAGCCCGAGCGCGGTCTCGAAGGCGGAGGCCGCCTCCTCGAAGCGGCCGGCTTCCGCCGCGGTGCGTCCGGCGGCCGCGGCCCGCTCGAAGACATGCAGGTCCAGCTCTTCGTCCTCGACCTCGACGAAGTAGCCGGGCGACCTGGTCTGGATGACGTCGGGCAGTCCGGCCTTGGCCATGCTGGCGCGGACGATGGAGACGCAGATCTGGATCTGGGCGCGCGCGGTGGGCGGCGGGGCCGAGCCCCAGACCGCGTCGACGAGCCGGCCCATCGGGACGATCCGGTTCGGTTCGAGGAGGAGGACCGCCAGGACGATGCGCTGACGCTCGGCGGTGATCAGCGCCGGGCCACCGGGGCCGACGACTTCCAACGGCCCGAGTAATCGAAAGCGCATGACCGTCCTTCACATCCACGACACAGTTTCCGCCGGTCAGCTACGCAGCACCTCAATATCTACCTAACGCTGTCGGCTCTGTCCAGTGAGCGGTGGTGCGGATGTGGCCGGGGATGCCGGGGCGGGAAGCGACGCCGTGAAGGAGTGCGGGCGGCGGGGTGTGGGCTGGGCGATGTGTCCGGTTTTCCGTGCTCACCGCCTCCGTGCCTCGGTGAGGTCCCCCGTCACCGGTCCGCCGAGGAGGGGCGGCAGGTCCGCGCGCCGGCTGATCCGCAGCTTCCGGTAGGTGCGGGTCAGATGCTGCTCGACGGTGCTGACGGTGACGTGCAGGCCCTCGGCGATCTCCCGGTTGGAACAGCCGACGGCGGCCATCGAGGCCACCCGGCGCTCCGCCTCGGTGAGGCCGTCGCCGCCGTCGGCCGGTGTCGGCAGGGCGGTGGCGCTCTCCACCGCGAGGCCGCGGACCAGTGCCTCGGCGTGGCAGTCGGCGGCCACGATGACGGCGCGGCGCTCGGCCGCGGCGGCCCGCCGGAACTCGCCCAGGGTGCGGTAGGCGCGGGCCAGGTCGGCGAAGGTCAGGGCGAGTTCGTAACGGTCGCCGTCGTCGGACTGGAGCAGCTCGGCCGCCTGGCGCAGCAGCGTGGGCCGGTGCGCCGGGGCGCCGGCACCGGCGAGGACCCGGCTCGCGGCGCCGCGGACCCGGTTCGGCATGAAGGTGAACCTGGCGGACTGCTCCGCGAGGATCCGCCGGGCGTCGTCCGGGCGTCCGAGGCCCAGGTACACCTCGGCGACGTCGGTGCGCCACGGGATCAGGCCGGGCGTGTCCATCCCCCACTGGGACAGTTTGGCGCCGCACCGGCGCAGGTCCTCCAGGGCCATCTCCAGGTAGCCGGTGGCGAGTCCGAACCGTGCCCGGGCGTGGAGGTAGTGCATGCCGTAGCGGGTCTCGAACATCGCCTCCGGGACGCGGTGGTCCAGGTAGGTCTGTGCCTCGTCGTAGCGGCCCATGGCGGTGGTGGCCAGGATCAGGGTGCTCAGGGGCGCGCCGACGGTCACGCCCCAGCTGATGGCGGGCAGGGTGGCGAGCGCGTCGCTCGCGTACCGCCGGGCGTCGGTCAGGTCGCCGCGGCGCAGGGCGATCTCGGCCCGTACCGCGGCGAGCCTCGCCCGCCTGCTCGGCGTGTGCCGGGCCTGCATCCGGTCGAGGAAGACGTCGCACCAGGCGGTGGCGCGCTCGGCCCGGCCGCTGTAGGCGAGGGCGAGCAGGGCGCTCTCGACGGTCTCGGTGGACAGCTCGTCGGGCCGGGTGCCGTGGAGGACCCGCTGGGCCACGCCGACGGCTTCCTGGTGGGGGCCTTCGCCGAGCACGGCGGCCAGCGCGGAGACCGCCTGGAGGCGCCGGTCGGCGCTCACCGAGTGGGTGGGGGGCCGGCCGGCGCCGGACCTCGGGCCGAGCGCGGCCAGGAACGAGGGGTAGGTGTGCCGCAGTCGGCGCCGGGTGATCTGCAGCTCGGTGGCGGTCTCCGGGTCGGTCGGCTGTCCTGATCCGGCCAGTTGGCCGAGGACTTCCTGGGCCTGGTCGAAGCGTCCGTGCCAGAGCAGCGCCCGGGCCAGGGTGAGCGCGTCGGCCCCCCGCAGGCAGCCCTTGCGCATCGCCTCGACGAGTTCGCCGAGGCGGCCGCTGGAGACGCCGGGGTTGATGCTCCACTCGGCCCGTATCAGGGCGGCGGTGAGGCGGGACCGCCGGTGGGCGTCCGCGCAGACGAGCCGGGCCAGTCGGAGGCAGGCCACCGCGCGGTCGGCGGCGCCGTCGCGCAGGGCGTGCGCCGCCGCGTCCTCCAGCGCCGGCAGCGCCCACGGCTCCTCCAGGACACCGCCGTCGGCCGGTCCGCCGGCGTGGAGCAGATGGCCGGCGATCACCGCGGTGCCCGCGCCGCGCTCGTGGGCGAGGACCGCCGCGCGGGCGTGGAGGGCGGCGAGCTCGTCGGCGTCGACCGCGCCGGCGACGGCGTCGCGGGCCGCCTCGTGCCGGAAGCCGTCCATGGTGAGCAGTCCACCGGCGATCAGCGCGTGCACGGCCTCGGTGGTACGGGCCGGGCTCAGGTCCAGCAGTCCGTCCAGGTGGTCGAGTTCGCCGAGCGCCAGATAGCCGGTGAGGGCGCGGACCATGTCCGGGCAGCTGCGGCGCAGGCAGGAGAGGACCGCCTCGCGGTAGCGCGGTCCGGCCTCGCCGCCGCCCAGGTGGTCGCGGACCAGGGCTTCGACCAGCAGCGGGTTGCCCCCGCTGTAGGCGTGCCAGTCGGCGGACCGCTCGTCGGCGATCGCCTCGCCCAGGTGCTGGGCCGTGAGCTGACGTACGCCCGCCGGGGAGAGCGGGGTGACCTCCACGCGGTGCCCGTTGGGCTGGCGCAGCAGGTCGGCCCCGAAGCGGAACTCGGTGTCGCAGCCGTGGCCGCTGTGGGTGAACACGGCGAGCACCCGGGCGTTGTTGAGGCGCCGCGCCAGGTAGGCCAGGCAGGTCAGCGAGGCCTGGTCGGCCTGTTCGACGTCGTCGACGGCGAGGTACAGCGGGCAGCTCTCGGCCAGTTCGAGGAGGACGGTGCAGAGTCCGTGGACGATGCCGGCGTCCATCTGCTCGCCGCCCCGGGTGCGGGCGGCGCGGACGCCGTCCTCGATGAGTGCCACGGCCCGTGCCCGGTCCTCGGGGTCCAGCGGCGCGTCGTCCACGAGTTGCCGCATCACGCCCAGGGTCAGGTGCCGCTCGTCCTCGGAGCCCAGCGCCGACAGCGGCAGCATGCCGCGTCTGAGGGCGTGATCGGCGAAGTTGTGTACCAGTACGCTCTTGCCCGCCGCCACCGGTCCGGAGACCAGTACGGCCCTTCCGTGTCCGTCCCGGGCCTGTTCGGCCACTGCGGTCAGCAGCGCCAACGGTGCTTCGCGCTCCACCAGTTCCACCGCGAACTCCTCCCCTGCCGGTCGCCGACCCGGCCCATGGTTCCCGCCGGGCTCATCGACCGGCTATCAGCCCGCTATCGATGAATCGGGGAGGGTACGGGGAATCCGGCCCGCGGGCTCCGGTACGGGAAAGGAACGGGGAAAGGAACAAGGGAAAGCGGGGGAACCCGAGGGAACGCGGCCAGGGACCACGCGGCCTGGCCGTGTGGTCCCTGGCGGTTCGGGGCGGGCGCGTCAGCCGGCCTGGCGCATCGCCTCGACGAGGCTCTTGGGGCGCATGTCGACCCAGTGTTCGTTCACGTAGTCCAGGCAGGCCTGCCGGGTCGTGCTCGGCAGGGCGACGGTCCAGCCGTCCGGGACCTCCGCGAAATCCGGCCACAGCGAATACTGCTCCTCCGCATTGACCAGCACGCGGTAGGAGGCGTTTTCGTCCTCGAACGGATTGCTCATGAGCCTTCGCACTCCTCAATTGCCGACGTAATAAAGAGCCGCCCGAATTCTGGCCGCGCGACACCCTCCTGACAACCCCTATGTCCCCGTACGCGGGGGCCGTTCACCGCACGTCCATCGAGGTCAGCACCGCGTCCAGGGCGGCGACTCCCTTGTCCAGCTCGTCGGGCCCGATGGTCAGCGCCGGGCGGAACCGTACGGCGCGCGGCCCGCCGGGCAGCAGCAGCACCCGGTGACGGCGGCGCAGGCGGTCCAGGACCTCGTTGCGCCGTGCCGTGTCGGGCAGGTCGAAGGCCCACATCAGGCCGAGGCCCCGCACGTCGCTCACCAGGGCCGGGTGGGCCTCGGCCAGGTCGGCGAGGCGGCGGCCCAGGTGGGCGCCCGTGGTCTCGGCCGCGTCGACCAGTCCGTCCCGCTCGACGATCTCCAGGATCCGGGTGGCCCGCACCATGTCCGCGGTGTTGCCGCCCCAGGTCGAGCCGAGCCGGTCCGGCACGGCGAGGGCGCCCTCGGGCACCTCGTCCACCCGGCCGCCCGCCATCAGCCCGCAGACCTGGGTCTTCTTCCCGAAGGCCACCACGTCCGGGGCGAGTCCGAGCCGCTGGTACGTCCACGGCGCGCCGGACAGGCCGCAGCCGGTCTGCACCTCGTCGAGCACGAACAGCACGTCGTACGCGTGGCACTGCTCCTGCATGCGCAGCAGGAACTCCCGGCCGAGGTGCCGGTCGCCGCCGGCGCCCTGGACGGGTTCGGCGAGGAAGCAGGCGATCCGGTCGCCGCGCTCGGCCAGGTGCCGTCGCGCGACCTCGACCGCCGCCCGCTCCTCGCCGGGCGCGGGGACGGGCACGCGCGGCCAGCTCCACGCCGGGTACCGCGCGGTCACCGTCGGGGAGGTGTTGGTGAGGCTGAGGGTGTAGCCGCTGCGTCCGTGGAAGGCGCCCTCCATGTGGAGGACTTCGAGGGGGGCCGCCGGGTCGGTGCCGCGTCGCTGCGCCTGCCAGTCGAAGGCCACCTTGAGCGCGTTCTCCACGGCCAGGGCGCCGCCGTCGATGAAGAAGAGGTGCGGCAGCCGCGGGTCGCCGAGCACCCGGCGGAACGTCGCCGCGAACCGGGCGTACTGCACGGTGTAGATGTCGGAGTTGGTGACCTTGTGCAGGGCGGCCCGGGTGAGTTCGGCGAGGAACGCCGGGTCCTCGGTCATGCCGGGGTGGTTCATGCCGAGGGGCAGCGAGCCGTAGAAGGTGAGCAGGTCCAGGTACTCCTCGCCGCCGCGCGCGTCGACCAGGGTGCTGCCGTGGCTGCGTTCCAGGTCGAGCACGAGGTCCAGGCCGTCCATCAGGACGTGCCGGGACAGTTCCTCCAGGGCGTTGTCCGCCGTGATCTCCATGTCACCCCTCGTCGCGCTGATAGCGCCGCAGGTCCAGCTCGTTCAGGCTGGGCAGCACCGCGTCGGCACCGGCCAGGCCGGTCGCCCCGGCGGGCTCCCAGGGCACGGCCACGCAGCGCAGACCGGCGGCCCGGGCGGCGCGGACCCCGGCCGGGGAGTCCTCGACGGCCAGCGCGTCACCGGCGCCCACCCCGGCGCGTTCCAGCGCGAGCAGGTACAGGTCGGGTTCGGGTTTGTGCCGGTCGGTGTCGTCGCCGGTCACCAGGAAGGCGAAGTGGTGCCGCAGCCCGAGCCGCCGCAGGTGTTCCTCCACCCAGGCGGCCGGGCTGCTGGACACGATCGCCGCCCCGTCGGTGGTGCGCAGCAGCCGCTCCACGCCGGGCCGGACCGGCGCGGCGGCGCACCGGGCGGTCCGCCGCTCCCGCTGCCAGGCCCACTCGCCGTCCGTGACCGGCCGGCCGAGCCGGGTCGCCAGGTCGTCCAGCGCGACCTTCGCTCCGGCCGAGTTGCCGAGCATCCCGGCCCGGGTGGCGGTGCTCAGGGGCACCTGGAGCCGGTCGTAGAGGTCCTGCCAGGCGAGCAGCGCGGTTCGTTCGGTGTCGCAGACGACACCGTCGAAGTCCAGCAGCAGGAACGGCGGGCGCATCAGTGGTTCACCGGCCCTCGGTCGCCCGCGGTGAGCAGGGCGCAGTAGCGGGAGAGGGCGTCGGTCCAGTGGGGCATCGCGTGGACGAAGGCCGCCGCGCGGGTGCTGTCCAGGCGGGAGTCGCGCGGCCGGCCGCCGACGAAGCCCGCTTCGGCCATGGACATCGGCACCGGGTGGGCGGTGCCGAGGCGTTCGGCGAGCGCGAGGCCCACCTGGTACCAGCTCGCCCTGCCCCGGTTGGCGATGTGCAGCAGGCCGCGGACGGCGAGTGCGCCGGGCAGCAGCCGTACCAGCGCGGACGCCAGGTCGGGGATGTAGGTCGGGCTGCTGAACTGGTCGTCGATCAGGCGCGGCCGGCCGCCGTCGAGGAACTCCCGGGCGGCGGCGAGCACCTGGTCGAGACGCGGGTCGGTACCGCCGTACAGCCAGGACGTGCGCACCACGAGGTGGTCGGGCACCGCCTCGACGATCCGCTCGCCGGCCAGTTTGCTCAGGCCGTAGACGCTGAGCGGGGCGGGGATGTCGTCCTCGTTGTACCCGGCCGGGCCGGGTGCCCGGCCGTCGAAGACGTAGTCGCTGGAGATGTAGATCAGCCGGCTGCCGTGCCGGCGGCAGGCCTCCGCGACGTGGTGGGTGCCGCCCACGTTGACGCGCAGGGCCAGTGCCGGGTCGCGTTCGCAGGAGTCGACCACCGCGTTCGCGGCGGTGTGCACCACGACGTCGGGCCGGAATCCGTCGATCGAGTCCCGTACGGCGGCCGCGTCGCCGATGTCGAAGTCGGCGAGGGACACCCCGAGGACGGGCCAGTCGGCGGTCTCCGGGCGCGCCGCGAGCTCCTGGCGCAGCGCCGTGCCGAGCATGCCGTCCGCGCCGGTGAGGTAGACCCGCATCACAGGTGCCCGAACTCGGCGATCAGTTCGGCGACGGAGAGGCCGGAGCTGATCTTCTCGCGGATGACCCGCTCCCGGTCGATGTTCATGCGGGTGCGCTCGAGCACGGTCCCGGCCTGGTCCTGGGGGACGACCGCGATGCCGTTCTCGTCGGCGACCACGATGTCCCCGGGGTTGATGACCTGGCCGTCGATCACGACCGGCACGTTCACCTGGACGGGCTCGGTGCGGTCGTGCACGGCGGTCGGGGAGGGCCTCGGGACGGTGCTGCGGTACCAGACGGGGAAGTCCAGGTCGCGGATCTCGTCGACGTCGCGGACGGCGCCGTCGACGATGCCCGCGGCGATCCCGATCTGCTTCGACAGGGTGGACATGAGGCCGCCCCACATCGCGGTGCGGGTGGTCTCGTGGCAGGCGACGACGATGACGTCGCCCGGCTGCGCCTGGACGAGAACCGGCATGCAGTCGACGAGGTCGTCGATCGAGAGGTTGACCGTGAGGGCCGGCCCGGCGATCTTGTGGTGGTGCTTCACCGGCAGCAGCCCGCCGATGGCGCCGACCCGGCGCCGCGCGTCGGTGACCAGGCAGCTGGGGCTGTACTCGGCGAGCACGGCGCGGAAGCCCTCGACGATCTCCTCGGGCGGGCGGTTCAGCTCGTTGCGGACAGTTTCCACGATGTGTCTCCCATGAGTCGGGTGGTACGGGTGGGGTCCTGGACGTCCGTGCCGATCAGCTGCGCCAGGTGGGCCGCGTCCATGCCGTGGGCGGCGAGCACTTCCGCGTCGGTGCCGCAGCGCGGCACGTCGGTGAGGCCGACGCCGCGGAAGGCGATGCCGTCCCCGGTGCCCGTCTCCAGGAGGTGCCGGGCGATCAGGTCGGCCTGGCCGCCGCTGCCGTACTGGTGCTCGACGACGAACACGTGCCGGGTGCCGGAGAGCAGCCCGGCCAGCCACTCCGGGTCGATCCGGTTGTGCCAGGGCAGGTCCACCACGGTCAGCGCGATGCCCTGGGCGGCGAGCAGGTCGGCGGCGTCCAGCAGCTGTCCGAGGACCACCGGACCGGCGCCGAAGGCGACCGCCGGGCCGCCGGCCCGCAGGACCTGCCCCCGGCCGACGGCCAGCGGGACCGGCGGCAGGTCGGCGAGTGCGGCGGGGACGACCTGGCTGGACAGGCGCAGGTAGACGCTGTCCGGGGTGGTCCGGCAGTGGTGCAGGGCGGCGGCGAGCTGGGCGGGGTGGGACGGCTCCAGGATGGCCAGTCCGGGGACGGCGCACAGCGCCGACACGTCACGGACCGCCTGGTGCGAGTGGCCGGGCCCGGCGGGCAGCAGCCCGGCGAGCGAGCCGACGTAGACCACCGGGCGCCGCTCGGTGGCGTTGTTGTAGATGTGCTCGTTGGGGCGGGCGTGCAGGAAGCAGGAGAAGGAGTGCACGAACGGGCGCAGTCCGCCCGCCGCCAGTCCCCCGGCCATCGAGACCATGTCCTGCTCGGCGATGCCGCATTCGACGAACCGGTCCGGGTGGGTCTCGCGGAACGGGATGAGGCCCGTGTCGAGCACCAGGTCACCGTCGAGCGCGACGATCCGCGGATCGTCGTGCGCCGCCTCGGTGAGCAGCCGCCCGTACACCTCGGGCAGCCTGACCCCGGACGGCTTCACCGGCAGGTCCACGGTGCGCTCGACCGGCCGCAGCGGCGGCAGGCCCCGTCCGCGCAGGATCCCGTCGGCGGTGTCGAGCAGCTCCCGGTACGCGGAGTCGTGGTCCTGTCTGCTGGGCGCGCCGCTGTGGTGGAGGTAGCGCCATGCGCCGGGAGCCATGCTGGTCGCGGCGAAGGTGGGGCACCCGCCGCCCTTCACCGTGTCCGCGATGATCACCACGGGCCGCTCCGGGTGGTCCGCGGCCCGGCGGGCGAACGCCTCCTGCAGCCGGCGGGGGTCGTGTCCGTCGCAGCGCAGCACGCCCCAGCCGGCGGCGGTGAACTTGCCCGTCAGGTCGCCGAGGTCGCTGACGTCGGTGACGAAGGTGTCGGACTGGAGGCGGTTGTGGTCGACCACCACGGTCAGCTCGCCCATGCCGTACCGCGCGGCGCTGGGCAGCGCCTCCCAGTTCTGGCCCTCCTGCAGTTCGCCGTCCCCGGTCATCACCACCACCCGGGAGCTCCGGCCGGTCAGGCGGTGGGCGAGGATCAGGCCCTTGGCCTTGGAGATGCCCATACCGAGGGAGCCGGTGTTGAAGGGCATGCCGGGGGTGCCGACGTCGGGGTGTCCGGGGAGCCCGTCGATGCGCCGCAGCCGGTGCAGCAGGTCCTCGTCGAGGAGTCCGAGCCCGATCATCGCCGCGTACAGACCGGGCGCGTCGTGTCCCTTGGAGGAGAAGTACACGTCTCCGTCGGCCTCGAAGGGCCGGTCGAGCTCCTCCAGGACCAGCCAGCTGACCACGTCGGCGGCGCTGAAGCTGGAGCCGATGTGGCCCGAGCCGGCGCGGGTGATCATGTAGAGGGTGTTGATCCGGCTCATCGCCGCGAAGGCGAGGGCCCGCTCGTGCGGATCGGCGACGTCGCCCAGGACGCGCTCGAACTCGGCGCGCGGTATCCAGGCCAGCGGCCTGTCCATGGCTTCTCCTCGGGGAGGGGTCGGTGTCACCAGCACCCGAACCCGCCGTCCACGGCGAGTTCGGTTCCGGTGACGTAGCGGCTCAGGTCGGACGCGAGGAACAGCAGCGGTCCGGTCAGGTCCTCGGCGCGGGCCATCCGCCGCAGCGGGACCCGCGCGTCGAACTTCTCCCGGAACACCGGGTCCTGCGCGCCGAGCACCCCGCCCGGCGACAGGGTGTTGACGCGCACCCCGGCCGGGCCCCACAGCGCCGCGAGGTACCGGGTGAGCGCGGCGACGCCGGCCTTGGACATGCCGTACGCGGGCGGTTTCAGGAACGGCGGGTCCACCGGCAGGTGTTCGTACATCCGCGGGTCGGGTGCGAGCCCGCCGTACATCGAGCCGATGTTGACGACGGATCCGCGCCCGTTGCGGACCATCCGCGAGCCGAACACCTGGCACATCCGCAGCGTGCCCCGGGCGTTGACGTCGAGGACGCCGCCGGACACCTCGTCCGGGATGTCCTCGAAGCGCCAGCCGGTGCCGTCGGCCGACGGCGGGCTGTCGATGCCGGCGTTGTTGACGAGGATGTCCGGCTCGCCGGCCTCTTCGAGGCAGGCGTCGAGCGCCCGGCGCAGGCTGCCGGTGTCGGTGACGTCGGCGACCAGCGTCCGGAACCGCTTCGGGTCGTGGGCGTCCACCACCGCCCGCAGCTCCGGCCCGACGGTGTCCCGTACGTCCAGGCCCACCACGTCGGCGCCGGCGCCCAGCAGGGCGTCCACCCACACCGCGCCGAGCCGTCCGCAGACGCCGGTCACGACGGCGACCGATCCGGTCAGGTCAATCGCGGCCGGCATCGGTGTCCACCAGGTCGTCCAGGACGATGTCGGCGTCGGCCGCCAGCGGCCGGGTGAGGCTGCGGCCGACCACGTCGGCGAGCCGGTCGGGGGTGAGCCCGTCGCCCGGCGACTTGATCGCCACGTCCTCCAGGGTGAGGCGGTGCCCGGCGGGCAGGTCCCGGTGGGCCACCAGCTTCTTGCCCATCTTGGTGATCGCGGGCCGTTCGGCCGGCAGGACCTGCTTGTCCGGGCTGCCGAGCGAGAGCCGCACCCGGCGCAGTCCGTCGACCAGTTCGGCGATGTCCGCCTGCTCCAGCGAGAACTTGTGGTCGCTGCCGGGGCGGGTGCGGTCGAGGGTGACGTGCTTCTCCACCACCCGGGCGCCCAGCGCGTACGCGGTCCAGGCGGCCCACGGGCCGAGGTCGTGCCCGGAGTAGCCGACCACCGTGTCGGGGAACTCGGCCCGGTAGCTGCCCAGCACCGACAGGTTCAGCTCCTCCTGCTGGGCCGGGTAGGTCGCCGTGCACTGGAGCAGGGCGAGGTCCGGGTTGATCGGCAGGACGGTGCCGCAGGCGCGCCGCACGGTCTCCATGTCGGCGCCGCCGGTGCTGACGATCAGCGGCTTGCCGACCTTCGCCGCGTAGGCGAGGAGCGGGGTGTTCCTGATGTCCCCGGACGCGATCTTGATGGCCGGCACGTCGAGCTCGGCCAGGAAGTCCACGCTGCCGAAGTCGAAGGCGGTGGCGAGGAAGTCCACGCCCAGTTCGGCGGAGAGCCGCTGGAGGTGCGTGTACTCGTGGGTGCCGAACTCCAGGAACTCGCGGTGGGCTCCGTACGTCGGGCCGAAGCTGTTCCGCCCGGTGTACGGGGAGTCGTACATCGCCCGGGTGTAGAGCGAGCGGTTGTCCCGCTTCTGCAGTTTGACCGCACTGGCGCCGGCCGCGGCGGCCTGGCGTATCAGCTCCTCGGCCTTGCCCAGGTCGCCCTCGTGGTTGTGGCCGATCTCCGCGATCACGTAGGCGTCGGTGTCGTCCGAGACGAGCCGCTCGTTTACCGTCAGCGCTCTCATGGTTGTCAGGTCCTCTCCAGAAGATCGGTCACCAGCGAAGCGAACCGGTCGAGACCGAGGTCGATCTTCTCCGGCGTGAGCGAGCTGCAGGACAGCCGCAGCTGCCGCTGTCCGCCCCCTGCCGCGTAGAAGTGGTGCATCGGCGTCCAGATGACCTTGTGCCGCTTGGCCGAGTAGGCGAGCAGGTCGTCGTCGGCGATGAACGGCACCGTGACGACCAGGAAGAATCCGCCGTCCGGTCGGTTCCAGGTGACCGGCGACGTTGTCGGGAACCGGGCGGCCAGCCCGTCGAGCAGATGGCGCAGGCGCTGCCCGTACCGCGCGGTGGCGTCCCGGTTCGCCTCGCGCAGGGAGAAACCGCTCTCCAGCAGCTTGCCGCCGATGACCGCCTGCGCGATCGGCGGGGTGTTGACCGTGATCATGCTCTTGATCTTCGAGAGCTCGTCGGCGAGGGTGCCGGCGGGCTCACCGCCGCGGGCGACCGGCTGGTCCGCCACGACGAACCCGATCCGGGCGCCGGGCAGGGCGGTCTTGGCGTACGAGCCGAGGTAGACGACCCGATGGCCCGTGTCCAGGGACTTGAGCGTCGGCTTCGGGGCGACGCCGTCGCCGAAGAAGCCGTACGGGTTGTCCTCGATGATCAGGATGTCCAGCTCGGCGGCGAGTGCGAGCAGCCGGCGCCGGGCCGGGACGTCGAGGCTGAGCCCGGTCGGATTGGCGAAGTCGGGCACCAGGTAGCAGGCCCGGGGCCGCAGACCGGCCTCGCGGGCGCCCCGCACCTTGGCCGCCAGGTCGTCCAGGTCGATGCCGCCGCTGCCGCTGTCGACCGGCACGACCGGCAGGTCGACCAGGCGGGCGGCGCCGGTGATGCCCACGTAGCTCGGCGAGGTGGCCAGGAGCACGTCACGGTCGGTGGCGCGCAGCGCGCGCAGCACCAGGACCATGGCCTCCTGGCAGCCGACGGTCACCAGGATCGACTCCGGGTCGACGTGGATGTTCTCGTCGGCGGCGAGGTTGCGGGCCACCAGGTCCTGGATGACCCCCTTCGTCCTGCCGTACTGGTAGAGCCGGTTGCGGGCCGTCTCGGCGCCCCCGGCCGTGCCACCGGCGACGTGGGCGGTCCAGGTGCGCAGATACCGGTGCACGTCCTCGGTCTCGAACCCGCCCGGGTCCGGCCGTCCCGGCGCGAAGGAGACCGCCTCCGGGTACCGGTCCGACACCTCGTTCAGCAGGTTCATGGACAGCAGCGCCGGATCGGACAGCGACCCGTGCAGGTCGGCCAGGTCCAGCACCGTCCCCGGCCGTGCCGTCGAGGCGTGGGACGCCTCGGTCATGACCCCTCCCGTTCGTTCGTCGCGGGTTCCCGGCGCACGCCCAGGCGGCCGGCGGCGGCCACGTCCGGCGCACCGGCGAGGGCCATCGACACCGCGAGTTCGGCCCGCAGCAGTTCCAGCACCCCGGTCACGCCGGGTTCGCCGCCGGAGGCCAGTCCCCACAGGACCGGCCGGCCGAGCAGCACCCCGGACGCGCCGAGGGCCAGCGCGCGCAGCACGTCGGTGCCGCCGCGCACCCCGCTGTCGAGCAGGAGCTCGCAGGCGTCGCCGACCTCGTCCCGGATCGCCGGGAGGGCGAGCAGGCTCGGTACGGCGCCGTCCAGTTGCCGGCCGCCGTGGTTGGACACCACCAGGCCGTCCGCGCCGAGGTCCACCGCGCGCCGGGCGTCCGCCGGGTCGAGAACTCCCTTGAGCACCAGCGGCAGGCGGGTCCTGCGCCGCAGCCATTCGACGTCGGACCAGGACAGCGTGGGGTCGATGACCGTCGCCGCGTGCGCGCCGACGCTCTGGCCGGCGCCGCGCTGGCCGACGGCCAGGTTCACCGGCGCGGCGTGCGCCGGCACGGTGAACCCGTTGCGCAGGTCGCGCAGCCGCCGTCCCATGAACGGCACGTCCACGGTGAGCATCAGGGCGCGGGCGCCGAGCCGTTCGGCCTCGTCGATCAGCCATTCGGTACGGGCCCGGTCGCGCAGCCAGTACAGCTGGAGGAACAGGTCGCCGCCCGCGGCGGCCGGCTCGTCCAGCGGGCAGCCGGCCAGGGTCGCCGCCGTGAACGGGATGCCGGCCGTGGCCGCCGCACGGGCGACCGCCGGTTCGCCGTCCGGGTGCACCACCGCGTGGAACGCCATCGGCGCCACCGCGACGGGCATCGACGCCGGGACCCCCAGCAGGGTCGTCGTGGTGTCGGCGGTCGCCACCCCGGACAGGACCCGGGGGACGAGGTGGCACCGGTCGAACGCGGTCCGGTTGGCGTTCAGCGTCTCCTCGCGCCCGCTGCCGCCGGCCACGAAGTCGTACACCTCGGGCGCCAGGACGGCGCGGGCGCGGTCCTCGACGTCGGCGAGGGTGAGCGGGTCCGCCGCCAGGGCGCCGGGTCCGCCCGTCACGCCAGGTCCTGTCGTTCGACCGCCTCGTACAGCTTGCGGATGTTGTTGCTGCCGAACGTGGTCGCGCCCCGGCGTTCGATGATCTCCATGAAGAGGGTGCGGCGCGGGTGCTCGGACCGGGTGAAGATCTGGAACAGCTCCCCGTCGTGGTCCCGGTCGGCGAGCACGCTGTACTTGCGCAGCTCGGCCACCGGATAGCCGGACGACTCGATCCGCTGCTCGAAGTCCTCGTAGTACGAGTCGGGCGTCGACAGGAACCGCACGCCGGCGGTGCCGAGGTCGGCGACCGCGTCCACGATGCTCGGCACCGCGAAGGCCAGGTGCTGCACCCCGCTGCCGCCGTGCTTCTTCAGGAAGTCGTCTATCTGGCCCGGGGCGGCGCCGGTCATGGGCTGCAGCAGCGTCAGCGTCACGCCGCCGCCGGGGCTCTGCACCACCTTGGACTGCATGGCCTGCGCGCCGACGTGGATGTCCTCCTCGAACACCACGCCCCAGCCGAGCTCCCGCCGGTAGGACTCGACGGTCCGGTCCAGCTCGCCGTTCTCCAGGCAGACCGCGATGTGGTCGACGTGGAGCAGGTGGTGCTGCGTGGCGTCCGTGGACGTCGCGGCCGTGACGGTCGCGTCGGTCGTGTCGGTCGCCTCGGTGTGCTCGGGTCGCACCGGGGCGATGCCGGGCAGCGACCAGGGTTCGCCGGCGGTGCGGCTCACGAAGGAGTGCGTCACGTCGCCGAAGGCGTGGAGCGCCGGGCGGAGCGGCGTGTCCACCCGCAGGGCGATGTCGCTCACGCCGTCGCCGTGCCGGGCGGTGTAGAGGGTGGCCGGATGGGTGTCGGT
The DNA here is from genome assembly GCF_055560575.1 of Streptomyces sp. NPDC023157. Classification (NCBI taxonomy): domain Bacteria; kingdom Bacillati; phylum Actinomycetota; class Actinomycetes; order Kitasatosporales; family Streptomycetaceae; genus Streptomyces; species Streptomyces sp. NPDC023157. The sequence goes on from NZ_JBVHIL010000002.1 coordinate 271,520, forward strand.
GCGGCCCTGCAGCAGCACCAGGACGGTGTCGCGCTGGCCCACCGCGACGGCGGTGAACTCCGGGGTGTCCCCTGCGGCGATCACCTCGAAGCCGTAGCGCTCGACGAACTCGGCGGCACGGGCGTGGGCGTCCGTGACGGAGAGCGTGATGTGGTCGATCCCGGCGTCGACAGCCTGCTGATTTCTGGTCTGGGGTACGGACGACATGAATTCCCCCAAGGCTCGATAATCGGTTTCAACGGCGGGAATCAAGAATTGTCAGATCCCGGTACCGCGACGGAAAAAACGCTACGGACGGGCCCGGAAGAATGTCAACGGACTCCGCCACCACCCGCCGAACAGTGCGGAACCCCCCTTCCGGCGCTTGGGTGTCGGGGTGCCCGCTATGGGGTTCGTAGGGGTTGCGCACGCCCTGGTGGCAGGTGAGTATGCGACCGATCGAAGCTGCGGACAAGGAGCGGTACGTGCTGATTCATCAGGCACTCGACGAGCGCGCGGCAGAATATGGCGACCATATTGCGCTGATTGACGACAACGGCCCGGTCACCTATTCCCAACTGGTTTCGACGGCCGATTCGTATGCGGCCGCACTGGTCGCGGAAGGGGTGGGACCGGGCTGTCTGGTGCCGGTGCGCGTCGCGCGCTCGGCCCGGATGGTGACCTTCCTGCTGGCGGTGCTGAAGACCGGCGCGGCGTACTGCCCCATCGACGTGAAGTGGCCGGACGAGCGGGTCCGGGAACTGCTGCGCCTGCTGGACGCGCCGTTGTTCCTCACGGACACCCCGCTCGCCGGCACCCGGTGCTGGACACCCCCGTCCGCGCCGCCGGCCCAGCCCGCGCTCCGGACGGTCCGCGCCGGCATCGGGCCGGACGACCCTGCCTGCGTCTTCTTCACCTCCGGCAGCACGGGCACCCCCAAGGGCGTGGTGACCCCGCACCGGGCGGTGCTGCGCCTCTTCGACAGCGGCCCCCTCGCGGTCTTCGGGCCCGGGCGGGTGCTGCCGCAGCTCGCCCCGGTCGGCTGGGACGCCTGCGGCCTCGAAGTGTGGGGCATGCTCAGCCGGGGCGGCACCGTGGTCCTCCCCGACGAGGACCATCTGCTCCCGGACACCCTGCGCGACCTGATCACGCGGCACGGCGTGAACACCCTCGTCCTGGTCGCCTCCGTGGTGAACCTGCTGGTGCGGCTGGACCCCGACTGCTTCCGCGGGGTCGACCAGATGTTCATCGGCGGCGAGCGCCTCGCGCCCGACCCGGTGCGCGAGCTGCTGCTGAGCCACCCGGCCACGACCGTCCACAACTGTTACGGCCCGGTGGAGAGTTTCGCCTTCGCCACCATGCATCACATCCGGCCCGAGGACTGCGACCGGGAACACGGGGTGCCCATCGGGCGGCCGGTGCCCGGCACCGAGATCCACCTGATCGACGGTGAACTGTGCGTCGCGGGCGCGGGGCTGGCCCAGGGGTACCTGCACGACCCGGAGCGCACCGCCGAGGTGTTCGTGACGGCCGACGTCGGCGGTGTGCCGACGCGGGTCTACCGCACCGGTGACCGCGCGGTGCGCGACGCCGACGGAGTGCTGCACTTCCTGGGCCGGGCGGACCGGCAGGTGAAGATCCGCGGCTACCGGGTGGAGCTGGGCGAGGTGGAGAGCCACGCCGCCGACCGCACGGGCGTCCGCGACTGCGTGGCCGTGGCGCTGGCCGGCCGGAGCGGCGCGTACGAACGTCTGGCGTTGGCCTTCACCGGGGACGCGGACCCGGACCGGGTACGCGCGGAGCTGCGCGACCGGCTCCCCGGCCACCTGGTGCCCGATCTGGTGCGCCGCCTCGACGAACTCCCCCACAACGCCAACGGCAAGGTCGACCACCGAGCCGTCACCGAACTGCTGCGCGTCCCGACCCCCGGAAAAGGGCTGACGATGACCCCGTACACAGAGACGACCCAGACCATCGCGACGACCGAGACCATCGACGCGATCGAGACCATCGAGCCGATCGAGGTCCGTGCGACGACCGAGGTCCCTGAGACGACCGAGGTCAGCGCGCGGGCCGAGGTCGGCGCGAGAGCCGGGAGAACCGGCACGGTGCGGAGAACCGAGGCGGCCGCACCGGCGGAACCGGCCGGGACCGCCCCCGCCGAGGCCACCGACCCGATCGTGCGGGACTACCTCACGCTCGTCGACGACAGCATGGTCGCGGTGCTGCCGCACGCCCTGCGGATCGCCGTCGAACTCGGCGTCGCCGACGTGCTCGACCCCTCGACCGCCCAGCCCGTCGTGAAGGCGGCGGAGCTGATCGACGCCGACCCCGACGCCCTGGGCCGGCTGCTGGCCGCCCTCGCCGCGGCCGGGTTCTTCGCGGGCGACCAGGCGACCGGCTTCCGGCTGACCGCGCTCGGCGCGCGGCTGCGCCGGGACCACCCGGACAGCCTCGCCGCCTCGCTGGTCAACGCCGAGAGCCCGTTGGCGTGGCTGCGGGCCACGGACACGTTCCGCACCGGTACGGCGTCGTTCGGCGACGGTGAGAACAACGCGGGCGACGGCGGCTTCTTCGGCGTGAAGAACACCCGGCGCGGCGAGAACCTCGCGTTCCTGCGCCGGATGCGGGAGCGCACCGGCCGGCTGTACCGGCAGGCGGCCGAGGCCGTCGACTGGTCGGAGTCGAAGGTCATCCTGGACATCGGCGGCGCCGACGGCTTCCTCCTCGGCGAGATCCTCGCGGTCGCCCCGCACGCGAGCGGCGTCCTCTTCGACCGCCCGTCGGTGATCGACGAGGTCAACCTCCGCGGGGGCGTCCCCGGTTGCCGCGCGGTGCCCGGCGACTTCTTCGCGTCGGTGCCCACCGGCGCGGACACCCACCTGCTGTGCAGCGTCCTGCACGACTGGACCGACGAGCAGGCCGTGGACATCCTGCGGTCGAGCCGCCGCGCGCTGCCGTCCGGCGGACGGCTGCTCGTGATCGAGATGCTGGTGCCGGAGGACGGCGGCCGGCACGTCAGCCGCTGGAGCGACCTCGGCATGATGGTCCTCACCGGCGGCCGGGAGCGCGACCGGAGCGGGTTCGCCCGGATCCTGGAGGCGGCCGGCTACCGCGTCGACCGGGTCCTGCCGGTCCCGGGCTCGCCGTTCTCGGTGATCGAGGCGCGCTGACCGGCGATGGACCTCGACCTGCTCACTCCGGAGGTCTTCTCCGGACACCGGTTCCTCGACCAGCTGGCGGCCGTCCGCGCGCGCCCCGGCCTGACCTGGCACCCGGAGCCGGACGGCCCCGGGTTCTGGGTGGCCGCCCGGTACGACGACGTCGCGACGGTCCTGGGTGATCCGGCCGGCTTCAGTTCCCGCGCCGGCATCCGGATCGGCGGATCGGGCGACGCCGCCGATCTCGTCGCCGACCGGATGATGGTGGTCAGCGATCCGCCGCGGCACGGACGCATCCGCCGGGTGGTGGGTGCGCCGTTCACGCCGGCGGCGATACGTCTCTGGCACGACCGGATCGTCGCCGGGGTCACCGACCTGGTGGACGAGGTGGTCGCCCCGGGCGCCGGCGGGCCGCAGGTCCTGGACGCCGTCCAGGACCTGGCGCGGCGGCTGCCCAACCAGGTCATCTGCGCCATGATGAACCTGCCCCGGGCGGACTGGCCGCTGATCGGCCGCCTCACCACCGACGGCCTGGACTCCCCCGACCCGATCGACCGGCTCGACGCCAACGCCGAGATCTTCGGCTACTTCGCCGACCTCATCGCCGAGCGCCGTGCCCGCCCCGGCGACGACCTGATCAGCGCGCTGCTCGCGGCCGGCGGCGAGCTGACCGACGACGAGCTGATCCTCAACTGCTCGGGCGTACTGACCGGTGCCAGCGAGACCGTCCGCTACTCGGCGGCCGGTGCGCTGCTGGAGTTCGCCGCCCGGCCCGAGCTGTGGGCGGCGCTGCGCGCGGCGCCGGAGCTGCTGCCGACCACCGTCGAGGAGATCCTGCGCTGGACCAGCCCGGGGCTGCACGCGCTGCGTACGGTGACCCGGCCGGTGACGGTGGCCGGCACTCCCCTGGCCCCCGGCGAGCGGGTGACGGCCTGGCTCTGCTCGGCCAACCGCGACCCGGCCGTCTTCGCCGACCCGGACACCTTCCGGCCCGACCGCACGCCCAACCGGCACCTCGCGTTCGGCTGGGGGCCGCACGTCTGCGTCGGGTCCCGGGTCGCGCGGCTGGAGCTGACGGCGCTGCTGACCGCGCTGACCGGCCGCGTGCGCACGCTGGCCCCGGCCGGCGAACCGGTGTGGAGCACCGGCAACTTCATTCATGGACTGACCAGTCTGCCGGTGCGGCTGAGCCCGGCGTGAGCCCGTCAAGGAGCTGATGGACGATGGACACCGCCGATATCGCCGAGATCTGGCAGGAGGTGCTGGGCGTCCCGGTCACGGAGCACGACGACTTCTTCGCCCTGGGCGGTCAGTCGCTGGCCGCGATGGAGGTGATGGCCGCGGTGCGCCGGCGCCTCGGCGTCACGGTCCGGGTCCGGGTGCTCCTTGAGCACCCCGTGCTGACGGACTTCGCCGCCCGGCTGGCCGAGTACGGGGAGGGTCCGGCCCGCCCCTGACATCTCTGGCCACAGGCGCACAGCACGTACAGGACGGCGGGAGCGGATGTACTCGCTCCCGCCGTCCTGTACGTGCTGTGCGCGCATGCGGGGAGGCACCGGCCACGGCCGCCGCCCCGGCCCCGTCGTCCGTGGGGACTACGGCGCCGGGGCGGCGGTCCGTCACTTCCGGACCAGCCGGTCCAGGACCCCGCGCAGGCTCTCCGCCAGCGCGGTCAGGTGGGGCTGGCGCAGCATGCTGTGGTGGTCGCCGGGGACGGTGTGGAGTTCGAAGCCGTCCCGGGCGAGGACGCGCCAGGGACGGGTCTTCGGCCGGCGCGGCTGGTGCTGCGCCGACAGGAGCACGAGGCGGGCGTCGACCGGGCCCGGGCGGTGCCGCAGCAGGGCGAGGGTGTTGGCCTCGAAGACCCGTATCCGGTCCCGCATGTCCTCCCGGATGCCCTCCGGGACGAGGGCGGCGCGCTCCAGGAGGTCGAGCAGTGCCTCGTCCTGGCGGTCCGGCGGCAGGGTCCGGAGCGCGGCCGCGTCGTACGGCGGTGCCGGTACGCCGGCCTGGCCGGCCAGGTCGTGGACGAAGCCGCCGAGGAGGGTGGCGCGGTCCGGGAGTTCCTTGCCCAGGTAGGGCGGCATTCCGGTGTCGAGCATGACGACCAGGGCGACCGGTTCGCCCGCGGCGGTGAGTTGGGCGGTCATCTCGGCGGCGACCATGCCGCCCAGGGACCAGCCGCCGAGGTGGTAGGGGCCGTGCGGCTGGACGGCGCGGACGGCGTCGACGTACCGCGCGGCCAGGGCGGTGAGGGAGGTGGTGAGCGGGCCGCCGTCGAGCCCCGGGTCCTCCAGGCCGTAGAGCGGCTGGTCGGGGTCGATGAGGCGGGCCAGCGGCAGGTAGGGGACGACGGAGCCGCCGACGGCGTGGACCAGGAAGAGCGGGGGCCGGCCGCCGGTGGGTTTGATCGGCACCAGCGGCGACGGCTGGGTGCGGGTGCGGCGGGACGGTTCGAGCAGCATGGCGGTCATCTCCACGGTCGGAGCCGAGTACAGGTCGCGCATGTCCAGTTCGACGCCGAGCTCGCGGCGGATCTCGGCGCGCAGCCGGGTGAGGTCGAGGGAGGTGCCCCCGAGGTCGAAGAAGCTGTCGTGGACGCCGATCCGTTCGGTGCCCAGCAGGGCGGCCCAGATCCGGGCGACCGCCCGCTCGGTGGCGTCGCGCGGCCCGACGGACGTGTCGGCGCGGCTCGGTTCGGGTGCGGGCAGCGCGGCCCGGTCCACCTTGCCGTTGCCGGTGAGCGCGATGCGTTCCACGGGCACCAGGGCGGAGGGCACCATGTAGTCGGGCAGGCGGGCCGCCAGGTGCGCGCGGAGCTCGCCGAGGTCGGCCGCCTCCTTGGACACGACGTAGCCGACGAGCCGGTCGTCGCGGACGGTCACGCAGGCGTCGTCGACGCGGGGGTGGGCGGCGAGTACGGCTTCGATCTCGCCGAGTTCGATGCGGAAGCCGCGGATCTTGACCTGGTGGTCGATGCGGCCCAGGTACTCCAGGCCGCCGTCGGCGCGGCGCCGTGCCAGGTCGCCGGAGCGGTACAGCCGGGCGCCGGGCGGGCCGCCGAACCGGTCGGCGACGAAGCGGCGGGCGGTCAGGTCGGGCCGGTGCAGATAGCCCCAGGACAACCCGGCGCCGCCGACGAGGAGTTCGCCCGGCACGCCGATGGGGGCAGGCTGCCCGGCCCGGTCGACGACCCACAGCGACAGGTCGGGGATCGGCTCGCCGATGGGGCTGCTGTTGTCCCGCAGCAGCTCCCGGGTGAGCGGGCAGTAGGTGACGTGGACGGTGGTCTCGGTGATGCCGTACATGTTGACGAGGCGCGGGTGCTCCTCGCCGTGCCGGTCGAACCAGCGCCGTACGGAGTCGGTGTCCAGCGCGTCGCCGCCGAAGATCACGTACCGGAGGGAGAGCTCCGCCGGGCGTTCCTCGTCGACGGCGACGAGCTGCCGGAAGGCGGCCGGGGTCTGGTTGAGCACCGTGACCCGCTCGCGGACGAGCAGCCGCTGGAAGTCCTCGGGCGAGCGGGTCTGCCACTGCGGGACGACGACCAGCCGGCCGCCGTGGGCGAGGGCGCCCCACAGTTCCCAGACGGAGAAGTCGAAGGCGGACGAGTGGAACAGCGTCCACACGTCCCGCTCGTCGAACCGGAACCGGTCCTGGGTGGCCCGCAGCAGCCGCACGACCTGGCCGTGCGGCACGGTGACGGCCTTCGGTTCGCCGGTCGAGCCCGAGGTGTAGATCAGGTACGCCAGGTCGGCGGCGGTCATGGTGGCCTCCGGCACCGGGAGGTCGCCGTCGGTGTCCTCGTCGAGGGGCAGCGCGGTCGCGGGCACGTCGGTCCCCCGCTGGGTGACGACTACCTTCAGGCCCGCGTCGGCGGCCATGTACGCCAGCCGCTGCGCCGGAAGGCCGGGATCCAGGGGTACGTACGCGGCCCCGGCGCGCAGGATGCCCAGGATGCCGACGACGAGGTCCGTGTCCCGGCCGGTGCACAGGCCGACCAGGCTCCCCCGGGTGACGCCGCGGGCGGCCAGCCGGGCGGCCAGCCGTTCGGCGCGGCGGGCGAGTTCGCGGTAGGTGGTCCGCTCCTCTCCGGCGACGACCGCGACCGCGTCGGGGCGCAGCCGGACCTGGGCGGCGAACAGCTCCCACAGGGAGGCGTCGGCCGGGACCTCGCGCCGGGCGGCGCTCCAGCGGTGCAGCAGCGCCGCCTCGTCCGGCCCGGGGAGGACGAAGGTGCCGAGTGTCGCGTCCGGGGCGGCGGCCGCCTGGGTCAGGACCCTGCCCAGGTGGGTGAGGAGCCGGGTGATCCGGTCGGCGTCGTACAGGTCGGTGGCGTACTCGGCCTGGAGCCGCAGTCCGCCGTCGGCGGTGACGGTGGCGTGCGCGGCCAGGTCGAAGCGGGCGACCCGGCCGGCGACCGGCAGCGGTTCGACGGTGACGGGGCCGAAGGCCGGTGCTCCCGTGGCGACTTCGTCGGCGTGCAGGGTGAGGCTGATCTGGAAGAGCGGGTTGCGGCCCGCTTCCCGGGCCGGCCGCAGCTCCTCGACGAGGGTGCTGAACGGGAGGTCCTGGTGTTCGGTGGCGCCCCGGACGGCCTGTTCGCAGCGGCGCACCAGTTCACGGAAGGCCGGGTCGCCCGCGACGTCGGCGCGGAGTACGACGGTGTTGGCGAAGTAGCCGACCAGCGGTTCGAGTTCGGGGCGGTCGCGGCCGTAGAGGACCGAGCCGATGCCGATGTCGTCCTGTCCGGTGTGCCGGGAGAGCACCAGCAGGAATCCGGCCATGACGACGGAGAGCAGCGAGGCGCGTTCGGTGTCGGCCAGGCCGCGCAGGGAGGTGCCGAGGCCGCCTTGGAGGTGCAGTTCGGCGGTGGCCCCGGGGTGTCCGGAGCCGGTGCCGCGCGGGCGGTCGGCCGGGAAGTCCAGCTGCGGCAGCGCGTGGAGCTGTTCGCGCCAGTAGCCGAGCTGTTTGTCCAGCACGTCGTCGGCGAGCCGGGCGCGCTGCCAGACGGCGTGGTCGGCCGGCTGGATGTCCAGGGCGGGGAGGGTGCCGTCCGGGTCGGTGTAGAGGGTGGCCAGCTCGTCGAGGAGGACGCCCGCGGACCAGCCGTCGGCGATGATGTGGTGGGCGCACAGCACCAGGACGTGCTCGGTCGGGCCGAGCCGCAGCAGTTCGCTGCGCAGGAGCCGGTCCTCGGCCAGGTCGAAGGGGCGGGTGGCGGCCTCGGCGAGTACCTCGGGGACGGCGTCCGGGTGCGTCGGGGTCACCGCGAGCGGCCAGGCCGTCGGTGCGGGGTCGGTCACCTGGACGGGGACGCCGTCCACCGCGACGAACCGGGTGCGCAGGCTCTCGTGCCGGGCGACGAGCCGGCCCAGGGCGTCGGCGAGCCGGTCCGGGTCGAGGTGGCCGCGCAGGCGCAGCGCGAGCGGCACGTTGTAGACCGGGGAGGCCGGGTCGAGCTGGTGCAGGAACCACAGGCCTTCCTGCTGGTGCGACAGTGGCAGCGCGGCGGTGCGCGGGGCGGCGGGGATGCGCCGGGCGGCGTCCGGTTCGACGAGCCGGGCGGCGAGTTCGGCGACGGTGGGCGCCTGGAACAGGGTCGCCACGCCGAGGTCCACGCCGAGCGTGGTGCGGATCCGGTTGACCAGGCGGATGGCGAGGAGCGAGTGCCCGCCGAGTGTGAAGAAGCCGTCGTGGACGCCGACCCGCGCCACCTGGAGCACCTCGGCGAACAGGGCGCACAGGGCGCGTTCCCGGTCGTCGCGGGGGGCCACGTGGTCCGTGCCGGGGGCGGCCGGGTCGGGGGCGGGCAGCAGCCTCCGATCGATCTTGCCGTTGGGGGTGAGCGGCAGCTGTGCGAGCAGGAGCAGGGCGGAGGGCAGCATGTACGGCGGCAGCACCGCGGCGGCCGCGGCGCGGATCCCGGCGAGGTCCGGCGACGGCACGGCGGGCACCAGGTAGCCGACGAGGCGCTTGTCGCCCGGCCGGTCCTCGCGGGCGTGCACGTGTGCCTGGGCGACGTGCGGGTGACGGGCCAGCACGCTCTCCACCTCGCCGGGTTCGACCCGGAAGCCGCGGATCTTCACCTGGGTGTCGACGCGGCCGCCGAATTCGAGGGTGCCGTCGGCGCGCCACCGGGCGAGGTCGCCGGTGCGGTACATCCGGGTGCCGGGCGGGCCGAACGGGTCGGCGACGAAGCGTTCGGCGCTCAGCCCGGCGCGGCCGGCGTACCCGCGCGCGAGACCGGCTCCGGCCGCGTAGAGCTCGCCGACCACCCCGGCCGGGACCGGCCGCAGCCGGTCGTCGAGGACGTAGACGGCGGTGTTGTCCATGGGCCGGCCCAGCGGCACGCTGTCCGGGACCGTGTCCGGGTCGTAGAACGACATCTGCACGGAGCACATGGTGAGTTCGGTGGGGCCGTAGGTGGCGCGGATCCTGAGGCCGGGGTGGCGGCGCAGGACCGCGCGGACGGCGGTGGAGCTGATGACGTCGCCGCCGGTCATCACCTCGCGCACGCCGGCGAAGCAGTCCGGGTCCTCCTCCGCGATGACCTGGAAGAGGCCGGAGACCAGCAGGACGTCGGTGAGTCCCGCGGCGCGTACGACGCCGCCGTCGACGTCGCCGACGGGTGCCACGACGACCTCTCCGCCGGACAGCAGCGGCACCCAGATCTCGCAGGTCGAGGCGTCGAAGGCGTGCGGTGAGTGCAGCAGCGCGCGGCGCGGCCGGTCGTCCTGCCAGCAGCGGTCGTGGGCGAAGGCGAGCACGCCGCGCTGGGTGGTGACGACGCCCTTGGGCGCGCCGGTCGAGCCCGAGGTGTACATGATGTACGCGGCCTGCTCGGGGTGCGCGGTGCCGGCCGGTACGGCGGCGCGGTCGTCGGCGGTGGGCGCGAATCCGGTCACCGTCAGGGTCTCCACCCCGGCGCCGGTGGCCAGCTCGTGGTCGCGGTACGCGGTGTCGACGAGCAGCAGTTCCGCGCCGGAACCGGTCAGGATGTCGCGCAGCCGTTCGGTGGGCGCGGTGAGCGGCAGCGGTACGAAGCAGCCGCCGGCCTTGAGCACCGCGAGCATCGACACGAGGAGGTCGGCGGAGCGCTGCTGGAGGATCGCGACCCGGGTCTCGGCCGTCACGCCGAGCCGGGCGAGGCGGCCGGCCAGCAGGTCGCCGCGCCGGTCGAGTTCGGCGTAGCTCAGGGTGCCGTCCTGGTCGGACACGGCGGGTGCGGCGGGGGTCAGGGCGGCCTGCCGGGTGACGGCCTCGGCGAGTCCGGTCGGCTGTTCGGGCCGGGTCGTGCCGTTCCACCCGTGGAGCAGGGTGTCGCGTTCGCCGGGGCCCAGCAGGTCAATGTCGCCCAGGGCCCGGTCCGGGTCGTCCGCCACTGCTTCGAGCAGCCGTACCAGGCGGTGCGCGAGTCCGGTGACGGTGTCCCGGTCGAAGAGTTCGGTGCGGTGGACGAGCTGGGCGGTGAGCCCGAGCGGTGTGCCGTCCTCGGCGTACCGGTCGGTGAAGCTGACCGACAGGTCGAAGTGGGCCGCGATGGTCCGGTTCCGCAGCTCGGTGACGGTGAGGCCGTCCAGGGTGTACCGCGCGGCGGCGTTGTTCTGCAGCACGAGCGCGACCTGGAAGAGGGGGTGCCGGTTGAGCGTCCGGCTCGGGTTGAGCGCCTCGACGAGCCGGTCGAACGGCAGCTCGGGGTGGGCGAGGGCGGCGAGGTCGGCCTCCCGGGCCCGGGCGAGCAGCTGCCGGAACGTCGGGTCGCCGTCGGTGTCGAGCCGCAGCACCAGCGTGTTCACGAAGAACCCGATCAGGTCCTCCAGGTCCTCCTCGGAGCGGCCGGCGTCCATGGTGCCGAGCGGGATGTCGGTGCCGGCGCCCAGTCGGGTCAGCAGGCCCGCGAGGGCCGCGTGCACGACCATGAACAGCGACGCGTCGGCCTCACGCGCGAGCCGCAGCAGACGCGTGTGCAGGGCCGCCGGCAGGTCGAGGACCACTTCCGCGCCGTCGTCGCCGGAGACCTCCGGCCGGGGCCGGTCCAGGGGCAGCGGCAGCTCGTCGGGCAGGTCGGCGAGCCGCCCGGTCCAGTGGTCGAGGAGCTCCGCGCCGTCGGGGCCGTCGAGGAGTTCGCGCTGCCAGAGCGCGTAGTCGGCGTACTGGACGGGCAGCGGCTCCCAGTCCGGCGCGGCACCGGCCAGGCGGGCGGCGTAGGCGGTGCCCAGGTCGCGGCCGAGCAGGGCCGTCGACCAGCCGTCGCCGACGATGTGGTGGAGCACGAGGTACAGCGTGTGGTTCCGCTCGTCGGCCCGCAGCAGCCATACCTTCAGCGGCAGGTCCGTCGTGAGGTCGAACGCGTGCCGGGCCAGCCGGTCGAGCACGGCGGGCAGTTCGGCGGGGGTGACGTCCAGTTCGGTGACGAACTCGGTGACGTCCACGGAGTCGCGCACCTGTTGCCGCGGCTCGCCGTCGAGCTCGGGGAACACGGTGCGCAGGCTCTCGTGCCGGGCCACCACGTCACCGAGGGCGGCCCGCAGGGCCGCGGTGTGCAGCGGGCCCTCCAGGCGCAGCGCGAGGGGCAGGTTGTAGGTCCACGCGCCCGTCCCCAGTCGGTTCAGAAACCACAGGCGTTGCTGCGCGAAAGACAACGGGAACACGGATCCTCCTGCGCCTGCGAGGCATCGACGGTCGTCGGCCGCACGATAGGACGGTTCCCCCGGAGGCGAGCGCCCCGCTGGGTCAAAAGGCCTTGTCCCAAGGGGTTTTGGCGGCCCCTAGTAGGGGTTGTCGGGCCGCTCGGCGTCCGCCCATCATGAGCCAGCCCGCATGGGACCACCGGCACACATCGATCATGGAGAGCCGCGATGCCGTTTTCGCCGGAGCGCTTGCCGTCGGCCGATACTGACCCGCCCCAGTCCTTGCACGGAATGGTGGCCCGGCACGCGGCGCGTCGCGGTGACGCACCGGCATTGCGCTGCGGCCCGGTCGAGTTGCGTTACACCGAGCTGGATGTCCGGGCCAATCAGCTGGCCCACGTGCTGCGTGCCCGCGGCATCGGCGCCGACGACGTGGTGGCCCTCGCGCTGCCCCGCTCGGCCGAGCTGATCGTCGCGATGCTCGCGGTCGGGAAGGCCGGCGGCGCGTTCCTGCCGGTCGACCTCCATCACCCGGCCGAGCGGATCGCCTTCATGTGCGCGGACGGCGCGCCCCGCGCCCTGCTGACCACCGAGGCGGCACGGCCCGGACTGCCCGACACCCCGGGCACCCCCCAGTGGGTGCTGCCGGAGCTGCTCGCCGAGGCGGCGACGGCGCCGGTGACCGCCCCGGAGGCGGTGGACCAGGCCCTGTCGCTGGAGTACGTCATCTACACGTCCGGTTCGACGGGCCGGCCCAAGGGGGTCGCCGTACCGCACCGGGGGGTGCCGCCGTTCGCCGCGGACCTGGCGGACCGGATGGCGGCGGGCCCCGACGCGGTGGTGTCCCAGCTCGCCTCGCCCAGCTTCGACGCCATGATCATCGAGGTGCTGCTGGCGTTCGGGCCGGGCGGCACCCTCGTCGTCTCGCCCCCCGAGACGCTGGCCGGCGAGGAGCTGGCCGCGTTCCTCGCGGAGCACGGGATCACCCACGCGTTCACCCCGCCGTCGGTCCTCGCGACCGTCCCGCCCGCCGAACTCCCGGCGCTGCGGGCCCTGATGGTCGGCGGCGAGGCCTGCGGCGCCCGCCTGGTGGAGACCTGGGGCCGCGGCCGCCGGATGGTCAACGGCTACGGGCCCACCGAGACGACCATGGCGATCACCCTCTCGGCCCCGCTCGTCCCCGGCCCGGACGCGCCGCCGATCGGCTCCCGGTCCGGCGCCACCCGCCTGTACGTCCTCGACGCCGCGCTGCGCCCGACGCCCCCCGGCGAGATCGGCGAGCTGTACAGCGGCGGCGGGGGCGTGACCCGCGGGTACGTGAACCGCGCCGGGCTCACCGCGGAGCGCTATGTCGCCGACCCGTTCGGGGAGCCGGGCAGCCGGATGTACCGCACCGGCGACCTGGTCCGGCAGCTGCCGGACGGTCAGCTCGCCTACTGCGGCCGGGCCGACGACCAGGTCAAGATCCGCGGCCTGCGGATCGAGCCGGGCGAGATCGAGGCGGTCCTCGCCGGACACCCGGCGGTCGAGCAGGCCCGCGTCCTGGTGCACGAGGACCAGCTCGGCGAGAAGCGGCTCGCCGCCTACCTGGTCGCCGCGCGCGCCCCGGAGTCCGACGACGGCAACGCGGAACGGCACGTCGACGAGTGGCAGCAGATCTACGAGACGTTCTACGACGAGTCCGACCGCGCGGCCTTCGGCGCCGACTTCTCCGGCTGGAACTCCACGTACACCGGTACGGGCATCCCCGTCGAGGAGATGGCCCGCTGGCGGGAGGCGGTCGTCGCCCGCGTCCGCGGCTTCGCGCCCCGCCGCGTCCTGGAGGTCGGCGTCGGATCCGGACTCATCCTGACGCCGCTCGTCGGCCAGGTCGACGAGTACTGGGGCACCGACTACTCGGCGTCCGCGATCGAGGGACTGCGCGACCGGCTCGCCGGCGAGCCCGGCACCGCCGCGAAGGTCACCCTGCGCGTCCAGGCCGCCGACGTCACCACCGGCCTGCCCCGCGCCCACTTCGACACCATCGTCATCAACTCGGTCGTGCAGTACTTCCCCCACGAGCGGTACCTGCGGGACGTCCTGGCCAAGCTGCTCGACCTGCTGCGGCCCGGCGGCCGGCTGCTCGTCGGCGACGTACGGTGCCTGCCGCTCGTCGACAGCATGTGGACCGGCGTCCGGCTCGGGCAGCTCGACCACGACCCGCACCCCGAGGTGCTGCGCCGCGAGATCGAGCAGGCGGTGGTCCTGGAGAAGGAACTCCTGATCCACCCGGGGCTCTTCGGCACCGTCGGTGCCGGCGCGGTCGACGTACGGCTCAAGCGCGGCGCCGACCTCAACGAGCTGACCCGGCACCGCTACGACGTGGTGCTGCACAAGGACGGCGACGCCGCGCAGGACCTGTCGGCGGTCCCGGCGCTCCGCTGGGGCCTCGACGTGCGGGCCCCCGAGGAGCTGGCCGCGCGTCTCGCCGACGGCACCGCCCTGCGGCTCACCGGCGTGCGCAACGCCCGGGTCGCCGGCGAGGTCGCCGCCCTGCGGGCGGTCCGCGCGGGAGCGCCGGTGGAGACCATACGCGCCGCGCTCGACGGACCGGACGACGGGATCGACCCGGAGTTCTGGCACGGACTCGCCGAGGCGCACGGCCGCACCGCCGTCGTCACCTGGTCCGCGGACGGACCGGACCTGGTCGACGTCCTCTTCCCGGCCGCGGGCCGCGCCGAGGGCTCTGACGGGTCCGAGGAGGCTGAGGGGGCCGAAGGGGTCGAAGGGGCCGAGGGCTCCGGCGGCTCCGAGGGGGCCGAGGGCTCCGGCGGCTCCGAGGTCCTGGACGGCGTGTACCTGCACCGCTCCCCCACCGACCGCAACAACTCCACCACCTCCACCAGCTCCACCAGCTCCACCAGCTCCACTGATCCCACCCGTCCCACCGCCTTCACCAACGACCCCATCGCCACCCGCCGTCGCGGCCTCCTCGTCGCGGCCCTGCGCGACTGGGGCAAGGAGCGGCTGCCGTCCTACCTGGTGCCGTCCGCGTTCACGGTGCTCGACGCGCTGCCGCTGACCGCGAGCGGCAAGCTGGACCGGCGGGCGCTGCCCGAACCCGACTTCCGGGGCGGGGTGTCGGGCCGGGCCCCCCGTGACGCGCGGGAGAAGCTGCTCTGCGAGCTCGCCGCCGAACTGCTCGACCGGGCCTGGATCAGCATCGACGACGACTTCTTCGAGCTCGGCGGCCACTCGCTGCTCGCCGCCCGCCTGCTCAACCGGGTCCGGGCCGCGTTCGGCGTCCGGCTCGGGCTGGACGCGCTGTTCGCCACGCCCACCGTCGCGGGGCTCGCGGCCACCATCGCCGGGACCGCCGGCCTGGAGGCGCCGGCCCTGGTCGCGGCCCCGCGCCCGGACCGCGTGCCGCTGTCCTGGGCCCAGCAGCGCCTGTGGTTCGTCAACCGGATGGATCCGCTGGGCTGGACGTACAACCTCCCCGTGGTCCTGCGCCTGAAGGGCCCGGTGGACCAGGCCGCGCTGGTCGCCGCGGTCGAGGACCTGACGGCGCGGCACGAGTCGCTGCGCACCGTCTTCGACGAGCAGGACGGACAGCCGTACCAGCGGATCCTTCCCCGGGTGCCGGCGGACGGCCTGGTCCGGGTGCTCGACGTGGCCGAGCCCGACCTGGACGAGGCCGTGCGGAACGCGTGCCGGGAGCCCTTCGACATCACCGCGGACGTCCCGGTGCGGGTACGGCTGCTGCGCATCGCGCCGGACCGGCACGTGCTGGTCCTGGTGCTGCACCACATCGCCGGCGACGGGTGGTCGATGCGGCCCCTGGCGCGGGACCTGGCCACCGCGTACGCGGCCCGGTCGGCCGGGGCGGCACCGGACTGGCGGCCGCTGCCGGTGCAGTACGCCGACTACGCGCTGTGGCAGCGCTCCCTGCTGACCTCGGCGTACCAGGAACAGATGACCGGTTTCTGGCGCGACTGCCTGACGGGTCTCCCGGAAGAGCTGGCGCTGCCCTACGACCGGCCCCGCCCGAGCGGCGCCGACCACGCGGGCGAGCTGCTCCCGCTGCGCGTCCCCGCGCCGCTGCACGCCGCGCTCCAGGCCCTGGCGCAGCAGAGCAGGACCACGCTCTTCATGGTGCTGCACGCCGCGCTGGCCACGCTCTTCACCCGGCTCGGCGCGGGTACCGACATCCCGATCGGGACGGTGGTCGCCGGGCGCGGCGACGACCAGCTGGACGATCTGGTCGGCTTCTTCGTCAACAACCTGGTGCTGCGCACGGACACGTCGGGCGATCCGACCTTCCGTGAGCTCCTGGAGCGGACGAGGACCGGCGACGTGGCCGCGCTCAGCCACCAGGAGCTGCCCTTCGACCGGCTCGTCGAGGCGCTGAACCCGGTCCGCGCGCTCAGCCGTCATCCGCTGTTCCAGACCACGCTGGTGCTGCAGAACAACGCGGACGCCGAGTTCGGTCTGTCGGGCCTGGACGTCGAGGTGGTGCGGTCGACGCCGTCCGCCGCCCAGCTCGACCTCTTCGTGAACCTCACCGACGCCTACCGGCGGGACGGCGCCGCCGACGGCATCGTCGGCGAGATCGTCTACCGCACCGGGCTCTTCGACGCGGACACGGTGCGGGCCCTTGCCGACCGGTTCCTCCGCGTCCTCGGGGCGGTCGCCGCCGATCCCGACCAGCGCCTCGGGCGCATCGACGTCCTGGACGGCGCCGAGCGCGACACCCTCCTGCGGACCTGGAACGACACGGCGCGGCCGCTGCCCGCCGCGTCGTTGCCGGCCCTGTTCGCCGAGCGCGCCGCGACGAGCCCCGACGCGGTGGCGGTCACCGGTCCCGTCGTCCTGACCTACGCCGAACTGGACCGGCGCGCCAACCACCTGGCGCACCGGCTGGTGGCGGCCGGGGCGGTCGCGGACCGGCCGGTGGCACTGTTGCAGCCGCGGTCGGCCGATCTGATCGTGTCCATGCTCGCGGTGCTCAAGGCCGGTGCCTCGTACCTGCCGCTGCCGTCGACCGCTCCGCCGGGCCGGCTGCGGCAGATGGCCGAACGGGCCGGTGCCGGGCTGCTCGTCACCGACCGGCCGGACGGGGTGCCGCTCGACCTCGCGGGCCTGACCGTGCTGGCGCCGGGGGACGGCGAGTCGGCCGAGCCGCCCGGCCGGGAGCCGCACCCGGACCAGGCCGCGTACGTGATGTTCACGAGTGGCTCGACCGGTGTCCCCAAGGCCGTCGTCCTGACGCACCGGAACGCGGCCGGGTTCGTCCGCGACCGGCTCTGGCGGGCCGGCGGCACGGTGCTGATGCACTCCGCGACCGGTTTCGACGCGTCGGTGCACGAGATCTGGACCCCGCTGCTGACCGGCGGCACGGTCGTGGTGGCGCCCGAGGGGATCCTCGACGACGCCGGTCTGGCCCGCGCCGTGTCCGCGTCCGGGGTCGACCGGGTCTGGCTCACCTCCGGGCTGTTCGCCGCGCTCGCCGAGAACCCGGACTGTTTCGCGGGGGTGCGGGAGATCCTGACCGGTGGCGACGTGGTGCCGCCCGCGGCCGTCGCCCGCCTGCTGGAGCGCCACCCCGGCCTGACGGTCCGGGCCCTGTACGGGCCGACCGAGACGACCACCTGCTCCTCCCGGTTCTCGATGTCCGGCGCGGAGCCCGTGCCGGGCCGGGTGCCGATCGGCGCGCCGATGGACAACACGCGGCTGTACGTGCTCGACGCGCGGCTCCAGCCGGTGCCGGCCGGCGTGCCGGGCGAGCTGTACATCGCCGGTTCGGGGGTGTCTCGCGGGTACGCGGGTCAGCCCGACCTGACGTCGGAACGGTTCGTCGCCGATCCGTGGGGGCCGCCCGGCGGCCGGATGTACCGCACCGGCGACATCACCCGCCGGCGTGCCGACGGCACGCTGGACTTCGTCGGGCGGGCCGACGCCCAGGTGAAGATCCGCGGCTTCCGGGTCGAGCCGGCCGAGGTGGAGTCCGCGCTCACCGCCCTCGCGGAGATCGGGCAGGCGTTCGTCACCGCCCACGAGGACCGCAGCGGCGAACGCAGGCTCGTCGCCTACCTGGTGCCGGACGGCGACGGCCCGGATGTCGCCGGCGTACGGGACCGGCTGGCCTCGGCGCTGCCCGACTACATGGTGCCCAGCGCCTTCGTCGTCCTCGACCGGCTGCCGCTCACCGGCAACGGCAAGGTCGACCGGCGGGCCCTGCCGGAGCCCGAGTTCGAGACCGGCTCGGGGTACACGGCGCCGCGCACCCCCACCGAGGAGATCCTCGTCGAGCTCATGGGCGAGCTGCTCGGCAGGTCCCTGGTCGGCGCGCACGACAACTTCTTCGACCTCGGCGGGCATTCGCTGCTCGCCACCCGCCTGGTCAACCGGATCCGTACGCACCTGGGAGCGGACCTGGGCGTCGCGGACCTGTTCGAGGCCCCGACGGCGGCGGCGCTCGGTGCCCGGATCGCCTCCGGCCAGGAGGCGCACCGGACCCGCGGCGCCCTGGTGCCGGCCGTGCGGCCCGCTCCGCTGCCGCTGTCGTACGCCCAGGAACGGCTGTGGTTCCTGTCCCGGTGGAACGGTCTCGGCTGGCCGCTGGTGCTGCGCCTGGACGGGGCCCTGGACGTCGAGGCGCTGCGGGCCGCGGTGGGCGACCTGCTGGACCGGCACGAGACGCTGCGGACCCGCTTCCCGGAGGTCGACGGGGCGCCCAGCCAGCAGATCCTGAAGGAGGCCGACCCGGACGAGGTGCTGCGGGTGGCCGTGGTGGACCCGGCCGACCTGGAGCGGGAACTGACGGCCGCCGCCGGGCACCGCTTCGACCTCACCACCGACCTGCCGCTGCGGCTGCACCTGTTCGGCACGGGGCCCGACCGGCACACGCTGCTGCTGCTCATGCACCACATCGCGGGCGACGGCTGGTCCCAGGCCCCGCTGACCCACGACCTCGCCCAGGCGTACGCCGCCCGGGTCCGGGGGGACGTACCGGTCCGGCGTCCGCTGCCGGTGCAGTACGCCGACTACACCCTGTGGCAGCGGGAGCTGCTCGAAGGAGCGGCGGGGGACGGTCTCTCGGCGTACTGGTCCGAGCGGCTGGCCGGGCTGCCGCAGGAGCTGGCCCTGCCCTACGACCGGCCCCGGCCCGACTCCTCGGACCTGCGGGGCGCGCTGCTTCCGGTCACCCTGCCCGCGCCGCTGCACGCCGGCCTGCTCGACCTGGCCCGGCGCACGCACACCACGCTGTTCATGGTGCTGCACGCCGCGCTCGCGGCGCTGTACACCCGGCTCGGCGCGGGCACCGACATCCCGCTCGGCACGGCGGTGGCCGGACGCAGCGACGACAGCCTCGACCAGCTGATCGGCTGCTTCGTCAACAGCCTGGTCCTGCGCACCGACACCGCCGGGGACCCCAGCTTCCGTGAACTGCTCGGCCGGGTGCGGGAGCTGGACCTCGCGGCCTACGCCCATCAGGAGCTGCCGTTCGACCAGATCGTCAACGAGCTGAACCCGGCCCGCACCCTGAGCAGGCACCCCCTGTTCCAGACCATGCTGGTCCTGCAGAACAACGCCGAGTCCGCGTTCGCGCTGCCGGGCGTGGAGGTGTCGCCGGCGCCCGCAGGGGACGCGCTCGACGCGATCCGGGTCGGCCCGGTGGACTTCGACCTGAGCCTGAGCTTCGTCGAGCACCTCGGCACCGGCCGGGTGCCCGAGGGCATCACCGGGGACGTGCGCTACCGCACCGACCTGTTCGACCGGGAGACCGTGACCGCTCTGACCGACCGGCTGATACGGGTGCTGAGCGCGGCCGTCGCCGATCCGGACCTGCCGATCGGGCGGATCGACCTGCTCTCCGACGCCGAACGGCGGGCCGCGCTCTCGGGCGGCCCCGGCACGGCGCGGCCGGTCGTCGACGAGGACCTCGCCGTCCTCTTCGCCCGGAAGGCCGCCGAGACCCCGGACGCGGTCGCCGCCGTCGAGGGCGACCGGTCGGTCAGCTACCGGGACCTGGACCGGCGCGCCAACCATCTGGCGCACGCGCTGGTGGCGGCCGGCTGCGCGCCCGACGAACCGGTGGCGGTGCGTCAGCCGCGCGGCATCGACTACCTCGTGACCGTGCTCGCGATCGTCAAGGCCGGCGGCGGCTATCTGCCGCTGCCCGGGTCCGCGCCGCTCGCCCGGCAGCAGCGGATGGTCGACCACATGCGGGCCCGACTGCTGGTCACCGACGGGCCCACCGGACTGACGGGGGTCACGGTCGTCACGCCGTCCCCCGGCACCGAGGAGCACGGCCCCGCGACGACGACGCACCCGGACCGTACCGCGTACACGATGTTCACCAGCGGCTCCACCGGCACGCCCAAGGCGGTCAGCGTCTCGCACCGCAGTGTCGCCGAGTTCGTCGCGGACCGGGCCTGGGAGGGGCTGCGGCAGGCCGACACGCTGATGCACTCGCCGACGTCCTTCGACCCGTCCACGTACGAGATCTGGCTGGCGCTGCTGACCGGCGGCCGGGTGGTGATCGCGCCCGAGGGCGATCTGGACACCGACGTCCTGGCCCGCACCATCGTCGAGGGCGGGGCGACCACCGCGGTCTTCACCTCCGCGCTGTTCAACCTGATGGTGGCCGAGGCCCGGCCGGCGCTGGCCGCGCTGGAGCTCGTCTGGATGGCCGGTGACGTGGTGTCGCCCGCCTCGGTGGCGGAGCTGCTGGCCGACGCGCCGCACACGTCGGTCGCGGCCGCCTGGGGCACCACGGAGACCACGGTCATCTCCTCCTGGTACCCGATCGCCACGGCGCCGTCCCGTACGGTGCCGATCGGCCGGGCGATGGACAACACCGGGCTGTACCTGCTCGACGAGCGGCTGCGGCCGGTGCCCCCGGGGGTGCCCGGTGAGGTGTACGTGACCGGCACCGGCCTGGCCCGGGGCTACGCGTACCAGCCGGACGTGACCTCCGCCCGGTTCGTGGCCGACCCGTACGGTCCGGCCGGTGGGCGCATGTACCGCACCGGCGACCTCGCCCGGTACCGGCCCGACGGGGTGCTGGAGTTCGAGGGCCGGGTCGACGCGCAGCTGAAGGTGCGCGGGTTCCGGATCGAACCGGCCGAGGTCGAGGCGGCCCTGACCGGCCACCCGGACGTGGCCCACGCGACGGTCACCGGGGACGGCGAGCGGCTGGTCGGCTACCTGGTCCCGGCGGACGTGGACGTGGCGGCCGTGCGGGCGCACGTCGCCCGGACGCTGCCGGACTACATGGTGCCGAGCCTGTTCGTCACCCTGGACCGGCTGCCGCTGACCGGCAACGGCAAGGTCGACCGGAAGGCGCTGCCGGCGCCCGACCCGGGCGCGTCCGACACGCCCTACCTGGCCCCCCGGGACGAGCGGGAAACGGCCCTGTGCGCCATGTTCGCCGAGGTCCTGAAGACCTCGCGGGTCGGCGTGCACGACAACTTCTTCGACCTCGGCGGGCATTCGCTGCTCGCCACCCGGCTGCTCAACCGGGTACGCACCCGGTTCGACGCGAGCCTGAGCGTGGCCGCCCTGTTCGAGTCCCCGACGGTCGCCGCGCTCGCCGAGCGCCTCGGCCGGCCGGCGCCCCGCACCCGGCCCAAGCTCCGCCGGCGCACCGGTGGCGAAGAGACCGGTCCCCGATGAGGGACCCCAGACCGGTGCGGCGCCCACGGTGCCGCGCCTCCCGGCCGGCCGGGAACCGTACCGGCCCGGCCCGTGGAACTTCCAGATGACCGTCGAAATGGAGTGGGAGAGCCCGATGTCAAGCATCAGCACCCCGGAGACCGCAGCCGATCTCGCCGCCGTCGCCACCCTGCTGGAGATGGCCGACCGGTTGGGCATCGTCCCGCTGCTGGAGCGCGGTGACCCGGTCACCGCGGCCGAGCTGGCCGTGGCCGCGGACGTCCCGGAAGAGGGCATGGACGGTTTCCTGTCCACCCTGGTCGCCGCGGCGCTGCTGGTGCCGACCGGTGTCAAGGAGTTCCGGGTCGCGGACGACTTCGCCGACCGGATCCACCAGTCCGGCTACCTCACCTGGTCGTTGCGGGCCAACCAGCCGTACGTGCGGCATCCCGCCGAGTTCCTGCGCGACCCGGCCGCCGCGGCGGCGCAGTACAGCCGCGACGGGCGTGAGGTGGCGGTCAGTTCCCGCTGGATCGGCAGCCAGGGCTTCTACCCGGCCGCCACCGAGGTGATCCTGGGGGCGCGTCCGAAGCGGATCGTCGACCTGGGCGCCGGTGCCGCCGGTCTGCTGATCGACCTGCTGGGCCGGCTGCCAGAGAGCACCGGCGTGGCCCTGGACATGAGCGCCGGCGCGTGCCAGGAGGCGTCCCGCGCGGCGCTGGCGGCCGGGGTCGGCGAGCGGCTGACGGTGGTGGAGCGCCCGATCCAGTCCATCGCCGACGACCCCGGGCCGGTGGCGGGTGCCGACGTCATCCACGCCGGATTCGTCTTCCACGACATCGTGCAGGAGGGCGACGTCTTCGACCGCGTGCTGCGCCAGTGCCGGGAGGCGCTGCGCCCGGGCGGCATCATGGCGATCACCGACGCCGTGCCGTACGCGTCGGCGGAGCGCGAGCGCCGGTTCAGCGCGCTCTTCACCTACCTGCACGCCGGGTTCATGAACGTGACGCTGCCTCCGGAGGAGGACTGGCTGGCCCGCTTCCGGCAGGCCGGTTTCGAGCGGGCGGAGTGCGTGCCGCACCGGTTCCCCGGCGGCCGGCTCTTCATCGCGACCAAGTGAGCCGAGCGAGCACAGGGGTCAGGGCGGCCGTCCGGCGGTCCTGACCCGCACCAAGGCGCCCTCGGGGTCCGGCCTCACCGGCCGGACCCCGAGGGCGCCTTCACGTGTGCGTGAGGAGCCGCCCGCCGCGCGCGGGGGCGGCGCCTGAACGGGCGCGCCTACGCGGGCGTGTCTCGGCCGGGCGTGTCTCGGCCAGGCGTGTCTCCGGCGGGCGTGTCTCCGGCGGGCTCCTTGGGCGCCCAGAACATCATCAGGAACTCGACCGGGACGACGGCCTTCTCCTCGTCGTCGGGGCGGTTGAACTCCTCCATCAGCGCGGTCAGACGGGACCGGAACTCGGTGGCCCGCTCCGGCGTGAGCCGGCGGTCGAGCGCGACGACCATCGGGCCGAGAGGATCGGGCTGCTCCGCGGCCTCGGGGTCGGGCTCCGGCTGGAAGCGCCCGCTGATGATGTCCCGTACGAGCCGGTCGCGGAAGTCGTTCAGGGTCGCCGCGAACGCGTCGGCGAGTTCGCCCGCGTTGCCCGGCGCGGCCAGCAGGTCGCGGCTCAGCCGCAGGGCGAACTGCGCCACCTGGTACTGGCTCTCCTGGATCCCGGAGACCATCCGGGTCTGCGCCACCTTGATCAGGCCCGCCGCCTCCAGCACCTTGATGTGCCGGTAGAGCCGGGTGGGCGGCTGGTCGAGCAGCCGGGCGATGTCCTTCACCCGGTGCGCGGCGCGTACGTCGCTCATCATCGTGCGCAGGATCGCCAGCCTCAGCGGGTCGGACAGCGCCTTGAGCGTCTCCACGTCGTCCACTTCGCGGACGACCGTCACCGCGTCGGCGTCTTCAGCCATGAACCCATCTCCGTTTCCTCGTAGCGAACCATTCACGACCATGCTACCTTTCACGCATGAGTGAACGCTTACATCTGAGTGATAGCGCGACTCTTCCCCCGCCGACACCCCCGCGCCGTAACCGGCCCTTCCAGATTCTGTGGATCGGGGCTGCCGCGGCCAACCTCGGCCTCGAAGCCGTGGAGGTCGCCTATCCCCTTCTGATCATGTCCCTGACCGGCTCACCCGCGCTCGCCGGCCTGTTCGGCTTCGTCCAGATCGGCACCGCCCTCCTGGTCGGACTGCCGGCCGGCGTGGTCGTCGACCGGTGGGACCGGCGCCGCATCCTGCTGATCTCCGAGGCGGTCCGGGCGCTCACTCTCGCGTTCATCGTCCTCAGTCTGCTGGCCGACCGGGCGAACTTCGGGCTGCTGATGCTGGCCGCGGTCGTCCTCGGCACCGGGACGGCGTTCGGCGCACCGGCCCGGATGCTGCTGATCCGCGCCGTGGTGCCGGACCATCAGCTGACGGCGGCGCTCAGCCAGGACGAGGCCCGCAGCGGAGCCGCCGCCCTGGCCGGACCGCCCCTGGGCGGCGCGCTCTACCTGGTCTCCCGCACCTTCCCGTTCGTCGCCGCGATCGCCGGCTTCGTGATCTCCTTCGTCTGCGCCCTGGTGATCCGGGTACCGAAGACGGCCCCGCCCGCCGAGGCGCCGTCCGGCGAGCCGGCGACCGACGAACCCGCGACCGTTGAGAAGAAGAGCGCGCTCGGACCGCTGACCACCGCCTTCTCCGGCCTGGTCGAACTGCTCGGCGACCGGCTGCTGCGGTCCGCGCTGCTCCTGATCAGCATCTTCTACTTCAGCATCACCGCCGCGATCCTCATGGTGATGGTGACCCTGCGTCAGCAGGAGCACTCCCCCGGCACGATCGGCCTGGCGCTGTCCGGCACCGCCGTCGGCATGCTCGCCGGCTCGGCGCTGGTGCCACGGCTCCACCGGGTGCTCGGCCCGGGCGCGTTGCTGCTCTCCGCGTCCACGCTCACCACCGTCGCGGTGGCCCTGCTGGCGCTCCCGCTCGGACCGGTCTGGGTCTTCGCGATGCTGACCCTGGCGGCGCTCGGGCTGCCGGCGCTGAAGATCCTCGTCGACATCATGATCTTCCGGCAGACCCCGGACCACCGGCGCGGCCGTGCCATCGCCGCGACCATCACGCTCATCGGCGCCGGATCCCCGCTCGGCTCCCTGGTCGGCGGTCTGGCCCTGCAGTTCCTCGGCGTGACCGGCGCCATCGCGCTCATCGCGGGCGTCCAGGCCCTGATCACCGTGGCCGGGCTCGTCAACCGGCACGTCAGGTCCGCTCGCTGGCCCGCATGAGAACCCGCCTCCTCACGAAAGCGACCTCAGCCATGCTCAAGCAGCCCATCTTCATCGTCGGCCACCCCCGTTCCGGCACCAGTCTGGTCCGCAGCCTGATCGAACGCAGCGAGCACGTCTGGAGCATCGGCCGCGAGGGCAAGCCGATCTGGGAGCGCGGCGAGCTGCACCCCAGCCGGCGCGGCTGGCACTCCAACGCCCTGGACGCCTCCGACGCGACCCCCGAGGTGGCGGCCCGGCTCGACGCCGACCTGCTCGCCGCCGCGCGCCGGCCCGGCGCCGAGTGGACCGTCGACGACAAGCTGGACTACCTCGACTTCATCAGCGCGCAGGGCCCCCAGCCGTACTACTACGACGTGCCGCTCAAGGCCCTCAAGGAGCGCTTCCCCGGCGACCTTCCCGAGGGTCCCCCCACCACGCGGGACGGCGGCGAGCTCGACGAGATCACCCCGTTCTGCTTCCCGCCGCGCGGCCCGCGCCCCACCGAGACCGAACTCGCCGACGGCATACGGCTGGTGGAGAAGAGCATCCAGTCCTGCTTCCGGATCCCCTTCCTCCAGGCCCTCTACCCGGACGCCACGTACGTGTTCGTCGTCCGCGATCCGCGCACCAGCATCGGCTCCCTCATGGACGCCTGGCTCAACCCGCGGATGTTCTTCTCCTACCCGGTGCCGGAGCAGCTGCGCATCAAGGGCTACTCCGACGTGTTCCCGTGGGGGAAGCAGTGGTGGAACCTGAGCCTGCCGCCCGGCTGGCGGGACTGGGTGAACCTGACGCTGGCCGAGGTCTGCGCCCGCAACTGGCTGGCCCACAACCGGGCCGTCCTCGACGCCGCCAAGGCCCTCGCCCCCACCGGCAATTCCGTGCTGGTGCGCTACGAGGACGTCCAGGCCGACCCGGTGGCCACCATGGAGGCCGTCGCCGAGGCCGTGCACCTGCCCTTCGCCGACGCGTGGGGCCGCCGCGACCTGCCCGTGGTGATGACCCAGACCAAGCCCGACCCGGACAAGTGGCGCCGCCACGAGAACGAGATCCGCCAGGTCCTGCCGCTCGTCCGCGAACTCGCCGACGAGGCGGGCTATGACGCCGGCTGAACCGCCCGTCCCTCGCCCGGCGGCGGCCCCCCGTCGTACGATCGCGGCCATGAGAGCGATACGGGTCAGCCGGCCCGGCGGACCCGACGTGCTGGAGCTCGTCGACCTGCCCCGCCCGTCGCCGGGACCGGGCGAGGCGCTGGTGCGGATCGCCGCCGCGGGCGTCAACTACATCGACGTCTACCTCCGGTCCGGTCTCTACCCGCACGAACTGCCCTTCGTCCCAGGGCAGGAGGGCGCCGGCACCGTCGTCGAGCTCGGGCCCGGGGTGCGCGAGGTCGCCGTCGGCGACGAGGTCGCCTGGGCGAACCTGCCGGGGGCGTACGCCGAGTACGCGCTGCTGAGCGCCGACCGGCTGGTGCCCGTGCCGGCCGGACTGGCCGCCGAACAGGCCGCGGCCACGCTGCTCCAGGGCATGACCGCGCACTACCTGTGCCACGACACGTACCCGGTCCAGCCCGGCGACACCGTCGTCGTGCACGCGGCGGCGGGCGGCGTCGGCATGCTGCTCACCCAGCTCGTACGGCTGCGCGGCGGCACGGTCGTCGGCACGGCGTCCACCGAGGCGAAGGCGGAGGCGGCGCGGGCCGCGGGCGCGGCCGAGGTCGTCGACTACCGGCCGGGCGCGCTCCTCGCGGCGGTGCGGCGGCACTCCGGAGGTCTCGGCGCCGCCGCGGTCTTCGACGGCATCGGTGGCCCGACCTTCGACGAGAGCCTCGCCGCGCTGCGTCCCCGGGGAGTCCTGGCGGTCTACGGCCAGTCCGGAGGCCCCGTCCCCCCGTTCGACCTCCAGCGGCTCAACGCCGCGGGATCCGTGTACGTCACCCGCCCGAACCTGGTCCACCACATCCAGGACCGCGCGGAGCTCCTGCGCCGGGGAACGGCCGTACTGCGCCTGGTCCGCGACGGGAGTCTGCGGGTGCGGATCGGCCGGCGTCTGCCCCTGTCCGACGCGGCGTCCGCCCACGCGGCCCTCGAGGGCCGCGCGACGATCGCCAAGACGGTGCTGACCTGCGCCTGAGCCGGCGTCGGCCGTCCGGGGCTGCCTCCCGCCGGGCGGGAGGCAGCCGGGGCGGCGGCCGGCGCACCAGGGCGCCGGCCGCCTTTCGTCACCGCTACTTGGCGAAGCCGTAGTCGAGCAGCTTCTTCACGTCGGCCGCGCGGTTCGCCTCGTTCGGCGCACCGAGCACCGCGCCGATGACCGTCTTGGTGCCGCGGGTGGCGGCGAAGACGAGGCAGTACTTGGCCTGCGGACCGGAGCCGGTCTTCACGCCGATCGCGCCGCTGTAGGTGCTCAGCAGCTTGTTCGTGTTGGTCCACGCCATGTTCCGGTAGCCACCGCTGCGGGTGGTGACCTTCTGCGTCGTGGACTTCGTCTTGACGACGGTGCGGAAGGTGGCGTCCTTCATCGCACTGCTCGCCAGCTTCGTCAGGTCGCGCGGGGTCGAGTAGTTCGACCCGTTGCTGATCCCGTCGAACGAGTCGAAGTGCGTGTTCCGCATGCCCAGCTTGCGGGCCTCGTCGTTCATCTTGCCGATGAACGACTTCACCCGGGCCGCCCGGGTGGTGCCGGTGCCGAACTTGTCGGCCAGCGCGTAGGCGGCGTCGCAGCCCGACGGCAGCATCAGGCCGTAGAGGAGCTGCCGGACCGTCACCTTGTCGCCGACGATGAGCCGGGCCGAGGAGGCGTTCTTGGCGACGATGTAGTCGCTGTACGCCTTGTCGATCGTGACCTTGGTGTCGAGGTTCAGGCCGCGCTGGGCCAGCACCACCTTGGCGGTCATGATCTTCGTGGTGGAGCCGGTCGACCGGCGGGTGTCCGCGGCCTTGCCGAACAGCGCCGTTCCCGTCCCGTTGTTCATCACGAAGCCGCCCGGGGCGGTGATGGACGGGGCGGGCGGCGTCGCGGCCTGAGCCTGGCCGGCGAAGAGGCCGCCGGCCAGGACGGCGGAGGTCGTGACCGCGATGGTCACGGCACGGCGCACGCCCAGAGTCGTAGATATCAAAATGTTCTGCCCTTGCTAGGAGTCGACGTCACACGGGGTCCACGCGGACCTCGCGCACACAAGATGCACGAGCGGCTCCCAGGGATGCACGACTCGGGACGTGACGTACCTCGCATTTTCCGGGCGGCTCGGCCGCGCCCGGCGGCCGAGGGGCCGTCAGTCCCGGCTCAGCGGCCGGGAACCTCCCGGACGGGGTGCTTGCTGAGGATCGAGACCCGGTTGAAGGCGTTGATGGTGACGGCCACCCAGAGCACGCCGGAGAGCTCGTCGTCGGTGAGGACCTCGCGGGCCTCCGCGTAGGCGCGCTCCTGCGCGAGGGCGTCGGCGGGGTGGGTGGTGGCCTCGGCCAGGGCGAGGGCCGCGCGCTCGCGGGCGGTGAACAGTTCGGTGTCCCGCCAGGCCGCGAGCACGCCGAGGCGCCGCGTGCTCTCCCCGGCGCGCAGCGCGGCCCGGGTGTGCGCGTCGAGGCAGGAGGCGCAGCCGTTCATCTGGGACACCCGCAGGTTGACCAGTTCGACCAGGATCCGGTCGAGGCCCGCGTCGGCGGCCGTCGCGCGGACGGCGTCCGCGGTGGCCACCAACGCCCGGTACGCGGCGGGGCTCTGCTTGTCGAGGTAGATCCGGCCGTTCGCCCGGCGGGCCGTCGCCGTGGTCTGGGGCGTCTCGGTCACCCTGTGCTCCTTCGCGTGTTGTCGTGGGTCGTCATCGGGACTATGATCACCACGATTGTTGAAAACGAAACTACATGGTGGAGAGAGGGCCGGAAAAATGGATCATACGGAGGTCGAGGTCCTCACCGCCCGTGACGTCCCGCTGGGCGGACCGCGCGCGATGACCGTACGGCGCACCCTGCCGCAGCGGGCCCGGACGCTCATCGGCGCCTGGTGCTTCGCCGACCACTACGGACCCGACCTGGTCGCCGAGTCGGGCGGCATGGACGTGGCCCCGCACCCCCACACCGGCCTGCAGACGGTCAGCTGGCTCTTCACCGGCGAGATCGAGCACCGCGACAGCCTCGGCACCCACGCCTTCGTACGGCCCGGCGAGATCAACCTCATGACCGGCGGTCACGGCATCGCCCACACCGAGGTCTCCACCCCCTCCACCACCGTCCTGCACGGCGTCCAGCTGTGGGTGGCCCTGCCCGACGCCCACCGGCACGCGCCGCGCGCCTTCCAGCACCACGCGCCGAAGCCGTTCCGCGTCGACGGCGCCGAGGTACGGGTCTTCCTGGGCACGCTGGCCGGCGACACCTCCCCCGTCAGCACCTTCACGCCGCTCCTCGGCGCCGAGCTCCTGCTCGACGCCGGAGCCACCGTCACCCTGGACGTCGACCCGGACTTCGAGCACGGTCTCCTCGTCGACGAGGGCGAGGTCCGCTTCGACGGCACGCCGCTCCGCCCGGCGGAACTCGGCTACGCCACCCCCGGGCGCACCTCGGTCACGCTCACCAACGACTCCGGCCGCACGGCCCGGACGGTCCTGCTCGGCGGCCCGCCGTTCGAGGAGGAGATCGTGATGTGGTGGAACTTCATCGGCCGCGACCACCAGGACATCGTGGCGGCGCGGGAGGAGTGGGAGCGGGCCTCCGACCGCTTCGGCGAGGTCGACGGCTACCCCGGCGACCGGCTCCCGGCCCCGGCCCTGCCGAACGCGGTGATCAGCCCCCGCAAGAACCCGCGGACCCCGCCCCGCTCCTGACCCCGCACGCCACCCGCGCACGGACGAGACCCACCCACCCATACCCCCACCCCGGAAGGACCCAAGGACCATGAGCGAGCAGAGCACCCCCACCCCCGTCGTCCGTCGTGTCGACGCCCGCCACCGCTACGAGATCCTCGTCGACGACCAGCGCGCGGGTCTCACCGCGTACCGGGACCGTGAGGACCGCCGCGTGTTCTTCCACACCGAGATCGACGAGGCCTACGCGGGCCAGGGCCTCGCCTCGGTCCTCGTCGAGAACGCCCTGAACGACGTCCGCGCCGCCGGCCTGCGGATCGTCCCCGTCTGCCCGTACGTGGCCAAGTTCCTCAAGAAGCACGAGGAGTTCGCCGACATCACCGACCCGGTGACCCCCGAGGTCCTCTCGTGGCTGGACGCCCAGCTGGGACGCTGACGCCGACGCCGGGCCCTCCGCCGTGGTGCGGCAGCGGCGGGGCCGCGGCTCATCCTTTCCTCCAAGCCCGCTCTCATTCGCGATGGAGAGTCGCACGACTTTCTTGCAGATGCGAGCCGAAGCGCCCTACGGTGTCGAACATGCAGTCCTCCACCATCGGGCAGGCCGCGCGTCTGCCGGGCGTCAGCCCGGACACCGCGCGGCGCCGGGCGGACGCGGGCCGGGTCGCGACACACCGGTGAGCGTCCGGAACACGAGGGGCTGCCCGTCCCTGGGGAAGGGGCAGCCCCGCCGCCTCACGCCCTCCTGTCTTCGGGATCCACGATGAAACGAGCAGGCCTCCGTACGTCCGGCGCCCGGCCGCCTCTCCTGCTGGCGCTGCCCGCGCTGGCGGCCGTGGCGTTCCTCGGGCTCCCGCTCCTCGGCATCCTCGTACGGACCGAGTGGAGCGCACTCGCCTCCCACCTCACCTCGCCGGGCACCGTCGAGGCCCTGAGGCTCTCCCTCCTCGTCTCCTTCTGGGCCCTCGGGCTCTCCCTCCTGCTCGGGGTGCCGCTCGCCTGGCTGCTGGCCCGGGTCCCGTTCCGGGGCAAGGCGTTCGTGCGCTCGCTGGTGCTGCTCCCGATGGTGCTGCCGCCGACCGTCGGCGGTGTGGCGCTGCTGCTCGCGTTCGGGCGTCGCGGGCTCCTCGGGCCCTGGCTGGAGTCCACCTTCGGCATCACGCTGCCGTTCCACACGTCCGGCGCGGTCCTCGCGGCCACCTTCGTCGCCATGCCGTTCCTGGTCATCAGCCTGGAGGGCGCGCTGGGCGGGCTGCGCCCCCGGTACGAGGAGACGGCGGCCTCGCTCGGCGCCTCACCGGTCCGGGTCTTCTTCACCGTCACGCTGCCGATGGTGGCGCCCGGGGTCGTCGCGGGGGCGGCCCTGACCTGGGCCCGGGCGCTCGGCGAGTTCGGCGCCACCATCACCTTCGCCGGGAACCTGCCGGGCACCACCCAGACCCTGCCCCTCCAGGTCTACCTCCTGCTCCAGGACGAGCCGGAGGCCGCGACCTCGGTCTCCCTGCTGCTCCTCGCCATCGCCATGGGCGTGCTCATCGCCCTGCGGGGACGGTGGACGGGCACTCCGGCGGACCGGGTCCGCCGCACGGCGCCCGCCCCCGACACCGATGCCGCTCCCGTCCCCGTCTCCGTCCCCACCCCCACCCCCGCCGCCGGTCCGGGGGCCGACGGCCTCCGGCCCGCGCCGCCCGGCGCACGCTGGTCCCTGCACGCCGAGGTCACCGGATACACGCAGCTCACCCTCGACGCCGAACCCGGCACCACGATCGCCGTCGTGGGGCCCAACGGCGCCGGCAAGACCACCTTGCTCCGGGCCCTCCTGGGTCTGACCCCGCGCTCCCACGCCGACCTCACCCTCGGCGGCACCGACGTCACGGCCCTGCCCCCGCACCGGCGGCGCGTCGCCTGGGTCCCGCAGGACGGCGCCCTCTTCCCGCACCTGACCGCGCTCGCCAACACCGCGTACGGGCTGCGCGCCCAGGGCGTGCCGCGCGCGGAGGCCCGGCACGAGGCGCAGAACTGGCTCGACCGCCTCGGCGTCGGGCACCTGGCCCACCGCCGCCCCGCCCAGCTCTCCGGCGGTCAGGCCCAACGCGTCGCCCTGGCCCGCGCGCTGGCCGCCCGCCCCCGGCTCCTCGTCCTCGACGAGCCCCTCGCCGCCCTCGACCAGACCACCCGGGCGCAGGTCCGGCACACCCTGCGCAGCCACCTCACCGGTTTCGGCGGCGTCTGCCTGATCGTCACCCACGACCCGGTCGAGGCCGTCTCGCTCGCCGACCGGGTCCTCGTCCTGGAGGACGGACGCGCCCTGCAGGACGCGGAGCCTGCCGAGGTCACGCGCCACCCCCGCTCGCCGTGGGTCGCGCGCATGCTCGGCCGCAACGCCTGGCCGGGCACCGCCACGCCCGACGGCCTCGCGCTCGACGGGGGCGGCACCCTGATCTCGGCGGAGGCCCCGCCCGCCGGCACGCCCGCGCTCGCCATCGTCGCGCCCGAGGCCGTGTCCCTGCACCGGGAGAAGCCGACCGGCAGCCCCCGTAACGTCTGGCCCGGGACCGTACGCGAGATCACGGCGAGCGGGAGCAGGCTGCGGGTCCTGGTCGCCTCCGACGACGCGCCCGACCTCGTCGCCGAGATCACCCCCCAGTCCGCCGCCGAGCTCGGCCTCGCCGACGGGGTGTCGGTCTGGGTCGGCGTCAAGGCGACGGAGACGACCGTCGTCCCCCTCTGACCGCCGCCCGGCCCCGTGCGAGGGCGAGAACGCGGGAAGGCCGCGCCCCGGAGCCGGGGCGCGGATTCGGAACGCCGTGCCGCCGGCGGCCCGCGCGCGTCAGAGGATCGGCGGCCTGCCCAGCCGGGTCATGCGCCAGACCGTGCTCCAGCGCATCGCCCCGCGCGGGCCGCACGAGGTGCGGACGCCCTCGAAGAAGCCGCCCCACCAGGCCTTGAGGCCAGCGGCCTCGCGGGTGCGGAGCAGGGTGATGAGGATCCACACGCCGAGGTAGACGGGGATCAGCGGCACCGGGAGCCGGCGGCGGGCCAGCCACACGCGGTTCCGGGCGGTGTTGCGGTAGTAGACCGCGTGCCGGGCCGGAGAGGTCTTCGGGTGCTGGAGGACGAGCTCCGGTTCGTAGACGATCTTCCAGCCGGCGTCCAGGGCCCGCCACGCCAGGTCGGACTCCTCGTGCCCGAAGAAGAACTCCCCCGCCCACAGGCCGGTCTGACGCAGCATCGGCATCGAGAAGGCGTGGCCGCCGCCGAGGAAGGCAGTCACCTGGCCGCCGCGCATCGGGTCGTCCGCCCGCAGCCGGGGCACCCAGCGCCGCTCGGTGTGGCCGTGCTCGTCGGCGACCCGGAAGCCGATGATGCCCAGCTTCGGGTCCTCCGCGAAGAGCCGCTGGACCGTGCGGAAGACGTCGTCGGCGATGAGCAGGCCGTCGTCGTCGAGCTCGACGACGACGTCCACCTCGCCCGAGTCGCGCAGCAGCTCCAGGCCGACGTTGCGGCCGCCGGGGCAGCCCAGGTTCTCGGTCAGCGGGATCTTGGTCGCGTCCGTCACGACGTCGGTCAGCGGCGTCGCGTTGCCCACCAGGACCACCCGCGTCGCGGGGACGTCCTGCCGCTCCACCGAAGCGAGCAGCGCCTCCAGCTCCCGCGGGCGGTTGCCCATGGTGACGATGACGACTCCGATGCGCGGCAAAGGCATGACGGTGAACTCCAGTGGTCGGGGACGTGCCGATGCTAACGCCGCCCGCGTCCCGCTCCTCAACCGGCGCTCAGGAGCGTTCCCTCAGCCTGGGCCGGCACCGCCCGGAGAGCGATCTTGGCCTGGCGCGCCGACAATGAGCACGACGGACGGTCTCGCGAGGAACGGTGCGGCCATGACGGTGGAAGAGCGGACTCCGTACGTCGGCCCGGCGGCGGCCGTCGACGAGTCGGCGCCCCTGGGAGAGCTCGTGGTCCGGCTCGTCGGCGCCTACCCCTCCGTCGACGTGACCACCGTCGAGTCGGTGGTCCGGAGCGCGTACGCCCACTTCGACCACGCCAGGATCCGGGCCTACCTCCCGATCCTGGTCGAGCGGCGGTCCCGGAAGGCGCTCGACGCCATGAACGGGAGCGGGCCCGGCCACGGCCCGGAGGCCGGACCATGACCGACCGGCCGCCGTCGGCCCAGGTGGCAGCCGGGGCCCGGCCAAGGGAGCATGGCCGCGGAGGACGCCATGGCTCCTGAACGACCCGATGGCTCGTCGGGCCCCCCGTCCGATCCACCCTCGGACGGGGGGCCCGAGGCCATACACGAGCCCGAGCACGAGCCCGAGCCCGAGCCCAAGCCCGAGCCCGAGCCCAAGCCCCTGGCCGAGGCCAAGCACGAGCCCAAGCACGAACCCGAGGCCAAGCCCGAGCCTGAGGCCGAGGCCGAGGCCAAGCACGAGCCCCAGCCCAAGCCCGAACCCGAGTCCGCGCGCCGGTCCCGTGCCGACGAGCCGCCGCCGGACTCCGGGAAGCCCGGGAAGCGCCGCCGCTGGTGGCCGCCCCGGCTCACGGTGCCGGGCTGCTGGGGCGCGCTCCTCCTCGCCTGTCTGTCCTTCACTCCGTCGCTGCTCCCTCGCAGCGGTGTCCTGCAGGGGCTGATCGCCGGGATCAGCGGGGCGATCGGGTACGGCCTCGGCGTCGTCGCCGCGTATGTGTGGCGGGCGTTCGCCGACCGGGAGGCCCGGACCGCGTCGCACCGGTCGTGGCGGGTGCTGATCGTCGCCGCGGTCGTGCTGTTGGGCGTCGCGTTCGGGCTCGGGCAGTACTGGCAGCACGAGATCCGCCGGCTCATGGACGTCACCGACTACAGCCTCCCCGCCACCGTCGCCTGTCCCTTCGTCGCCGTCCTCGTCTTCTGGCTGCTGCTGCTCGTCGGGCGGGGCCTGCGGCGCGCTTACCACTGGGCCGCCCGCCTGCTCGGGCGCTGGGTGGGTCCGCAGGCCGCGCGGGTGGTGGGCTGGACCCTGGTGGTGGCCCTGGCGTGGTCCGTGTTCAGCGGGGTGCTGCTCGCCGGCTTCGTGAACGGGATGAACGAGGCCTTCTCGCTGCGGGACAAGGAGACGCCGCAGGGCGTGCACCAGCCCGTCTCTCCGCTGCGCTCGGGCGGGCCGGGTTCGCTGGTGCCGTGGGACTCGCTGGGCTATCAGGGTCGGGCCTTCACCGGCGGCGGTCCGACGGCCGCGCGGATCGGCGCGTTCACGCACCGCGCGGCGCGGGAGCCCGTGCGGGCGTACGCGGGTCTGGAGACGGCCGACAGCGCGGAGGGCCGGGCGCAGCGGGCGGTCGCGGACCTGAAGCGGGCGGGCGGCTTCGAACGGAAGAACCTGTTGGTCATCACCACCACGGGCAGCGGCTGGGTGGACCCGGCCGCCGTGGACTCGTTCGAGTACCTCGGCGACGGGGACGCGGCGACCGTGTCGATGCAGTACTCGTACCTCCCGTCGTGGATGTCGTACCTCGTCGACCAGTCCAAGGCCCGCGAGGCCGGCCGCGAGCTGTTCGACGCGGTGTACGACGTGTGGTCCAAGCTGCCCCAGGACCACCGCCCGCGGCTGTTCGTGGCGGGCGAGAGCCTGGGCTCGTTCGGCGGGGAGGCGGCCTTCAGCGGGGAGTACGACCTGCGCAACCGCACCGCCGGCACCCTGTTCGCGGGGCCGCCCAACTTCAACACCCTCTTCCGCGAGTTCACCGACCACCGGGAGCCGGGGAGCCCCGAGATCGAGCCCGTCTACAGGGAGGGGCGGACCGTCCGCTTCACCGGCGACCCGGCCGGCGCGATCCCCCCGAAGGACCGCCCGTGGGACGGGACGCGGGTCCTGTACCTCATGCACCCGTCCGACCCGATCGTCTGGTGGAGCCCCGACCTGGCCCTGAGCGAACCCGACTGGATCGGGGAGACGCCCGGCACCGACGTGCTCGGCTCCATGTTCTGGATCCCGCTCGTGACGTTCTGGCAGGTCACCGCCGACCTGCCGTTCTCCACGGGGGTGCCGGACGGCCACGGGCACGTGTACAAGGCCGCGTACGTGGACGGCTGGGCCGCGGTCATGCACCCGTCCGGCTTCACCCCGCAGGACCTGGACCGGCTCAAGGAGATCGTCAGCCCGCCGAAGTGAGGGTGCCGCAGGTGCCGTGCCGCAGGTGCGCGGCGCGGGCGGTCAGTCGGTGCGCGCGGTCAGCGCACCAGGTAGCCGACGAGGTAGCCGAGGGCGTTGACCGCCCAGTGCAGGCCCATCGGCGCGAGGAGGCTGCCGCTGCGGCGGCGCAGTTCGCAGAAGAGGACGCCCGCCGCGGCCGTGAACAGCACGGCCGCCCCGATCGCGACGCCCGCGCCGAGCGCCGAGTCGCCGAAGACCGTGGTCAGTGAGGGCTTCGCCGTCGACAGGTGCAGCGACGGCAGCACGTGCCACAGGCCGAACAGGAGGCTCGACACGGCGGTCGCCCAGACGGTGCCCCGGGCCCGGGCCACCAGCCCGTACAGCACCCCACGGAAGGCGGTCTCCTCCAGCAGGACGGTACCGACGGGCACGTACACGAGCACGCGCAGGGCCAGCTCGCCGCCGTCCATGCCCGCGTACCGCCGGTCCTCGAAGAGGCCCCTGGTGGCCGGCAGCAGCGCCCCGGCCAGGTAGACGACGCCGACCAGGCCGATCAGGGCCAGCGCCCAGCGGGCGCCGCGCCCCAGCGTGCCGGGCGCCAGGCCCGCGTCCGCCCGCGTGCCGCCCGCCCAGCGGAGCACGCCGAGCAGCAGGGCGGTGGCCACCACGGCCGTCACGAGTTCGACGGGACCCGACCAACGGTGCAGGAGCACGTTGGCGACGCCGAGCACGCCCACGGCGAACGCGAACGCCGGCCAGGTGCCGATCGGCCCGCGCCACCGGCTCCGCGGCGGGACGCCTGCGGTGCCGTCGTGCCGCCGCCCGGGGGGTACGGCGTCGTGGGGGTCGCGGGAGGGCACCGGGCCGAGTCCGTCCTTCGATCGCGCCGACGTGTCGTCTGCCCCTCCCCGCGGCCCACGCTACCGGGCACCGTCCCGCCCCGCCGTTCGGCTCAGCCCAGCACCTCCACCTCCGGGTACCGGTCGCCGGGGTGCGCGAAGAACGGCGTGGGCCGCCGCCGGAGATGCAGATCGAAGAAGGCCGTGACGGCGGTGCGCTGGGCCGCCAGGGAGCGCCGGGGGTCGATGGTGCCGATGAGTTCGGCGGCGGGGACCTGAGGACCGCCGGTGAGCTGCGGAAGGAGGACCTGAAGGTCGGTGTACGAGCCGTGGGCGGCGTTCCGCAGGCGCAGGGCGCGCCTCCAGCCGGTCGAGGCGGCCCAGAAGCTCGCCCAGCTCGGCTCGGTGCCGAGGGTCTTCGTACCGGAGGCCATCAGCAGGAACGGCGTGCCGACGCCGGTGTGGGCGACCGGGCCGACGAACTCGCCGTCGAGGCCGGCGGCCGCGCGGACGCGCGGGTCGTCGTGGGCGAGCTGGGCGGCGACGGAGCCGCCCAGGGACTGCCCGAACGCGCCGGTCCTCGACAGGTCGAGCGCCTCGGGCAGTCCGGCGGGCAGGGGCCGCCGCCCGGCGTCGGGGTTGCGCCCGTGGGCCAGGGCGTCGAGCCGGCCGAGGACGAAGCCGGCGTCGGCGAGGCGGGCGCGGGCGTGTAGCGCCAGGAGGGCGGCGATGACCTCCGGGGTGAGCTCGTCGGGCAGCGGGAGGGCCCGTTCGACGCGCCCGCCGGGGAACTCGACCTGGTCGGCCTCGTAGGTGGAGTCGAGGGCGACCACGACGTAGCCCCGGCTCGCGAGCTCCTCGACCAGGGTGGTGCCGAGCGCGCGGGTGCCGCCGTCGCCGGACGAGAACAGCACCACGGGCAGCTGTCCGGCCGCGCGGGCGACGGGTGCGCCGGTCCGCGCGTGGGTGCGGATCCCCCGCCAGTCCACCGCGCCGGTGGGAATGCCCAGGGCGGGGGCGGAGTGCGCGTCCCAGTCGGCTGCGGCCGCCGGGGGCAGCCACGGGGCGGTCGGGTACGTCCCTCCAGGATCCGCCGGGTACCAGACGCCGGCCATCAGCTCGCGGAAGGGCCGCGCCGGTACGAGGGGGTCCGGGCGGGCCCCGTCGACGAGGTGCAGGTCGACGGTGCCGACCGGCCAGGGCCCGGTGGGCGGCGGCAGGCGGAGCGCGCAGGGGGCCGGTGCCGCGCCGGGGGCGTTCGGGGCGGCGGGCCGTGCGGGTGGGCGGGCGGCGGCGCCCGTCGTGGCGAGTGCGGTGGCGGCGCCCAGTGTCCTGAGCAGTCCGCGACGGGTGAGGGGCATGGTCCGGCTCCTTGCGAGGGGTGGGTGCGGGGACACGTCCAGAATTCCGACGGCCCCGCGCCCGGGGCGACGTCCCGGGGGACGATCCGTCCGGTGTGCGCCGGTCGCCCGGGGAGCGGCCCGCTCCTCCCTCGGGAGGAGTCCGCGTATCCCGGGGGCGCACCCCGCTTCTCCGCCGGTGGGCTGACGTGCTCCCGGGGCCGGGGCCCTAGCGTGGGCCCTGGAGAGACGCCCAGCCTGCGAGGACGGACACGATGGTCGAAGCCGCGGTACGGACGGATCCGCTCGGGTTTCCGGGCCGGCTCCTGGTGCGCGTACCGCCCCTGGCGCGGGACGCGTCACTGGCGGCGGCGCTCTGGCTGGTGACGTTCGGTCCGGGGCGGTTGGAGGGTGCCACGGGGATCGTCCTGCAGACGGCCCTCGTGCTGCCGCTGGTGTGGCGGCGCCGGGCTCCCCGCCTCGTGTTCGGCGTGATCGGCGCCGTCGCGCTGGCGCAGTGGCTGCTGGGCGTCCAGTCGCCCGCCGACGCGGCGCTGCTGATCGCCCTCGGTACGGTCGCCGCCCGGTCGCCGGGGCGGTCCGCGTGGGCGGCGGGGCTCGTCGCGGTGGCCGGGGCCGTGCTGGCGGCGGCCCGCTGGGCGCCCGAGGGCCGGTTCCTCGCCTCCGCCGCCGCGATGACCGCCGGGGTCGCCGCGAGCGCGCTGCTCGGTGCGCACACGCGGATCAGGCGCGCCGCGCGGGAGGACCGCGTGGCCCGGTTGGAGCGGGAGCGCGACGAGCGGGCGCGGCTCGCCGTGGCCGAGGAACGGGCCCGGATCGCGCGGGAGTTGCACGACAGCGTCACACATAGCCTGTCGGTCGTGGTGGCGCTCGCCGACGCGGTGGTGCACGCGCGGCCCGCCGACGCGCTCGCCGTGACGGGCCGGATCGCCGAGACCGGGCGGCAGGCGCTGACCGACATGCGGCGCTCGCTGGGCCTCCTCCAGAACGCCGGATCCGACGCCGAAGCCGACGCGGAACCCGACGCGGAACCCGACGCGGAACGGCATCCGCCGCCCGGTGTCGCCCAGCTCGGGGCGTTGTGCGAGCGGATGGGGGCGGCGGGCCTGACGACCCGTCTCCGGGTGGACGGCGACGCCACCCGGGTGCCCGCGGCGGCGCAGCTGACGGTCCACCGCCTGGTGCAGGAGTCCCTGACCAACGCGCTGCGCCACACGCCCGAGGGCACGTCCGCCGAGGTCCGGGTCTCCTGCGCGCCCCGGGCCGTCACGGTCGAGGTGACCGACGACGGGCCTGCCGTGCCGGTCCCCGCGCCCGGGCGCGGTCTGGCGGGGATGCGGGAACGCGCCGCGGCCTACGGCGGGGTGCTGCGCGCCGGTCCGCTGCCGGGCGGCGGCTGGCGGGTCTTCGTACGGCTCGATCCGGGCGGTGCCCCGTGAGCGTCCGTGTGCTCCTCGTCGACGACGAGGAACTGCTGCGGCTTGCGTTCACCATGATCCTGCGGGCCGAGCCCGGCATGGAGCCGGTCGGCGAGGCGGCGGACGGCGAGGCCGCCGTGGAGCTGGCGCGGCGGCTGCGCCCCGATGTGGTCCTGATGGACGTACGAATGCCGGGCACCGACGGCATCGAGGCGACCCGGCGGGTGCTCCGGGAGGTGCCCGGGACGCGGGTGCTCGTCCTCACCACGTTCGACCTGGACGAGTACGCCTTCGAAGCGCTGCGGGCCGGTGCCTCCGGATTCCTGCTCAAGAACAGCCGGCCCGAGGAGCTGCTGGCCGCGATCCGTGACGTGGCCCGCGGTGACGCCGTGGTCTCCCCCCGCGTGACCCGGCGTCTGCTCGACCGCTTCGCCCACCGGCTCCCCGCCGCCGGTGAAGGCGGCGGGGAGCGTCTGCTCCTGCTGACCCCGCGCGAACGCGAGGTCCTGCTCGGCGCCGCCCGCGGCCTGACCAACACCGAACTCGCCGCCGCCCTGGGTCTGGCGGAGCCCACGGTGAAGAAGCACCTCGGCCGGGTCATGGCCAAGCTGGGGCTGCGGGACCGCGTGCGGGCGGTGATCTTCGCGTACGAGAGCGGACTGGTCCGGCCGGGCTGAGGAGCCGGTGGCGGCGGGTCAGGCGACGTTGACCGCGCTCCAGGCGGCGGCGACCGTGGCGTACTCGGCGCTGGTGGCGCCGTAGAGGTCCTTGGCCGCGCTCAGGGTCGCGGTGCGGGCGCCCTTGTAGTCGGTGGTGGACGTCATGTAGACGGTCAGCGCCCGGTACCAGATGGCGGAGGCCTTCTGGTTGCCGATGCCGGTGACGGTGGAGCCGTTGTACGTCGGGCTGTTGTACGTGACGCCGTTGATGGTCTTGGTGCCGCTGCCCTCGCTGGCGAGGAAGAACCAGTGGTTGCCGACGCCGGAGGAGTTGTGCACGTCGAGCCGGCCGACGGACTTCGACCAGTAGTCGGCGGAGCGGCCGTCGAGGGACGGCTTGTCGAAGCGGCGCAGCCACGGCGGGGTGGACTGGTCGCTGAAGAGGTAGTCGGGGGTGTCGACCGGGTTGGCGGCGTACCACTCGACCATGGTGCCGAGGATGTCGCTGGTGGCCTCGTTGAGGCCGCCGGACTCGCCGCTGTAGCGCAGGTTGGCGGTGGCCGAGGTGACGCCGTGGGTCATCTCGTGGCCCATGGTGTCGAGGTCGACCTGCTCGGGGTCGGTGGTGCCGTCGCCGTCGCCGGTCATCATGCAGAAGCAGGAGTCCGACCACTGGGCGTTGTCCCAGTTGGTGCCGACGTGGACGAAGACGGTGGCGCCGCGGCCGTCGTTCTTGATGCCGTTGCGGCCGAAGGTGCTCTTGTAGTAGTCGAAGGTCTTCGCGGTGTTGACGTGCGCGTCGACGGCGGCGGTGGAGCGGTCGGTGGAGAACTTCCGCCCGTCGCCCCAGATGTTGTCGGCGTCGGTGACGAGCGTGCCCGACGAGCTGTTCAGGGACGAGGCGGAGACGTTGTGCGCGTCCTTGGTGATGTGCTTGCGGGTCGGGTCGATCAGGGCGAAGGTGCCGTCGGCCTGCTGGGTGGTGTCGATGGAGACGTCACCGGTGTACTCGGAGTGGCCGGTGCCGGTGGCCTCGCGCTCGGTGTCGTAGTTCTCGATCGCGGCGCCGGTCCTGGCGTCGGTGACGAAGACCTCGCCGTGCGGCTGGCCCTTGTCGCCCAGGCCCTGCACGGTGGTGCGCCAGGCCAGGCGGGCGGTGCCGTCGGCGGCCCAGACGATCAGCTCGGGGGTGGAGCGGGCGTTGCGGACCAGTCCGTGCGAGCGGCGCAGTGCGCCGGCCGCGGTGCCCTTGGCGTCGACGGCGGGGGCGACGGAGGCGAGCGCCACGCGGTGGGCGCGGGCGTGGCTGGAGCCCTTGAGCGCGCCGTCGGCCTTCTGGTGGACGACGAAGTCGCCGCCGACGACGGGGAGGCCGCGGTAGGTGCGCTCGAAGCGCACGTGCTGGGTGCCGTCGGCGTCGATCACGACGTCCTTGACCACGAGGGCCTGGCCCGCGCCGAAGCCGAAGGTGTCGGCGTGCCGGGTCACGTTGGCCTGGGCCCGGGCGATCGCCGTGGCGCGGACCGATATGCCGTGCTGCGCGGCGTGGGGCTGCGAGTAGGCGGGGGCGGCCAGTGCACCGGTGGTGAGGACACCGGCGGCGACCATCGTGGAAAGGGCAAGCAGGGGACGGGGCATGACGCGGTGTTCCTTCGCTCGTCGTGGGGGGTGACGACGTCCTGGGACGTTGACGCGAAGTGTTCACCAGGTGACATGTTCCTGACGTGATCCCAGGTGGGGTACAACCGCGGAGCTATAGGGGGTGCGGAACGTTATAGGGGTACGCGCCGAGGAGGGCGTACGGGATGCCCGTACGGGGCACGCACGGAGACGGAGGGGGCGTACGGGATGCGGGCGCGGGGGCACGCGCGGACGGGGCGTACGGGTTCGCCGGCGCGGGGCCCGCACGGAGGGGGCGTACGGGGTGCGGTGCGGCGCCCGCCCCCGGTCACCCGTCCGCGCCGAGCGCGAACTCCTCGCCGTCGTCCTCCCACCACGCCAGGTACGAGGGCCGCTGCCGCACCAGCGAGAGGTAGGCGGCGAGCAGGCGCTCGGCCACCGCGTCGGCCAGCTCGGGCGGCACCGTGTCCGTGTTCCAGGCGAGCTGGAGCCGCCGGTGGAACGGGACGTCGGCGAGGGGGCGCTGCACGGTGCCCTGGGCGGGGACG
The DNA here is from genome assembly GCF_055560575.1 of Streptomyces sp. NPDC023157. Lineage (NCBI taxonomy): Bacteria > Bacillati > Actinomycetota > Actinomycetes > Kitasatosporales > Streptomycetaceae > Streptomyces > Streptomyces sp. NPDC023157. The sequence goes on from NZ_JBVHIL010000002.1 coordinate 313,599, forward strand.
TCGGCGGTCGGCCAGACCCCGCAGACGGCACGCCGGCCGGCCACGAGGATCCGCGCCACCGAGAGGTCCGAGGTCACGTGGGCGATGCGCGGGGTGAAGCCCGCCGACTGGCAGGTGAGGTGGAGGTAGGCGTGCACGCCGCTCTCGTCGGCCTCCGGCATGACCCATTCCTCGTCGGCGAGGTCACGCAGGCTCACCGTCTCCTGGCGGGCCAGCGGATGGTCCTCGGCGAGCAGGACGAAGACGGGCTCGCGCAGCAGCGTGCGCGTCGCCACCGATTCGCCGACGGGAAGAGGGAACCCCGGGAACTCGCCGTACACCGCGATGTCGCATTTCGCCTGGCTCAGCGCCTTCACCAGGGTGTGCACCGAGCGGCGGGCGTCGATGCCGAGCCGCCGCTCCGGGACGAGTTCGAAGAGGGCCGGGATCAGCAGCGAGACGAGCGGGCCCGCGGTGCCGCCGGCCCGCAGCGGGGCGGCGGTCTCCCGGTCAGCCTCGGCCGTCGACCGCGCGTGCGCGCGCAGCCGGTCGAAGCCGACCACGAGGTCACGGGCGCAGCGGAGCACGTACTGCCCGTTCTCGTTCGGCTGCACCCCTTCGGCGCTGCGGACGAAGAGCGGACCGCCCAGCTCGTGCTCGATCCGTTTCAGCTGGGCGCTCGTGGCCGGCTGGGACAGCTGCAGCCGCGCCGCGGCTTTGCGGATGCTGCCGGCCTCGGCGACGGTGAGCAGGACACGGAGGTGCCGGAACTCGAGGTGCATGAAGAATCCCCGCTCAGGGCGGAGGGCCCCTTGCACCCCCCGTGACCAGCAGTACCTGTTGCCCGAGGGCATGGTGACCAAGAGTCCGCCGGAGGCGTCGGGGCGGCAACCACGGAAGGGCAAAATCTAGGTGCCCCCACCACGGCTTTGCACGGGCATCGCGCCGCCGGTCAGGCGTCCCGGCCCCGGTCCGGCGTCCCGAGATAGCGGTCCAGGGGCGGTTCCTGTGCCAGTACGGCGCCGATGGTGACCGCGAAGGTGAGGGCGGCGCACACCCCGATGAGCCACGACAGCATCGTCAGGACCAGCCCCAGGGAGCCGTATTCGTCGAGGGCGCGGTTGAGCGCGCCGGGCATGTAGAGCCGGGCCGTCAGGGCGAGGGCGGTCGTCGCGGCGGCGGCCAGGAGGGAGCCGGGCAGGAGGGGCAGCCACGGGACCCGGTTGGCGAGCAGGAGGTGCTGGGTCCAGAGCCACACCGCGACGCCCACGAGGAAGTACACCGGCATGCCCAGCCACGCCCCGACGCCGAAGCCGTCCCGGATCGGGGCCTGGAACAGCACCACCAGACACAGCGCCAGGAGCCACACGGTCCATCGCCAGGCCGCGATCCGGGTCCCGGCCTTGGGCAGCCCCCAGGCCCGTTCGCAGACCCGGGACATGGCCCGGCTGAAACTGGTGGCCGAGACCAGCGCCACGAACGCGCCGACGAACCCGGTGGTCTCCCGCAGGCCCTCGGTGGCGGAGCCGTCCAGGACCTGCCGCAGCTGGGCGTCGGAGGCGCCCGTCAGTCCGAACATGGCGCGCAGGGAGTCCTGTAGCTGGTCACGCACGCCGGTCGGGGCGAAGGCCGCCAGGACGAAGAGGAGGGGGACGGCGGCGAGGAACGCCTGGGCCGCGAGCCGGGTGGCCGCGTCGAGGAGGTTCCCGCCGACCAGTCGGCCCGTCAGCTCCGTGAGCACCGGGAAGCGGCGCTCGGCCGCACTCCGGATGCCGCGCACCCGGGCCGCCATCGACATCCCGCCTCCCTGCCCTCCGCCGACCGGTCCAGGCCATTGGACTCGACCCCGGGCCGCCCGGCGACCCGGACCGGCCGTGGCGACGGCGCGGCGGACCCGAGGTCGCTCATTGGGGCGAACATCACCATACTGGACATATGTCCCGGCATTCCGAGAAGGCGCACGCACCGCCCACCATGACGGTCAAGGGGAGGGACGTCCGGCTCCGCACCCTGGGCCTGCTGGTGCTCGCGGCCCTGGCCATCTGGTTCATCGCCGCCAACACCGGCTCGGTCACCATCCGCCTCTGGATCCCCGAGGTCACCCTCCCCCTGTGGATCGTCCTGACGGTCACTCTCCTCGTCGGGATCATGATGGGCATGTTCATGTCCTACCGCCGCCGCGCCCGCCGCTGACCCGCTCCGGACCGCCCCGTCGGCGACCCCCCGTCCCGACGGCGACCGTCCCTTCCCGACCGGCCCGCCGTCGGCGTAACCCGTCGCACCCGCGCACGCGTTCCGCCCGCACGCGTTCCGCCCGCGCGGCTGCCGGTCACCGGCGCGGTACGGGGACGAGGCGCAGGAGTCCGTGGAGGACGGCGTCGATCCGGTCCTGCGCGGGCTCGTCGCCCACATGCGTCAGGAGCCGGGCCAGGACGCTCAGCAACTGCGGCGAGGCCATCACCCGGGGATGCAGCACCGGACGGTAGCCGAAGCGCGAGAAGAGCAGGTCCCCCGCGACGTTGCCGAGCCGGAAGTACCGTGCCCAACGGCGTTGGATCTCCACCGGGTACTGGTGCAGCGCGTGCTCCCTGCGCGGCCCGGCCGGGCGGGCCAGCGCCAGCGCGATGGTGTCCGCGGCCACTTCGGCGGCCTCCATCGCCTGCGCGATGCCCTCGCCGCTCCACGGACTCACCATGCCCGCGCTGTCCCCCACGAGCAGCAGCCCCCGCCGGTACTGCGGACGCCGGTTCAGCCCCATCGGCAGCGGCGCGCTGCGCAACGGGGACTCGGCGTTCTCCTCGCGCAGCCCCCACTCCTCGGGCAGCCGGGGCAGCCAGTGCTCCAGGGCCGCCCGCAGGTCCACTGGCCGGCGCCTCCGCTGCTGCGGCAGGGCGCCGAGGCCCACGTTGACGCGCCCGTCGCCCAGCGGGAACACCCACCCGTAGCCGGGCAGGTCGAGACCGGTGCGGGGACAGCGCAGGTCGGCCCAGAGCTCCAGGTACGGGTCGTGGGTGCGGGCCTCGCTGCGGTAGTAGCGCCGGGCCGCCGCCGCCACGGGCCGCTTCTCGTCCCGTACGAGCCCCAGGCCGAGCGCCGTGCGCGCGGAGGCGCCGTCGGCCGCGACCACCAGCGGGGCCCGGTACCGGACCGGCTCGCCCTCGGGGCCGCGGACGGCGGCCACGCCGACGACATGGCCCGCGCGGTCGGTCAGCGGGCCCGTCACCTTCACCTGGGTGCGCAGGCGGGCCCCGGCGTCGCTCGCGTGGGTGGCGAGCAGGTCGTCGAAGTCGTGCCGGCTGCGGGTGAGCCCGAAGTCCGGGTGGGCGCCGAGCCGCGGCCAGTCCAGCTCCACCTGGTGGCCCCCGCAGACCCAGCGCATCCCCTTGTTGCGCATCCAGCCCGGGGCGTCGATGTCGACGCCCATCCGGATCAGCTGGAGGACGCTTCGGGGTGTCAGACCGTCCCCGCACACCTTCTCGCGGGGGAAGCCGCTCTTCTCCAGGAGCAGCACATCGACACCGGCGTGGGCCAGGTGCACCGCGGCGGCGGAACCCGCCGGTCCCGCCCCCACGACGATGACCTGCGCCTCCTCGTCGGCGGCGCCTTCGGATCCCCCTCGGCCGCCGTCGCGACCCCCACCGGACTCGTCACTTTTGGTGATCACGCCACTACTATGCCCCCGATTCCGGACGCCAGACCTCGTGGCACGCGCCGAACCGCGGCCCCGGCGCACGGCCCCCTCGCACCGCCCCCGCGCGGGGCACCCACGCGGCCCCGCGCTGCGGCACACTGGCTGTGGGGGGCGCGCGCCTCGCGCGCCCGCAGGCCCGGAAGAAGGTGTCCGGATGGCCAGGAATCGGTCCCGGTCGCGCTACGCCCCCGACCGGGGGCTCTCGACCCGTATGGCGACGACGATGTTCCTGATCGGGCTGCTGTACGTGGTCTTCGTCGGCGTCCTGCTGGTGCTGCTGCGCGGCTCCTGGCCCGTGATCCTGCTCATCGTGGGCGTCCTGTTCGTCGGCCAGTTCTGGTTCAGCGACAAGATCGCCGCGCTGGGCATGGGCGCCCGCGAGGTCACCCGCGAGCAGGCTCCCGAGCTGCACGGCACGGTGGACCGGATCTGTGCGCTGGCCGACCTGCCCAAGCCGAAGGTGGCGATCGCCGACAGCGACGTGCCCAACGCCTTCGCCACCGGGCGGGGCGAGAAGACGGCGCTGGTCTGCGTCACCACCGGCCTGCTGCGCCGGCTCGAGCCGGAGGAGCTGGAGGGCGTCCTCGCCCACGAGATGTCCCACGTGGCGCACCGGGACGTCGCGGTGATGACCATCGCCTCGTTCCTCGGCGTCCTCGCCGGGATGATGACCCGGGTCGCGCTGTACAGCGGACTCGGCCGCAGCCGTGACGCCAACGCGGCCGCCGCCCTCATCCTCGTGCCCGTCATCAGCGGAGCGGTGTACGTGCTGAGCTTCCTGCTCACCCGGGTGCTCTCCCGCTACCGCGAGCTGGCCGCCGACCGGGCCGCGGCGCTGCTCACCGGCCGCCCCTCGGCGCTGGCCTCCGCGCTGACCAAGGTGTCCGGGGAGATGGCGCGGATCCCGACGCAGGACCTGCGCAAGGCGGAGCCGTACAACGCCTTCTGGTTCACCCCGGCGTTCTCCTCGAAGGAGAGCCTCGGCCGGCTGCTGTCCACCCACCCCACCCTGGAGCAGCGCCTGGACCAGCTCGCCCGGATCTCGGAGCGGCTGGGACAGGTCTGAGGGCGGGCCCGTGGGAATCCTCGACAGCATCCTCGGGCGCAGCAAGCCGGTGCGGCCCGATCTCGACCGGCTCTTCGGCCTTCCCTCGGCGGCCCTCACGCTCCAGGCGGGCACCGGGTTCGTCCCGACCGGCGAGGGGTCGGTCTGTTTCGCGGGGGTGGAGGGCGGTGCGTTCACCCGGCTGAAGGAGGAGGTACGCGCGCTCCTCGACGTCGCGGTCGACGGCGGCCCGTACACCGACGCAGGCACCGACACCGACAGCGCTCCCGGCGTGCCCTCGGCCGCCGCGTCCGCCGCCCCGGTCACGTTCTCCCGGGATTCGTACGGATACACGTGGCTCCGTGCCCGGCGTGCCGCCGACGACCTCGTGTCGCTGGTGAACGATCTGCACGCCGTCAACAGTCTGCTCCAGGAGTCGGGTTTCGGCCCGCATCTGCTCTGCTCCCTGACCGCGTTCCACGCACCGGAGGTCGACCACGATCTCGCGCTCGTCTACCTCTACAAGCGCGGCACGTTCTACCCGTTCGCCCCTCGGGCCGACGGCACGAACCGTCGGGACAGCGCCCTGGAGCTCCAGGTCAGGGCCCTGCTCGCGGGTGACCTCGCGATCGAGCCGGACCTGGAACGCTGGTTCCCCCTCTGGGGCGCCCCCGGAGTGGGCACCGAGGGCTGAGGGCGGAGGGTCGAGGGGGCCTACGCCTCCCAGACGAATCCGTCCGGGTCGGTGAAGGCGCTCCCGGTGCCGCCGAGGGCGATGCGGTGCGAGCCGGAGCCGTCGGCGGCGACGCCGAGGTCCTTGGCCAGGCCGCGGTGCTTGTAGAGGGCCAGCTTGACGGGGCTCGACGGGCCCGCGGCGAACTCGGTGTACTTGCCGCCGAAGCTCCTGGCCACGGTCAGGCCCTGGCCGACGTAGAACTCCTTGGTCGCCTTCACGTCCGCCACCCCGAGGAGGAGGACGGTCTCGTCGATCTCGCGGGTGGCCGGGCCGTTGTCCTTCTTCGCCGAGGTCGCGACCTTCCAGATCGTGCCGTCCGGGGCCTGGACGACGCCGCCGTAGCCCCACATCGACTTCGCGGCGGGCTTCAGGACGGTGGCGCCGGCGGCGACGGCGGCGTCGACGAAGGCGTTGACGGTGGCGGGCCCGGAGACGGTGAGCGCCAGGGCGAAGCCCCGGAAGCCGCTGGACGGTGTCTCCGACGCCCGCAGGTGGATGAGCGTGTCCACTCCGAAGGCGGAGTAGAAGCGGTGGGCGGCGTCCGGGTCGGCCACCTCAAGGGTGACGGAGGTGAGGGACGCGGTGACTGCGGAGGAAGCGGTGGTTGCCATGTCTCCAACCTAGGTACAGGCCCCCTGCCGGCGCTTCTCGAATCCTGACCGGTCTCGCGGCGCTCCCTATGATGATCGCGAACGCGTACGCGGGCCTTCTGCGCTCCGCACCACACCGTCCAGGGGGACCCCACCCGATGCAGACGCCGTCATCGCCGTCATCGCCACCCTCACCGTCCTCGCATTCCGGCCCCGCACCCACGGACGGGGCGTCGCCCCTCCGTGTCGGCGCCCTCGTCCCGCTGACCCGGCCCGGCTGGTCCGAGGCGGGCCGGCATCTGCTCGCGGGGCTCGAACTGGGCGTACGCGAGGTGAACGAGGCCGGCGGGATCGGCGGCCGGCCGCTGGAGCTGCTGGTCCGGGACACAGCGGCCGATCCGGAGCGGGCGGCGGCGGCCGTGGACGAGCTGGCGGGCCTGGGCGTGGCCGCCGTGGCGGGCGAGTACCACAGCGTCGTCGCGCGGGCCGCGGCCACGCGGGCGGCGGCCGTCGGCGTACCGTTCCTGTGCTCGTCGGCGGTGCTCGACGCGCTCACCGAGGAGCCGACGGACTGGGTGGCGCGGCTGCCCCCGGCACAGTCCCACGGCTGGCGGACCTACGCGGACTTCCTGCGCGGAGCGGGCCGGGACCGGGTCGCCGTGGCGGTCCAGCCGAGCGTCTACTGGGCGTCCGGGACCCGGATTCTGCGGGAGCGGCTGGCCGCGCACGGCGGCTCCGTCGTCGAGCTGGACGCGAACGCGCTGGGTCCCGGGGCACTGTGCGACGCGCTCGTCGAGCACGGGGCGACGGCGCTGCTCCTGCTGGTGGGCCAGCCGGAGCCGGCGGTGCCGCTGGTCCGCGCCGTCCGGAACGACCCGCGGCTCGCGGGGCTCCTCGTCGGCGCCCCGGCCGGACAGCCGGAGTTCGCCGGCTGGGCCGAGGCGCTGGGCGCGGACGGCGCCGGGATCCCGTTCCTGCGCTATCTGCCCGAGCGGCCCGGTCCGCTGGGCGAACGGGTCGGGAAGGAACTGCGCGAACGGCTTGGCGAGGCTCCGTCGTTCGTCGCCTTCGAGGGCTGGGACACCGTCGCCGTCCTCGCCGAGGTGTTCCGTTCGTACGGGACGGAGCGCGCGGCCGTCGCCGGGGCGTGGCCGCACGTGGTGGTCGAGGGCACCCGCGGGCCGATCCGCTTCACCCGCGCGCCGGGCATCGGCGTGTGGCAGTGGGTGTGGCCGCCCGTCCAGGTCGTCGACCGGGACCCGGGCGACGCGGCCCGCTTCCGGGTCCTCCACCGGGGCGAGGGGTGACGGACGTCCGGCGCCGCCCGCCTCACGTCCAGGGGACCGCGCCGACCGGGTCGTGCAGCACCCGCTCGGCGGGCAGGTCCGTCTCCACGAGCCGCCGCACGACGGCGCCGACCATGGCGGGCGGGCCGCTGACGTAGGCGAGGTGGCGCGACCAGTCGCCGTGCCGGGTCAGCGCGTCGGACAGCGAGCCCTCCTCCGGTCCGGTGCCCGCGCCGATCACGGGGACGACGCGCAGCCAGGGGTGCCGCTTCTCCAGTTCGGTGAGGGCGGCCGTGTCGTACAGGTCGGCCGGTGTGCGGGCGCCGAGGAACAGATGCGTCGCGTGGTGCGGCGGCCGGCGCAGCGCCAGGGCGTCGATGAGCGCCTTGGCGGTGGCCCATCCGGTGCCGCCGGCCACGATCAGGATGTCCCGCCCCGGGGCGTCGTCGAGGGTCGTCGTCCCCTGCGCGGGCCCGAGGCGCAATGCGTCGCCGACGCGGGTGCGCGCGACCAGCGCGTCGCTCACCCCGCCGGGGCCGGTGCGGCGGACGTGGAACTCCAGCTCGCCGTCGGGGCGGGGCGCGCGGGCGACGGAGTACGGCCGCCAGGCGTGCGGCAGCAGCGGTGACTGGATCGTGGCGAACTGGCCCGCCCGGTACGGGTAGGGCTCCGCGGTGCGGACCCTCAGGACGGCCAGTCCGGGTGCCTGGACCTCGTGGTCCGTGACGGTGGCGTTCCAGTAGGCCGGTTCGGTCAGGGACCGGTTGGCCCCGTCGATCATGGCGGAGACGGCGAACCGCACCATCCGCAGCCACGCCCCCTCCAGCTCCGGCGACCACCGCTCTCCGGCGCTGCGGCGCAGGCCCTCGGCGAGCGCCGCCTCGAACGCCGCGAAGTGCACCGGCCGTACCCCCAGCTTGCGGTGGTCGCGGCCGAGCCGGGAGCAGAAGGCGGTCACCTCGTCGGGCCGGTCCAGGTGCTCGATCAGATACCGGAACGCCTGCTCCAGGTGGGCCCGCTGGAAGTCCATCGACTCGGGGAACAGCCCGCGCAGATACGGGTGTTGGGCGAACATCGCCCGGTAGAGGTGGTCGATGAGCGTGCCGAACGGGGTGACGAGCGGCAGGGTCCGGAGGATCGTCTCCCGGTCGCCGGACGGAGCCCCCGCGGAGGGGCGGGCGGGGCCCGGCGCCCGGCGCTCCCCGCCGGACGGGGCCAGCAGCCGCTGGCGCAGCCGCATGGCGTCCTGCCGTGCGAGGAGTGCGTGGTATTCGTCATAGGTGTCGCTCGTGGTGGCGCTCACGTGCCGGCTCTCTCCCTGCCGAGTCCGCCTGAAGGCACGTCAGTTTCGCACCGCTCCCCCACCGCCGTCCGGCCCCGGCGGAGGGCCGGACGGCCCTGCCGCATCAGGGCCGTTCGGCCCTGGCGCCCGCGATGCGCGTCGCGTGGACGAGCGGGGCGGGGCGGCGCCCAGGGCCGCCCAGCAGGCCGCGGTCTCCCGCTCCTCACATCCGCGCCGGACCGCCGCGGACGCCCGTACCGTGCCGCTCGCGGTGGCGCCGGCCACCACGACGGCGAGGAGGAGCGGGGCGGGGAGCCCCAGGAGGATCAGCGGGGCGGTCAGCGCGGCCGTGGCCCAGCCGGTGACGCAGGCCGCGGCCGCGAGGCGCCGGGAGGCGGGCCGGTCGGCTCCGGCACGCAGGTCGACGAGGGCGGGGACGTACCAGACGCAGCCGGCGGCGGCCACGGCGCCGGCGCCGAGCGCGAGGACGGGCGTCACCGGGCGCCCGCCGTCTCGTGCGGCCGGTTCTCGATCCGGTCGAGTTCGGCGATCCCGGGGTGGTGCAGGTCGAAGGCCGGGGATTCGGAGCGGATCCTGGGCAGGGTGCGGAAGTTGTGCCGGGGCGGCGGGCAGGACGTCGCCCATTCAAGGGAGCGGCCGTAGCCCCAGGGGTCGTCGGTGTCGACCTTCTCGCCGTACCTGGCGGTCTTCCAGACGTTGTAGAAGAACGGCAGGAACGCGAGGCCGAGCAGGAACGACCCGATGGTGGAGATCGTGTTGAGGGCGGTGAAGCCGTCGGCGTCGAGGTAGTCGGCGTAGCGGCGCGGCATGCCCTCGGCGCCCAGCCAGTGCTGGACGAGGAAGGTGGCGTGGAAGCCGGCCGTGAGCGTCCAGAAGGTCATCTTGCCGAGCCGTTCGTCGAGCATCCTGCCGGTGAACTTCGGCCACCAGACCGATGTAGCCGAACATCGGCTTGCGGCTGAAGACCGGGATGACCTCGGAGACGATGCCGAAGAACGGCAGCGCCAGGATGTACACCTCCGGGTGTCCGAAGAACCAGAAGAGGTGCTGCCAGAGCAACGCCCCGCCGTTGGCCGCGTCGAAGACGTGCGAGCCGAACTTCCGGTCGCATTCCAGGGCGAACAGCGCCGCCGCGAGGACCGGGAAGACCAGCAGGACGAGCAGGGAGGTCAGCAGGACGTTCCAGGTGAAGATCGACATCCGGAACATGGTCATGCCGGGGGCCCGCATGCACAGGATCGTGGTGATGAAGTTGACCGCGCCCGCGATCGACCCGAAGCCGGAGAGCGCCACGCCCATGATCCACAGGTCGGCGCCGAGGCCGGGCGAGTGGACGGCGTCGGAGAGCGGCGCGTACAGGAACCAGCCGAAGTCGGCGGCCCCGCCCGGGGTGAGGAAGCCGCCGGCGGCGATCAGCGAGCCGAAGAGGTAGAGCCAGAACGCCAGCATGTTCAGGCGCGGGAAGGCGACGTCCGGGGCGCCGATCTGCAGCGGCATGATCCAGTTGGCGAACCCGGTGAACAGCGGCATCGCGAAGAGCAGCAGCATGATCGAGCCGTGCATCGTGAACGCCTGGTTGAACTGCTCGTTCGACATGATCTGCGTGCCCGGGCGGGCCAGTTCCGCCCGCATCACCAGGGCCATCACGCCGCCGACGCAGAAGAAGAACAGCGCCGCGACCAGATACATCGTGCCGATGCGTTTGTGGTCGGTCGTGGTCAGCCAGTCCACCCACGAGGCCCGCGCGGGCCGTGTTCCGCCCGCGCCGTCCGCCGGGGCCGGGACCCTCGGCCGCCGGGTCCGCCTCTGCACGCTCTTTGCCTCGCCCACCGGACGACGACCTCCATGTCCACATCGGTACCAAGTGGCCGGAAGACGCCCGCGTACGGGGGATTGACGCGCGGCGCCTCCCGGCCGTCGCCCATGGTTCTCGCCGCCGCGGGGCGCCCGACAGGGTCGAACAGTCCCCGCGGGCGGGCGGCACCAGGGCCGAACGGCCCCTGCGGACCCGCCGCCCCCGTGACGTAACCTGCGACAGGAAGAACGCACCGGCAGAGCAGGCAGGCATGTCCGACACCGCACGACTCCCGGGCACGCCGTGGCCGCGGCTCGACGTCCCCGAGCGGATGCACGCCCTCCTCGCCGCGGTCATGGACCTCGGCCGCGACCTCGAACTCCCCCAGGTCCTGCACGGCATCGTGGAGGCCGCCGTCACCCTCACCGACGCCGAGTACGGCGCGCTCGGGGTGATCGGCGACGGGGACCGGCTCTCGCAGTTCCTGCCCGTGGGCATGGCCGACGAGCCGGCCGCGCGCATCGGCCCCGCGCCCTGCGGGCACGGCATCCTCGGCGAACTCATCCGCAACCCGGTCCCGTTGCGCCTGGACGACCTCGCCCGGCATCCGAGCAGCTTCGGCTTCCCCGCGCACCATCCCCCGATGCGTACGTTCCTGGGGGCGCCGATCCGCATCAGGGACGAGGTGTTCGGCAACATCTACCTGACCGAGAAGCGCGGCGCCGGCGGCTTCGACGCCGACGACGAGGCGGTCCTGACGACCCTGTCGACCGCCGCGGGCGTCGCCATCGACAACGCCCGCCTCTACCACGACAGCAGGCGCCGGGAGCACCGGCTCGAAGCGCTCGCGGAGATCACCCGGGCGCTGCTCGCCGGGACCGACCCGGACCGGGTGCTGCGGCTGATCGCCCGGCGGGCCCGGGAGGTGGCCGACGCCGATCTCGCCGCCATCCTGCTGCCGGCCGGCCGCGACGGTGAGCTCGTGGTCCAGGTCGCGGACGGGGACACCGCCGGCACGGTGCTCGGCGCGCGGCTCCCGGCGGGCGGCTCGCTGACGGGGCTCGCCGCCCGCACGCGCCGGCCCGCCGTCACCGCGGACGTCCGCACCGACGCCCGGGCCCGGCCGCTGCGCGCGGACGGCGGCGCCCCTCCGGAGCACGGCCCCGTGGTGGCGGTGCCGCTGCCCGTCGACGACGCCGTGTGCGGGGCGCTGCGGCTGGCCCGGCGGGCGGGGCGCCCCGGGTTCGACGCCACGGAGGTGGAACTGCTCCGCGGCTTCGCCGACCAGGCCTCGATCGCGCTCGAACTCGCCCGCAGGCGGGCCGAGTCCGAGGAACTGGCCGTCCTGCACGACCGCGACCGCATCGCCCGGGACCTGCACGACCTGGCCATCCAGCGCCTCTTCGCCACCGGCATGACCCTGCAGAGCGCGACCCGTCTGATCGGCGAGCGGGCCGCGGCCGAGCGGGTGTCGCGGGCCGTCGACGACCTCGACGCCACCATCCAGATCATCCGCTCCACGATCCTGCAGCTCCGCACGTCGGCCGAGGACCGGGGCGGCCCCGCGCTGCGCCGCCGCATGGCGGAGACCGTCCAGCTGGCCGCGCAGTCCCTGGGCTTCCCGCCCTCGCTGCGCATCACCGGAGCGGTCGACTCCGCCGTGCCGGAGGACCTGGCCGAGCACGTGCTCGCGGTGACGGTCGAGTCCCTCAGCAACAGTGCCCGGCACGCCCGCGCGAGCCGCGCCGACGTCGTCCTCTCCGTCCCGGAGCCCGCCGACCGGATCGTGCTCACGATCACGGACGACGGCGTCGGCCTGGAGGCGGCCGAGCCGACCGGCGGCCTGCTCAACATGCGCTCACGCGCCGAGCAGTACGGCGGGACGCTGGAGCTCCGGGAACCGGACGGCGGCGGCACCCGGCTGGTGTGGACGGTGCCGCTGCGGCAGGAGTGACGTACGGGGATCGGGTGGGCGACCGGCCGCCTACTGCTCGCGCAGCCGCTCGGCGAGCATGGCGGCCTGGATGCGGCGGCCGACGCCCAGTTTGCCGAGGATGGCGGACACCCGGTTCTTCACCGTCTTCTCGGCGAGGAACAGGCGCTCGGCAATCTGCCGGTTCGTCAGCCCCAGGCCGATGAGGTCCAGGATCTCCCGCTCGCGGGGCGAGAGCCGGTCGAGTTCGGCCGACGCGGCGGTGCGCGGTGCGGGTTCGGGCTCGGGGCCCCGGATCCGGGCCATCACCCGGCTGGTCATCCGCGGGTCGAGCAGCGACTTGCCGGTGGCCACCGTACGGACCGCGTGCACCAGGTCGGAGCCGCCGATCTGCTTGAGGACGTAGCCGGCCGCCCCGGCCATGATCGCGTCGAAGAGGGCCTCGTCGTCGTCGAAGGAGGTCAGCATCAGGCAGGCCAGCTCCGGCATGGCCGCGCGCAGTTCCCGGCAGACCTCGACCCCTTCGTGGTCGCCGCCGGTCGCGCTGCCGAGCCGCACGTCGAGCACGGCGACGTCCGGCCGTACGGCGGGCACCCGGGCGAGCACCTCCCGGGCGGTCGCGGCCTCGCCGACCACCTCGATGTCCGGCTCGGCCTCCAGCAGGTCCCGGACACCGCGCCGGACGACCTCGTGGTCGTCGAGCAGGAAGACCCGGATGGGCAGGGCGGAATTCACAGCGGTCTCCTGGGCAGGGGCGGGAGCTGAGGCGGCGTCAGTATGGCACCGGGCCCCGAGGGCCGTTCGGCCCTGGTCCCGCAGGGCCGAACGGCCCTGTGCGCAGCCCCGCGCCCGTGATCGACTCTGCCTCGTGTCCTGGACACACCGGCCGGGCGCGGCCCGGCCGTCCCCCGGGCCGCTGCCGCGCCGGTGCGTCCAGGGCGCGCCCACCGCCCGGACGGAGCGGGACGAGCTGGGGCCGAACGGCCCTTTCCGCGCCGCGTCCGGGGGTCTGTACTGCGGGGAAGTCCCCTCCCCTGGAAGGCACCGTGAAAGACGACGCCGCTCTCGCCCCCGTTCCGGTCCCGCACCGTCCCGACGCTCCCCCGGCCGTCGCCGGTGCGCGGCGCACCCTCCGCCTGGACACCGAGGAGGCGCTGCGGCTGCTGGCCTCGGTGCCCCTGGGCCGGATCGTGTTCACCCAGCGGGCGCTGCCCGCGGTCCGCCCCGTCAACCACCTCGTGGACGGCGGCGACATCCTCGTCCGCACGCACGACGACGCCGCCCTCGCCCTGCTCGCCCGGGTCGGCGGCACCGACGGCGTCGTCGTCGCGTACGAGACGGACCTCATCGACGTGGAGGCGCGCCTCGGCTGGAGCGTCGTCGTCACCGGCTTCTGCCGGCTGGTGACCGACCCCGAGGAGGCGGCCCGCTACCGGGCGGCGATCCGGCCGTGGACGGACCGGCCCCTGGACCAGGTGGTCCGCATCCGCCCCGACCTGGTCACGGGCATCCGGCAGGTCGCCGCCGACTGACCCGGGCCCGCTCGCGGGCCCGGGTCAGCGGCCGGTGGGCCGATCGGCTCAGCTCCGGCGCGTCCGGGCCCGGCGGGCGGGCGGCGGGGTGCGCCGGGGTGCAGGATCGCCGGGGCGGCGCCCCGCCGCGGGGTCGCCCGCCACCGCCCCCGCGCGTGAGGAGGTCAGGCCGTGGAACGGTTCGACGGGTCGGAGCGGCCGGCGTTCGACGGGCGTTACGGCGAGGCCGTGTTCCGGCCCGAACAGGCCGGCGAGGGCGAGCGGATCGACTTCGGCGCCCCTCGGGGCCGGCCCGGGATGGCGCTGCCTCGACGTGGGCGCCGGTACGGGCACGGTCTCCCGCCGGCTGCTCGACGAGGCCGGGGTGGCGGGCGTGCTCGCCGTCGACCGGGACGTACGGTTCCTCGCCGAGCGGCCGGTGCCCGGACTCGACGTGCTGGAGGCCGACATCACCGCCCCGCGCGCCGTCCCCGGCCGGTTCCGGCTCGTCCACGCGCGTTTCGTGCTGATGCACCTCCCCGAGCGCGAGCGGCTGATCGCCGAACTGGCCGCACACGTGGAGCCCGGCGGCGTCCTGGTGCTCAGCGACGCGGTCGACCTGAGCGGCGATGGGACGCCCGTCACCCCGTACTCCGAGGCGATGCGGGCGATGTGGCAGGGGCTGCGCGCCACCATCGGCACGGACGTGACCTGGGTCCCCTCGTATCCCCGGCTGCTGCGCCGGGCAGGGCTCGGACGGGTCGGCGCCGAGCTCCATGTGCCGCCGCTGCTGCCGGGCAGCCCCATCAGCCGCTTCTGGGCGGACACCTGGCAGCGGAGCCGCGCGGCGATGCTGGCCACCGGACTCGTCGACGACGCCGCCGTCGACGCGGCGGTCCGCTACCTGGAGTCGGACGACTGCGCCGCCCTGTCGGCCGGGATGATGACCGTATGGGGCTGGAAGCCCCCGGCGGACGCCTGAACAGCCGGACGGCCGTCCCCGCACCGTCGTCAGCGGTCCGCAGGCGCCATCCGGCGGACCAGGTAGGCGCCGGCGGTCGCGACGAGGACCAGCATGCAGGCGATGAACACGAGCCCGGCCCCCTCCAGGCCGAGCGGATCCGCCAGCAGGCCGACGCCGATCACCGGGATCGAGATGCCCGCGTACGCGACCACGAACAGCGCCGAGATGACCGCCGCGCGCTGGTCCGGGGGCGAGGCCGCCGCCACGGCGGACAGCGCCGCCCGGAAGGCGAGGCCTTGTCCGGCGCCGCCGACGAGAGCGGCCAGGACGACGAAGACGAAGAGGTCCGTGGCGAGCCCGCAGCCGAGCAGGACCAGGCCGGCGAAGAGCACGGCGCAGCCCAGCGGCAGCGAGCGCGCGGTGCCGAGGTGGCCGGCGGCCACCTGCCCGCCGGTGGAGGCGAAGAAGGCCAGGGCGACGACGAGTCCGGTGACGGCGTGGTTGTCCACGTGCAGGTACCGCGCCAGGAAGGCGGGGCTGACGGAGGTGAAGACGCCGAACAGGGCGAACCCCACGAAGGAGGAGACTGCGGCAGGGACGAACACGGCCCGCACCGGGGCCGGGAGCGCGGGTTTCCGTGGCCGGACAGCCGTCAGCGGCCGCCGGTGCGGCACCGTCTCGGGCAGGAACAGCAGGACGACGGCCGAGAGCACGACGAGGCCGAGGTGCACGGCGAACGGCAGCAGCAGCGGCTCGGGGGCGTACTCCGCGAGCAGCCCCGCGAGGAGCGGGCCGCAGCCCAGTCCGCCCATGTTGGCGGCGGTCGCGACGAGCGTGGCCCCCGAGGTGCCGCCGGGCGGGGCCAGCTCCATGACGTACGCGGTGGCGGCGCCCGTGAACAGGCCGACCGACACGCCCGACAGGAGCCGGCCCGCGTACAGCCAGCCCAGGGAGTCGGCGGCGAGGAAGCAGACGGCGCTCGCCGCCGCGAACGCCAGGCCCCACCAGAGTGTCGGGCGCCGTCCGATGGTGTCGGAGGCGTTGCCCGCGAGGAGCAGCACGCCGATCACACCGAACGCGTAGACGGCGTACACGACGGTGACCGTGAGCTCGGAGAAGCCGAACTTCTCCTGATAGAGCGGGTAGAGCGGGGTCGGCAGGGTCGTTCCGGCCATGCACACGAGGAACACCGCGCCGCCGAGCAGACACCTCAGCCAGCCTTGCCGCTCATCCGCCATGTCGGCGACCGTAACCCGGCCGCCCGCCCGCGGCGCGGCGGCGGGGCGCGCCCGGCCGAGTGATCCGCCGGGGCGCGCGGGTCGGTTGCGCGGGTGTCACTCCGGATGCTTCCGGATGCCTCGTCCGGCCTCCCCGCCACTAGCTTGTCGGCGACGTCCGCCAGGGAGACCGATCCGGAGACCGGGGAGCAGCGATGCCGACGACCGCCACCACGCTCGGGGACCAGGAGCGCGAGCTGCTCTCGGCGGTGGGCAGCGGGCTGCGGGACGACGAGGTCGCCGCCGCCCTGGGCGTCCCCGAGGTGTCGGTGGCCGAACAGCTGGCGCGGATCCTCGTGCGCCTGGGGCTGCGCGACCGGTCCGCCGCCATCGTCCACGCCTTCGACTGCGGTCTGGTCGTCCCCGGCCAGGGCCCGCGCCCCCGGCGGACGGTCCCCGGTCCGCCGGCCGCGGTCGGCCGGGAGCCGGGGCCACGGATCCGGATCTCCGTGCTCGGGCCGATGGAGGCCCGGCAGGACGGACGGCCGCTGCGGCTGGGGCACCTGCGCCAGCAGGCCGTCCTGGCCGCGCTGGCGCTGGGCGGCGGGCGGACGCTCAGCCGTCGGGAACTGCTCGACGGCGTCTGGGGCGTGGAGCCGCCGGCCGCGAACGTGGTGCCGGTGTACGTGTACCGGTTACGCAAGGCCCTGGGCGCGGGAGACGGCCCGGACCCGGTCATCGCGCACGACCGGTTCGGCTACCGGCTGGTCCCCGGCGCGGTCGACGTCGACGTGGCCCGCCTGGAGGAGCTGCTGGGCGGCGTCGAGGCCGCGGACCGGGCGGGCGAACCGGCGGAGGCGGTCCGGCTGTGCTCGCGGGCGCTGGACCTGTTCCGGGGGGAGGAGCCGCTGGCCGGTCTGCCCGGGCCGCTGGCCGAGCTGGAGCGGCTGCGGCTCACCGAGCGCAGGATCGCCCTCGTACGGCGGAAGGCGGAGGGCTTGCTGCGGCTCGGCCGGTCCGCCGAGGCTCTCGCCGAACTGTTCGCCCTCTTCGCCGCACACCCGCTGAACGAGCCGGTGGCCGCGCTCCTGATGCGCGCGCTGCACCGCGACGGGCGACGGGCCGACGCCTCCGCCGTGTTCGACCGCGCGCGCCGTCGGCTCGCCGACGACCTGGGGGTCGCGCCGAGCCGGATGCTGCGGCGGACGCACCAGATGGTCCTGCGCGGCGACGAGACCGGGCCCGGTCGGGGCCTCTGGCTCGGCCACGGGCTCGGTCTCGCCGGATGAGCTGCTCGCGGAGGCTGCTGGGGCAGCTCCGCGAGCCGTCTCGCTCCGTACGGTCTCGCACGGTCTCGCATGGTCTCGTACGGTCAGGAGGTGAAGGACCGCTCAAGGCGCGGGATCAGGTCCCTGAGGTCCTGCTCCCAGCACCAGGCGTTGTGGCCGCCGTTGCAGTTGCTGCCCCAGGCGGAGCCGTCGCCGTAATTCACGTAGTAGTAGGACATGCCGAGGGCGTCCATGCTGTCCTTGACGTGCTTGGCCGCGCCTTCGAGCCAGAACTCGGGGTCGGTGACCGTGCCGGCTCCGTTGCCGACGTAGAGGGAGACGCCGACGGTCCTGAGCTTGTCCATGTGGGCCGCCGGGTCGACCTCGTTCCAGCGCCAGTCGGCGTTGAAGATCGGGTACGGCGAGCCGAACGCGGCGTCGCTGTCCACGCCGGGCTTGTACGGGGAGTTGTTCGGGTCGCACGCGCCGGACGCCGAGCCGCAGATCGCGCCCGTCGCGTCGATGAGGGAGGCGACGACGGCGAGCCGCAGGTCCATGGACTTGACCGACAGGTCGATGTCACCCGACAGGGACGCGGTCTGGCTGAACAGGTCGGGGCGGACCTGGGCGTAGTGCAGGGCGCCGAACCCGCCCATGGAGACGCCCGCGATGGCCCTGGTCTTCTTCGTGGCGACGGTCCGCAGGTTCGCGTCGATGAACGGGATGACCTGCTTGAGGTGGAAGTTCTCCCAGTTCTGGGCACCGAGCACGGTCTTCTGGTTGAGCCAGTTGGCGTACCAGCCGCGGGCTCCGCCGTCCGGGATGACGGTGATCATGTCGTTCGACATGCTCAGCGCCGGGTAGTTCTGCTGGACGGGGTCGTCGGGCGAGCCGTGCAGGAAGTACAGCACCGGGTAGCGCCGGTTCGGGTCGTCGTAGTAGCCGCTGGGCAGGATGATCTTGATGTGGTGCCGGCCCGTCACCTCGGGCGTGGTCACGGTGAGGTAGAAGTCGGTGGCGCTGCCGCTCGCCGCCTCCACCTGGGTCAGACCGAATCCGTTGGTGATCGGCGGCGGGGTGGTGGCGTCGGCGGCCTGGGCCGTACCGGCCGCCGGGGTGATCACGGCGACGGCGGCGACCATCCACGCCACCACCAGCCGCCATCGCTTCGCTGTCCTCGTCACTGTGTTCCCCCTCGTGGGTCGCTGCGTCTCGTGGTGTCCCACCGGCCTGCCGGTGGGCGGGCTCAGTCCAGGACCTTGGTCTCCAGGGCCGGTGAGGCCGCGATCTGTTCCTCGGTGAAGCGTTCGGTCACCCACTGGCCGGCCGAGAACAGCCGGGTCTGGTCGGCGTAGTGGGGCGAGGTCGGGTCGGCCGACTGGGAGTAGGTCAGCAGGGAGGAGGCCTGCGGCGGGCCGTCGGCGGCGAACCGCACCTGCTGGATGAAGCTGGACCCGAAGGTGATGTCCATCTTCCCGTCGACCAGGCCGGGCGTGACGACGTTGAGGACGCCCAGCTCGTGGATCGAGCCGTGGATGGGGATCTGCTCGCCGTTGCGGGTGACCTTCTGGGCGTCCGACAGGGCCGTGTTCAGCGGGATGCCCGCGTTGCGCATGGCGAGGACCGTCCGGGCCAGCGAGTCGCGCACGGCGTTGTTCCCGGGGTCGAGCGAGTTGGGCGTGTGCACCGGGTCCTTGGGATCGAAGGGCACCTTCCACGGCAGCGACTCGACGCCCTTGCCGCCGGCCAGCCGGTACCAGTAGTTCTCGAACAGCCAGGAGCCCCGGCTGTCCGCCGTGAAGTCGTGGCTCTTCCAGGCGGCCAGGATCGGGCAGGCCTCGCTGATGTTGACCAGGTTGCCGTCGACGAGGACGAGTCCGAAGGGGACGTCCTGGCAGCCCTTCACGGTGGCGTTCAGGGCCAGGTCGGCCGCCCTGCTGTTGTCGGCGAACAGCAAGTGGCGCATGTTCTCCGGCGTGAAGCCCCGCCCGGGCAGGCCGTCGGTGCCGTTGATCCGGTTCTGCGCGGTCAGGATCAGTTCCTGGGTGCGCAGCGACCGGGGCGCCGCCGTGTCGCCCATGACGCGGGGGAAGGACAGCGGCTGCTCGGGGTTGGCCAGCCAGGCACTGTCGTTGGCGTTGCCGACGAAGTCGGAGCGGATCAGGCGCGGCTGCTTGCGCGGGTCCAGCAGGCCGGGCGCGACCGCGTTGGGGTCGGCGGGCCAGTCACACGCGCTGCGCTTGCCGTCGAAGATGGAGACCGGCGGGACGTTCGGCAGCCGGAGCGTCTGGTTGAAGAGGATCTTGCCGGTCTCGGTGAGGCACGACTGGGCGTGCTCGTCGGTGATGTTCGGGGTGGCCTGGATGTCCGCGTAGAGCGCGTTGCCCTCGCGGTCGGAGGCGATCGTGTTGAAGAAGGGGACGCCCTGGGTGGTCTCCAGGGTGTTCACCACGTCGTGGACGTCCGTGGCCTGGTCCAGGTGGAACCAGGTGTTCAGGGCCCGCAGGTTGTCCATGTTCACGTCGCGTACGGCGTGGGCGCTCACCACCCAGGGCAGCGGGATGCCCTGGACCGAGGCGGTGACCGGGCCGTAGCGGGTGGACCACATGGTCCTGTCGACCTTGCCGACGGAGCCGTCCGCGTTGAGCACGTCGACGGAGACCCGCTGGGAGGTCATCCTCTGCCAGGCCCCGTCCACGAGGTACATGGTCGGGTTCAGCGGGTCCACCTGGACGTCGAAGAGGCCGAACGGCGCGACCGTGGCGACCGTGTGGCTCCAGGCGACGTCGTCGTTGTGCCCGATGTTCACGGCGGGCAGTCCGAGCAGGCTGGCCCCGGAGACGTTGACCTTGCCCGGGATCGTCAGCTGGCTCTGCCACATGCGGTTCTTGCCCTGCCACGGGAAGTGGGGGTTGGCCAGCAGCATGCTCGTGCCGCCGGACGTGCCCTGCGCGCCGACCGCCAGCGCGTTGCTGCCCATGCTGTCGCTCCGGCTCGCCGCCATCGCCTCGCGGATCCTCCGCCCGGTCTCCCTCGCGCTCTTCGCGCGCTGCGCGGCGGTGGGCGCCTTCGCCGCGGCCGCGGCGGCGGCCGAGGCCCCGGGGGGAGCGGCGTTGACCAGGCCGTCGAGCAGGGGGTCGGCGGTGCCCATGATGATCTCGGCGTGCGCGTGCCGGTAGACGTCGAGCTCGGTGATGGGCCGCACCCAGGCGGCGCCACGGCAGGCGGGGTCGGTGATGTTGCCGACGCCCGTCTCGGCCAGGTACCGGTTGTACCCCTGGACGTAGCCGCGGATGGCCTCCTTGACCTCCGGCTCCGGCCCGTTGGGCGCGGGCTGTTCGAGCAGGCGCTCCACGACCTGGTTGTCGTTGATGCGCTGGAAGTACAGATCGCTGTTGAGGTTGCTGGTGCTGTTCTGGCTCTGTCCGGGGCTCGCCTTGCCCGCGGGGCCCAGATAGCGGGACCGCTGCGCGTTGACCATCAGATAGGTGTCGGCCAGCGTGCAGATGTTGTCCTTGGCCGCCGCGTAGCCATAACCCGTCCCCAGACCTTCCCAGGTCGAGGCGATGATGTGCGGGATCCCGTACTCGGTGTAACGGATCGTCGGCTTGTCCGGCCCCGCCTCGGCGACGGACGGCCCGGCGACCGCCGTCGTCCCCATCACCGCCACCGCGGCCATGACCGCCAGCGGCAGCCTCGCCCTTGATCTCCTCCGCGCCATCGAGCCGTCCTTCCCCTGGGTCGCGGCCTTCGTAGCGGCCTGCGTCCGAACGCGGTCAGGCTAGGGAGGGGCGATGAAATCCCGATGACGCTGCCGGTGGCCGGCCCCGTCGGCAGGCCGACCAGGGTCGACGGGCCGGCGCGTCGTCGGGGCCGGCGACGCCGCCGCTCGTGTGAAGCCGGCTCCGGGGGCGCGCGCCGTCGCGCGCGCCCCCGCGCCCCGGCCGGCGCCCTCGGTTAGCGTCGCGATCCCGCGATCGGAGCGCCGATGTCCTCTCCCTTCCCCACGCGACGCGGCGCCCTGCGCACCCTCGCCGGACTCGGCGGGACCGCCGTCGCCCTGGGCGCCACGGCCTGCGGTCCCGGGGGCGCCGCCGACTCCGGGGCCACCACCGGGCCGAGCGGCTCGGCCGCCTCCTCCGGGGCGGGCGGCGAGCGCCGGTTCGGCGCCGAGTGGGAGAGCCACACCCGTACCTTCATGTCCTGGCCGGCTCTGGCCTCCGTCTGGGGGGACGACCTGCCGTCCGTACGGGAGGACATCGCGCGCATCGCACGCGCCGTCGGGGAGTTCGAGGCCGTGGTGATGATGGCCCGCCCGGAGCAGGTGTCGGCGGCCCAGCAGGCCTGCGGCTCGCAGGTCGAGGTCATCCCGCTGCTGCCCGTCGACGACCTCTGGGCCCGCGACACGGTCCCCGTCTTCGTCGAGGACGGGCGCGAGCTCGTCGGCATCGACTTCGACTTCAACGGCTGGGGCGACAAGCAGGAGCACGCCAACGACTCCCAGGTGGGCCGCAAGCTGCTCGCCCGCTACCACATCCCCCGCGAGCAGGCCCCGCTCGTCGCCGAGGGCGGCTCCTTCGAGACCGACGGCGAGGGCACCCTGCTCGTCACCGAGAGCTCGATCGTCAACGTCAACCGCAACCCGGGGAAGAGCCGGGACCAGATCGAGGACGAACTCGTCGAGACGCTGGGCTTGGACAAGGTGGTCTGGCTGGCGGGCGTCCGCGGCGAGGACATCACCGACGCCCACGTGGACAGTCTCGTACGGTTCACCGCCCCCGGTGTCGTCCTCCTGGACCAGGCGTTCCCGGGCTCGCCCCCGGACTCCTGGTCCCGCTCGGCCGACCAGGCCCGCTCGGTGCTCTCGAAGGCGACCGACGCCCGGGGCCGGCGCTTCGAGATCGTCGACCTGCCCCAGCCCGACCTGGACAAGATCACCGGCGAGGGGCACGACTTCGTGTCCAGCTACGCCAACTTCTACGTCGCCAACGACTCCGTCTTCCTGCCCCGCTTCGGCGACGCGCAGGCGGACGCCCGGGCCAGGTCGATCCTCCAGGAGCACTTCCCCAAGCGGGAGGTCGTACAGCTGCAGATCGACACCATCGCCTCGGGCGGCGGCGGCATCCACTGCGCCACCCACGACCAGCCGGGCAGGCCGGCGGCCTGACGGGGGTGGCACGGGAGGCGGGCCATGGCGGGGGCGCACGGTGGCGCGGAGGGGACGTCGTCGCGCGGGTGGCGCCACACGGCCCCACCTGGCGCCATCCGGACACCACCTCGGCGCCATCCACGCGCCACCTCGCGCCACCCGGAGCCAGATGGCGCCACAATCACTTGCCATGGCGCCATTCTGGTGCCACTATGGTGCACATGGACCTGACCCCCTTCGTCGATCACCTCCGCCGAGAGCTCGCGGTCGCCGCGAGCGCCGGCGGGGACGAGGCCCGCGCCCTCGCCGAGCGGCTGACCGCGCCGCTGGAGTCGGCCGCCCGGCTGACCCTCCTGAACGCGCTGTCCGCCGCCTCGGACGAGATCACCCGCGACCTGGCCCCGGGCTCGGTGGACGTACGGCTGCGGGGGCTCGACCCCGAGTTCGTGGTGACGGCGCCGCCGGCGAACGAGAACATCTCCGTGGACCCCGCGAGCCTCACGACACCTATGGCGTCACCCGTGGCGCCGATGGCGCCAGTGGCGCCCTCCCTGGCGGACGGCGAGGACGGCGCCACGGCCCGGATCAACTTCCGACTCCCGGCCCCGCTGAAGGCCCGCGTCGAGGAGGCGGCCGGCCGGGACGGCCTGTCCGTCAACGCCTGGCTCGTACGGGCGGTGGGCGCCGCCCTGGAGCCGGGCGCCGCCCCGGCCCGGGCGACCCCGCGTCCCTCGGGTCACGGCCAGAGCTACCAGGGCTGGGTCCGCTAGCAGAATCCCCCGCCCCTCCCCCGCACACCGCGCCCCACCTGCGGAAACACCCACCAGAGTCAAGAGGACGGGACAGCCATGCCTTCTTACGAGACCCCCGAGCCCATCACCGCGGTCCTCGAGTTCGAGGTCGCCAACGTGCGGATCACCGCGAGCAAGCGCGGAACCACGGTCGTCGAGGTGCAGCCGAGCAACGGCGCCGACGACGCCGACGCGCGGGCCGCCCAGCAGACCACGGTCACGTACGCCAACCGCGTCCTGAGCCTCAAGGGCCCCAAGAAGCGCGGACTGTTCGGCAAGCAGGGCTCGATCGACGTGACGGTCGAACTCCCCGCCGGCTCCCACCTGCGCAGCACCGCGCCCATGGGCGACTACGTCGCAGAGGGCCCCCTCGGCGAGTGCCGGATCAAGACCTCGTTCGGCGACATCCGGATCGACGAGGCCGCGGCCGTGGACCTGCGCACCGGCTTCGGCGACATCCGGATCGACCGGGCCGTGGGCGACGCCGAGATCCACGGGGCCGGCCGGGTCGACATCGGCGAGATCGAGGGAGCCGCGACCGTCAAGAACGGGAACGGCGAGACGGTGATCGGCGAGATCACCGGCGACCTCAAGGCCAACGCGTCCAACGGACGCATCACCATCGGCGTCGCCCACGCCTCCGTCGACGCCAAGTCCGCCAACGGCGCCATCGGCGTGCAGCAGGTGGCCCGCGGCGTGATCAACCTCCAGACCTCCGTCGGCGACCTGGAGATCGGCATCCGCGAGTCCACCGCCGCCTGGCTCGACGCGCACTCCAAGTTCGGCACGCTCCGCAACTCCCTCGACGCCGCCGAGAACCCCGGCACCTCCGACGAGACCGTCGAGATCCACGCCCGTACCAGCGTCGGCGACATCGTGATCCGCCGCGCCTGACCTCCCCGGAAGGGAGAGCGCAGCCCATGACCGCGACCACCACGGACCGGGCCGGCACCACGGCCCCGCCCGCCATCTCCGCTCTCGGCCTGCACAAGTCGTACGGCGACAAGGTCGTCCTCGACGGCATCGACCTCACCATCCCCGAGGGCTCGGTCTTCGCCCTCCTCGGCCCCAACGGGGCCGGCAAGACCACCACCGTCGAGATCCTCTCGACGCTCGTCGAGCCCGACGCCGGGCGGGCCAGGATCGCCGGCCACGACCTCGCCGACCGGCCCGACGGCGTCCGCGCCGCGATCGGCGTCACCGGCCAGTTCGCCGCCGTCGACAACCTCCTGACCGCCGAGGAGAACCTGCACCTGATGGCGGACCTGCGGCACCTGCCCCGGCCCGAGGGCCGCCGCCGGGCCGCCGCGCTCCTGGAACGGTTCGAACTCACCGAGGCCGCCCGCAAGCCGGTCTCCACCCTCTCCGGCGGCATGCGCCGCAAGCTGGACCTGGCGATGACCCTGGTCGGCGACCCGCGGATCATCTTCCTCGACGAACCGACCACCGGGCTCGACCCGCGCAGCCGCCGCACCATGTGGGAGATCATCCGCAGGCTCGTCGCCGACGACGGCGTCACCATCTTCCTCACCACCCAGTACCTGGACGAGGCCGACCAGCTCGCCGACCGCATCGCCGTCCTCGACAAGGGCCGGCTGGTCGCCGAGGGCACCCCGGACGAGCTGAAGGCCCTGATCCCCGGCGGACACATCCGGCTGCGCTTCGGCTCCCTCGCCGAACTCGACGCCGCCGCCCACCACTTCGGCGCCGCCGCCCGCGACCCCGAGGAACTCACGCTCCGCATCCCCAGCGACGGCGCCATACCGACCCTGCGGGCCGTCCTCGACATCCTCGACGGCGCCGCGCTGGCCGCCGAGTCACTCACCGTGCACACGCCCGACCTCGACGACGTCTTCCTGACCCTCACCGGTCACGGGACCCCCGACTCCACGACGGAGATGGCCCGATGAGCACCCTCACCTACGCCGTCAGCGACTCCCTGACCATGCTGCGGCGCAACCTCAAGCACGCACAGCGCTATCCGTCGATGACGGTCTCCACCGTCATCATGCCCGTGATGATGCTGCTGCTGTTCAACTACGCCTTCGGCGGCGCCATCGGTGCCGGGATCTCCGGCCCCGAAGGCGGCGGCGCGTACATCGACTACGTCGCGCCCGGCATCATCCTGATGGCGGCGACCGCCGGCGCGGTCGCCACCGCGGTCGGCGTCTGCGTCGACATGACCGAGGGCATCGTCAACCGCTTCCGCACGATGTCGATATCCCGCGCCTCCTTCCTCACCGGACACGTCGTCGGCAGTGTCATCCAGACCCTGATCGCCGTCGCCCTGGTCATCGGCGTCGCCCTCGCCATCGGCTTCCGGCCCAACGCCTCCCCCGTCGAATGGCTCGCCGCCATCGGCCTGCTGACCGGGCTCATCCTCGCCCTGACCTGGCTCGCCGCCGGGATGGGCCTGGTGGCCAGGACCCCGGAGTCGGCCAGCAACGCGCCCCTGCCCCTGACCTTCCTGCCCTTCCTCGGCAGCGCCATCGTCCCGACCGACTCCATGCCCACCGGACTGCGCTGGTTCGCCGAGTACCAGCCCTTCACCCCGGTCATCGAGACGCTGCGCGGACTCCTCATGGGCACGGAGATCGGCAGCAGCGGATACCTCGCCCTGGCCTGGTGCCTCGGCCTCAGCCTCGCCGGCTACCTCTGGGCCCGCTCCGCCTTCAGCCGCACGGCCAGGCGCTGACCCCCGCCGCCCCTCACACGGGCCGAATCTCCTCGGTGGCCTTGCGCGGCCGGGGCGTGGGTCTCTAGTCTCTCGCTCGCGCAATGGTTAGGAATATTTCCTAACCATTGCGGGTCCACTCGGATCCGTACGCGACCCGCCCCCCACTGGTGCACCACTTCACCCGAGGACGCCCGATGTCACAGGCACATCAGCACCGTTCCGCGCACCGCACTCCCCGATGGCGCCGTCCCCTCGCGGGCCTCGCCGTCGCCGCCACCGCCCTCACGGGGCTCACCGCGCTCGGCCCCACCGCGGGCGCGACCGCCGCGGCCGACCCCGCCGTACCGTTCGGCAGTCACACCCGGCCGTACGCCGCCGGGACGCTGAAGCCCTCCGGCGCGCAGGCCACGCTCGACCAGAAGGTCGTCGACTACTACACCAAGTGGAAGGCGGCCTTCGTCCGCCAGAACTGCGGCCACGGCTGGTACCAGGTCATCTCGCCCGACGCGGACCATCCGTACGTCGGCGAGGCGCAGGGCTACGGCATGGTCATCGCCGCGACGATGGCCGGCGCGGACCCCGACGCGAAGAAGATCTTCGACGGTCTGACGAAGTGGATGATCGACCACCCGTCGTCGGTCAACCGGGACCTGCTCGCCGCCGAACAGGACAGTTCCTGTAAGAGCGTCGACGGGAGCGACGCGGCCACCGACGGCGACCTGGACGTCGCCTACGGGCTGCTGCTGGCGGACAAGCAGTGGGGCAGCTCGGGGACGTACGACTACAAGGCGCTGGCCCTCAAGCACATCGCCGCGATCAAGAAGGACGAGCTGAACCCGTCGACCAACCTGCTGAAGCTGGGCGACTGGAGCAGCCGGGACGACGAGTACTACTACGTCTCCCGCACCTCGGACTGGATGGTCGACCACTTCCGCGCCTTCCGCGCGGCGACCGGCGACGCCGCCTGGGACACCGTCCGCACCGCCCACCAGAACCAGATCGCGAAGCTGCAGTCCTCGTACGCCCCGAACACGGGTCTGCTGCCCGACTTCGTCGTCAACACGAACACCACGCCGAAGCCGGCCCCGGGCAAGGTCTTGGAGGACGCGAACGACGGCGCCTACTGGTGGAACGCCTGCCGCACGCCGTGGCGCATCGCGGACGACGCCGTGACCAGCGGCGACGCCAAGTCCCTCGCGGCGGCGCGCAAGCTGAACAGCTGGATCAAGGGCAAGACCGGCGGCGATCCGAAGAAGATCGGCGTCGGGTACAAGCTGAACGGGACGCAGATCTCCTCGGGCGGCGAGGCCGCCTTCTTCGCCCCGTTCGCACTCGCGGCGATGACCGACCCGGGCAGCCAGGCCTGGCTGGACGCGCTGTGGAACCGAATGCTGGCGACGCCGGTCGACACCAGCAGCTACTTCTCGGCGAGCATCCAGCTCCAGGTCATGATCACGGCGTCCGGGAACCACTGGGTCCCGTAGCGGCCGCGCACCCCGGGCGACACGCACCACCGCCCGAAGGGCGCGGGCCCGCCCGAAGGGCGCGGGCCCGCCCGGGGTGCCAGGCTGGGGCCGATGGGGGGCACCGCATCGGCGAAGGGAACACCCCGTGATCACCACCGACTTCTCCCCCGGCTCCCCCTGCTGGCTCGACCTGGGCACCCCCGACGTCCCGGCCGCCGCGGCCTTCTACCGGACCGTGTTCGGCTGGGCCTACGAGGCCATGGGCGAGACCGAAGACGCCGGGGACGCCGGGGGCTCCGGGGAGGCCGAGGACTTCGAGGGCGGCATGTTCCGGAAGGACGGCAAGATCGTCGCCGGGCTCGGCAAGCTGACGGAGAAGGGCGCCCGCTCGGCGTGGATGATCTACTACAGCGTCGCCGACGCCGATGCCACGACCCAGGCGGTCGAACAGGCCGGGGGCACCGTCCGGGTGCCCCCGATGGACCTCGCCGAGTGGGGCCGGATGGCGCAGTACAGCGACCCCCTGGGAGGCCAGTTCGCCGTCTGGCAGCCGGGGTCGAACAAGGGCGTCGACCTGGTCGACGATCCGGGCTCGCTGTCCTGGACCG
This sequence comes from Streptomyces sp. NPDC023157, assembly GCF_055560575.1. Classification (NCBI taxonomy): domain Bacteria; kingdom Bacillati; phylum Actinomycetota; class Actinomycetes; order Kitasatosporales; family Streptomycetaceae; genus Streptomyces; species Streptomyces sp. NPDC023157. Next base: position 341,608 of record NZ_JBVHIL010000002.1, read on the forward strand.
AGCTGTACACGAGTGACGCCGCCGCGGCCAAGGAGTTCTACGGCTCCGTCCTCGGCTGGTGGTACAGCGACATGGAGATGCCGGGCGGCGAGGGCACGTACACCCTCATCACGCCCGCCGGGCTCCCCGCGGAGCGCATGCACGGCGGCCTCCTCCAGCTGCCCTCCGATCAGCTCACCCTCACCGGCGGGCGCCCGTACTGGCACCCGGTCTTCGCCGTCGCGGACTGCGATGCCACGGTCGCCACGGTCACCGGGAACGGCGGCAGCGTGCAGATGGGACCGGCCGACGTGCCGGGCGTGGGCAGGCTGGCCGTCTGTCTCGACCCGGCCAACGCGGACTTCGTCGTCCTCGCAGCCGAAGAGGGCTGAGCCCGCCCTCCCCCGGCGGCACCCCGACCCGCTACCGTACCGACGAGTAGGGGCGGGGTCACCGCCGCGGAGTCTCCGGCGACGAGGGGTGAGGGCGATGGAACGGCAGCGGAGCCTGGAGGAGAGCACGGTGATCGACGCGCCGCCGGCGACCGTCTACGGGCTCGTGTCGGACTTGCGGAACATGGGCCGCTGGAGTCCGGAGTGCCGCTCCGTGCGGGTGCTGTCGAAGACGTCGGCGCGGTCCGGGACGCGGTTCGTGGGCTTCAACCGGCGCGGGCCGTTCATCTGGTTCACCGTGGGCCGGGTGGTCGAGGCGCGGCAGGACCGCGTGTTCGCCTTCGACGTCGGCGTCTTCGGGCTGCCGATCGCCCGCTGGGGCTACCGCTTCGAACCGGAGGGCACGGGCACTCGCGTCACCGAGTTCTGGCAGGACCTGCGGTCCGGCGGAACCCGGGGCAGGGTCGCCGACCTCCTCGGGACGATCTTCGCCGGCACCAACCCGGCCCGCCGGATCGCCCTCAACCGGGCCGGGATGCGCGCCACCCTGACCGCGATCGCGGCAACCGCGGCCCTGACCCGCCCGGGGGCGTGAGGGCCGCAGGCCGGCTCTGTCCCGGCTGAGCGCCGGGGCCCGCCCGGGGGCGTGAGGGCCGCTCGCCCGCCGGTCGCCGGCTCCGCCCCGGCTGAGCGCCGTGGGCCGCCCGGCTGGCCTCCGCCCGCGCCCACGCCCCTCGCGCGCCCCCGGTCAGGCGCCTACTGCCATTCGTCCCACGGCGGGTCGATCTCGTCCTCGTCGAACGGGGGCTCCTCGTCCGGGTCGAAGCTGGGCTTGTCGCCCTGCGGCGTGGGGCGGCTCGCCCGGGTCGCGGTTGCCGCGGCTGCCGGAGCGGCGGTGGCGGGAGCCGGGACCGAGGTCGGGGTCGGCTCGGCGGACGGGTCGGGTGCGGCGCCGGTGTGTTCGGCGAGGGCTTCGAGGACGCCCTCGCCGTACTTGGTGAGCTTGGCCTCGCCGACGCCGCCGACGGTGGCCAGCTCCTCGATCGTGCCGGGCAGCCGGGTCGCGATCTCCCGCAGCGTCGCGTCGTGGAAGACGACGTACGCCGGGACTCCCTGCTCGCGGGCGGCGGCGGCGCGCCAGGCGCGGAGGGCCTCGAAGACCGGCACGGCGGCGGCCGGCAGGTCGACGGGCACCCGGGCGCCCTTCCCGGAGCGGGACCCGGATTCCTTGCGGGACGGTGCGGCGGGGGCCTTCTCCTTCCGCAGGGGGACGCTGCGGCGCCCGCCGAGGACCTCGCCGCTGCCGTCCGTGAGGACGAGCGTCCCGTAGTCGCCCTCCACCGCGAGCAGCCCCTGGGCCAGGAGCTGGCGCACGACGCCCCGCCACTCCGCGGTGCTCAGATCGGCGCCGATGCCGAACACGGTGAGCGTGTCGTGGTCGAACTGGATGACCTTGGCCGTCTTCTTGCCCTGGAGGATGTCGATGATCTGGCCGGCGCCGAACTTCTGGCGCCGTTCCTTGGCCAGCCGCCACACGGTGGACAGCAGCTTCTGCGCGGCGACCGTGCCGTCCCAGGACTCGGCCGGGGTCAGACAGGTGTCGCAGTTGCCGCACGGCTCGCCCTGCTGCCCGAAGTAGGCGAGGAGCCGGACGCGGCGGCAGTCGACGGTCTCGCAGAGCGCGAGCATGGCGTCCAGGTGCGCGGCCAGGGAGCGCCGGTGGGCCTCGTCGCCCTCGGACCCGTCGATGAGCTTGCGCTGCTGGACGACGTCCTGCAGCCCGTACGCGAGCCACGCCGTCGCCGGTGCCCCGTCGCGTCCGGCGCGGCCGGTCTCCTGGTAGTAGCCCTCGACCGACTTGGGCAGGTCCAGGTGGGCCACGAAGCGGACGTCGGGCTTGTCGATGCCCATGCCGAAGGCGATCGTGGCGACCACCACGACGCCGTCCTCGCGCAGGAAGCGCGACTGGTTCGCGGCCCTCGTGGCGGCGTCCATGCCCGCGTGGTACGGCACGGCGTCGACGCCGTTCTCCACGAGGAAGGCGGCGGTCTTCTCGACCGAGGCCCGGGACAGGCAGTAGACGACGCCGGCGTCCCCGTCGTGCTCGGTGCGGATCAGCTCCAGGACCTGCTTGAGCGCGTTGTTCTTCGGGGCGATGCGGTACTGGATGTTGGGCCGGTCGAAGCTGGCGACGAAGTGCCGGGCCTCCCGCAGTCCGAGCCGTCCCGCGATCTCGGCGTGGGTGGCCTCGGTGGCCGTGGCCGTCAGCGCGATCCGGGGCACCTTGGGCCAGCGCTCGTGGAGCATCGACAGGGCGAGGTAGTCGGGCCGGAAGTCGTGGCCCCACTGGGCGACACAGTGGGCCTCGTCGATCGCGAAGAGCGAGATCTTGCCCCGGTCGAGCAGCCGCTGCATGCCCTCGGTGCGCAGCCGCTCGGGGGCCAGGTAGAGGATGTCGAGCTCGTCGGCGAGGAAGGCCCGCTCGACCTCCTGCCGCTGATACCCGTCCTGCGTCGAGTTGAGGAAGCCGGCCCGCACCCCGAGCGCGGTGAGCGCGTCCACCTGGTCCTGCATCAGGGCGATCAGCGGGGAGATCACCACGCCCGTGCCTTCTCTGACGAGTGCCGGGATCTGGTAGCAGAGCGACTTGCCGCCGCCGGTCGGCATCAGCACGAGGGCGTCGCCGCCTGCGACGACCTGCTCGATGATCTCTTCCTGCTCGCCGCGGAAGGAGCCGTAACCGAAGACGCGGTGCAGCACCCGCAGGGCGTCGGAGGTCTCGGGGGAAGCGTCGGTGAGGGCCATTCGAAAAGCCTAGCCGCCCGGACGGACACCCTTGGCCGAGCCGCCGCAACCTGTGGACAACTCCGGAAGCGAGGAGTCCGGAGCAAGGGGTGGTAACGCCGTTACCCACCAGATACGGTGTTACCCATGAGCACGCCGTATCAGGATGCCCAGCGCGTCGGCCAGGACGCCGTACGCACCACGATCCTCGACCGCTCCATCGATCTGCTCGTCTCGGAAGGGCCCGCCGCGCTGACGATGCGGCGGATCGCCGCCGACATCGGCTCGTCGACCAAGGTTCTCTACACCATGTTCGGCGGGAAGGAGGGGCTGATCGACGCCCTCTACCGCGAGGGCTTCGCCCGCCTGCGCCGCGCGCAGGCCGCGGTGCCCCGCGCCGGCGACCCGCTGGTCCACCTCACCCGGCTCGGGCAGGCCTACCGGGCGCACGCCCTGGCCGAGCCGGCCTACTACCGGGTGATGTTCGAGCAGCCGGTGCCGGGCTTCCGGCCGAGCCCGGACGCGCTCGCCGTCGCCGAGGGCGCCTTCGAGACCTCCGCCGCCGCCGTCGCCGCCTGCATGGCGGCCGGGGTCTTCCGGCCCGGCGACACCCACGAGCTGTCGAAGCTGCTCTGGGCCGCCTCGCACGGCGCGGTGAGCCTGGAGATCGGCGGCCACTTCACCCCGGAGGAGGCCGGCCCCCGCTACGACGCCCTGATGGCAGCGGTGGGCCGGGCCTTCCTCGCCGCGCCACCGGGAGCCGAGCCCGCGACCGAGCACGGGCCCGAGACCGAGCCCGGGGCCCTCCCCCCTACCACCGACGACACCGAAGGACGGCCCGCATGACCATCGAGCGACGTCGGCGCAACCGCTACCTCTCCGGGCGCTTCGCCCCCGTCACCGAGGAGGTCACCGCGCACGACCTCCCCGTCACCGGACGGATCCCGGCCCACCTCGACGGCCGCTACTTACGGAACGGCCCCAACCCGCTGGGCGTCGAGGACCCCGCCGCGCACCTGTGGACCCTCGGCGCGGGCATGGTGCACGGCGTACGGATCAGGGGCGGGCGCGCGGAGTGGTACCGCAACCGCTGGGTCCGGTCGGGTGCCGTCGCCGACCGGCTCGGCGAGCGCCGCCGTGGCACGCCGGTCGACGAGCGCCTGGACATCTCACCGAACGTGCAGGTCGCGGGCCTGGCCGGGCGCACCTTCGCGCTCATCGAGGGCGGCATCCGTCCGTACGAGCTCGATTACGAGCTGGAGACGGTGGGCCCCTGTGCCCTGGGGGCGACCCCGCAGGGGTACAGCGCGAACGCCCACTGCCTCTACGACCCGCACACCGGCGAACTGCACGCGCTCGCCTTCCTGTACGGCTCCGACGACGTCCAGCACATCGTGATGGACCCCACGGGCGCGGTGCGGCGCACGACGACCGTACGGGTGCCCGGCAATCCGTACATGCACGACTTCGCGCTCACCGAGCACCACGTCCTGCTCTTCGACTCGCCCGTGGTCTTCAGCCCGGCCCACCTGGCCACCGGAGTGCCGTTCACCTGGGACGAGCGGCGCGGGGCGCGCGTGGGCGTGATGCCGCGCGAGGGCGGGCCGGTGCGCTGGTTCGCGCTCGCGCCGGGCCTGGTGGGGCACACGCTCAACGCGTACGAGCGGGTCGGCGCGGGCGGCCCGGAGATCGTCGTGGACGTCGTGCGGCACGGGGAGGGCTTCGACATCCGGGACATCGGGTCGAGCCGGCCCACGCTGGACCGCTGGACGATCGACCTCACCGGCGGGCGGGTGCGGGAGGACCGGCTGGACGACCGGGTCCAGGAGTTCCCGCGCGTCGACTCCCGGCGTACGGGACGCCCTCACCGCTTCGGCTACACCGCCGCCGTCGAGCTGTACGCGGCGCCCGCCGGCCCGGAGGACGACCGCCCCGAGGAGGGTTTCAGCAACGCCCTGCTCAAGCACGATCTGGTCGACGGGACCACGCAGGCGCACGAGTTCGGGCGGGACGGGACCGTCGGGGAGGGGGTCTTCGTCCCGGCGGAGGCGCCGTCGGCGGAGGACGACGGCTACGTCATGGCGTACGTCTTCTCCCCCGAGCGGGGCGCGAGCGACCTGGTGATCCTGTCCGCCCAGGACTTCACCGGAGAGCCGCTGGCCCGGATCCACCTGCCGGTCCGCGTCCCGCTCGGTCTGCACGGCAACTGGGTCCCGGGCGACGAGTCGACGGCCGCCACCGTGCCGGCCAGGTGAGACGGCGGTTCCCAGGGCCGGAGGCAACTTCGGGGGCCTCCCCCGCGTCCTTCCCCACAGCGGGGCACGGCACGGCACGGGACGACCGGACACGCGGCAGCGCGGCAGCGGGCGGCCACCAGGTATCAGGAACAGGGGACAGGACACACGATGAGCGACAAGGCCCGGATCCTCTTCGACGCGCTCGACCTCGACCAGGACGGCACCCTGACGCGTGCCGAGGTCATCGGCGCGCTGCGCGCCAAGGGCCCGACGCTCGCCGCCCAGGGAGTGATCCCGGTCTGGGGCGTGGGGGACGACGAGGCCGCGTCCGCGCTGTTCGACCAGGCCGACCAGAACGGCGACCGGGTGCTCAGCTTCGAGGAGTTCGCGACCCTGGTCGACCGCCGGTTCGGCTGGTGACGGACCTCAGGGGGTGGTCCGTACGGGGAAGCTGAAGGTGTGGCCCTGCTCCTTGAGCCACGGCAGGACCTGGTCCAGGGCCGCGACCGTCTGAGCGCGGTCGCCGCCGCCGTCGTGGAAGAGGATCGTCGGGCCGTTGGACAGCTCGTTCTTGACGGTGCGGACGATCGAGGCGGTGCCGGGCCGCTCGAAGTCCTTCGTGTCGACGTTCCAGCCGAGCGGGCGCATGCCGGCCGCAGCGGCGATCCGGCGGCTGTCGGGGGTGAAGGCGCCGCCCGGGGCCCGGTAGTACTCGACCTTCGCGCCGCCCGAGGCGTCCTCGATCATCTTCTTCGCGTCCAGGATCTGGCGCTTCTGGTAGGCGACGGACTTCTTGTCCATCGCGGTGTCGTGGTCCATGGTGTGGTCGCAGAGCTTGTGGCCCTCGGCGACGATCCGCCGGACGAGCTGGGGGTGTTCCTGGGCCCGCGGTCCGACCATGCAGAACACGGCCTTGACGTCGTTCTCCTTCAGGATGTCCAGCATCCTCGGCGTCCATCGCGGGTCGGGGCCGTCGTCTATCGTGATGTTGACGGCCGTGCCGCCCGCCTCCGCGGCGTGCGCGATCCCCTCGGGCACCTTCTCCGGGCGCACCTGCGCCGGACCCTTGCCCGTCTCCTTGTCCCGCCCCACGGGCGCGTTCGCGCCCGGCGCCGCGCCGGCGGCCGCCTCGGGGTCCGTCAGCGCGGCGGCACCCCAGGCCGCCAGGCTGAGCCCGATCGCCGACGCCACCACGGCTATGTGCGTGGTGTACTTGCGCTTCTCTCCCATGGAATGCCCACTCCCCGTAGGTTCCTGACCGTATCCCAGAAGGGAGGACGGACGAGACGGCCGGAAGGTTTCACGCATATCGGACGCGAATGTCACACCTTCGTCATGGCGCCCGGCGTGTCCCCGCCGACGAGGCCGGTGCCGCCGACGTGCTATGCGGATGGGGGCATCTCGGCAGCTCCGGCCGGTCCTTGGTGCGGACGGCGGGCAGCCAGGCCGTGGCGGGCGCGCCCGCGAGGGGGAGCCGGATGCGGAACCACACGGTGGAGGTGAGGTCCTCCTCGTCGATGATGGGCAGCCCGTCCGGCAGCCGGCACTCCGCTTCGAGGACGTCGCCGTGCCACACCCTCGTCGGTACGACGTTCTCGGCCGTGTAGGGGCGGAGCGGGTCGATCGCCAGGCCGAGACTGCACTGGCGATCGCGGTCCTTACGCTCCTGGCAGCCACGCTCGGCGTTGAACACCCTTATCGGGGCGGGGCCTTCGGCCATCGGCCCGTTCGCGCCGACGCCCCCTGGTCCGGGGTACGCCCAGAGCGCGGCGCCCAGCGCCGCGCAGACGGCCACGGCGAGCAGCGCGCCGAACAGGCGGGGCCGTCCGCGCCCGCTCCGGGTACGGGGCCCGTGCGGGGCGGGGCGGCGGGCGATCCGGTCGAGGAGGCTCTCGGCCGTGTGGGCGGCGCGGGCCTCGTGGCTGGGGGCGAGGCAGTCGGCGGCGAGCTCGCGCCAGAACGCGGGAACGGCGTGGTCCATACGTAACGGAGCGTGCCCTTCCGCGTACTCGCGGACGGCGGCGGTCCGGGCGGCCGGGGTCGCGCCGGGGAACGGCGAGGTGCCGGCGGCGAAGACCTCGTGGATGACGATGCCGAGCGCCCAGACGTCGGCGCTGGGCCGCACCCGTACGCCCCGTTCGCCGAGCGGCTCCCGCCCGCGCTCGGGCGGGAGGTAGTCCAGAGTGCCCATCGGGGGCGTGTAGCCGTGGGTGCCGGTCAGCTCGATGGCGAAGCCGAAGTCCGACAGCTTCACCGAGCCGTCCCCGCCGATGAGGATGTTCTCGGGCTTGAGGTCGGTGTGCACCCAGCCCGCCCGGTGCAGATGGGCCAGGCCCTCGCAGATCCCGGCGATCAGCCGGGCCCCCTCCGCCTCGCTCACCCCGGCGTCGAGCAGCTCGCGCAGACTGCACCGGGCCCGCTCCATGACCAGGACGATCGCTCCGTCCAGGGCCGGGTCCTCGCACGCGCCGAGGACGACGGAGTCAAGGAGCCGCACCAGACGGGGGTGCGCCGCCCTGCGCCCGAGTTCGACCTCGCGCGCGGCGGCCTCGGCCACGTCCCGGGCCTGGCGCGGGGCGAGCCCGGCGGTCGGCATGATCTTGAGCGCGACCTCCTCCGGCCCGCCGCTCCCCGGGTCGGCCGGCCGGGCCGCGTACACGGTCGCCCAGCCGCCGGAGCCGATCGGCTCGGTGACGATCCAGTCGCCCACCCGGCAGCCCTCGGGCAGCGGTTCCGGCCGCCCGCTCCCCCACGAGACGGACCGCTCGTCCACCCGCGCCACGCTCCTACCGTCCCCGCTCGGCGGGTTCGGTGCCCGGCGACAACAGCGCGAGGTGCTCCTCGCGGACGATGCCGAACTTCAGGGCGAGGCCGACCACGGCCTCGCGCTTGCCGTTCCTGCGGTCGCTGCGGCCGGTGTCGCCCGCCCCGGGGACGCCGATCCGGAGCTTCTCGTCGGCGAGGTAGTCGATGTGCGAGCTGACGGCGCGGGCCGTCAGCTTCGCGCAGGCGGCGTGGCCGCGGAGCCGCTCGACGACCTGCGGCGTGGTGGGCACCGCCACCGGCGAGCGGTCGCGCAGCCAGGGTTCGCAGAGGGCGACGAGCACCAGGAAGTACGTGGCGGTCTCGTCCAGGGAGTACGCGGTGAGGGTGCGGCTCTCGCCGAGGCCGCCCATGCCGCGCGGGTCCATGTAGACGTGGTCCGGCGCGAACACCTGGAAGAAGACGGTGGTGTCGCGGCGGGTGGGCAGCACCACCCGGGAGAACTCGAAGGGGATCGGCGCGCCCGAGCGGCGCGGCGGGACGCGCAGGTACTCGCCCGCGCCCTCCGGGTTCTCCACGAGATAGCTGTGGGTGGTGCTGTGGTTGCTGAGCTGCCAGTGGTCGTCGGTCGCCCGGATCTCGCCGGCCAGCCGGGAGATCGCCGCGTCGGCGAGGCGCAGCTCGACGGGCATGCTGGAGGAGCCCCGGCCGAACCGGGCCCGCTGGCCGGGCCCGAGTCTCAGGGTGACCGCGTCGCCGCAGCCCTCCCCGTCCGCGCCCCCGCCACTGCCTTGCGGCAGGTGGATGACAATCCCGCTCACCGCTCCCCCGTCCCGCGTGCCGACCACTGCCCGACACACAGAACGTTACCGGTTGCAACCGGTGATGCACCGAGTGGCATCGGCCACTTCGGCGTGCCTCCACACGGTCTACACGTGCGGGTTCTCCCCGCTCGTCCGGTTCGTGACGGGCTGTCAGGGCGCGGGGGTGCTCGACCGGAGCGTTGCGACCGCGCGGTCGCCGAAGGCGGTCCACGGCTGCCAGCCTCCGCTGGGCCGTGTCTGGACGCGGGTGCGGATCCTTCCCTCGGTGGTGACCGCGAAGAGGTGGACGCGGCCGGTGGAGTCGACGGCGGCGGACGGGGTCGCGGTGAGGACGGCCCCGGGCTCGCCGAACTCCTCGGCGGTGGCCCAGGGGCCGCCGGAGGTGGTCTGCCAGCGGTGCTCGAGGCGAGCGCCGCCGGGGGCCAGCGCGAACGCCTCCAGCCGTCCGTCGGCGCCGGGGACGAGCAGCGGGGCGGCGGTCGACCAGCCGAACAGCGGCTGCCAGGCGTCCCAGCCGCCGCTGGGGACGGACTGGCGCCGGTGGAAGGAGCCCACGCCGGACGGGGCGACGGCGGCGACGGTCAGCCGGCCGCTGCCGTCCCGGGCCACCCGTGGCGCGTTGCCGGCGGCGGTGCCGAAGGCGCTCCACGCGGACCAGCCGCCGTCGGGCGCGAGCTGCCACCGGTGGGTGAGCGCGGTGCCGCCGGGGGCGAGCAGGAACACTTCGAGGCGCCCGTCCGCGTTGGCGGCGACGACCGGCGGGGCGCCCGCGGGCCCGCCGAATCCGGCGTCCCACGGGTCCCAGCCGGACGAGCCGGGCGCCGTCTGCCTGCGGCGGGCGACGACGGCGCCGTCGGGACTCAGCGCGAAGACCTCCAGACGGCCGTCGGCGCCGCGGGCGACGGCGGGGGCCGCCGCGGCCGGGCCGCCGAACTCCTGCCAGTCGGACCAGGTGCCGTCGGCGCGCTGCGCCCGGTGGTGCAGGTTGACGCCGCCGGGGGCGAGCGAGAAGACCTCCAGTCGGCCGTCGGCGTCGCGCCCGAGGGTGGGGACCGCGCCGGCGGGGCCGCCGAACCGCTCCCAGTCGGACCAGGTGTCGGCGGCCGGGTCGAGCTGGACGCGCCGCAGCATCGAGCGGTCGGCCGCGTCGAGGGCGAACACGTTCAGCCGCCCGTCGACGTCGAGGGAGACGGCCGGGTTGTCCGGGCTCTGCCAGGAGGGCGGGGTGGTCCGCCACTGGAGGGGCGCGAGCGAGAGGCCGTGGCCGAACCAGCCGGCCGCGCTCGCGTAGCGGTCGGTCCCGTCGGTGACGACCTCGACCGCGTGGCCGGGCACATGGCCGGCGTAGCCGTCGAGGGTGAAGCGGAAGGGGTCCGGGGAGGCGAGGACGTCGGTGCCCTCGTAGCCGACCCGGGGGCCGATGAACAGGTAGTACCAGCCGTCCTGTTCGAGCACGAAGGGCGACTCGGTGACCGAGACCCCGGTGGACTCGGTGGTCTCGTCGGCGTAGGCGACGGCGGGCTCGCCCCAGTGGACCAGGTCGTCGGAGCGGCGGTGGCACACGAGGTGCCGGCCGTCGGCGGCGGACACCTCCGTGTAGTACATGACCCACTGGCCGCCGATCCGCGTCACCATCGGGTCGCGGGCGGCGCGGCCCCGGAACAGCGGGCCGGACGGCAGGCGGGTCCAGGTGAACAGGTCGGTGGAGGTGGCGAGGTTGATCGAGGCCCCGTCCTTGCCGCCGGCCGCGTAGAACATCCAGTAGGTGCCGTCCGTCTCGATGACGTGCGGCGCCCAGAGGTGTTCCTCGCCGTGGTAGCCGGGGTCGACGGTCAGGGCGTCGGCGTGGCCGGTCCAGGGGCCGTACGGGTCGGGGGCGGAGGCGTGGGCGAAGGTGGTCTCCGCCGCGCTGTCCGGGGAGCGGCCGGGTGCCGCGCTGTCGCCGACGATGCCGAACACGTGCCAGCGGCCGTCGGCCTGGAGCAGGGTGTGGTCGTTGAGGTAGCGGCGCCGTCCGGGGGTGGACGGGTCGTAGACGGGTGTGAAGGGGCCGGCGCCGATCCACCGGTGGGGCGGGATCGTCCCCGCGGCGGCCCCGGCCAGGGCGAGGCCGGGGAGGGCGAGGGCGCCGGCGGCGGCGGCGGTCGCCCGCAGCAGCCCGCGTCTGCTGATGGGGTGCATGGCTCTTCTCCTGATCGGCGGGACCCCGGTGGTCCCTCGGCCGGCCGGGCCGCTCAGGGGCGGGCCCGGCCGGTCGCGGGGGTCGGGTCAGTTGACGGCGGGGCCGGGGGTGCTGTTGAGCCAGGCCCAGTCGGACCACGTCGCGAAACCGGTCTGCCACTTGTGGTAGACCCCGGCGTGGCTGGTTCCGAACACCTCGATGCGTCCGTCGGCGTTGGTCGCGGCGGTGACCTCCGTACCGCCGCCGCCGTAGTTCTCCCACTGGCCGTACGGGGCGTTGACCCCGGTCTGCCAGAGGTGCTGGGCGACGCTTCCGTTGAGGGCGAAGACCTCGACCCGGCCGTCCGGCGAGCGTTCGCTGGTGAGCTGCGCGTCGGCGGGGCCGCCGGTCGGCTCCCAGTCGGACCAGCTCGTCGGACTGGTCATGTACTTGTGGAAGACACCGACCGGGCCGGAGGCGAAGACCTCCAGGCGCCCGTCCTGGTTGTGGTCGACGGTCAGGTCCTTGCCGCCGCCGCCGAAGGTCTCCCAGGCCGACCAGCCGCCGTTGACCGCGGTCTGGTACTGGTGCTGGAAGACGTCGCCGTTGAGGGCGAAGACCTCCAGGCGCCCGTCGGGGGACTTCTCCACCTCGATGCGTCCGTCGGCCGGGCCGCCGCCGGTGGCCTCCCACTCGGACCAGCCGCCGTTGGGCGCGGTCTGGTACTTGTGGAAGACGCCGACCGGGCCGGAGGCGAAGACCTCGATCCGCCCGTCGGCGTTCACACCGGCCGCGATGTCGCGCCCGCCGCCGCCGAAGGCCTCCCAGCCGGACCAGGCGCCCGAGGGCGCCAGCTGGTAGCGGTGCATGAAGGTGTTCCCGTTGATCGCGAACATCTCCAGGCGCCCGTCCGCGTTCGGGGCGATCGCCAGCTCCGCGCCGCCCGGGCCGCCCAGGGCCTCCCAGTCGGACCAGGCGCCGTTGACGCCCACCTGCCAGGCGTGGTGGACGCCGTCGGCGCCGGCCGCGAACGCTTCGAGGCGCCCGTCGGCCGAGCGGGCCGAGACGACCCGGCCGGACTCCGCGGGGTAGACCACCGGGGCGGGCCCGGGGCCGGGGTGGCCGAGGCGGTCCACCGCGGCGCGCGCCTCGTCCAGGTGCCGCCGGTGGACACCGGCGTTGTACGTCGACCAGGGCTGCCAGTTGGTGCCGCCGTTGGAGATGGTGAACGCCGCGTTCGCGTTGCACTGGGCGTTGTAGGCGCAGCCGTCGTCGACCTCGGGGTGCCAGTAGTCGTTGATCTGCCACAGGCCGCGGTCGCGGGACGGCGGCGTGTTGTTCGTGACGTTGGTCGCCGACGGGTCGCAGCTGGACTCCGCGAGGGCGACGGCCACGGCCGTGACCAGGCCGTCGCCCCGGAATCCCGCGTTGTAGCCGACCTGGGCGCACAGGTCGCTGGAAGCGGCCTGCGCCGGCGAGGCGACGCCGGTCAGGATGCCCGCCGCGAGGAGCAGCGAGGCGAACGCCGACACGGCGGCGCGATGAGGCGCTCTTCGGGAGCGCTGTCCGGTACTCACCTGCTGACTCCTCAATTGACCGCGGGGCCGGGGCCGTTGTTGACCCACGCCCAGTCGGACCACGTCGCGGGCCCGGTCTGCCACTTGTGGTAGACGCCGGCCTGGCTGGTTCCGAACACCTCGATGCGTCCGTCGGCGTTGCTCGTGGCGGTGACCTCCGTACCGCCGCCGCCGAAGTTCTCCCACGGGCTGTACGGGGCGTTCACCCCGGTCTGCCACAGGTGCTGGGCGACGCTCCCGTTCATGGCGAACACCTCGACCCGGCCGTCGGCGGTGCGCTCGCTGGTCAGCTGCGAGTCGGCGGGGCCGCCCGTCGGCTCCCAGTCGGACCAGCTCGTCGGGCTCGTCTGGTACTTGTGGAAGACGCCGACCGGGCCGGAGGCGAAGACCTCGATCCGCCCGTCCTGGTTGTGGTCGACGGTCAGGTCCTTGCCGCCGCCGCCGAAGTTCTCCCAGGCCGACCAGCCGCCGTTGACGCCCGTCTGGAACAGGTGCTGGAAGGTGTTCCCGTTGAGCGCGAAGACCTCCAGGCGTCCGTCCGGGGCCTTCTCCATGTCCACCCGGGCGTCGGCGGGGCCGCCGCCGGCGGATTCCCACTCGGACCAGCCGCTGTTGGGCGCGGTCTGGTACTTGTGGAAGATCCCGACGGGTCCGGAGGCGAAGACCTCGATCCGTCCGTCGGCGTTGACCCCGGCGGCGATGTCGCGCCCGCCGCCGCCGAAGTTCTCCCAGCCGGACCAGGTGCCCGAGGGCGCGACCTGGTAGCGGTGCATGAAGGTGTTCCCGTTGATGGCGAACATCTCCAGGCGCCCGTCGGCGTTCGGGGCGATGGCTAGCTCCGCGTTGCCGGGACCGCCCAGCGGCTCCCAGGCCGACCACTCGGCGTTCGCCGCGAGCTGCCAGGCGTGGTGGACTCCGTCGGCGCCGGCCGCGAAGACTTCGAGGCGCCCGTCGGCCGAGCGGGCCGAGACCACCCGGCCGGATTCCACCGGGTACATCAGGGGCCTGGGCTGCGGGGCTCCGCCGGGGACACAGGGCAGGGTCACGCCGTGTTCGGCGAGGTAGACCTCGGGGTCGATGCCGTAGGAGGTGGAGGTGTCGCCCCAGATCCGCAGATGCAGGTGGACGCCCTGCGAGTCGCTGCCCTCGTTGCCCATCAGCGCGATCCTCTGGCCGGCCGTGACGTGCTCGCCGGCGGACACGAACCGCTGGTACATGTGCCCGTATTCGGAGATGCGCCCGTCGGGGTGCAGGATGCGGATCCACTGGCCGTAGCCGTCGGCGTATCCGGAGTGCGTCACCTCTCCGTCGCCGATGGCGTAGATGGGCGTGCCGAGGTCGTGGGCGATGTCCACGCCGTTGTGGCCGGGGTGGTAGCCCTGGGTGACCTGTCCCTCGGCGGGACAGGCCGCGGTGTAGTCGGCGGCCCGGGCGGGCTGGGCCGCGGCCGACGGGGTCACGAGGAGACCGGGTGCGAGGGCCGCGGTGGCGGCGAGCAGGACGCGCAGGGCGCGCCGGGGAAGACCGAGCATCACGACAGTCCCCCGTCACGCCTTGCGCAGGCGGGCGATGATGCCGTCGATGTCGCGCTGCATCATGTCGCGGCGGATGAAGTGGCCGCCGGGCAGCTCGTACGACTCGTGCGGGATGCGTGCGTTGTCGAGGAGGCCACGGAACTCGCGCTGTCCGGCGAGGACCTGGGTCTCGTTGACGGTGTCGAACCAGTTGACCGGGTCGGGGCTGGTGCCGGCGACGAGGAAGACCCGCTTGTTGCGGTAGCTCTCGATGCGCTGCACGGGGTTGTCGGCGCTCACCCGGGCCTCGTCCCAGAACGGGGCGCCGTAGATCGTGCCGCCGTTGAGGTCGAGGGCGGCGGCGGAGGCGTTGGCCCAGTGGCCCACGACGCCGCCGTCCCGGCGAAGGCTGGCCGGGCCGGAGTGGGCGCTGACCGAGGCGAAGTGGCCGTAGTACTTGGCGGCGTACTTCAGCGCGCCGAAGCCGCCCATGGAGAAGCCGGCGACCGCGCGGCCGTCGTACTCGGCGAAGGTGCGGAAGTTGGCCTCGACCCAGGGCAGCAGCTGGTTGATGTGGAACTGTTCCCAGTTGCGCGGGCCGACGTTGGAGCTCACCGGGTTGGAGTACCAGCCGGCGTGGCCGCCGTCGGGCATGACCACGATGATCCGCCGGCCGGCCGTCCAGTCGCGGACGCCCTCGCGGTCGAAGGTGATGAAGTCCTGGTCCGTGCCGCCGCCGTGGAACAGGTACAGGACGGGGTAGGTGCGTCCGCTGTAGTGGTAGTCGTCCGGGAGCAGTACGTTGACCCCGGGGTTCCAGCCGATCGCGTCGGTCGCGAAGCGGTAGTACCACATCCGCTGGTCGCTCTCGTTGCGGTCCACGATGCGCAGTCCGAAGCCGTCACCGGCCGCGGCGGCCGACGAGGCCGAGCCGAGGACGCCTCCGGCGCCGAGGGCCAGGGCGGCGGAGAGCCCGCCGGCGGACTTGAGGATGCTCCTGCGGGTGGGGTGGTGCGCGGTCAAGGTGACCTCCTGGGAGACGCGACGGTACCCGGCGCTGGGCGTTTGGAAGGTAGCGACGCGTCTCCCGGAGGGGAATCCGGAACCTTACGGAATGACAGGTGCGGCGTCTTGGGCTAGGGCCTAGAGGTGGCCGGGGCCCAGGAGCCTGCGCAGTGCTTCGTAGCCGCGCCGGTCGTAGGGGTCGGACAGGTCGAGGAAGACGGTGTGCAGGGCGCCGTCGTGGGTGTACACGTCGAGGTGGCCGCTGAAGTAGGCGGGGCGGCGTCCGGTGGCCCATGCGGCGGACTCGATGTCGGCCGGGTCGAAGCTGTGGGCGCCGAGCACGACCGGTTCGCCGGGCAGGAGGTGTCCGGGGTCGAGGTCGTGGAGGAGCGCGCGGGCCTGGGCGGCGGTCCTCTCGTCCCCGTCCGTGAGGGCCCGCAGATAGACCTCGCGCCCTTCGGCGAGGCGGCCGGGGTCGACCTCGACGAGGCGCCGGTGCGCCCGGTGGGCGGTGTCGCCGAGGAACGGGGGTTCCATGGCGCGCAGGTAGAGGCCGCAGGCCTCGTCGGTGTCGCCTTCCTCGGCGGTCAGGTTGGCGAGGTTGAGCAGGGCCTTGCGAGCGTGTTCGGGATGCCCGCTGTCGACGGCCAGCCGGTAGAGCGCGCGGGCGTGCGCCGGTTCGCCGTGGCGCTGCTGGAGGATCGCGTAGTTGAACAGGGACTGCGGCGCGTGGTCGCGGTGTCCGGTGGCGATGGCCCGCTCGAAGGCGGCGCGGGCCTGCGCGGTGCGGCCGGCCTGGGCCTCCAGGACGGCCAGGTTCGCCAGGGCCATGGGCCCGATGTCGGGGTGTCCGCTGTCGGCCGCGCGGAGGAACGCCGCCCGGGCGGCGTCCACCCGCCCCTCGGCCCGGTCGCGTACCCCTTGGTCGAAGTCTTCCCGTGCGGCCTGTTCGGTGGCTCCCACCGTCGCTCCTCCCTCGTGCCGGGTGCCCGTTCGTCCGGCCGTTCCGCCGGTGGCGCGGGCGTGCATGCGCCGTTCCGCTGTCGGCGCGGGGGTGCAGTGCGCCGTTCCGCCCGCGTCGCTGGGGTGTCGTGCGCTTTCGGCCGTCAGCGGACGTGTGTGGCGATCCGCCGGGCGCACTCCAGCGACTCGGTGTGCGTGGTGTCCACCTCCAGGTCGTAGGCGACACCTTCGTGCACCTGCCCGGCCTGGAGGGCGGCCATGCCCGGGGACCGGTCGCCCCGGGCGATCTCGCGGCCCGCCGCGACCGTGCTGTCGCAGCGGACGCCGACCCACAACACGTCGAGCCCGTCGAGGTGTTCGCGCCAGCGCCGCTGGGACTCGGCCCCGCCGAGGAAGACCTCGTCGACGATGATCCTGGCCCCGGCGCGGGCCATGACGGCGATCCCCTCCGTCCAGGCCGTCTCCAGTCTGCGGAACTCCGCCCCGACGCTCACCTCGCCGTCCGCGCCGATCTCCAGGCCCTCTTCGGAGGCCTGCATCCGGGCGGGCAGCGCGTCGACGAAGGAGTCGACGCCGAAGGCGAGCCAGGGGTCGGGGAGCACCGACTGGAGGCAGCGGACGATGCCGGACTTCCCCGCGCTGGAGCCGCCGTTGAGGATGATCATCTGTGTGGTCACCGCGCAACGGTAGGCCCGGTCGCCGTGGGCGGGAAACGGATTTCGGGGCGCCGGGGGTCAGTTCCCGCCGATCACCCTCACATACGGCTCGACGCCGGGGCGGTGGGCGGGCCAGCCCGGGTCGCCCGTCGCGGCGAACGCGGCCAGCGCCCCGCTGAACGAGCGGGCCAGCTCCCGGTCCTGGGCGTCGACCGGGCCGAGCATCGGCGCCGTCGCGTAGGCGTCGAGGCGGTCGAAGGAGAACGGGAGCTCGGCGCAGTGCGGCGCGCCGAGTCCCGGGACGGCCGTCGAGGCGCGGGCGAAGCGGTAGACGTGGGCCGGTGTGCCGTGGGCGGCGCACTCCCGCGCGAGGGTGTCGACGCCCTCGCCGAACGCCGCCCGGGTGACGGCCGCGACCAGGTCGGCCGGGGCGTCGGGCCCGAGGAAGGCGGTGGCCTCGTGCGTGGTGCTGCCGACGAGGACCCCCTTGCCCGCGAGTGCCCCGGCGGCGAGGGCCGTCGGCCAGGCGGCCGGGTAGCCGAAGCCGCCGAGGACGGGGTACATCGGCGGGGCGCCGTCGCCCGGGCGGGCCAGCTCGGCGGCGACCCTGCCGTACGCGTCGAGGATGTCGGCGGCCGGTACGTCCCGCAGGGACTTGGCGAGGTGCTCGTCGCGCTCGATGCCGAGCAGGGCGAGGAAGCGGTCCGCCGCGCGGGTGGCGTCCTCGGGTGCCTGCGGGAGGAGGTTCCAGGGGCCGCTCTGCAGGACGACCCGGTGGACGAGCGGGCCGGTCGCCGGGTCGAGCGCGAGGGCGAGGGCGGAGTACGCGCCGGCGGACTGGCCGCCGACGGTGATCCGGTCCGGGTCGCCGCCGAAGGCGCCGATGGTGTCCCGTACCCAGTGCAGGGCCGCGGCCTGGTCACGGACGCCGAGGTTGTCCGCGCCCGCCTCGGGCAGGTGGAGGTAGCCCAGCGGCCCGATCCGGTAGTTGGCGGTGACCACCACGAGGTCGCCGGCGGCGGCCAGGCGGGCCCCGTCGTACCAGTCCCAGCCGCCGGAGCCGCTGGCGAAGCCGCCGCCGTGGAACCAGAGCAGGACCGGGCGCGGCCGGTCCCCGGCGGCGGGTCGGAAGGCTCCGCCGGTCCCGATAGCTCCGCCGGTTCCGACGACTCCGGCCGGTGTCCACACGTTGAGGTTGAGGCACCCGTCCTCGTCCCAGTCGGCTGTCCGCTCGCCCATGACCGGCGCGAGCCGTCCGGGTCCCTGGGGCACGGAGGGTCCGGCCTCCGTCGCGTCGCGGACACCCGGCCAGCCGGGGTGCGCGGCGGGCGGGCGGAAGCGGAGCCGCCCCACCGGTGGGGCGGCGTAGGGGATGCCGCGGAAGGCGGTCACCCCGCCGTCCGTCCTGCCCCGCAGGCTCCCCTGGCGGATCGCCAGAACCGTCGTGTTCCCGTTCGTGTCTTCCCTCGTCACCCGACCAGTGTGCTACCTGGCGGACTCCGGTGCCGGACCCAGGACCCGGTCCAGGTAGGCGTTGGCGAAGACTCCGGTCGGGTCGACCTTGTCCCGTACGGCCGTGAAGTCGTCGAAACGCTCGTAGCGGGTGCGCAGGGTGGCGGCGTCCAGCTGGTGCATCTTGCCCCAGTGGGGGCGCCCGCCGAAGGAGCCGAGGATCTCCTCGCAGGCCTTGAAGTACCGCTCGTGGGGCATGCGGTGGTACTGGTGGAAGGCGATGTAGCAGCTCTCGCGCCCGTACGCGGTGGAGAGCCAGATGTCGTCCGGCGCGGCGAAGCGGACCTCCAGCGGGAACGACACCCGCTCGCCACTGCGGTCGACCCAGCGCTTGATCTCCCGCAGCGCGTCGACGGCGTCCTCGCGGGGGATGGCGAACTCGCCCTCGTGGAACCGTACGTCACGGACCGAGGCGAAGACCTTGAACGACAGGTCGGTCCACTCGCGGGCGGACATGGCCCGGGCGGCGAACCGCGTGATCGGCGGGACGAGCGCCGGGAAGCGGGTGCCGAGCCGGTTGAGCAGGTCGAAGCCGGTGCCGCTGACGGTCTCGTCGAGGCGCCGGGAGAAGTCCCCGATCGGGGCCAGCGGGGTGTCGCCGGGCAGCCGGCGGAAGCTGCGGGTCAGCGTGGTGGAGCTGTGCGGGAACCAGAAGAACTCGAAGTGGGCGTTGGTGTCGGCGAGTTCGTGGACGCGGGCCAGGGTCTCCTCCACCGGCCGCGTCTCGTCCCGGGCGTGCAGCGCGAAGAGCGGGACGCACTGGAGGGTCACCCGGGTGAGGATGCCGAGGGCGCCGATGCCGACGCGGGCGGCGGCGAAGAGCTCGGGCCGCTCCTCGGCCGAGCAGGTGACGAGGGTGCCGTCGGCGAGGACCAGCTCCAGGGCCCGCACCTGGGTCGCGATGCCCCCGAAGCGGGTGCCGCTGCCGTGGGTGCCGGTGGAGATGGCGCCGGAGATCGTCTGCCGGTCGATGTCGCCGAGGATCTCCAGCGCGAGTCCGTGCTCGGCGAGCAGCGGGTTGAGCCGCCACAGCGGCATGCCCGCGCCCACGGTGACCAGGCCCGTCGTGCGGTCCACCGACTCCAGCGCGGCGAGCCCGTCCAGGCGCAGCTGGACGTCCGGGGCGACGGCGACGGGGCTGAAGGAGTGGCCCGCCCCGACGGCCTTCACCCGGCTCCCGCCGCGGGCGGCGGCGGCGACCGCGGCCGCCACCTCGCCGGCGTCGGCGGGGCGCACCACCCGTACGGGGGTGGCGTGTTCGCTGCCCGACCAGTTGCTCCACGTGCCCGCCACGTTCGTCATGCCCGGGGTCCTCTCGCAGGGATCGGCGGTCCGCGCCGAACCGGGCGCGGTCGACGGAAGACTGAACTCGGTCAGCTGTCCAAGTCAAGCGTCCTGAAGCATTGACTCGGACAGCTGACCGAGAGAAGGTGGCGCCCCAGCAGGACCGAAGACGCCCGTCCTCAGACAGGGGGAGCAGCCTTGCCGGCCACCACCGCCATCCGTGCCGCCGCCGCGCCGATGTCCTTCGAGGAGCTGCGCCGCGCCACGGCCGAGCTCAGCCCGCCCTTCGCCGTCGTCGACCTGGGAGCGCTGCACGCCAACGCCACCGGGATGGCCCGCCGCGCCGGGGGCAAGCCCATCCGTCTCGCCAGCAAGTCGCTGCGCTGCCGCCCGCTGATCGAGCAGGTCCTGCGGATGCCGGGCTTCTCCGGCGTCCTCGCCTTCACCCTGCCCGAGGCGCTGTGGCTGGCGCGCACCGCCGACGAGGCCGTGGGCGACATCCTGGTCGGCTACCCGTGCGCCGACCCCGCCCCGCTGCGCGCCCTCGCGGCCGACGAGCGGGCCGCCGCCCGCGTCACGATCATGATCGACTCGCTGGAGCACCTCGACCTGCTCGACTCGGTGCTTCGCGCGGACGGCCCCGTCGTACGGGTCTGCCTCGACCTGGACGCCTCACTGCGGCTCCTGGGCGGCCGGGTCCACCTGGGCATGCGCCGCTCGCCGCTGCACCGGCCCGACGCCGCCGCGGAGCTGGCCCGGGCCGTCGTGGCCCGACCGCGGCTGCGGCTCGTCGGCGTCATGTCGTACGAGGGGCAGATCGCCGGGGTCGGCGACGCCCAGCCGGGCTCGCCGCTCACCCGCTCGGCGCTGCGGCTCGTCCAGCGGACCTCGGCGCGGGAGCTGCGCCGGCGACGGGCGGCGGCGGTGCGGTCCGTGCAGGACGTCACCCCGCTGGAATTCGTCAACGGCGGCGGCACCGGCAGCCTGGAGGTGACCTCGGCGGAGCCGGCGATCACCGAGCTCGGGGCCGGATCCGGCATCTACACCCCCGCGCTCTTCGACCACTACCGCGCCTTCCGGCCGCTGCCCGCCGCCTACTTCGCCCTCGACGTGGTCCGGCGGCCCGCGCCCCGGCACGTGACGGTCCTCGGCGGCGGCTGGACCGCCTCGGGCCCGGCGGGCACCGACCGCCTGCCGGTGCCGGTGTGGCCGGCCGGGCTGCGGATGCTGGCCCGCGAGGGGGCCGGCGAGGTCCAGACCCCGCTCGTCGGCGACGCCGCCGACAGCCTGCGGCTCGGGGACCGGGTCTGGTTCCGCCACGCGAAGGCCGGGGAACTGTGCGAGCGCGTGGACCGGCTGCACCTCGTCGAGGAGGGCCGGATCGTGGACATCGTCCCCACCTACCGCGGCGAGGGCCACGCCTTCCTGTGACGTGCAGGGCGGGCGGGGCCTCCCCCGCCCGCTCCTCCCCCGCCCGCCCGGACGCCGCCGTCGCCGCCACCACCCCCGCGCTCGGGGTAGCGTGCCCCGACACCACCTCACCTCCGGGAGTTCCCATGAGCCGCCGATCGGCCGACGAGCGTCGCGAGCAGCTGATCGACGCGGCGATCCGGGTCATGATCCGCGACGGCGTGGCGAAGGCGACCACCCGAGCCGTGGTCGCCGAGGCGGGGCTGCCGCTCGGCGCGTTCCACTACTGCTTCCGCGCCAAGGAGCAGCTGCTCCAGAGCGTGATCGAGCGGATCATGCTGCGCGCCCTGGACCCGCCGGCCGCGCCGCCCGCGGCGGAGCTGCCGGTCGACGAGGTGGTCCGGGGCACCCTGCGCGCCTACTGGGAGCGGGTCCGGCGGAACCCGGACGAGCACCTCCTGACGTACGAGCTGACGCAGTACGCGCTGCGCAAGCCGGGCCTCGCCGACGTGGCCCGCGGCCAGTACCGGCACTACACCGAGGTGAGCCTGCGCCAGCTGGAGACCATCGCGCGCCGCTCCGGCGCCGAGTGGACCCTGCCGCTGCCCGTCCTCACCCGGTACGGGCTGAGCGCGCTGGACGGGCTGACCCTCAACTGGCTGATCGACCGCGACGACGAGGCGGCCTCGGCGGCGCTCGACATGTACGCGGACCACCTGGTCACGCTGCTGCGACCGGTCACGGAACCGGCCGCCGCTGTCTGACCCGTATGGCAGGGTCGGAGGCGGCCGTACCACCACCGAGTCTGGAGCCGCACGTGCACACGCTGAGCCACGCCGACGTCAAAACCGCCGCCGACCGGATCGCCGGACACGTCCGTCCCGTCACGATCGCCCCCGGGGACGCCGACGGGGTGGCGTTCGCCCTCGAACTCATGCAGCACACCGGTTCCTTCAAGGCGCGCGGCGCGCTGAACTTCCTGCTCGCGCACCGCGAGGCCGGGACCCTGCCGGCGGCCGGGGTCACGATCGCCTCCGGTGGCAACGCGGGGCTCGCCTGCGCGTGGGCCGCCCGCGGGCAGGGCGTGCCGGCGACGGTGTTCCTGCCGACCACGGCGCCCGGTGTGAAGGTCGAGCGGCTGCGCGGCTACGGCGCCGACGTGCGGCTCGTCGGCAGCGAGTACGCCGAGGCCCTCGCCGCGTGCGACGCGTTCGCGGCGGAGACCGGCGCGCTCGCCTCGCACGCGTACGACCACCCGCTGATCGCGGCGGGCGCGGGCACCCTGCTCGAGGAGATCCAGCGGGGGCTGCCCGGTCTGGACACGGTGGTGGTCTCGGTCGGCGGCGGCGGGCTGTTCGCCGGAGTCGCCACCGCCGCCCGGGCGCACGGCGTCCGGGTGGTCGCGGTCGAGCCGGAGAACTGCCGGGCGCTGCACGCGGCGCTGGAGGCCGGCCGGCCGGTCGACGTCACCGTCGACTCGGTCGCCGCGGACTCGCTGGGGGCCCGCCGGGTCTCGGCCGCGGCCCTGGACGCGGCCCGCGAGGACCACGTCCGCTCGGTCCTGGTGAGCGACGCCGACATCGTGCGGGCCCGCCGCGTGCTGTGGGACGACCGCCGTCTCGTGGTCGAGCACGCCGCCGCCACGGCCCAGGCCGCGCTGGGCACGGCCTACCGCCCGGAGCCGGGCGAGCGGGTCTGCGTCGTCCTCTGCGGCTCGAACACCGACCCGTCCGACCTGGTGGACCCGCGGCGGTAGGCCGCGTCCCCGGGCGTCACTCGAAGCGCGTCGGGTCGCCCGCCCCGCGCCGTACGATCTCGGCCTCGCCGCTGGAGAAGTCGACGACCGTCGTGGGTTCGGTGCCGCAGTCGCCGGAGTCCACCACGGCGTCGAGGACGTGGTCGAGCCGCTCCTTGATCTCCCAGCCCTGGGTCAGCGGCTCGGCCTCGTCGGGCAGGAGCAGGGTGCTGGACACCAGGGGCTCGCCGAGCTCGGCGAGCAGGGCGCGGGTCACGTTGTGGTCGGGGATGCGGACGCCGACGGTCTTCTTCTTGGGGTGCATCAGGCGGCGCGGGACCTCCCGGGTGGCCGGCAGGATGAAGGTGTAGCTGCCCGGGGTGGACGCCTTGATCGCCCGGAACACGTCGTTGTCGACCTGCACGAACTGGCCCAGCTCCGCGAAGTTCTCGCACACCAGGGTGAAGTGGTGCCGGTCGTCGAGGTGCCGGATCGACTTGATGCGCTCCACGGCGTCGTGGTTGCCGAGGCGGCAGCCCAGCGCGAAGCAGGAGTCGGTGGGGTACGCGATGAGGGCGCCGGCCCGGAGGCTGTCGACCACGGTGCCGATGGTGCGGGCCTGCGGGGTCTGCGGATGAACGTCGAAGTACTTCGCCATCGTCCGACCCTACGGGAATCCCTCCCTCCGGGTGGAACGCGTCGCCCTCCGGGACCGCTCGGGTCCCGGAGGGCGACGTTCGCTCGGAGGGGGTCAGGCCTGGACTACCAGGTGCCCGCCGAGGACTGCCAGCTCTTCCACGGGTTCTCGAAGCCTCCGTCGGCGCGCGCCTTGAAGGTGTTCGCCGCGGTGCCGCCGAGAGCGTCGTTGTACATGATCGCGATGTCCTCGCGGCCGTCGTGGTCGGTGTCGCCCGAGACCGGGAACGACGCCTCCTGGACGTGCCAGGTGCCCTCGGGCGCCTGCCAGCTGCGGAAGTCCTCGTTGAAGGTGCCGTCCGTCTTGCTGGTCATGGTGAACAGCGAGGAGTTGCCGTAGCCGTAGTCGTACATCACGGCCAGGTCGGCGCGGCCGTCGCCGTTGTAGTCGCCGGCGGTGGGCTTGGAGCGCCACCACTCCCACAGGCCGGGGTTCTTGTGCCAGGCCGCGACCGTCGTGGCGAAGCCGCCGTCGGCCTTGCTCGGGAGGGTCCACGCGGTGACCGAGCCGTCGTTGTAGCCGTAGAGGCCGACGAGGTCGTCACGGCCGTCGCCGTTGAAGTCGCCACCGACGAACTTCGTGTTCCCCTGGCACCAGTTGCCGGCGCCGGAACGCCAGCTGCCGAAGATGTTGTTGAAGGAGCCGTCCGCCTTCGACAGGAAGGTGTACGCGCCGGTGTCGCAGTTGCCGTGGTCGTACAGCATGACCACGTCGTCCCGGCCGTCGCCGTTGTAGTCGCCGGCGACCAGCTTGCCCTTGGTGGCGTCCCAGCCGCCGGGGCCCGTGTACGCGCTGCGCGGGACCTGGACGAAGGTGCCGTCGGCCTGGCCCAGGAAGGTGAACATGCCGTTGGCGCCGTCGCCGTAGCCGTACAGGGCGGCCAGGTCGTCGCGGCCGTCGCCGTTGAAGTCGCCGGAGACCCACTGGGACTGCGAGACCCGCCAGTTCCAGGCGCCGCTGCTGTAGGCGGTCACGGGGGCGGCGAAGCCGCCGTCCGCCTTGGCGGCGTGCGTGTACAGGGCCATCGCGTCGCTGCCGTAGTCGTAGACCGTGGCCAGGTCGGCGCGGCCGTCGCCGTTGAAGTCGCCCGAGAGCTCCTTGCGCAGGGTGTCGGTGCGGTCGGACCAGTGGTGCTCGGCGGTGGCGCCGGTCGAGCGGTTGTGGCGGATGTAGCCGTTCTGGAAGTCGGTCCGGGGACCGCCCGCCACGTCGTACTCCTCCGACTGCGGGTAGCCGAGCCAGCCCTTTCCTCCGCCCAGCTCCAGCCACTTGTTGCGGATGCTGCCCCACACGCCCCAGGCCTGGCCCGTGGTGCTGGTCCAGTAGATGGAGCGGGAGTCGGCGGTGTCGGTGCGGCGGCGGAAGTTGTTGTACCGGCCGATGCCGTCGTCGACGTTGGTCTCGTCGGTGGTCGGGTAGCCGAAGCCGGACGGGCCGCCCAGCTCCAGGTACTTCTTGTAGATGGTGCCGTGGATGGAACGGCCGCCGAAGTCGTACGTCCAGTAGATGGCGCCGGCGCCGCCGGAGCCGCTGAACGTGGTGACCCAGGCGTCGCTCTCGAAGGTGGTCGACTCGTCGGAGGTCGGGTATCCGAGGAAGCCCGCCTCGGCGCCCAGCGACTTCCAGTAGTCGCGGATGCCGTTCTGGATCAGCCAGGCGCCGGTGTTCGGGTGCCAGAAGATGGAGGCGTTCTCACCGTTGACGCCGTTCGCGCGGAAGCCCGCGTACCGTCCCAGGCCGTCGGCCGGGACCAGGACGTCCGTGGTCGGGTAGCCGTAGCCGCCCGGGCCGCCCTTCGCCAGGTACTTGGCCAGGATCGGGCCGCACAGGGAGTGCGTGCCGGTCGCGGCCGAGGTGAAGCTCTGGCACTCGGACCAGGGGGTGCCGCCGAGCACCAGCTTGCGGCCCGTACCAAAGGAGGAGCCGCCGCTGAGGGCGCGGCCCGGGAACTCGGTGATCTCGCCGGTGGCGTCGCGCGACCACAGGTCGGCGAAGCCGTTGCCCTCGAAGTCGCCGTTGCTCTCCAGGTGCTGCGGCGAGGTGAAGCCGGTCGCGATCGCGGTGGAGCGGACCGTGGCGTCGCCGTACACGGCGAGGTCGGCGACGGTACCCGAGGAGGTGTCGGTGGCGACGCGGCTGGTGTACTGGTGGATCTTGCCGGTCGTCCGGTCGCGGGCCCAGATCTCCGGCAGCGCGTCGCCGTTGAGGTCACCGGGGGCGATGAGGCTCATGTTCTGCCAGTCGGCGTTGCCGAGCAGGATCGGCGGACGGAAGCCGTTCTCGGTCACGTCGAGGTAGGCACCGGTCGAGCCGAGGTAGAGGTACAGCTCCGCGCCGGCCTTGACGAGCAGGTCGGGCTGGTCCGCGTCGTCGACCTTGCCGTCCTTGGAGTCGTCGTCGACGCTGCCGATGACGAGGGCCTGGTCGGCCTGGGCCCAGTGGTCGTTCTCGGACATGGCGGTGGCCAGCGGGATGCGGTTGGCGTCCACCGGCTGGAGGTCGCCGTCGCCGTTGCCCGGGTAGACGACCAGGTCCTTGCGGCTGCCGTCGGGTGACGGGCGCAGCGCGACGAGGTCCTCGTAGTAGTCGTTGTTCCAGCTGCCCCGGTGGGACAGGGACACGGCGTCACCGAACGGGCCGCGGTTGCCGAGCTTCTTGGACAGGTCGAAGGTGCCGTCGCCCTTGCCGGGGTGCATCCACAGCTGGCCGGAGCCCGGGTCGACGCTCCAGATGTCGACGGAGCCGTCGCCGTTGAGGTCGCCGGGCTTGTCGCGGGTGGGCTTGCGCTTGGCGTAGAAGAGGTACGCCTTGAGGTCGGACCGGTTGCTCGCGCCGTCGAGGCTGCGCACGAACAGGGTCTGCGGGCCGGTCGTGGACGGGGTGTACTCCACCGACGCCTCACCGCCCGCCTGGCTCGGTGCCACCTCGCGCACCTTCGGGTCGGACTCCGTCCACCACTGGTACTTCACGACGTCGGACTCGCCGTTGGCGTTGAAGGTGAAGGTGCCCTTGGTGCGGGCCTGGGAGGTGTTGTCCGGCTCGTTCTCGGGGTACTGCACCGAGCTCACCTTGGGCGGGTGGCCGGGGCGGGTCGCGTCGATGCTGAACACGCACTGGCCCGCCCAGGGGCCGGCCGCGTAGTCGTCGAGTCCGCGGACGTCCCACCGGTAGGTGCCGGTGGGCAGCTCGGCGGCGGGGATGCGCACCTGGGCGACGTTGCCGCTGGCGACCCACACCTGGGGCCGCTTGATGGTGCCCCAGTAGTCTTTGTCGTTCCAGTAGTTGAACTCGGCGCGGATGCTGTTGTCGTCGGCGTCCGAGACGCGGGCGCGGAGCACGACCTCGTCGGTGGTGCCGATCATCCCGCCGCCACAGGACACCGAGGGGTCGGAGCCGCGCTCACCGACGGCGTCCGGCACGGTGTTGTACTGGGTGGATATGCGGGCGCTGTCCGGGTTCATCTTGCGCCAGGACACGTCGACGGTGTCGTTGGCGGACTTGAGGCCCATGGTCCAGGCCGGCCAGTGCCAGCGGGCCGCGTCGGCGACCGCGGAGGTGACGTTGAGCTCGATCAGGTCGCCGTCGCCGGGGCAGTTGCGCCCGCCGAAGGACTGGCCCGAGGAGTCCACCATGCGCTTCCAGGCGGGCTGGTTGTTCCAGGTGGTGCCGCCGCCGATGCCGTCGGTGTCCCAGATCTGGATGTCACCGGACTTGCAGCTCCAGGAGCCCGCGTACTTCTGCTGGATGCGGAAGGTGGACGAGAGGATCTGCTTGTCCCACAGGGCGCCCATGCCGACCTGGAAGAAGGTCTTCGCGCAGACGACCGCGTAGTTGTTCGCGGAGTCCTTGGCGCAGCCGACGCGGGCCTCCTTGCTGAGGGTGCCGCCGTTCCAGTAGTTGGTGTTCGCCGAGTTCGGGAAGGAGTTGTGCTTGTACGCGAGGGCCCACGACGACTTCCAGTCGTCGCGCCACTGGGGGTCGATGACGACCGGGTAGGTGGTGCCGGGAGCGGTCAGCAGCTTCCGGTCGGGCGTGAGCGTGAGGGTGTCACCCTTCAGCGCGATGCCGAGGTCCGCCTGGCGGGTGCCGAGGGAGATGCCGTCGACGGCGGGGACCCGGTCGGCGACCGGGGCCTTGACCGCGGTACGGAGGGCGGTACGGGCCTGGGGCGCGGTGGTGGCCTCGGCGGCCGGCCGGTCGGCTCCGGAGTCCCACATCTGCGGCTTGGCCGAGGTGAACAGGGCCTTGCCGGCGGGGTCGAGCGCCCGCAGCTCGCCGTTGGCCTCCTTGCGGAGGGTCAGCCCCTTGCCCTTGAGGCCGAAGCCGAGGGAGGCGAGGGCCGGGTTGTCGGCGGCGGCACGGTTCTTGACGACCAGTTG
Organism: Streptomyces sp. NPDC023157; assembly: GCF_055560575.1. Classification (NCBI taxonomy): domain Bacteria; kingdom Bacillati; phylum Actinomycetota; class Actinomycetes; order Kitasatosporales; family Streptomycetaceae; genus Streptomyces; species Streptomyces sp. NPDC023157. Next base: position 369,480 of record NZ_JBVHIL010000002.1, read on the forward strand.
GTGCGAGAAGCCGGTGACGTCGGCGGTGACCCGCAGGTCGACGCCGCGCAGGACCTCGGGGTAGACGGCGCTGTCGCCCTCGATGCGCGGGGCGGGCAGCGGCTTGGGCCAGGTCAGGGAGATGTCCCTGCCGTCCTTGCGCATGGTGACGAGCGGGGCCTTGCCGCCGCCGGAGAAGGTGAGCCCGACGCGGGTGGCGCGCGGGGTGATCCGGCCGTCGCTCTGTCGGCTCAGCCCCGTGTCCGCGGCCACCAGCTTCCCGCCGCGCAGGACGCGGATCGGGGTCAGGGCGTGGTTCTGGGTGAACGTGCCGTCCGGGTTGGCCCAGACGTCGTCGGTCTCGGTGCGCTTCGAGGGAAGCTCGACCGGCTTGCCGGCGCGCTTGGCGTCGGCGGTCGCCTTGGCGTGCAGGGCGGTCTCGGCGGCGCTCGCCGCGGTGGCGCGCTTCGGCGCTCCGGCGTTCTTGGCGCCGCTGCCCTGGTCGGCGGCGGGCGCCGCGGTGGCGGCGGTGGCCCCGGCGACGGGCAGCGTGCCGAGCAGCAGGGCGGCGAGTGTCACGGCCGCGGTACGGGCCGTTCCGCCGCGGCGGGGCGGATCGTCGACGCGGGCGAGCGTCGGGAGGGGTCTCACGGAGTGGGTCCTCGGGGGTCGGGTCGGCCACCGCGCCGGGGCGGGTGTCCGAGATCTGTTGTTCCGTCCGCTCGCCGAAGGCCGCTTTCGGCCACCTCGACGATCGGCCGTTGGCGTTCGATTATTTGTAGCAGCAGCGCGGGCCCTCGTGTGCCCGGATCCCACGCGGAGGACGGCCGGACCACACCCTGCGCGCAGCGAGGTTGACGGAGGCTCAAATTCCGCCCGTCCAGCGGACTTCTCCGCGACGACCAGTCGGTTTCTCGCTGACGCCCACTCAACTGCCACGTCGGGGGTCGTCTCGACGGCCGGGGGTTCCACTGTTAGGTTCAGCGCCGTCCCCTGACGCGTGATCATGACATGTTTCACGCTCTCTCATCTTGATCTCATGGAGTGTTCGAATCTTGAGAAGATCCAAGGCGCACGCCTGGCGTGCGCCTCTCAGGCGTGCCTGGCGGTGGCCGATACCCCTGCTGGCCCTCAGTCTGTTGACCACCGGCCTCACGCCCCTGGACGCCAGCGCGGCCCCCTCCGACCTGCGCCTCCTGGAGACGCAGCGGCTCACGAAGGTCGGCGGAGCGCCGATCACCGGGAAGCCGGCCCCCGGCCCCGCCGAGTCCCAGCGCAAGAGCTGGAAGAACGCGCCCGCCATCGCGTGGCCGAAGGCCGGTTCGGCCGAGATCACGCTGCCCGCCCCGGAGTCCGCGCCCACCGGGCAGCGGAATCCGGCCGCCCGCGGCGCTCTCGCCACCACGGCCGGCAAGCCCGGCAAGGCGGTCCGCGCGGGCGGCCTGCCCGTCACGGTCGCCGCGCTGCCGCCGCGTACCCCGGCCGCCACGGCCACGGGACGCACCGCGCGGGCCGTCAAGCCGCCGGTCACCGGGGCGGACACCGCTCCGGTCAAGGTCAAGGTCGGCCTGCTCGACCAGGCCGCGGCCCGCCGCGCCGGTCGGGCCGGCAGCCTGCTCGTGTCGGTGCAGCGCACCGACACGGGCAGTTCCTCGGCACCCGTCTCGGTCGCGCTCGACTACAACGCCTTCAAGAACGCGTACGGCGGCGGCTGGGGCTCCCGGCTGCGCTTCACCGCGCTCCCGGCCTGCGCCCTGACCACGCCGGACAAGCCGGAATGCCGGCGCGGCACCCCCGTCACCACAGTCAACGACCCGAAGACCGGGAAGCTGGTCGCCACCTTCGACGCCCCGGCCCAGCCGGCCGCCGGTGCCACGGGCGCCCTCCGCTCGATGGCCTCCGCCGGCACGCAGGCCGTGACGCTGGCCGCCACCGCGGGCGCCGACGGCGCCAACGGCACGTACAAGGCGACCTCGCTCAACCCGAGCGGCGCCTGGCAGGCCGGCGGCTCCGCGGGCGACTTCTCCTGGTCGTACCCGCTGGACATCCCCGCCTCGCTCGGCGGCCCCAGCCCGTCGCTGACGCTCGGTTACTCCAGCTCGACCATCGACGGCCGGACCTCCGCCTCCGCCCAGCAGACCTCCTGGGTCGGCGACGGCTGGGACCTGGCCTCGAACTACATCGAGCGGTCCTACGTCCCGTGCAGCCAGGACAAGCGGCCGAACTCCGGGTACAACAACCCGAAGGACGACACCGGCGACCTCTGCCACGGCGCCCCGATGGTCACCCTGTCGCTGAACGGCGGCTCCACCCAGCTCGTCCTGGACGACACCACCAAGAAGTGGCGTCCGGCCAAGGACGACGGCTCCCGGGTCGAGCTGCTCCAGGGTGCCCAGAACGGGGACAAGGAGGGTGACCACTGGCGGTTCACCAACCCCCAGGGCATCCAGTTCTACTTCGGACTCAACCGGGTCCCCGGCTGGACCACGGGCAAGCCGCTCACCAACTCCGCCTGGACCGTCCCGGTCTACGGCAACCACCCCGGCGAGCCCTGCTACAACACCACCTTCGCGAACGCCGCGTGCGACCAGGCCTACCGCTGGAACCTCGACTACGTCGTGGACCCGCGCGGCAACGCCATGACGTACTGGTACGAGAAGGAGACCAACTGGTACGGCTCCAACTACCAGATCGCCGGCGGCTCGACCGCCCGCTCCTACGACCGGTCCGGCTGGCTCGACCACATCGCGTACGGCCTGCGCAGCGACGCCCTGTTCGCCGAGCCCCCGGCCCAGGTCGACTTCGAGGTCCTCGAACGCTGCCTGGCCACCGCGGACTTCGACTGCGCCCCGGGCAAGCTGAAGCCGGACGTCGACTGGAACATCGCCAAGCAGTGGCCGGACACCCCCGGCGACCAGCTGTGCGCCTCGGGCGAGGAGTGCAAGGGCCGGTTCACCCCGACCTTCTTCACCCGCAAGCGCCTGGCCGAGGTCACCACCACCGTCTGGAACGGCACCGAGCGCAAGCCGGTCGACACCTGGAAGCTCACCCAGGACTTCCCGATGACCGGTGACGGCACGGACTACCCGCTGTGGCTGTCCGAGATCCGGCACACCGGCCGCAACGGCTCCGACCTCCCGCTGCCGCCCGTGAAGTTCCGCGGCAAGCAGCTCGACAACCGGGTCGACGGCGCGGCCGACGGCAAGCCGCCGTACAAGCGCTACCGCGTCGAGGCCATCGACACGGAGACCGGGTCGACGATCCTGGCGCACTACGCCGACACCCAGTGCTCCACCACCGCCCTGCCCTCGTCTCCCGAGACGAACAAGATGCGGTGCTACCCGGTGATCACGGAGATCCCGGACCCGAACGACCCGGCGCGCGAGCGCAAGCTGTACGTCACCGACTGGTTCCACAAGCACGTCGTCGACTGGGTCCAGGAGGAGGACCGCAACGGCAACTCGCCGACGCGGCGCACCGAGTACCAGTTCCTCGGCGACCCGGCGTGGGCCTACGACGACGAGACCGAGATGATGCGGCCCAAGACCCGCACCTGGTCCCAGTGGCGTGGCTACGAGCGGGTCCGCACCCTCATCGGCATGGCGCCGGACCGGCGCTCGCAGACCGAGACGCTGTTCTTCCGCGGCCTCGACGGCGACCGGGCGACGCCCACGGGCGGCACCCGCTCGGTCAAGGTCAAGGACTCCGAGGGCAACGAGGTCCCGGACCACCGCCTCTTCGCCGGCCAGACCCGCGAGGTCCTGGCGTACGACGGCGAGGGCGGCCCGCTGGAAGCGGCCACCACGTACACCCCGTGGCTGCACGGCCCCACGGCCACCCGGCTCCGCAAGGGCGCGGTGCCCGAGGAGGACATCGAGCCCCAGCAGTCGTACGTCCAGCAGACCAGCGACGTGGCCTCCCGCATCCTGCTCTCCGACGGCCGCGGCTGGCGCCGCACGGCGATGCACACCGAGTACGACGACCGCGGCTTCGCCCAGTCGGTCTCGAACCGCGGTGACATCGCGGACCCGTCGGACGACAGCTGCACGCGCTACGAGTACGACGAGGACGCGGCGCGCTGGATCATCGCGCGGCAGAAGCGCGTGGAGTCGGTCGCGAAGGCGTGCGACGCGACCGACGTCGCCCGCCCGGCGGACGTGACGTCGGACGTGCGGATGCACTATGACGCCGCCGGCAACGTGCAGTCCACGGAGTCCCTTTCGGACTACGCGAACGGCAACCCCGTCTACACCACGGACGGCAGCGCCGAGTACGACGCGTACGGCCGCCCGACCGCGACCACCGACGTCTTCGGCAAGATCACCCGGACCGCGTACACGCCGGCCTCCGGTCAGATCGTGACGAAGGTCGTCACGACCAACACCCTGGGCCACACCAAGACCACGGAGACCGACCAGGGCCGCGGTTCGGTCCTGGTGGAGACGGACGCCAACGGCCGTAAGCAGGTCATGCGCTACGACCCGCTCGGCCGGCTCCTCAAGGTCTGGTCCCCGGACCGCGACCCGCTGAGCAAGTCGCCGGACGGCGAGTTCTCGTACGACGTCCGCACCGACGGCCCGGTGGTCATCACCAACAAGGCCCTGCTGGACGACGGCACCTACCGCACCAGCTACGACATCTACGACGCGAGCCTGCGCATCCGCCAGACCCAGATGGAGGCGCTGGGCGGCGGCCGGGTCGTCTCGGACACCTTCTACAACAGCCTCGGCCAGGTCTGGAAGAGCAACGGCGCCTACTACACCGAGGGCACTGCCTCGGGCGTCCAGTGGGGCCCGCGGGACAACGAGGTCCCGTCCTCGACGATGACCCAGTACGACGGCTCGGGCCGTCCGACGGCGCAGATCTCCCGCAAGTTCGGCGTGGAGACCTCCCGGACCACGACCAGCTACGGCGGCGACAACATCACCGTCGACCCGCCGAAGGGCGAGACCCCGACGCGGGCGTTCCTGGACGGCCTCGGCCGCAAGACGGAGCTGCGCTTCTTCAAGGCGGACTCGCCGACGGGGGCGTACGACACGACGCGGTACTCCTACAACCAGCGCGGCATGCTGGCATCGGTCGTCAACCAGGCCGGGGACCGATGGTCCTGGGAGTACGACCTCCGCGGGCGGAAGGTCAAGCAGACCGACCCCGACAACGGCTCGTCCACGCTGAAGTACGGCCAGGGCGACCGTCTCGAGTCCATGACCGACGCCCGGGGCAAGACCGTCGCGCCCGAGTACGACGTGCTCGGCCGGGTCGTCGCCACGCACGAGGACTCGGTGACGGGTCCCAAGCTGACGTCGACCACGTACGACACGCTGCCCGGGGCCATCGGCCTCCCGGTCTCCTCCACGCGCTACGACCGCGGCAACGCCTACACGACGCAGATCACCGGCTACGACACGGAGTACCGCCCGACCGGGTCGAAGATCACGATCCCGGCCTCGGAGGGCGCGCTCGCCGGAACGTACAGCTTCTCCACCGGCTACCGGCCGAACACCGGTCTGACCGCGTGGACGATGCAGCCGGCGGCGGGCGGTCTGCCCAGTGAGATCACCACGCAGACGTACAACCACTTCGAGCTGCCCACCGTCATGGGCATCGGAGGGAAGGCGTTCGTCGGCAAGGTCGACTACTCGCCCATGGGCGACGTGATGCGCACGGAGACGGGGCCGGCCGGCTCCCAGGTCTACACGACGAACTTCTACGACGAGCAGACCCGCGAGGTGCTGCGGACCGTCAACGACCGTGAGGTGTCACCGAGCCGGATCAACGACACGACGTTCGAGCGTGACGACGTCGGCAACATCCTGAAGATCACGGACAAGGAGGGGTCGGAGGGCACCGCCGACGTCCAGTGCTTCACGTACGACTACCTGCGCCGGATGAACGAGGCGTGGACCGCCTCGGACGACTGCGCCGCCAAGCCCGGCTCGTCCGGACCGGGTTCCACCCCGTCGGTGGGCGGCCCGAACCCGTACTGGTCCTCGTACAGCTTCGACGCGGCGGGCAACCGCACGAAGGAGGTCCAGCACTCCCCCACGGGTGACCTCACGAAGGACGTCACCCGCAGCTTCGTCTACGGCACTGCCGGCCAGGCCCGTGCCAACCAGCTGCAGCGGGTCGACACGACCGGCCCGGGTGGCTCGCGCACCGAGTCGTACACGTACGACGAAGCGGGCAACACACGCAGCCGGACCATCCAGGGCGACACCCAGACCCTGGACTGGGACGTCGCGGGCAGGCTCGCGAAGGTCACCAAGGGCTCCGATTCGACCGAGTTCGTCTACGACGCCGGCGGCGGCCGCCTGATCAAGCGAGAGAAGACCGGCACCACGCTGTACCTGCCCGGCACCGAGGTCAAGCTGACCACGGCGGGCAAGCTGGAGGGCACGCGCTACTACGCCCACCCGGCGGGCCCCAGCATGGTCAAGACGGCGAAGGACGGCGTGATCACCACGTCGTACCTGATGGGCGACCAGAACGGCACGGCCACCACGGCCGTGGACACGTCGACGTCGGCCATCACGCGTCGCAAGTACACCCCCTTCGGCGAGGTGCGCGGCACGGCGCCCTCGGTGTGGCCGGGCAGGAAGGGATTCGTCGGCGGAGAGGTCGACGAGTCCACGGGCCTGGTCCATCTGGGCGCTCGGGAGTACGACCCGGGGACGGGCCGCTTCCTGTCGGTCGACCCCGTGGTCGACTACAACGAGCCCAAGCAGATGAACCCGTACGCCTACGCGAACAACTCGCCGGTGACGTACGCGGACCCGAGCGGTCTCTCGATCGCCCCGCCCGTGATGCCCGTCATGGACTTCACGGCGGCGGAAGAGGCCTGGGCCAAGATGGTCCAGGGCAAGAGCGCGCTGGACGTCGCCCTCGAGGTCGCCATCGGCATCCTCAAGGACGTCTCCGGCTACAACGACATCAAGGCCTGCCTCGGCGGCGACGGCTGGGCCTGTGCCGGTCTCGCCCTCGACGCGGCGCTCCCCTTCGCGGGCCGTGCCAAGCGCATCCTGAAGGCACTCGACCGCGCGTGGGAGGCCTTCAACAGCTGGGCCTCGAAGCTGGCTCTGGCCCGCGACATCATGCGCAAGGTCGAGCGCTACCAGCAGGCCATGGCCAAGTACGCCGAGGATCTGGCCGAGTGGAAGCGCCAGATCGAGGAAGCCGCCGAACGCGCGAGAAAGCTGGAGGAAGAGGCCGCGGCGGCCCGAAGAGCCGCCCAGGAGGCGGCGGCCGCAGCCGCCAAGAAGGCCGACGAGGCCGCGGCGACGGCGGCGAAGCAGGGGAAGTCCTCGGCCCAGAAGGCGAAGAAGGCGGACGGCGACGGCAAGTCGTCGAAGTCCTCGGAGTCCAAGAAGGCCGACGAGCCGAAGAAGTCGGGTGGCAAGGAGACCGACAGCGGCGGTTCGAGCGGGTGCAACAGCTTCGTGCCGGGCACCGAGGTCCTGATGGCCGACGGGTCGGCCAAGCCCATCGAGGAGATCGAGCTCGGCGACGAGGTCGTGACCACCGACGAGAAGACGGGGGCCACGAAGAACCGGCCTGTCGTCGCCCGGATCATCGGCGAGGGCCAGAAGAACCTCGTCGAGATCACGATCGACACCGACGGCGCCCAAGGCGACGCCAAGGAGAAGATCACCGCGACCGACGGTCACCCCTTCTGGGTCCCGTCGCTGCACAAGTGGCTGAAGGCAACGGACCTCGAGGCCGGCGAGTGGCTCCGCACCTCGTCCGGTACCTGGGTCCAGGTCACCGAGGTCAAGCGGTGGACCCAGCACAAGCGGGTCCACAACCTCACCGTCGCCGACCTCCACACGTACTACGTGCTGGCGGGAACCACCCCGGCTCTCGTCCACAACGACTCCTGCCCGACGGAGCGCGACCCGTACTCGTCCGAGCACACGGAAGCGCGACAGAAGCAGAACGCCAGCAACTGGGGCAAGATCCCGAAGGAAGTCCACCAGACCGTCAACGGTGTGGAGAGCGGCTCGATCCCCCAGCGGATCAGCGGCGGCGCGCTCGACTGGTTCGACGCCCGCTACAAGTCCGGCAACGTCTGGAAGTACAACACCAACCACGAGTGGTACGGCGCGACCATCTACACCGGCTCGGCCGGTGAGAACACGCTGACACGTATCCTGGTCCGCCAGGACGGTGTCGTCGGATACGTACTCGGACACGACTACAACAACATCTTCGAGTACGGATATGCCGGACGATTGCCCGGCAGATGGAACAGACCCCCACAGAATTGGTACAGCACACACTCATGAGATCTCTAGCCGCGGCGGGGCTGCGGCTGGTGGAAGGGTGGGATGAGCCCGAAGGGCTCGTCCCACCCCTCGTCACCGGCCAGGCCCCGGGCTGCCCACCGGAGGACGGCCGCGTCGAGGCCATCCTGGACGTCGACGATCCTCAGCTGCACGAGAAGGCGAACGCGGACTGGTACCGGCTGTCTGTCGAAGGAGGTCTGTTCTCCGAGACCGACCGCAGGTTCCTGCTCCCGCTCCGCCTTGAGGAGAACGCGCCGTCCCGCTGGCACTGCGTCGAGTTGCAGAGCGAGTGGGACATCATGGGCGCGGGTGCCGCCGCGCTGCTCGGCAGCGCGCCGTGCCGCCCCGAGTTCCGCATGCTCTCTCTCGACGGGAACGTGCTGTGTTTCGCCACGACGTGGGAGCACGCGATCAGCACCTCGGTGCTGATCGCGCCGCATCGTTCGCAGGTCCTCCGGCGGTTCGCCGCCTGGGTGGCCGACGGAGCGATGGACGAACCGGATGAGCCCCCGTTGAGTCCAGCGGCACGCCGCTGGCTCGACAGCCATCCGGAGGCACGGCCCTAGCGGCACGGCCCGGACCGCAGCCCCTGCCGGGATCCCGGCAGGGGCTGCGGCATGTCAGACCGCCGGCACCGCGTACGACAGCAGCGACGCGAAGTTCCCCGCGTACGCGTCGTGGGGCGCGTCGCCCTCCAGGCGGAGCAGTGCCTCGTCGTTCTCGCGGAGGGAGGACTCGTCGAGGTTGTGGGAGCCGGTGAAGGTCCACTTGGTGTCGGGGTGGCCCGCGTAGTTGCCTTCGACCAGCAGGTACTTGGAGTGGAGCAGGTAGCCGTCGGCGGTCTTCAGCTGCTTCAGGGTGATGTTGGTGCGGCCCTTGAGCGTGGCGACCTCGTTGCTCTCGGCGTACACGATCTGCACCGAGCAGCCCTGGCCCGCCAGGGAGACGAGCGCGTCGGCGACGGCGTCGCGGTGGAGGGCGAAGGCGGCGACGCGGACGATGGAGCGGTGGGTGGCGGTGCCGACCGTGGTGTTGCCGGTGCACGAGACGTTGTCGAGGACGTCGACGATCACGTCACCGGTCTGCTGCGGGAAGAAGTAGTACTTCTCGGTGCCGACCTTGGCGGTGGTGTAGTAGTTCGCGTTCTTGACGCCCGCGGCCAGGTCGTTGAAGTAGTTCACGTACGCCGTGTAGAGGTCGGTGTTGCCGACGACGGTGTACGCGTTGTTCCAGTACTTCGCCGTGTTCACGGCGGTCTGGTTGGCCGAGGCCTGGATCACCACGTCCTCACCGACCCCCGCGACGGCGCCGACCCGCGAGAACGTGAAGAACTTGTTGTGGTTGATCGGGTTCACGCCGCCGGTGGCGATGCACGCGCCGCCCGCCGTGCAGACGTCGACCCAGGACAGCGCCGTCTTGTCCGTGCCCAGCGCGCCGATGAGGGACTGCGCGGCGGCCGAGTCGCTGTACTTCGCGTCCAGCACGACCCGGACGTTGACGCCCCGCGCCCGCGCGTCGGTCAGGGCGTTCGTGTAGTCCTGGTCGGTCAGCGCGTACAGGGCGGCGCGGATGAGGCGGCCGGACTCGGTGGCCCGGATCGCGCCGATGATGTGGTCCTTGACGGCGTTCTGCTCCGCCACCGTCCCCTTCGGGTTGTTGAAGACCGCTCCGGTGGCGATGGGCGCCGGGTCCACCGCGACGGCGGTGCCGGTGCCGGGCAGGAGCAGCGCGGAGGCGAGCAGGAGGGCCGCGCCTATGCGGCGGTGTACGGCTGTGAAGATCGGAATCACTCCTCTGAAGATGATCGACATCTCGGTGCGCGCCAGCGTAGACGGAGGTGCGAGGAGCGCGAACGGGGGTGCGTGAACGGAGCGTGGCCGGGCGCGCTCCCGCCGGACGGGTGTTAACGCGGCGGAGAACTTTGAAGTGGCATTGGTTTCTAAAGATGCTTTACCAAAGGCGCCCGCCCCGGCGGGGACGGCCTGCGAACGACGAGCGAAAGGCATGTCCGTGAAGCCGATGAGAAGGCGTCCGCGAGCGGCTGTGACCCTCGGAACGGCCCTGGCGGCGGTGACCGTCGCCATGACCCCGGCGACGGCCGGCACCCCACGCGCGGCGGCCGAGCCCGCCGTGAAGCTGGTGTTCGACAGGAACCCGGCCGACCCCACCGACTCCCGGCTGCTCCTCTACCGCAAGGAGTCCACGAAGGGCACCGCGAAGTACCGGCTGGAGGCGCGCTACCGGGCCGGCTCGGGCACGGGCGTCAAGGACGACTGCGTGACCGGCAAGGGCTGGATGCCCACAGGGAACTGGCGCATCAAGCTGAAGTCCCGTACGTACGACGGCCAGTTGGTCAAGGGATACGCCGTCTACCTGGAGGACATGAAGTGCACCACCGGGAAGGGGAAGAAGCGCACCGAGATGTTCATCCACTCGGAGATGAACCGCGACGGAACCCAGGGCGGCACGGAACGGCGCCGCTGGGACGGCGCCTCCGACTACAAGTCGAACGGCTGCGCCAAGCTGCGTCCCGAGCACATCAAGGACCTGTTCGACCGCCTCAAGTCCGGTTGGCCCACCCATCTGCGCGTCATCGCCTGACCGCCTCCGCCGCGCCGGTAGGCTCGCCCCCGGGACGGTTCCTGCGACGGAGGGGGCGCACCGGTGGCAGAGGGAGGGCGACGTGCCCGTCTGCGTGCCGAGATGTCCGCCGACGTGCGCAGGGCGGCGCGAGACGTGATCGTGGGGAGCGGGGTCGAGTCGCTGACCCTCACCGAGGTCGCCCGCCGGGTGGGTGTCACCCCGGCGGCGCTCTACCACCACTTCGAGCGCGGCCTGCCGGACATCGTCGCCCAGGTCGCGGACGACATCGTCGACGACCTGGTCGCCGAGCTGACCAAGGCCGCCGACGCCTGTCCGCGCGACAACCACGGGATGCGGATGATCGCTCCCAGCCGTGTCCTGCGGTCCTGGGCCATCGCCCGGCGCCGCGAGTTCTGGTTCCTGTTCGGCACCCCCGCCCGCGCCGCCGGTGACGCGCACGCCGCGCTCACCACGCGCTGGGTGCGCAGGCTGGCCGGGGTCTGGGGCCCCGCCTTCGTGGAGCTGTGGGCGGCCCACCGCTATCCGGTGCCCGCCGCCGACCGCTTGGACCCGCGCCTGCTGCGCCAGATGCGGGACTACATCGAGGACACGGGCGTCGGTCTCCCGCCGGAGGCGGCGGCGGTGATGCTCGGCTGCTGGCGCTCCCTCTACGGGCAGGTCGCCCTGGAGGCCTTCGGGCACTTCGAGCCGCTGTTCGGCGACCAGGAGCCGATGTTCGAGCTGCTCATGCGCGACATCATGGGCAACCTCGGGCTGAGCCACCAGTACGAGCCGCCGGCCCCGGCGTAGCGCCGCCGCGCGCCCCCTCTTCCCTTCTTCTCTCCTCTTTCTCTTCCTCTTCGTTCCTCCATCCTGCTCGAAATAAGGATCTGTCATGCTCAAGTCCCTGCGCCTGGCCGTCGGCCTCGCGGCCGCCGCCCTGATCGGCGGCACACTCGCCGCCCCGGAGACCGCCGGTGCGGCCGTCCCCCTGGATCCCTGGTCGTGCACGCCCGGCGCCTTCTGCGTCTACTCCGGCCCCGACGGCACGGGCAAGGCCTGCGGTTGGCAGGTCGACGACCCCGACTGGCGTCAGGGCAGCACCATCTGCACCTGGTCGAAGGACACCCGGGTGCGGTCGGCCCGTAACCGGGGCAGCAGCGGCAAGCCCGTGTCCGCCTTCACCCGGGTGAACCACGCGGGGACGAAGGCGTTCTGTCTCGCCTCCGGCCGCAAGATCAACCTGGCCGGCTCAGGTACGTTCCTGGCGAGCCACACCTGGAAGTGCTGACCGCCGACAGCGGTCTAGCGCGGCATCTCGTACGCCCCCGACAGCGCCTCCACGCGCTGCCACACCCGGCCCGTACGGGCCTCGTCGCCGACCGGGCGGCGCACGGCGCCCAGCGCCCACTCCTGCTGCTGCCCGGTCGCCGACTCCTTGCCGTGCAGCTCGACGGCGTGGGCGGAGAAGTCCCGTACGAGGACGGCGAACAGCTCGTCGAGGACGTCCTCGTCGAGGGCGGTCAGGGCGCTCTGCTCCAGGACCAGCTGGCCGTGGACGACGAGCGCGAAGAGCTGGCCGACGGCGAGGAGCAGGTCGAGGTCGCGGCTCTGCGCCTCGTCGGGGGCGGCCGTGGTGACGAACTCGCAGAGCGCGTCGGCCTGTTCGCGGAAGCGGGCGACGTTGGGGAGGTGCGCGTACGCGTCGTAGGCGGCGCGCCAGTCGTGGAAGCGCACCGAGCCCAGGCCGCGGGCCGGGCCCTGGCGGAAGAGGAAGGTGTCGTCGGCGGCGTCGAGGCGGGTCGGGACGGGCTCGTACGCGACCGGGTCGAGCAGGTGGTTGCGCATGAACTTGAGGATCAGGGCCAGGTTGACGTGGACCGTGCCCTCCAGCTTGGGCAGGCCGCGGATCTCGACGGCCGCCTGGGCGAAGTAGGTGTCCTTCTCGAAGCCCTTGGCGGCGATGACGTCCCACAGGAGGTCGATGACCTTCTCGCCCTCCGTGGTCACCTTCATCTTCGTCATCGGGTTGAAGAGGAGGTAGCGGCGGTCGTCGGGGCCGGCGGAGCGGAAGTAGTCGACGGCGCGGTCGCTGAACAGCTTCATGCCGACCAGGCGGACGTACGCGTCGGTCAGCTCGCGCCGCACGTGCGGGAAGGCGGTGACGGGGCGGCCGTAGAGGACGCGGTTCTGCGCGTGGGTGACGGCCTCGTACATCGCGTGCTCGCAGATGCCGATGGAGGCGGTGCACAGGTTGAACTTGCCGACGTTGACGGTGTTGAGGGCGGCGTCGAAGGCGGCGCGGCCCGTGTGCAGGACGTCCTCGGCGGTGACCGGATAGTCCTCCAGGCGGAACTCGCTGACGAACTTCGAGGAGTCGACGACGTTCTTGACCAGCTGGTACGCGGGGTGGCGGCTGTCGGCGGCGAAGAAGACGTAGCCGTCGGGGCCCTCGATGTCGGTGCGGCGGCCGAAGACGGAGACGAGTCCGGCGGCGTTGCCGTTGCCGATGTAGTACTTGGAGCCGGTGGCCCGGAAGCCGCCCTGGCCGTCGGGCTCCAGGAGCATGTCGGTGGAGTAGATGTCCGCGCCGTGCGTCTTCTCGGAGAGGCCGAAGGCGAACACCTCGCCCTGCGCCAGCAGTTCGGCCGCGCGGGCGCGGGCGGCGGCGTTGTCGCTCTGCCAGACCGGGCCGAGGCCGAGGATGGTGACCTGCCAGGCGTACCAGTAGTCCAGGCCGTAGAAGCCGAGGATCTCGTTGAGGGCGGCGATCCGGGCCGTGTCCCAGCGCTTGTCCCGCTCCCCCTCCGCGGCGGCGGACGGGGTGAGGAAGGTCGCGAACAGGTTCTCCTTGGCGGCGAAGGCGAGGAAGTCGCCGAGCCAGGCCCGCGTCCGGTAGTCCTCGATCAGACGGCGCTTGCCGCGCTCCTCGAACCAGTCGACGGTGGCCCGCAGCAGGCGTCGGGTCTCCGGGTCGAAGTGCGCGGGGTCGTAGGTGCGCGGGTTGAACAGCAGCGGGTCGGCCATGGTGGGGACGCCTTTCGGCTGGAGGGGTCGGAGAGAGGGGTGCAGGGGGCGGGTCAGCGCTCCGGGCCGAACCGCGCGAGCGTGGCGAGGACGTCGTCGAGCCAGCCGAGCATCATCCGCTCGTACGCGATGCCGCCGCGCAGCACGGCGTGCTGGAGCTCCCGCTCGGCCTCGGTCGTGCCGGTCGTGCCGGTCGCCCCGGCCGCGCGCGCGTCGGCGCCGGTGAAGTCCCGCTCCTCGCCCACGAGATACCGGGCGAGCCGTTCCTCGTGCGCCGCCCGGTGCCGCCGCGCCTCGGTGACGAGGGCGGCCGGGTCGTCGAAGGCGGCGCCGCGGATCTTGACGGCGAGGTCGTGCCGGACGCTCTCGGGCTCGGTCGGCTCACGCAGCCACGAGGAGAGCGCGGCCCGTCCGAGATCGGCGACCGAGTACTCCCGCTTGTCCGGCCGCCCCTGCTGCGGCACGTCCCGGGCCGCGACCCAGCCGTCGTTCTCCATGCGCTTGAGCACGCGGTAGATCTGCTGGTGGGTGGCGGTCCAGAAGTATCCGATGGACCGCTCGAAACGCCGGGCCAGCTCGTAGCCGGAGCCCGGCTTCTCCAGCAGGGAGACGAGGATCGCGTGTTCGAGCGCCATGAGCGCGATCTTGCTATGCAACTGGTTGCATAGCAAGATCCACGGGGCCGGTGAGACGCGGCTCACGGGGCTCCGGCTCCGAGGAGTCGGGCGCCGCCGAGGAGCTTCGCGTACTCCTCACCGCCACGACGGCGTCGCCCTGAGGCTCCCCGACGTCACACCCCCTCCGGGATCCCCTCCTCGAACCGCAGGTACCGCTCGACCGAGCGCTCCAGGACCTCGTTGCCGCCGGAGGGGACGACGCGCTGCCACCAGCCGCCGTAGATGCGGTCGAAGCGGTACTCGGCGAGGAGGTCGGCGGCGGCGCGGACGGCGTGGGGGCGTTCGGGGATGTGGTTGGCGTAGCTGTACATGACGGTGACCCAGCGGGGGTCCGGGCACACGTGGACGACGTCACCGGTGAAGAGGGCGCCGTCGCCGGCGGACCAGTGGAGGACGGCGCTGCCGGGGAAGTGGATGCCCGGGTTGATCAAAACGAGGTCGTCGGCCAGCTCGTGGGTGCGGCCGCTCCAGAAGTGGAGGGCGGGGTCGGGGCGGCCGACCCACTGGCGGTCGGCCTCGTGGAGGTAGACGGGGGCGTCGAACGCGTGGGCCCAGTCGACCATGGCGGAGTAGAAGTGGGGGTGGCTGACGGCGATCTTGGAGATGCCGCCGAGGGCGTGGACCCGCTCGATGATCTCGTCGTCCAGGTGGGGGACGCAGTCCCAGAGGACGTTCCCGGAGTCGGTGCGCAGGAGCAGGGCGCGCTGGCCGATGGCGAAGGCGGGGGTGGTGCCGATGCCCAGGACGCCGGGGCCCTCCTCCTCGAAGCGGCCCCGGTGGCCGTCGGCGCTCAGGGCGGCGCGGGAGGTCCACTGCTGGCCGTCGGCCCCGACGTACTGGCGCTCGTCGAGACAGACGGGGCAGTCCTGGCGCGGTGCGCCGTACTGGGTGCCGCAGGCGCGGCAGATGGGCAGCGTGGTGGCGTCGGTGTCAGGCACGGGTGTCTCGTCTCCGGTTCGGGCACGTATGTCTTCGGTTTCAGGCACGGGTGCCTGCGGTGTCAGGCACGGGTGTCTGCGGTGTCAGGCACGGGTGTCTGCGGATTCAGGCACGGATGTTCCCGGTCAGGTCGGTGAGGGGGTTCGGCCGGTTCGGCTGCCAGCCGAGCTCGTCGACGGCGCGGCGGCCGGAGACGACCTGGTCCAGGGCCAGGGCCTCGGCGAACGGCGTGCCCAGGGTCTGTCCGGCCGTTTCCCGGGCCCAGGGTTCGGCGCGTCCGGGGCCGCCGGCGGCGAGGTCGGCCGCGGCGGCGAGCGCGGCCACCGGGACGGCCTCGTGGGCGACGCCGTGGAGCAGGGTGCCCTCCTCGGCCCGGGTGAGGGCGAGGACGTACAGGGCGGCGAGGTCGTCGACGTGCACCATGGGCCAGCGGGTGTCGACCGGGCCGACGTAGCGGCCGGTGCCGTGCTCCCGGGCCCAGTCCGTCATCAGTCCGGGTATGCCGCCGCCGTGGCCGTAGACGATGCCGGGCCGGATCACCACGCTCCGCACGTCGTCGTCGGCCGCGTCGAGGACCTGCCGTTCGATGCGCGGGCGGTAGACGACGATGCCGAGGGGTGCGGTGGGGGTGTCCTCGTCGGCGGGTGTGTCGCCGGTGGCGCCGAGCACCCAGACCCCGCTGGTGTAGACGAACGCCCGGCCGGTGCCGCGCAGCCGGTGGAGCAGGCCGTCTACGGCGGCGGTGTCCACGGACTCGTCGCCGGTGGGTGCCGCGATGTGCAGGACGGCGTCGATCTCGTCCGTGACCGCCGCGCGCAGGGACGCGGGGTCGGCCAGGTCGCCGACCCGGGCGGGGACACCGGGGGCGACCCGGCCGGCGCCCTTGACCAGCCGGATCACCTCGTGTCCGGCGTGCGCCAGCCGCTCGACGACGGCGGAACCGATGTAGCCGGTGGCGCCCAGGACGAGGACCCTCACGGCGCTTCCCTTCGCTCGCGTACGGTCTCCGACCGCCGCTGGGGATGCGCGCCGCGACCGTGCGTAACGAGGTTAGGACCGGGGGCCGTCGGGGCCTTGTTCGCGCGCGCACGTTCCCTTGACGCTGCGCGCACGCCAGCGCTGGACGGCCTGGCCACGGAAGTCCGTGGGGCTCGTGCCGTAGGCCGCGCGGAAGGCCCGGCTGAACACGGGGGCGTTGGGGTAGCCCCAGCGGGCGGCGATGGCGTGGACGGGGTGGCCGAGGAGTTCGGGGCGGGCCAGGTCGGCGCGGCAGCGTTCGAGCCGGCGGCGCCGGATGGTGGCGGCGACGGTCTCGTCCTGGCCGGCGAAGAGCTGGTGGAGCCGGCGCACGGAGATGTGGTGGTGGGCCGCGATGGTGTGCGGGGTCAGTTCCGTGTCGCCGAGGTTGTGGTCGATGAAGGCGTCGATCCGCGCGAGGAGCGCCTCGGCGCGGGCCTCGCCGGGGAGTTGGTCGCAGAGGTCGAGGCGGGTGGCCAGACAGGCGGAGAAGAGGTCGATGGTGATCTGGTCGAGGCGGCTGCGCTCGTGGGGCGCGCAGTCGCTTCCGTGGGCGGTGAGCGTCCGCAGGAAGCCGGCCAGGACGGCGCCCATGCCGCTGTCCCCGGTGAAGGTGCGGGCGAGCAGCCGGTCGACTCGTTCGGGGCGCAACGGCAGGGCCTGTTTGGGTACTTGGAGCACGATCGCGCTGATCGGTTCGGTGCCCTCGGTGGTGCCCGACTCGAAGGGGCGGGAGCTGTCCCACAGCACCATCTCGCCGACGGACTGGGTGGTTTCGCTGCGCTGCTGGGAGAACCAGGTGGCGCCGCGGGTCAGGAGGGCCAGGTGGTACTGGTCGGGGTCGCTCTGCCGGATGTGCGCGGGTGTCCGGCGCGAGCGCAGGGGGGTGTACGAGTAGGTCGACACCTGCACGCGGCCCAGGTCCAGTACGGCCGCGTCCCCTTGGAAGGTGCCGCCGCGTTCGCGCCTGATCGCTATCGGTGCCAGTTCACGCGTGACGAGATCGGAGAACCACTCGAACCGGTCCCCGGCCGGTACGGCCGCGGAGCTCATCGTCACCCACATCTCGAACACCCCCTTGTTTCCCGTTCCTTGTCCTGCGCGTTCGACTCCACGCTAGGTCACGGGCGGGCCGCTCCCTAGCGTGCGACGAAGTGGATCCGGTCCGGGGAGAAACGGCCGAGGGAAGGCCGGAGGGAAAGCCGGAGGGAAGGCCGGCAGGGAAGCCTGAAGGAGGGACTGCGGGGAAAGGCGCCCGAGGGGGACAGCCGGGCCCGGGGGCCCGGCCTCGGGGCGTTGTCAGGCCTGTACGACCGGCGTGCCGGTCAGCTCCACGCCCGCGAGCCGCATCTCGTCCAGGGCGCGGGCGGTGCTGTCGTGGGCGACGCCCGTCGTGTGGTCGAGCAGGACGCGCACGCCGAAGCCGTCGCGCAGTCCGCCGAGGGCGGTCGCCTTCACACAGTGGTCGGTGGTGAGGCCCACCACGTCCACGCTGTCGACGCCCTGGGCGCGCAGCCAGTCGCCGAGGGCCTCGCCGTCGGCGGTCAGGCCCTCGAATCCGCTCTTCGAGGCGGAGTGGGCGCCCTTGAAGAAGACCTCGTCGACCGCGCCGGAGGTCACGACGGGCTCGAAGTCCGGGTGGAATTCGGCGCCTTCGCTGCCGGCGAGGCAGTGCTCGGGGAAGGAGTTCTCGAAGTCGGGGTTTTCGGAGAAGTGGTCGCCGGGGTCGATGTGGTGGTCGCGGGTGGCGACGACCCGCGCGTAGCCGTCGCCGGCCCGCTGCTTGACGAGGTCCCGGATGGCGCGGGCCTGTTCGGCGCCGCCCTTGACGGGGACCTTCCCTCCTTCACAGAAGTCCTTCTGTACATCGACGACGATCAGCGCTCGGCCCGGCATCGGACCTCCTCGGTTCTTTGGGTGCTCAGCTGGTTTCGGTGGGGGGTGTGCGGCTCAGCCGCCGAGCAGGTCCAGCAGCTCGATGTCCTCCAGGTCGATGCCGGGTACGTCCACGTCAGGGGTGAGCGTGGGGGCGATGCCCGCGACAGCGAGGGTGGTGAGGAAACGTACGGTGAGATTCACGACCGGTAAACGATCTTTGTACCGTTTCGGTCACGACTCAGGGTGAACGATCTGGAGGAGATTCCCACAGGTGTCGTCGAGCACCGCGATCGTCACCGGCCCCACCGCCACCGGCTCCTGGGTGAACCGCACGCCGAGCGCCCGCAGCCGCTCGTACTCGGCCGGCACGTCGTCCACGGCGAACGCGGCGGCCGGGATGCCGTCC
Source organism: Streptomyces sp. NPDC023157 (assembly GCF_055560575.1). Lineage (NCBI taxonomy): Bacteria > Bacillati > Actinomycetota > Actinomycetes > Kitasatosporales > Streptomycetaceae > Streptomyces > Streptomyces sp. NPDC023157. The sequence continues at coordinate 388,268 of NZ_JBVHIL010000002.1, forward strand.
TCCTTGAGGGCCCGCTTGTACGGCCCGACGGCCCGGTGGCGGTCCGGCTCCAGGAGCAGTTCGGTGCCGTCGGGGTCCTCGGGCGAGACGACGGTCAGCCAGCGGTCCTCGCCGACGGGGACCTCCGTCTTCTTCACGAAGCCCAGCACCTCGGTGTAGAAGCGCAGGGCCTTGTCCTGGTCGTCGACGAAGACACTGGTCAGGTGGATCCGCATGGGTGCTCTCCGGTGTGTGCGGGAGGGTGTCGGTGGGTCATCTGTCTATCAATCGGGCGGCCCGGGAGCCGGGGACGCGGCCGGTGGGAGCACTGTGGTGGAGTCGAGAAGGCGTCGTCACCGAATCGTGAAGGTCGCGCGGGATGCTCGGTGCAGTCGAGCGCACGACGCGCTTTCTCACCTCGGGGGCAGAACACCATGAGCACGATCCGCAGAGCCACCCTCGTCGCCGCCGCCGTCTCCGCCGCGCTCGTCCTGACGGCCTGCGGGCCTTCCGGGGACGACGCCGCGGGTGCGCGCCCGACGACGTCCACGGCGCCCGCGACCCCCACGACGACCGGGGCGCCCACGGCGAGCGGGGCGCCGACGGCCAGCGCCGCGCCGACGAAGACGGCGGCTCCCGCCAAGACCGCCGCGCCGACGGCGAAGCCCGCGAAGCCGAAGCCGACGACCGACCCGGACTACGACGTCTTCCCGTGCAGCACGTTCGACGTGACGTTCTCGGCGAGCCTGGCCGAGCCGACGACCGGCAGCTACCTGCTGAAGATCACCAACAAGACCGCCAAGCCGTGCCGGGTCCTCGGCCACCCGGTCGTGACCTTCGGGACCCTGGACGGGGCGGCCGTGCGGCGGGGCACGGCCCCGTCCCTGGAGGAATCGATCCGCCTGGAGCCCGGCATGTCCGCGTACGCGGGTCTCATGGGCGGTCCGCACGTGGGCAAGGGTTCGACGGTCGGCTCGATCGCGATGACCATGGAGACGGATTCCGACCTGACGCAGAAGCCCCTCAAAGCCTCGACGCCCGGCCTGTACGTCTCCCCCGACAAGAACTCGGTGACGGCCTGGATGGACAACTCCGAGGACGCGCTCACCCTGTAGGCACCCGGCGCCGGGCCGTCAGCGCACGCCCCTCGTACGGAACTGGACGCTGACGCGGGGGCCGACGGCGCGGGTCGTCTTGGGGACCGCGTGTTCCCAGGTCCGCTGGCAGGAGCCGCCCATCACCACGAGGTCGCCGTGGCCGAGGGGCAGCCGGAGCGCCGTCGGGCCGCCGCCGCGCGGGCGCAGCGCGAGGTCGCGGGGGTCTCCCAGGGAGAGGATCGCGACCATCGTGTCGTGGGTGGCGGAGCGGCCGGTGCGGTCGCCGTGCCAGGCGACGCTGTCGCGTCCGTCGCGGTAGAGGCAGAGGCCGGCGGTGACGAAGGGTTCGCCGAGTTCGGACGCGTAGTGGGCGCCGAGGCCGTCGCGGGCCTCGACGAGGACCGGGTGCGGGAGCTCGGCGCCCTCGCGGTAGTACGCGAGGAGCCGGGGCACGGCGACGACGTGGTCGTACATGGCCCGCTCCTCAGCCTGCCACGGCACGCGCCCGGCGAGCTCCTCGAAGAGCGCGTCGGCGCCGTGGAGCCAGCCGGGCAGGTGGTCGATCCAGGCCCCGTCGCCGAGCACGGTCCGCCGGAGGCCGTCGAGCGGGCCGAGCCCGATGACGTCGCCCTGGTCGAAGAGGGATCCCTGGAGGCCGGTCATGGGTCAAGGATAGACCAGTAATCGAATGTATGAACGAATCGGGTGGTCAGCCGGTCAGGTGACGGTAGACGCGCGGGTTCGCCGCCAGGAACTCCGCGAAGGACTGGGGCGGGTGTCCGGTCAGGGTGCGGACGGCGTCCGAGACCGTGTCCATCTCGCCGGTGGCGACCGCCTCGTACGAGGTGACCCAGCCCTCCACCTCCCAGTCGGGCGCCCCGTAGCCGGCCCGGGAGGCGAGGGCCTCGTCGCGGGTCTCGGGGACGTAGCGGACAGGGCGGCCGGCGGCCCGGGCCAGGGTCGCGGCGATCTCGGCGAAGGAGAGCGCCTCGGGGCCGGTCATGTCGTAAGTGGCGCTGTCGTGGGCGTCCCCGCCGAGGAGCACCGCCGTGGCCGCGTCGGCGATGTCGTCGTGCGTGACGGCGGCGACCCGGCCGTCGTCGGCGGGGCCCCGCAGGATGCCGTCGGCCCCGGTCATCGCGGCGAGGTCGGCCTGGTAGGCGCTGTCGCGCAGGAAGGTGTGACGGACGCCGGTGGAGAGGATGTGCTGCTCGGTGTACCAGTGGTCGCGGGCGTACGTGAAGGTGGCGTGCGGCGCGGCGCCGAGGTACGAGAGGTAGACCACCCGGCGTACCCCGGCGGCGACGGCCGCGTCCACGGCGGTGGCGTGGGTCCTGACCCGGCCGGGCCCCTCGTGGGCGGAGACGAGGAACAGGGTGGCCGCGCCGGCGAGCGCCGCGCGCATCGCGCCGGCGTCGTCGTACGAGGCCGTCCGGGTGTCGGCGACCGGCAGCGCCGCCAGCTTCTCCGGGTCGCGCCCGAGCGCCCGCACCGGGGCGCCCGCCTCGGCGAGGCGCCGGGTCAGGCGCCGGCCGATCCGTCCGGTCGCTCCGGTGACCGCGATGAGTTCCGTCATGTCGTGCCTTTCGCCGTGCCGGTGCCGGGTCGGGTGCCGCCCTCCCCATTCGACCCCGGCCGCGGCGGCGCCGCACGCCTTACGCGCGCCCGGCCGTCATGTCCATCAGCCGGGCCAGGACCCGGCCGCCGGAGGCGCTGACGCCGTCGTGCTCCCATTCGTTGGTGACCCAGGCGCGGGCGGCGCCGATCGCGCGGACCGTGGCGAGCGAGATGCCGGCGTCCACGTACATGTCGTCGTGGTAGACCACGGCGGCCAGCGGGATCTCGTTGGCGGCGAGCCGGGCGAGGTCGTAGAGCGGGGGCCAGTCGGTGCGCCGGGCGAGCAGTTCGGCGGCCTCGGCGAACGGGCGCAGGCCGCGGATCTCCTCGAACATCCAGGGGTGGATGGACTCCCCGGTGAGGAGCAGCGGCTTCGCGTCCTCGGCGAACTCGGGGAGGCCGGCGAGCGCCCGGTCGGCCGCCCAGGCGGTGGGCCCGGCGCCCTGGGCGTAGATCGACTCGTGCAGGACCGCGAAGAGCGGGTTGTCGGTGAAGCCGGTGAGGGCCTCGACCTGGTGGAGGAACGTGTCGGTGAGGCCGCCGTCGCCGGTGTCGTCGAGGGCCTCGTCGAGCAGCCAGTGGAGCCGTTCGAAGCCGTCGCCCATGCCGAGGGCGAGGCCGAGGCTGCGCAGTCGCGGGACGGTGAGGCGGTCGCCGCCGGGCAGCCGCACGTCGGTGGCGGTGAGGAGGCCGGCGATCTCGCGGAGCCGGTCGGCGTCCTCGGGGTAGCGGGCGTACAGGTCGAGGACGCGGTCGCGCACGCGCGGGGAGGTGTGGGCGTAGACGTCGTGGGCGGTGGCGGTGAGACCGGGCAGGCCGCCGGTGACGTGACAGGAGCGCAGGCCCTGGGGTGCGAGGGAGAGGTACGTGAGGGTGATGAAGCCGCCGTAGCTCTGGCCGAGCGTGTCCCAGGGGGTGTCGCCGCAGAGGTGGCGGCGGATCAGTTCGGCGTCGCGGACGATGGCGTCGGCGCGGAAGTGGGCGAGGTACCCGGCGAGTTGCTCCGGGGAGGCGGTGCGGGCGGCGGTGCGGGCGGTGACGGGGGTGGAGCGGCCGGTGCCGCGCTGGTCGAGCAGGAGGACGCGGTGGGTCTTCAGCGCCTGGTCGAGCCAGCCGGGCGAACCGAAGGTCGGGCGGGGCGACTTGCCGCCGGGTCCGCCCTGGAGGTAGAGCAGCCAGGGCAGCGGCTCGGCGGCCCGTGCGGGATCGACGACCTCGCGGGCGAAGACCTGGAGGGTGGGGCCGTCGGGGGCATCGTGGTCGAGCGGGACCTCGAAGACGTGGTCGGTGGTCGCGTACGCGGGGTGCATGGGTTCCTTTCCCGTGGCGGGGGACGTGGCGGGCGACCGGTTCACAGGGCCCGTGCGGGCGCCAGGGTGTAGGTGCGGGAGGACGTGTAGAACCCGAGGGCGGCCTCGCCCTGTTCGCGCGGGCCGAAGCTGGAGGCCTTGGAGCCGCCGAAGGGCAGGTGGAAGTCGACGCCCGTGGAGGGGGCGTTGATCCGGACCATGCCGGTGTCGAGTTGGTCCAGGCCGTGCAGGGCCGCGCCCAGGTCGGCGGTGTGGACGGAGGAGACGAGGCCGTAGCGGGCCGCGTTGCTGAGGCGTACGGCGTGGTCGAGGTCGCTCGCCGTGAGCAGGGCGGCGATGGGGCCGAAGACCTCCTCGCGGAGCAGCCGGTGGCCGGGGGCGACCTTCTCGACGAGGGTCGGGGCCGCGTACCAGCCGGGGGCGTCGGGCACGCTGCCGCCGGCGAGGACGGGCAGGTCGCGCCAGGAGGCGGTGACGGCGGCCCGGGCGGACTCGTCGATGAGCGGGCCGCACACGGTGCCTTCGGCGGCCGGGTCGCCGACGGGGACGGCCCGCAGCGCCTCGGTGAGCGCCTCGCGGAGCGGCCCGAGGGCGGTGCCGACGGCGATGACCCGGCTGGTGGCGGTGCACTTCTGGCCCGCGTAGCCGGCGATGGCGGCCGCGATGTGGGCGGCTGCGAGCCCGAAGTCGGCGTCGGGGAGGACGATCGCCGCGTTCAGTCCGCCCATCTCGGCCTGGACGGGGATGCCGCGGGCGGTGGCGCTGCGGACGACGGAGCGGCCCACGCCGGACGAGCCGGTGAAGGAGACGACGTCGGCGGCGGAGACGAGTGCGCCGCCCTCGGTGGAGCCGCCCGGGACGACGGTGAACACACCGGCGGGCAGGGCCTTTTCGATGATCTCGGCGAGCCGCTGGGCGCAGGCGGTGGCCTGGGGCGCGGGCTTGAGGACGACGGCGTTGCCGGCCGCGAGGGCGGGGGCCGCCTTCCAGGTGGGGATGGCGAAGGGGAAGTTCCAGGGGGTGATGAGTCCGGCCACGCCGTGCGGGCGGCGGCGGGTCAGCAGCAGGCCGGGGCCGGCGGCCGTGTCGTGGACGGCGCCGGTGGGCGCGTAGGGGGCCTGGGCGTAGTAGCGCCAGATCGCGGCGGTGCGGGCGACCTCGGCCCGCGCCTCGGCGAGCGGCTTGCCGACCTCGCGTACGGCGAGTTCGGCGAGTTCCGCGGCGGCGGCCTCGACGGCGTCGGCGATCGCGCCCAGGGCGGCGGAGCGGGCGGCGGCTCCGGCGTGCTGCCAGGCGGTCTGGGCGGTGCGGGCCCGCTCGACGGCGTCGGCGGCGGCGAAGGCGCCGGGGGCCGGGAGGTGGAGGAGGACGTCGGCCGGGTCGGCCGGGTTGCGGGAGATGACGGTCATGCGGCGAACCTTCCGGGGGGAGCGAGCGGGGCGGGCCCGCTCGTGTTCAGGACGTTCAGGGGCTTGCGCAGTACAATTTCACATTACTATGTTACGGGTCACATTCCAGCCGCCCACGGCTGTCCGCCTTCTCCACCCGGAGTGACCCCTGATGGACAAGCACACCCGAAACGCCCTCGCCGCCGCCCTGCTGGCGGCCCTCACCCTCGGTGTGACCGGATGCTCCGGCGCGGGCGGAGGCGGGACCGCGGGGAGCGGACACCGCGGCGCCAACCCCGCGACCGGCACCAACGGCCAGATCGTGGGCGGTACGCCGGTCAAGGGCGGCACCCTGACCGTGCTGTCCAACCAGGACTTCACGCACCTCGACCCGGCCCGCAACTGGGTCATGCCCGACATGGACTTCGGCACCCGGCTGCTCTACCGCACCCTCGTCACCTACAAGGCGGAGCCCGGCGCCAAGGGCAGCGAGCTGGTCCCCGACCTCGCCGAGGACCTCGGCACGCCCTCCAACGGGGCCAAGACCTGGACCTTCCGCCTCAAGCCCGGCCTGACGTACGAGGACGGCACCCCGATCACCTCCCAGGACATCAAGCACAACGTCGAGCGGTCCTTCTCCCCCGACCTGCCCGGCGGCCCCGACTACGCCGCCCGCTACCTCGTCGGCGGCAAGGACTACCGGGGCCCGGCCGAGGGCAAGCACCTGGACTCGGTGAAGACCCCGGACGCCCGCACGATCGTCTTCGAACTCCACAAGCCCTTCGCCGAGTTCCCCTTCGCCGCCACCCTCCCGACCTTCGCGCCCGTGCCGCAGGTTCAGGACAAGGGCCCCCAGTACGACAACCGCCCGTTCTCCTCCGGCCCGTACAAGGTCGAGAGCTACGCCCGCGACAAGCAGCTCGTGCTGGTCCGCAACACCCACTGGGACCCGAAGTCCGACGCCGTCCGCAAGGCCTACCCGGACCGGATCGTCGTCACCATGGGCCTCAAGGGCAACCAGATCGACGACCGGCTGGTCGCCTCCTCCGGCGCCGACGCCTCCGCCGTCTCCTGGGCCCAGCTCCGCCCCGAGTCCATCTCCAAGGTGCTCACCAAGGCCGACGTGAAGGCCCGGCTGCTCGCCGAGTCCAGCAGCTGCACCGAGATGGTCCAGATGCACACCGGCCGCGCCCCCTTCAACGATGTGAAGGTCCGCCAGGCCGTGCAGTACGCGCTCGACCGGGAGGCGATCGTCACCGCCGCCGGCGGCCCGGCCGTCGTCGACGCCTCCTCCGCCGCCATGCCCGCCTCCCTGTTCACCGGCGGCAAGCAGCCCGACACCCTGAAGATCCCGCTCTCCGGCGACGCAGAGAAGGCCAAGCAGCTCCTCAAGGAGGCCGGGAAGCCGGACGGCTTCTCCACCCGCCTCACCGTCAACATGAACGACAAGCGCATCGGCGAGGCCATCCAGGAGTCCCTGGGCCGGGCCGGCATCAAGGTGACCATCGAGACCGTCGACCCGTCGGCCTTCTACGACACCATCGGCGACACCAAGAACCGCACGGACCTCATCTACACCGGCTGGTGTCCCGACTACCCGTCCGGCTCCACCTTCCTCCCGTTCCTCTTCGACGGGCGCTTCATCAAGGAGAAGGGCAACTCCGGCAACCACTCGCTCTTCAAGGACGAGGCCACCATGAAGCGGATGGACGAGATCGCCGCCCTGTCCGACGGCGCCCAGGCCAACAAGGCGTGGCAGGAGCTCGACGGGCAGATCCTCGCCAAGGCCCCGGTCGCCCCCGGCGCCTCGAAGCGCCGCACGCTGCTCATCGGCACCAACGTCGCCGGCGCCTTCGGACACAGCTCCTGGAGCGGCCAGCTCGACTACGCGACCGTCGGTCTCAAGGATCCGTCGAAGAGCGCGAACTGAAGGACGCCCCTCCCATGACGCTCACCACCACCTCCCCTCCGGTGTCCGGGGGCGGCGGGGCCTGGCGGACGGTCCGCGCGGAACTGCGCCGCCGAATCTCGCTGAAGGTCTCCCTCGCCGTCATCGGCCTCTTCGCCCTCATGACCGTCGCCGCGCCGCTGATCAGCGCGCTCGGCGGCTGGGGCCCGGAGGAGTTCGACAAGTCCGCCGTCGACCCGTACCTCGGCGGCATGCCGATCGGGCCGTTCGGCGGGGTCTCCGCCGAGCACTGGCTCGGCGTCGAACCCATCAACGGACGCGACCTGTTCGCCCGGGTCGTGCACGGCGCCCAGGTGTCGCTGCTCATCGCCTTCTCCGCCACCGCGATCGTCGTGGTGGCGGGCACCGCCGCCGGGATCGCCGCCGGCTACTTCGGGGGCCGCACCGACACGGTGCTGTCCCGGCTGATGGACCTCACGATGTCCTTCCCCTCCCTCATCTTCATGATCGCGATGATGTCGGTGGCCCGGGACGTCAACCGCACCTTCCTGATGATCCTGGTCATCGGCGTCTTCGGCTGGCCCGGCGTGGCCCGGGTCGTCCGGGGCCAGACCCTCTCGCTCAAGCACCGCGAGTACGTCGACGCGGCCCGCGTCGGCGGCTCCGGCCCGCTGCGGATCCTCGCCCGCGACATCCTCCCGGGCGTCGCCGGGCCCATCATCGCGTACACCACCCTGATGATCCCCGGCATGATCGCGACCGAGGCCGCCCTCAGCTACCTCGGCGTCGGGGTCCGCCCGCCGACCCCGTCCTGGGGACAGATGATCGCGGAGAGCGTCGCCTACTACGACACCGACCCGATGTACTTCCTCGTTCCCAGCGTCTGCCTCTTCCTCACCGTGCTCGCGTTCACCCTCCTCGGCGACGCCCTGCGCGACATCCTCGACCCACGAGGGGGCCGTTCGTGATCCTCTACCTCGGCCGCCGGCTGCTCGGGGTGATCGGCGTCCTCCTCGCGATCGCCGCCGTCACCTTCGTCATCTTCTACGTGCTGCCCTCCGACCCGGCCGCCGCGGCCTGCGGCAAGGCGTGCAGCGACGAACGGCTGGACGCGATCCGCGCCCACATGGGCCTGGACGCCCCGCTGTGGCGCCAGTTCGCCGACTTCGTCACCGGCATCTTCACCGGCCGCACCATGGGCAGCGGCCAGTACGCGCTGCGCTGCGAGTTCCCCTGCCTCGGCTACTCCTACGAGAACAGCGAGGCCGTCTGGGACCTGCTCGTCGACCGGCTGCCGGTCTCCGCCTCGCTCGCCGTCGGCGCCGCCGTGCTGTGGCTGGTCCTCGGCCTGTCCGCCGGGGTCACGTCCGCGCTCCGCAAGGACACCCTCACCGACCGGGCGCTCATGATCAGCGCGGTCGCCGCCGCCTCCCTGCCGGTGTACTTCACCTCGGTGCTGCTCATCTACGGGATGATCCGGCTCACCGGACTGCTGCCCTACCCGCAGTACGTCCCCTTCACCAGCGACCCGCTGTCCTGGGCCTCCAACCTGCTGCTGCCCTGGCTGGCGCTGGCCGTGCTCTACGCGGCCATGTACGCCCGGCAGAGCCGCGGTTCGATGATCGAGTCCATGGCGGAGCCGTACATCCGCACCGCCCGCGCGAAGGGCCTGCCGCGCCGCACGGTCGTCGTCAAGCACGGCCTCCGGGCCGGCATGACCCCCATCCTCACCATCTTCGGCATGGACCTCGGCGGGCTCCTCGCGGGCGCCGTCATCACCGAGTCCCTCTTCGGACTCCCCGGCATCGGACGCCTCTTCTACGGTGCCCTCACCACCGGCGACCAGCCCGTCATCCTCGGGGTGACCCTGCTCGCCGCCACCTTCATCGTCGTCGCCAACCTCTGCGTCGACCTGCTCTACGCCGTCGTCGACCCGCGAGTGAGGTACTGATGACCGCACCCGAACCCCTGCTGCGGGTCCGCGACCTCACGGTCACCTTCCCGACCCCGCGCGGCCCCGTCCGGGCCGTGGACTCCCTCTCCTTCGACGTGCCGCACGGGCGCACCCTCGGCATCGTCGGCGAGTCCGGCTCCGGCAAGTCCGTGACCTCGCTCGCCGTCATGGGCCTGCACACCGGCGCCGAGGTGTCCGGCTCCGTCGTGCTCGACGGGCGCGAGCTCGTCGGCCTGCCGGACCGCGAGCTCAACACGCTGCGCGGGCGCCGGATGGCGATGATCTTCCAGGACCCGCTGTCCAGCCTGCACCCGTACTACACCGTCGGCGAGCAGATCGCCGAGCACCACCGGGTGCACTTCGGCTCCCGGCGGTCCACCGCCCGCGCCCGCGCCGTCGAGGCGCTCGCCGAGGTCGGCATCCCCGAACCGAAGCGCCGGGTGGGCGAGTACCCGCACCAGTTCTCCGGCGGCATGCGCCAGCGGGTGATGATCGCGATGGCCCTGGTCTGCGAACCGGACCTGCTCATCGCCGACGAGCCGACCACCGCGCTCGACGTCACCGTGCAGGCGCAGATCCTCGACCTGCTGACCCGGCTCCAGGAGGAACGCCGGCTCTCCGTCGTCATGATCACCCACGATCTGGGCGTGGTGGCCCGGGTCGCCCACGAGGTGCTGGTGATGTACGGCGGCCGGGCCGCCGAACAGGCCCCGGTGGACACCCTGTTCGCCGAGCCCGCGCACCCGTACACCCGCGGCCTGCTCGACTCGCTGCCCCGGCTCGACGACCCCGACGACGTACCGCTGCGGGCGATCCCCGGCAGCCCGCCGTCGCTCCTCGACCCGGCGCCCGGCTGCGCCTTCGCCGCGCGCTGCGCCCGGGCCGCCGCCGGCACCGACGCGGAACGGGAGCGCTGCGCGAGCGAGCGCCCCCGGCTCGACGGTCCCGAAGGACACGTCACCGCCTGCCACTTCCCCGCGCTCCCCGCGTCCCCTGCGTCCCCGGCGCTGTCGGCGCCCGCGCCTTCCCCGTACGAAGGGGTCGACTCATGACCACCGCCCACACGGCCCTGCCGCACCCGGCGCCCGCGCCCGACGACGCCGCGCCCCCGCTGCTGCGGGTGCGCGATCTGACCATGGCCTTCCCGGGACGCCGCCGTTCGGCGCCGGTGCGGGCCGTCGACGGCGTCGGCTTCGACCTGGCCGAGGGCGAGACCCTGGGCCTGGTCGGCGAGTCCGGCTGCGGCAAGTCGACCACCGGCCGCATGATCGTGCGGCTCCTGGAACCGACCTCGGGCTCCGTCACGTACGCGGGCCAGGACGTCACCCATCTCTCGCAGCGGGCGCTCAAGCCGCTGCGGCGCGAGATCCAGATGGTCTTCCAGGACCCGCACTCCTCGCTCAACCCTCGCCAGTCGGTGGCCAGGATCATCGCCGATCCCCTGCTGGTGCAGGGCAGTTCGGCGGCGGACGCCCGCATCCGGGCGCGGGAGCTGATGGAGCTCGTGGGGCTGATCCCCGAGCACGCCGACCGCTTCCCGCACGAGTTCTCCGGCGGGCAGGCCCAGCGCATCGGCATCGCCCGCGCCCTCGCGACCGGCCCCCGGCTGGTCGTCGCCGACGAGCCGGTGTCGGCGCTCGACGTCTCCGTGCAGGCGCAGATCGTCAACCTGATGGAACGGCTCCAGGCCGAACTGGGCCTCGCCTACCTCTTCATCGCCCACGACCTGTCGGTGGTGAAACGGGTCTGCGACCGGGTCGCCGTGATGTACCTCGGGCGGATCGTCGAGATCGGCGACAAGGACCGGGTGTACGGGGCGCCCGCCCACCCCTACACGCGGGCGCTGCTCTCGGCCGTACCGCTGCCGGATCCGGCGGCCGAACGGAGCCGGGAGCGGATCACCCTGCTCGGCGACCCGCCGAGCCCGGCCGCGCCGCCGCCGGGCTGCACCTTCCACCCTCGCTGCCCGAAGGCGCAGGCCGTCTGCAAGGCGGAGGCTCCCCCGCTGCGGAGCATCGCGGCGGGCGAGCCGAGGGAGGTGGCCTGCCACTTCCCGGAGACCGTCTGACCGGGCCGGGCGACGGAGCCGCCGGCCGGGCCTCGCGGTCCGGGCGGCGGCTCAGTTGGTCGCCGGCCGCAGCCGGTCGACGGGATGGGTCTCCACATAGGTCCCGACCGTGTCGTCCTGGTACGCCTTCCACAGCGCGGCGCCCCGGGCCGGGTCGAGGTGGACGACCGACTGGCCCTTCACCATGCCGGTCCCCTTCACCGGCGCGTTCATGAAAGTCATGTCGCCCGCGCGGACCTCGCGCATGTTCCACACCAGCTCGCGCATCTCGCCGTCGCCGAAGCGCTCGTCGACGCTGACGGTCTCGGTGAAGATGTCCAGGGTCTCCTTGAGCCGCAGCGGGTCCTTGAGCGACGCGGAGGCCATCACCTTCTCCAGGACGGTGCGCAGGTAGTTCTGCTGCCGGTGGGTGCGGTCGAAGTCGCCGTTGGGCAGGCCCTTGCGCTCCCCCACGTACTCCAGCGCCTGCGCGCCGTCCATGTGCCGGCGCTCCCCGTCGGACATCAGGATGTCGACGCCGCCCACCGCGTCGGTGAGCTTGCGGAAGCCGTTCCAGTCGATCACCGCGAAGTGGTCCACGCGGACATCGGTCAGGCGCTGCACGGTGTCGATGAGGAGCGGCGGGCCGCCCCAGGAGAAGGCCGCGTTCAGCTTGGCCCGGCCCCGGCCGGGGATGTCGACCCAGGAGTCCCGGGGCAGCGAGACGACGTACGCGGCGGAGTGGTCGGCCGGGATGTGCACCAGCATCATGGCGTCGCTGCGCTGGTCCCCGTACTTCCACAGCAAGCCCTTGGCGTCGCTGCCGGTCGTGGGGACGTCCGAGCGGGAGTCGAGCCCCATCAGCAGGAAGTTCCGGCCTCCCTTGGAGGCGGCCGGAACCGGCGCGTTCGTGGGGAAGGTCTGCGGGATCCGCTGCACCCGGCCCGTGTAGTGCTGGTAGGCCCAGTACCCGGTGCCCGCGGTGAGCAGGATCGCCCCCACCAGCAGCACGAGGGCGGTCAGGAGCACCGTCCTCGCCCTGGGCCGCCGCCGCTTCCGTATCCCGCCCTCGGCCTCCGCTGACGCGCTCATCCGGTACGGCTCCCCCTCCGCTGGACACTCCGACTCGCCCCGCCCGGGGCGGACTTCAAGCCACCAGGATGCCGAAGATCGGCAGAACGCGCGAGGAGTCCCGGGAACCGGATGGGGGCCGGACCGGGCCCGCGTCCCGTGTGGACGGGACGCCGGGCGGCCCACCGTAGGGGTGTCGTCGGGGCCCCGGCCCGGACGACGGGAACGACCGGCACCACCCGCACACGGAAAGTCGTGATCACCATGGCGCGCATCCTCGGCCAGTTCGGTACCGACACCGCGCCGTACGTCCTGCGCGGCGCACCGGGCCCCCGCGAGGAGCCCGGCACCCGGGTGCTGCGCGGCCGGGGCTGGGCGCTCGCCGGCGGGCGGGCCGACAGCCGCGACGGCGTGGCGGCCGTCCTCGCCGGCGCCGGCACCCTCGACGTACGGCTGCCGCTGCTGAGCCGCATCGAGGCCGGGGGCCGCCCGGTCGCCGAACGGAACCACGCGGCGCTGCTGCGCGCCGCCTTCGAGACGGACGGGGCCGGCTTCGCCGAGCACCTCCGGGGCGCGTACGCGGCGGCCGTCGTCGACGCGCGCGGGACCCCGGTCCTGGTGCTCGCCGCCGACGCCGCGGGCGCGGTCCCGCTCTACTACCACTGGAACACCACCCGCGAGGTGCTGTCCTTCGCCACCGAGATCCCGGCGCTGCTCGCGCTGCTCCCGGACCCGCCCACACTGTGGACGCCCGGCCTCGACGCGTACCTCACCGCGGGTGCGGCGCTGGGCGGGGCCACGCTGTTCGAGGGCGTACGGGTGCTCCCGCCGGGCACGACCGCCGTGTGCGAACGGGGGCACGCGCCCCGGCTGCTCCGGCGCGAGCCGGAGGGGACGCCGAGGGTCCCGGGGCCGGGGTCGCCGGACCGGGAGCTCCTGGGCGAGGTCCCGGGCGGCCCGGGAACCCCGTCGCCCGAGGCGGGCGAAGGGCCGGGCGCGGAGCCGGACCGCAGGTCGGACCCGCTGTCCGACCCGCTGGACCGGCGCCGGGCGCGGGACCTGCCGGCGCTGCTGCCCGCGCTGCTGTGGCGGCTCGGCCAGCCCGAGGCCGACCCGGGCGCGCTCACCGCGTACGCCGGTCACCGACCGGCGGGCCCGGATGCGCCCGTTCCACCCACGGATCCCGCCACCGATCACGCCGTCGATCTCACCGTCGACACCGACGCCGGGCGGCGTCGGGTGGCGGCGGCCGTGGGCGACCCCGCCGAGGACTGGCTCGCCCGCTACGTCGACGGGCTCGCGCCGGTCGGCACCGAGAGCCGGTCCCGGCTCTACAGCGTCGACTACCGGGCGTACCTCGCCGAGCGGGGCGACGCGGCGCAGGCAGTGGCCGCGCGGCTCGGCGAGGCGACGGCGCTCCGCTCGCGGCGGGCGGTCCTGACCGCGTTCGAGCGGGAGGAGCTGCTGCCGGTGCGCGGGCTGCGCCGCACGGCCCATCTGGGCGGCGCGGGCGTCAGGGTCCCGGGCGACGCCCGGCGGCGGGTCTCGGACCTGCTGGTCCCGGGCGGGGCGCTGACCGACCTGGTGCGGGAGCTGCTGTCCCCCGCGCGGCTGCGGGCCTCCGGGCTGCTCAGCTGGCGGGCGGTCGAGCGGTTGCTCGCCGCCCAGCTCACCCGCCCCTCGGAGCGGCTGGCGGGGACGATCTGGGCCCTGTCGATGTTCGAGCTGTGGCGGGAGGAGTACGCGGTGGCCGTGCGCCGTCCGGTCCCTCCGCCGGTGCGGGCGAAGAGCCCGGCGGAGCTGCCGGTGCTCGGGCGGCGGACGGTGTCACTGTGACGGAAGGGGCCGGGAGTGAGTCACGGGCCTCATGTGCCCGGGACGCCTCCGAGGTGACCATGGAACAGGAATCCGCACCGGCGGAGTCCAGGAAGAGAACAAAATGAAGCGCAAGATCATCGGATCGGTGCTTGCCCTCGTGGCTCTCGCCACGGCCGTGCTCTTCGGTTCGAAGGGCTGCGGCGCGCAGGGCACCGGCTCCGCTCGACCCGGCCACAAGCCCTCGTGCACCGACCGAGGTTGCCCCGGCTGCCAGCCTTAGGGTCCGAGCAGCAGACCGCGGACCCGTGACCCCGGCGCCCGCCGCCCCTCCAGGCGGCGGGCGCCTCGTCGTGCGTTACGCGCCGCCCCGGCGCACGCGGGCGGCCTTGCGGGCCTCGGCCGCGCGCCGGGCGTCGGCGGTCTTGCGGGTCTCGTTCTTGGTGCGTCCGGGCCGCCCGGGGACGGTGCCCATGCCGCGGAACGCGGCGCCGCGCCGGTCGCGCTCGGCGGGGGCGGCCGTCCCGCCGCCGGGGGTACCGGCCGTGGCCTTGGCGCCGGTGATCCTGCGCAGCTCGTCCGCGCCGGGGCGCACGTCGGTGGTGCGGGAGCGGACGCCCGCGTCGGTGAGGAGCCGGGCGAGGTCGCGGCGCTGGTCGGGCAGGACCAGGGTGACGACGCTGCCGGTGGCTCCGGCCCGTGCCGTGCGCCCGGCGCGGTGGAGGTAGTCCTTGGGGTCGGTGGGCGGGTCGACGTTGACGATCAGGTCGAGGTCGTCGACGTGCAGGCCGCGTGCGGCGACCTTGGTCGCCACCAGGACGGTGACCGCGCCGGTCCGGAACTTCTCCAGGGTGTCCGTGCGCTGGGGCTGGGACTTGTCGCCGTGCAGCGCGGCGGCCCGCACCCCGGCGGCGACGAGCTGCCGGGTGAAGCGGTCGACGGAGGCCTTGGTGTGCAGGAACATGAGCACGCGCCCGTCGCGGGTGGCGATCTCGCCGGCGACGTCGAACTTGTCGCCGCCGTCGACGCGGAGCACATGGTGCTCGGCCGTGGGGACGGGGGCGGCGGCCGCGTCGGCGGCGTGGACCACCGGGTCCTGGAGGTAGCGGTGGACCAGGGTCTCGACGTCCCGGTCCAGGGTGGCCGAGAAGAGCATCCGCTGGCCGCCGGACGGCACCCGGTCGAGCAGTTCGGTCACCTGCGGAAGGAATCCCAGGTCGGCCATCTGGTCGGCCTCGTCGAGGACCGTGACGGCCACCTCGTCGAGCCGGCAGTCCCGGCGCTCGATCAGGTCCTTGAGGCGCCCGGGGGTGGCGATCAGGACCTCCGCCCCGGCCTTCAGCTCCTGGGCCTGACGGCCGGCCTGCATGCCGCCGACGACGGTCGCGAGCCGCAGGTCGAGGGCGCGCGCGTACGGCGCGAGCGCCCCGGTCACCTGCTGGGCCAGTTCGCGGGTGGGCACGAGCACCAGCGCCAGCGGCTTCTTCGCGGCGGCCCGGCGGCCCGCGGTGCGCGCGAGGAGCGCGAGGCCGAAGGCGAGCGTCTTGCCGGAGCCGGTGCGCCCACGGCCCAGGACGTCACGGCCGGCGAGGGCGCTGGGCAGGGCGGCCGACTGGATCGGGAACGGGGTGGTGACGCCCTGCGCGGCCAGCGTCGTCAGGACCGCCTCGGGCAGCTCCATGGCGTCGAAGCTCTCGGCGGCCGGGAGCGGCGGCGTGCCGGTGAGGTCGGCGAGGCCGGAGGGATCTCCCGTGCGGTCCGAGCTGTTCATGGATGCGATGCCTTCTTCGGTCGGTGTCCGTCAAGGAAAGCACGACGGGGAGGGGGCGGCCGAATCCGCGCCCGGCCGGACCCGCCGGGCGCCGCCCCGCGTGGTGTCCGCCGGGCCTCCCTGGGCTGCGTGCGCGAGGCCTCCGGAGTCGCGTGCGCCGGGCCACCGGGCGTTGTGTGCGCCGGGCACCCCCGGGCCGTGTGCGCCAGGCCCCTTTGGGCCGTGTCCTTCAGGCACCCCCTGCGTCGCGTCGGCCAGACCCTCCCTCCGGGCCGATCCGCCACGCACCCCCGGGCCGTGTCCGCCAGGCCCCCCGGCGGTCTACGGACAAGCCCCGGCTCCCGGTCTACCCCCGCTCCACAGACGTGACCGGGAGCGGCGGCTCCGCCGTGCCGACGGTCGTGCGGGGCAGTACGGCGCGGACGCGGGTGCCGCGGCCCGCGTGGACGAAGGACTCGACCGTGCACCGGCCGCCGATCTCCGCGGCGCGTTCGGCCATGGAGCGCAGGCCCACCCCGCGGTGGACGGCGCCCCGGCCGAAGCCGGTGCCGTCGTCCTCGACGGTAACGGTGAGCGCCTCGGCGTCGGCCCGCAGCCTGACCTCGGCCCGGGTGGCGCGGGCGTGCCGCACGACGTTGTTGAGGGCCTCGGCCGCGATCCGGTAGGCGGCCACCTCCACGGCGGCGGGGAGCGGCGGCAGCGGGTCGGGGTCGAAGGCGGCGGCCACCGTCAGCCGGGCGCCGTCGAAGGAGGCGGCGAGCTGGCGGAGGGCCCCGTCGAGGCCCAGTTCGCCGAGGGGCGCCGGGCCGAGCCGGTCGGTGATGCGACGGACCTCCTTGATGGCCATGCCGAGGTCGTCGGAGACGGCGCGCAGCGCCTCGCGCAGGGTGTCCTCGGCGGGCAGCCGGGCGGTGGCGTTCTCGACGCGCAGGCGCAGTCCGGCGAGGGCCGGGCCGAGGCCGTCGTGGATGTCGCGGCGCAGCCGGCGCCGTTCCTCCTCGCGTGCGGTGACGATCTGCTCGCGGCTGCTGCGCAGGTCCTCCTGGAGCCGCAGGGAGGCGACGGCGGGCGCGGCCTGGCTGGCGAGGGAGGAGAGGATGAGGCCGTCCTGCGCGTCGAGCTCGGTCTCGCCCTCGCGCAGGCCGACGGAGAGCCGGCCGACGACGGTGCCCTGGTGGAGCATGTCGAAGTGGTGCGGGTGGTCGCCGAGCGATCCCACCCGGGCCAGCACCCGGGCCCCGGCGCGGGTGTGGACGGCGAGCGCGGCGGCGGGCAGGCGCAGTGTCTCCACGACGGTGGCGCAGAGGGTGGCGGGGATGTCCTGGGAGCTGCCGGCGTGGCTGATGCGGGCGGCGAGGGTGTGCAGCACCTGGTAGGGGTGGGCCCGGTCCCCGTAGTAGAGCCGGTCGACGACGCCGACCGCCCAGGCGACGGTGCGGCGCAGGCCCGCGCCCATGAGGAAGGCGACGGCGACCAGGGCGAGGGCGTCGGCGTACCGGCTGGGGGTCATGCCGCTGACGAGCGCGGCCACGACGGCGACGTCGGCGGCGGTGAGCAGGGCGACCACGAGCAGTCCGGCGAGGATGCGCCGTTCCGGGCGGCTGAGCCGCCAGGAGCCGGTGCGGACGACGACGTAGCCGACGGAGGCGGACAGGGCGACGGAGGCCGCCGTCATCAGCCAGTACATGGGCCAGCGCAGGGCGGCGCCGAAGTTGTACGTGATGCTCTGGGCCACGCCCCACACGACGTACGAGGCGAGGAGCGTGAGGAGCGCCCGGCGGGTGTGGGCGGAGCCGATGCGTCGGACCCGGAGGAACATGACGGTGCCGCTGACGGCGATGAGGACGAAGTGGGTGACGTTCTCGGCGACGCCGAGGTGGCCGTCGAGGAAGGCCGAGGCGCTCCCCCACCAGCCGCCGGCCAGGGGGTTGGGCAGGCCGAACCGCTCGGGCTGGGCGGCGTACGCGAAGGCCTGCGGCGCCACCCAGGCGGCGACGCCCGCCACGTACCACCACCAGCGGCGGGCCAGCCGGCCGTCGGGGAACCACAGCGGGAGGGTGTACCAGAGGGTGACCTTGAGCCAGTTGGCGAGGGCCTCGAAGACGAGGACGGCGGCGCGCAGCGCGTCGGAGGGGTGCCCGAGCCACATCGGGGCGGCGAGGGCGGCGGGCAGGATGACCGTCATGCCGTACGCGATGAGCACCCAGCCGACCGGGCGGCCCGGCCAGTGCGCGTGGACGAGGACGCCGGCGGCGATGGCGGGCAGCCCGTACATGAGGACGCGCAGGCTCTGGGCGCTCTCGGAGGTCCCGTGGGCTCCCAGGTTGACGAGGAGGTAGCAGATCCACAGCCCGGCGAGGGCGAGGGTGACCGCGGCGCACAGCGCGGCGGCGGCCAGCCGGCGCTCGCCCTCCGACCGGTGGGAACCCGACGGCGCGTTCTCACTCCATGCGTTCATATGCATACCTATAGTAATCGGCATGACGGCAGAAGGCCCCCAGGGCGCTCAGGGCTCCGAGACGTCCGCGGTCACGGTGGTGCTGGTGGACGACCACCCGATGTTCCTGGACGGGCTGCGCGGGGCGCTGCTTCCCGAGGACGGTTTCCGGGTGGTGGGCGAGGCGACGTCGGCCGCCGAGGCCGTCGCGCTCTGCGCGCGGACCGCACCGCAGGTGGTGGTGCTCGATCTCGGGCTGCCGGACGCCTCGGGCATCGAGGTGACCCGGCGGCTGCTCGGCGACCGGCCGGAGACCCATGTGCTGGTGCTCAGCATGTCCGAGGACGACGACAACCTGCTCGCGGCGGTACGGGCCGGGGCCAGCGGCTACCTCGTGAAGGGGGCCGGGCGGGAGGAGATCATCGGGGCGATCCGTACGGTCGCGGGCGGCGGCGCGGTCTTCGGGCCACGGATCGCCGAGCGGCTCCAGTCCTTCTTCGGGGCACTGGCGGCCGCGCCGGGGCGGGAGGTCTTCCCGGATCTGACCCCGCGCGAGCTGGAGGTCCTCGACCTGCTCGCGGGCGGGCTCGACTACCGCCAGATCGCCCGGCGGCTGACCATCTCCGACAAGACCGTCCGCAACCACGTCACGAACATCTTCAGCAAGTTGCAGGTCAACGACCGGGCGCAGGCGATCGTCCGGGCCCGCAACGCGGGACTCGGCACCGACGGGACACCTCCGCCCCGACACGACTGACCCCATGGCGTCCTCCTCCTGCACACGGCTCGGTGGGCGCGCGGCCCGACGGCCCCGACGGCCCCGCCCGTAGGAACCAGTCTTCCCTTCCCGGCGGACCGGGCGCATGAGGCGGGCGGCCCCGTCGCGTCCCGGTCCGGACCGGGACCGGGAACCCGTGCGCGGCTGAGGGGACGGCCGGTCCGGCGACCCGGGCGCCCGGGTCGCCGGGCGGCGGAATGTAGGCGCATCGACGCCGTATCCGCACCAGGAGGACCCGAGATGTCCGGCACCGCACCGCAGTCCGGTTTCGCCGACGCGAGCGCACTGCGCCGACGCAACCGGCAGACCGTCGAGACGTACATGACCACCCGGGGCGAGGACCGGCTCCGCAGGCACGAGCTGTTCACCGAGGACGGCACCGGCGGCCTGTGGACCACCGACACCGGCGCCCCGATCGCCATCCGGGGCCGCGACCGGCTCGCCGAGCACGCCGTCTGGTCGCTGCGCTGCTTCCCCGACTGGGAGTGGTACGGCGTCCGCGTCTTCGAGACGCAGGACCCGAACCACTTCTGGGTGGAGTGCCACGGCCACGGCCGGATCCGCTTCCCCGGCTATCCGGAGGGGTTCTACGAGAACCACTTCCTGCACTCCTTCGAGCTGGCCGACGGCCGGATCGTCCGGAACCGCGAATTCATGAACCCGTTCGCCCAACTGCGCGCCCTGGGCATCCCGGTGCCCACGGTCCGCCGAGAGGGGATACCGACATGAGCCCGACGCACACCGTGGAGGACCTGCTCCACGAGATACGCGGGCGGGGCGCCGAACAGCAGCCCGACTGGCCCGACCCGGCGCAGACCCGGAGGGTGCGGGCGGCCCTGGCGGGCCGGCCGGCCCTGGTCCGGCCCGAGGACCTGCGGGCGCTCGGGGCGCTGCTCGCCCGGGTCGCCGAGGGCCGGGCGCTGGTCGTGCAGTCCGGCGACTGCGCCGAGGACCCGGAGGAGCGGACGGCGGGCCACGTGGGCCGCCGGGTGGCCGTGCTCGACCTGCTCGCCGGGGCGCTGCGCACCGCCTCCCGCAAGCCGGTGCTCCGGGTGGGCCGGATCGCCGGCCAGTACGCCAAGCCGCGCTCCAGCCCCTTCGAGCGGGTCGGCGACCTCGGCCTCCCCTCGTACCGTGGGCACTTGGTCAACGGGCCCGAACCCGACGAGGAGAGCCGCCGGCCGGACCCGCTGCGCCTGCTGCTCGGCTATCTCGCCGCCGGGGACGTCATGGAGCACCTGGGCTGGCGCGGGACGCACCCGCCGCGCGGGCTCGAACCGCCGGTGTGGACCAGCCACGAGGCCCTGCTGCTCGACTACGAGGTGCCGCTGCTGCGCCACGACGACGAGGGCCGGCTCTATCTCGGCTCCACGCACTGGCCGTGGATCGGCAAGCGGACCCGGCACGTCGACGGCGCCCACGTGGCCCTGCTCGCCCGGGTCGGCAACCCGGTGGCGTGCAAGGTCGACGCCGACCTGGCCCCGGCCGAACTGCTCGCCCTCTGCGAGCGGCTGGACCCGGGCCGGGTGCCCGGACGGCTCACGCTGATCGCCCGGATGGGGGCCGGCCTGGTCGCCGACCGGCTGCCGCCGCTGGTCGCGGCGGTGCGGGCGGCGGGCCACCCGGTGAACTGGCTCTGCGACCCGATGCACGGCAACACCGTGCAGGCCGGGGACGGGACCAAGACCCGGGTGGTGCCGACCGTGCGCCGCGAGGTCGTGCTGTTCCAGCGGGCCGTCGAGTCCGCCGGGGGCGTGGCCGCCGGGCTGCATCTGGAGACCACTCCGGACGAGGTCACCGAGTGCGCCTCGGACCGGCACGGCCTCGACCGGGTCTCCGAGGTCTACACGACCTTCTGCGACCCGCGGCTCAATCCGTGGCAGGCGCTCCGCGTCGCCTCGGCCTGGAGGGGAGCACCGTGACCGGCATCCCGCCCATCACCCCGTACCGGCTGCCGTCGGCGGCCGAACTGCCCGCCAACACGGCCCGGTGGCGGCTCGATCCGCACCGCGCGGTGCTGCTCGTCCACGACATGCAGCGCTACTTCCTCGCCCCCTTCCCGGCCACCCCGCGCCGGGAGCTCGTCGCCCGGGCCGCGCTGCTGCGCGAGCGGTGCGCGGCGCACGGAATGCCCGTCGCGTACACGGCCCAGCCTGGTTCGATGACCCGGCGGGAGCGCGGGCTGCTGCGGGACTTCTGGGGGCCGGGGATGCGGGCCGCCCCGGAGGACCGGGAGGTGGTCGCGGAGCTCGCGCCCGCCGCCGGGGACTGGCTCCTCGTCAAACGCCGCTACAGCGCCTTCTTCCGCTCCGGGCTGCTCGCCCGGCTGCGGGAGGCCGGCCGCGACCAGCTCGTCCTGTGCGGGGTGTACGCCCACGTGGGCGTCCTGGCCACGGCGGTCGAGGCGTTCACCCACGACATCCGCGTGTTCCTCGTCGCCGACGCCGTCGCCGACTTCTCCAGGGAACACCACGACGCCGCCCTGCGGTACGCCGCCGAACGCTGCGCCATGGTCGTCACCACCGAGGAGGTCCTGTCATGACCGACGCCCTGGCACCACTGCTGGGCCCCGGGCCCCGGCCCCCCGCGTACGCGCTGCTGCACCGTCCCGGAGCGGGCTCCCCGGACGTCCTCGACGTCCTGGTCGGCCGGGTGTCGCTGCCCGCCACGCTCGCCGGGATCCCGCTGCCCGAGCGGCCCGAGCGGCCCGGCCGGGCGCGGGGCGCGCACCACGAGTCGCTGGTCGTCGTCCCGTACCGGCAGATCACCGAGCGCGGCTTCGCCTGCGCCGACGACGGGGCGCCGCTGATCGCCATGACGGTGACCGGCCAGGACACCGTCCCGCTGGGCGAGGCGCTCGCACGGCTGCCGCGGGAGGCGACGGTGCTCACCGGCGCCCGCTTCGACCTGGACGACGAGGCGTACGCGCGGACCGTCGGCCGGGTCGTACGGGAGGCCATCGGCGAGGGCGCGGGCGCCAACTTCGTGCTGCGGCGCACCTTCCTCGCGGAGCTCGCCGAGCACGGCCCGGACAGCGCGCTCGCCTTCTTCCGGCGCCTGCTCGAACAGGAGTCGGGCGCGTACTGGACCTTCCTCGTGCACACCGGGGCCCGCACCTTCGTCGGGGCCTCGCCCGAGCGGCACGTCACCCTGCGGGACGGCACGGCGGTCATGAACCCGATCAGCGGCACCTACCGGCATCCGCCCGAGGGGCCGAGCCTGCCCGGGGTCATGGAGTTCCTCTCCGACCGGAAGGAACGCGACGAGCTGTCGATGGTGGTGGACGAGGAGCTGAAGATGATGGCGCGGATCTGCGAGGGCGGCGGCCGGGTCGTCGGCCCGTACCTCAAGGAGATGGCACGGCTCGCCCACACCGAGTACCTCATCGAGGGCCGGACGGACCGCGAGGTGCGCGAGATCCTGCGCGAGACCCTGTTCGCGCCGACGGTCACCGGCTCCCCGCTGGAGAACGCCTGCCGGGTGATCGCCCGTTACGAGGGCGGGGGCCGCGGCTATTACAGCGGGGTCGTCGCGCTGATCGGGCGCGACGCGTCCGGTGGCCGGGAGCTGGACTCGGCGATCCTGATCCGGACCGCCGACATCGACGCCGCCGGCCGGGTCGCCATCGGCGTCGGGGCCACGGTGGTGCGCCACTCCGACCCCGACGCGGAGGCGGCCGAGACCCGGGCCAAGGCGGCCGGACTGCTCGCCGCCCTCGAAGGCGACGGCCCCGGCCCCTTCGGCACCCACCCGGAGGTGCGGGCCGCACTGGCCCGGCGGAACGCGGACCTGTCCGGCTTCTGGCTGGACGGCGGGGACGGCCGGGGCGGGCGGAGCGGACGGGGCGACGGGGATGGCCGGGGCGGCCGGGATGGCCGGGGCGGCCGGGATGGCCGGGATGGCCGGGATCAGGGGAGCCCCGAAGGCGCGGACTCCGCCGACGCCGCCGACGGCACCACCGGCACCGGACTCGCCGGGCGCACGGTCCTCGTCGTCGACGCCGAGGACACCTTCACCGCGATGATCGCGCACCAGCTGCGGGCCCTCGGGCTCGTCGTGTCGGTCCGCCGCCACGACGAGGAGTACGCGCCCGACGCGTACGACCTGGTGGTCCTCGGGCCCGGCCCCGGTGACCCCGCCGAGGCGGCACACCCCCGCATCGAGGCGATCCGGACCACGTCCCGCGGCCTGCTGGCGGGGCGGCGCCCGTTCCTCGCGGTCTGCCTGAGCCATCAGGTCGTCAGCCTGGAGCTCGGCCTTCCGCTGGTCCGCAGGGACGTGCCCCACCAGGGCGTGCAGAAGGAGATCGACCTGTTCGGGCGGCGCGAGCGGGTCGGCTTCTACAACACCTTCGCCGCGCGCGGCCCGGCCGACCGGACCGTCGTCGACGGGGTCGGCGCGGTGGAGCTGAGCCGCGACCCGGAGACCGGCGAGGTGCACGCGCTGCGCGGACCGCACTTCACCACGCTCCAGTTCCACCCCGAGTCCGTGCTCACCCGCGACGGACCGGGCATCTTCGCCCGCGCCGCCCGCCGGGCGCTGCGCCCGCCGGCACCCCACCGGTCACACCCGTGAGGAGGAGAGGACATCATGCGCCCCTACGTCGTCGTGGACGCCTTCGCCCGTGAACCCCTGCGGGGGAACCCGGTGGCCGTGTTCTTCGACTGCGCCGGACTCCCGGCCTCGTGGATGCAGCGCATCGCCCGGGAGATGAACCTGTCGGAGGTGACCTTCGTCCTGCCGCCCCGGCGCGGCGGCGACGCCCGGGTGCGCATCTTCACCCCGGTGAACGAACTGCCCTTCGCCGGACACCCGTTGCTCGGCACCGCCGTCGCCCTCGGCCCGTACGTGCGGGGCGACCGACTGCTCCTGGAGACCGCGATGGGGATCGTGCCCTGCAGGCTCGACCGGCGGGCGGGCCGGGTGGCGGCGGCCACGATGCGCCAGCCGCTGCCCGCCTGGGAGCCCTTCGACCGGGCGGCCGAGCTGCTCGCGGCGCTGGGGGTGCCCGCCTCCACGCTGCCGGTGGAGGTCTACCGCAACGGTCCCCGGCATGTCTTCGTCGGCCTGGAGTCCGTCGCCGCGCTCTCGGCCCTGACCCCCGACCACCGGGCCCTGGCGGCCTTCGAGGACCTGGCCACGAACTGCTTCGCCGGGGCGGGCACGCGCTGGCGCAGCCGGATGTTCTCGCCCGCGTACGGCGTGGTCGAGGACGCGGCGACGGGCTCGGCCGCCGGCCCGCTCGCCGTCCATCTCGCCCGGCACGGGCGGGTGGCGTACGGGCGGCAGCTGAAGATCCGGCAGGGCGTCGAACTGGGCCGCGACTCCCTGATGCTGGCCCGCGCCGAAGGGGCCGGCGACCAGGTCGACTACGTCGAGGTCGGCGGCGAGGCCGTCACCGTGGCCCACGGGAGGATCCATGTCTGAGCACGTCGAGCACGTCGAGTCCGTCGAGCACGTCGAGTCGGTCGCGCACGTCCCGTCCGTCGAGTCCGCCGCGTGTCCCGCATCCGTCGCGCGTCCCGCATCCGTCGAGCGATCCGCCTCCGTCGAGGCACCCGCGTCCGCCCCGGCACCGCGCCGGTCGGAGACCCTCACCGGGACGGTCTCGCTGCCCTTCCCCGAGTACGAGGTGCCGCCCGCCGATCCGATCGGGCTGCTGCGCCGCTGGCTGGAGGGTGCGGAGGAGGTCGGTGTGCGGGAGCCGCGGGCGTTGGCGCTCGCGACCGCCGACGCGGCGGGGCGGCCGTCCAGCCGGATCGTCGCCGTCAGCCGGGTCACCGCCACCGGGCTGGTCTTCACCACCCATCACGGCAGCGGCAAGGAGCGCGAACTGCGCGCGAACCCCTGGGCGTCGGGGCTGCTCTACTGGCGGGAGACGAGCCGGCAGGTCAGCGTGGGCGGCCGGGTCCGGCGGCTCCCCGACGCCACCGCCGACGCCCTGTGGGCGGCCCGGCCGGTCTTCACCCACGCGATGACCGTGGCCTCCCGGCAGAGCGCCCCGCTGGCCGGCCCCGCCGAGGTCGCCGCGCTGCGCGCCCGCGCCGCGCGGCTGGCCGAGGCCGGACCGCAGCCGCGCCCCGCCGCGTACATCGCCCTGGAACTCGTCCCCGAGCGGCTGGAGTTCTGGGCGGACGGCACCGGCCGGCTGCACGAGCGGCTGCGCTACGAGCGCGTCCCCGGGGGCGGCTGGCGGTCCTGCCGTCTCCAGCCCTGACCGTACCGAATACGTTCCGCTCCGAAAGGAATCCGTGATGCGTGAGTCCACGCTCCGCGACCGCAACCGCGCCACCGTCGACGCCTTCCTCCGCACCGACCGCGAGAGCAGACTGCGGCGCCACCGGCTGTACACCGAGGACGGCACGGCCGCCCTGTTCTTCACCGATGTCGGCCGGCCGATCGTCGTCCGGGGCCGCGAGCGGCTGCGGCGGCACGGCGAACTGTCGCTCCAGGTGCTGCCCGACTGGGTCTGGACCGACGTCGAGGTGTACGAGACGCAGCACACCGGCCTGATCTGGGTGGAGTGCGGCGGCGAGGGCACCATCCGCTTCCCCGGCTATCCGGCCGGCCACTACCGCAACCGGTTCGTGCACCGCTTCGAGCTGGCGGACGGCCTCATCGCGGCCAGCCGCGAGTACACCAACCCCATCGAGCACATGCGCTCCCTGGGCATCGGCACCCCCCACATCGCGAGGGACTGGATACCGTCATGACCACCGATCCGCGGGCCGTGCGGGCCGCGTTCGAGCTCGTCACCGGCGCCTGGCGCACCCAGGCCGTCCATGTCGCCGCCCGGCTGCGGCTGCCCGACCTGGTGGCCGAGGGGCACCGCGACGGCGCGGCGGTGGCCGCCGCCACCGGCCTCGACCCCGATGTCGCGCACCGGCTGCTGCGCCTGCTCGTCCTGCTCGGGGTGTTCGACACGGACTCCGACGGCACCCTCCGTACGACACCCGTGGGCGAGCTGCTGCGCGACCGGCCGGGCTCGCTGCGCGACATGTGCCTGCTGTACGGGGAGGAGTTCTACCGCGCCTGGGGGCACGCCGAGGAGGCGCTGACGACCGGGACGCCCGGGTTCGAGCTGGCACACGGCGAGCCGCTGATCGCGTACCTGGCCGGGGATCCGGAGGCGGCGGCCCGATTCCAGCGGGTGATGCAGGCCGGGCACGCCGTCTTCGACGCGGTCCCGGGCGTCCTCGGCCTCTCGGGGCCGGGCCGGGTGGTGGACCTCGGGGGCGGCGCGGGGCGGCTGCTGGCCACCGTGCTCGCGGCGGCCCCGGCCGCCCGCGGGGTGCTCGTCGACCTGCCGCACGTCCTGCCGCTGGCCCGTGCGCAGCTGGCCGAGAGCGTGGGCCTGGACCGGGTCGAGCTGCTCGGCCGGGACATCTTCGAGGCGCCGCTGCCCGGGGACGGGGACGTCTATCTGCTGTCCCGGGTGCTCGGCGACTGGGACGACGGGCACTGTCTCCGCCTGCTGCGCCGGGTGCGGGCGGTGCTCGCGCCGGGGGCGCGGCTGCTGGTCCTGGAGCGGGTGACGACGGACGACGGGTCGGGCGCCCTGGCCGCGCTGTGGGATCTGCACCTGCTGGTGGTCAACGGCGGCCGGCAGCGCACCCTCGACGCCTACCGGTCCCTGCTGGGCCGTTCGGGGCTGGCGGTCGAACGGGTGGTGGAGCTGCCGCTCGACACGAAGGGACTGGTCGTGGGCGTGGCGTCAGGGTGAGGTCCAGTGGGCGGTGAAGGGCCGGCCGGTGGTGTGGTCGAGAAGGCGCGGGCGGCGGCGGCCGGCCCGGGCGGCGTTCGGCGTCACCGCGCTCGCCGCGCCGCTGCCGGTCGTCCTGGTGGGCGCGGGGCAGTGCCCGTACGTGCCGGCGTCCGCCGACGGTCCGCCCGCCGGTCTGCCGGTGGGCGGGGCCGCGACGGACGCGGCACGCTGGAACAGCTCCTCGCCTTCGGGGTCCTGCTCGTCCCGGTCGCCCTCGGCTGCCAGGCGTGGGGCTGGTGGGCCTTCCGGGGGGGGGTGGACCCGCGTGATCCTGGCTGGTACTCCCAGGGTGCGGCGGGCGAGCGGTCAGCCGGTCACGGTGATCTGCTGGGCCGGGTCGGTGGTGTCGGTGAGCTGGTAGGTGGCGCTGAAGGTCGCCGACTGGTTGCCGGTCGGGCAGAGGAAGCCGCCGGTGGCGGTGGCGGGGACCGGCGCGTTGGCGATGGCCAGGCTGGAGGGGGCGCCGTTGGTCAAGGCGCCGTTGACGGCGGTGGGGCCGGCCGGCGAGGCGGTGATGGTGCAGCTGGCGAGACCGCTGGTCTTGAGCACGACGCCGCCCTTGGGGATGGTGAAGCCGCCGGTGGCGGGGGCGCCGTTCTGGAGGGAGAGCGTCCAGGGGCCGTTGGTGGCGTTGCTCGTGATGGTGACGTTCACGCCGAAGATGCTGGTGGTGCAGCCGCTGAAGCTGGGCGGGTTGACGGGGATGGAGACGGGACCGGCGGCGTTGCTGTTGCCGGGGGCGGCGGGGACGGTGTTGTTGGCTCCGCTCGTCGGTACGGAGGACGAGACGGTGCAGGTCATGGTGGTCGTCCCGGCGACGAAGGTGGCCTTGCCGGTGAGCTTGGCGGCGAAGGAGTGGCCGGCCGGTGACACGGTGGTCGAGGCGGCCTGGGTGCCGGTGGCGCCGAAGGTGAGGGCGCCGGCGGCGGCGAGGCCGGTGAGGGTGACGAGCAGCTTGGACATGGGGATCTCCTCGGTGATCGACGGTGGGGTGCGAGGAGGTGCGGGTCGTCGCACCGTGCGGTGACGCGTGAGCCGGTCGTGCTGGGTGCGTACGCGTGGTGCTTGGGGGGAACGCGCAAAGTGACTTGAGAGTAGAACCGGCGAGTAAGGGTGTCCAGGCAAGATTTCCGCCACTACTGACAGATCGTCAGGAAGGTTGACCCGACTCGGTACTTGACAGCGACACGGCCGGAGGCGGGCTGGTGGCACCGGGGCCGGCCGACCAGACTGGCCCCCATGGAAACCATGGTGAAGGCGGACGGCGGCGCACTCTGGGCGGACGACACGGGCGGGGACGGGCTGCCGCTGGTCCTGGTCCATCCCGGCGTCGGCGACTCCACGATCTGGGACCCGGTCCTCCCGGCGCTCGCCGCGCGGCACCGGGTGATCCGCTACGACGCCCGCGGCTACGGGCGTTCGCCCGCGCCCGTCGCCCCGTACCTCCCCGTCGCCGACCTCTCCGCGGTCCTCGACCACTTCGGTCTCGGGCGGGCGGTCCTGGTGGGCTCCAGCATGGGCGGGGCCGCGTCGGTCGGCCTCGCCCTGGACGAGCCCGAACGGGTCGCGGGCCTGGCGCTGTTCGTCCCCGGGGTCACCGGCTACCCGGGCCTGGAGGACGCGGAGTTCTACCAGGACGTGGAGCGGCTGGCGAAGGCCGGCGACACGGAGGGCATCGTGCGGCTCGGCATGGGCCTGTGGGGCGCGGCCGGCGGCGGCACCCCCGAGTCCGATCCGGTGGTCGCCGCGCACTTCCGGGCGGTGCTGCCCGCCTGGTTCGCCAACGTCGGCCATCAGCAGCCCGGCTCGCCCGCCTTCGACCGGCTCGGCGAGATCGCCGCGCCCACGGTGCTCGCCCTGGGCGAGCTGGACCGGCCCGTGGTCGTGCGCTGCAACGAGGAGATGGCCGCGCGGATCCCCCACTGCCGGCTCGAACGGCTGGCCGCCAGCGACCACTACCCGACCCTGCGGGAGCCGGAGACGGTCGCCCGGCTGATCGAGGAGCTGTACGCCGAGGCGCGCTGAGCGCCCGCGCACGACGCCGCCCCCGGAGCGGAGCCAGGGTCCGGGGGCGGGCGGAGAGCGGCGACGTCGGCGCCCGCCGCCCTCTTCGGCGGCGGGGTCCGGGAGCCCCCACGGCTCCCGTT
Organism: Streptomyces sp. NPDC023157; assembly: GCF_055560575.1. Lineage (NCBI taxonomy): Bacteria > Bacillati > Actinomycetota > Actinomycetes > Kitasatosporales > Streptomycetaceae > Streptomyces > Streptomyces sp. NPDC023157. The sequence goes on from NZ_JBVHIL010000002.1 coordinate 417,353, forward strand.
CAGGACGACCCCGCCGCCTCGATCCTGCCGCTCCGCGGCCCGGGGATCCGCGATCACCGGACGCCTCCCACACGATCCGGCGAACGGGCCCGTCCGCCTTGACGTCCCGCGCGCCCCCTCGCACGCCCCACCCGTCACCCTCCGTTCCCCGCACGGTGGTTGACGGCCCGCGGGACCCCCTGCGAACGTCTGGACCCCCCACCAGCGAGGAGTTGTCGTGCACCTGATACCCCCAGCCTCCCCGTCCCGGCCCGGGCGGCGGCGCTCCGTCCTCGCCGCGCTCCTGTGCGCCCTGGGCCTCGTCCTCGGCGTCCCGGCCACCGCCCACGCCGCCGTCCTCCCGCAGCTGCCGCAGAGCGCCGACGGGCTCGACCAGACCTTCTCCCCCGCGTACGACTACGACACCGACGGCTGCTACGTCACCGCCGCCATCGGCGCGGACGGCACCCTCAACCCCGGCCTGAAGCTGGGCGGCACCGTCAACGGGAAGTGCCACGACCCCGCCCAGCTGGCCGCCGCCAACAGCTACTCGCGCAGCAAGTGCAACAACGGCTGGTGCGCCGTGATGTACGCGAGCTACTTCGAGAAGGACCAGGCGACCTGGGGCCCCCTGGCCATCGGGCACACCCACGACTGGGAGCACGTGGTCGTCTGGATCAGCGGCGACCAGGTCCAGTACGTGTCGGTCTCCCAGCACAGCGGCTACCAGGTGGCCGCCCGCTCGGCGGTGCGCTTCGACGGCACCCACCCCAAGGTCGTCTACCACAAGGACGGGGCCTCGACCCACTGCTTCCGCTTCGCCAACCCGGACGACGAGCGGATCGAGAACGCCACCGGCGCCTGGTTCTACCCGCGCCTGGTCGGCTGGAACGGCTATCCGGCCGGCCTGCGCGACAAGCTGACGGGCGCCGACTTCGGCGCCGCCACCCTCAAGATCAGGGACGTCGACTTCGCCTACCAGCTGGGCCGCTCCAAGCCCTCGGGCATCCCCTTCGACCCGAACGCCTGATTCCGTCCCGTTTCGTCCGAGGCGCCGTCCGCCACCAGGCGGCGCCCGAGCGCCCGTGCTGATCGAGCCGAACCACGGGAAGCCTGTCCGGTTCCGGACAACTGGAGGATCCCGACAAAGGCCTGAGCGCGGCCGGCGGTGATACTGGGAGGCCCACAGGATCAGCGAGAAGGAGGGCCGGGTGGAGTTCCGCCTGCTCGGAACGGTGTCCATCGCGGCCGAGGCAGGTGAGCTGCCGCTCGGCCCCGCCAAGCGGCGCAGCGTACTCGCGGCGCTGCTGCTGCGGGCGAACGCCGTCGTCCCGGTGGACCGGCTCATCGACGCCGTCTGGGACGAGCGGCCGCCCGCCCGGGCCCGCACCGTCGTCCAGGGCCACGTCTCGCGGCTGCGGGCCCTGTTCGAGCAGGGCGGCGCCGGGGAGTACGGGCTCGAGCTGGCCACCCACGGGCAGGCCTACGAGCTGCGGATGCCCGACCACCTCCTGGACGCCTACCGCTTCGAGGAGCTGGTCCAGCTCGCCGGGCACCAGAAGCACCCCGGGGACGCGGTCCTGATGTTGCGCGAGGCGCTCGCCCTGTGGCGCGGGCCCGCGCTGACCGGGACGGTGCCCAGCGAACCGCTGGTGGTGGCCGCGCGCGCCCTGGAGGAGACCCGGCTGGTGACCGTCGAGCAGCTGGCGGCGGCGTACGGGCGGCTCGGCGAGCACGTGAAGGCGGCGGCGCTGCTGCGCGCCGAGGCCGTCGCCAACCCGCTGCGCGAGTCGCTCGCGGCGGCCCTGATGCTGTCGCTGTACCGGGCGGGCCACCAGTCGGACGCACTCGACTGCTACCACCGCACCCGGACCCAGCTCGCCGACGACCTGGGTGTGGACCCGGGCCCCGCGCTGCGGGCGGCGTACGAGGCCGTGCTGCGCGGCACCCCGCCGGCCGCCCCGCCCAGCGCGGGCGACGCGCCCGTGGCGGGCGGTGGCGCCGAGTGGCCCGACCTGGCGGGCGGCCGCCCGGCCGCCGAGGCCGAACCGCCGGCCCCCGCGCCCGCGCTGCCCGCGCCCGACCTCCTGCCCCGCGCCCCGCGCGGCTTCCTCGGGCGGGCCCGGGAGCTCGCCGCCCTCGACACCGCCGTCGAGCGGGCCCGGGTCGCGCTGGTCACCGGACCCGCCGGGGTCGGCAAGACCGCGCTCGCGCTGAACTGGGCGCACCGGCGCGCCTCGCACTACCCGGACGGGGTCCTCTACGCAGACCTGCGGGGCTTCAGCCCCGACGACGGGGTCGACAGCGCCGACGTGCTCCGCGAGTTCCTGCCCGCGCTCGGCGTGCCGCCGCGCCAGGTGCCGGAGTCGCCGACGGCCGCCGCCGCCCTGTATCGCTCCCTGACCGAGGACCGGGCGCTGCTCGTCGTCCTGGACAACGTGCGCAGCGCCGACCGGGCCCGGCCGCTGCTGCCCGCCGGTGCGCGCAGCGCGACCGTGGTCACCTCGCGGCTGCGCCTCGGCGGCCTGGTCGTCACCGAACTCGCCCGCCCGGTGCCGCTCGGCGTCCTCGGGCTCGACGACTCGGCGGCCCTGCTCGCCGCCGCGGTCGGCGGCGACCGGGTGGACGCCGAGCCCGCGGCCGCGCGGCGGCTCGCCGCGCTCTGCGACGGGCTGCCGCTCGCGCTGCGGGTCACCGCCGCCCAGCTCGCCGCCCGCCCGCACTGGCGGCTCGCCGACCTGGCCGCCGAACTCGCCGACGAACAGCGCCGGTTGTCCCTCCTTTCGGTGGACGACTCCGAGGGCGCCGACGGCCAGGGCGTGGCCGCCGCGCTCCGCCTCACCGTGCAGGGGCTGCCCGAGGAGGCCGGGCGGCTCTTCCGGCAGCTGGGCGTCGTACCGGGCACGGACCTCGACCGGCACGCGGCGGCGGCGCTGCTCGACCGGACGCCCCCGGTCGCCGCCGAGGCCCTCGACCGCCTCTGCGACGCGCACCTGCTCACCGAGTACGCGCCCGGCCGGCACACCCTGCACGATCTGGTGCGGCTCTACGCCCGCGGCCTCGACGCCGACGAGGACGCCCTGCTGCGCCTCCTCGACCACTACACGCTCACCGCCATGGCCGCCGCCCGCGCCGCCGAGCCGGACGACCAGCCGTGCTGCGCGGCGCCGTCCAACGCCCGACTGCCCAGGACCGCCGCGCAGTTCGCCGGGCGGGACGCGGCCCTGCTCTGGTACGCGGCCGAGCGCGACAACCTCGCGGCGGCCGTCGCCGCCGCCCGCGCGGCCGGCCTGCACGACCGGGCCTGGCGGCTGGCCGTCCTCCAGTGGCCGTACATCCTGTGGCACAGCCACGACGGCTGGGTGCCGCTCCTGGAGGCGGCGGCCGATTCCGCGGCCCGGGAGAAGGACGCCGACGCCGAGTCCCGGGTCCGCGCCCTCCTCGGCTGGATACTCACCCAGGAGAACCGTCTCACCGAGGCCCTGGTGCACCTGCGTCTCGCGCCCCCGCTGGCCGCCCGCGCGGGCGAACCCTCCAGCGAGGCGACGGCGCTCGTCAACCTGGCCGTCGCCCTCGACCGCTTCGGCGTCAGCGACGAGTCCCTCGCCCACACCGCGCGGGCCGCCGCCCTCGTACGCGGCAGCGGGGACGTGATGACCGAGCTGCTGGCCCTGGAGCACCGGGCCCGCCAGCTGCTCTCGGTGGGCGACCCGGCGGGCGCCCTCGCCTGCGCCCGGGAGGGGCTCGCCCTGGACGGCGACACCGTCAACGGCCTGGTCGGCGTGCGGCACAGCATGCTCACGGCCACGGCGGGCACCGCCCTGATCGACCTCGGCCGGACCGAGGAGGCCGCTACCCTGCTCGTACGGGCCAGGGAGATGGGGCTCGCGCACGGCTACAAGGAGAGCGTGCAGCGGGTGGAGGCGCAGCTGCGCCGGCTCGACGGGGCGGCCGTGGCGACGACGGAGCGTTAGCCGGGCGTTAGCCGGGCGGCAACCGGACGGAAGTGGCCCCCGTGACTGTGGTGGAGACCAATGAAACGACCGGGCAACCGGCCGTCTACCAGCACATTCTTGGGGGAAGGGCAGGCATTCGGGCATGCTCACCACGCGCGTGGCAGTGACCGTCCACGCTACCGATCCGCTCAGCCGGGCCGGACTCATCAGCCATCTTCAACACCAGCCGTCGATAGAGGTGGTGCCCGAGCACACGGCCGACGAACCGGGCGAGCCGCAGACCGGCACGCCCTCCGTCGCCGTGATGCTCGCCGACCGCATCGACGAACCCGCCACGACCGAGCTGCGGCGCGTCCTGCGCGGCGGGGACCAGCGGGTCGTGCTCGTCGCCGGGGAACTGCGCGAGCCGGACCTGCTGACGGTCGTCGAGTACGGGGTGCGCGCGATCCTGTGGCGCCACCAGGCCACCGAACAGCGGCTCCTCAACGCCGTGCACAGCGCGGCGCGCGGCGACGGGGAGCTGCCGCCGGACCTGATCAGCCGCCTCCTCAACCAGGTGGGACGACTGCAGCGGGCGACGACCACCGCGACCACGGGCACGGCGCCGCTCTTCGGGATGGCGCCCCGCGAGGTCGACGTCCTGCGGCTGCTCGCCGAGGGCCTCGACACCCGGCAGATCAGCGAGAAGCTGGCCTACTCGGAACGCACCGTCAAGAACATCCTGCACGCGCTCATGACGCGTCTCCATCTCGCCAACCGGGCTCATGCCGTGGCGTACGCACTCCGCGAGGGCTACATCTAGTGATCCACGAGATCGACGAGGCCCTGGGCCGCCTCCTGGCCCCCGCCGTCACCGGCGACGTCTCCTTCGACCCGCCCACCCGCGACTGGGCCGCCCGCCGCACCGCGCCGACCCTCAACGCGTACCTCTTCGACATACGCGAGGACGTGGCCCGCCGCGAGCGCGGCGCGTACGCGGAGCGCGACGCGCGCGGGGCCGTGGTCCGTCGCCGCCAGCCACGGCGCTGGTTCCGCCTCTCCTACCTGGTGACCGCGTGGACCGCCCGGCCCGAGGACGAACACCGGCTGCTGTCCAGCGCCCTGGCGTTGCTGCTGCCGCACGAGGCCCTGCCGGCGGAGGTCGTCCCCGAGGTGCTGCGCGGACCCACGGGAGTCCCCGCGCTGCCGCTGACCGTCGCCGTGCCGCCGGGCGAGTCGCGTTCCCTCGCGGACATCTGGTCGGCGCTCGGCGGGGAGCTGAAGCCCTCGCTCGACGTGGTGATCACCACCCCGTTCCCGGTCGTCCCCGTGTACGACGTGGCGCCGCCGGTCACCGAGGGCGCGGTCGTCACCGTGCGCGGCACCGACGGCGTGCCGTCGGACTCCGCGCCCCGCATGATCCGGCGGACGGAGTACCGGCCGTGAGCGGACCCACCCTGACCGGGCGCCTGGCGGAGCTGCGGGAGCGGGTGGTGGGCGTGGTCGAGAGCCGCGCCGCCGGCGACCCGACGGCCGGCGACCCGCTGCGCGGCCTGTACGTGACGCCGGAGACGGCCCTGCGGGCGGCGGCCGGCTCCCTCGACGTGGAGGGGACGGTCGGGGACCTGACCTCGGACGCGCCCGCTGACGGGGCCACGGCGGTCCCCCCGCACCTCGACGCGGACGCCGACCGGCTGGGGGCGCTCGCGCGGGTCTTCGGGCTCGGCGCGCTGGACGCGCACATCCTGCTGACGGCGCTCGCGCCCGACGTGGACCGGGCGTTCGAGCCGCTGTTCGGGTATCTCAACGACGACGTCGGGCGGCGGCGGGCGACGGTGGCGATCGCCCTCGGGCTCGCCGGCACCGGCCCCCACGAGGCCGCCGCCCGCGACCGCTTCCATCCCGCCGCCCCGCTGTGCGCCGGCGGGCTGCTGGTCGTCGAGGACGAGGACCGGCCGCTGCCGGGGCGCGCGCTGCGCGTGCCGGAGCGGGTGGTGGCGCATCTGCTCGGCGACGACGGCAGGCTGGACGCGGGCCTGCGGGACACCGGAGTGGAGCTGCTGCCGCCCTCGGCCGACCAGCGGGCCACCACGTCCGAGGCGCTGGACGGGCTCGCCGAGCGGGTCCGGGCCGCCGCGCCCGTCACCGTCCACCTGCGCGAGCGGATCCCCGGAGTCGCCGCCGACGCCGTCGCCGCGGCCCTGTGCGCCGCCGGTCGGCCGGTGCTGCGGATGCGGGCCGGTTCCTGTGACGACGGCGCCGCCGTGGCGCCCGTACTGCTGCGGGAGGCCCGGCTGCGCGGTGCGGCCGTGGTCGTCGAGCCGCTGCCGCGGGAGGCCGGTCCGCTGGTGCGCGCGCTGGCGGCGCCGGACGTCACGGTCGTCCTCGCGGGGACCGACGCCCCGGACCCCCGCTGGGCGCCCCGGGTGGAGATCCTCGCCCTGGAGGCGCCCGGGGACGACGTGGGCTCCGCCGAGCTGTGGCGCCGTGAACTCGGCCCCGAGGAGCCCGCCTTCGACCTGGCGGAGGCGGTCGCCCCGTACCGGCTCGGCGGCGGCCAGATCCGCCGGGCGGCCCGTTCGGCGCGGGCTCTCGCCGCGTTCGAGGGGACGGCGCTGACGGCCGCGCACGTGCAGCGCGGGGCGCGCCTGATGTCGGCGCCGCTGCTCGACAGCCACGCCCGCCGGGTCCGCCCGGAGGTCGGCTTCGCCGATCTGGTGCTCCCCGAGGAGCCGCTGCGGGAGCTGCGCGAGCTGACCGCGCGGGCCCGGCACCGGGACAGGGTGCTGGGCACCTGGCGGCTGCGGACGGGCGGCGGGCGCGGGCGCGGGGTCGTGGCCCTGTTCGCCGGGGAGTCGGGCACCGGCAAGACGCTGGGCGCGGAGGTGGTCGCCGGCGAACTCGGCCTGGACCTCTACGTGGTGGACCTGTCGTCGGTCGTCGACAAGTACGTGGGCGAGACCGAGAAGAACCTGGAGCGGATCTTCGCGGAGGTCGACCGCACCGACTGCGTGCTGCTCTTCGACGAGGCCGACGCGGTCTTCGGCAAGCGCTCCGAGGTGCGCAGCTCGCACGACCGATACGCGAACCTGGAGAGCGCCTATCTCCTCCAGCGCCTTGAGGCCTTCGACGGGATCGCGGTGCTGACCACCAATCTGCGGGCCAACATCGACGAGGCGTTCACCCGTCGGCTCGACGTGGTCGTGGAGTTCCCGTTCCCGGACGTGGAGCAGCGGCTCTCCCTGTGGGAGGCGTGCCTGGCGGGAGTGCCGCAGGCGCCGGACCTGCCGGACGCGGTCGCCGACTGCGCGAAGGGCTTCGAGCTGGCGGGCGGGGCGATCAGGTCGGCGGCGGTGACCGCCGGATACCTGGCGGCGGCCCGTGGCGGCGCGGTGACGGGGGACGACGTACGGGTGGGGGCGCGGCGCGAGTACCAGAAGGCGGGCCGGCTGCTGCCGGACGCCGGGGTGCCCTGGGCCCCGTAGGGGAAGAAGTGAGGAGGCCCGCCGGCGGGGGACGGGCGGGCCTCCTCGGTCTGTGTCAGCCGCGCCAGATGACGCCGCCGCCGAGCATGGTGCGGATGGTGGCCCAGTCCGCGGTGCCGCTCACCGGCAGGCCCATGGCCGCCTGGTAGTCGCGGATGTGGTTGGTGACTTCGTCGCTGTACCGGGAGGCCGGGCCCGGGACGGAGTTGTTGCGGAAGTAGTCGATGCCGAGGCCGGCGTTGGACCGGGCGATGCTCATGTCATGGGCGTCGAACGTCCCGTTCATCGCCCAGTAGAACGCGGCCATGAGACGGGTGGTCTCCCAGCTGCTGCCGCCCCTCTTGACCATGTCGGGCGTGACCCCCTGCATCCACAGCGAGGTGAGGGTGGCCGGGCCCAGCATGCCCTCCTTCTCGACGGCCAGGATCCTCGTGGGGTTCTTGCCGCTGTTGTCGACGGCGTGCTGGTAGCAGACGAGCGCGGCGCGGGTCGGCGCGTCGATCACGCCACGGGAGAAGCCGCGGGGGCTGCAGCTGTTCTTGAGCGCGACCAGGCGTTCCTGGGCGAACTCCACGACGACGTCCTTCTGGTAGCCGGGGCCCCAGGGCGGACCGGTCTTCGCGGGCGGCGGCACGTTGGGGCGCTGCGCGGAGCCGCCGCCCTGGTCGCCGCCACCGCCGGTGCTCCCGCCTCCGCCGCCGGAGCCGCCGCCGTTCCCGGAGGGCGGCGGGGCGCCGCCGGTGTCGGGGTCGCCCCCGTCGGCGGGCGGCGGCGACGCGCCGCCGGAGCCGCTGCCGGCGTCGGCACCGGTGTCCGGGGGCAGCGGCGGCGGGGTCGGGAGGTTCTTCCCGTCGCCCTGCTGCACGGGGTTGGGCGCGCCCGCGGCGAGCAGCTCCTTGGCCGAGCTGCCGATCTTCGGCGAGAAGCCGAACCACATCACCGCGAAGGCGATGACGGCCGCGGTGAGCAGTCCGCCGACCGACATCAGCCAGGCCCCGATGACGGGCCGCTGGACGAAACTGCCCTCCAGCTCCTTCCCGGTGTCGTCACCCGACCTGCGCAGCGCGAGCGTGAAGCGGTGGGTCTGCTCGCCGCCGGTCCACCGGATGTCCCGGGGGCGCAGCGTCAGTTCGGCGAAGGCGGCCCGGCCCGGGTCGATGCGCACGGCGTTCGGCGCCAGGTCGAACTCGAGGGCGTCGGTCTCGTCACGGGCCACCAGGGAGGCGGTGACCGGCGTGTTGCCGAGGTTGTCGACGGCGGCGCGGGCCCGGCCCCGGAACCGGCCGGTCAGGGCGGGCGGCAGGAGTTCGGCCCGGATCTCCGTGAAGGGGGCGATGGTGAGCTGCCCCTCGACGACGTCGCGTACGGCGGTGTTCTCCCGCGGCTCGACCCGCACGCCGTAGGCGGCGGGGCCGGCCTCCGCGTCCGAGGTGCGGGGCGGGGCGAACGAGATCTCCGCGGTCCCCTCCGCGCCCGGATAGAGGCGCAGCACATCGGGTTCGACGCGGCCCCAGCCCGCGGGCCTGCCGACGAGGGAAAGGCGGTACTCCTCGACGGTGTCGCCGGTGTTCCGCACCCGCAGCCGGGCGGTGGCCCGGGAACCGGGCTCCACGGCCACGGCGGCCGGGTCCAGAGAGGTCCAGATGGTCATGGGCGGCAGGCTACGGGCGGGCGGGCCGCGCGGGCGTGTCCGAAGGTCCCGGGGTGGGGGCAGGCCTCGCTGCCCTTCCGTACGGGCTGCCCTTCCGGGTGTCCGCTGAGGCAGCGATCGCTGCCCTCGGCGCCGCCCGTTCGTCCACGCGCCGGGGCGCGCGGGCGGGAGAGAGTCGGAAGCGTCACCGCCTCTTTCCCGTCCTCCGTACCCATCGAGGAGCGCACGCACCCATGCCCACCTACCTCTCCCCCGGTGTCTACGTCGAGGAAGTCGCCAGCGGCTCCCGCCCCATCGAGGGCGTCGGCACCTCCGTCGCCGCGTTCGTCGGCCTCGCGCCGACCGGACCGCTGCACGAGCCGACCCTGGTGACCAACTGGTCCCAGTACGTGGCCTCCTTCGGCGACTTCTCGGACGGGTACTACCTGGCGCACTCCGTCTACGGCTTCTTCAACAACGGTGGCACCGCCGCGTACATCGTCCGGGTCGGCGGCAGCGACGCCTCCGGGGCGCTGCCCGCGTCCGCCGGTGCGAGCGGTACGGACGCCCCGAAGGAGCTGCTGCCCGGCACCGCCGTCGCGCTCGGCGCCTTCCGGGTCGCCGCGATCGCCGCCGGGTCCGGCGCGGACGGCACGCTCACCGTCGAGGTGCAGGAGGCCGAGGGCGACGACGAGCGCTTCAAGCTGGTCGTCAAGGACGGCGACAAGGCCGTCGAGAGCTTCGACGTCAGCGCGAAGAAGAGCGCCCGCAACTTCGTCGTCACCCAGGTCCGCCAGCGGTCCAAGACGATCGTGGTCGAGGAGACGGCCGGCGCCGCGCCCGCCCGCCCCGAGGCGCAGTCGGTGACCCTCACCCCGCCCGCCCCGGCCTCGCTGCCCGTGCCCGCGGCCCGCACCGGCCAGGAAAAGACCCTGGAGTCGGGCCAGTTCATCGGCGACTCGGCGGACCGCACCGGCTTCGGCGGCCTGGAGGCGCTCGACGAGATCACCATGGTCGCCGTGCCCGACCTGATGGCCGCCTACCAGCAGGGGCTCATCGACCTGGAGCAGGTCAAGGCCGTCCAGCTCGGCCTCATCGCGCACTGCGAGCTGATGGGCGACCGGATGGCGCTGCTCGACCCGCCGCCCGCCATGAACGCCCGCGACATCCGCAAGTGGCGTCAGGAGACGGCCGGTTACGACTCGCGCTACGCGGCCCTCTACTACCCGTGGATCAAGGCCTTCGACCCGGCCTCCGGCCAGACCCGCACCGTCCCGCCGTCGGGCCACATGGCCGGCGTGTGGGCCCGCAACGACTCGGAGCGCGGCGTGCACAAGGCGCCGGCCAACGAGATCGTCCGCGGCGCCGTCGACCTGGAGCTCCAGATCACCCGCGGCGAGCAGGACCTGCTCAACCCCGTCGGCGTCAACTGCATCCGGGCCTTCCCCGGCCGCGGCATCCGCGTGTGGGGCGCCCGCACCCTGGCCTCCGACCCCGCGTGGCGCTACCTCAACGTGCGCCGCTACTTCAACTACCTCGAAGAGTCGATCCTCATCGGCACCCAGTGGGTCGTCTTCGAGCCGAACGACCAGGCCCTGTGGGCCCGGATCCGGCGCAACATCTCGGCGTTCCTGGTGAACGAGTGGCGTTCCGGCGCCCTCTTCGGGCAGCGCCCCGAGGACGCGTTCTACGTGAAGTGCGACGAGGAGACCAACCCGCCGGAGTCCGTGGACCTCGGCCGCGTGGTCTGCGAGATCGGCATCGCGCCGGTCAAGCCGGCGGAGTTCGTGGTCTTCCGGCTGGCGCAGTTCCAGGGCGGCGGGGGCGAGCTGGAGGAGTAGGAGCCCTCTCCCCGGCGGGAGGCACCCCCTCCCGCCCCACCCCCGCGCGCCGACCGCGCCCTTTCTCGACGAACCAGAACCAAGGAGTGACCCCGCATGTCCCTGCAGCCCGGTGACGCCCTCACCACCCATAATTTCGGCCTCCAGATCGACGGCGTCATGGTCGAGTACCTCCAGGAGGTCAGCGGCCTGTCGATGGAGCAGGACGTCATCGAGTACCAGCAGGTCTCGGCCGACGGCAAGCCCGTCGTGAAGAAGATGCCCGGCGTGAAGAAGGCCGGTCAGTGCACCGTCGTGCGCGGCATGACGCAGAGCGCCACCTTCAACGAGTGGATCAACCAGTCCATCGCGGGCGACATGGGCTCCGCGCGCAAGAACGCCACGATCATGATGATGGACTTCCAGAACAACCCGGTGAAGCGGTACAACCTGCGCAACGCCTGGTGCAGCAAGGTCGACACGAGCGGGGTCAAGGCCGGCGACGCCGCCGCGCTCACCGAGACCGTCACCATCGTGTTCGAAGAGCTGGTCATCGAGTAATGCGACGCGAAGGCCCCGGGGGCGCGCCCGCGTCCCCTTCCGCTGCCGCCGAGGAGCGACGCGAACCGCTGCGCACGGAGTTCGAGTTCGAGCTGCCGCGCGGGTACGTCGACGAGTCCGGCACCGTGCACCGCCGGGGTGCGATGCGGCTGGCGACCGCCCGGGACGAGCTCGTCCCGCTGCGGGACGTCCGGGTACGGGAGAACCCCGCCTACCTGTCGGTCGTCCTGCTCGGCCGGGTGGTCACCCGGCTCGGCACGCTGCCGTCGGTGCACGACGGGACGGTGGAGAACATGTTCGCCTCCGACCTGGCGTTCCTCCAGGACTTCTACCGGCAGATCAACGCGGAGGGCCACACCCGGGCCGCCGTGGCCTGCCCGCACTGCTCGGAGTCCTTCGAGGTCGAGCTGGCCGGGAGCCGCCTGGGGGAATCGTGACGTACGCGGCCGACCGCATCGAGGAGGAGACCGCGTACCTCGCCTACCACTTCCACTGGTCCCTGGACGACGTCCTGGACCTCGAACACGGGGACCGCAGACGGTACGTCGAGCGGGCCGCGTCACTGGTGGAGCGGTCGGCGCAGGCGTAGGCGGGCGTACCTGAGCAGTGAGGGAGCAGGAGGGGATGGGAATGTTCGGCAGGTGGAAGTCGCGCCGCGGCGGCTCGGGCGACACGTCGCCGGCGCCGGAGGCCGCGCCGCGCACGGGCCCGGGCGACGCGTGGGCGGCACTCCCGCCGGTCCAGCGCGTCCTCGCCCCGCCGCAGCGGGTCGCCGACCCGTCCTTCTCCACCGCCCTCGCCACCCACGCGGACCCCTCGTTCCAGCGCGAACTCGGCCACGGCAGAACCCCGACCGCCCCGAGCGGCCTCCTCCTCGACGCCGTCCGCGTCGTCCCGGACCGCCCGACCGGCACCGAACTCCCGGCCGTACGGCTGCCGGTGACGGCACCGGAGGGTGCGGGCGGTGCCGTGCCGGCGGCTGCGCGGGCCACGGGTGGCGCCTCGGCCACGGCCGCCGGGGCTGCGGGCGCGCCTGTCCAGCGGACGGCGGGCACCAACTCGGCCGCCGCTCCCGCCCGGCGTGGGTCCGGCATGCCGGGTGCGACACCCGGGACCACGCCTGCCCGGCCGACGGCGGACACCACCGGTTCCGCGATGTCCGCCCGACGGGCATCCGGAGCGCCGGGGGCCACGCCTGCCCAGTCGGCGGCGGACACCACCAGTTCTGCCACGCCCGCCCAGCGGGCATCCGGTGCGCCGGGGGCGACAACACCCGGGGCCACGCCCGTCCAGCGGGCGGCGGGCACCAACGCTGCCGCCCGGCCCGTGGACCGGGCGGCCGGTGTGCCGGCCTCGCCCGTTCAGCGGGCCACCGGCGCGCCCGCCCAGCCTGCGACGGTGAAGGCGGACTCGGCGGCTGCCGCCGCGACGCCCGTCAGCCGGGCGATCGGAACGGCACACCACACCTCGACGTCTCAGGCGGCCGAGCCCGCGCGACCTGTCGTTCCGACCACCCGGACGGCTCCCACCCTCACGCGCGCGCAGGACGCCGCCGCCGTCCAGCGCGCGCCCCAGACGAGCGCCGACCCTGCGGCGCTCCCCGCCAGGGGCGATTCGGCCGTGGGCCCCTCCCCCGCGCCGAGCACCCCTGCCGTTCAGCGGGCCGAACCGGCGCGCCCGGTTCGGCCCGCTGCCGACGGTCACGTCACGCCCGTCGCCCGTCCCGTACGCGACGCGTTCTTCACCACGGCCCGCGCCACGGCCGGCACGGCCCCGCAGCGACGCCTGGCCCCGGTCGTCGCGCCCGGCAGCCAGCAGCCGACGCCCCCGGTCCAGCGGACGGCGGCCGCCGCCCCGGAAGCCGTCACCGTCGCCCGGAGCACCGCCGCGACCCCGGAGCCCAGCCCTGCCCCCGCCGCCGCGCGGCCCCTCGACGTCCCGGGTCCGTCTCCCCTCGACGGGCCCGGGACCCCGGCCGGCGACACCGGCGCGCGGTCCGGCCCTCCGGTGCGCCGCTCCCGCCGCGCTCCGGGCGCCGACTGGAGTACGGGGGCGGCGCCGACGGCCCCGGTCCGCAAGGGAGTCGGGGCGCCGGTCCAGCGAGCCGTGTCGGACACGCCCGCGGCTCCGGCCGCGCCGAGGCCGCGTCGGTCCCTGATCGGCCCGCCGATCACTCCCGCGCAGACGACGCCGGAGGCGCCCCCGGCTCCGGCCCGGGCCACGCCGCCGGCCGCCCCGACCTCGTCGGCTGCTCCCGCGCCGACGACACCCCCGGCTCCGTCCGCTACTCCCGCGCAGGCAGCCCACTCGGCGACCCCGAACCGATCCGCCGCTCCGGCGCAGACCACGCCCTCGGCTCCGTCCACCACCCCCGTACAGCCGGCCCCCAAGGCGACCCCGGGTCCGACCACCACCTCCGTGCAGCTCGCACCCAAGACGACCCCGGGCCCGACCCCCACCCCGACACAGGCCACGCCCCCGGCTCCGTCCACCACCCCCGTACAACTGGCCCCCAAGGCGACCCCGGGTCCGGCCACCACCCCCGCGCGGGTCACTCCCACGGCAGCCCCGGCTCCCTCTGCCGCTCCGGCACACGTCACGTCCTCGGCGCCTGCCGCGACGCCCGTGCAGCCGACGCCCGCACCGAGCCCGAGGCCGTCCGCCCCTCCGGCGCAGGTCACGGCAGCCTCGGCTCCGTCCCTCACTCCCGCGCACGTCACGCCCACGGCGCCGTCCACGGCTCCCACGCAGCCGGCGACGCCCCAGGCGGCCTCGCGCCCCTCCTTCGCTCCCCCGCCGGCCGCGCCCGCCGCTCCGGCGCCGCAGCCGCCCGCCCTCCAGCGCACGCCCGCGCCCGCCCAGGGACCGGCACCGGCACCGCCCATGCCCCGCCCCACCGCCCCCGTCCAGCGCATCGCGCTCCCCCTCGCCCGTACGACGGGACCGGCCCCCCTCCCCTTGGCGACGGCGCGCCCCCTCGCCCCTCAGCACACCGCCCCGAACGCCCCGGCCCCCGCCGCGCAAGCAGCCCCCGCGGCCCCCGCGGCGCCCGCGGCGCACTCCAGGGCCGTCGTGCCCGTCACGCCTGCCGCGCCCTCCGCGCCCGCCGCGCCCGGGGGCCCCTCCGCCCCCGTCGCCGTGCAGCGACGGACCCCCGCGCCTCCCGTCGTACCCCTGTCCGCGCCGCGTCCCGCGCAGCCCGTGCGCACGCCGGTCGTCGTGCAGCAGGCGCCGGCTGTCGTGGTGGCGCCCGCGCCGAGCCGTGCGGTGCAGGCGAGGGCTGCCGCGCCGGCTCCGACGGTCGCGCCCGCGCCCGTACCCGTGCCCGTCACGCCCACCCCTCTCCCGCCCCGTGCCACCGTGCAGCGCTCGGCCGGTGCCGCCTCGGCGACGCCGGAGCCGGCGGCGGGGGCCGCGGCCTCCGCTTCGCCCGCGCAGTTGGACGAGTTGGCACGGCGGCTGGTCACGCCGCTGTCGCGGCTGTTGCGGGCCGAGTTGCGGGCGGACCGGGAGCGGGTGGGCCGGTTGCGTGATCACGGGCGCTGAGAGAGCGCCGCCCCCGACCGTCCGTCACCACCCTCCCCACCGAGTCCGAGAGAACTCCTATGCCCCAGCCCCTGGATCCCGCCTCCACCATCTTCTTCAGACTGACGATCGACGGTCAGGACCTCGGTCTGTTCAACGGCTGTGACGGTCTCGCCTCCGAGGTGGAGGTGGAGCAGCGTCACGAAGGCGGGAACAACGGCTTCGTCTGGCAGCTGCCCACCCGTGTCACGTTCTCGACCATCCGTCTCACGCGCCCGCTGACCCCGGACACCGCGCGGGTCGCCGCGTGGATCTCGTCGCTGGCCACGGGCATCACCCGGCCGACGGCGCAGATCGCCGCGCTGCGGGCCGACAAGTCGGTGGTGGCGCAGTGGGGTCTGGTGGAGGTGCTGCCGGTCCGGTGGACCGGGCCGAGTCTGGATCCGGGGAACCCGTCCGTGGCGACGGAGACCCTGGAGATCGCGCACCACGGGTTCACCGACGCGGGAGGGGCCTGAGATGGCGGCGCCCTCGGGCGGTAAGGCGGCGCGCGGTCTGTCGCGGGCCTCGTTGTCGATCCATCAGCCGCCGACGGATCTGGGCGGCTCGATGGGCGGTGCGATCGGCGAGGTGCGGTTCCAGTTCAACCCGGACCAGCTGCGGCTGAGCCGTTCGGCGGACTGGCACACGGAGCCGGCGGTCGCCTATACCCGGGGCGCGCCGCCGAAGTTCACGGGCAGCCGGCCGGCGTCGCTGGAGCTGGAGGTGTTCCTGGACGCGTCGGGGACGCCGAGTTCGACGGCGGTGCAGAACCAGGTGGAGCTGTTGCTGTCCTGTTGCGAGGTGACGGCGCAGAGCGTGGACTCGAAGGCGCCGAGCCCGCCGTGGGTGCGTTTCTCGTGGGGTTCGTTCTCGACGGTGCAGTTCGTCGCGTACGTGACGAACGTGTCGGCGAACTACACGCTGTTCAGCCCGAGCGGTGTGCCGATCCGGGCGACGTGTTCGCTGTCGCTGACCGAGGTCGCGTCGGAGACGAAGAAGCAGAATCCGACGTCCGGCGCGCTGTCCGCGCGCCGGGTGCACCGCACGGTCGCCGGTGACTCGCTCGCCTCGCTGGCGTGGCGGGAGTACGGCGACGCGACCCGCTGGCGGGTGATCGCCGAGGCGAACGGCATCGACGACCCGATGCGGCTGAGCCCCGGCACGGAGCTGCTGCTGCCGTCCGCCGCCGAGCTTCCGTCGGCGGTCCGACCTTCCGTACCGACCTTCCGATCGCCGAGCGAGGGCGCCGCATGAGCGAGAAGACCTTCACCACCGTCCTGCACGTGCAGCTGGACGGGGTGACACTCCCCGACGCGCTCGCGGTCCGGCTCACCGAGGGCTGGGTGGACGCGAGCGTCAACGTGCCGTCGGCGTTCCAGCTGACCTTCAGCGACAAGGACGGCACGCTGACGGAGAAGTTCCCCTTCCTGAAGGTGGGGGCGATGGCGGTGCTGTCGCCGTTCACCGACGGGCGGCTCGGCGCGCCGATGCTCACGGGCGAGGTGACGGCGCTGGAGGCGGACGCGGCGCCGACGCTCGGGCGGTATCTGATCGTGCGCGGCTACGACCCGGGGCACCGGCTGCTGCGCAACCGCCGGGTCGAGGGCTATCCGAACATGACGGCCTCCGACATCGTGCGGAAGGTGGCGGCGCTGAACCGGGTGCCGCTCGGGCAGGTCGACTCGACGCCGACGGTCTACGAGCTGGCGACGCAGCCGAACATCACCGACTGGGACTTCCTGTCGCGGCTCGCGCAGGCGAACGACGTGCGCCTGGCGGTGGACCCGGCGGGCCGGCTGACCTTCGCCGCGCTGCCGCCCGCCGCGTCCGCTCCCGCCGACACGACGCCGGCCGCGCAGAGCCCGTACGTCCTGGACTTCGGGCACAACACGCTGCACAGCCGGGTGTCGGTGACGGCGGCGGGTCAGGTCGGCCGGGTCGACGTACGGGGCTGGGATCCGCGGACGCGGCAGGAACTGTCCTCGCCGACGCCGGCGGTGAGCAGTACGGAGATCGTCTCGGACATCACTCCGGCGCAGCTGTCCGCTCCGTTCGGGACGGCCGAACTCACGCTGGCCGACCGGCCGTTCACCACCCAGTCGGAGGTGCGGCAGGCGGCGCGGGCGCTCGCCGACGACGTCACGGGCTCGTTCGCGGAGGTGGAGGTGGCCGTGACCGGCAACCCGGAGCTGAAGCCGGGGCAGCCGGTGGCGGTGAAGGGTGCCGGGTTCCCGTTCGAGGGGCGTTACACGGCGACCGGGGTGCGGCATGTCTTCGCGTCGGGGCGGCAGTTCACGTCCTGGCTGACCGTGTCGGGGCGCCAGTTCCGTTCGCTGTACGGGACGGCCGCGGGCGGCGGTGAGCCGGCGCCGCCGATGCCGGGCGTGGCGGTCGCGCTGGTCACCAACACGAAGGATCCGCTGTCGCTGGGCCGGGTCAGGCTGCGGTTCCCGTGGCTGTCGGCGACGTACGAGAGCGACTGGTGCCGGGTGGCGCAGCTGGGCGGGCGCGGGGGCGGCGGGCTGATGCTGCCGGAGGTGGACGACGAGGTGCTGTGCGCCTTCGACCGGGGTTCGCTGGAGCACCCGTACGTCCTGGCCGGGCTGTACAACGGCGTCGACAAGCACACTCCGGCCACCGACCGGGTGCCGCCGGTCGACCCGACCAGCGGCCGGGTGCAGTGGCGGGCGCTGACCTCCCGCACCGGGCACACGGTGGAGCTGCGGGAGGAGGGCGGCGGCCGGACCCGTGCCTCGCACGGCATCCGGCTGCGGACCGCGCAGGGGAAGCTGAGCATCGAGTTGAACGAGGCCCGCACGACGCTCACCGTCGACAGCGACGGCACGGTGACGATCAGCGGCGCGCGGGGGGTGACGGTGGAGTCGGGGGCGGATCTCACGCTCTCCGCGGTGGGGAAGATCAGTCTCAGCGCGGGCACCGGCGTCGACATCAAGTCGGCCCTCGGGGTCGACATCAAGGCGGGGACGCGGTTCAAGGCCTCGGCCCCGCAGGCCGTCCTCAACGCCCCGAACATCGTCACCTTCACCGTTCCGCTGCCCAATCCGGCCATCGCGGCCTCTCCGCTCTGACGGGGCCCGTGAGCGGAGAGAGGACCTTCCATGAGTGAGCATTTCGTCGGTGCGGGCTGGGCGTTCCCGTTGCGCACCGGGCCGAGCGGGTCGATCGCGCTCGTCCGGCGCGACCGCGAGATCGAGGAGTCGATGCGGCTGGTGCTGGCGACGGCGCCGGGCGAGCGGCCGATGCGGCCCGAATTCGGCTGCGCGGTGCACGAGTTGGTCTTCGCGCCGGTGAACGACGCGACGACGGGGCGGATCCGGTACGAGGTGCTGACCTCGCTGGAGCGCTGGGAGCCGCGCATCGAGGTGGAGGAGGTCGCGGTGACCCCGGCCCCGGGGGATCCGGCCACGCTGCACATCGACGTCCGCTACCGGGTGCGCGGCACCAACAATCCGCGCAACCTCGTCTTCCCCTTCTACGTCATCCCCTCCGAGGACTGAAAGAGCCGCCATGGCCCTGCCCGCACCCCATCTCGACGACCGCCGCTTCCAGCAGTTCGTCGACGACGCCAAGCGCTACATCCAGCAGGCGTGCCCCGAATGGACGGACCACAACGTCTCGGACCCCGGCGTCACGCTCGTCGAGGCCGTCGCACACATGGCCGACCAGCTGGTCTACCGCCTCAACCGGGTCCCGGAGAAGAACCACCTGGCCTTCCTCGACCTCCTCGGCATCACCCTCTTCCCGCCCGCCGCGGCCCACGCCGACGTCACGTTCCGGCTGTCGGCGCCGCAGTCGGAGCCGGTGCTGCTGCCGGCCGGCACGGAGGTGTCGACCGGGCGTACGGAGACGGAGGAGGCGGTCGTCTTCGCCACCACCGACGATCTGACGGTGGTCCCCTGCGAGCTGGCTCGTTTCCTGCGCCAGCCGGCCGGCGAGACGCCGGAGGACCGGACGCAGGACGTCCTCGGCGCTTCCGACGTGCCCGCGTTCGCGCCGCTGCCGTCCGTCGGCGACCTGCTGCTGTTCGGTCTGTCGGCGGCCGTCCCCGGGTGTGTCCTGGTGCTCGGTCTGGACAGCCGGGTGGACGGCGTGGGCGTGGACCCGCGGATGCCGCCGCTGGTGTGGGAGGCGTGGACGGCGACGGACGGCTGGGTCGGCTGCGAGGTCGACGAGGACACCACGGGCGGTCTCAACCGGCCCGGCGAGGTGGTGCTGCACATACCGGCGGGGCACGCCGTGTCCCGTCTGGGCCGGCACGAGGCGGGCTGGGTGCGCTGCCGGGTCGTCCAGGCGGCCGAGGGCCAGCCCGCGTACAGCGAGTCGCCGACGGTGCGCGCCGCGAGCGCCTTCACCATCGGCGGTACGGTGCGGGCGGCGCACGCGGAGACGGTGCGGGACGAGTCGCTGGGCGCGTCGGAGGGTGTGCCGGGGCAGCGGTTCCGGCTGAGCCACGCGCCGGTCGTGCACCGGCCGCCGATGCTGCTCCAGGTCGCCGAGCACACGGACGGGCCCGGCGCCGGGAGCCCCGAGGACATGAGCGCTTCCGGCACGGCCCCCGCGCTGGAGGGCGACACGGCGACGGGCTGGCGCGAGTGGACCCTCGTCCCCGACTTCGCGTCCTCCCGCCCCCGCGACCGGCACTTCACCCTCGACGCGACGACCGGCGAGATCGCGTTCGGCCCGAGCGTGCGTCAACCCGACGGCACGCTGCGCCAGTTCGGGGCCGTGCCGCCGAAGGGCGCGGCGGTCCGCGTGGCGCGGTACGGCACCGGCGGCGGCCGGGCCGGCAATGTCGCGCGCTCCGCGATCAGCGTGCTGCGCAGCTCCATCCCGTACATCGCCCGGGTCGAGAACCGTGAGGCGGCGCGCGGCGGGGTGGACGGGGAGACCGTCGAGGAGGCCCGGCTGCGCGCGCCGATCGCGCTGCGCGCCCAGGAGCGGGCGGTCACCGCCCGCGACTACGAGGAGCTGGCCCGCCGGGCCGCGCCCGAGGCGGCGCGGATCGCGTGTCTGGCGGCGGACGCGGCGGAGGCCGGGGACAACGCGGTGCGGGTCCTCGTGGTGCCGCAGGCGGTGCCCGACCGGGGCGGCCGGCTGCGCTTCGAACAGCTGGTGCCCGGTGAGGAGTTGCTGGGCCGGGTGACGGACTTCCTCGACGAGCGGCGCCCGCTCGGCACCCGCCTCGCGGTCGGACCGCCGTTCTACCAGGGGGCGACGGTGGTGGCGACGCTGCACGCGTTCCGGGCCGTCAAGGCGGAGAAGGTGCGGTCCGACGCGCTGGACGCGCTCTACGCGTACCTCGATCCGCTGACCGGCGGAGTGCACGGCGAGGGCTGGCCGTTCGGGCGTCCGCTGCGCGCCGGGGAGATCTTCGCGGCTCTCCAGCGGGTGCCGGGCGTGGAGCTCGTCGACGAGGTGCTGCTCCACCCGGCCGACCCGCTGACCGGCCGCCGGGGCGACGCGACGGACCGGATCGAACTGGCCCCGTCCGCGCTGCTGTTCCCGTTCGACCACCACGTCCGCGTGATCGAGGCCCGGTGAACGGGCTGCGGCACGGCACGCCGGGCTCCGCGCGCGGTACGGTGCCGGGCCTGGCGACGCCGTACCCGCTGGGCGACGCGCTGCCCGCCGTGTACGCGGAGGACGACTTCGGGCGCCGGTTCGTGTCGGGCCTCGACGTGGTCCTCGCGCCGCTCTTCAACGTGCTGGACTCGCTGGAGGCGTACTTCTCGCCCGCGCTGGCGCCCGCCGACTTCGTCGACTACCTGGCGACCTGGGTCGGCGCCGAACTCGACGGCTCCGAGCCGCTGGAGACCCGCCGCCGCGCCGTCGCGGCGGCCGTCGCGCTGCACCGGGTGCGCGGCACCCGGCGCGGGCTGGTGGCGGCGGTACGGCTCGCCTTCGGCACCGCTCCGGAGGTCGTCGAGAGCGGCGGGGCGCACTGGTCGGTGCGCCCGCTCGGCCCGTTCCCCGGCGCGCCCGTGCCCGGACTCCACGTCACCCTCCGGGTCGCCGACCCGGGCGCCGTGGACCCGTACCGGCTGCGCGCGGTCGTGGCCGCCGCGCGCCCGGCCCATCTTCCGTTCACCACCACGGTGACCACCGCTTCCGCACCCGAAGGAGCCTCCACCCCATGAGCGACACCGGCAACACCCGCCCCTGTCCGGACTGCGCCCGTCCGGTCCGGGCGGCGGACCAGTCCTTCTGCGACGCGTGCGGCGCGTTCCTCCGCTGGGACACGCCGTCGGCGCGCCCGGCGACGCCCGCGCCCGGCGACGGGGACGGCGGGGGGGCGCTCCCGGCCGGGGCGGCCGGGAGCGGCGGTACGGGCGCGGGCGGCCCGGCGTCCGAGGCCGTCACCGCGCCGCTGCCGGCGGTACGGGACGGCGGGGAGGGCGCGTCGGCGACGGCACCTTCTCCGGAGGCCCCGGCCCCCGCCCCTGCCCCTGCCCCTGCCCCGGAGACGGAGCCCACGGCCTCCCCGGTCGAGGCGTCCGAGGCGCCCGGCGCGCCCGAGGCGGCCCCGGCGGCCCCCGCTCCCACTCCCGTACCCACTCCGGCTCCCTCTCCCGCTCCGGCTCCGGCTCCCCCGCGTGCCACCGGCCCGTCCGACACCGTCGCGCGCGCCCTCCTCGTCCCCGTCCCGGAGAGCGACCCGTCGGTCCCGGCGGCCGTGCTGCCGGGCCGCCCGGACGCGGCCCGGCCGACGGTGCGGGCGGCCGAGGTGCCCGTGGTGGCGCCGGGCGGTACGCCGTGCGGCGCCTGCGGGACCTCGAACACCCCCGGCCGGCACTTCTGCCGCCTCTGCGCGACGCCGATGGTCGCGCGGCCGCTGACCGAGGCCGAAGGCCCGTACGCGGGTCAGCGGCCCCGGCTCGCCCGGGACCGGAGTCGCTGGATCGTGCGGGCCCTGGCGACGACCGCCGTGGTGGCGCTGCTCGTCGGCGGGATCTTCGGCGGGCCGCCGGCCGCCCGCGCGGTGCAGGACCACTTCGCCGACCGGGCGCCGGTCCACCCGGCGGCCTGGCGCGCCTCGCACTCCGCCCCGAAGCAGGGCGCGGCGATGGCGGGCGACGGCTATTCCAACACCTGGTGGGGCACCGGGTACGCGGGCGACTCGGCGGGCCAGTACCTGGAGGCGCTGTTCGGCGAGCCGACCGATCTGCTGGCGGTCCTGATCACTCCCGGCAGCGGGAAGAACACCACCCGGGCCGACGGGCAGGCGACGCCGCGCACCTTCGACCTGGTGGTCACGGACTCGGCGGGCGAGACGCACGTCTCCCAGCACCGGATCAACGACGGCGGCACCCAGAAGATCGAGCTGCGGGTGCGGGACGCCGTGTCCGTGCGGCTCGTGGTGCGCACGGCGTGGCGGGCGGATCCGAGCCGTCAGGTGGCCGTCGCCGAGGTGGAGTTCTTCGGCCGCTCCTTCTCCTGACCGGTCAGGATCGCCCGCATGCCGGGGCCGCTCTTCAGGGCCACGCACAGCCAGTGGTGGGTCGCGCCGGCGGTCGGTTCGGCGCGGCCGGCGGCGGGCGCGGCCGCCTCGGCCGCCAGCTCCCAGTAGCGGGCGATCAGCGGGTCGGAGCCCTGGATCATGAGGCTGGCGAGGCGGCGCCGGAAGGCGCGGGTGTCGGGCACGCCGAGCGCGGCGGCGTAGGCGGCGACGAAGCAGTCGAGCGCCTCGCCCGCGGCGGGCGGGCGGCCCGCCCGCAGGTGCGCCGCCGCGAGGGCGTACGCCTCGCCGAGGCCCTCGTACAGCACGGCGGGCCGGTGGTCGAGCTCGGCGAGGTGGACGACGGGGGCGGGGGCCCGGGCGACGAGTTCGTGCAGGCGGGCGAAGGCCAGGACCTGCGCGGGTGTCGGGTCCTCGGGAGGGTCGGGCACGGCGACGCCGACGACCGCGGCGGCGAGCCGGGACGGCATCCGCACGGGCAGCGTCCGGCGCCAGAAGCGGGCCAGGGCGGTCGTGTCGGGCGGTACGGGCACGGCCCCGAGGAGCCGCAGCCGCTCCACACGCTCCTCGGCGGTGCAGTCCTGGAGGAGCCGCAGGGAGGCCTCCTGCCAGCGCAGGGCGGCGAGCCGGCCGCCGACCTCCCGCAGCCGCTCCGCGACGACGTCCTCCAGGTCGTCGTCGCGGTCGAGCACCCGCCCGACGTCCGAGACGGGCAGGTCGAGCGTGCGCAGGGAGCGGATCAGCCGGATCCGGTCCCACGCCTCGGGCCCGTACCGCCGATGCCCGCCGCCGCTGCGCCCGGCCTCGGGCAGCAGTCCGCGGTCGGAGTAGAAGCGGACGGTCTTGACGGTGACACCCGCGCGTTCGGCGAGTTCCCCGATGCTCCACAGCTCCTCTGACGACACGCCGCGCCCCCTCCCCCGCCGACACCCACCAGGCTAACCTCCGCGGCGCGTGGACGACCGGGCCCCCTCGCGCTTGAACCTCCCCCAAGGGGAGTTCCTACCGTTCCCCCGCCAGGAGGAACGTGAGGAGACGAGACGATGACCGCATTCGTATTGGTGTCGGGCCCCTTCACCGGGGGCTGGGTGTGGGGGGAGGTCGCGGACCGGCTGCGGGCCGCGGGGGCCGAGGCGGTTCCGGTGGGGCTGACGGGGATGGTCGACGGGCCGCCCGGGGGGCCGGAGACGGATCTGGAGACGCATGTCGCGGACGTGGTGCGGGCGATCGACGCCTGCGGCGCGTCCGAGGTGGTGCTCGTCGGGCACGACTACGGCATCCACCCCGCGCTGGGCGCCGCCGACCGGCGGCCGGGGCGGGTGGCGCGGGTGGTGTACCTGGACGCGGGGATGCCGATGGACGGGGACGCGGCGCTCGCGCTCGTACCCGAGGGGACCGTGGAGCGGGACGGGTTCGTTGCGGCGCCGTCGGGCGAGGAGTGGCGGCGGTGGGGCAGCCTGGAGGGGATTCCGGCGGAGGCGCTGGAGCGGCTGGACCGGCTCGCCGTGCCGCAGCCGGCGCGGACGCTGACCCAGCCGCTGCGGCTGACCGGCAGTCCCTTCGACCGGCCGACGACCGGGGTGCTGTGCACGGCGAACGGCTCCGGGATCGCGATGGTCGAGCTGCTGGTCGCGACGGGCCCGCCGGCGTTCCGGGTGCTCGCCGGTCCGCGGGTCGGCTTCCTCGAACTGGCCACCGGGCACTGGCCGATGCTCTCCGCTCCCGGCGACCTGGCCGAGGCGCTGCTGCGGGCCGCCGCCGACGAGGGGCAGCGCGTGACGGCGCCGGAGCACGCGCGTCCGGCGCACGCGGGAGCCTTCCTCCTGGACGTCGCCGAGCGGCCCCGGGAGCGCGAGGGGCGGGTCGACCTGCATCTGCCGGAGGCCGAGGGTCCGCGCCCGGCGGTGCTGTTCGTGCACGGCGGGCCGGTGTCGCCCGACGCGCGGCCGACGCCGCGGGACTCGCCGACCCTGCTCGGCTACGCCCGGTACGTGGCGGGCCTGGGCGCGGTGGGGGCGACCCTGGACCATCGGCTGCACGACCTGGGGGACTATCCGCGCGCGGCCGGGGACCTGGCCGAGGCGGTGGAGCTCGTCCGGGCCGATCCGCGCGTGGACGGGGACCGGATCGCGCTGTGGTTCCTGTCCGCCGGCGGCCTGCTCTCGGCGGACTGGCTCGCGGCACCGCCGTCCTGGCTCCGGGCCGTGGCCCTGACCTACCCCGTCCTCGCTCCCCCGCCGGCCTGGCGCGCGGTGCACCCGCGCTTCCGGCCGGCCGGGACGGTGTCGGCGGCGAGCCCGCCGATCGTGCTGACCCGGGCGGGCCTGGAGCACGAGCTGTTCGCGGCGGCGGTGGAGGAGTTCCTCGCCGCCGCCGGCAAGGCCGGCGCGGTTGTCGACGTCGTCGACGCCCCGCTCGCCCACCACGGTTTCGAGACCCTCGACCACACGGAGGACACCCGCGCCGCCGTGGTCCGCGCGACGCGCGCGGTGCTCGGACACCTTCTGGCGCCGGTGGACTGAGGACCCCGGGGCCCACCGGCCGCCGGACTGCGGCGGCCGGTGGGTGGGTGACGGCAGGCGCCGGAAGGTCAGTTGACGAAGACGACCGGGCTGCGCACCGACGACGGCCCGCCGCGCCGTGTACACCAGGTTCCCCGACACCCACTTTTTTGTGGGTACTTGTCGCCTCCCACACCCTCGGGAGAACCTGATGGAGGTCGAGACGACGACCGGGGAAACCCCCGGACCTCGGCCTGAAAGGGAGGACGGCGAGATATCAGGACGCGGCGCGCTCCTCGGCGAGCCGGTCCAGCCTGCGGTGGCCCCAGTCGGAGAGCGGAGCCAGCGCCCGGGCGAGCTCGCGGCCGAAACCGGTCAGTGAGTAGACGGTCTTCGGCGGCACCACGTCGTGCACCTCACGGTGGACGAGACCGTCCGTCTCCATCTCCCGCAGGGCCTGCGTCAACACCTTCTCGCTGATCGCCGGGACCTTCCGGCGCAGTTCGCCGGGCCGGTGCGGGCCGGACTCCAGCAGCCACAGCAGCAGGGTCTTCCACTTGCCGTCGATCACGGCGATCGCGGCGGTCACTCCGCACACGTCGGTGTCCTGGGCGCGGCTGCGCGTCATCGGCGTCGTCCTCCGGGTCCTGCGTCTCTTTCCTTCTTGCTCACCTCGTGTACAAGGGAGTTCCGTCATGTCTTCTTCCCCCGCTTCCCCCGGGCCCTCCGCCGTCACGGTGATCGGGCTCGGCCCCATGGGCCGTGCCCTCGCCGGCGCCTTCGTGGCCGCCGGCGTGCGCACCACCGTGTGGAACCGCACTCCCGGCCGGGACGGCGAGCTGGTCGCCCGGGGCGCGGTGAGTGCGGCGAGCGCCGAGGAGGCGGTCGCGGCGAGCCCGCTGACCGTCGTCTGCGTGGTCGACTACGACGCCTCGGACGCCGTGCTGCGGCGCGAGCCCGTGGCCGCCTCGCTCAAGGGGCGGACCCTGCTCAACCTGACCGCCGACACCCCCGGGCGAGCCCGGGACACCGGCCGGTGGGCCGAGGAGCACGGCATCCGCTACCTGGACGGCGCCATCATGACGCCGACCCCGACCATCGGCACGCCCCAGGCGGTGTTCCTGTTCAGCGGCCCGGAGGAACTGCACCGCGAGCACCGGCCGGTGCTCGACGTCCTGGGCGGCAGCCACACCCACCTCGGCGCGGACGTGGGGCGGGCCGCCGCGTACGACATCGCGCTGCTCGACATCTTCTGGACCTCGATGGCGGGGTACACCCACGCGCTGGCGCTGGCGGCGGCGGAGGGTGTCTCGCCGCGCGAACTGGCCCCGTTCGCCGAGGGGATCGGGGCGATCCTGCCGCCGCTGTTCCGGGAGTGGGCCGATGACGTGGAGAGCGGCTCGTACTCGGGCGAGGGCAACCCGCTGACCTCGGCGGTGTCGTCGATGGCGCACATCGTGCACAGCTCCGAGGACCACGGCATCGAGGCGGGCGTGATGCGCGCCGCCGAGGGCCTGGCCCGCCGGACGGTGGCGCTCGGGCACGGCGCGGACGGGTTCTCGCGTCTCGCGGAGGTCCTCGGACGGCGCTGAACGGCCGCGCCGCGCCCTCTCACACCCGGCGCAGCGCGCCCTCGGCCCGCAGGTCGGCGAGGGTCGGGTAGCCGTCGACGGCCATGAGGAGGTCGGCCTCGGCGAGCAGGGAGCGCAGGACGTGGACGATGCCGTCGGCGCCGTCGAGGGCGAGGCCGTAGGCGTACGGGCGGCCGACGGCGACGGCGGTGGCGCCGAGGGCGAGGGCCTTGACGGCGTCGGCGCCGGTGCGGACGCCCGAGTCGAAGAGCACGGGCAGTCCGTCGGCCGCCGCCACCACGTCCGGCAGGGCGTCGAGGGCGGGCAGCCCGCCGTTGGCCTGCCGTCCGCCGTGGTTGGAGCAGTACACGCCGTCCACGCCGCCGTCCCGGGCGCGGCGCACGTCCTCGGGGTGGCAGAGGCCCTTGAGGACGAGGGGGAGCGTGGTGAGCGAGCGCAGCCAGGGCAGGTCGTCCCAGGTGAGCGGGTTGCCGAAGATTCCGGTCCACTCCAGGACGGCGGCCTGCGGGTCCTCCTCCGGCGGCTTGGCGAGGCGGGCGCGGAAGACGGGGTCGGAGGTGTAATTGGCGAGCGCGTGGCCGCGCAGCTGGGGGAAGTTGCCGGTGGCGAGGTCGCGGGGGCGCCAGCCGGTGACCCAGGTGTCGAGGGTGACGACGACGGCCTTGAAGCCGGCCGTCTCGGCGCGGCGCACCAGGCTCTCGGCGAGGGCGCGGTCGGTCGGGGTGTAGAGCTGGAAGAAGCCCGGGGTGTCGCCGAGTTCGGCGGCGACCGTCTCCAGCGGGTCCTCGCTCAGGGTCGAGGCGATCATCGGGACGCCGGTGCGG
Source organism: Streptomyces sp. NPDC023157 (assembly GCF_055560575.1). Classification (NCBI taxonomy): domain Bacteria; kingdom Bacillati; phylum Actinomycetota; class Actinomycetes; order Kitasatosporales; family Streptomycetaceae; genus Streptomyces; species Streptomyces sp. NPDC023157. The sequence goes on from NZ_JBVHIL010000002.1 coordinate 444,724, forward strand.
GCCGCGGCGCGGGCGGTGGCGAGGTCGCCGTGTCCGTCCTGGGCGCAGAGGCCGATGACGCCGACGGGGGCCATGAGCAGCGGGGTGGGCAGCCGCAGTCCGAACAGGTCGACGGTGAGGTCCCGTTGGGCGGCGCCGACCATCATCCGGGGCACCAGGCCCCAGTTCCGGAAGGCCTCGGTGTTGGCCCTCTGGGTGTGTTCGTCGCCCGCGCCTCCGGCGACGTACGACCAGACGGACGGCGGGAGCGCGGCGCGGGCCCGGTCCTCCAGCTCGGCGAAGGTCAGGGGCAGCTTGGGCTGGGTGCCGAAGAGCCCGGCCAGGTAGATCTCGTTCTGGTAGTCGCCGAACCGCTGGGTCATCGCGTGTCGCGTCCTTCCGCCGGTCTCCGCTGTGCGGCGACGCTACCGCCCGGTACCCGCGGAAGGCCATGGCCCGGGACGGCGGGCCGTGACGTGTGCGGAGGGTCAGGCGGCGAGGGCCGGGGCGAGCTCCTGGCGCAGGACGATCGCGTTCAGGCGGAGGGCGAACGGGACGGCGTCGGTCATCTCCAGGGCGCCGACGGCCTCCTTGCCGAGGCCGATGGTGACGTCGACGCAGAACGCGAGGGCGTACATGTGCTCGCCCGTCTCCTCGTCCTGGAGGGCGAAGAACAGGTCCCGGTAGTAACGGGTGCGGTCGGCGCCCTCCTCGTAGTAGGCGAGGCCCGGCAGGCCCTCCTGGGCGGCGAGGCCCGTGAAGGCGTCGACGAGTTCGCGCTCGACGGTGTCCCAGAAGGACGCCTGCGCCGACTCGGGCGGCAGCGCCTGACGGACGGCCTCCTTGAGGGAGAGGACCATGACCAGGACGGGGGCGTGCTCCTGGAGTCCCCAGCCGCGCACCATCCGCACGATGCTGCTGTCGGGGATCGCGGCGGCCGCGTCGCGGATGTGGTCGAAGTCGTAGTTGACGGTGGCGGGGGCGATGGCCTCCTGGAAGGCGTGGCCGAGGGCCCGCGCCTGGGCGAGGTGGCCGGGGCCCACCTCGATGACCGTCTTGAAACTGGCGCCCAAGAGTCCTCCTTGAACAATCTGTTGATCGAGGAGGGTCAGTATGACCCAGCGTCCGGCGGGTGGCCCAGCAGGGTCCGGGCGTAGCCTGGAAGGACCATGTGCCCCTCCGTGATCCCCCGCGGGCCGGGCGCCACCGCGTGGGCGCCGGAGACGGTGACCACCGACCCGTACAACGCCGAGACGCCGTCGGCCGCCCTGACCGAACCGGTCACCCCCGCCGGCGCCCTGTTCGTCCGCGACCACTTCGGCGTGCCGCGCCTCCCGCCCGCCGGGTGGCGGCTGCGGATCGACGGGGCGGTGCGCGCGCCGTCCGTCCTCGGGTACGCGGAGCTGCTCGCCCTCCCGCACACGGAACTCGACGTGGTCCTGGAGTGCGCGGGCAACGGGCGCGCCCTGATGTCGCCCCGGCCGCCGGGACTGCCCTGGGGGCAGCGGGCGGTCGGCTGCGCGCGGTTCGCGGGGGTGCCGTTCCGGCTGGTCGCGGAGTGCGCCGGGGTCGACCCGGCGGCCGTCGAGTTCGTCTTCACCGGCGCCGACGCCGGAACCGTGCGCGGGCACCGCGAGCCCTTCGCCCGCAGCCTGCCGCTCGCCGTCGCCCTCCACCCCGGCACCCTCCTCGCCACCCGCCTGGACGGCGCGCCGCTCACCCCCGAGCACGGCGCGCCGGTGCGGCTCGTGGTCCCCGGACGGTACGCGGTGGCGGACGTGAAGTGGCTGGTGGGGGCGCGGGCGGTCACGGAGCCCTTCGCCGGGGTGTTCCAGACCGAGGAGTACGTGTACGTCGACGCGGACGGCCGCGCCGAGGGCCCGGTCGCTGGCCTGCGGGTCAAGTCGCTGATCACCGCGCCCGAGCCGGACGAGGACCTGCGGCGGGGCCGCCAGACCCTGGTGCGGGGCCGGGCCTGGTCGGGCGACGGGGTGCCGGTGCGGCGGGTCGAGGTGCGGACCGTGCACGAGGACGCCCCGGAGGACCCGTCGGCGGGATGGCGGGACGCCGGACTGGAGCAGCCCTCGGGGCCGTACGCCTGGACCGGCTGGTCCTGCCCGTGGACACCGGACACTCCCGGCCGCTACCGGGTGCTCGCGCGGGCGACCGACGCGAACGGCGCGGTCCAGCCGGAGCGGGCGCCGTGGAACGCGCGCGGCTACGGCTGCAATCCGGTGGCCGCGGTCGACGTGGTCGTCGTCTGACGGAGGCGGGGGCGGGACCTTCGGCCGTCGTCCGACCCAGGCGGGGGCGGGACCTTCGGCAGAGGCCTGCCCCAGGCAGGCGCGGGACCTTCCGCCGTCGTCCGACCCAGCCAGGTGCGGGACCTTCGGCCGTCGTCGGGTCAGCCGATCGGATGACCCGGTGGGCCCCGGGGTGGCCGGAGCATGGGATACGGGCGGTTCCCGCCGCCCCGGCCCCGTCCCGCCGCCCCGGCCCGTCCGTCCCGCCTCGCCCTGCCGCGGGTCGCCGCCCGCCCCGCCCCAGGAGCCCCGCCGATGAACCGTCACCGCGCCCTCGCCGGACTGGCCGCCGCCGTCGCCCTGCTCGCGGGCTGCGCCCAGGGCGGTACGGAGGCCGCCGGGGTCTCCGCGCCCCCGGCCGCCCACTCCCCCGCCACGCCCACGCCCACGCCGGCGTCCCCGTCACCGTCCGCGGGCACGCCCACCCCGGCGGGCACGCTGCTCGTCGCCGACTTCGGCGCGGACACGGTCACCTTCGTCGACCCGTCGCGCGGCCCGATCTCCTCGGTGCGGGTCGGCACCGCGCCGTACGGGCTCGCGGTCGGCCCCGACGGCCGGGCCTGGGTGGCCACCGCCGAGGGCGTGGCCGTCGTGGACACCGCCACCCGCACGCACCTCGCCCTCGTCCCGTACCGGACGGCGACGGGCCCCGTCACCACCGGCGAGTACCGGGGCGGCGGCATGGGCATCGCCCTGTCGCCCGACGGGCGCCGGGTGTACGTGGGCGTCAACGTGCCCGGCGGGAACGGCGCCCTGGAGGTGATCGACACGGCGGCCCTGAAGGTCACGGACACCGTGCCGGTCGGGCGGCGCCCCTTCGACGTGGACGTCGCGCGCGACGGCTCCGAGGTGTACGCGACGGACCACGACTCCTTCGACGTGACGGTGGTCCGCGCCGACACCCTGCGCCCGCGCCGCATCGAGGTGGCCCCGTACGGGACGGAGGGCGGGCTCGGCTCCTGGCTGAAGCCGCACTACGCGGCGGTGCGCCCGTCCGACGGGCGGCTGCTGCTGCCGTTCGAGGGCGAGCGGCTCGTCGTCCTCGACCCGCGCACCGGCCGCTCCGAGATCCAGCCGATGACGGCGAACACGCACCAGCACGGCGTCACGGTCACCCCCGACGGCACGCTCCTCACCGTCGGCACCGGCCCCATCGACCCCGACAGCGACCGGGGCCCGTCCCTCACCGTCCGCTCGCCCGGCGGCGCCGAGCGCGTGTACCCGCTGGACGGCCCGCACGAGGACGTCGCCGTCTCGGAGGACGGGCGCACCGCCTACGTCACGGGCGGCTTCACCCGCGACGGCTCCTGGGACGGTCTGACGGTCGTCGACCTCGCCGACGGCTCCACCCACCGTCTGGCGGCCGGCTCGCGCCCCCTGGGCATCGCGGTGCTCTGAGCGCTGTCGGTGCCATGGTGTTGGCTGGGGAGCACAACGAGCCCCGGCCCGAGGAGAGTCCATGACCGCCGCCCACCGCAACACCCAGCCCCCACCCGCGCAGGCCTCGCTCGGCGCGGGTGTGGTGGTCACCGACGCCGCCGGCCGGGTCCTGCTCGGCCTGCACGTCTCCGGTGTCTGGGAGCTGCCCGGCGGCAAGGTCGACCCCGGCGAGTCGATCGAACAGGCGGCGGTGCGCGAACTGGCCGAGGAGACCACGCTCGTGGCCGACGAGGCCGACGCGCGGGTCGTCGGACTCATCCTCGACACGCGGACCTCGGCGGAGCTGACCCGGATGACCGCCGCCACGATCGTCCGCGCCCACGCCGGCACCCCGGCCGTCGCCGAACCCGACAAGATCGAGCGCTGGGAGTGGACCGACCCGGACCGGCTGCCCGCCGATCTCTTCCTCCCCTCGGCCCAGGTCCTGAAGCTGTGGCGGCCCGAACTCCCCATCGAGGACGCTCCGTTCCACCGATACGCCGTCCAGCGTCTGGCACCCCCGGGACGCCCCTGACATCATGCCGAGGAGGGGGAGGGGGGTGCGCGGTGACGACCTGCGACCGGGTGACGGTGCCACCGCCGGGCGAGGAGGCCACGCGGGCCGCGCGTGAGGCCGGGCTCGGGATGTACTTACGGGGCTTTCGGACGCACCACTCCGAGGGCGAGCGGCGCCGCGGCGTGCCGCCCGCCGCGCTGCTGCTCCTGGCGGTCGCGGGCCTGTGGGTCCCGGTCCTCGCCACCCGCCTGGTCGGCGCCTGGGCGGGGATCGCGCTTCTCGTGCTGCCGTTCGGGCTGCTCGGACGGCAGGTGTGGCAGTACGGCAGGGTGCCCGACGCGTCCTTACGGCCCGAGGAGTACGTGTACCTGTACGAGCGGGGGCTGCTCTGTCCGGGCGCGGACGGAGGCGCGCGGGCGGTGCCCTGGGCGTCGGTGACCTCGATGCACCAGGACGTCACCCGCACCTACGTCCACGGGGGCTACGCGGGGACGCGCTACGCGTACCGGCTGTCGGCCGGCGGGCGGCGGGCGGTGTCGGTGGGCGGTTTCATCAACGAGGAGACCGTGCCGAAGCCCACCGACTCGCAGATCCGCGAGCTGGCGCAGATCGTCCTGGACGAGACGGTCCGCCGCGCCCTGCCGACGGCGGTGTCCACCCTGGAGGAGGGCGGCAGCGTGGCCTTCGGGGAGGTGGCGCTGGACGGGCGGGGCATCAGGCTGCCGTCGGGGACGTCCCCGTGGGAACAGGTGCGGCGGTGCGAGCTGCGCGGGGACGGCCTGGTCGTGGTGCGGACCGCCGGCGGGGGCCGGTGGGCCCGCGAGTCTAAGGAGATCCCGGACTTCCCGGTCTTCTGGGTGCTGCTCAAGGAGCTGGCGCCGACCGTCCGCGAGCACCGTCGGTGACGCGCCGGAACGGGTGACGGCCGCGGGGCGGCCTCGGTGCGGGACGGGCGACGGGACCGTGGTCACCGTGCGTCACCAGGCGGGCGGGGGCGGACGTGGTTAGCGTGGCCGTAGACACGTCATCGATTCGGAAGAGAGTCCCGTCATGGCCTCACGCACGGAAGGCACGCCGGTCTGGACCGACGCGATGTTCACGGACATCGAGGGGGCGAAGTCGTTCTACGGCGACGTGCTCGGCTGGACCTTCGGCGAGTCCGCCTCGGAGTTCGGGAACTACACCCAGGCCTACAAGAACGGCAAGGCGGTCGCGGCGGTCGTCCCGCCGATGCCCGGGCAGGACGGCGAGCCGCAGTCGGCCTGGTGTCTGTACTTCGCCTCGCCCGACGCCGCCACGACCGCCGAGAAGATCAAGGACGCGGGCGGCACCCTGCTGATGGAGCCGATGCAGGTCGGCGAGTTCGGAACCATGTGCCTGGCACAGGACCCGACGGGCGTGGTGTTCGGCGTCTGGCAGGCGGGAGCCCACGAGGGCTTCGAGCTGGAGGGCGAGACGGGCAGCTACGTGTGGGCGGAGGTCTTCACCCGCGAGCCGGGGAAGTCCGACGACTTCTTCACCGCCGTCTTCGGCTTCAACTCGAAGAAGATCAAGGACGAGCACATGGACTACCGGGTCTTCGACCTGGGTGCGGACCCCGTCCTGGGCCGGATGGTGATGGGCCCGGACGACTTCCCGGCGGAGGTCCCCTCGTACATCCAGATCTACTTCGCCGTCGACAACTGCGACAAGGCCGTCGAGTCGGCCGAACGGGCCGGCGGGCGGAAGGTGTTCGGGCCGATGGACAGCCCCTTCGGGCGGTTCGCGGCCATCCTGGACCCGCAGGGCGCGGCGTTCGCGGTGATCGACGTGAAGACCACGGTCGGCAAGATGCCCGAGATGGTCTGAGCCCCCCACGCACACGGGACGCGAGTGCCCGGGACCTCCGAGGGGTCCCGGGCACGGGCGCGTCGTGGCGCGACGCGGGCGTCAGGCGTCGTCGCGGACGGCGACGATGCCGTTGAAGACGCCGACGTACGCGCTGCCGTCGGGGCCGATGGTGATGGGCGCCCAGTTGTTGTCGTAGGCGGGGCCGGTGCCGGTCAGCCGGGACCAGGCTCGTTTGCCGGTGCGGAAGTCGACGGCCGTCAGGTACCAGGCGTCGATGCCGAGGGCGCTGGGCCGCTTCTCGTAGAAGTAGAGCAGGCCGTTGGCGGTGGACAGCTTGGGCACCGTGGAGGGCGAGCGGACGTCGCTCTCCCACACGGTGTCGCAGCCGCTGCCGTCGGCGCGCACGTCGACGCGGGTGGCGCCGCCGACGACGCTGCGGCCGAAGGTCAGCGTGGTCGGGTTCTCGTAGCCGTAGTTGTTCTCGACGACGAGGCTGTTCCCCCAGCTGATCAGCGAGTTGTCGGTGGTGGAGGCGCCGGAGCCGAAGACCGGGACCTTGCAGACGAGCCGGTCGGCCGCGGGTACGTCGGTGCCGCGCCGGTAGACCAGGATGTTCATCCGGTCGTCGGCGTTGTCGGTGATGGCGACGTACCGCGCGCCGTTCTGGCCGAAGAGGTCGGGGGTGGTGCCCGAGCCCTGGTTCACGGAGCCCGGCTTGGTGCCGGTGCCCCGGTCGTAGGTCTGGCGCCACTGGACGCGTGGCGTGCCGTCGGGGTCGGCGCGGAAGCTGTAGAGGGCGTGGTCGGAGACGATGGAGACGCCGTCCTCGGCGACGGAGAAGGAGTTCTGGATCTCCTCGCCGTCGAGCCGGATCGCGCGCAGGGCTCCGGTGGCGGGGTCGACGGTGCCGACGCGGCCGAGCCGGGTCACCCACCAGATCCGCCCGTCCCAGTCGGGCATCACGGAGGTGACCGGGTCGCAGACGCCGCTGGGGAACAGGTTGGTCCAGCTGACGCAGTCGTGCGGGACGAGCGAGGTCAGGTCCCAGTCGTCCTCGACCACGAACTCCCAGTCACGGTCGGCTTTCTGACGGTGCGCCAGGCGCAGGACGTGCTGGCGTGAGTCGGCGAGGACGACCCGGTCACGGTTGTCGAGGTAGAAGTAGGCGCCGCCGGAGGTGTCCTTGAAGATCTTCTCGAAGTCGAGGCGGGTGATGGCCTCGACGGTGGAGGAACGCTGGGGCAGCTTGTACTCGGCGAGGGTGTCCAGGGTGCGCGGGTCGAGCAGCTTGAGCAGGAAGCCGTTGAAGGTGCCGCAGACGGTGACGAGCCGGACGCCGGTGTCGAAGGTGACGGTGGCGCACTCGCCGCCGAGGGCGGCGATCTTCTCGCTGTCGACCCGCGGGTCGCGGCCGAGCGGCCCCGGGAAGGGGTGGGTGCCGCTTCCGGCGCCGTCGGCGTGCATGCCGCTGCGGCCGTTGGGCGCGAGGTACGGGTGCTGGGGCGGGGCCTCGGCGGGGACGGGCCGGGCGGTGGCGGGCGCCCCCTCGTAGTGCGCGACGAGCCGGTGCCCGGGGGCGAGCGGTATCTCGTCGGCGAGGGCGACGGGTGTGGCGAGGGCTAGCGCGGTCGCGCTCACGGCGGCGATCAGCGCGAACGCGCGAGCTCGCCGACCGGGGGGTCGGGTGGTCAATGCGGCTCCTCGGGTGCGTGCGTACAAGGTCGCGCCGCGGCGACGCTAGGCCCGATTGCTTGAGATGTACATGGAAATGCGGACCGTTTCACGCGCGCTTCACGGTCCGGAAACGATCCGCCGGACGCAGGTCAGGGCCGCAGACTGGACACCACGTTGGCGGTGGCGGCGACCCCGTTCTGGATGGTGGGCGCCATGCTCGTGCTGGCCAGGAAGAAGCCGAGCAGCCCGCAGACCAGCGCGTGGGAGACCTTCAGGCCGCCACTGCGCAGGAAGATGACGGCGAGCACCAGCAGGAGCAGCAGTACGGAAACGGAAACGGCCATCGCCCAAACCTCCTCGCACCGCACCGGATTGCGGCGTTCGGCCGACAGTGTGGCGGACCGGACGATCCGGACGGCGGTATGGCGGCGCGCCCATCCGGGTGACATTCCGAATCGGGCCGTTCCCCGGCGTCCGCCGCGGCCGTTCCCCGGCGTCCGCCCCGGCCGTGCCTCGGCGTTCCTCAGCGCGCCCCGGCGCGCGTCAGTCCCGCGCCCAGGTCTCGGCGATGCTCGGGTGGCGTACGGCCTCCAGCTCCTCGTCGGCCAGGAGCGCGGCGATCAGCCCGGCGGGGCCGAAGACCTCGGTGGCGCACAGGTCCCAGTCGGTCAGCACGAACCAGGACCCGTCCACCGCCCACCAGTTGGCGGGGAACTGGAGCCAGGCCTCGCCGCTCCGCCCCGAGCAGTGGTCGTGGTGGGCGGGCGCGTCGGCGAGCCGCCCCGCGCGGGCCGGGGCGGACGTGCCGAGGTCCTCGATCGGCGCCTGGGCCGCGTAGCACGGCGTGTCCGGGCCGTCGGCGCCGTGCCGGGCGAGCAGCGTGACGAGCCGCTCCAGGCAGGCACGGTCGATCTCCCCGTCCGAGGGCCCGTCCCAGGTGTCCCGCCCCTCGATGCCCTCGAAGAGGAGGTACGAGGGGGTCTTCGGCCACTCGGCGAGGGGCGGCCGGCTCGCGCCGGCGAGGATCTCGTGCCAGCGCAGCCGCCGGTCCCCGTCGTGGACGGTGTGCAGCACCCAGCAGCGGTCCTCGTACCCGCCCCGCGGTTCATGCCCGAGCACCGCGTCCGACGCCTCCAGGACGGGGCGCATGCCACCGAGGGGGTGGGCGTCGGGCAGCGGGGTCCAGGGGCTGGTCATGCCGCATTCTCTCCCGGGGCTCCGGCGGCCAGGCAGTCGGCCCACTCCACCGTGCGGTCGCACCAGCGCTCCAGGAGCACCCGGTCGTGCCCGACGGCGAGCAGGCCCGCGCCGGTCTCCGCCCGGTAGGCCTCCACCGTGCCGACCAGGGCGGCGGTGGTCGAGGCGTCGAGCATCGCGGTCATCTCGTCGCAGATCAGCCAGCGGGGTCGCAGCACCAGGGCGCGGGCAAGGCAGGCGCGCTGCAACTGCCCGTCGCTGACCTCGTGGGGGCGGCGGCCCAGCAGGTCGCCGGTGAGCCCGACGGCGGGGGTGAGGGCGGCGAGACGTTCGGGGATCTCGGCGCGCCGGCCGGTGGCGCGCAGCGGCTCGGCGATCAGGTCGGCGAGGCGCAGGCGCGGGTCGGCGGAGAGCCGGGGCTGCTGGAAGACGACCCCGATCGAGGTGCGCAGCGCGCGGGGGGCACGGTGGCGCCAGGACCGTACCTCGGTGCCGTCGACGCGGACCCGGCCCGCGTCGGGGCGGTGCAGCAGGGCGGCGACCCGGGCCAGGGTGGACTTGCCGCAGCCGCTGGGGCCGAGCAGGCCGACGGCCTCGCCGGGGGCGACGGTGAGCGAGGCGTCCCGCAGGACCGGCGCGCGCCGCTCGTACCCGGCGGTGACGTCATGGAGTTCAAGCATCCTCGGCTCCCCACGGGTGGTGGCAGGCGGTGCCCGCCAGAGCGTCGGGCCGGACGGCGCAGGCCGCGGTGGCCCGGGCGCAGCGCGGGGCGAAGGCGCAGCCCTCCGGCAGGTCGGACAGTTCGGGCGGGAGGCCGGGGATCGGGGTGAACTGCCGCTCCGGGAGGGCGTCGAGCAGTCCGCGGGCGTAGGGGTGGCGGGGGCCCGGGGCACCGAAGAAGCGGGCGGCGGAGGTGAGTTCGACGATGCGCCCGGCGTACATGACGGCGACCCGGTCGGCGACCCGCCGGGCGGCGGCCAGGTCGTGGGTGATGAGCAGCAGGGCCTTGCCGTCGTCGGCGTGGCGGCGCAGTTCGTCGGCGGTGCGGTTGACGAGTTCCCGGTCGAGGCCGGTGGTGGGCTCGTCGGCGAGCAGCAGGGGCGCGTCGCCGATGAGGGCGAGGGCGGTGGCGGCGCGCTGGGCGAGTCCGCCGGAGAGCTCGTGCGGGTAGCGGTCGAGGTGTCCGGCGGGGAACGCGGCCCGTGCGGCGGCGGCCTCGGCCGCGGCCCGGCGGCCGCGCCGCGGGGTGCCGGTCAGGGCGCGGACGGTCTCCTCCAGGTGGGCCCGTACGGTGCGCACCGGGGTGAGGTGGGCGGCCGGGCTCTGGGGGACGAGACCGATGCGGCGTCCCCGTACGGTGCGGGCGAGGGTGCGTTCGTCGGCGGTGAGCAGGTCGGTGCCGTCGAGGAGGGCGCTGCCCGCGGTCTCGGCGTTGCCCGGGAGGAGGCCGAGGAGGGCGGAGGCGAGGACGGACTTGCCGCAGCCGCTCTCGCCGACGAGGGCGAGGCACTCCCCCGCCGCCAGGTCGAAGTCGGCGTCGGTGACGGCGGCGACGCTCCGTCCGCCGCGCAGCCGGAAGCGCACGGTCAGGCCCCGGACGCTCAGCACGGCGTCCTCGGCCCGCTCGGCGGTGACGGCGGCGAGGGCCCGCGCGATCTGCGGGTTCACGGGGTTCCCGGTCACAGCGTCAGCTCCGATCGGCGGCGCGGGTTGAGCCGGTCGCGCCAGATCCCGGCGAGGCCGGCGAGGGCGAGGGTCGGCACGATCAGCAGCAGCCCGGGGAAGAGCGTCGGCCACCAGGCGCCGGCGAGCAGCGAGGAGCGCGCGGTCTGGACGAGGTTGCCGAGGCTGGCCTGGTGGCTGGGCAGGCCGAGGCCGAGGAAGGAGAGCGCCGACTCGTGCCACATGGCGTGCGGCACCATGAGGACGGCGGCGAGCCCGGCCTGCGGCAGGACGGCGGGCAGCAGGTGCCGGACGCCGACGCGCCACCGGGAGGCGCCGCCGGAGATCGCGGCGTCCACGAAGGGCCGCGAGCGCAGCGACAGGACCTCGGAGCGCACGATCCGGGCGGTGGACAGCCAGTGGGTGAGCGCCACGGAGACGATCACGGGCCAGACCCCGGGCCGGAACATGGCCACGATGAAGATGCCGAGCAGCAGGTGCGGCACGGACGAGAAGGCGTCGACGATCCGCATCACGAAGCGGTCGAAACGGCCGCCGAGCGCGCCCGCGGCGGCGCCGACGGCCGTCCCGATGACGGTGGCGACGAGGGCGGCGACCAGGCCGACGAGGAGCGAGATCCGCAGGCCGTAGACACAGCGCAGCAGGAGGTCCCGGCCGAGGTCGTCGGTGCCGAAGGGGTGCTTCCAGGACGGCGGCAGCAGCTTGCCGCCGAGGTCGACGGCCTGTTCGTCGAGGTGGACGAGGGGCGGGACGAGCAGGACGGCGAGGACGACGGCGCCGGTGACGAGCGCGGAGCTCCACAGCCGGACCCGCCGGGTGCGGTCGGCGGGGGCGCTCCTGCGCGGCCCAAGGGGCTTGCGGATGCCGTGGGTCGTGAGGTCGGTGTCAGCCATCGAATCCCACCCGGGGGTCGGCGAGCCCGTACAGCAGGTCGGAGAGCAGGTTGCCGAGCAGGACGGCCGCGGTGGCGAGCACGGTGAGCGCGGCGAGCAGCGGGAAGTCGACGGAGACGGCGGCCTGCACGGTGGCGGCGGCGATGCCGGGCCAGCTGAAGACGGTCTCCACGAGGAGGGCGCCGGTGATGAGTTCGGGGACCCGGGAGCCGATCAGGGTGAGCATGGGCAGCATGCCGGAGCGCAGGGCGTGGCCGGTGAGGACGGTCCGCTCGGCGAGGCCGCGGGCGCGGGCGCCGCGCACCGGGTCCTCCTCCAGCGCGTCGCCGACGCCCTGGCGTACGTAGAGGAAGAACCAGGGCAGTTGGGAGACGCCGAGGACGAGGGCGGGCAGCACGAGGTGGCCGGCGACCTGCCCCGCGGTGACGGTGTCGCTGCCGGTGTCGGTGAGTCCGCCGGCGGGCAGCGCGCCGAGCCGGAGGGCGAAGAACCAGATGGCGAGCAGGCCGAGCCAGAAGGCGGGGGCGGCTTCCAGGGTGTACGCGGCGGAGCTCACCGCCCGGTCGAGGAGGCCGCCGCGGCGGCGTCCGGCGAGGACGCCGAGGGCGGTGCCGAGGGTGACGGCGACGAGGAAGGCGGTGGCGGCGAGCAGCACGGACCAGCCGACGCGTTCGGCGATGACGTCGGCGACGGGCTGGCGCATCACGCCGGACTGGCCGAGGTCGCCGGTGACGGCGTCGCCGAGCCACTCCCACCAGCGGGTGAGGAGGGGCCGGTCGACGCCGAGGTTGGCGCGCAGCTGGTCCAGGTTCTCCTGGGAGGCGGTGAGTCCGGCGGTGCCGGCGTAGGCCTTGACGGGGTCGAACGGGGAGGCCTCGGCGACGGCGAAGACCGCGAGGGTGACGCCGAGCAGGACCGGGACGGCGGCCAGGGCGCGCCGTCCCGTCATGCGGGCCATGGCCCCCCAGGGGAGGCGGCGGCTCACTGCTTCGGCTTCCAGCTCTCGACGTTCCACCAGGGGCCGGAGGCGAGGCCGTGGTCGTGCGGCTCGACCTGGGTGCTCAGGCCGCCGGAGGCGGTGTCCCAGCGGTCGTCGACCACGTACAGGTGGTCGATGTGGGTGAGGAAGGTGTAGCCGGGGTTCTTCACGAGTTCGCGCTGGACGGTGTCGTAGGCGGCGCGGCGCCGGTCCGGGTCGTTCGTCCGTCGGCCGTCCTCCAGGGCCCGGTCGACGGTCTTGTCGGCGTACCAGGCCATGTTGTTGAAGCCGTCGCCGGCGAGGGAGGACGTGAGCAGCAGGTACTGGTCGAAGTCGGGGTCGCCGGGCGAGCCGCCGCCGGCGAGGACGGCGTCGGTCTTCATGCGGGGCTCGATGACCTCCCAGGTGCCGGCCTGGGCCTTGATCTCGATGCCGGCCTTCTTGGCGTCGGAGGCGTAGGCGAGGGCGTGGTCCTGGCGCAGCTTGTCGCCGGAGAGGTACCAGAGCGGGAAGGAGGCGCGGACGCCGTCGCGGACGCGGACTCCGTCGGGGCCGGGCTTCCAGCCGGCCGCGTCGAGGATCCTCCCGGCGGCGGCGAGGTCGTGGCGGCGCTCGGTGCCCTTCGCGAACCAGGGGCTGTCGGTGGGGACGGGCCCGTAGGCGGGCTTCCCGGCGCCTTCGAGGATCTTGTCGACCATGGCCTGGCGGTCGACGGCGACGTCGAGGGCGCGGCGGACGGCGGTGTCGCCGGTGACCTCGTGGTGGGTGGGCAGGGTGACCGTGCGGTAGTCGTAGGTCTTGGCCGCGTAGGTCTTCCGGCCCTTGTCGTGGGCGAATCCGGCGGCGAGGGCGGGCGGCAGGATGGCGGCGTCGAGGTCGCCGGCGCGCAGCCGGGTGGCGCGGACGTCGTCGTCCTTGATGACGGCCATGGTGAACTTCTTCACGGCGGGCTCGCCGCCCCAGTAGCCGGGGTTGGCCTTGAAGGTGAGCTTCTCGCCCTTGGACCAGCCGGTGAGGACGTACGGCCCGGTGCCGATCGGGCGGGTGGTGAACGGGCCGGTGTTGACGTCCTGGCGGCCCGCGACGTGCTCGGGGGCGATGGCGAGGACGGTCCGCTGGGCGAAGGGCGCGTAGGGGTACTTGAGGGTGAACACGACGCTGTCGTCGCCGACGGCGCGGACGTCCTTGAGGGCGTCGAGCTCGGTCCGGGAGGCGTTGTTGGTCTTCGGGTCGAGCACCGTGCGGTACGTGAAGACGACGTCCTTCGCGGTGAACGGCTGCCCGTCGCTGAACGTCACGCCCTTGCGCAGCCGGTAGGTGTACGTGAGGCCGTCGGCGCTGACCGTGGGGAGCGCGGTGGCGAGGGCGGGCCGCAGCTTCATGTCGGCGTCGAGGGCGAGCAGCCCGTCGAAGATCTTCGAGTTGCCGTCCTTGCCGTAGCCGAGGAGCGGGCTGAGCGACTCGGGTTCGTAGGCGATGCCGACGACCGCCGCGTCCTTGGGGCCGCCGGAGCCCGCGGCGCCGCCGGGGGTCGAGCAGGCCGCCGCGGTGAGGGCCAGTGTTCCGGCCAGCGTCGCGGCGGCCGCGCCGCGTATGGATCGGGCGGTCATGGTGTCCACACCCCTCTTGAAGATCAACTGTTATTGCGAACAGCTTGCAATTAAACAGCAGGTAAAGGGGTGCGAACAAAGAGGGCCCCTTACCGGCCCCTACGCGGGAGCCGGCAGGTCCGCCAGGGCCGCGATCGTGTCCTGGTGGCGGCCCGCCGAACCCAGGGCGACGGCATCGGACTTGGCCCGCTTCAGCGCCAGGTGGGCCGGGTGCTCCCAGGTCATCCCGATGCCGCCGTGCAGCTGCACGCACTCCTCCGCCGCGCGCACCGCCACCTTGGAGCAGTACGCCTGGGCGACGGCCACGGTCAGGGCGGCGTCCTCGGCACCGGTCGCGAGCGCGTCGGCGGCGGCCCGGGCCACCGCCCTGGCGCCCACCAGCTCCAGCCAGAGCTGGGCCATCCGGTGCTTCAGCGCCTGGAAGGAGCCGACCGGCCGGTTGAACTGGTGCCGCTCCCTGGTGTGCCGCACGGTCTCCTCCAGGCACCACTCGGCGAGCCCGAGCTGCTCGGAGGCGAGCAGTCCGGCACCCGCGAGCAGCCCGCGCCGCACCGCCTCGCGCGCGGCTCCGGCGTCGGCGAGGCGCGTGCCCGCCGCGCCGCCCGGGTCGACGGTGGCGAGCGGCCGGGTCAGGTCGAGCGAGGAGCGCGGGGTGACGACGGCGTCCGAGGCGTCGACCGCGTACAGGCCGTCGGCGCGCGGGACGAGGAAGACGTCGGCCGCGACCGCGTCGGGGACGGCGGGGACGGTCGGCCCCGAGGAGCCGTCCGGGCCCGCGCCCGCCGGGTGTCCGTCCGGGGCCGTGGAGAACGGGACGGCCAGGACGGCGACGCGTTCGGCGTTCGCCAGGGCGCCCAGCAGCTCCGCGGCGGGGCCCTGTTCGCTGCCGAGGGCGAGCAGCGTCGTGGTCGCCACCACCGCGCTCGTCAGGTACGGGGCCGGGGTCACCGCCCGCCCGAGCTCCTCCAGGACGACGGCCGCCTCGCGGGGGCCCGCGCCCTGGCCGCCCAGCTTCTCGGGCACGAGGAGCCCGGCGGCGCCGATGCCGCCCCCGAGCGCCTCCCACAGGCCCGGCGGGTACGGGTCCGTGCTCTCGATCCGGCCGAGCACGGTCTGCGGGCCCGCCCGGTCGGCGAGCAGGGAGCGGACGGCCGCGCGCAGGTCGTCCTCGGTCTCGGAGTACAGCAGGTCGCTCATCGCGCGAGGTCCTTCCAGGCGACGTCCTTGTCGTTGCGGGGCTCGGCGGGCAGACCGAGGACCCGCTCGGCGACGATGTTGAGCAGCACCTCGCTCGTACCGCCCTCGATCGAGTTGCCCTTCGAGCGGAGATAGCGGTAGCCCGCGTCGCGCCCGGTGAAGTCGACGAGTTCGGGCCGGACCATCGTCCAGTCCCCGTACAACAGGCCCTCGTCGCCGAGGAGTTCCACCTCCAGGCCGCTGATGTCCTGGTTGAGGCGGGCGAAGAACAGCTTCATCGCGCTGCCCTCGGGCCCCGGCTGGCCGGCGACGAGCTGCTGGCGCAGCCGCTCGCCGGTGAGCCGGGCGACCTCGGCGTCCACCCACAGGTCGAGCAGCCGCCGGTGCAGGTCGTGGGTGCGCAGCTCGGGCCGGGCGCGCCAGGACCCGGCGGCCTTGCCGATCATGCCGCCCTCACGGGGGATGCGGGCGCCGCCGATGGAGACCCGCTCGTTCATGAGGGTGGTCTGGGCGACCCGCCAGCCGTCCCCGACCGCGCCGAGGCGGTGGGAGTCGGGGATGCGGACGTCGGTGAGGAAGACCTCGTTGAACTCGGCTTCGCCGGTGATCTGCCGCAGCGGCCGCACCTCGACGCCCGGGTCGGTCATGTCGCAGACGAAGTAGGTGATGCCCCGGTGCTTGGGCTGCTCCGGGTCGGTGCGGGCGATGAGGATGGCCCAGCGGGCCACATGGGCGCTGGAGGTCCACACCTTCTGCCCGTTGACCACCCAGCTGTCCCCGTCGCGCACGGCGCGGGTGCCGAGCGCGGCGAGGTCGGAGCCCGCGCCGGGCTCGCTGAAGAGCTGGCACCAGACCTCCTCGCCGACCCAGAGCGGCTTCAGGAAGCGCTCCTTGACCTCCTCGGAGCCGTACGCGAGGAGGGTGGGGGCGGCCATGCCGAGGCCGATGCCGATCCGGCGCGGATCGTTGTCGGGGGCTCCGGCGGCGGCGAGTTCGGCGTCCACGACGGCCTGGAGGGAGCGCGGGGCGTCGAGTCCGCCGAGCCCGACGGGGTAGTGCACCCAGGCGAGTCCGGCGTCGAAGCGGGCCCTCAGGAAGTCCGTGCGGGCGGTGGTGGCGGGCGGGTGTTCGGCGAGCAGCCGGCGGACGCGCTCGGTCAGGGCGTCGGCGCCGGGGGGTGTGCCGGTCATGCGCGGGCTCCTTCCGGGAGGACGACGAGCCGGCCGGTGGTGACGCCCTCGGAGACCCGCTGCACGGCGTCGGCCGCGCCGTCGAAGGGGACCCGCTCGCTCACGTACGGCTTGATCAGGCCCTTGGCGGCGAGCGCGGTGAGGGTCTCGTGGCAGCGCAGGACGGCGGCCGGGTCCTTGAGGTTGTAGAGGCCCCAGTGCAGGCCCAGGATCGAGTAGTTCTTGATCAGGGCGTGGTTGAGGGCGGGGGCGGGCACGGTGCCGCTGGCGAAGCCGACGACGACGATCCGGCCCTCGAAGGCCACCAGCTTGGCGGACTGCTGGTAGGCGGCGCCGCCGACGGGGTCGTAGATCACGTCGGCGCCCCGGCCGCCGGTGGCCTCCTTGACGGCGGCGACGACGTCCTCGGCGTGCCGGTCGACGACGGTGTCGCAGCCGAGCGCGCGGGCGGCGGCGGCCTTGTCGGCGCCGCCGACGACGCCGATGACGGTGGCGCCCGCGGCCTTGCCGAGCTGGACGGCGGCGCTGCCGACGCCGCCCGCGGCGGCGTGCACGAGCAGGGTCTCGCCCTCCTGGAGGGCGGCCCTGCGGTGCAGGCCGAACCAGCCGGTCTGGTACGCGATGTGGAGGGCGGCGGCCTCGGCGTCGTCGAGGGCCTCGGGGGCGGGCAGCAGGGCGGTGGCGTCGGCCACCGCGTACGCGGCGAGGCCGCCGTACGGGAGGGCGGGGGTGGCGATCACCCGGCGCCCGTCCTCGGTCTCGGCGCAGATCTCCACGCCGGGCGTGAAGGGCAGCGGGGGCCGCACCTGGTACTGCCCCCGGCACAGCAGCGCGTCGGGGAAGTTGATGCCGGTGGCACGGACCTTGAGCAGGACCTGGCCGTCGCCGGGCACCGGACGCTCGACCTCGTCGCGCTGCATCACCTCGCCCGGTTCGCCGTTCTCGTGCACTCGCCATGCCTGCATCGGGGGCCTCCAGCAGCCGTCGTCGGTCCTGCGCGGTTCTTCGGAGCGATGTCGGCATACTAAGCGGTCGCTTGGGCTGGCGGAACAGGCCGCGCCCGGAAATCGGCGCCGTCCACCCACAGGGCAGGGTCAGGCGGGACGTTCCGGGCGCGGCCCGGCTCAGGACTTCTTGGGGCGCGCCCGCACATGCATCCGCTCCCCCTGCGGCCCGAACAGGCTCAGGAACTCCACCGGCCGGTCCCCGGCGGGCCCGAACCAGTGCGGCACCCGGGTGTCGAACTCGGCGGCCTCACCGGAGCCGAGCACCACGTCGTGGTCGCCGAGCACGAGCCGCAGGCTGCCGGAGAGCACGTACAGCCACTCGTACCCCTCGTGGACGCGCGGCTCGCCCGCCTCGGCGCCGGGCTCCTGGACGACCTTGTACGCCTGGAGTCCGCCGGGCTGGCGGGTGAGCGGGTACATGGTGCGCCCGTGCCGGACGATCGGCTTCGCCCGCACCCGGGGGTCGCCGACCGGCGGGGCGCCGACCAGCTCGTCGAGGGGCACCTGATGGGCGCGGGCGATCGGCAGCAGCAGCTCCAGGCTGGGCTTGCGCTGCCCGGACTCCAGCCGGGAGAGGGTGCTCACGGAGATGCCGGTGGTGGTGGAGAGCTCCGCCAGGGTCGCCCCGCGCTCGCGCCGGATGCGGCGCAGCCGGGGGCCGACCTCGTTCAGCACGGCGTCGACGCGGTCGTCGTCTTCGGTGGTCATGCGCCTATTGCAGAAACGGCAACTTCATTTGTCAAGCGAGCATGCCGCGCCTGACCCTCGCGGCATGAACGACAACGAGCGGATCCGTGACACGTACGACGTCGTGGTGGTCGGCGGTGGCGCGGCAGGACTGAGCGCGGCCCTGGTCCTCGGCCGGGCCCGGCGCAGCACCCTGGTGGTCGACGCCGGCGAGCCGCGCAACGCGCCCGCCGCCCACATGCAGGGCTACCTCACCCGGGACGGCATGAGCCCGGCCGCCTTCCTGGAGGCGGGACGGCGGGAGATCGCCGCGTACGGGGTGGAGCGCACCGAGGGCCTGGTCACCGCCGCGACGCCGGACGGGGCCGGGGGCTTCGCGCTCGCCCTGGCGGACGGGCGCCGGGTCCGGGCCCGCCGGCTGATCGTCACGACCGGGCTCGTCGACGAGCTGCCGGAGCTCGACGGGCTCGCCGGGCGCTGGGGCCGGGACGTGATCCACTGCCCGTACTGCCACGGCTGGGAGGTCCGGGACCGGGCCTTCGGCGTGCTCGCCCACCCGGAACTCCCCGCCCACCAGGCGCTGGTGGTCTCGCAGTGGTCCGCCGACGTGACCCTCTTCCTGCACACGGCCGCGGCCCCCTCCGCACAGGACGCCGCGCGTCTCGCGGCGGCCGGTGTGACGGTCGTGACGGGCGAGGTGGCGGGTCTCGTCGTCGAGGAGGACCGGCTGACGGGCGTACGGATGGCCGACGGGCGGACCGTGCCGCGCGAGGTGCTGTTCGTGGGCCCCCGGCCGGTCCCCCGCGACGGGCTGCTCACGGCGCTGGGCGCGGACACCCGCGAGACGCCGTTCGGCGCCTTCGTGGCGGTGGACGAGACGGGGCGTACCAGCGTGCCGGGCGTGTGGGCGGCGGGGAACGCGATCGGCGCGCACGAGCAGGTGGTCAACGCGGCGAGCGGCGGCTACCGGGCCGCCGCCGCGGTCAACGGGGACCTGCTCCTGTCCGACCTGGACCGGAAGGCGGCGGGTTCCGCGGCCTGACGGGTCTTCATTTCTCGACGCGGGCACGCTATCGATGCCCCATGGAGGAGACGAGAGACGCACCACACGAGGGGTCGACCGGCACACCCGGTCTGCCCGCCCCTCCGCCGCTCGGCGCGAGCGCCCTGCCGGCGGGCACGTTCGAGGGCCGGGTGGTCCTGGTGACGGGCGGGGGCTCGGGTCTCGGCAAGGCGATCGGCGCCGAGTTCGCGCGGCTCGGCGCCGATCTCGCCATCCTGGGGCGCACGGCCGGGCGGCTCGCGGCGGCCCGTGAGGAGCTGGCGGCGGTCGCCGGGACGCGGGTGGTGACCGGGGTGTGCGACATCCGGGACCCGGAGCGGATCGCCGGGGTCATGGACGCCTGCGAGGCGGCGCTGGGCGTCCGGCCGGACGTCCTGGTGAACTGCGCGGCGGCCAACTTCCCCGTACCGGCGGAGGAGCTGTCGCCCAACGGCTGGCGGGCGGTCGTGGACATCACGCTCTCCGGGACCTGGTTCACCACCCGCGAGTTCGCCCGGCGGCACCTGGCCGCGGGGACGCCCGGTTCGGTCGTCAACGTCGGCGCCTCCTACGCCTGGACCGGCGGCCCCGGGTACGCGCACTCGGCGGCGGCGAAGGCCGGGGTGAAGAACCTGACGGAGACCCTGGCGGTGGAGTGGGGACCGTACGGGATCCAGGTCAACGGCCTGGTGCCGGGGCTGATGCCGCACGAGGAGATGGCGCCGGCGGTCCGGGCCAGCCTGGACCGGGCCGGACACCCGGAGCTGCGCCAGCCCGCGCTTCGGGTGGGGCAGCCCCGCGAGCTGGGCTGGGCCGCGACCTTCCTGGCCTCCCCGTACGCCCGGTTCGTCAGCGGGCACACCCTGGTGGTCGACGGCGCCAACTGGCAGCGCCGCTCGCTGGTGAACGAGCCGGTGGTGCCGGTGCGGGCCCAGCTGGGGCGCGGCCCGTTCACATGGGAGGCGCCGGACCGGGCACACGAGGGCTGAACCACGCTGGGCCGTGCGGATGAAACCGGGGTGGCAGGGCTGCGGAGGACCCAGGAGGGGGTGAGGATCGGCCATGGTGGCCGGAACCCGGCCACCCGCTCCGCTTCGGCACGGCCTCCCCACCCGGAAGGACGGAACTCCTCCCATGCTCGGTACGGACTTCACCACGGGCTCGCCCGACTGGCTCGACCTCGGCAGCCCCGACACCGACGCCGCCGCCACCTTCTACGGCCGGGTCTTCGGCTGGGACTTCGTCTCGGCCGGTCCCGACGCCGGCGGCTACGGCTTCTTCCAGCAGGACGGCAAGACCGTCGCCGCCCTCGGCCCGCTCACCCAGGAGGGCGCGAGCAGCGCCTGGACGGTCTACTTCGAGACCCCGGACGCCGAGGCCACCGCCAAGGCGGCCGAGAAGGGCGGCGGCACCGTCCGGATGGCGCCCATGGACGTGATGGAGGCCGGCCGGATGGCCGCCCTGACCGACCCGGGCGGCGCCGAGTTCGCCGTCTGGGAGCCGAAGGCCGTGAAGGGCCTGGAGCGGACCTCCGAGAACCACACCCTGCTCTGGGCCGAGCTGCACGTGGCCGACCCGGAGGCGGTCCTCGGGTTCTACCGCGGCCTGTTCGGCTGGCGCTGGAAGGAGATGGAGGCGCCCGGCATGACCTACCGGGTGATCTCCACGGCCTCCGGGGACCAGCAGGACGCCTCCTTCGGCGGGGTGGCGCCGCTCCAGCCGGGCGCGGACAAGGCGCGCTGGATCCCGTACTTCGCCACGACGGACGCCGACGTGGTCGCCGCCTCGGTCCAGGAGAGCGGCGGCTCGGTCCTGATGCCGCCCGCGGACGTCCCGGACGTGGGCCGGATCGCCTGGCTGGCGGACCCGTCCGGCGCCCCCTTCGCCGTACTGAAGCCCGCCCCCACCATGTAGTACGCGGCGGGCCCGGGGCCGGGACGGCGCCCGCCCGGGGTCCGTCCGGCGCCCGCCCGGTGCTCAGCGGCCCTCGAAGCGGGGCGGCCTGCGGGCCGCCTTCGCCGCGTAGCCCTCGCGGGCGTCCTCGGAGGTGAGCGTGAGCGCGGCGGCGAGCGCGGTGCGGTCGAGGGCGGCGGCGAGGCCCTGGTCGGCGAAGGCGTCGATGTTGCGCTTCACCGCCCGGACGGCGAGCGGGGCGGCCGCCGCGACGGCCTCGGCCGTCTCGTACGCCGCCGCCGCGAGCTCCTCGGGGGCGGTGACCCGCTGGACCAGACCGAGGCGTTCGGCGGTGTGGGCGTCGATCCGCCGGCCGGTGAGCGCCAGGTACTTGGCCCAGCCGGCGCCCGCCTCGCGGGCGATCCGCAGGTCGCCGCCCGCGTCGACGGCGACGCCGATGCCGGTCTCGGGGAGCGCGAAGACGGCGTCGGCGGCGGCGACGCGGACATCGGCCATGAGGGCCAGCTCGAAGCCGAAGCCGAGGCAGTAGCCCTGGACGGCGGCGACGACGGGCTGCGGCAGCCGGGCGAAGGCGGCGAAGCGTTCGTGGACCCAGCGGATGCCCTCGGCGTAGTTCTCGGTGCGCTCGGCCGCCGAGCGTCCGGTGATGGCCCCGCCGGGCGCGGTGACGTCGATCCCCGCGCAGAAGGCCCGGCCCTCGGCCCGCAGCAGCACGGCCCGGATCCGCTCGTCGAAGCGGATCCGGTCGCTGACGAGACCGAGCTGCCGACTGGCCTCCCAGCTCCAGCCGTTGAGCTTCTCCGGGCGGCACAGGGTGACCACCCCGATGCCGTCCTCGACCCGGAGGGTGAGCCGTTCCTCGCCCTCCGGGACCGTGTGGTCGAGCGTGTCGATCACCGCACCGCCCCCTGCCCTCCACCTGCCTGACGGACCGTCAGATAGGTCCGGGCGTGGAGCCTAGCGCCCGTCCCCTACCGGGGGAACACCTCGAACGCCACCGCGGGGCGGCCCCCGAAGCGGTCCGAGGCGCGGCCCGTCGACATCGCGACGAACTCACGGCAGTACGCGTCCGCGTCCTGGTCGGTCAGCGCCTCGATGTAGGTGCGGTGGGCGAGCAGCGAACGGGTGGCGCGCTCCAGGCCCGGTCCGGCGTCGACCGCGTGGGTGGGGAGGTTCGAACCGGCGACGGCGACCCAGCGCACCCCGTTCCACGGGGCGAGGCCCTGCTCGGTCAGCTCGGGGAAGATCCAGCGGTTGCCCGCGTCCGCCGCCGCGTCCAGGACCGCCCGGCCCACGGCCAGGTGGTCCGGGGTGTTCCAGGCACCGCCGGGCTCCGGGCCCCAGGTGTCACGGTGGTTGAGGGTGAGGACGAGTTCGGGGCGGTGGCGGCGGATGGCGGCGGCGATGTCGCGGCGCAGCCCGAGCCCGTACTCGATCACGCCGTCGCGGTGGTCCAGGAACTCCACGGTCCGCACCCCGACCACCGCCGCGCTGTCCCGCTGCTCCCGCTCGCGCAACGGGCCGCACACGGCGGGTTCGAGGCCGTCGATGCCCGCCTCGCCACGGGTGGCGAGGACGTAGACGACCTCCTTGCCCGCGTCGGTCCAGCCCGCGACGGCCGCGGCGCAGCCGTACTCCAGGTCGTCGGGGTGGGCGACGACGGCGAGGGCGCGCTGCCAGTCGGAGGGCATCTCTTCCAGTTGCGGCGGGGCCTGCCCGGTGGTGTCGATCATGGGCGCAGGATACGTCCCGCGCCCGGCAGCCGGGGGGCGGCTCCGGCTCGCGATGCCGGGGCCGTCCGAGCAGGCTTCAGGCAGCGCTCCAGGGGCGCTCCAGACCGGTTCAGCGGGCCCCGGCGAGGATCACCGAGCGGGTGAGGTGGCGGGGGCGGTCGGGGTTGAGGCCGCGGCGGTCCGCGAGGGCGACGGCGAGCCGCTGGGCGCGCACCAGGGCGGCGACCGGGTCGAGGGCGTCAGCGACGAACCGGGCCCCGGTGGAGGCTACTTCGTCGGCGAGGCCGGGCGGGACCGGGCCGAGGCACCACACCAGGCTGCCGGGGTCGCTGATGCCGATCGGGCCGTGCCGGTACTCCATCGCCGGGTACGACTCGGTCCAGGCGCGGGCGGCGCCGCGCAGCTTGAGCGCCGCCTCGTCGGCGAGGCCGACGGTCCAGCCGGTGCCGAGGAAGGTGAACTGCCCGTGCCGCGTCCAGCTCGCGGGCAGCGGCTCGTACAGGACGAGTTCGGCGTCGGCGATCGAGGGACCGAGGTCGACGCCGAGTCCGGCCCTGAGGAGTTGGAGCGCGGTGGTGGGGAACCGGGTCTGCACCACGGAACGCTCGTCGGCGAAGGGGAGGTCGAGGACGGCGTCGGCGAGCCGCGCGGCCGGGCTGCCCGGCACGCCGGTGAGGACGAGGGTGGGGGTGCGCCCGGCGGCCCGGGCCAGCAGCTCGGCGACCTCGGTGGTGGTGCCCGAGCGGGTGAGCGCCACGATCCGGTCGTAGCCCCGACCGAGCGGCGTCGGGTCGGAGGCGGGGAAGGCGTCGGTCTCGCCGCCGCCGAGCGACTCCCGCAGGGCGGCGTAGGCGCGGGCGATGAAGTACGAGGTGCCGCAGCCGACGACGGCCACCCGTTCACCGGTGCGGGGCAGCAGGTCGGCCCGTGCCGCGGCGATCTCGGCGGCCCGCCGCCAGCAGTCCGGCTGGCTGGCGATCTCGATGTCCACGTGGGTGGTCATGCGCGTCCTCTCGGGGCCAGGTCCCGGGGCGGACGCCGGGGCTCGAACGGTGTTCTACCCCGGGAGACGATAGCGAACAATGAGCAAACAGTGCGCATGACTTGGACTTTTTTGAGCGTAGACCCGATGAAACACTCAACCCCGCGCACTCCGGGGTGCCCCGCACGACGCCCGTACGACCAGCCGCGGGCGCAGCTGCACCTGGTGGAGCGGGGCCGCGTCGCCCTCGGCGAGCCGGCGGAGCAGGATCTGCGCGGCGAGCCTGCCGAGCTGGAACTTCGGCGGGGAGACGGCCGTCAGCGGGGTCTCGGCCACGTCCGCGAACTCGTTGTCGTAGCTGATCAGGGCCAGGTCCTCGGGGACCCGCAGACCGGCCCGGCGGGCGGCGCCGAGGACCAGCGTGGCCTCGCGGTCGCCGAAGCAGAGCGCGGCGGTGACCCCGGCTTCGCGGAGCGCGGCCACGGCCCGGTCGGCGCGGCCCGCGTCCCACTCCCCCATGGCCTCGCTCTCCCGGCACGCCTCGGGCAGCCCCAGGTCGGCCACGGCGCGGGCGAAGCCGGACTCGATGGGGGCCGTGGTCGGCGCGTCCGAGCGCACGACGAGCCCGAACCGAAGGTGTCCGAGGGCCTTCAGATGCCGTACGGCGTCGTAGGCGCCGCCCTCGTGGTCGGTACAGACGTGCTCGGTGGGGTCGCCGGGGCCGTGCGCGGCGAGCCGGCGCTCGACCAGAACGGCCGGCACGGGCAGGGCGAGGAGTTCCTCGGCGCGCCGCCCGGGGTCGGCGGCGGTGTGCAGGGAGGGGACGAGCAGCAGCCCGTGGACGCCCGCGCCGAGCAGCCGGACGACGGCGGCGTCCTCCTCGGCCTGGTCGTAATGGGAGCAGGCGAGGACGAGCCGGGCGCCGGCGGCGGCGAGTTCCTGCTCGATGCCCTGGAGGACGCGCGGGTAGTAGAACGCGGTGTCGGGGACGAGGACGCCGACGACCCGGCGGTCGGCCCGCTCCTCCTCGGCGCGGTGGGCGGCGAACGTGCCCGCGCCCTGGCGCCGTTGGACCAGGCCGAGGGCGACGAGGTCCTCGTACGCCCGGCGGACGGTGGTCACGGAGACCCCGGTCTCGGCGGCGAGGGCCCGTTCGGTGGGCAGCTTGCTGCCGGGCGGCCAGGTGCCGTCGAGCAGGCCGCGGCGCAACTGGGCCGTCAGGGCACGGAACTTCAGCTCGCGTCCGGACGCCGGGATCTCGCCGTGTGCCACCGGGCCCCCTGGTGCGCGGACCACCGGCCGCGGGCCGGCCGGCGGGCGACCGGGTGCGGACCCGGTCGCGCGGCGCATCCTATCCCCGCGCGGCGGGCGGGCCGGGGGTCAGAGTTCGCCGCGGGCCAGGGCGAGCAGCCGGTCGAGGACGCGGGGGCCGCCGGCCCGTACACCGTCGTGCTCGAACTCGTCGGTGACCCAGGTGCGAAGGCCCCGGACGGCCCGCGCGGTGCTCAGCGCGTGGGCGGTGTCCACGTACATGTCGTCGTGGTAGACGGCGGCGGCCACCGGGACCTCGTTGGCGGCGAGCCGCGCCGGGTCGTAGAGCGGGGCCCAGTCGGTGCGGGCGGCGAGGAGTTCGGCGGTCTCGCGCAGCGGGCGCAGGGCCGGGTCGGTGGCGAAGTGCCAGGGGTGGATCGTCTCCCCGGTGAACAGGAGCGGGGCGTCGCCCGCGAGGGTCCTGGCCGCGTCGAACTCGGGGAGCCCGGCCCGTACGCGTTCGGCGGCCCAGTCGGTCGGGCCCTGCCCCTGCGCGTAGATGGCCTCGTGCAGCAGGGCGTAGAGCGGGTGGCCGGCGAACGAGAGGTGGGCCTGGACGCCTTCGAGGAAGGCGTCGGACAGGGCGGGGCCCGCCGTGGTGGGGACGAAGGCGTCCTCCAGGAGCAGATGGAGCTGGTGGGTGCCGTCGCCGCCGCCGAGCAGGATGCCGAGGGACTGGAAGGCCTCGGGGGTCAGCGCGCCGCCGCCGGGCAGCACGACCTCGTGCGCGGCGAGGTGGGCGGCGATCCGGCGGGCCCGCTCGACGTCGTCGGGGTAACGGGCGTAGTGGGCCTCGTTCTTGCGCCGCACGCGCGGGAACGCGGCCCGGTAGACCTCGTCGGCGGTGGCGGTGAGGGAGGGCAGCCCGCCCGTGATGAGCACGGTCTCCAGGCCCTCGGGGGCGGCGCCGAGGTAGTGGGTGGCGCAGAAGCCGCCGAAGCTCTGGCCGAGGACGGTCCAGGGGGCGCCGCCGGTCAGCTCCCGGCGGATCAGCTCGCAGTCCTTGACGATGGAGTCGGCGCGGAAGTGGGCGAGGTAGTCGGCCTGTTCGCGCGGGGTGCCGCGCAGCGGCAGGGTCTGCCGGTTGGCGGGGGTGGAGGCGCCGGTGCCCCGCTGGTCGAGCAGGAGCACCCGGAACTCGCGCACCGCCCGGCCGAGCCAGGCCTCCGGGCCGATGAAGCGGCGGGCCCCGAACCCGGGCCCACCCTCCAGGTAGAGCAGCCAGGGCAGGCCGGCCCGGTCGGCTGCCCGGTCGCTCGCGACGACCTCCCGTCCGTGGATCTCGATCCGTTCGCCGTCGGGGGCGCCGTGGTCGAGGGGGACGCTGAAGCGGCGGTCGGTGAGGACGAGTCCGGGCTGCCGGAAGGTGGACACCTGGCTGTTCCTGTTCGTGCTGGTCGTGCGGTTGACGCTGGTCGCGCGGTGGGGTGGTGCCGGTCAGGGCGCGATCGGCAGCCGGCGCTTGTGCTCGGTGAGCTCGTAGCGGCGGACGATCGAGGCGAAGGCGGCCTCGCCGACCGGCTTGCCCTCCAGGAAGTCGTCGATCTCGTCGTACGTCACGCCGAGGGCGTCCTCGTCGGGCTTGCCCGGGTCGAGGGTCTCCAGGTCGGCGGTGGGGGTCTTCCAGACCAGCTCGGCGGGGGCGCCCAGCTCGGCGGCCACGGCGCGCACCCGGCGCTTGGTGAGGCCGGTGAGCGGGACGAGGTCGGCGGCGCCGTCGCCGTACTTGGTGAAGAAGCCGGAGACGGCCTCGGCGGCGTGGTCGGTGCCGACGACCAGCCCGTTGTGGGCGCCCGCGACCGCGTACTGGGCGATCATCCGCTGCCGGGCCTTGATGTTGCCGTGCACGAAGTCCTGGTGGTGCGGGTCGCGGAAGGCGGTCCCGGCGGCGACGGTGGCGTCCAGGGCGGCGTCGCTGGCCGCCTTGATGTCGACGGTGAGGACCTCGTCGGCGCGGATGAAGTCGAGGGCGAGCCGGGCGTCGCGCTCGTCGGCCTGGACGCCGTAGGGCAGCCGCATGGCGTAGAAGGTGGCCTGGTGGCCGGTGGCGCGGGCGCGCTCGACGGCGAGCTGGCAGAGCCGTCCGGCGGTGGTGGAGTCGACGCCGCCGCTGATGCCGAGGACCAGGCAGCCCAGGCCGGTGGAGGTGAGGCGCTCGGCGAGGAAGGCCACCCGGCGGTCGATCTCCGCGCGCGGGTCGAAGGTCTCGCCGACCTCGAGCTCACGGGCGATCCGCTGCTGCAGGGCGGTGGTCTCCGGGTCGGTCACGGAATGCTCCTCGGTGGTGCGTGGTGTGCGGCGTCCGCTCCGACTCTATGCGGCCCGCGCGGCGCCTGTCGCCCGCCCCGGGACCCGGTGGCGGCCATCCACTGCCGCTACGTGACGCAGAGCACTTCCACCCGCTGCACCAGGTTGTTGCCGAAGCCGCCCCGGTTCCAGGGGGCCGTGAGCGGCTGGGTGCGGCCGGTGGCGTCGGTGGCGCGGACGGTGAGCAGGTACGGGCCCGGGGTCGCCTTCCAGGAGGTGCGCCACGCGGCCCAGGCCCAGGGGTTCCCGGGGTCGGCGGTCACCTCGGCGTCGGTCCAGGTGCGCTCCCCGTCGGCGCTGAGCTCCACGCGGGTCACCGGCCCGTGTCCGGACCAGGCGCGGCCGGTGAGGGGGACGGGGCCGGGGCGGACGACACGGGTGCGGGACATGAAGTCGGGGAAGCCGGGCGGGATCATCAGGGCGCGGGGCGCGATGACGTCCACGGGGGTGCCGGGCTCGTCGGGGCCCTGCCGGTAGCGGTAGGCGACGGCCTGCTGGAAGCCTGTGAACGGGGTGTCGGTGACGGTGACGCCGGTCAGCCACTTCACGGAGGCCATGCCGTACCAGCCGGGCACGACCAGGCGCAGCGGGTGCCCGTGCTGGGGCGGCAGCGGGGCGCCGTTCATGGCGTACGCGACGAGCACGCCGCGCGCCGGGTCGGCGGCGAGCGGGAGCGGGAGGCTGCGCCGGTAGTCCTGTTCGGTGCCGCGTTCGACGCCGTGGTCGGCGCCGGTGAAGACGGCTTCGACGGCGCCGTCGGCGGGGCCCGCCTCGGCGAGCAGGGCGGCCAGCGGGACGCCGGTCCAGTCGGCGGTGCCGACGGCCTCGACGATCCAGGGCTGGCTGACCGGGCGGGGGCTGAGACGGGCCCGGCCGTTGCCCGCGCACTCCAGGGTGACCCGGTGGGTGACGGCCGGACGGGCGCGCAGCGCCGCGACGTCGAGGTCCAGCGGGCGGCGCACCCGGCCGCCGACGGTGAGCCGCCAGTCCTCGGTGTCGGCGGCGGGGATGTCGTAGTGGACCAGGACGTAGTGCAGGCCGGGCGGGCTGGTGTCGTAGCGCAGTGCTTCGAGGGGCAGTCCGTGGTTGCGGGCGGCGAGGGCCAGCTCGGCTGCGCCGATGCCCTCGTCGGGGCCCGCGACGCGGCCCGGGGCGCTGATCTCGCCCATCCCGGGCGCGCGCTCCGTGCCGCCGGTGCCGCCGGTGCCGTTCATGTCTTCATGGTGCTCCGCCGGTCCGCCACCGGCACCCCGGCGGGGGGCGGTACGGTGCCGCCCATGACGGAAGTACGCGCGAGAGTACGCGAGTTGGGCGTTCCACTGACCGGTGAGCCGGGGCCCTGGAACGCGATCACCGATGTGCCGGGCGTCCAGG
This sequence comes from Streptomyces sp. NPDC023157, assembly GCF_055560575.1. NCBI lineage: Bacteria > Bacillati > Actinomycetota > Actinomycetes > Kitasatosporales > Streptomycetaceae > Streptomyces > Streptomyces sp. NPDC023157. Next base: position 473,552 of record NZ_JBVHIL010000002.1, read on the forward strand.
TCGGCCATGTGACCCTGATCGAGGGGGAGGACGTCCGCACGGGCGTGACGGCCGTCCTGCCGCGCGGCCGGACCGGGGTGGGGGTGCCCTGCGCGGCGGGCTGGTACGCGCTGAACGGCAACGGCGAGATGACCGGGACGACCTGGGTGGAGGAGAGCGGCGCGCTCGCGGTGCCGGTGCTGCTGACCCACACGTACGCGGTCGGGCCGGTGCACCGCGGGGTGGTCGACTGGGTGGCCCGGCACCGCGCGGACCTGGCGCCCGAGTGGCTGCTGCCGGTGGTGACGGAGACCTGGGACGGGTATCTCAACGACATCCACGGCCCCGCCGTGCGCCCGGAGCACGCGGCCGCGGCGCTGGACGCGGCGGCCTCGGGCCCGGTCGCGGAGGGCTGTGTCGGCGGCGGTACGGGGATGCGCTGCTACGGCTTCAAGGGCGGGGTCGGCACGGCCTCCCGGGTGGTCCCGTACGGGGCGGACCGGTACACGGTCGGGGTCCATGTGCAGGCCAATTTCGGCGCCCGGCACGAGCTGGTGGTGGCGGGGGACCCGGTGGGCCGGCGGCTCCCGCCGGCCGGGGAGGCGGGGCGGGTGCCGCCGGGGGCGGGTTCCGTGGTGGTGGTCGTGGCGACGGACGCGCCGCTGCTGCCGGGCCAGTGCAAGGCGCTGGCCCGGCGAGTGCCGCTGGGTCTCGCCCGGACGGGCACCACGGGCAGCCACTTCTCGGGCGACCTGTTCCTCGCCTTCTCCACGGCGAACGAGTCGGCGCTGACCAGCACGTTCCCCGAGAAGGACGGCCCGGCGCCCTACGAGACGCTGCGGTTCGTGCCGTGGGGCCGGATCGACCCGTTCTGCACGGCGGTGGTGGAGGCGGTCGAGGAGGCCGTCCTGAACGCGCTCACCGCCGCCCGGTCGACGACGGGCCGGGCCGGGCACCACGTGCCGGCGCTCCCCCTTGAGCTGCTGCGACGGTGACCGTGACGGAGTGCAGTCCGGTGGCCCCGTCGGGCATGGTCCCGGCCCGCTGCTCGGTCTGCACCGCCCCGGTGCCGTCGGTCGCCCGGGCGGTGAGGGTGTGCCGTCCGGGCTCCGCGCGCCAGCGGTACACCCACTCGCGCCAGGTGTCGCGGCTGTCCTGCGCGCCCAGCTCGGCGTCCTGCCAGGGGCCGTCGTCGACCCGTACCTGGACGCGGGAGACGCCCCGGTGCTGGGCCCAGGCGACCCCGGCGACGGCGACCGTGCCCGCCCTCGGTTCGCTGTAGGCCTTCGGGGTGTCGATCCGGGACTGGGTCTTCACGGGCGCCTGGGCCGACCAGCCGCGCGGCACCCAGTAGGCGTCGTACGCGGCGAAGGTGGTCAGTTCGAGCGAGGAGATCCACTTGCAGGCGGAGACGTAGCCGTACAGGCCGGGGACGAGCATCCGCACGGGGAAGCCGTGGACGAAGGGCAGCGGCTCGCCGTTCATCCCGAAGGCGAGCAGCGCGTCCCGGCCGTCCATGACGGTCTCCACGGGGCTGCCGATGGTCATGCCGTCGACGGAGCGCGCGACGAGCTGGTCGGCGGGCCCGCCGGCCGACGGCGGGCGCACCCCGGCCTCCCGCAGCAGGTCGGCGAGGCGCACGCCCAGCCAGCGGGCGTTGCCGATGTACGGTCCGCCGACCTCGTTGGACACGCAGTTGAGAGTGAGGTCCCGCTCGACGACCTCGCGCCGGAACAGGTCCCGCAGGGTGACGGTGAGCTCGCGGGACACGCCCAGGCCGTGGATGCGCAGGGTCCAGGAGTCGGCGTCGACCCGGGGCACGACGAGGGCCGTGTCGACCCGGTAGAAGTCGCGGTTGGGCGTGACGAAGGGGCTGATCCCGTCGACCGGGAGCTGCGCGCCGGCCGGCACGGCGGGGGCCGGCGAGGCGGGGCGGGGCAGCCGGAGGGCGTTGCGGGAGGCGGTGGCGTTCGCGGAGCGGTCCCCGCCGGCCGACCGGGCGAGGAAGGTGGCCCCGACGGCGCCGACGAGGGTGCCCGCCCCGGCGACCAGGAAGCGGCGCCGGGACCGCGCGGGCGTGGTCGTGGGCGGGCCGACGAGCCGCCGGGTCAACAGGTACAGGACCGCCGCCGAGGCCGCGGCCCCGGCGAGGGCGGGCAGGACGTCCGTCCAGGACTCCGAGTCGGGGCGGGTCACGGCGGCCAGGGCGCCCACCAGGCCGAGCGCGCCCACCCCGGCGAGGGCGAGGGCACGGTGCCGCAGCGCGAGGACGCCGAGGCCGGCCGCGAGGACGGCGAGGACGATCAGGACGCCGGTCTGGAGGACGTCCTTGTCGCTCTCGCCGAAGGTGCGGATGGCCCATTCCTTGACGCCCGCCGGGGTGTGGTCGACGACGAAGCCGCCGACGGCGACGACGGGTGCCGCCTCGGGGCGGACGGTGACCGTGACGAGCGCGGCGACGGCGAGCCCGCCGCATCCGGCGAGGATCCCTCCGAGGGCGGCGAGGAGGCGGTCGGTACGGTCCGGAGCGCGGGTCGGCGGCGGTGCGGGCGTGAAGGTCATGCCCTGGGTTTCGGCAGACCACCGCCGGCGGCTGAGCACGGCCCGCGGCGCGCCCGGGTCAGAACGGCCCCGTACGGCCCGGCTCGCCCGGCGCCGCCAGGTCCTCCACCGCGTCGGCGCCGACCACCGCTCCCGTGGACCGCTTGCCGCGGCGCAGCCGCCGCTCCAGCCACGAGGCGAAGCTGGTGAGGGCGAAGTTGAGGACGACGAAGACGACGGCGACCACGGTGAAGGAGGCGATCGTGTTCGCCCCGTAGTTGGCGCTCATCGGGCGGACGGAGGCGAGGAGTTCGGAGAAGCCGAGCATGGCGCCGCCCAGCGCCGTGTCCTTGACGATGACGACGAGCTGGCTGACCAGGGCGGGCAGCATCGCCGTGACCGACTGCGGCAGCAGCACGTACGCCATGGTCTGGCCCTTGCGCATCCCGATCGCCTTGGCCGCGTCGGTCTGCCCGGCCGGCAGCGCGAGGATCCCGGCGCGGACGACCTCGGCGAGGACGGAGGCGTTGTAGAGGACGAGCCCGGTGACGACGGCGTACAGGGGCCTGCTCTCCGGGCTGATGCCGGTGAACTCGGCGTAGGCGGCGTTGGCGAAGAGCATCAGGATGAGCACGGGGATGGCGCGGAAGAACTCGACCACGGGCCCTGCCGTACCGCGCACCCAGCGGTGGTCGGAGAGCCGGGCGACGCCGAGGAACGCGCCGAGCGGCAGGGCGATGCCCATCGCGAGGGCGGCGGCAGTGACGGTGTTCTTCAGGGCCGGCAGCAGGTACGTGTGCCAGACCCGGGGGTCCGTGAAGAAGGGCGCCCACTTGGCCCAGGCGAGCTGGTCCTTGTCGGCGAGGCTCGCCACCACCCACCACACGACGCCGCCGACGGCGAGGAGGAAGAGCAGGGTGAGGAGGAGGTTGCGCCGCCGGGCACGCGGCCCGGGGACGTCGTAGAGGACGGCCCCGGACTCCTTCGGCGCCTTCGCCTTCCCCTTCTCCGTCGTCTTCCCCTCCCTCTTCCTCTTCCCCTTCGCCTCCCCCGTCCCGTCCCGCGTCCCTTTCATCGCTTCACCGCGACCTTCTTGGCGACCCAGCCGAGGAACAGCCCGGTGGGCAGGGTGAGGCAGAGGAAGCCGACGGCGAAGACGGCGGAGATCAGCAGCAGCTGGGCCTCGTTCTCGATCATCTCGCGCATCAGCAGGGCGGCTTCGGCGACGCCGATGGCGGCGGCGACGGTGGTGTTCTTGGTGAGGGCGATCAGGACGTTGGCGAGGGGGCCGACGACCGAGCGGAAGGCCTGCGGCATCACGATCATCCGCAGGGTCTGCGAGAAGTTCAGCCCGATGGCCCGGGCCGCCTCGACCTGCCCGAGGGGCACGGTGTTGATGCCGGAGCGCAGCGCCTCGCAGACGAAGGCGGAGGTGTAGGCGGTGAGGCCGAGGACGGCGAGCCGGAAGTTGATGGTGGTGAAGTCCTCGGCGCCCATGCTGACCCCGAGGGTCTGGAAGAGGCCCAGCGAGGTGAAGACGATGATGACGGTGAGGGGGATGTTGCGGACGATGTTGACGTAGACGGAGCCGAAGCCCCGCATCAGGGGGACGGGGCTGACCCGCATGGCAGCCAGCAGCGTCCCCCAGACCAGGGAGCCGATCGCGGAGAAGAAGGTCAGCCGGACCGTCGTCCAGAAGGCTCCCAGCAGGTCGTAGCCCTCCAGGAAGTCGAACACGACGGCCCGCTCACTGGACGACCACGCCGATCTTCGGTGCGGGCTCGGCCTGGTATCCGGCGGGACCGAAGTTCTTCTGCACGGCCGCGGCCCAGGACCCGTCGGCCACCATCTTCTCCAGCGCCGTGTTGATCTTCCCCTTGAGCTCGCTGCCCTTCTGGACGCCGATGCCGTAGTTCTCGTTGCTCAGCTTGAAGCCGCCCAGCTTGAACTTGCCCTTGAACTCGGGCTGCGAGGCGTATCCGGCGAGGATCGAGTCGTCGGTGGTGATCGCGTCGATGACACCGTTCTCCAGGCCGGTCAGGCACTCGGAGTAACCGCCGTACTCCTGGAGCTGGGCGTCCGGGGCGATCTTCGTCTTGACGTTCTGCGCGGAGGTGGAGCCGGTCACGGAGCAGAGCTTCTTGTTGTTCAGGTCCGAGGGCTTGGTGATCGAGTTGTCGTCGGCGCGGATCAGCACGTCCTGGTGGGCGAGCAGGTACGGCCCGGCGAAGTCGACCTTCTCGGCCCGCTTGGGGGTGATCGAGTACGAGGCCGCGATGAAGTCCACGTCGCCGCGCTGGAGCAGGCTCTCCCGGTCGGCGCTCTTGGCCTCCTTCCAGACGATGTCCTTCGGGTCGTGGCCGAGCTGCTTGGCGACGTACGTGGCGACGTCGACGTCGAAGCCGGTGTAGGTGCCGTCCGGGGTCTTCAGGCCGATGCCGGGCTGGTCGAACTTGATGCCTACGGTGATCTTCCCGTCGTCGCGGTGCGCGGCCGCCCCGCCGGAGGCGTAGGCGGTCCCGGTGAACGAGAGGACGACCGCCGCGGCGGCGGCGATGGTGAACCTTCGGGTCCTGAGCGGATTCATGGTCATCACCCCACGGTGGTGCGGACGGTGTACGGGTCACACATGTACGGGTCAGTGATGGAGGATCTTCGACAGGAAGTCCTTGGCGCGCTCGCTGCGCGGGTTGCCGAAGAACTCCTCGGGCGTGGCCTGTTCGACGATCCGGCCTTCGGCCATGAACACCACGCGGTTGGCCGCCGACCGGGCGAACCCCATCTCGTGGGTGACGACCACCATCGTCATGCCGTCCCGGGCCAGCTGCTGCATCACCTCCAGGACCTCGTTGATCATCTCCGGGTCGAGCGCCGAGGTCGGCTCGTCGAAGAGCATGACCTTCGGGTCCATGGCGAGCGCCCGGGCGATGGCGACCCGCTGCTGCTGGCCGCCGGAGAGCTGCGCCGGGTACTTGTCCGCCTGGGTGGCGACCCCGACCCGGTCCAGGAGGGTGCGGGCCCGCTCCTCGGCGCTCTTGCGGTCCTTCTTGCGGACCTTGATCTGGCCGAGGGTGACGTTGTCGAGCACCGTCTTGTGCGCGAAGAGGTTGAAGGACTGGAAGACCATGCCGACGTCGGCGCGGAGCGCGGCCAGTTCCCGTCCCTCGGCGGGCAGCGGTCTGCCGTCGACGACGATCTCGCCCGAGTCGATGGTCTCCAGGCGGTTGATCGCACGGCAGAGTGTGGACTTGCCGGAACCGGAGGGGCCGATGACGACCACGACCTCGCCGCGGTGGATGGTGAGGTCGATGGACTGGAGCACATGGAGGGTCCCGAAGTGCTTGTCCACGTCTTTGAGTACGACGAGTGTGTCACCGCCGTCCGGGACGGGCATGGCACCCTCCTGGTCACCTCCCCCGTCGGCCGCCCCTCCTCACGTTCATGCTCCGCCCTCCGCCGGACGGGCGCACGCGGAGCGGTGTCGCGCGGAGCGTCGCGGCCTGCGCGCCGTGACGTGTCCGCCGCGCGTACCGCCGCGTGTCCCGTCATGCGGGACAGGCCGTGAAAGGCCTTGCCCCGGGCCGCCCGGGATTGCTTGGATCTTGACCGTTCCGGGCGGACACGCGGCTCCGGCCGGTGCCCCCGCAGGCCCACGGAGAGGCTCACCCACGGTGACGTACACGAGACCGGACGACATCCCGCCCGTCCCGGACCATCTGCGCGCCGAGGGCGCCGTGCTCACGGACTCGCTGATCCCGCTGGTGGACCGCTTCCGGTCCCGGCAGGCCGAGGACGGGAGGGTGCCCCGGCCCGACGGCGCCGACCGCGCGCTGCTGCTGCGGATCAGGGAGGAGGGCGCCGCCTGGTGCCGACGGCACGCGCTGGACGGCCAGGCGGAGGCCCTGGAGGCCGATGTCGACGGCTGGCTGACGGCCGGTCTCGACACCCGGCCCGTCTTCGGGCGCTCCGTGGACGCCGTCGCCCGGCCCGCCGCAGGAGAGACGGTGTTCCTGCTGGCACCGGCCCGGGACACCGTCTCGCCCGCCGCGGGCGACCGGCTCGACTGCCTCTTCGCCCTGCGCGCCCCCGGCGCGTTCCCCGCCCTCGTCCCGGTCGCCGGCAGCGAGGGCTTCGCAAACGGCGCCCACCCCGAACGCTTCACCGAGCCCACCCGGCGGGGGGCCACCTCGTGACCGGGACTCGCGGAGAGTAGCCCGCGCGGGGCCGCCGGGCGGCCCGGGCCCCGCGCCCGGCGGCGGGGTGTTCCTCAGCCGGTGGTCTCGCGGGCCGCGACCTCGATGAGGTCGACGACCGCGCCGGGCTGGGAGGCGAGCGAGGCGTGGCTCGCGTCGAGTTCGATGGTCTTGACCGGGTTCATCCGCGCGGCCATCCGGCGCTCGTTGTCCGGGTGGATCATCCGGTCCTGGGTCGACACCTGGTACCAGCAGGGCTTGGCGCGCCAGGCCGGGGCCGTCACGTTGTCGCCGAAGGTCGAGCCGAGCGGGGCCTTCTGTGTGACGCCCATGACGAGGGCCTCGTCGGCGCTCAGGTCCTGACAGAAGCTCTCGTGGAAGGCGTCCTGCTTGATCCAGAGGTAGCCGTCGGAGTCGGGCACGATGTTGTCGAACGCGGCCGGCGGGTGCTCCTGGCTGATCTGACCGGGGCTCTCGCCGGCGTCCGGGGCGAACGCGGCGATGTAGACCAGGGCGGAGACGTTCGGCAGGTCCCCGGCCTCGGAGATGACGGCGCCGCCGTAGGAGTGCCCGACGAGCACGACGGGACCGGCCGCCTGACGGATCATCTTGCGGGTGCGTTCGGCGTCGTCGGCGAGCGAGGTCAGCGGGTTCTCGACGGCGTGCAGGTCGCCGAAGCCGCGCCGGTGCAGTTCGGTGATGACGTGTGACCAGTGGGCGGCTCCGCCCCAGAATCCGTGGACCAGGACGATCGAGGGCTTGTCTGCCATGAGCGGCACCGTTCTAGGTGGGGGTCCCCCCGGGAGTCCCACGCTAAGCGGAGAGTGACCGGTACGCCACCGAACGTAAGCGGTGCCGGGCCGCCGGCTCCGCCCCGTACGGCGTCCGTGTGACGGCCCGCGTGCGGCGTCTGCGCGCCGCGCGCGGGCGACGGACACTGGAGGCGGGACGCACCGCCGTCGCCGGGTCCGAGGAGGTCCGCCATGAGCACTGCCGCACCCAAGATCAGCAGCCTGCCGCCCGAGCACCGGGAACGGCTCATGGCGTTCGCCGAGGACGTGTACTTCGAGTCGGGCCACCGGCTCTTCGAGGAGCAGCAGCACGCCGACCGGTTCTGGATCGTCAAGACGGGCGCGGTCACTCTCGACGCCAAGGTCCCCGGTCGCGGCTCGCCCGTGATCGACACGCTGCGCCACGGGGAGCTGGTCGGCCTGTCCTGGCTGTTCCCGCCGTATCTGTGCCAGTCGGGCGCGGAGGCGATGACCCCGGTACGGGCCCACGAGTTCGACGGCACGGCCGTGCGGTCGATGTGCCGCACGGACGCGGAGTTCGGCGCCTCGGTGGTGTTCTGGGTCGGCCAGATCCTGGCCTACCGCCTCCATGTGACGCGGGTCAGGCTGCTCGACCTGTACGCGCCGCACGGCAGCGGCATCCTGGCGTGACGGGACCGCCCACCGGACGCCCCGTCCTCAGGTGCGGTCGAGTTCCCGCACGTACCAGTCGACGACGGTGCCGTCCCGGTGGCTGATCTGGCCGCGCCGCAGGAACCCGGCGCGTCGTGCGACCGCCGCCGCGGCCGGATCGTCGGCGGGGGTCTGGATCACCGCGCGGCGGGCGCCCTCGCAGCGGGCGTGGGCGCACGCCAGCAGGACAGCGCGGGTGGCGAAGCCGCGGCCGCGGGCCTCGGGGTGCAGCCGGTAGGTCACGTCGACGTCGCCGTGGGCCAGTCCGGCGGCGGCGAACCGCAGTCCGACGCTTCCCACGCACCGCCCGGCCCGGATCCCGAAGGAACGGTACGGGTCGCGCGCCTCGGGTTCCGCTTCGGCGGGGGGCGGGGGCAGTAGGGTGACGACTCCGTCGGACAGCTTGGTGGCCTCGGGCAGCTCTGCAGGCATCTGTTCACGCACCCCAGCGATCCTTTCGCCTCTCCGCCGCCACCACAATCGGTATCCGGCCGGACCCGCCGAGGTGGCCTGCCGAGGCGTCACCCGAACGGACCCGTGGGTGGGGTACGGGGCCCGACGGGGTACGAGGCTGGGGTCGAGACATGGGGAGGCAGTGGTGAGTGAATCCGGTACGGGGGCGCGGGCCCGGTCCCGCGAGCGCCTGTTCGCGCGCTGTGCGCTGCTGGCGGCGGTGGCCGCGGTCGTCGCGCTGTTCGTCCCGTTCGGGGCCGGCGGCCTGCTGATCGTGTTCAGCGGTCTGGTGGGCCTCGTCCTGTGCGCGGCGGGCACCTGGTGGTTCCTGGCCCACCGCGGGCCCGTCCGGTTCCTGGGCGCGCTCCTCGCGGCCGGGGCGCCCGTCGGGCTGCTCGTCCTCTACATCCGGGGCGGCCTGTGGCCGACGGCCCTGCTCTCGCTCGGCCTGTGGGGCGTGGCCCTGTTCTGCGCCCGCGCGGCCCTGCCCCGGCCGCGCCCGCACCGTCCGGCGGCACCCGCGGCGCGCCCGCGGCGTCCCGTGCTGCTGATGAACCCGAAGTCGGGCGGCGGCAAGGTCGAACGCTTCGGCCTGGTCGAGCTGGCCGAGCGGCTCGGCGCGCGGGTGATCCTCCTGGAGCCGCCGGAGCCGGGCGGGCAGGCCGACGCCGAGGCGCTCGCCCGCCGGGCCGTCGCCGACGGCGCCGACCTGCTCGGCGTGGCGGGCGGCGACGGCACGCAGGCGCTGGTCGCGGCGGTCGCCGCCGAGCACGACCTGCCGTTCCTGGTGATCAGCGCCGGCACCCGCAACCACTTCGCCATGGACCTCGGCCTGGACCGCACCGACCCGTCCCGCTGCCTGGACGCCCTGACGGACGGTGAGGAGCTGCGGGTCGACCTGGGTGAGGTCGCGGGGCGCCCCTTCGTGAACACGGTCTCCTTCGGGGTGTACGCGGATGTCGTGCAGCGCCCCGAGTACCGGGACGCGAAGGCGGGCACGGCGCTGAACGCGATGCCCGAGCTGCTGGCCGGCGGCGAGGGCGGGCGCCTCGACGCCGAGGCCGACGACACCTCGCTCCGGGGCCAGCAGGCGCTGTTGATCAGCAACAACCCGTACGTCTCGCCCGACCCGCTCGGCGGCGGGCGGCGGCCCCGCCTGGACCGCGGCGAGCTGGGCGTCATCGCCGTCCGGGTGGAGGGCGCGGCGCAGGCCGCCGAGCTCGCCGTCCGCGGCACCCAGTCCACCGGCCTGAACGTCCTGACCGCCCACCGGGTCGAGGTCACCACCGAGGCCGACACCCTCCCGGTGGCCGTCGACGGCGAGGCGCTGACCCTGCCGACCCCCGTCCTGTGCACCCTGCGGCCGCGCGCCCTGCGCGTCCTCGTCCCGCGCGACCGCCCCGGGACCGCACCGCCCGTACCCCCGCTGAACTGGGGCCGGATCGTCATCCTGGCCTTCGGCCCCCGAGGAGAACACCATGCCCGAGCCCACTGACGGCCGGCCCCACGAGCAGCCGCACGAGCAGCCGCAGGGACAGCCTGCCGAACAGCCCGCCGAGCCCTTGGCCGAGACCCTCGCCGCCGCCGCGGGCCCCGGCCCCCGGGCCGTGCTCGCCGATCTGCGGGCGATCGACGGCGCCCTGTACGCGGCGGTGGCCGCGACCCCCACCCCGGCCCTGGACCGGGGGCTCCGGCGCCTCTCCCACGCGGCCGACAACTCCAAGATCTCCTTCGCCGTGGCCGCCGCGCTCGCCCTCGCCGGGGGCCGGGCCCGCTCGGCCGCGCTGGTCGGCGTCGGCGCGATCGCGGTGGCGTCGGCCTCGGCGAACCTGCTCGGCAAGCGGCTGGTGCGGCGCCCGCGGCCCGACCGGGAGGCGGCCCGGGTGACGGTGGACCGGCACGTGCCGATGCCGAGCTCGGCGTCCTTCCCGTCGGGGCACACCGCGTCGGCGGTCGCGTTCGCCACGGCGGTGGGCGTGGTCCTTCCGCCGGCCGCCGTCCCGCTGACCCTGCTGGCCTGGGCCGTCGGGTACTCGCGGGTCCACACGGGCGTCCACTACCCCGGTGACGTGGCGGGTGGCGCGGTGCTCGGTCTGGCCAGCGCCGGCGTGGCACTGGCCGGTGCGGGCGCGTGGGCGCGACGCCGAGAAGTCAGGTAATCGTCTCTTTTCGCGATGAAGCGGCCCGCCACTTACGATCTCCGGGTGAACGAGACCCTTCCCCCCTGCCCCCAGTGCTCCGGCGCCTACACGTACGAGATGGGCGCGCTCCTCGTGTGTCCCGAGTGCGGCCACGAGTGGACGGCCGGCGCGGCCGCCCCGGCCGGCGGCGACGCCGCGGCCGGGGAGCGGGTGGTGAAGGACGCGGTCGGCAACGTGCTCGCCGACGGCGACACCGTGACCGTGGTCAAGACCCTGAAGGTCAAGGGCAGCCCGAGCGGCATCAAGGCCGGCACCAAGGTCCGCAACATCCGTCTCGTGGACGGCGTCGACGGGCACGACATCGACTGCAAGGTCGACGGCTTCGGCCCGATGCAGCTCAAGTCCAGCGTCGTGAAGAAGGCCTGACCCGCGGGAACAAAGCGGCCCCGCGCGGGGCTTGGAACGACCATGACGACCTCAGGTTTCGACCCCCGCGAACTGCTCGCGAAGAGCCGGCTCGGCGTCCTCGCCACCCTCAAGGCCGACGGCCGCCCGCAGCTCTCCCCCGTCATGCCGTACTACGACCCGGCGACGGAGACGCTGTACGTGTCGATGACGGAGGGCCGCGCCAAGACGGCGAACCTGCGCCGCGACCCGCGCGCGGCCCTGGAGGTCACCAGCGGCGACGGGCGGTCCTGGGCGACCGCCGAGGGCACGGTGACGCTCACCGGCCCCGGCACCGACCCGCACGGGCCGGAGGTCGAGGCCTTGGTGGAGTACTACCGACTGGCCGCCGGTGAGCACCCCGACTGGGACGAGTACCGGGCGGCGATGGTGGCCGACGGACGGGTGCTGATGCGCATGCCCGTCGACCACGTGTACGGCCAGAGCATGCGCTGAGCCCCGGAGCCGCCGAGGCATACCTCGGCGGCTCCTCGACGGCTCCCCAGCAGCTCCGGCGCCCGCTCTCAGCCCTTGCGGACCTGGCCCAGCCGCCCGGCGGGGCGCTCGACCGGCTCGTCGCGGGCCTCGGCCCACAGTGAGCGCACATGGCCCAGGTGCCGGTGCATGCAGGACTCGGCGCCCTTCACGTCCCCGGCGATCATCAGGTCGAGGAGCTCGACGTGCTCCTCGGCCGAGGAGACCAGCTTGCCGGCCTCGTCGAGGCCGGTGAGCCCGTACAGCCGGGAGCGCTTGCGCAGGTCCCCGACGGTCTCCACCAGCCGGTCGTTCCCGGCCAGGCCGAGCAGCGTGAGGTGGAAGAGCCGGTCCGCCTCCAGGTAGCCGATGAGGTTGTGCTCACGGGCGTTGCGGACGATCTCCAGGGCGAGCGGCCGCAGCGCCTCCAGCTGCTCGGGCGTGGCCAGTTCGGTGACCCGGCCGATCGTCGGGACCTCGATCAGCATGCGCAGCTCGGTGCACTGGTCGAGCTCGCGCTCGCTGACCTCCGTGATCCGGAAGCCCTTGTTGCGGACCGGCTCGACCAGGCCCTCGCGGGCGAGGTCGAGCATGGCTTCGCGCACCGGTGTGGCCGACACGCCGAGTTCGGCGGCCAGGCCGGGCGCCGAATAGACGCTTCCCGGCCGTAGTTCGCCCGCTATCAAAGCGGCCCTGAGCGCGTGACCGACCTGGTCGCGCAGCCGTTCCTGGGCCTTGATGAGACTGTGCTGCTTCAGGTCACCCACGCTGTTCCTCCGAGAACTAGCAGGAGGACAGCGTACAATGTCACGTTTCGCTGCCGGACCCTCCGTCCCCTTCCGGCATATCCGACGCCTCGGACGTATCCGACGCCTCAGGCGCCCCAGACGTCCCAGACGCCTCCGCGAGGGCGGCCCGGTACACCGCGACCGCCACCGCCAGATCCTCCCAGGCCATGCCGACGCTCTTGAAGAGGCGCGGGACCTCGGGATCCGCCGGGGCGCGCCCGGCGGCCAGGTCGGCGAGGGTGCCGGTGATGTGGCCCGGGCCGACCGCGCCCTCGGCTTCGGGGATCAGCAGGTCCCCGGCCTCGCGCAGCGCCGCCGCCCGCGACTCGACGTACACCTCGGCCCTGCGGACCAGGGCGGTGTCGACCTCGCGGGCGTCCGGCTCGTGCGAGCCGACGGCGACGACGGTGGCGCCCGGCGGCACCAGCCGCCCGTCGAAGAGCGGTTCGCGGGCCGTGGTGCAGCACACCACGAGGTCCGCCCCCGCCACGTCCCACGCCGTGCCGGTACGGGCCTTCGGCACGCCGAGCCCCTCGGCGTACGCGGCCAGCCGCCGGGCACCCTCCGGGTTGCGGGCGACGACGACCGTCTCGGCGAGCTCCCGTACCGCGAGCACCGCGTCGAGGTGGGCGAAGGCCTGCGGGCCCGAGCCGAAGAGCACCAGGCGCAGCGGCCCGTCCGCCCGGGCGAGGTGCCGGACCGCCAGGGCGGAGACGGCCGGGGTGCGCAGCGAGGTGAGCGCGGCGCCGTCGAGCAGGGCGACGGGGCGGAGGGTGGGGCCGTCGAGGAGGAGGTAGCTGCCGGTGATGCGGGGCAGCCCGAGGGCCGCGTTGCCGGGTGCGACACCGGCGACCTTCACCCCGGCCCAGGCTTCCGAGGCCGCGGGCATCAGCAGCAGTTCGCCGCCGGGCACCGGCAGCGCGGTCCGCTGCGGGCAGGTCTCCGGGTCGAGGCCCTCGGCGAGCACCCCTGCCAGCGCGTCGACGGCGCCGGCCGGGGAGAGCAGCCGTGCCACGGCCGGGGCGTCGATCCAGAGCGGGGCGCCCGTCACAGGGGGAACCCCGAGCCGAGCGTGTCGTACGGGTCGAGCGTGAAGAGGTGCTCGCCGGTGCGGTGGGCGGTGCCGGTCACGGTGGTGACCAGTCCGTCCGGCGTGTCCCCGCCGGGCGCGATCCGGCCGGTGAACACGGTGTCCACGAGGGAGGTGTGGGTCAGCGTGTCGCCCTCCTTCAGGCGTCCCTCGTCGGCGAGGAGGGCGAGCCGGGTGGAGGTGCCGGAGCCGCAGGGCGAGCGGTCGATCTGGCCGTCGGCGAAGACGGTGACGTTCCGCTGGCTGGGCCCGGCCGGGGTGTCGGGGAGCTCCTCGTACAGGATCACGCCGTACACCCCGGACAGCAGGGGGTCGTCCGGATGGCGGGTGGCCGGGTGGCCGGCGAGGCCCGCCCGGATCTCCCGGCCGGCGGCCACGAGCTCGGTCAGGTCGGCGCGGTCGACGCGCAGGCCGAGGTCGCGGGCGGCGACCGAGGCGTAGCAGGCGCCGGCGTGCGCGAGGTCGACCTGGACCGTGCCGCGGCTCGTGGCCACCGGGACGCCCCGGCCGGACACGCGGGCCGGGACGTTGCGGAAGGTGACACCGGTGGTGCGGCCTCCCGCGCGGTGGACGGTCGCGGTGACCCGTCCTGACGGGACGTCGATCCGCACCTCGACGTCCCGTCCGTTCTCCGGGGCGGCGACCAGGCCGGAGTCCACGGCCCAGGCGCCGAGCGCGATGGTGCCGTGGCCGCAGGCGGTCGAGTAGCCGTCCTTGTGCCAGAACAGGACGCCGAGGTGCGCCCCGTCGTCGTCCGGGGGCACGACGAAGCCGCCGTACATGCCGGCGTGGCCGCGCGGTTCCTGGACGAGCAGCCGGCGCAGGCCGTCCAGCGGGCCGGGCCGGGGCGCCGTGCCGTTGCCGGCCGGGCCGAGGAGGGTGGCGCGGCGCTCGGCGACGGTGTCGCCGGGCACGGGCGGCAGGCCGGCGGCGGCGAGGTCGACGATCCGGAAGGGTTCGCCGGCCGTGTGGTAGTCGGTGGTCCGCACCTCCGTGGAGCTCACAGCAGGAATCCCGCCGGGAAGGGGTCGGTCGGGTCGAGGAAGTACTGGCCGGTGCCGGTGATCCAGGCCCGTCCGGTGACGGTGGGCACGATGGCGGGGAGTCCGGCGATCGTGGTCTCGCCGACGATCCGGCCGGTGAACTCGGTCCCGATGAAGGACTCGTTGACGAAGTCCTGGTCCGGGCCGAGCAGTCCGCGGGCGTGCAGCTGGGCCATCCGGGCGCTGGTGCCCGTGCCGCACGGGGAGCGGTCGAACCAGCCGGGGTGGATCGCCATGGCGTGCTTCGAGCGGTGCCCGTCGGAGCCGGGGGCGGCCAGGTAGACGTGCTTGACGCCGCTCTGCCGCGGGTCCTCCGGGTGGACCGGGCGGTCCGGGCCCGCGTTGATCGTGTCCATGAGGGACAGACCGAAGGCGAGCAGGTCGTCCTTGCGGGCCCGGTCGAAGGGCAGGCCGATCGAGTCGAGCTCTACGAAGGCGTAGAAGTTGCCGCCGTACGCGAGGTCGTAGGTGACCGTGCCGTAGCCGGGGACCTCGGCCTTGAGGTCGAGGCCGGCGCTGAAGGCGGGGACGTTGGTGAGGGTGACGGAGCGGGCGGCGCCGTCCTCGACCTTGACGTCCACGCTGACCAGTCCCGCCGGGGTGTCGAGCCGGACGGTGGTGACCGGCTCGCTGACCGGGACCATGCCGGTCTCGACCAGGACGGTGGCGACCCCGATGGTGCCGTGGCCGCACATCGGCAGCAGGCCGGAGACCTCGATGAAGAGGACTCCGTAGTCCGCGTCGGGGCGGGTGGGCGGCTGGAGGATGGCGCCGCTCATCGCGGAGTGCCCGCGCGGCTCGAACATCAGCAGCGTGCGCAGGTGGTCCAGGTTCTCGATGAAGTGGACGCGCTTCTCCGCCATGGTGGCGCCGGGGATCACCCCCACTCCCCCGGTGATCACGCGGGTCGGCATGCCCTCGGTGTGCGAGTTGACCGCGTGGTAGACGTGACTGGTGCGCATGGTTCCCCTCGGTCGCTGGTGGGCGTCGGTACGGCGGGCTGTCAGTGGTGGCCGTCGGCCAGGGCCTTCTCGGTGGCGGAGCGGACGGCCGTCAGCGTCTCACCCGTGAGCGGGAGACGCGGCGGACGGGTGGCGCCGCCGGGGCGGCCGGCCAGGTCCATCGACAACTTGATGGCCTGGACGAACTCGGTCTTGGAGTCCCAGCGGAGCAGCGAGTGCAGCGACGTGTAGAGGGGCAGCGCGGTGGTCAGGTCGCCCGCGACGGCGGCGTGGTACAGCGCGGAGCAGGAGGCGGGGAAGGCGTTCGGGTAGCCGGCGATCCAGCCGACGGCACCGGCCAGGGCCAGCTCCAGGAGGACGTCGTCCGCGCCGATCAGCAGGTCCAGTTCCGGGGCCAGTTCGGCGATCTCGTACGCGCGGCGCACGTCCCCGCTGAACTCCTTGACGGCCACGATGTTCCCGTCGGCGTGCAACCGGGCGAGCAGGCGCGGGGTCAGGTCGACCTTGGTGTCGATGGGGTTGTTGTACGCGACGATCGGGAGTCCGGCCTTCGCCACGTCCGCGTAGTGGGCCCGGACGGCCTCCTCGTCGGCGCGGAAGGCGTTCGGGGGCAGCAGCAGGACCGAACCGGCGCCCGCCTCGGCGGCCTGCTCGGCCCAGCGGCGCGACTCGGCGCTGCCGTAGGCGGCGACGCCGGGCATCACCCTGGCGCCGTCACCGGCGGCCTCGACGGCGGTGCGGACGACGCGGGCCCGCTCCTCGTCGGTCAGCGTCTGGTACTCGCCCAGCGAGCCGTTGGGCACCACGCCGTCGCAGCCGTTGTCGATGAGCCAGCGGACGTGGTCCGCGTAGGCGTCGAAGTCGACGGAGCGGTCCTCGCGCAGGGGCAGGGCGGTGGCGACCATGATGCCGCGCCAGGGGCGGGCGGGGGTCCAGGTGCCGGTGGTGGTGGTGCTGTCAGACATAAGAGGACTCCTTTGTAGTGTGTGACATTTTACTGAGTGGTGTGGGGCGGCCACAAGAGGGCAGCCCGGACGAGATCAGACTTCGTCGGAGGGGAGTTCGGCCAGATGCCGGAGCGGGACCGGGCACGCGAGCGGTCGGCGGTCCGGGGTCGCCCCCGCGCCGCAGAGCGCCGCCACCGCGGGGCCGCACATCCGCCCCTGGCACCAGCCCATGCCGGCCCGGGTCAGGAGTTTGACCGTACGGGGGTCACGGGCGCCCAACTCCTCGACGGCCTCCCGGATGTGACCCGCCCCCACCTCCTCGCAGCGGCACACGTCCGTGTTCTCCCGGAGCCAGGCCGTCCAGCCCTCGCCGGGGCGGTGCGCCGCGCCCATCGCGTCCGCGAAGGCGCGCAGGCGGTTCCGGGTGCGGCGGAGGCGCGCCGTGGCCTCGCGCCGCGGCGCCCGGCCGAGACTCTCGGCGATCGCGTGGGCCGCCAGTTCGCCTTCGGTCAGGGCGAGTTGCGCGCCGCCGATGCCGCCGGTCTCGCCCGCCCCCCAGATGCCGGGGACCGAGGTGCGCTGGTCCCCCGAGAGCGCCAGCGCGATGGTGCCGTCGGTCGCCGTCCTGGTGGCGCAGCCCAGGCTGGTGGCCAGGGAGAGTTCGGGGACCAGGCCGTGGCCCACCGCCAGCGCGTCGCACGGGATCCGGCGGGCGGTGCCGGGGACGGGCCGCCAGTCGCGGTCCAGCCGCGCGACCGTCACGGCCTCGACCCGGTCCGTGCCGTGCGCCTCGACCACGGCGTGCCGGGTGAGCGGGCGCACGTGGTGGCGGGCGAGCGCGGCGCCGTAGCGGGCGCCCTCGATCAGCTTCGCCGGGTTGCGCAGGAGCGTGCCGGTGCTGCGGGCGTACCCGCCGTACGCGGCGGCCTCCACCACCGCGGGGACGCGGGCGCCGGCGGCGGCGAGGGTGGCCGCGACGGCGAGGAGCAGCGGGCCGCTGCCCGCCACGACGACGCGCCGGCCGGGGAGCACCAGGCCGCTCTTCAGCATCGCCTGCGCCCCGCCGGCTCCGACCACGCCGGGCAGGGTCCAGCCGGGGAAGGGGAGTTGGCGTTCGTACGCGCCGGTGGCGAGCAGGACGGCGCTCGCGTGGACGGTGACGGGTGTCTCGTCGCTCCTGCGGGCGTGCAGGGTCCAGCCCTGGCCGTTCGGCAGGACCGCCCAGACGTGGGACTCCGGTTGGTGGTCGATCCGGCCGGCCGCGCGCAGCCGCTCCTCGCGGGAGGCGAAGGCCTGCCAGTCGTGGTGCAGGGCCTGCGGGCGCTCGGCGCCCAGCTCGGGGGCGGGGCTGCGGTAGTACTGGCCGCCGGGGCGTCGGCCCGCGTCCAGGAGGACCACGGACAGGCCCAGTTCGGCGGCGGTCACGGCGGCGGCGAGCCCCGCGGGGCCCGCGCCGACGATCGCGAGATCAGCAGCCGAGTTCGGCACGGCCGGTTCCCTCCTGGGTGGTGATCGTGTCGCCCGGGTTCGCCGGGACCAGGCAGGCCCGCTGGTTGGGGCGCCCGTTGACGGTGACCAGGCAGTCGAAGCACTGGCCGATCCCGCAGAAGACGCCTCGCGGCGCCGCGTTCTCGCGGGTGGTGCGCCAGGCCAGGATGCCCGCGGACCAGAGGACCGCGGCGATGGACTGGCCGGACTGTACGGGGAGTTCGCGTCCGTCGAAGGTGACGGTGTGCGTGGCGGCGGGCGTGCCGCCCACCAGGTCGCGCGGGGTGGTCATCGGGGTGCTCCGTGGGTGGGTCGCCTCATGCCTCTGTCTCCTCGCCGAAGTCCCGGTCCGGGCGGAACGGGGCCGGGTCCATGGGCGGTTCCGTGCCTGCGAGCCGCGCCGCGACGATCGCGCCCGTCCCGGGGGCCAGGCCGATGCCCGCGCCCTCGTGGCCGCACGCGTGGTGCAGGCCCGGGACCCTGGGGTCGGCGCCGATGGCGGGCAGGTGGTCGGGGAGGTAGGGGCGGAAGCCGTGGTAGACCCGCTGGACGTCCACCTGGGCCAGGACCGGGAAGAGCGCCTGGGCCTGGGCCGCCAGGCGGCGCAGGGCCTCCGTGGACAGCGTGCGGTCGAAGCCCACGCGTTCCCGGGTGGCGCCGATCAGGACCGGGCCCGAGGGGGTGCCCTCGACGACCGCGGAGGACTGGAGGGACGCGGAGTCGCTCGCCACGTCGGCCACGTAGTCGGCCGCGTAGACCTTGTGGCGGACGACGCGGGGCAGCGGCTCGGTGACGAGGACGAAGCCGCGGCGGGGCAGCACGGGGAGGTGCGTGCCCGCGAGGCGGGCGATCTCGCCGCCCCAGGTGCCCGCCGCGTTCACCACGGCGGGGGCGAGGAGTTCACGGCGCGGGGTGCGGACGCCGCGGACGGCGCCGGTGGCGTCGGTGAGGATCTCCGTCACCTGTTCGCCCAGGTGGACCTCGGCACCGGAGGCCGCCAGGAGGCGGGCGGCCGCCTTGGCGGGCTGGACCTGGGCGTCCTGCGGGTAGTGGAAGGCGCCGGCCAGGCCGGGCGCCAGGTGGGGTTCGAGGTCGTGGAGCCGGTCGGCGGTCACCTCGGCGTGCTCGACTCCGGCGGCCCGCTGGCCCTCCGCGTAGGTGCGGAGGGCCTTCAGGGTGGTCTCGTCGGGCGCCACGACGAGACCGCCCTTGGGCTCGTACTCGGTGTCCGGCAGTTCGCCGGCCAGCTCGCGCCACAGTCTTGTGGACAGCAGCGCGAGGTCGAGCTCGGGACCCGCCTCCTTGTCGGAGACGAGCAGGTTTCCTTCCCCGGCACCTGTGGTGCCGCCCGCGACGGGACCGCGGTCGACGACGGCGACGGAGAGGCCGGAGCGGGCCGCGTAGAACGCGCAGGCGGCTCCGACGACGCCGGCACCGATGATCACGGCATCCAGGGAGTGTCTCTTGGGCACGGCAGTAATATGTCACATTCTTCAGACGGTGCCCAGGCCCCTGAGGGCCTGGGCACGGATCGGCGGATTCCTAGCTGCGGAGCGGGCCCTCGCAGGTGAAGGCGGAGGTGCCCGCGACCCTGCTGGACCAGACCTCCACCGCTCCGAAGGAGCAGTTCATGTCGGCCAGGTTGTTCGAGGCCGCGCCGGCCCGGTCGAGGATGAAGTAGTCGACCGTCTCGGACATGTCCTTGAAGACCTGGTCCTGGTTGTTGGCGTCCTTCAGGTTGGCGGTGATCCGGCCCGTACAGACGAAGCGCTTCTTGCCGGGGTCGCCGTTCTCCACGCAGTCGGGGTTGTTGTACGTGGCCGTGGAGAAGGCGGAGCGGACCGCCGCGGCCGTCGAGTCGCGCAGCTGCTCGTTGGGCGTGAAGGTGGTGTTCGGCACGTACAACTTGTCGACCTGGGCGATCTGGGTGTCCAGGAAGCGGTCGTACGCGGCCTGGAGGCCCGGGTCGGCGCTGAGCCGGTTGCGCCAGGCGTCGTAGCCGGCCACGTCGTTGGCGCGCAGGTTGGTGTACATCTCGCGCAGCAGGGCCGGGCGCTCGGTCCACAGGAACTCGAAGAACGTGCCCGCGTAGTTGTAGAAGCGGAAGCCGTCGCCGTCGTAGGTGGCGTGCAGGAGCTGCCCGACGCTCATGCGCGGGCCGCCGCCGGCGGTGTCGTTGATGATGCCGCGGACCAGGGACTTGCGCACGGCGATGCCGTTGTCGCGGGTGGCGCCGTCGAAGAACTCGGCGGTGCCCTCGTCCATGGCGGTGGTGCGGTCGTTCTGGTACCAGGGGCCCTGGCCGAAGGTGCCGGGGACCGCCCAGCGGCCGTTGAGGTAGTGGGTGTACTCGTGCCGGAAGAGCTCTTCCAGGGTGAGGCTGGAGTCCTGCGGGACGCGGCGCTGGTACGTGTAGAAGGTGGCGCCGTTCTCGATGTAGATGCCGCCGTTGTTGGTGCTGTAGCCGGTCAGGACCGGGTGGTAGATCTCGTAGTCGGCGCGCGAGGCGTAGAGCACGATGTTGAGGGTGCTGTTGGTGTCGCCCGCGAGCGGCTGCTCGGTACCGAGCACGCGGTGGAACTGCGACTTGACCTGCTTGCTGGCGTAGTAGAGCTGGTCGACGGTGGCCCGGTCCAGGGCCGTGCGGACCTTGATGCCGCCGTTGTCGTACGTGTACGTGTTGGGGAACAGCTTCTTCTCGATGTCGGCCTTGCAGACGCCGTACGGCGCGCAGGCCTCGTAGAAGTTCAGCCAGGAGACGACCGAGCCCCACGGCGCGCTGCCGTAGCCGAAGGTGGACTGGACGGTGCCGAGGACGGTGCCGAGGTCGGCGGCGATGCTGTCCTTGAGGCCGTCGATCTGCCCGAAGCGGCCGTACTCGTTGAGCGCGTCGCGGACGACCCAGGCGTTGGCCGTGCCCTTGAGGTGGGTGTAGCCGGCGAAGGCCTTGAACGTGGCGCGGTAGGCGGGGTCGGCCTTCGCCGCCGCCTGGAAGGCCGCGTCCCGGTTGCCCGGGTAGACGCCCAGGTAGTTGGTCGAGAGGCCGGCGAGGGCCGCGCCCGCCCAGGCGGCGTCCTGGTTGGTCGCGGTGTGCGACGGGTCCATGGTGGCGAGCACCCGGGTGATGAGGCCCAGCTGGTGCTGGCGCAGGCCGGGGCCGCTGCCTGCGGTGAGGGCCTCGCGCAGGGTGCGGGCGTTGGAGGGGGTGACGTCGAAGCTGCGGGCGGCGTTGCCGAAGTCGGCGATCGCCCGGCGCATCGCGTCGACGGTGGGGGCGTCGGTCACGTCTATCTCGGTGCGCGAGAAGTCGTGGAAGACGACGGCGTGGAGGTAGGTGAACATCTCCTCCAGGTTCGAGGAGTTGGTGCCGTCGTGCGTGGCGGAGAGCGCCGAGATCCGGCGGGAGACGGCCTGGACGTGCGCGTCGGACATGACGGGGGCCAGGCGGGCGTCCCAGCGCCAGATCAGGTTGCGCAGACACCCGTCGGCGGTGACGGCCTTGTCGGCGAGGAAGTCCGCGAACTGCTCCGGCGAGAGGCCGGTGATGCCGTCCAGGGTGCAGGGCACGCCGGACGCGAGGGTGGGGGCCTCGGCGGTGCGGGCGGCGGACCGCTGGGCGGCCTGCGCGGTGCTCTTCGCGGGGCCCGGGACGCGGGCCTCGGTGCCGCCGCCGGGGGCGGGGGCCGGGGCGGGCTGGTGGGGCTTGGCGTCGGCGAGGTGGTCGACCTCGTCGAAGGGGTTCGCGCCGGTGGCGGGGCCGGCGGCGAACGCGGCGGGGGCGGCGGGGGCCGCCGCCGGGCGCTCGGGGGCCGCCTGGCCGACGGCCTGACCGGCGGAGGCGACGAGGGTCACCGCGATGGCGGTGGCAAGGAGGGTGGAACGCACGGCCTTGTGCTGGTTCACCTGGGGACTCCAAGTCGGTACGGAAACGTGGGGGCACACGGCCGGAAAGTCCCTGGCTCACTCGGGACTTGACGGAGTACCGTCACCGTGTGAGCTGTAACATAGTAATGTGAAATTGCACTGACAACCCCCGTGCACCGGTGAGTTCCCTTCGGTTCACGAAAGTGTCGGTGGAGCCCCGGTCGCCCGACGGCCTCTAGGCTCTGCGCGTGAGTGAGGGCGAGCGGTCCGGCGCGGAGCGAATGATGCTGATGGCGGCCCTGTTCGCCGTCCCCGTACTGAAGTTGTCCTGGACCCTCGGCGGCGGCACCGCCGCCCGGGAGGCCCTGGACACCATGGGCCCGAAGAACTGGCTCGACGTCATGAGCGGCATGTTCCTCTTCGAGCCGCTGCTCTCCACCGTGCTCGGGGTGTCCGCCGCCCGGGCCTTCTACCTGTATCTCGGCGAACACGGCCGCGGCCCGGCCCACCCCGGCCGGGGGGTGGCGGCGACGGCGGCCTCCGCGGCGATCGTGCCGGGCGCCCTGGCGCTCGTGATCGGGGCGCTCAACGGGTGGGCATGGGCCCTGACGGCGGGCGCCGTCGCCTACGCCCTGCGCCTCGGCGTCCTGCTCGACCACCGCACCGGCCGGTACGCGGGCGGCCATCGGCGCACCCGCGCCGCGGGCCCGCTGCACCGGACGGCCGACGCGGTGTGGGGCGCGGGCCTCGCCCTCACCCTGGTCGCCCTGCCCCTGCTGGCCCTGGCGGCGGCGCTGGACGGGCGATCCTGGGCCGGCACCGTGCGGTGCTCCGTGAACACCGGCGCCGGCTCCTCCCGCGTCCGGCTGATCGAGTTCGAGCGCGAGGGCGGGGGCGTGGTCGGCTGGGACGTCACCGACGGCGGCGTCGTCAACGGGGTCGACTGCGCCGGGGACGAGGACGACGTGATCCGCGAGCCCTGGTGGCGCATCTGAGATCCCCGGGCGCTGCGGTTACCCTGTCGGCCCTGGTGGAGCCGATACGAGGAGGAACCATGGCGCGGATGCCGTCGGCGGAACGGCGCCGGCAGCTGGTCGAGGCGGCGGTGCGGGCGATGGCCAGGGACGGCGTGGCCCGGACGACGACCCGGTCGATCTGCGCCGAGGCGGGCGTCTCGCTGAGCGTCTTCCACTACTGCTTCGAGTCCAAGCAGGCCCTCCTGGAGGCGGCGATCGAGTCGATCACCGACACGTACGTCGCCCATGTGATGGCGAAGGTCGAGCCGAGGGCGACGTTGCGCGAGACGGTCCGGGGCGCGCTCGGCACGTACTGGGACCATGTGACGGCCCATCCGGCCGAGCACATGCTGACGTACGAGCTCACCCAGCACGCCCTGCGCGAGGAGGGGTTCGAGCATCTGGCGCGGGCCCAGTACGAGCAGTACGTGGCCTCGGGGACCACGCTGCTCGAACAGGTCTGCGCGGTGTGCGAGGTCGAGCCGCGGGTGCCGATGAGCCTGCTCGCGCACCTGCTCGCGGCGATGATCGACGGACTGACGCTGCAGTACCTGGTGCTGGGCGACGAACGGACGGCCGCGGCGCTGCTCGACGCGACGGCCGAACAGCTGGTCTCCCTGATCGGGGGCTGACGGATCATCAACAGGTCATTTGACCCGGACTCTTGACTCACTCGTCGATCCTCGCGATCCTCGGGCCCAGCCGCTGTTACCGCAAGAAACACCCGGCGGCGCCCCAGCCCGGTTTCACCCCCATGACCGAAGGCATCGCTGACCATGATTCGACCAACAACGCGCAGAAGGGGCGGGCGGTTCGCCCTCGTCTCGCTCTTCATCGCCCTGACCACCGTCGTCTTCGGTGCGGGGCCGGTCCCCGCGGCCGACGCCGGTTCGTGGTGGGAACCCACCGCGCGCCCCGCCCCCGACTCCCAGATCAACGTCACGGGCACCCCCTTCAAGGGCACCGATGCCCAGGGCAAGGTGCGCGGCTTCATCGACGCGCACAACCACCTCATGTCCAACGAGGGCTTCGGCGGCCGCATGATCTGCGGCCAGACCTTCTCCGAGGCGGGCGTCGCCGACGCGCTCAAGGACTGTCCGGAGCACTACCCGGACGGCTCCGGCGCCCTGTTCGAGCACCTCACGGGCGGTGACAACGGCAAGCACGACCCGGTCGGCTGGCCCACCTTCAAGGACTGGCCCGCCAACAACTCGCTGAGCCACCAGCAGAACTACTACGCGTGGGTCGAGCGGGCCTGGCGCGGCGGCCAGCGGGTGCTCGTCAACGACCTGGTCACCAACGGCCTGATCTGCTCGCTGCTGCCCCGCGACCGCGGCTGCGACGAGATGGACGCGATCCGACTGGAGGCCCGCAAGAGCTACGAGATGCAGGCGTACATCGACAAGATGTACGGCGGTCCCGGCAAGGGCTGGTTCCGCATCGTCCTGGACGCCGCGCAGGCCCGCTCGGTGATCGAGCAGGGCAAGCTGGCGGTCGTGCTCGGCGTGGAGACCTCGGAGCCCTTCGGCTGCAAGCAGATCCTCGACGTCGCCCAGTGCGGCAAGGCGGACATCGACAAGGGCCTCGACGAGCTCTACGGGCTCGGTGTGCGCAGCATGTTCCTCTGCCACAAGTTCGACAACGCCCTGTGCGGTGTGCGCTTCGACAGCGGCACCACGGGTGTGGCGGTGAACATCGGCCAGTTCCTGTCCACCGGCACCTTCTGGACCACCGAGCAGTGCGCGGGTCCGCAGCAGGACAACCCGATCGGCCTGGTGGCGCCCCCCGCGATGGCGGAGAAGCTGCCGGCCGGGGTGAGCGTCCCCTCGTACGCCTCGAACGCCAAGTGCAACACCCGCGGTCTCACCCGGCTCGGCGAGTACGCCGTGAAGGGCATGATGCAGCGCGGGATGATGCTGGAACTCGACCACATGAGCGTCAAGGCCGCCGGGCGCGCCCTCGACATGCTGGAGGCCGAGGAGTACCCGGGCGTCATCTCCAGCCACAGCTGGATGGACCTGGACTGGACCGAGCGGGTCTACCGCCTCGGCGGCTTCGTCGCCGAGTACATGCACAACGCCCCCGGCTTCATCGGTGAGGCCGCGCAGAAGGCGGCGCTGCGCAAGAAGTACGGCGTCGGCCTCGGCTACGGCACCGACATGAACGGGGTCGGCGGCTGGCCGGGCCCGGTCGGCGCGGACGCCCCGAACGCGGTGAAGTACCCGTTCCGCAGCTTCGACGGCGGTTCGGTCCTCGACCGGCAGGTCACCGGGGAGCGCACCTGGGACCTCAACACCGACGGCGCCGCGCACAACGGTCTGGTGCCGGACTGGGTCGAGCAGATCCGGCTCACCCCCGGCGGCCCCGGGGTCGTCGACGAGCTGTCGCACGGCGCGGAGTCGTACCTGACCACCTGGAAGGCGACCGAGAAGCACGAGCTCGGCGTCAACCTGGCGGCGGGCCGGCCGGCCTCGGCCTCCACCACCCAGTGGTGGAACCCGTTCGTGAACTACTCGCCCGGTCTCGCCGTCGACGGCGACACCGGCACCCGCTGGGCCAGCGAGTGGTCGGACGACCAGTGGATGCAGGTGGACCTGGGCGAGGTGCGCCGGGTCGGCCGGGTAACCCTCGACTGGGAGACCGCCTACGCCCGCGGCTACCGGATCGAGCTGTCCGAGGACGGCACGAACTGGAAGAGCGCGTGGTCCACGGACGCCGGTGACGGCGGCTACGACACGGCCGAGTTCGAGTCGCAGCCGGCGCGGTACGTGCGGGTCCACGGGGTCACCCGCGGCACCCAGTGGGGCTACTCGCTCTACGAGCTGGCGGTCAGCCGCTCCTAGACCGGGAGCGCTCGGTACGGAAGGGGCCCGCCGGATCCGATCCGGCGGGCCCCTTCTCGTCCTTGTGCGGCCTCAGCCTGCGGCGGGGCCGGTCCAGTCGGCGGGGACGCGGGCGAGCCGGACCCGCTGAGGGTGGTCGCCGACGGCCACGGTCGCCACCCGCCGCCCGGTGGCGAAGTCGATGGCGGTGACCCGGTCGGCGCCGCTCTCGGAGATCACGCAGGACCTGCCGTCGCCGCTCACGGTCGCCCAGTACGGCTTGCTGGCCTCGACGAGGGGGCCCTCCTGGAGGGTGGCCCGGTCGACGACGGTCGCGTAGTCGTCCATCGTGCCGGCCACGCACAGCTTGCTGCCGTCGGGGCTGATCGAAAGGCCGTGGTGGCGCGAGTCGTTGACCCAGGTGGTGCGGTCGGGGTCGGTGGCCGGGTTGGCGGGCAGGACCTTGGCGCGGGTGATGCGGTCGGTGGCGAGGTCGTACTCCAGGAAGCCGTTGTAGAAGGAGACCTGGAAGTAGAGCTTCTTCTCGTCGGGGGTGAAGACGAGCGGCCGCACGGCGTCGGAGAGGTCCCCGCGCCCGAAGGCGTCCAGGCGTTCGCGCATGTCGATGACGCGGACGGTCCTGAACGTGGTCGCGTCGACGACGGTGATCTTCCGGTCGCCCTTGGTCCAGTCGAGCCAGGGGGCGTCGAGGGCGGTGGTGACCTCGCCGATGGACATGTTCCACAGCAGGCCGTCGGAGGTGAAGACGTTCTCGTGGGGCTTGTCGCCGGTGGTGAAGGAGCCGACCTGGCGGCCGGTGACGACGTCGAGGACGTGCACGGTGTTGGCGGTGGAGGCGGAGACCGCGACCCGGGTGCCGTCGGGCGAGACGGCCATGTGGTCGGAGCGATAACCGGCCACGGGGAAACGCCAGTTGATCTTCCCGGTGCGCAGGTCGAGGGAGACCACGTCGGCGAAGCTGGGCCGCGAGACGACCATGGCGGAGCCGTCGGGGGTGGCGTACATGTCGTCGACGAACTGGTCGTGGCCCTCGCCCGGGCCGCTGCGCACCCCGAGGAAGAAGGCCAGCTTCACCGGGTCGAGGTAGATCTCGCGCATCCGCTCCTCGCGGTCCGGGATCACGTTCACCCGGCCGACGCGCGCGAAGTCGCCACGGGAGGCGATGACATCGGCGGTGCCGTCCCAGTTGTTCCCGACGAACATGACCTCGCGCAGCGCCTCCGCGCCCCGCTGCTCCGGCGGTGCGGCGGCGCCGGTGCCGCCGACGGCCGCGAGGAGGGCGAGCGCCGCGGCGAGGGCCGTACCGAAGCGGCCACGGGCGCGGGAGGAACGGGGTGGGCGAAGGGTGGACATGGGGGTTCCTTCTTCCGGAAGGGAGGGAGTGAGAGGGTGCGGACGGCAGGACTTACCCGAGGTAACCACGGACACGCCATGCCCAACAAGCCCTGGGAGACCGCCGGTTACCACCGAGTAGAGCCCTGCTCCGACCGCCTCGCACAGCACCCGCACACCGCCTTCACACCGCCCACAAAACGGCTGGCAGACGCCCTGTCGGCCGGTTCTCGCTCAGGCAGAATTGCGGGCGAAGACGACGGTTGCGGGCGGGGAGGGCGTGGTCTTGCCGGTGGGATCCTTGGCGATGGAGCGATTACGAGCGCTACGGCAGTCGACCGTGGCGGGATCCGGACTCCAACGCGCGCAGTCCTTCCTCATTCTGGCCACGCTCCTCTACCGGGCGAGCCATCTGACGGTCGGCGTCCTCGCGGTCGCCCAGCACCGGCAGGGCCACCCCGTGCAGTACCTGGGGCTCGCCGCCGCCCTCGGGCTGAGCCTCCTCCTGTACGGGGCGGCGCTCACCCGCGGCTGGTTCGACCCCCGCCACGTCTGGGCGGACGTGCTGGTCACCGGGTGCCTCCTGCCCTTCGCGCTGTACACCTGGGGCGGCCTCCGGGAGACCCCCTCGCTCGGCTGGGCCATGCTGCTCGGTGGATCGGCCAGCGGCGTCGTGTCCGTCGCACTCCCCCGGCTCCAGGCCCTCACGGCGCTCGTCCTGCTGGTCGTCACCCACCTGATCGGCTACCACCTGGTGGGCGCCAGCCGCGCCGTCCTCGGCGGGCACGTCAACTCGCTGCTCTCCTCGGCCGTCATGACCTGGGTCTTCTGGTGGTACCTGCGCCGGCAGGGACGCATGCTCGACGAGGCCAACGCCCGCGCGCTCGCCGCCGAGAGCCAGAAGGCCCGGTACGCGGAGCGCCTCCAGCACCACCGGGCGCTGCACGACACGGTTCTGGCCACCCTGACCACCCTCGCGGCCGGCGGCATCGACGCCAACGCGCCCGAGGTGCGGGAGCGGTGCGCCAAGGAGGCCGCCTATCTGCGCCGGCTGATCCAGCAGACCGCCGACGAGGAACCCCACCCGGAGATGGGCGCCGCCCTCGAAGAGGCCGTCAGCTCCGCCGAGAGCCTGCGGCTGCGGGTCACCGCCCAGTACCACGAACTGCCCCAGGTGCCGCCCGAGGTCGCCGCCGCGTTCGCCGACGCCACGCGCGAGGCGCTCAACAACGTACGACGGCACGCCGGAACCGGCCACGCCTACCTCACCGCGACCGGCTCCGCCGGGGACCCCGACGGGGCCGGCGGGCCCGGCGGAGCCGTCGTCACCGTCGTCGACCGGGGCCCCGGCTTCGACCCGGACCGCGAGGTGTCCGGCCTCGGCCTGCGCCGCTCGGTCCGCGACCGGATGGCCGAGGTCGGCGGCCGCGCCACCGTCGACACGGCGCCCGGCGAGGGCGTGCGCGTGGAGCTGAGATGGCCGGCGTGATCACCGTCGGCGTCGTCGACGACGACCGGATGCTCCTCGACGGCATGCGCTCCTGGCTGGGCCAGGTGCCCGAACTGCGGGTCGTGGCCATGGCGGCGACCGTCGGGGAACTGCTCGCGGGCCCCGTCGGCCCGCCCGACATCGTCCTCCTGGACCTGCTGCTCCGGGACGGCTCCGCGCCCGCCGACAACATCCGGCGGGTGCTGCGCTCCGGCAGCCGCGTCCTGGTCATCAGCACCGTCCCGGACCGCCCCCGGGTCATCGAGGCGGTGCGGGCGGGCGCCGACGGCTACCTCACCAAGGACAACGACCTGCCGACGCTCGTCGCCGCCATCCAGGACGTGGTGGCCGGCCACGGCACCCACTCCCCCGAACTCGCCTTCGCCTGCGCGCACGACACCAGCCCCGAAAGGCCCCGGCTCTCCCCCAGAGAACGTCAGATTCTGCTCGATTACGCCTCCGGGATGACCCTCAAGTCGGCCGCGCGCCGCGCCGGGATCACCGTGCACACCGCCAAGGACTACCTGGACCGGGTCAAGGCCAAATACCAGCAGGCGGGCCGTCCGGCGTACACGAAGATCGACCTCGCCGTACGGGTCCGCGAGGACCGCATCGAGGGGGTCTGACCACGCAAGGAGCCCCCGCAAGCCCCCCAAACGGACGGCTGCAGGGGGCACCCGCCCCCTTCTTATCGTCATGCCCGGCGCACGCGGCCATCGCCACGGCGCCGACCGCCCTCTTCCCCACCCCCCTTGGAGAGGCAGATGACGACTCCCTACGCCTGTACGACCCCGGCCCAGGACCAAGTCCCCCGACCCGGGGGGCAACTCGTGGGCCGGGGAACCGAGACAGGGCGGATCGCGGACGCGCTCGCGCAGGCGCGGTCCGGCCGGGGCGGGACGGTGATCGTCACCGGCGAGCCCGGCGTCGGCAAGACCCGGCTCACCGCCGAGGCGATCACCGCCGCCCGGGACGCGGGAATGGCCACCGCCCGGGGCCGCGCCGGCACGGTGGGCCCGGCCGTCCCGTACCGGCCCCTGGTGGAGGCACTGCTCGCGCTCTCCCGCGCCGAACCCGCCTCGGAGGAACCGGGCGGTCCCGCCCCGCTGCCCGCCCGGCTGCTCGCCGACCCGCACGGCACCGAGGCCGCCGCGGTGTCGCCGCTGATGGTCGCCGAGGAGGTGCTGCGGCTGATCGCCGCCGCCGGCCGGGGGCGGGGCTGCCTGCTCGTCCTCGACGACCTGCACGAGGCCGACCCCGGCACCCTCGCCGTCGTCGAGTACCTCCTCGACAACCTCGGACACCTCCCGGCCGTGCTGCTGCTCACCGCCGAACGCGGACCCTGCGGGGCCGTCGCCCTCGCCGCCCGCGCCCGCCAGGACGGCGTCGCCACGGTCATCGACCTGACGCCCCTCGGCCGCTCCGCGGTGCGCCGGCTCGTCGCCTCCGAACTGGGCATCGCCCCCGAACAGGTCAGCCCCGCGCTCGTGCACCGCGCGGCGACCGACGGCGCGGGCCTCCCCTTCGTGGTCAAGGAACTCGTGCACGGCCTCGGCGGGGTCGCGCAGAACCTGCGGCTGCGGGCCGCCCGGCTCGGCCCGCGCGGCGAGGAGTTCCTCAACCTGGCCGCCCTGCTCGGGCCCCGCTTCCTGCTGCCCGTGCTGCGGCACGCGGCCGGCTGCGACGAGGCCGGACTGACCGCGCTGCTGCGCGCCGCCACCGCCGCCTCCCTCCTCGTGCCGGACGGCCCCGGCACGGACTGGTACGCCTTCCGCTACCCGCTGGCCGCCGAGGCGTTACGCGACGCCCTCGGCCCCGTCGAACACCCGGCGCTCGCCCGCCGGGCCGCCGACGCCCTCACCGCACTGCACCCGCGACTGCCCGGCACCTGGTGCGCCCGCGCCGCCGAGCTCCACGAACGCGCGGGCGACACCACGGAGGCCGTCCGCGGCTACACCGAGGCGGCCCGCCGGGCGACCGCCGAGGGCGCCCCCGACCGCGCCCTCGACCTGCTGGCCCGCGCCCACCGCCTGTCCGACCCCGAGACCGCCCCGGAACCCCACGCGGCGGTCCTGGCCCGCCTCCTGGACGCCGTCGGCAGCTCGGGACGGCTCGACCGGCTGCCAGCCGCCCCGGTCTCCGGGCCCCCCGACGGGAGACCGGACCGCCCCTGGGAACCGGGGCCCACCGTGCCCCCGTCGCTGCGGGCGGGCCTGCACGCCCGGCTCGCCGAGATCCAGGTGCAGGCGGGACGGCCCGTGGAGGGCCTCCGCCACCTCGACCTGGCCCGGCGCCTCCTCGCCGGGCCGGAGGCCGACGCCGGGGCCGTCGCCCGCGTGGAACTCGCGGCGGCGCTGGTGGAACCGGCCCGGCTCGCCCCCGAACGCCTGCGCACCGCCGAGGAGTCCGCCCGACGGGCCGTCGACGCCGCGCACCACGCCCAACTGCCCGAGGTCGCCGGCCGGGCGCTGCTGGCGCTGGCCCGGCTGCTCCGGGAACAGGACGAGACGGCCGCGGTGGCCCGCCTGGAAGAGGCCCGCTCCCTCGCCGAGGCACACCACCTGCCGGGCGTGCGGCTGTCGGCCGAACTCGGCCTGGCCCGCGTCGAGGCGCGCCGCGACGGGCGTACGGCCCCGGTGGAGGGGGCGCGGACCGAGGCGCTGCGGGCGGGGCTGCTGCCGACGGCGCACGAGGCCGGTCTGGAGCTGGCGCTCGACCGGGTGCGGCGCGGCGCGTTCGACTCCGCCGGGGAGCTGGTCGACGAGGGGATCGCGGAGGCGACCCGGCTGGGTCTCGGCCGGGCGCTGTCCCGGTGGCGGCTGGTCGACGCGGTGCGCTGGGCGCACCAGGGCCGGCGGGCCGAGATGGACGAGGCGCTGCGACGTCTCGCGCCGCTGGTCGACAACGCGCCGGGGCTGCGGCCGGTGGCGTACGGCCTCGCCCGGGGGTTCTGCTCCCTGCTCGAGGAGGACCACGAGGGCGTCGAGCGGGACTTCGCGCAGGCCCTCGCGTACGACGCGGAGAATCCGGGGACCGGCGAGTTCGGCCGGCACGGGGTCGTCCTGCTGCTCGGGGTCCTCGCGGGCCGGATGGGCCGCAGGCATCACGCGGGGGTCGTGGCGGCGAGCGCGGCCGGGGCCCGCTGGAACCGCCCGTTCGTCGGCCTGGCACACGCGGTGCTGCTCGGCCGGGAGGGCCGGACCGCCGAGGCGACGGCCGCCGCGACGGCGGCGCTGGACGCGGCGGCGCCGTACCCGGTGGCCCGGCACCTGTGTCTGCGGCTGGTCGCCCGCTCCGCGTACGAGGACGGCTGGGGCGCCCCGGTGGAGTGGCTGCGCGAGGCCGAGGAGTTCTTCCACGGCGCGGGTCTGCCCGCGCCCGCGGGTGCCTGCCGGTCCCTGCTGCGCGGCATGGGCGCCCCGGTCCGGCAGCGGCGGTCGGGGGCCGACCGGGTGCCGCCGGGGCTGCGCCGGTGCGGGATCACGGTGCGGGAGTTCGAGGTGGCGCGGCTGCTCGCGGAGCGGTTCGGCAACCGGGACATCGCCGGGCGGCTGCACATCTCGCCCCGCACGGTCGAGAAGCACGTGTCCAGCCTGCTGCAGAAGACCGGCCACCCGACCCGGGCGGCCTTCGCTTCGGCCGCGCGCGAGCTGGTGGCCGGTCCGGCCGTGTGACGGTCCTCTCAGGCCGCGGTCCCGACACTGCCGGGGACCGCGGCCACGGCCAGGTTGACCACCCGGTCGAAGGCGCTGTCGAGGTCCTCGTCGCCGTGGTGCACGACGAGCAGGGCCCGCCCCTCGGTGCGTTCCCGGAGCATCTTCAGGACCAGGGCGCGGCCGGCGTCGTCGAGGTTCGCGAAGGGCTCGTCGGCGAGGTACACGTCGGCGTCCTCGCCGAGCAGCGCGGCGACGCCGAGCCGCTGGCGCTGGCCGGAGGACAGCTCCGAGGGGAGCTGGTCGGCGAGGCCGTCCAGGCCCATGCCGGTGCGGAGCCGGGGGTCGGTGACGAGGTCGCGCACCGGCAGCGGGGGCAGCTGGACCGGTGAGGTCAGGCTCGCGACCCGGGGCGGCAGGGTGACCGTGCCGCTGTCGGGGGCGAGGGTCCCGGCGACGATGTGCAGGAGGGTGGTCTTGCCGCAGCCGTTGGGGCCGCGGAGCAGGACCCGCTCGCCGGGCCGGAGTCCGAAGTCGGGGATGGCGACGGTCTTGTCGGCCTCGGACCGCCGGCCGAGGTCCACCGTGTCGACGGGGGCGCCCTCGACTCCGTCGTCGCCTTCCCCGCCTTCCCCGCCTGTCTCGTCCGTCTTCCCGTAGCGGACGCGGGCGCCGCGGACCAGGACGAGGTTGCCCTCGTCGTGGTAGGGGGCGGTGCCGGACTCGCGCAGGGCCTCGATCCGCTTGAGGACCGCGGTGTTGCGGCGGGTCTGCGGGATCATGTTGACGAGGTCGAAGATGCCGGTGACGGCCCGCCACAGCGAGTTCACGAAGGCGAGGAAGCTGCCGAACGACATCCGGCCGCTGAAGACGAAGAAGGCTCCGATGACCATGGACGCCGTGTCCGACAGGTTCATCACCAGGTCGCTGAGGGTCCGCTGGCGCTGCGCGAGGCGGTAGTTGGCGTAGGTGATGCCGAGGAAGCCGTTCAGGGCGTCCTGGTTGGCGGCGCGGGCCCCGGGCAGGAGCGAGCGCAGTCCGCGCAGGGCGTGGAAGGCTTCGAGGGTACGGGTGAGGGTGTTGACGTACCGTGCCTCGGCCTCGCGTTCGGGGTCGGTGTTCTTCTCGATCCGGCGGGCCAGGTCGTTGCTGACCAGGACCAGCGGCGGGATGATCACCAGCAGGATGAGGCTGGCCTGCCAGGAGAGGTAGAGCAGCACGCCGAGGAAGACGACCGAGGCGCAGGCCTGGCGGGCGATGCGGATGCAGACGTCGACGGCCGGCAGCACGCCCTCGCGGACGTCGTTGTGGATGCGGCTGACGTAGGAGGCGTTGCCCTTCTCCGACATCTGCCGGCCGTCGAGGCCGAGGGTCTTGCCGAGGAGCTCGGTCTCCAGGTCGAGGACGAAGGCGTTCTCGAACCGCTTGCGCCACAGGCCGATCCCGTAACCGGAGAGGTTGAGGGTGAGGCCGAGGACCAGGTAGCAGCCGCCGAGGAAGAGGAACCTGCGGAAGTCGGCGGTCAGGATCGCCTGGTCGAACAGGGCCTTCAGGAGCAGCGGGTGCAGCAGGGCCTCGGTCCCGCCGAACAGGGCCTCGGCGACGAGGATCCCGGTGAAGGGGCGCTGGTGGCCGCGCAGGGTGCGCCAGATCTGTTTCACCGTTCCGTCCCGTCGAGCTCGTCGAGGAGGAAGTCGGCCATGCCGCCGTGGTTGGCGCGGTGAAGCACCCGCAGCACGCCGGCGGAGCCGGTGAGGTAGTCGGTGGAGCAGCGCAGCAGGCCTTCGCCGGGGACGCCGAGCGGGGTGACGCCGGCGCGGCTCGGGACCTCGAAGTGGGCGGCGGGCTCGAAGAGGAACACCTTGCGGAGGAAGTCGAGCTGGCGCAGCGCGGTCTCCCGGTAGGAGGTGTCGCCGGTGATCTCGGCGGCGTCCAGGAGGGCGTCCGCGATGCCGCTCATGCCGAAGGAGTAGCCGGGGAGCACGGAGTGGCCGACGTCGAGGGCGCGCAGCACGGTCCGCGCCGACGCGAGGTCGCCGTACCGCAGCAGCACCTGCGCCACGCCCGCGGAGCCCACCTCGATGTAGGGCTCCATGGTCCCTTCGTGCTCGAACATGATCAGGCCGGTGTCCTCCAGGGGTTTGGCGTGGGCCATCTCCCAGGCGAGCGCGTCCTGGCCGAGCTCCCGGTAGTGCGCCTCGCCGGTGACCTGGTGCATGCGCAGCAGGAACATGGCCACGCCGGCCTGGCCGAAGCCGAGCCCGGTCAGCGGGCCCTCCTCCGAGAAGTCGTTGAGCCAGTAGGCGTGCGGGCCGTCCCGGTGGACGGTGTCGAGGAGCACCCGGGCGCAGTCCTTGGCCGCGGCGAGGTCGCGGGGGTCGCCACCGCGCACGTAGAAGCGCAGGTTGGTCATGCCGATGCCGGACAGGCCGTAGTAGAAGGTGTGGTCGGCGGTCTCCAGGGCGCGCCGGTTGGCGTGGCCGAGGAGTTCCCTGGCCTGGCGGCGCATGCCGAGCGACTCGGCCGCCCAGGCGATGCCGGCGAGGCCGCTCATCAGACCGTCCGGGTAGGCCTCCAGGTCGATCCGGGTGAGCTGCTGGCGCAGCCAGTCGTGCCATTCGGGCCGTACGGGGGCGCCGGAGGCCTGGAGGGCCCAGAGCACGCCGCTCGCGCCGAAGCCGAGGCTGAGCGGGTTGGTGACGTGTGCGAACGGGTCGACGGGGAAGAGCGTGGCGCGGTCGGTGTCGGCGGCGGCCTCGACGAAGGCGGCGACGCCGGCCTCCGTGGCCCGCAGTCCGGTCGCCGCGATCTCGGGGCGCGGGCGCTCGGTCCTGACCTGGGCGAGCAGTTCGGTCTCCTGCGCGTCGAGGAACTCGACGACGTCGGCGAGGCCGATCCGGGTGGCGGCGAGGTCGGTGACCAGCCGGTGGACCTGCTCGGGCCAGCCCAGGCCGTCGAAGAAGACCTGGTACGTGTCGAGGACGTCCTCGCGCAGGTAGGACATGGCGGCGATGGGGAAGACGAAGTACGCCATGGTGGAGGCCAGGGAGTAGAGGTCGCCCTCGATGCCGGCGGGCTTGAAGCCGCCCCGGGAGAGGCTGAAGCCGGGGGTGTAGAGCTCGACGGGCCGGGTGAGGCCTTCGCCCCCGGTCTCGCCCGTGGCGCCGGAGCCGTCGACGAGGCGGCAGGCCTCCAGGTCGACGATGGTCACGTCGTACGTCTCGGGGTCGATGAGCAGGTTGGCCGGCGTGAAGTCGCCGAGGACGACACCGTGCTGGTGGGCGGCGTCGATCGCGCGGGCGAGGCCCCGGAAGACGGTGATGAAGATCCGCAGGAACTCACGCGAGCGCTCCGCCTGGAAGCCGGGGCGGGCGAGCGGGTTGTGTTCGAGCAGCACCGAGCGGATGTCGGTGCGGTCGATGAACTCCTCGGCGATGTAGTGGTGTTCCCAGTGCCGGAAGCGGGCGATCGGGTCCGGGTAGGCCTCGACGTCGGCCAGCCGGTTGAGGAACATCCACTCGCGGCCGAGGACGTCGACGGCGTCGTAGTCGAGGCGCGGGTTGAGGTTGGTGTGCGGCCGGGCCTCCTTGAGGACGACCTGCCGGTCGCCGTCGAGGGTGTCCTCGGCCGTGTACACGCCACCGCTGTTGGAGAACTGGAGGGCGCCGGTCACCCGGAAGCGGCCGCCGAGAAGGCCCTCCCCCTCGGCCTCCTCGGCGGGCTTCCAGTCGGCGAACGGCCACGGCACCCACCAGGGGTGGGTGTCCCCGGGCCGCCGGCCGTCCGTCTCGGGCTGCCCGTCGGGTCCCAGGATGTGCGGGATCTTGCGGCCCAGGATGTCGACGGTGTGGGTGGAGAGGAGCTGGCCGTACCGGAAGTAGAGCGCCTTGCTGTCGCGATATCGCAGATCGGACAGCACGTAGGCACCCTCGGCGCCCTCCAGCAGGCGGGCCAGGTCGGCGAGGCACGTCCTGAATTCGTCCTCGTCGCGCGGGTAGACGGTGAGCAGCTTGCCCCCGCTCCCCCTGGACATCGCCTTGGAGTTGAGCATCTCGAAGACGTTGAGGTCGAGCGCGATCTTGAAGTCGATCTCCCGGCCGACCAGATGGCCGATCACCGTGGCCGCGACCTCCCGCACCTGGCGGTGGTTGGAGGACACGTGGATCTTCCATCCCTGCTTCGGGAGATCGGGGTTGTGCCGATGGCTCCACCAGATGCCGCTGCGGACGAACCGCGCCCGCGTCCGCTCGTCGAGGTCGGCCAGGAAGTGGTCCTTCCTCGGCTTGTAGTACACGTCGAGCGGGTCGAAGAAGAGGGTGTCGTTCCAGGCGAAGAGGAACCGGTGGACCCATCGTTGGTCGCGCATGTCAGCCTCTGTGGTCGTCGAGGTGCCGCCGACGGCAGCGGCAGGGCGAGTGCGCCACGGTCCGGGTGGGGGCGCGGGTCGCCCCCCACCCCGACCGTGCCGCCTGTGCGGGTGGTTACTGAGGGTCCCGGTTGCAGCAGTCCGAGGCGGAGCTGGTGAGGCTGCCGCCGACGATGCGGCCGATGACGGTGCGGGGCTGCAGGTTCTGGAGCTTGAGGACGCTCATGCCGTCTCCTCCGTGAGGTGCCGCCGCCGACGGCAGCGGCGGGGCGGGTGCGCCACGGTCCGGGTGGGGGCGTGGGGCGTCCCCACCCGGACCGTGGCGGTCGTTCGGGTGATTACTGCGGGTCGTTCTTGCAGCAGTCCGAGCCGGAGCTGGTGAGGCTCACGGAGACGGCCTTGCTGACGGTGGTGCGGGGCTGCAGGTTCTGGAGCTTGAGGACGCTCATGTCGTCTCCTCCGTGTCGAGTGCGCGGGACGCGCACGGTGCTGGTGTTCGTCTGCCGTTCGGCGCCGAGCGACATGCGCAAGTCAACGCGATCCGTACGGAGGGCACATGGGAGGTCCGACCCCATAATTCGGCCGCGCGTCCCCCACGGAAGGCGGGTGGGCGGGCGAGGGGAATGGTGGTGTTCGGGGGCCCGGGTGGCGCGTACGAGCCGCGCACGGCACGGGTGGCTCCGGAGGCGCGCGGACGGGGCGTGGCCGACCGTCCGGTCACGGCGGTGGCGACGGGGGCGGGCCGCTCGGGTGCGCGGAGGATGACGAGGCCGCCGGACGGGCGGTGGCGCCGTTCGGCCCGCGTCCGGCGTGGGCGGCGGGCGGCCCGGAGCCGCCCGCCGGCCCGGCGGGTCGGCGGGTCGGCGGGTCGGCGGGTCGGCGGGTCGGCGGGTCGGCGGGTCGGCGGGTCGGCGGGTCGGCGGCTCAGCGGCTCAGCCCCGGCAGGTGTCCAGCATGCTCACGAGTGTGGCCTTCTCCGCCTTCGTCACCGTCAGGGCGTAGGAGGACTTCACCGCGGTCCAGGAGCGGGCGTACGCGCACCAGTAGCTCCGCGCGGGCGGCTGCCACTCGTCGGGGCCCTGGTCGCCCTTGGAGCGGTTGGAGACCGCGGAGACGGCGAGGAGCTGGGGGCGGGTGAGGTCGTTGGCGAAGGCCTTGCGCTTCTCCTGGGTCCAGGTGTCGGCTCCGGAGCGCCAGGCGTTGGCCAAGGGCACGGTGTGGTCGATGTCCAGGCCCGAGGCCTTGGTGAAGGTCCTGCCGTCGTAGACGCTGGTCCAGGTGCCGGAGACGGCACGGCACTCGGCGTCGCGGCGTACGTCGCGGCCGTCGCGTTCGAGGACGGTCTCGCGAGTGTTGCAGCTGTCGCCCTGTTCGGCCCAGTGCGGGAAGCGGTCGCGGCTGTAGCCGGTCATCGAGCGCTGGGGCGCGACCTTCAGGCGGGCGAGCTGGGTGCGGGCCTGGGCGGCGCTCGGGACGCCGGGGAGGGTGCCCTCGGCCGGGCCCTTGCCGTCGGCCGGTCCCTTGCCGTTGCCGGACGGGGTGCGCGGGGCGGGCGCCGTGGGTCTCCCCTTGGCGTCCCCGGGCGCGGTGCCGCCGCCCTGGCCCGCGCAGCCCGCCACGGCGAGCAGCGCCGCCACCGCCGATACCGCTATGTACGACCGCTTCTGACGCCCCATGAGAAGGATCTTCCCTCCGCCCGACATTGGTACGCACGGCAGCGTACGACGTGGGGGCCGCGGCGCCCGGCCGCGGCCCCGGCGGGTCAGGCGGGGTACTTCACGTCGGCCGCGTAGGTCGCCCCGGCGAGGCAGTCGCGGATCTCGTGGCGGGGCGCCGCCGTTCCGGTCCAGCGGAGGAAGCTGGTGGCGTCGTTGCCGGTCGCCTTGGTCATGTCGATGAAGCGGCAGCCGTCGTACAGGACCTTGCCCGCGGTGGTCGGCGTGCTCCCGGTCGTCACCTGGTGGGAGCCCATCAGGGCGCAGTCGGTGTAGCGGACCATGGGGCCGCTGTTCCCGATGGCGTTGAAGGCGTACGTGTGCGCCACGGCCCCGTCCGTCCAGGACTGGTGGCTGACGGCCGTGTCGTCGCAGGACACGAAGGTGATGGTGCCCTTGTGCCAGCGGGAGTCGATGACCTTCTGGTTGGTGTTGTGCAGCTCGAAGCGGATGCCCTGGACGTACAGGCGGGCGACGGAGTCGGCGCGGGTGGTGGCCTCGGAGCCGAGCTGGAAGAAGGTGCCGGCGGCGGCGCCGTCGGTGAGGATGTAGGAGCCGCCGACGAAGTTCATCGAGCCGCCGCGGTTGTTCTTCACGAACACCCCGGACTTGAACTCGACCTTGCACTCGCGGAACCAGAAGTTCAGGAACTGGTCCTGCTGGGTGGCCGTCGGCGTCATCCCCGTGACCAGGAAGGCCTCGGAGTAGCTGCCGCCGATCTGGCAGTGGTCCCAGCCCATCTCGCTGTTCAGGTCGGACTCGGGCAGTGTGTGGTCGGGCGAGTCGACGGGCCCGTCGAGCCCGATGCCCCGCTTCCAGCTGCCCCGCCACTCCACGTCGGTGTACCAGGTGTCCTGCACGCCGTAGCCGCCGTCGGTGGAGTAGGCGTAGCAGAAGCTGGAGGTGGGGTTGTTGCTGGTGAAGGTGAGCCCGGAGATCCGGATGTTCTTGTAGCGCCGGTAGTTGGTCCACAGGGTGGTGTCGTCGGTGGTGGGCGCGTACACGATCCGGGAGAGCCGCTTGCCGTAGCCGGTGATCGACAGGCCGTCGACGATGCCGCCGTTGCCCTTGCCGTCGATGCCGGGCAGCAGTGAGTCGGGCTGGGTCAGCAGGTAGTTGCCGGGCGGGATCACCAGGACCTTCTTGGGGATCGCCCCCGAGATCGGGCCGGGCTGGAACGAGGCGAGCACCTCGGCGGCGGCCGCGCGGAAGGCGGCGTCGCTGGGCGTGGCGCCGGTCGGGTCGGCGCCCTTGCTGAGGACGTCGACGCTGTACGGGTCGTCGCCGGCCCCGGCGGCGTACGCCGGTCCGCCGCCCATCGTCACGGCTCCGGCGGCGGCGCCGACGCCCATCGTCGCCACGCCCCGCATGACGGAACGTCTGTCCATGCGTCCGTTGTCTCCGGTCATTCACTGCCCCCACGTGTCATGATCGTCCGAAAGAAGCCACATCCGATCATGGCGCCGGTACGGGTGCAAGGCCGGTCCCCGCGTCCCGCGCGTAGGGTGCCGGAATGATCGTGGTTCCCGAGGAGTTCGTACGGAGCACCGTCGCCCGCGAGGGCGGACCGGGCGCGGCGTGGACGGACCGACTGCCGCTGCTCGTGGCCGAGTTGCTGGAGCAGTGGGGCTGCGCGCCGGACGGCGCGGTGCTGCACGGGGGCGTCGGCGTGATCGTGCCCGTCCGGCGCCCTTCCGGGGAGCCGGCCGTCCTCAAGGTGTCGTTCCCGCACCCGGGCAACGTGCACGAGCCGGACGCCTTCGCCGTGTGGGGCGGCCGGGGGGCGGTCCGGCTGTACGCGCGGGACGACGAGCGGTTCGCGATGCTCCTGGAGCGGGCCGGGACGGCGACCCTGGCGGGGCTCCCGGACGGCGACGAGGTGGCGCGGGTCGCGGGTGGGCTGGGGCGCCGACTCGCCGTGCCCGCGCCGCCCGGGCTGCCCCGGCTGAGCGAGCGGGCCGACGCCTGGGAGGAGGAGCTGCGGCGGGACGCCGCCGAGCTGTCCCACACGATGCCGCGCCGGGTCGTGGACGCCGCCGTGGCCACCGTACGGGAGCTGGGACGGGTGCAGCCGGACACCCTCGTCCATGGCGACCTGCACGCGGGGAACGTGCTGCGGGCGGAGCGCGAGCCGTGGCTCGCGGTCGACCCCAAGGGGTACGCGGGGGACCCCGCCTACGACGGGGGCACGTTCCTGAAGACGCGCGCCCCGCACCTCGCGGGCGCGGACGACCCGCGCGCCGCCGCCTTCCGGGTCCTGGCCGGGTACGCGGAGGCCGCCGGGCTCGATCGCGACCGGGTGCGGCGCTGGGCCCAGTTGCAGGTGGTGCAGACGGCGTTCTGGGGGCGCAGGCACGGCCTGCGGAGGGCGCGGGGCGGGCCGGAGCTCGACGGTCTGATGGTGCTCGCGGACCGGTTCGCGGAGTTGCTCACGGACCCGCGCCCGTCGCGGCACGGGCCCGCCTGACCGCCGGTTCGTCCCGTTCCCGGCGTGATCTTCCGCTATCCCGGCGAATCCACCACTTTGTTGCCTGGGTAAAGTATTTACCAAGACGCCCGCCGACGCCGGGTGTCTCTGTTCACGCTGCCCATCCGCCGAGGAGAGCCGTCGTGCCCGCTGCACGCATGAGCCGTACACCCCTGCCCGGAATCGGGGTCCGCTACGACCTCACCACACGCGAGGAACGCCGCCTGTCGGTGGTCGCGGGCCGCGACGGGAGCCGGGTGCTCAACGCGTACCGGAGCGACGATCCCGACGAGTGCTCCCTGTCGGTACGGCTGACCGCCGGAGAGTCCGAGGCGCTGATCGACGCGCTGATGCCGTCCCACCACAGCCCCAGCCTGCTCTCCACCACGGACCTGGGCCTGGTGGCCGAGCGGATCGAACTGTCCGCCGCCTCCCACTGGAACGGCCGCCACCTCGGCGAGACCCGCACGCGCACCGAGACCGGCGTCTCGATCGTGGCGGTGCTGCGCCGGGCGGACGCCGTGCCCTCCCCCGGCCCCGACTTCCGGCTCGCCGGGGGCGACACCCTCATCGTCATCGGCACCCGCGAAGGCGTCGACGCCGCCGCCCTGATACTCGGAAGGGAGTGATCCATGCACTCGTCCGCCGTCTTCCTCATCGAGTTCGGTGCGATCATCCTCGGCCTCGGCCTGCTGGGCCGGCTGGCCGGACGTCTGAAGTTCTCACCCATCCCGCTCTACCTCCTGGCCGGTCTCGCCTTCGGTGAGGGCGGGCTGCTCCCGCTCGGCGCGAGCGAGGAGTTCGTGGCCATCGGCGCCGAGATCGGCGTCATCCTGCTGCTGTTGATGCTGGGCCTGGAGTACACGGCGACCGACCTGGTCACCAACCTCAAGACCCAGTACCCGGCCGGTCTCGTGGACGCCGCCTTCAACGCCCTGCCCGGCGCGGTCGCGGCCCTGCTGCTCGGCTGGGGCCCGGTGGCCGCCGTCGTCCTGGCCGGAGTCACCTGGATCTCGTCCTCCGGCGTCATCGCCAAGGTCCTCGGCGACCTCGGCCGGCTCGGCAACCGGGAGACCCCGGTGGTCCTGAGCATCCTGGTCCTGGAGGACCTGGCGATGGCCGTCTACCTGCCGATCGTCACGGCCCTCCTCGCCGGGGTCGGCCTCGCCGCCGGCAGCGTCACCCTTGCCGTGGCGCTGGGCGTCGCCGGGCTCGTGCTC
Organism: Streptomyces sp. NPDC023157; assembly: GCF_055560575.1. Lineage (NCBI taxonomy): Bacteria > Bacillati > Actinomycetota > Actinomycetes > Kitasatosporales > Streptomycetaceae > Streptomyces > Streptomyces sp. NPDC023157. The sequence goes on from NZ_JBVHIL010000002.1 coordinate 515,523, forward strand.
TTCCTCGCGCTCCGCTACGGGCGTCTGATCTCCCGTTTCGTCTCCAGCGACGACCCCGAGAAGCTGCTCCTCGTGGTGCTCGGCCTCACCCTGCTGGTCGCGGGGGTGGCCCAGCAGCTCCAGGTGTCGGCCGCCGTCGGCGCGTTCCTGGTCGGCATCGCGCTGTCCGGCGAGGTCGCCGAGGGCGCCCACCATCTGCTGAGCCCGCTGCGGGACCTGTTCGCCGCCGTCTTCTTCGTCTTCTTCGGGCTGCACACCGACCCGGCGAGCATCCCGCCGGTCCTGCTCCCGGCGCTCGCGCTGGCCCTGGTCACCGCCGCGACGAAGATCGCGACGGGCTACTGGGCGGCCCGCCGGGCCGGGATCTCCGCCAAGGGGCGGTGGCGGGCGGGCGGCACGCTGGTGGCGCGCGGCGAGTTCTCGATCGTCATCGCGGGCCTGGCCGTGTCCGCGGGCATCGAGCCCTCCCTCGGGCCCCTCGCCACCGCGTACGTCCTCATCCTCGTCGTCCTCGGCCCGCTCACCGCCCGCTACACCGAGCCCCTGGCCACCCGTCTGGGCCGCCTCTCCCGCCGCGGGCCGGACGCCGGGGCCGTCGCCGTGCCCTCCCCCGGGGCGCCCCCAAGGGAGGAACTGCTCGACCCGGTCGGCGACGGGCCGTCAGGCCGCGTGTCCTAGGGACCGGCCGGCGGGCGCCTCGACGGGCATGTCGGGGAGCGCCCGCCAGTGCACCGGGACGTCGCGCATGACCAGGACGGAGTCCAGGGTCGCGCTGCCCGCCGGGAAACGGGCGGGGTCGTCGAAGTAGGTGGACCGGGCCGCGGTGACGCGGCCCGGTTCGACGCTCCAGGCGTCTGTGTCGAGCCGCATGCCGTCCAGGGAGCAGCCGGAGCGGGTCTCCGACCAGCCCTTGCTGCCGGTACGGAAGAAGGCGGAGGCCTCGGCGAGGTCGGCGAAGAGTTCGCTGCCCTCCAGGCGGTCGGTGACCCGGGCGGTGACGTCGACACCCGTCAGCCCGTCCCGCGTCGTGTAGGCCACGCGCAGGGTGTCGGCGGTCTCCCGCACCTCGAAGTCGGCGTGTCCGTGCGCGCCGGGGAACACCCGGCCGCCGGCCCAGCGGTTGACCAGCGAGGCGGTGTCGCGGCGCGGGATGTAGACGCCGGTCTCGACGCCGTCCGCGCCGTCCCACTCGACGGCGATGCGGTGGGCCGCGTTCTCGCTGCGCAGCCCGACGGCGGCGGGCGCCCAGGCGGGCCGCACCGAGCCGAGGCGCAGCAGGCAGATCCCCGCGACGGCGTGGCCGCGCACCAGCTGCGGGCGCAGCGGCGCCGGGAGCAGCGGGGCGACGGCGTCCGGGGCGACGCGGTAGTTGACGAGGAGGCGCCGTTCGATGACGGAGGCGAGGCGCGGGGGTCTCATGCGTTCTGCTCCTGTTCGCGGGCGTCGCGGCCCGTGCCGGCGCGCCACTTGGTGTGGCGCAGGACGATCTGCTCGGGGCACACGGCGCTGAGGAAGCGCCCCACGCTCGTGGCCAGCCGCTCCTCGACCAGGGAGTAGAGGATCCGGTTGCCGTCCCGCCGCTCGGCGACGAGCCCGGCGCCCTTGAGCACGCCGAGGTGGCGGGAGATGGAGGGGGCGCTGATGGCGAAGCGGCTCGCGATCTCCCCGGCGGCGAGCTCGCCGCCGGCGCGGAGGTCTTCGAGGATCTGGCGCCGGGTGGGGTCGGCGAGGGCGCGGAACACGCCCGCGTCGCCGTCCGGCCCGCGCGGGGGCTCGCTCGGGGACTCGCCCGGGGTGTCGCCCGGGGTGTCGCTCGGGGTGTCGCTCGGGGTGTCGCTCGGAGTGTCGCTCGGAGTTTCGGTCACGAAGATCTTTTTAGCATCTTGGCTAAGTAGCTAACAACGGAAGCCCGAACCGATGTCCGGATCTGCAAGTCGCATGACATTGCCGCCATCGGGGCGGCGTTCGTAGCGTGGAGACACGGCACCGGTCCCTCGCCCGGACACCGTTCCCACCCGCACGTCCTCCCGGAAGGGCACACCCATGTCTGCCACCACCCTGCGCGACCTCAACGGCTTCGACCCGACCCCCGCCTCACTCGCCGGCGCCACGCTGCTCCTGATCGACTACCAGAACACCTACACGCGCGGCGTGATGGAGCTGGACGGATGGGAGGCGGCCCTCGACTCCGCCGCCGGACTGCTGGCCCGCGCCCGGGCGGCCGGCGCGAAGGTCGTCCACGTCATCAACGACGGCGGCGAGGGCACCCCGTACGACATCCGGACCGAGATCGGGCAGATCCACCCCCGGGTAGCGCCCGTCGAGGGCGAGACCGTCGTCGTGAAGACCGTGCCGGACGCCTTCGTCGGCACCGACCTGGCCGAGCACCTCGACGCCGCCGGCACCAAGGACCTCGTCGTCGCCGGGTTCATGACCCACATGTGCGTCGCCTTCACGACCGCCGCCGCCTTCCTGCGCGGCGACCGCCCCACCGTCGTCGCCGACGCCTGCGCCACCCGGCCGCTGGGCACCGCCGCCGGCGAGGTGACGGCCGAGGAGCTCCACCGGGGCGCGCTCGCCACCATCGGGGACCTCTACGGGGTCGTCGTCCCGAACGGCGCCGCGCTCGACTGAGCCGGGCGGCACGGGAGTCCAGGGGCGGCACGGGGGTCCGCCCCCTGGACTCCTCACGGCGTCACGGCGTCACGACGTCACGACGTCACGGCCTCACGACGTCACGGCCTCACGACGTCACGGCCTCACGGCCGGTGGAACCTCACCTCCGGGTGCAGCGGGCTCGGCCCCGCGAGGAGCGGCTGGGGCACGCCCCGCAGGTGCCGGTCGAAGAAGGCGCCGACGTACGCGCGGGTGACGGCGATCGCCCGGTCGGCCGGGATGTCTCCGGCGGGCAGCCCGAAGTGGCGCTGGAGCACCGGCCCGTCGGAGAAGCTGAAGTGGTCGGTGCCGGACACCGTCAGCCAGCGCTTCCAGCCGCCGAGGAGCGGCCAGGTGGTGTCCCAGGTGGCGTCCTTGCCGCCGGGCCGGTGCATGTCGTCGTCCGTGCCGAGCATCAGGAACGGGCGCCCGCCGAGCCCCTGCGCGGGCAGGGTGTCCCAGAACGCGCCGTCCATGTTGACGCCCGCGTCGATCCGCCGGTCCAGGAGCATCGCCGTGGCGGCACTGGCCCCGCCGATGGAGTGTCCGGCCATGCCGATCCTGCTCCGGTCGATCGCCGCCGCGTACTTCCACGCGGGCCGCGGGCCGGTCAGGCGGTCGAGGAGGAAGCGCATGTCCGCCGCGCGCGCGGCGGTGACGACGCCGCCGGGCACCCCGCCCTCGTCGAGGGCCTTGCAGGCCACGCAGGTGAGGACCCGTCCGTCGGGCACGGAGGTGCCGGAGGTCTCGTAGGCGTGGTCGACGGAGGCCACGACGTAGCCGCGCGAGGCGAGGTCCGCGGCGAGGCTGGTGAGGGTGAAGCGCGGCACGCCGAAGCCGGGTGAGAGCAGCACCAGCGGGTGCCGCCCCGGCGCGGGCCGTACGCCGGTCTCGCTGTACGTGTCCATCCCGGCGAGCGCCCGCGCGGCCGCAGGGTCCTCGACGCGGACGCCCGCCAGGAGCAGCCGGGCCTCCGCCTCGGTCGCGTACGGGGCGGGGGCGCCGTGCGACCGGCGGACCGCCGGGTAGTGCAGGGTCACCATGAGCTCCCGGCCGTCGGCCGTGGGCACCCACGGGTCCGTACGGGAGCGGTCGACGAGGTGCAGGACGGTGCTGCCGACACGCTCCTCGCCGGTGGGCGCGGGCAGTTCGAGCGGGGCGCGCGCCGGGACGGCGGCGGGCGCGTGGGCCGGTCGCGGCGCGGTGAGGGAGGACGCGCCCGTGGCACGGGGCGTCGCGGCGTGGGCGGGCAGCACCGTCGCGGGTAAGGCGAGGGCGCAGGCCAGGAGGGCGGTCGCGGCCGCCCGGGTGGGTGTGAACATGAGGACGACGCTACGGCGGCGGGCCGGGCACCCACGTCAACCCACGGTCGGACCCGGTGGCAGGGGCGTACACCGGAAGTCTGATCGTTCCGCGTACGCTCACGACGCTGCCCCATGCGACGAGGAGGACCCATGAACGCCGACGACGGAGGACGGCAGCAGTTGGACGCGGCAAGCGTCCTCAACGCCCGCACGACGCTCGTCCAGCTCCTGGCCCGGGCCGGGGTCTACGCCGGCGACGCGGAGGAGCTGATCGGTCTGATCGAGGCCGGCGCCCTCGCCCTCGCCCACCAGGAGGTCGACGGGTTCGCGCACACGGCCCCGCGCGGGGCGGACGAGCGCTACGGCTCCGGCTGGCTCGACGGCGCCCGGGCCGCCGCCGACGGCCTCGGCGGGATCGCCGAACAGGCCCTGCGGCAGGCGCTCGCCGCGGGGGTGTCGGACCGCACCGCGGACGACCGGCCGCCCGTCGGCCGGATGGAGCTGGAGCGGGTCAAGGTCGCGGTCCTGCCGCTGTACCTGTCGTTCACCGACGTGTCCGACCTCGACCCCGAGGCCACCGACCAGGTCCTCAAGGCCCTCCTCGCCACCCTCACCTCCCGGGAGCGGGCCGGATACCCCGGGAGGATCACGGAGTTCGCCACGCTCCACCACGCCCGTCTTGAGCGCCTGTTCGAGGAGTACGGTCCCGGCAGCGCCATCGCGATCCACGGCCGGTACTCCCTCGTCCACTCCCCCACCAGCCTCGCCGTCCTGGAGCGTCTGCTCGGGGACCCGGCGCCGCTGCGGGAGGAGTGGGACGCCGCCGAGCTGCCGCCCGCCTGGCTGGACGGGCTCCTGACGGCCTGGGAGCGGTCGGCCCCGGCCGGGTCCGACCGTCACTTGTGCGCACGGACGCGTGAAGGCCGAACGAAGGCCAAATGAAGGGGAGACGCCGGTGATCTTGGGGGCGCAGAGGGCGCGGCAGGGCGTACCAGGGGCGCACCGGCGGGCTCGGGCACGCGAAACGCCGCGCGGCGGTGGCCCGGGAGGGTTCCCGGGCCACCGCCGCGCGGCGATGATCCTGATCTGGTGTCCGAGGGGGGACTTGAACCCCCACGCCCGATAAAGGGCACTAGCACCTCAAGCTAGCGCGTCTGCCATTCCGCCACCCGGACAGGTGTGTTGTCGACCATGGAGTGTTCCCCTCGGCGACGTAGATCAATCTACCAGGCGCGCAGGGCGCCTCCCACCGCGTTCTCCATGGTCAGCCCCATGATCGGCGCTGCGGCCGACCTCGCGGTCGATCATGGATTCGACCCCGGGATCGACCCCATCGCGGCGCCAAGTATGTTAGGCTCTAGGCGTTGCAGTTGTGGTACCCATGAACTTGCGTCTGACGGGAATACACTCCTCAGGCGCATTTTGTTTTCCGGCATCTCCGGATGGGGCCTCTGCCTACAGAAGGAGAAGGTCATGGCACAGGGAACCGTGAAGTGGTTCAACTCGGAAAAGGGCTTCGGCTTCATCGAGCAGGACGGCGGCGGCCCGGACGTCTTCGCCCACTACTCGAACATCGCCACCCAGGGCTTCCGTGAGCTGCAGGAGGGCCAGCGGGTCTCCTTCGACGTCACGCAGGGCCAGAAGGGCCCGCAGGCCGAGAACATCGTCCCCGCCTAATCGCGCCGGACGATATCTGCTCACCGGGGTCCGCACCGATTCGGTGCGGACCCCGGTTTTGCGCTGTTCTCCAGGAAGGTAGTCCCCCGCATGTCCCGCAAGGCCCAGAAGCCGACCCGGCGCGCCACATCGCCCCAGACCTCGGCAGCGCCGCCGAGGGAGTTCCGCCTGCCGGAGAGTACGACTCCCGCACTTCCTCCCGTCGACGACTTCGCCGCCCTCGACATGCCCGCCGGGCTGCTGAAGACCCTCACCGCGCAGGGTGTGACCGCGCCGTTCCCCATCCAGGCCGCCACGCTGCCCGACTCGCTCGCCGGCCGTGACCTGCTCGGCCGTGGCCGCACCGGCTCGGGCAAGACCCTCGCGTTCGGTCTCGCGCTGCTCGCCCGCACGGCCGGCCAGCGGGCCGAGCCGAAGGCGCCCCTCGCCCTGGTGATGGTGCCCACCCGTGAGCTCGCGCAGCAGGTGACGGACTCCCTCACCCCGTACGCCACCGCGGTCAACCTCCGGCTGACCACCGTGGTCGGCGGCCTGTCCGTGACCAAGCAGGCCAACGCCCTGCGACGCGGCGCCGAGGTCCTCGTGGCGACCCCCGGGCGGCTCAACGACCTCGTCGAGCGCGGCGACTGCGTCCTGGACGACGTGCGCATCACGGTCCTCGACGAGGCCGACCAGATGACCGACATGGGCTTCATGCCTCAGATCACGCGGCTGATCCAGCAGGTGCGGCCCGGCGGCCAGCACATGCTGTTCTCGGCGACCCTGGACGGCAACATCGACCGCCTGGTCCAGCGCTTCCTGAAGGACCCCGTCGTGCACTCCACGGACCCGTCCGCGGCCTCCGTGACCGCGATGGAGCACCACGTGCTGCACGTCCTGGACGAGACCGACAAGAAGGCCGTCACCACCCGCATCGCGGCGCGCGACGGGCGGGTCATCATGTTCATCGACACCAAGCGGGCGGCCGACCGGCTCGCCAAGCGGCTGCTCACCGCCGGCGTCCACGCCGCGGCCCTGCACGGCGGCCGTTCGCAGAACCAGCGGACCCGCACCCTGGACCAGTTCAAGAACGGCCAGGTAACCGCCCTGGTCGCCACGAACGTCGCGGCCCGGGGCATACACATCGACGATCTCGACCTCGTGGTGAACGTCGATCCCCCGACCGACCACAAGGACTACCTGCACCGCGGCGGGCGCACCGCGCGCGCCGGCACCTCCGGCAGCGTGGTCACGCTGGTCCTGCCCGAGCAGAAGCGGGAGATGTCCCAGCTGATGACGCACGCGGGCATCAGCCCCCGGACCACCCGGGTCACGTCGAGCGACCCGCAGCTGTCGGAGATCACCGGGGCCCGCGAGCCCTCCGGCGTGCCCGTCATCCTGGAGGTCCCGCAGCCGACGCCGCCGAAGGCCGCCCGCCCGGCGCGGAAGTCCGGCCCGAGGACCAGCACCAGGACCGGCGCCGGCCGGACCGGCGGCAGGACCGGGGACGCCACGAACGACGGCCCGAAGACCCGCGCCGCGGGCGCCCCCCGGACCGGCGCCGCCTCGTCCGACGAGTCCGGCACCCGGTCCCGCCGCCGTCGCCCCGCCACCGGCGGCGGCCAGGGCACCGGTCAGAGCACCGGCCAGGGCGGCGAGCGCCGTGCCGCTGCCCGCGGTTCCGGCCGGGGCACGTCGGCCGGTTCCGGCCGCGGTACGTCCGCGGGCTCGGCCACCGGCGGCACCGGCGCCGCCCGGGGCCGCGGCGACTCCGCCCGCAGGGGCGGCCGTCGCGGCACCGCGAGCTGACACTCCGCCCTCCGGCGGCGAAGCTCCCGGCGGTACGGGTCCTCCACTGAGGTGACCCCGTACCGCCGGGAGCTTCGTGCTGTCACGCGTTCGCCGCGCCCCGTCCCCCGGACGCCCCGTCCGCTTGGTGCGGAGGGGCGCGGGACCCTAGCGTCGAATCGGGATGGAATGTCCCGAGTCGCCCGTGAGGGGATCGCCGATGAGGCACGCAGTCGATGCCGCAGTCGAGACCGAGGTGGACGGCGTCGACGTCGTCGTCGTCGGATCCGGCTTCGGCGGGTCGGTCGCCGCGCATCAGCTGGCCGACGGCGGACTGTCCGTCGTGGTCCTGGAGCGCGGCCGTCCGTACCCTCCCGGCAGCTTCGCCCGGACGCCCGCCGCCATGGCCCGCAACTTCTGGGACCCCAGCGAGGGCCTGCACGGGCTGTTCGACCTCTGGTCCTTCCGCGGCCTGGAAGGCGTCGTCTCCAGCGGTCTCGGCGGCGGGTCGCTGATCTACGCCAACGTGCTGCTGCGCAAGGACGAGAAGTGGTTCGTCCACGAGTCGCCGCTGCCCGGCGGCGGGTACGAGAACTGGCCGATCGGCCGCGGCGACCTCGATCCGCACTACGAGCGAGTAGAGCGGATGCTCGGCGGCACGCCCTACCCGTACCCGGACACGCCGAAGACCGCCGCCCTGCGGGAGGCCGCCGACACGCTCGGCCTGGATCTGACCCGGCCGCCGCTCGCCGTCTCCTTCGCCTCCCGGCCGGGCGGGCCGCCGGTGCCGGGCGCCCCGATCCCCGAGCCCGCGTACGGCAACCTCCACGGGCTGCCCCGGGAGACCTGCCGGCTGACCGGCGAATGCGACATCGGCTGCAACCTCGGCGCCAAGAACACCCTCGACCACACCTACCTGTCGGCCGCGCGCCACCGCGGCGCCGACATCCGCACCCGCTGCGAGGTGCGCGGCTTCGCCCCGCTGCCCGGCGGCGGCTACGAGGTGCGGTACGTCGTCCACGACCCGGACCGCGAGGGGCACCGCACCGACACGAGCCGGCTGCCCCTGCGCCGCATCCGGTGCGGGCGGCTGGTGCTGGCGGCCGGCACCTTCGGGTCGACCTTCCTGCTGCTGCGCAACCGTGCCGCGCTGCCCGGTCTCAGCACGGCCCTCGGCACCCGTTTCAGCGGCAACGGCGACCTGCTCGGGCTGGTCCTGAACGCCACCGGCGGCGCGGCGGGCACCGCGCCCCGGCGGCTGGCGAGCAGCACCGGGCCCGTGATCACCAGCGCGATCCGGGTCGGCGACGAGCTCGACGGGGACGGCTCCACCGGGCGCGGCTACTACGTCGAGGACGCCGGCTACCCGGCCTTCGTGGACTGGCTCGCCGAGGCCGTGCAGGTCCCCGGCAGCGTGCGCCGCACCCTGGGCTTCGGCCTGGACCAGGTGCGGTCCCGGTTCGGCCTCGGGTCCGGTCCCCGGTCCCACATCAGCGGGCGGCTCGCGCGGCTCCTCGGGCCCGGAGTCTTCTCCGACTCGGCGCTGCCGCTGCTCGGCATGGGCCGCGACGTCCCGGACGGCCGGATGCGCCTGCGCCGGGGCTACCTGGACGTCGACTGGACCACGCTCACCTCACGCCGCTACTTCGAGCGGGTCCGCGCGACCATGGCCGACGTGGCCGGGGCGCTCGGCGGCGAGTTCCACGACAACCCGCTGTGGTGGACGCGCCGGGTCATCACCGTGCACCCGCTCGGCGGGGCGCCGATGGGGCGCCACCCCGGCGAGGGGGTCTGCGACGCGTACGGCGAGGTCTTCGGGCATCCGGGACTGTACGTGCTCGACGGCGCCGTCCTGCCGGGCCCGGTGGGCGCCAATCCGTCGCTCACGATCGCCGCGTTCTCCGACCGGGCCTGCCGCCGCATCCTGGAGACGCGGGGGGCACGGCCCTCGACGGCGGCGGATGCGGCGACCACGTCAGGGGCGACGGCTGCGGCAGCGGCTGCCGACGGCAGCGGGGAGCGGCCCACCAGTCTGTCCTTCACCGAGGAGATGAAGGGGTACGTCGCCCTCGACGTCGCCGACCCCGAGGAGGGCCGGAAGCTCGGCCGGGCGCGCGGCCAGCGGATGATGTTCCGGCTGACGATCACCGCCGACGACGTGGACCGCTTCGTGGCGGACCCCGCGCACGAGGCCGGGGCGGTGGGCCATGTCGAGTGCGACGTCCTCGGCGGGCGGCTGCCCGTGGAGGCGGGCTGGTTCAACCTGTTCACCCGCGACGGCGACCCCACCCGGCGCCGGATGCTGTACCGGCTGCACCTGCGCGACCCGGGCGGGAACCCGCTCACGCTCGTCGGGCGCAAGGAGGTGCACGACGACCCCGGGCTGGACGTCTGGAGCGACACCTCGACCCTGTACGTCCGGGTGCTCGCCGGGCACGTGCCGGCGGACGGCGACGCGGCCGCCCCGGTGCTCGGCGCGGGCGTCCTCGTCATCCTCGCCACCGACTTCGCCCACCAGATGACGACCTTCCGGACCTCGGGGCCGCATCCCGCGCGGGCGCTCGAAGGCTTCGGGCGCCTGTTCCTGGGCGAGCTGTGGAGTGTCTACGGAGCGCACTTCACGTCGGCCGAGGAGTCCCCGTGAAGGTGCGCGAGCTGCGCGGTCACGCCGACGCGCTCGGTTTCACCCCGCAGGAGCCGGTGCGGTGGCTGGCCCCCGGGGAGCTGGCGCGGACGGCGGTCAAGGTGGTGCTGGCGGCGGTCTTCGCCGGGTACGCGGACAAGCGGGAGTTCCAGGGGGTGCTGGCGGCGGAGCTCCTGGAGGCCCCGCCGGGCAGGCCCGAGGCGCGGGAGCTCTGGTTCGACTTCGTGGCCGACCTCGGCGACGGCTTCGACGCGACGAGCTCGGTGGCGTGGGCGCTGGCTGCGGAGGAACTCTCGGTCCCGGCGACGGGCTCCGGCACCCCCGGCGACGGCTCCCTGGGCGAAGACTCCCCCGACGACGCCACCCCCGGCACCGCCACCCCGGTCCCCGGCGCTCCGGGCGCCGCGCTCAGGAACGTACCCCTGCGGCTCCCCCGGGGCTCGCTGCTCGTGCTCGGCGGCGACGAGGTGTACCCGACGGCGTCGGCGGCGGGGTACGAGGACCGGATGAAGGGTCCGTACCGTGCCGCGCTGCCCGAGGCGGCGGAACCGCCGCTGATGGTCGCGCTGCCGGGGAACCACGACTGGTACGACGGGCTCACCGCGTTCCTGCGCATGTTCGCGCAGCAGCGCCCGATCGGCGGCTGGCAGACCCGGCAGACCCGTAGCTACTTCTGTGTGCGGCTGCCCGAGCGCTGGTGGCTGGTGGGCCTGGACAGCCAGCTCGGCTCGTACTTCGACGATCCCCAGCTGCGCTACTTCCAGGAGCATCTGTCGGCGCACCTGCTGCCGGGGGACGGCGTGATCGTCTGCTCGGCCGAGCCGACCTGGCTGAAGAGCGCGGACCGGAACGCGGACGCCTTCAACGCCCTGCACTGGTTCGACCGGAACGTCGTCCGCCAGCACCTCGACCGGGACACGGGCGAGCGGCGGCCCACGCACGCGGCCGTACGGCTCTGGCTGACCGGCGACCGGCACCACTACGCCCGGTACGCCGAGCTGCTGCCGGACGACCCGCCCGGCGCCCCGGGCACCGGCCCGGGCGCCCCGGTCCCCGATCCGCGGCGGCGCCAGATGGTGACCTGCGGTCTCGGCGGTGCCTATCTGGCCGCGACCCACCGGCTGCCGCCGGTGCTGCCGCTGCCGCCGTACGGGTCGCGGCTGCGGGACAAGGACGACCCGCCGGTGGAGTTCGCCCGGATGGCGGCCACGTACCCCGACGCCGCGGAGTCCCGCCGGCTCACCCGGGGCATCGCGGTGCCCTGGTCGGGGCGCTGGCTGCCGTTGCGCAACGCCGGCTTCGCGCCGCTCGTCGCGGTGGTGCACGCCGTGCTCTTCCTGCTGTCCAGCTTCCTGTTCGCCCTCGCGGAGGGCGTGACGCGGCCCGTCGACGCCGTGCGCCGGGCCGGTGTCGGCGACGTCTGGGGCTTCGGCGCCGTGTGTCTCGGTGTGGCCGGGGGGCTGCTGCTGCTCGGGTTCCTGGGCCGGCTGCTGCGGAGGCGGCGGGCGTCCCCGCCGTCGCGCGCCGCGGTCGCCTCGCTGGCGCAGGCGACGGTCGCGCTGGCGGCGCTCGCCGTCACCGTGGCCCTGCGCTTCCCCGCGTCGTGGCCCGGCTGGGCGGTGCTGCTCGTCTGCCTGGCCGTCGCCGCCGGGTTCGGCGCGTTCGTGGGCTCGGGCGTCTTCGCGCTGTGGGTGCTGTCGGCGCGCGCCGGGCCGGTGGCGGAGTGGCAGATGTCGGGCCAGTCCATCGAGGAGTACAAGGGCTTCCTGCGGCTGCACATCGCCCCGGGCGGCGACCTCACCGTCCACCCGCTGGCCCTCACCGCCGTCTGCCACGACTGGGAGCTGGCCGACGACCCGACCGGCGGCCGGTCCCGCCACGCGCCCGACGCGGCGCCGGCGGTACGGCGCCTGGTGCCCGCGAAGCTGCCGGTGCCCGTCCGCCATCCGACGGTGCGGCTGATCGAGGAGCCCTTCGTGATCTCCCGGGGAGCGTGACCACCATGACCCGCAGACCTCCCGCCACCGGCCCCGGACCGTCCACCGGCCCCCGCCCCGGACCGGCCTCCGGAACCCCGGCCGCTCCCCCGATCCGCCGTGACCACCGCACCGAGGTGCTGCCGCTGGCCGCGCTCGACGGGCGTCCGCTGACCCTGGTGCACGTCCAGGGGAAGCACCCGCCCACCCGGGGCCCGGTGCTCGTCGTGCACGGTGCGGGTGTACGCGCCGAGCTGTTCCGGCCGCCGCTGCGCCGCACCTTCGTGGACGCGCTGATCGACGCCGGCTGGGACGTGTGGCTGCTGAACTGGCGGGCCTCGATCGACCTCGATCCGGTGCCCTGGACGCTGGACCAGGCCGCCGCGTACGACCATCCCGCCGCCGTGGCGCACGTCCTCGCGGCGACCGGTGCGGACCGGCTCAGGGCCGTGGTGCACTGCCAGGGCTCGACGTCGTTCATGATGGCCCTGACGGCCGGGCTGCTCCCCCAGGTGGAGGTGGTCGTCAGCAACGCGGTGTCGCTGCACCCCGTCGTACCGCGCCTCTCCACCTTCAAGCTGGCCCGCCTCGCCCCGGTCGTCGCGCGTCTGATGCCGTCGCTCTCCCCCGCCTGGGGTGACCGGCCGGCGGGCGCGCTGTCCCGGGCGCTGGTGTGGTTCGTGCGCGCGACGCACCCGGAGTGCCGCAACACGGTGTGCCGCATGGTCAGCTTCACGTACGGCAGCGGCTGGCCCGCGCTGTGGTCGCACGCCAATCTCGACGAGGCGACGCACGACTGGATCCGTGGCGAGTTCGCCGAGGTGCCGCTGACCTTCTTCGCGCAGATGAACCGGTGCGTCCGGGCCGGGCAGCTGGTGTCGACGGAGGGCATCGAGGGGCTGCCCCGGGCCTTCGCCGAGCGGGCGCCGCGCACCGACGCGCGGATCGCGCTGTTCGCGGGCGAGGACAACCTCTGCTTCCTCGCCGAGAGCCAGCAGCGCACGTACGACTTCCTGAACACCCACCGGCCGGGCCGCGACTCGCTGCACCTGCTCCCCGGCTACGGCCATCTCGACGTGTTCCTGGGCCGCCGCGCGGCGACCGACACCTACCCGCTGATCCTTGAGGAGCTTGCCCGATGAACCGGTTGCTTGACCTCGCCCGGCTGGGGCTCTCGGCCCTGCCGTCACCGCTGCCGCGCCGCCAACGCCGGCTCGCCGGACGGCACTCGCTGGTCGACGGCATCCCCTTCGAACTGCCCGTCGACTCGGTGGACACGCCCGCTCTGATGGCCGGGTTCCCCGTCGACCGGCGGGCGGTGGCCCGGCTGCTGCCCGGCGACGAGCTGCACCCGGTGACGCTGCCCGGCGGCAAGGGGCTGCTCGTCATCACGGTCGTCGACTACCAGCGGACGGACATCGGCCGCTACATCGAGTTCTCCATCGCGCTGGCCTGCACGCACGGCCCGCGGCCGGCCCCGCCGCTGCTCCCCGGGCTGCTGCGGGGCGCCTTCCGCACCGGCCAGTACGTGGTGGACCTGCCCGTGAGCAGCGAGATCTCGGTCAGGGGCGGCAAGGGCATCTGGGGGATGCCGAAGCACCAGGCCAGTCTCGACTTCAAGGTGAGCGACACGGCGGTCTCCAGCCAGTACGAGGTGGACGGGCGGCTCGGGATGTACATCGAGGTCGAGCGCCCGCCGGCGACCGCGCTGCCGGTGAAGGCGGCGGCGGTCAACTACTGCGCGTTCCGGGGGATGCTGATGAAGTCGACCGTCTACCTCGACGGCGCGGCCGACGTCGCCGTCGGGCGGCGGGCCCGCGCGCGGCTCGTGCTCGGCGACCTGCCGCAGGTCGCGCCCCTGCACGACCTGGCCATCGCGGACGATCCGGTGTTCACCCTGTTCCTGCCGTCCGCGCAGGGGGTGCTCGACGACCACTTCGAGTGCTGGTTCCTCACGAGCGGGGAGCCGGGGCGGACGTTCGGGGAGGGGCTGGACAGCGTGGTCGGGCTCGGGCTCGGGCAGGAGTGGCCCGCGCCGCCGCGCCTGGACGTGGGAGCGCACCCGTGAAAGAGGCCCTGCTGCTGGTCAACGCCGTGTACTTCCTCTTCGGCGCGACGATGTACATGGGGACGATGTGGGTGCTGAGGTTCTTCCTCTATCCCACCTGGCGGTCCCTCACACCGGAGAACGTGGGCGACCACTTCGGCATCCCGACGACGCTCGCGACCAAGTTCTTCACGGTGGTCGTGCCCCTGATGTTCGTCTCCGGGATCGTGCTGGTGTGGAGCGAGTGGGGCGAGTGGTACGTCGTCCTGTCGGCGGTCTGTCTGGCGGGAATCGTGCTGCTCACGTACGTCGGTCAGCAGATCATCATCCCGATCAACAAGCGGATCCGGGCCGGGGATTTCGACGGGCCGGCCGGACTGACGCCGCTGCTGCTGCGCTGGATGCGCCTCAACGACATCCGTTTCGTCGGTTCGACGATCACCTGGGCGGCGATCGTCTGGTACATCGTCGCCAAGGGCGATCTGCTGGGAGCGCTGGAATGAGTGTGCTGCCGCCGTACGTCCGGCGGGACCTCCTGCGGGCGGTCCTCCTCCTGATCGGCGCGGTGACGGTGCTGACCGGCCTCGTCCAGCTGTGCGCGCCGGGGCCGGTGCTCGACCTGCTGTCGGCGGAGTCCACGCGGACCAGCCGCCATCTCTTCGCCACCGTGGGCATGTTCATGGTGGTCGTGGGCGGACTCCTCGTCCAGGCCCTGCTGACCCCGGCCCCTCCCCCGTACGTGCTGTTCTGGACGGGAGTGCAGAAGTTCGGCGCGTTCGCCCTGGTGGGCGTCGGCGTGATCCGGGACCTGTTCAGCGCCCTCGGCCTCGTGGTGGCCTTCTTCGACCTGGCCACGGCCCTGCTCCTGTGGCTGATGGCGCGCCGCCTGTCGACCGCGGCGGTGCACGCGTGACCCGGCGGTCGCTGGTGCTCGCGGGTGGCGGGATGCGCGTCGCCTGGCAGACGGGCGTGGTGCGGGCGCTGCGCGAGCACGGCCTGGTCTTCGACCATGTCGACGGGACCTCGGGCGGCATCATGACCACCGGGATGGTGCTGTCGGGCCAGGACCCGGCCGAGATGGGCCGGCGCTGGTCCGAGCTGAACGTACGGGACTTCAGCTCGCTGCTGCCGCTCGCGGACTACCTCAAGGGGCCCTGGGCCCTGCCCGCCCTCGGCGACGCCGACGGGATGGTGCGCGAGGTGCTGCCCGCGCTCGGCATCGACGTGGCGGCGATCCGGTCCTCGCCGGTGGCGGGCACGTTCAACGTGGCCGATTTCGTCAGCAAGACCTGCGTGGCCGTGCCGCACACGGAGATCGACCTGGAGCTGATGGCCGCGGGCATGTCCCTGCCCCTGTTCGTCCCGCCGCTGCGCCGCGGGCCGCGCGTGTGGACCGACGCGGTGTGGATCAAGGACGCCAACCTGACGGAGGCGCTGCGCCGCGGGGCCGACGAGGTGTGGCTCGTCTGGTGCATCGGGAACACGCCGTACTGGGGCGACGGGCCCCTCGAACAGTACGTGCACATGATCGAGATGAGCGCCGGCGGAGCGCTCTTCGCCGAACTGGACGCCGCTGCCGCGGCCCACCGCCCGTTCACCCTCCATGTCGTCGCGCCGCGCCACCCGCTCCCCCTCGACCCGGAGTTCCTGACCGGCCGGATCTCCGCCGACTCGCTGGTGGCGATGGGCTACCGGGACGCCTGGGAGTACCTCGGCTCCGCGACGCCCGCGGGCGTGCCCAAGGACCCCTCGTGCACGGTGATGCGGGAGCCCGTGCGCGGGGTGCGGTTCCGGGAACGCCTGCGGGGCGAGGCGGCCGGCGTCCCGCTCCTCCTCGACGTGACGGTGGAGCTCCCGCTGCCGCCCGCCGGCACCCCCTCCCCCGGCGCGCGGCTCGCCGGGCACGTCGACCACGGACCGTGGGGCGGCCGGGTGCTGCTCGCGGACGGCCGGGTCGAGTCCGACGGCCAGGGCGTCGACTACGTGGCGCGGGTGAACCTGTCCGGGACCTGGCGGGAACTCCGCGCCCACCGCGACCTGGCCGACGCCCCGGGCCCCGACCTGTGGGCCGACGCCCACGAGGCGGACTTCCACGCCGACGACGGCACCTCGGCCCGCCTGCGGCTCGGGCTCCGCGAGGCGGCCCGGACCCTGACCTCGCTCGAACCGTACGGGGCGCACGGCTTCCGGGACCGGGCGGAGGCCTTGGGAGAACTGGCCCGGGTGGGCCTGCGGCGGGCGCTGACCAGGCAGTGACCCGGCGCCCGCCCGAGCCCCGCGATTCACCCGATCGGCGTAGCCGAGCGCCCGGCCAGGCCCGCCCGCGCCCACACTGGTGAGCGTGCCGGGCCGGCCGGACCGACCGATCTCCTTACCGACCGATCTCCGTATCTCCGTATCTCCGAGTCGAGAGAGTCGCGACATCATGACTGGTGCGACAGATTTGCAGATCTCGTTCCACGAGGACCTGTCCGAAGCGGACCGGAGGAACGCGGAGCGTTCGGTGGCCTCCCTCGTGGAGTACTCCGTGGCGCGGTCCGCCCGGGAACGCGCCGACGAGGCCGAGCTGGCGGAGCTCACGCACGCGCTGGAGGCGCCGCTCGTACGGCTCGTCCAGGAGGACGCGGCCGCCGCGCGGGCGGCCGAGACGCTGGGCGCGCGCGAGGTGCTGCACCTGCGCGAGTCGGACGCGCTGCGGGAGGACGGCGCCTCCTACTTCCCGCCGCACGTACGGACGGACGTGCGCTCCGTGGGCTTCGTCCCGCCCTACGACTTCAGCTGGTCCTGGCACGACGGGGCGGGCTTCCCCCCGCACAGCCAGATCCTCAACCGCGCCACGGGAGAGGTGGGCCTGGACGCCCGGTCGGGCTCGGTCCCGGACGGGGTCTCCGGACTCGTCGCCGCGCACGCCGGGTTCGGGGTGGTCCTGCCGACGACGAACCCGGGACAGAAGTTCCCGCACGCCGTGCTCAATCCCGGCCGGTTCAGCTTCGTCCTGAAGACGGTCGGGGTCGGCGGCAACGCCACCTCGGAGGGCGGCTTCGAGCTGACCGTCTTCGAGGACGGCCGGTTCCTCGTCGGCGCGAACGCCCAGTTGTGGCGCTCGCGGATCAGCGGGGGCGAGGAGAGCAGGGGCGGCGACGGCCCCCGGCCGATGGCCGGTCCCGAGCTCCAGTTCACGATGGTCCCCGGCCGCTCGTACGTGTTCAACGCGGGGATCTGGGTCCTCAGCGACCGCTCGACGGGGATCGGCGCCGCGGCGGCGCAGTCGCTGCTGCAGGGCACGATCACCCGCATGTGGATGTTCGGCTGAGACCGGACAGCGGGGACGCGTCCGCCCGCCCGGTCTCCGAGGGACCGGGCGGGCGGTGTGCTGCGACTCGCGTCACCGCGTTACCGCGTTACGGCGTTACGGCGTTACGGCGTTACGGCGTTACGGCTTCGGCAGGGTGCAGCCCGGGCGGTTCAGGTCGATCACGTTGCCGGGGCCGACGCACGGGACGATCGTGTACGTCTCCTGGGCGTAGTTGATGCCCTGGCGGACGGTCACGGCGCCGTTCTCGTCGATCTCGCACGGGTTGTTCACGGTGCAGCTCTCACCGCTCTCGTTGCCCGTGTTGTTGACGGCGACGACCTTGCCGGTGGTCGTGTCGATGACCGGCGAGCCGGAGGTGCCGCCGATGGTGTTGCAGGAGGAGGTGTAGCGGACCGAGTCCTTCCAGGTCCAGTCGCCCTCCTTCATGCGGTAGACGAAGCCGTCGACGTTGCAGCTGTAGATCCGCTTCCAGTACCCGGACACGACCCTGATCGACGAACCCTGCGTCGGGCGCACGTCGTTGAGGGTGAGGGCGCCTATGCCGTACAGGCTCTGGATCTGCGCGTAGGTCTTGGTCACCTGGTAGATCGAGATGTCCGTGTCGGTCATCGTGCCGTACGAGATCTTGCTGGCGCGCAGCGTCGCGACCTTGGTGCCGGCCGAGTTGAGCAGCGAGAACGAGCGGGTGGAGCGCACGTCCTTGACGACCTCGCCGGCTCCCGGCATGCCGGTCTCCAGACAGTGCCCGTTGGAGAGGACGAGCGCGGGGTCGTTCGGCTGGGAGCTCGGCATGCGGACGAGCGAGCCGGAGCAGTTGCTGAGCGCGACCGTGCCGGCGAAGTCGACGGCGACGGCCGCCGTGGCCCGGTCCTTGGCCGCGGGAGCCTGCGGCGGCGCGGCCGCCATGGCCGGGGCCGCGGCCGCTCCGGTCAGGAGCAGCGCGAGCAGGGCGCCGACGAGAGGCTTCTTCATGTGGGGGTTCCCCTCTGATGACATGCAACCGAAGATCCTCCGGTTGTCATGTGCATTCTTGGAACCTCGGCACCAACCCACAAGAGGGCGTACGGAAATGAGACACCGTCACATCCGCCCCACCCGTCAGGCGCCCAGGACCTCCACATGGTCCCCCACCGCCACCACCAGCACCCGCGTCCCCGGCCCGGCCGCGCGCCAGCGGTGCCGGACACCGCCGGACATCAGCAACGAGTCCCCGCGCCCGAGGTGATGGACGCGCCCCTCGGCCTCCACCTCCACCGCACCGTCCGCCACGTACATCAACTCGTCGTTGCGGTGCCGGAATTCACGGTCCGCCTCCTGCTCGCCGGTGAACTCCAGCGCGTGCAGCTGGTGGCGGCCGCGCACCAGCGGCCGGACTCGCGCGCCCTCGCTGAGCCCGCTGTCGTCACCCGCCCGCACCACCTCGACCGTGCGGGTCTCGTCGGAGGCGGCGAGCAGTTGCACGGCCGTGGTGGCGAGCGCGTCGGCGATCAGCTGGAGCGACCGCATGCTGGGGCGCGCCCGGTCGTTCTCGATCTGGCTGAGGAACGGCGAGGAGAGCCCGCTGCGCCCCGCGACGTCGGCGAGCGTCAGTTCGAGCGCGCGGCGCCGTCGACGCACGGCCGCCCCGACCCGCGGCGTGTTCGCGCCCTCCATCGATGTCCGCCCTTCCCCGCCCTCGCGGCGCCCACCGCACCGTTTCTCCCTGCCAGACGGCACCCTACGCCGCCCCCGACGCCACCCACGGGACGGTTTCGCACTCCTGACACACGCCCGTCACACTCCACCTCTAACGTCAAAGTCCGTTGCTCACATCAAAGAAACTTTGACGCCTTGGAGGCGAGCCCCGCCATGCCCGTGGTCGACCAGAACTCCCGCCGCCGACGCCCCACCGGCCTGATCGCCCTCGACGAGGAGGCCGCGTACCCCGGCTACACGCTCTACGCCCCGCTCACCGGCACCGGCCAGGTGCACCTCGTCGACCTGCGCGGGCGCCCCGTCCACCGCTGGGACCTCCCCTACCGCCCCGGCCGCCACGCCCGGCTGCTCGCCGACGGGACCCTCGCCTACAACGGCGTACTCCCCGGCGAGGAGGCCCTGTTCCCGATGTGGCACAAGTACCGGGGCGGCGTCATGCTCAAGGCGGCGCCCGACGGCACCGTGCTGCGCGAGCACCGCGACCCCCTCCAGCACCACGACGCCCACCACCTCGACGACGGACGCATCCTCTACACGGCCCTCGAACCCCTGACGGGCGAGGGGGCCGCGGCGGTACGGGGCGGCGTCCCCGGCTCCGAGGCCGCCGGCGGCACGGTCTGGGCCGACACGATCCGCGAGGTCGGCCCTGACGGCGAACTCCTGTGGTCCTGGCGCGCCGCGGAGCACCTCGACCCCGCGGAGTTCCCGCTGCACGAGGCCTACGCGCGGGAACACTGGCCGCTGATCAACAGCGTCACCCCGCTCCGCGACGGCACCGTCCTCGCCAGCCTGCGCAGCGTCTCGGCCGTCGTCGTCATCAGCCGCGAGACCGGCGAGATCCTGTGGCGCACCAGCCCCGGCACCGTCAGCCAGCAGCACGCGCCCACCGAACTGGCCGACGGCCGGCTGCTCGTCTTCGACAACGGCGTCTTCCGGCCCGGCCACGACGTCCCGTACTCCCGGGTCGTCGAGATCGACCGGACCGGCGGCGACGTCGTCTGGGAGTACCACGACCCGGCCCGCGAGTTCTTCTTCGCGCCGTTCATGGGCTCCGCGCAGCGCCTGCCCAACGGCAACACCCTCGTCACCGACTCCCCGTCCGGGCGCCTCTTCGAGGTGACGAAGGACGGCTACCTGTGCTGGGAGTACGTCGTCCCGCACTTCGCCGGGTACGAGGAACAGGAGGTCCGGGGCCTCTTCCCGGCCGAGCCCAACGCCGTCTTCCGCGCCTACCGTTACGCCGCCGAGGAGATCCCGTGGCTGGAGGCGACGGCATGACACGCACCGCGCTTCCCGACGCCGGCCCCGACGCCGCCGACTCCCCGGTGCCGCCCCACCGGCTGCTGCCGCTCGCCGCCCAGCACGTCCTCGCGATGATCGCCGCCCCGGTCTCCACCGTCTTCCTCGTCTCCGGCACCCTGCGCCTGGCCCCCGGCGCCACCGCCTCGCTGCTCAGCGCCGTCCTGCTGCTGTGCGGCGCGGGCGCCCTGCTCCAGTCCCTCGGCGTCTGGCGGATCGGCGGCCGGCTGCCGTTCGTCATGCTGCCGGGCGGCGCGGCGACCGCGCTGTTCCTCCAGATCGCCCAGGACCACGGCGCCCCCACCGCGGCCGGCTCCGTCCTCCTCGCGGCGGCCCTGCTCGTGGCCGTGCTCCCCCTGTACGGGCGGATCGTGCGGCTCTTCCCGCCCCTGGTCATGGGCGTGACCGTGCTGCTCATCGGCATCGCGATGATCCGCGTCGCCGCCCGGCTCGTCACCGGCCCCGACGGCACCGGCGAACCGCGCGCCGTCCTCCTCGCCGCCCTCACCGTCGCCGCGACCGTCACCGCGTACGTGCTCCTGCGCGGCGTCTGGCGCCAGACCGCCGTCCTCACCGGCATGGCCACCGGAACCCTCGTCGCCGTCGTCACCGGCCTCGGCACCTTCACGCCCGCCGCGGGCACCGGCTTCGCGCTGCCCGCCCTCCTGCCGTACGGCACACCCCGGTTCGACCTGGTCGCCGCCCTGCCGCTGCTGGTGTTCAGCCTCACCACACTGGCCGAGATCACCGGCCAGACCGTCCTCAACAGCGAGACCGTCGGCCGCACCCCGGACCCGGGCCGGGACGTCCCCCGCGTCGCCCGCGCCGACGCCCTCGTCTCCCTGGCCGGCGGCCTGTTCGGCACCTCCCTCATGGTCACCAGCGCCGAGAACATCGGCATCGGCCGCCTCACCGGCGTCCGCAGCCGCTACGTCACGGCCGCCGCCGGCGCCCTCCTGATCGCCCTCGGCGTGGCCACCCCGGTCTCCCGCGCCCTCGCCGGCATCCCCGAGGCCGTCGTGGGCGGTTCCGCGCTCGTCGTCTACGCCGTCATCGCCGTGATGGGCGTCGAGATGCTCCGCCGTGCCGACCTGTCCAGCACCGGAACCGGTTCCCTGATCGCCGCACTCGCGCTCACCATGGGCCTGCTCCCCCTCCTCACCCCCGACCTGTACACGGGCTTCCCCGCCTGGGCCCGCACCATCCTGAGCAGCGGCGTCGTCGCCGGCACCCTCACCGCCGTCCTCCTCACCGCCACCTTGGGGCGCTTCGGCCGACGAGACGGCCCGTCCGGGCCATGAGGCCGGACGGGCTGACGCCGAAGGCCGGGGCGGCTGGCGCCGTCCCGGCCTTCGGGGGCCTCGGGAGGTCAGAGCTGCTCGTCCTCCGGGATGCTGACCAGCCAGCGGGTGTCCCGCCGGGGGCGCAGGTACAGGGCCCAGTAGAGGGTGGCGGCGGCCGTGATGCCGCCGGTCCACGCCAGGTACTTGCCGTCCTGCATGTACAGGACGTACGCGAGGACGCCGATGAGCAGGACCGGCACGGCCGGCCACAGCGGCATGCGCCAGGCCGCGATCTCGCGGTGCGCGCCCCGGCGGCTGAACAGGGCGGCCACGGCGACCAGCAGGTACATGCCGGTGACGGAGACGCCGGTGACGCCGTACAGGGTGTCGAGGTTCACGAAGCACAGGGCCGCGCCCGGGACGCCGACGGCCAGGGTGGCCACCCACGGGGAGCCGAAGCGGCCGAGCCGGGACAGGGCGTTGTTGACGGGCTCCGGCCAGGCCTTGTCGCGGGCGGAGGCGAACAGGACGCGCGAGTTCTGGATGACCATGACGATGCCGGCGTTGATGATCGCCAGGGCGACGCAGAGGCTGATGAAGGTGCCGACGGCCGAGTTGGACCAGGCGGCGATCATGCCGCTGATGTCTCCGCCGGTGAGGGTCTCCAGGTCGCCGGCGCCGAGCGTGATCGCGACGACGGGCACCAGGATCACGGCGGTGGAGATGGCGAGCGTGGCGAGCACGGTGCGGGCCACGGTGCGGCGCGGGTTCTCCAGCTCCTCGGAGAGGTAGACGGCCGTCGAGAAGCCCTGGGTGACGAAGAGCGCGATGGCGAGGCCGGAGACCACCATGGCGCCGGTGACGAGCGAGTGTCCACCGCCGGCGGACGCGACCTGGCCGTGGACCAGGGCGCCGACGCCCCGCTGGGAGTGGGAGAAGCCGAGGATCGCGACGATGCCGGCGGCGACGACCTCCAGGACGAGGAAGATGCCGGTGATCCAGGCGTTGGCCCGCAGGTCGAGCAGACCGGCGAGGGTGGCGAGGACCATGACGCCGGCACCGGCCAGCGGGGCCGGGATGTGCACCAGGGGCGCGAGGTAGTCGGCGGTCCCCATGGCGATCACCGGTGGCACGATCATCACGACCAGCAGGGACAGCACGAAGACCAGCCAGCCGGCCAGGCGGCCCGCGAGGGTGGAGACGATGGCGTACTCGCCGCCCGCGCTCGGGATCAGGGTGCCGAGCTCGGAGTAGCAGAACGCCACGCCGATACAGAGCAGCGAGCCGATGGCGATGGTGAGGGCCGCGTACGTGCCGACGCCGTCGAACAGGTCCGGGACGACCACGAAGAGGGTCGAGGCGGGTGTCACGCACGACAGCGTGAGCAGGGTGCCGCCCACGACACCGATGGAGCGCTTGAGCTTCTGCGGCACGGGGCCGGTCTGGGGGGCCAACGCGTGCGGTGCGCTGAGGGTGTCCGTCATCAGGCGGTTCCGATCGGTGCGAGCGGTGTATCTGAACGGGAGCGGTATCGCCTCCGAGGCGTCCGGTGTCAGTGGGGTCCGTGGCTCCCGGCCTGAATGGAAGCTCGGGCGGAACCGCAGGTCAATGCCCCTCCCGCTGCGGAATCCGTTGTTCCAGGATGCCGGGACGCGGCCCGAGGGCGCTAGGAACGCGATAAGACGCCGTAAACACTCCGTGCGGGAACCGCAGCGGTCCGACCAGGACTTTTCCCGCGCTTTACCCCCGCACGCCCGCGCGGCCCGCCGGTGGGGCGGGCCGCGCGGGCGCCGGGGAGAGGGTGCTGGTCACTCCGGTCGGCTGAAGCGGCGGGCGGCCCACAGCAGGGTCAGGCCTCCGACGGCGAGGAGCAGCCCGGCCTCCAGGAGCAGCGGGGGCTGCCGGCCCGCCCATTCGATGCCGCCGACGGCCGCCTGGTCCGGGACCCGCAGGGAGATGCAGCGCCGCAGCAGGTCCACCCCGTACGCGAGCGGGTTCACGTCGGCGAGGGCGCGCGCCCAGCCCGGCATGGACTCCAGCGGGAAGAAGGCGCCGGAGAGGAACAGCAGCGGCATCATCAGCAGGCTGAGGAGCGTGTGGAACAGCTCGGGGCTGCGCAGCGTCACCGACAGCGCCAGGGTCAGGCTGGTGAGGGCGAACGAGGCCAGGAGCATGCCGCCGAGGAGCAGCAGGAGGAGCACCGGGTCGTACGGCAGGCCGACCGCGCCGGCCAGGCTGAGCAGGACGGCACCTTGCACGGCGGCGACGAGGGTGCCGCCCGCGCAGCTGCCGAGGAGCAGGGTGGAGCGGCTGACGGGCGCCATCAGGAGCTCGCGCAGGTAGCCGCTCTGCCGGTCGGTGATCAGCCGGATCCCCACCATGATGGCCGGGGTCTGCACCGTCATCATGAGCATGCCGGGGAAGAGGTACGTCTGGTAGCCGGTGCCCAGTGAGGCGGCGGGGATGAGGGCGGCGAGCCCGCCGCCGAGCGCGAAGAGGTAGAGCACCGGCTGCAGCAGGACCAGCGCGGTGTGGGAGCGCTGGCAGGCCAGGCGCAGCAGATCGCGGTGGACCAGGGCGTGGATCGCCCGCAGTTCGTGCCGCAGCCGGGGCGCCCGCCCCCGCTCGGTGGCCTCGGGCGCCTGGAGGGTGAGGGCGGTCATCGGCCGCCTCCGATCGCGGCGGGGGTGGTGGTGATGCTGCGGCCGGTGTGGTGGAAGAAGACGTCGTCGAGCGTGGGCGGGGTGGCGGAGGCGGCGTGCACCGCGATGCCGTGCGCCTCCAGCGCGGCGCACAGACGCGGGATCCACGCGCTGCCGTCGGGCACCCGCAGCCACGTGCCGTCGGCGTCCACGGTGACGGGGCGGTCCGGCGGCGCCGCCTGGGCGACGACCTTCCGCGCCCGCCTGTCGTCGCTGGTGCGCAGCACCACCCGGTCGTCGCCGATCTCCGCCTTGAGCCCGTGCGGCGTGCCCTGGGCGACCAGTCGGCCCCCGTCGATGATCGCGATCCGGTCGCAGTTCTCCGCCTCCTCCAGGTAGTGGGTGGTGACGAAGAGGGTGCTGCCGAGCCGGTCGCGCAGGGCCCGCAGGTGCTCCCAGATCTCGGCGCGGGCGTGCGGGTCGAGCCCGGTCGTCGGCTCGTCCAGGAACAGCACGCTCGGGGAGTGCAGCAACTGGCGGGCGATCTCCAGGCGTCGCCGCATGCCGCCCGACAGGGCGCGTACGGGGAACCGCCGCCGGTCGGTCAGTCCGGCGGGTTCGAGCACCTCGGCGGTCCGCCTGCGCACGTCGCGGCGGGGCAGCCCGTACAGGCGGGCGTGGATGCGCAGGTTCTGCTCGACGGTCAGGTCCGGGTCGAGGGCGCTGTGCTGGAAGAGGATGCCGACCTGGCGCCTGACGTCGTGCGGCCGGGTCGCCACGTCGAAGCCGGCCACGGTGGCGTGACCGGAGGTGGGGCGGGCGAGGGCGCACAGGAGGGCGATGGTGGTGGACTTGCCGGCGCCGTTGGGGCCGAGGAAGGCGAAGGTCTCGCCCCGGCGCACGTCGAGGTCGAGGCCGCGGACCGCGTCGACGGTGGTGCCGTCCGGGCCCGGGTAGCTCTTCACCAGACCGCGCGTGCTGATCGCGTATCCGGGGTCGGGGCCGGGGTCGGAGTCGGGGTCGTGCGGGGACTCCCCCTCGCGGGGGCCGGTGACCTCGGCGGTCAGGAGGGCGGCTGCGGCGAGTGCGTCGTCACCTGCGGATGGCTGCATGGGGTCTCGTCCCTCGTCCTCTTCCTCGTCCACTTCCGCGCGTCGTCTTCCGCGCCGTCTCCGCGTTGTCTCCGCGTTGTCTTCCGCGTCGTCCGCACGGAGCCGGAGCCCGCTCCGGCCGGCGGCTGCCTCGGGGCAACCACCGGCCGGGGGGTGCTTCGGTGTTACGCGCAGCTGATACCGATACAGATGGTGTTGAGGAGCGTCAGCAGGCCGACGCACGCGCACGTTCCGCTGAACGAGTCGCCGTCGACGCCGACCGGGTCGGTCTCCGGAAGGGCGTGCAGGTGGGCCAGCAGCTCGAGGTCCTGGTTCTCCATGACAATCTCCTTCTCTTGTGTGACACGTTGGCGGCAGAGACTCCTGCCGCTCAGACCGGCTGCTGGACCATCCAGTGCCGGGGCTCTGTGTGGCGGATCCTCAGGAGGAACGCCAGGATTCCCGCCGATCCGTCGCTCCAGCTCGTCGAGACGTCCCCGTACTCGTTGGGGAAGACGACGTGGCTGCCGCGGTGGGACCGTTCGGAGACGATGAGGCGGGCCAGCTCCTCGGCCCGCGCCCGGTGGGCGGGGTCGCCGGTGGCCTCGGCCATGTCGAGGAGGAAGTCGCCGTTGCCCGCCAGTCCGTGGCATTGGGTGACGGCGGCGCGGGAGGCGCGCTCGACCACGGCCCGGGTGCCGCCGACGGCGAGGTCACGGAACCGTTCGTCGCCGGTCGCCCGCCACAGCCGCACGAGGAACGAGCCGATGCCGGCGGAGCCGTGGCACCAGTACGGTGCCGTCGGCACGTCCGTGGCCTGGGCCGGCCACTGGGCCGCGTCGCCGACCGTGACGGCGTGCGTCACGAGCAGCTCGCCTGCCGCCAGGGCCAGGTCCCGGTGTTCCGGGTTCTTGGTGACGGCGGCGGCCTCCAGGAGGAAGCAGCCGATGCCGGCGGTGCCGTGGGCGAAGCCCAGGTAGCGCTTGCCGGCCTCCTCGACCACGGCCTCGGCGGGCACCGGCCAGCTCACCCCGGACGGCTCGCGCCGGGCCGCGGCGGCCAGCCGGTCGGCGGCGTCGGCGACCCGCTCGGCGAAGCGTGGATCGCCGGTGCGGTGCCACAGGTGGACGGCGGCCATTCCGCTGCCCGCCGAGCCGTGGGTGATGTCGTGGCTGGGCGTCGACTCCTGCGGCGCGAGGGCCAGGGCCAGGGCGTGGTCGATGAGCGCGCGGTCGTCGACGGCGCGCCCGGCGTCGTACAGCGCCCAGGCCGTGCCGCGACCGCCGAAGTGCAGGCCGGGCCGGGTGGAGCGGGTGTCGGTGCGGTCCGCGATCCAGCGGCCCGCGGTGGCGATCAGCTCCGGGAGGCGGGGGTCGGCGGTGAGCTCGAAGTAGCGCGTCAGGACGGACAGCACACCGGCCGCGCCCTGCTGCACGATGCAGGCGTCGGTCTCCCCGGCCTTGACGGAAACGGGCCACAGCCGCAGGTCGTCGTCGGGTGTCATGGAGTCGATGAGGTGCTCCACGATGCCGGCCACGGCCACGTCGATCGGGTCGGTGTCGGAGCCGGAGCCGGTGCCGGTGCCGGTGCGCGCCGCTCCCGTACGGGCCGCCTTCGGGCCGCTGAGCGCGTCCCGCGCCCGGGCCGGGTCCCAGCGCGCGGCGGGGTCGTCCTTCATCAGCCCGAGGATCATCGCGCGCAGGCCGTCCGGCAGGTCCAGGGGGGCGGCGCAGGCGTCCAGCCACTCGCCGAGCCGGTCCTCCGCGGGCCGGGTGGCGGGCTTCTCCTCCAGCAGGGCCGGCACCTTGCCGGTCAGGACGAAGCACAGGGTCGCGCCGAGGCTGTAGTAGTCGCCGGTCGGGGAGACGGGTGCGTCCACCAGGCGCTCGGGGGGACTGAAGCCAGGCGTGCCGACGCGGGTCGGGAGGGCGACGTCGTCGGCGAGGACGGCGAGCTCCAGGTCGATGAGGCGCAGGGCGCCGTCGGGGCGGACCATCACGTTGGCGGGGGTGAAGTCGCGCAGCACGCAGCCTCGGGCGTGGGCCGCCTCGACGAGGTCCACCAGGCGTCCGGCCTGGGCCAGCGCGTCGGCGCGGTAGCGCTCGGCGCCGCTGTCGCGGAAGTGCTCGGCGACCCAGTTGCGCAGGGGGATCCCCGGCACCTCCTCCTGGGCCAGGAACAGGTGCCCGCCGTGCTCGAACATCGCGAGCGGCTCCGGTGCGAGCCCCGTGCCCTTGAGCTTCTCCAGGGTGCGGGCCTCGGTGCGCAGCCAGTCGCGGACGTCGTTGCCGGAGGCGTCGGCCTCCACGTGGGGCCGGGTCTCCTTGATCACGACCGGGGCGCCGGTCTCGACGTCGGTGCCTCGGTAGACGCCGCCCTTGTTGGTGTGGCGGATCGCCTCCCGCACCGAGAACCGGCCGCCGAGGAGCACGGGACGCCGGGGCGTCTCCGTCCTGGGCGGTGCGACGGGCACGGAGTCGGGGAAGGGGCTGACCGCCCACGCCGGCGGCGCGTACTGGCCGGTCCGCTTGTCCTCCACGGGGTTGCCGTCGGGGTCCTCGATGTACCAGACCATCAGCCCCTCGTCCGAGAGGCGCCGCCGCCCGACGAAGGCGCCGTAGCGGTAGTGCACCAGGCTGTTGGGGGCGTAGGGCTGGTCGGACAGGATGCGGGGTCCCGCCAGTCCCTCGGTCGCCGTGTGGAGGTCCTGCGCGAGGCGGGCCGCGTCGGCGTCGGAGGCCGGGTAGACCGTGATGAACTTGCCCGAGCTCCCGCGGGGTGTGGCACGGGTGTTGAGGGCGCCCACCTGCTCCACCGAACGGGCGAACTTGAACGCCGAGCCGTCCTTGAGCAGGACGTCCAGGGCCTTCTCCAGCACCGCCGGGGC
The DNA here is from genome assembly GCF_055560575.1 of Streptomyces sp. NPDC023157. Classification (NCBI taxonomy): domain Bacteria; kingdom Bacillati; phylum Actinomycetota; class Actinomycetes; order Kitasatosporales; family Streptomycetaceae; genus Streptomyces; species Streptomyces sp. NPDC023157. The sequence goes on from NZ_JBVHIL010000002.1 coordinate 543,806, forward strand.
GGAGGCGGCCGTCGCCGACACGTGCAGCTTCCAGCCCTGGGCCGGCCCGGTCCCGGAGCGTGGCGCCACCCGGCACCAGCTCTCGTTCGACTCGGTGGCCCAGCGCTCGCCCGCCCCCTTGGCGCGGAGTGCGCCATGGAGCAGGGCTTCCAGCTCGGACTCGGTGACTTGGGTCGTCATGCCCATCCCTCTCAACGGGTGAGAACCGCTGGGAGGGAGCGTGCCCCGACGTCATAGTCCTATCAACACACACGCCGTCGGATTCACTTGATTCGGCGAGCGCACGGGTCCGTTGTGCCACCTTGTGGCGCGACCGCGCGGAGAAGGCGTGCGGCCGCGCACGACGGGGCGCATTCGTGTCAGCGCACGCTGTCCCACAGCCTCCGTTCGTGGGCTCGCGGATCGCTGACCTGGGCCGGGCCCGGCATCGTGAAGTCCATCGTCGTACGGGTCGCGGGTTCGTACGACTGCCAGCCGGGGTCGCCCGTCTTCGCGAAGGACACCCACGCCCCGTGCAGGGCGTCCGCGAGCGCCTGCGGCGGGTCGGTGCCGAGCAGGGGGGCGTAGGCCGGGTCGTGGAGGCGGTCGAAGACGAAGGGGAGTTCCAGGGCGTGGCAGGCGCCGAGCGCCCCGTCGAAGCGGGGGGAGCGCCAGGAGAACTCGTACAGGTACGAGCCGGGGACCGCCTCGGCGAGCCGGACGGCCGGCATGCGGTAGAACCAGTCGGTGGCCACCGCGTCGAGGAGTTCGCCCGGCGTGGCGCCGGGCCGGGCGGCCGCGTAGACGGGGAGGGCCTCGGCCGGGTCGAGGCCGTAGGCGGCGGTGAGGGCGTCGAGGGTGGCGGCGGGGACGAGGTCCAGGCGCCCGGTCGGGACGAGGAAGAGGCGGTACTCCTCGCGGTTGCTGCCGATGAGCAGGTCGATCCCGCAGTCGGGTCCGGGGAGGGCGAGGCCGGGCGCCACCGGCTCGAACGGCATCATGTTGAGTGCGGCCTCGCCCCAGAGCGCCGGGTCGGGGCGCGCGTTCAGCTCGCCGCGCAACTCGGCCTGCACGGGCAGGAGTTCGGGTAGCTGGACGGCGGCGAAGGCCTCTGGGGTCGGGTCGATGCCGAGCTTCGCCGCCAGCCGGGCGGTGACCAGTTCGGCGGAGGCCGGGCGCAGGAAGTGGTGGCAGGCACCGGACTGCAGGATCGCCCTCCGGAACAGCCCCCGGGCCGCCGGGTCGGCCAGGAGCACGCCGATGCTCATCGCGCCGGCCGACTCGCCGAAGACGGTCACCCGTTCGGGGTCGCCGCCGAACGTGTCGATGTTCTCCTGGATCCAGCGCAGGGCGGCGATCTGATCGAGCAGGCCGCGGTTGTCGGGGCGGCCGGGCAGGCGCAGGAAGCCGTCGGCGCCCAGTCGGTAGTTGAGGGTGACGCAGACGACGCCGTCGCGTGCGAAGGCGCCGCCGTCGTACGCGGACACCGAGCCCGCACCGTTGGTGAACGCTCCGCCGTGCAACCACACCATCACCGGCAGCCCGGCGCCCCGCTCGGGGGCCGGCGTCCAGATGTTGAGGTTGAGGCACTCCTCCCCCTCGGTGACGTCGTCCGGGATGAGGGCGTCGAACGGGGGCGCGTAGGGGGCGTGCGGCACCGTCGGGCCGTACGCCGTGGCGTCGCGGACGCCCGTCCAGGGCTCGGGCGGGGCCGGCGCGCGGAACCGCAGGTCGCCGAAGGGCGGGGCGGCGTACGGGATGCCGAGGAACGAGGTCACTCCGTCGGGCAGGGCGCGGCCTCGGACCGCGCCCTGCCGGGTGGTGCGTACGGTCATGCCGTCAGGACCTCGATCAGCGCGGCGCCGAACTCCTCGGGGCGTTCCAGGTGGACCGAGTGCCCGGCACCGGAGACGGCGACCTCCCGCACCGTCCCGCCCGCCGCCGCGTACCGGTCGAGGACGTGCCGCGTCTGCGCGACCATCGGCTGCGCCGGGGTCCCGTCCCACCCCGGTACGGCGCCGACCGCGCCGAGGTGCGCCAGGTCGAACAGCGAGGTGTCGGCGACGATGACGTCGTCCTCGCCGCGTATCCACAGGATCGGCGGCTTGGGGCCGATCAGGTGCAGGTCGTCGACGCGGAAGTGGGTCGGGGCGAGACAGTTGAGCACCCCTCGGGTGCCGGGCGCGATGCCGGGCCAGGCCTCGGACGGCTTGCTGTCACCCGGATAGTGGTCGTCGCCGGTGCGGGTGGTGAGCATGGCCTCGACGTACGCGTCCTCGTGCGCGGGGCGCAGCGGCGGCTTGACGTAGCAGGTGGCGAGGACGGAACGCGGGGAGAGCGGGGAGTCCTCGCCGCGGTCGCCCTCGGCGAGCAGGCGCACGAACTCGGGGTTGGCGGTGCCGCCGCCCGACCCGGCGCCGTCGGCGGAGTTGAGGACGCCGTCCACGCCGCGCGTGCCGCCGAAGCCGTACGGGGAGACCGGGCTGACCAGGGTCAGCGAGCGGACCGCGGCCGGGTGGTCGCGGAGGAACTGCATCACCACGCCGCCGCCCATGGACCAGCCGACCAGGTGCGCCCGGTCGACCCCGAGCGCCTCCAGGAGCGCGGCGAGGTCGTCGGCGTAGTCGCGGACGCCCCGGGTGGCGTCGACGGGCAGCGGGTCGGTGCCGCCGAAGCCGCGCAGGTCGACGGCGATGGGGCGGTAGCGGTCGGGCAGCGTGGTCAGGGTGGTGTGCCAGAACGCGGAGGAGGAGACGTTGCCGTGGACGAAGAGGACGACCTCGCCCTCGTCGCGGACGTCGGTGATCCGCTGGGTCAGCCGGGCGGTGGCGACGTGGCGGGTGCGGAGCGTGTTCATGTCGGGTCCTTCAGGACAGCCAGGTGGCGATCTGGGCGGCGGCCGAGCTGTTCCAGCCCAGTTCGAGGTGGTTGGCGCTCGCCACGGTGGCCTTGCCGCCGACCGTGGGGATGCCGGTGGTGTCGAGCGCGCTGGCGGTGAAGACGACACCGTCGCTGGGGCCGCGGTTCTCGTTGAAGATGCCGACGATGTCGGCGGACCCGCCGGCCAGCAGGTACGTGGTGACGGCGGCGGGTACGCCGGCGCTGTGCAGCGGCGCGATGAGCGACCCGGCGTCGATGGCGGCCTGGATGCCGCCGCCCGCGGTGTAGTAGCCCTGGCCGCCGTAGTAGGTCGTGTACCAGTCCTGGGCGGCGCCGTCGACTCCGTACGTGCCGTCCCAGCGGGCCAGCATCTGCCGCTGGCCGGGATAGTTGTCCTGGCCGCCGGTGGGGGTGAACGAGAACTCCGGGTGGGCGGTGTACAGGCCGTAGCAGGTCATGTGGGAGTGGGGGGAGGGTGCGTTGATCTTGCCGCCGCACTCGGGCCAGATGGAGAAGTCGTGGGCCCAGCCGTGGGCGTAGGGGTAGTCGTAGCCGCCGTTCGGACCGCCGACGGTGACGAGCCGGCGTACGTCACCGGCGTACGCGCGTCCCCAGCTCGGCTTCACGGACGACACGTACGCCCGGGTCGACATCTGGCCCTTGCTCCAGCCGACCAGGTCCACCTGGGCGACGCCCAGCCGGGCCTTGATGAGGGCGATGGCGTCGCCGACGACCTGGGCCTGCATGAGGTTGTCGCCCTGCTTGTGCGCGAAGCCGACGGCGAAGACCCGGTGGCCGCGCGCGGACAGGTACTGCATGAGACCGGTGGACGGGCAGGTGAGGGCGCCACAGCCGTAGCCGCCGGACTCGCCGGGGTTGGCCCAGGCGCGGTCCGCGGTGTCGTTCGCGCCGTGCACGAGGAGCACGGGCGTGGTGCGGCTGCCGGTGTCCCAGCCGGGGGCGGAGTAGAGGAGGAACTTGCCGGAGGAGGGCCGGGCGACGCCGCCGAAGTAGGTGACGCGCACCCCGTCCTGGTCACCGCGGCCGTCCGCCGGGAAGCCCTCGGTGCGGAATCCGGCGGTCGTGTCGGCGTAGCGCTCGACCTTGGTCCAGCCGTTGGTGACGGTCCCCGCTCCGTAGCTCGCTTCGAGGCTGAGGTACGAGGGCGGCGCGGCGGTGGCGCCCACCGCCCGCGCGCTGTCGGTGGCGCCCCTCTCCTGCCCGCTGGCAGTGGCGGGCGGCACCACGAGGGCCGCCGTGACGACCCCCGCCACCGCCATGATCCGAGCGGCCCGCGCCCGCCAGCCCCGCCCCCGGCTCCGTCTTCCGGCCATGTTCCGGCCTCTTCCCCACTCGTGCGCCCTCAGCGCGTCCGCCCGATGCCGTCCCGGCACCGAGTGAGCACACGCTAGGCGGGCGGGGCGACCCCATGGCATGGAGCCGCCCCACACAAAGAGGGCCGCACACATGGCGGCCCTCTCCACATCGGGCTGTCCCGGGCTCTCGGCGGGGCTGTCCCCGTGCCGCCCGGCCTCGCATCGGGCCATCGGGCGATCGGACCGTCCGGCCGCCCGGGAACGCTCACCACCGCCACCACCATCCGGGCCGCCGCCCCGTCATCACGCGCCAGCGCTCACGCTCCGCCTCCCAGGCGGTGTCGGCGTGCAGCAGCCGCTCGTCCTCGCGCTGGGCCTCGATCAGCTCCTCGCGGGCCGCCTCGGCGGCGAGGACCTTCTCGGCCGTGTCCGCGCGGATCTCCTCGATCCGCCGCTCGATCCCGTCGGCCTCTTCCAGGCGGCGGACGTGAGCGACGCGCTCTTCCTGGATCCGGTTGTGGATCCGGTCCCCCAGCTCCTGGACGGCGTACTCCTTGAACCGCTGCCGCGGGAACTTCGCGGAGTACCGGCGCCCGTCGGGCTGGAGGAGGCGGAGGTAGGAGAAGTCCCGGCCCGGTACGAACTCGACCTGGAGCCCCGCGAGCGGCAGCGTCCGTTCGACCTCGGCGGTCCCCTCCTGTCCCTCCTCGCGCTCCTTGAGCAACAGCACGGCTCGCTCGTGCAGCCAGAGCTCGCCCATGGCCGGCTCCCACGCGTCACCGCGCCGCTCGCGCAGGAGGTCGTCCCGCTTCCTGGCGAGCTCACGGCACTGCCGCTCACCGCGCTTGGAGATCTCGTCGACCCGCCGCTCGGCGCGGCCCGCCTGCTCCCGGTGCGACCCCTCTATCCGCCGCTTGGCCCGCCGCACCGCCCCGAGCGCCCTCCGCCGGTCCCCGTACGCCGCACCGAACGCGTACTCCCACTCGGCGGGCCGGCAGGGGTACAGCAGGAACTGGCGAACCACCAGCAGCGCTCCCGCCCCCACGACCACCACCGACCAGGCGACCGCCACACCCACCGGCTTCCCCTCCCTGTCGACGTCCCGCGCCCAGTGTCCAGGCTGTCCGGCCGGTCCGCTGTTCGTTCGGGGAATCCGCCGGGCTCACCACCTGCGGCGGTACACCCGCAGGTCGCTGACCTCGTACGACATCTCGGTGGTCTCCGCGTCGGGGGCGGGGTGGTAGCGCCCGGCGCAGACCGAGAGATTGACGATCAGATAGGCGTGCCAGCCGCGGCCGACGCCCCGGCCGTCGTCGAAGATCTCGTCGCCGTCGAGGGACCAGGTCACGGAGCGGGCGCCGAACTCGACGCGCAGTCCGATCCAGGCGCCCGGGCGCACGGCGGAGGAGCGGTGATAGCGGTTGGCGTGGCGGACGTGGTTGGTCAGTTCCAGAAGGTCGGGGTTGTCGGGGTGGTACTCGAAGACGTCGACCTCCTGGCCTCCGTCACGCCAGGTCCAGATCGCGGGCCAGGCTCCCATCTCCTCGGGAAGCCGGACACGGGCCTCCAGCGTGTCCCCCGTACGGAGCTCGAAGCCGTCCCGGCTGCCCTCCGTGGTGAGCAGCCCGGCGTCCCAGAGACCGTCGCGCCGCCGGGTGGCCCGGAAGCGTCCCGTACGGCTGTACGCCGGGTCGTCGACGAGGTGGTCCAGCTTGTTGTCGCCGGGGTTGACCGGGCCTCCGTTGGGATAGGCCCAGCTGCGGCCCGCGACCCATTGGTCCTGCGAGGTGAAGTCCGCGGTGAAGACCGGCTCTTCTGCCGGCGGCCAGGTGGACATACGCGCTCCTCACGTCTGCGGATGTCGAGATGCCTTCGGCTGTTGTGCCCACCCTCACCGCCCCGATGCGGAATCCTCCACTCCTGTCCGGAAGTCGCCAAACGACGCGGTCCTGGCCGCCGGGCGAGCCGGTCGGTAGCGCCGACCGGCTGTCCGTAGTCCGTCAGGTACGGGTCGGGGCCGGGCAGGAGCCCGGGGCGGGGACGGGCAGCCTGGCGCCGGGCGCGTACGGGTCGAACGACGCGCCGCCCTTCGCTCGCGCCTGCTCCTTCGCCTTGGCCGCGGCCTTGGAGAAGAGGGGATGGAGGTAGCCGTCGTCCGGGACGGCGCAGTCGTCGTTCGCGACCAGGTACGCGGCGGGGCCCAGGACGAGCTTCCGGTCCGGCCGCACCGTGAGGTCCAGCTGCCGCCGTACGACCACCCGGGCCGCTTCCTGCCGCCCGCGGGTGATCTCCCATCCGCCCTCGGTCTGGATGACGGCGTAGACGAAGGTGTAGTCGGTGTGCACCAGCAGCCCCCCGGCCGGTGCCGCCTCGTAGGTCATCGAGCCGCGGGCCCGGACGTCCTCCAGGACGAGGACCTCGGCGGGGTCGAAGCGGGTGAACGTCCTGAGGGGGTCGCGGCCCGGCCCGGGTCGGGTGAGCGCGTCCTCGGCGTCGCCACGGGCGTCGCCCGGGGCGAGCAGGGCGAGGGCCCGGTCGGGGCGGGCGCCGGTGACCGCCTCGTCGGAGGTGTGGGCCTCCCGCAGGAAGGTGCGGACGGTCTCCAGGTCCTGCGCGACCCGCTCTTCGCTCAGGTGCGCGACCGGCTCGGCCCGGGGCGGGTGGAGGCCGTCCGCCAGGTCGGCCCGCGGCCAGCCGGCCGCCGGGGAGTTGCGGAAGGGCAGGTGCTCGGTGACCGGCCACTCCGGAGGCCACATCGCCTCCTGGAGCAGCCCCGGCGCGAACGGCTCGTTCGCCGGCCGTTCCCCTTCGGTGACCTGGGCCAGCCAGAAGACGAACCCGCCGAGCACGAGCGCACCCGCCCCCGCCCAGAGCGTGAGTTTGCGGCGGCGCGCGACCCGGTCGAGGCGCAGCTTCTCCGCACGCTCCGGGTCGTCGCGCTCCGCGCGCAGACGGGCGGCGAATTCCGCCGGATCGATCGACATGCGTGTCCCTCCCCGCGCCGCCGGACGGCGACGCGGGCCAAGACTGTCATGCGCAGGTCGAAGCCTCAGCTGGGTTTTCCGATCATGCCGTCAGGAGCCGGCCGGAACGGGACGTACGAGGGTGTGGCGCGCCAGGCACCGACCCGCGCCACCTCCGCCGGGGCCGGCCGGCGCGAGCCGGGGTCAGCCGGGGTCAGCCGGGGAACGTCAGCCGGAACAGGGCGCCGCCGCCCGGGGCCCGCTCCGCCGTCAGTTCGGCGCCATGGGCCCGGGCGATCTGGAGGGCCATGGCCAGGCCGAGGCCCGATCCGGGAAGGGCGCGGGCCGTGGTGGCCCGGTAGAAGCGGTCGAAGACGTACGGGAGGTCCTCCTCGGCGATGCCCGGCCCGTGGTCGCGCACCGTCAGCTCATGCGCGTCGAGGCCGACCTGGACCGGCTGCCCCGGCGGGCTGAACTTGGCCGCGTTGTCGAGGAGGTTGCCGACGAGCCTGGTCAGACGGGCCGGCACGCCCGGTACGACCGGTGCGGCCGTGACCCGTACCTCGAAGGGGACGCCGGGCCAGTGGTCGCGGGCCGTGGACACGGTGTGTGCGAGGAGCGGAGCCAGGGCGACCTGTTCGAGCAGCGGCCGGGGCTCATCGTCCCTGGCCAACTCGATCAGGTCGGCGACCAGACCGTTCACCTCGCGCAGCAGCCGGTGCACGGCGGCCGAGGCCCGGTCGCGCTGAGCGGGGGTCAGCCGGTCGGCGCGGGTGAGCAGTTCGGCGTTGGTGCGCAGCGCGGTCAGCGGGGTGCGCAGTTCGTGCGAGGCGTCGGCGACCAGCCGGCGCCTCGCCATGACCGACTTCTCCAGCTCGTCCAGCATGACGTCGAAGCTGCCCGCGAGGCGCGTGATCTCGTCCTCGGGGGCGCCCTGCGGGCCGGGCGACGCCGCGCCGATCCGGTGGCGGGGGTCGCGGGTGGCGGCGATGCGCTCGGCGGTCGCCGTCAGCCGGGTCACCGGGGCGAGTCCGGTGCGGGCGACCCAGGATCCGAGGAAGCCCGCCGTCACCACGCCGATCGCGCAGGTGAGGGTCAGCAGCCGGGCGACCTGGTCCACCCCGCGCTCCACGGTGTCCGAACGGATCGCGACCTGGAGGGCACGGCCGGGGGCGAAGTCGGTGGTGAGCATACGGGCGGGCTGACCGGCCACGGTGACGTCGGAGTAGTACGGCCCGTGCCGACCGGCCGCCACCGCGCGGGCGGTGTCGGTGACCGGCAGGACGTACGGGCCCGCCGGGTCGTCCCGCCCGTCGGCGGGCACCACTTGGGCGCAGCCGGGCGCGGCGAGGAAGCGGCACTCCCCGGCGATGACGCCCGGCCCGGCCCCGCGGTTCCGCTGGGCGACGAGGCGGGCGTACTGGGTGAGGTTCAGTTCGAGCTGGTGGTCGAGCTGGGCCCGCACGATGAGGAAGGCCGCCACGCACATGCCGACGGCGACGACGGCGACGGCCGCGGTGGCGGCGAGCGCCATCCGGGTACGGAGCGGCCGGCGGCGGCGCCACGGCACCCCGCTCCGATGCCGCCCGTCCGACGCGCCCGGCCGCGCGCCGTTCTCCGGCTCCCCGCCCTCCCCCCTCTCCCCCCGGGGCGCCGTCACGCCGGCCCCAGCCGGTAGCCGACGCCGTGCACCGTTTGGACGAGCCGTGGTTCGCCGCCCGCCTCCAGCTTGCGGCGCAGGTAGCCGACGTACACCGCGAGGGAGTTGGACTCCGGGCCGAAGTCGCGTCCCCAGACGAGTTCGAGGATGAGCTCGCGGGGCAGCACCTGGCCGGGGTGGCGCAGCAGCAGTTCGAGGAGGGACGCCTCGGTCCGGCTGAACTCGAGCGACCGCTCGCCCCGGCGCCCGGTCCGCGTCTCGGGGTCGAGGGCCAGGTCCTCGTACTCCAGGAGCTCGGGGCCCGCGTCCGGCGCGGCCGGCGCGGGGTCGGCGCGGCGGAGCAGCGCCCGTACGCGCGCGAGGAGTTCGTCGAGGGCGAAGGGCTTGACGAGGTAGTCGTCCGCGCCCGCGTCGAGGCCGTCGACGCGTTCGCTGACCGAGTCCCGGGCGGTGAGCACGAGGATCGGCGTACGGTCGCCGGCCGCGCGCAGCCTGCGGCACACGGCGAGGCCGTCGATGCCCGGCATCATCACGTCGAGGACGACGGCGTCCGGCTCCCACAGCGCCACCGCGGACAGCGCGGCGAGGCCGTCGGGGGCGCCGCGCACCTCGTATCCCTCGACGGTCATTCCATCCTCGACGGCGGCCCGCACCTCGGGCTCGTCGTCGACCACCAGCACGCGGTACGCCTTCGACTCCATGTCCCGAATGATGCCAAAGCCGAGCGAACCCTCTCTTAGAACGTTCTTAGGGCGAGGCGTGAGAGTGCCGCCATGGACACACCACGCACCCGGCCGCCGCTCTCCGTGGTGATCGGCGCGGGCGGCACCGGGGGTCACATCTACCCGGGTCTCGCCCTCGCCGACGCCTTGCGCCGCGCGGCCCCCGGCGCCGCCGTCTCCTTCATCGGGACCGACCGCGGTCTGGAGGGACGGCTGATCCCGGACGCCGGATACCCGCTGCACCTCGTCGACATGATCCCGTTCGACCCCGGGCTCGGGGCGCGCCGCTTCCTGTTGCCGGCGGCGCTGCTGAAGTCCGCGGGGCAGGCCCGCGAGATCCTCCGCGCCCAGGGCGCGGAGGTCGTCGTCGGCATGGGCGGCTACCCCAGCGCTCCGGCCGTGCTCGGTGCACGGTTCGCCGGTCTGCCCGCGCTGATCCACGAGTCCAACGCGGTGCCGGGCCGGGCCAACCGGTTCGCGGCCCGGGTCACCCCCCATGTCGCGGTCGCGTTCGACGCGAGCCGGAGCCATCTGCACGGCGGGCAGAACGCCCGGACCACCGGCATGCCGATCGCGGCCGGGATCGCCGGAGTGGCCAGTCTCCCGGTCCGCTCCGCCGCCCGCGAGGCCCGTCGCGTCGAGGCCAGGCGGCGGCTCGGCGTGCCCGAGGGGCGACGGCTGATCGTCTTCAACGGGGGCAGCCTGGGCGCCGCACGCCTCACCGAGGCCGCGCTCGGCCTCGCCGAGCTGTGGCGCGACCGGGACGACGTCCACCTGGTCGTCAAGACCGGGCCCGCCGCCCTGGCCGACGCCCGGCTGCGGCTGACGGAGGGCGGCGGGGAGCGCGTCGCGCGGGCCGTGCCGTATCTGGACGCGATGGCCGAGGTGTACGCCGCGGCCGATCTGATGGTGTGCCGGGCGGGTTCCGCGACGGTCGCGGAACTCGCCGCCACCGGCGTCCCGGCCGTCCTCGTGCCCTACCCGTACGCCCCCGGAGACCACCAGACGCACAACGCGCGGGTCCTCACCGATCCGGGCGCCGGACTGCTGCTGCCGGACGCGGAGACCACCGCCGGCCGGCTGGCCTCGCTGATCGCCCCGCTGCTCGACGCGCCGGCCCGACTGGCCGCCATGGCCGGGGCCGCCGCGCCCGGGCCGCACGCCCACGCCGCCGACCTGCTCGCCGCCGAGGTGCTGCGCCTCGCCGGCCGTCCGCTTCCCCGTTCCCTCACCACCGCACTGGAGTTCATATGACCGGCACGCCGACCCCCGCCCCCTCCGTCTGGGAGGGCCGGACCGTCCTCGTCACCGGCGCCGAGGGCTTCATCGGATCGACCCTCGTGGACCTGCTCGTGGCACGGGGCGCCCGGGTCCGCGCCTTCGTGCACTACAAGCCGTACGGGGAGAAGGGCCATCTGGCGCGCTACCTGGGTGACGACCGGGTGGAGATGTGGGCGGGAGACGTCCGCGACCCGGGCCGGGTCGACGACGCCGTCGCCGGCTGCGACACCGTGTTCCACCTGGCGGCGCTGATCGGCATCCCGTACAGCTACGTGTCGCCGGGCGCGTACGTGCAGACGAACGTGACGGGCACCGAGCACGTCGCCGAGGCGTGCCGCCGCCACGGCGTCCGCCGTCTCGTCCACACCTCCACGAGCGAGGTCTACGGCACCGCCCTCACCGCCCCCATCGCGGAGTCGCACCCGCTGCAGCCGCAGTCGCCGTACTCCGCGTCGAAGATCGGCGCGGACATGATGGCCCTCTCCTTCCACCATGCCTTCGAGCTGCCGGTGACGGTGGTACGGCCCTTCAACACGTACGGACCGCGCCAGTCCGCACGCGCGGTCATCCCCACCATCCTCGCCCAACTGCACGCGGGCGCACGGGAGATCAAGCTGGGTTCGCTCACCCCCACCCGCGACTTCACCTATGTCACCGACACCGCGGAGGGCTTCCTGGCCGTCGCGGAGTGCGACCGCGCGCTCGGCCATGTGGTGAACCTCGGCACCGGCCGCGAGATCTCCGTCGGCGACCTCGCCCGGGCGCTCGTCACGGCCTCGGGCCGGGAAGCGGAGGTCGTCGTGGACCGAGCCCGACTGCGCCCGTCCGGCAGCGAGGTCGAACGGCTGCTCTCCGACAACACGCGCGCCCGCGACTGGGCCGGCTGGGAGCCTCGGGTCTCCCTCGAAGAGGGCCTGCGCCGCACCTCGGACTGGATCGCCGCCCATCCCCACCTGTTCGCGCCGGACCGCTACCAGGTCTGATCCGGTGGACGAACGCGCCGACGACGAGCAGCGCGCCGCGCCCTCCGCGCCCTGAACGGGCGGGCTCGGCCTTCCGCCGAGCCCGCCACGCCGGCTCCACTCCGGAGCGGGGCCCGTGTCCCAGGGCGTCAGCGCTGCAGTGTCAGCAGACCCGGCCGGTAGGGCCACACGCCGTAGTCGCCGCCGGAGTCGGGGCTACGCCCCTGGTAGAGGAACCGCAGGTTGCAGGGATCGACCGTAAAGGTCTGATCGGCGCCGGTGCGGATCAGTTCGCCATGGCTGATGTCGTTGGTCCAGGTGGCGCCGCTGTTGGCCTTGCCGGCGAAGGGGTTGCTCTCGGTCGCCGCCTGGGGTGTCCACGAGCCGTTCAGGCTGGTGGCCATGAACGAGCGGAAGTACCGGCCCTGTGAGCCGATCGCCTCGACGATCATGAGGTAGCGGTCCTGGCCCTGGAGCTTGTAGACCTGCGGGGCTTCGAACAGGTTGTTCGTCGTATCGCTCATGACCACGGTCGAGGTCGTGCCGAAACTGCCCGGGAAGTTCCCGATCGGCATACTGGCCCGGTAGATCTTGCCGTTGTCACCGGCGAAGAACAGGTACATGTTCGTCCCGTCACCGATGAGCGTCTGGTCGATGGGGCCCGTTCCGGAGCCGGCGATGCCGCCGGAGAAGAGCTCCTGCTCCGAGGACCAGCCGTTCGGGTTGGTGGGGTCGCTCGATGTCCGGTAGGAGAAGGCGGTCCTCCCCCACTGGTAGGCGAGCACCCAGATGTTCTTCGGCGCGAAGTAGAAGAGCGTGGGCGCGACAGTGGAACTCGACATCGCGGTCTGGCCGGCCGAGGCCATCTCCGACCAGTTGGTGAACGGGGTGAAGTTCATCGACCCCCAGCCCGCTCCCGTTCCCTCGGCGCCGTGCGTCGTCGCGTAGACGAGCTGCTTGCCGTTGTAGGGGGCGACGGTGAAGTCCTTGAGGGAGGCCCACCCCGGCTTGGGCTGCGCCAGCGCGCCCGTCGATGTCCAGCGGTACGTCGAGGGAAGAGCGCACGCGCCGGGGTTGCCGGCACTGACTTTGACGAGCTGCCACTGCTGGTTGGCGCCACCCCAGTCGTCGTACTGGACGATGTTGGCGTTGTCGGCGGTGGAGGCGCCCTGCACTTCGAGGGCCTTGTCGCTGTGGCGCGCGATGAGCCTGACGTAACCGTCCGAGCTGTCGGCCAGCCGCCACTGCTGGTTGGTGCCGTTCAGGTCGGCCCACTGGACGATCGAGCCGCCGTTGGCGGTGGAACTGTTGGAGACGTCCAGGACCTTGCCGGAGTGGCGGGACTTGATGCGGTAGTAGCCGCCGCCGGAGTCGACGAACTGCCACTGCTGCTGGTTCTGGTCGTTCCTGGCCCACTGGGTGATGCGGGCGCCGTCACCGGTCGCCAGGTTGTAGACGTCCAGGGCCTTGCCGCTGTTGCGGTTGACCAGCACGTACGAGGCGTTGGTGTCGACGGTCGCCGCACTGGCGGGCTGGGCGCTGAAGAAGGTGGCCAGGAGCAGCAAGGGCGTGAGGACGACGAGCAGACGCCTCAGGCGGACGGGTGGCCGATGGCGAAACGACATCAGACGAGCTCCTTCAGGGGGTGAGGGTGACCCCAGGGGACGCGGAGCGATCAGGGACGGGAGAGAGGTGAAGGCGGCCGCGCCTGCCGAAGTCGATGAGGCAGAGATGTTAGCGCTAACAACATGCTGCCGAAAATATTTCGAAATACTCTCGAATTCCGTGCTGCCACAAACTAGGAACACGAGGCCGCCCGGTCAAGACCTCTCACCGATTCATTTGAGAACAGCGGTCGTTCACCGCCTTGACAAGCACGTCAGCCGACCGGAAACTCGTCGAAAGTTTGCGATACACGCCGCCGGCCAAGGCGTCCGCGCAGAGGAGAGAAGTTGAGCGAGCAGCGTCCGACCCTGGCCGTCATCGCCGCGGAGGCAGGGGTCTCCCAGGCCACCGTGTCCAAGGTGATCAACGGACGCTCCGATGTCGCACCCTCGACACGGGAGCGGATCGAGGGCCTGCTGCGCTCTCACAACTACCTTCAGCCCGGCCGGCGGGGCAGGGCCCGTAGATCGGGCCTCGTCGACCTGATCATCGGAGGTCTGGACAGCGCGTGGGCGGTGGAGATACTGCGCGGCGTCGAGGCCGAGTGCGCCCAGCGGAGCGTCGGCACCGTCGTGTCACTCGTCCCGCCGGGCGAGGCCACGCCGTCCAGTTGGGCCGCACTGCCGGTCCTGCACCACAGCGACGGCGTCATCCTCGTCACCTCCTCCGTCACCCAGGCCCAGCGCGCCCAGGTCGAACGGGCGGGGGTGGCGCTGGTCGTCATCGACCCGATCGACCTGCCGGGCAACGGCGTGCCGAGCATCGGAGCGACCAACTGGGCGGGCGGCCTCGCCGCCACCGAGCACCTGCTGGAGCTGGGGCACCGCCGGATCGCCACGATCGGCGGACGCAGGGAGATGCACTGCAGCCAGGCCCGCATCGACGGGTACCGGACCGCCCTGGAGCGGGCCGGGATCGAGGTCGACCGCGACCTGATCAGGTTCGGCGACTTCCAGCACGAGGGCGGGTTCCAGAGCGCCCGGGAACTGCTCGCCCTCCCCGAGCCGCCGACCGCCGTCTTCGCCGGTAGCGACCAGCAGGCGATGGGCGTCTACGAAGCGGCCCGGCAGGCCGGACTGAGCATCCCGCAGGACCTCAGCGTGGTCGGCTTCGACGACCTGCCGATGTGCGAATGGCTGTCACCGCCACTGACGACGGTGCGCCAGCCGCTGGAGGAGATGGGCCGGCTCGCCGCCCGCACGCTGTTCCAGCTCCTGGAGGACCAGCCCCTGGTCAGCCCCCGGATGGAGCTCTCGACCGAACTCAAGGTCCGGCTCTCCACGGCCCCGCCCCGTCGCTAGGGCCTGCCGGTCAGACCGGGCTCGCGGCGCCTGGCACCGCGCTGATCACCGACATCCCCGAGACCTCCATAGGGGCGGTTCTTGTCGAAAATCTTTCGACAAGAACCGCCCTCGAAAAAGCCACTACCGGGCTGCTCCGAGAGTGAGGGTGTCGAAATCCTTTCGAAACTCTTGACATGCCCCTGCCAGGTTTCCAGACTGAGTCCCGAGGCCGCGTCGCCCCTCCGCCCCGAGTGCCGGGCGCCGGCCTCGAATCGTTGCGCCCCGCTGGTGCGCGCCCTTTTCCATGGACGCGGTCGTCGCCAACGCGGATTCATTCTGCCGCGCACACATCCTTCCGTGATTTCCATCCTGGAGGTTCAGTCATGCGCTCACATGCCCTTCCCCCCTCCACCGTCCGCCGGACGATCGGCGCGCTTCGTGCGGCGCTGATCGTCGGCGTCCTCGGTTCGGCCACCGTGCTGGTGGCGCCGCTGACCTCACACGCCGCCGAGAGCACGCTCGGCAGCGCGGCGGCGCAGAGCGGCCGATACTTCGGCACCGCCATCGCGTCGGGCAGGCTCAACGACTCGGCGTACACGACGATCGCGAGCCGCGAGTTCAACTCGGTGACACCCGAGAACGAGATGAAGATCGACGCCACCGAACCCCAGCAGGGCCAGTTCGACTTCACCGCCGGCGACCGGGTCTACAACTGGGCGGTGCAGAACGGCAAGCAGGTGCGCGGCCACACCCTGGCCTGGCACTCCCAGCAGCCCGGCTGGATGCAGAACCTCAGCGGCAGCACGCTGCGCCAGGCGATGACCCACCACATCAACGGCGTGATGGCCCACTACAAGGGCAAGATCGCCCAGTGGGACGTTGTGAACGAGGCCTTCGCCGACGGCAGCTCGGGAGCCCGGCGCGACTCCAACCTGCAGCGCACCGGCAACGACTGGATCGAGGTCGCCTTCCGCACCGCACGCGCCGCCGACCCGGCCGCCAAGCTCTGCTACAACGACTACAACGTCGAGAACTGGACCTGGGCCAAGACCCAGGCCATGTACGCCATGGTCCGGGACTTCAAGCAGCGCGGCGTGCCCATCGACTGCGTCGGCTTCCAGTCGCACTTCAACAACGACAGCCCCTACAACAGCAACTTCCGCACCACCCTGCAGAGTTTCGCCGCCCTCGGCGTCGACGTGGCCGTCACCGAACTCGACATCCAGGGCGCCTCGCCCACGACCTACGCCAACGTGACCAACGACTGCCTGGCCGTCCCGCGCTGCCTCGGCGTCACCGTCTGGGGTGTGCGCGACACCGACTCCTGGCGAGCAGAGCACACGCCGCTGCTGTTCAACGGCGACGGCAGCAAGAAGCCCGCCTACACCTCCGTCCTCAACGCGCTCAACGCCGCCTCCCCCGGCCCCACTCCGACCCCCTCGCCCGGTACCGGACCGATCAAGGGCGTCGCTTCGGGCCGCTGCCTGGACGTGCCCGGCTCCAGCACCACCGACGGCACACAGCTCCAGCTGTGGGACTGCAACAACCGCACGAACCAGCAGTGGACCTACACCTCCCAAGGTGAGCTCAGGGTCTACGGCGACAAGTGCCTGGACGCCGCCGGCACCGCCAACGGCGCCAAGGTCCAGATCTACAGCTGCTGGGGTGGCGACAACCAGAAGTGGCGCCTCGGCTCCGACGGATCCATCGTCGGAGTCCAGTCCGGCCTCTGCCTTGACGCCGCCGCCAACGGCACCGTCAACGGCACCCTGATCCAGCTCTACTCCTGCTGGAACGGCAGCAACCAGCACTGGACCCGCACCTGACCCGCCACAGCGAAAGAGTGACCCGATGACGACCGCGCTGCGGCTTCTCCCGCCCCGCGGTCGTCATCACGGCCGGGACGGCGTGGTCAGACGGTGGGAGGGTTGCCGTAGTACGCGTCCGGTCCGTGCTTGCGTGTGAAGTGGCGGTCCAGGACGTGCTGCGGGGGTTCGACCGCGCCCAGGGCGATGGTGTGGAGGGCCATCTCGGCCACCGCCTCGCAGATGATGGCGTGCTCCAGGGACGTGGTCGCGTCGGCGCCCCAGGTGAAGGGGCCGTGGTGGGCGACCAGGGCGCCGGGGACCTCCCTGGCCCGGGTGTCGTCGCCGCCCAGCAGGTCCACGATGACCTGGCCCGTGTGGAACTCGTAGGCGGTGGCGCACTGCTCGGGGGTGAGGGCCGCGGTGACGGGGACGGGACCGTTGAACGTGTCCGCGTGGGTCGTGCCGAGCACCGGTATCGGACGCCGGGCCTGGGCGAAGGCGACGGCGTGGGTGGAGTGCGTGTGGGTGACGCCTCCGATGGAGGGGAAGGCCAGGTAGAGACTGCGGTGCGTCTCCGTGTCGGTGGACGGGCGCAGGTGGCCGTCCACGACGCTCCCGTCGGACAGGGAGACGACGACCAGGTCCTCCTCCCTCAGTACGTCGTAGGCCACTCCCGAGGGCTTGATGACGAAGACGCCGGCCTGTCGGTCCACACCGCTCACGTTGCCCCAGGTGAGGGTGGCGAGCCCGGCTCGGGGGATGCGGAGGTTGGCCTCCAGCACCTCTCGGCGCAGCTCCTTGGAAGCGGTCGTGCTCACGGAGGACTCCTTCCTGACGGGGGCGATGGCGCAGACGGTGGGGGTGTTCACAGGCTCTGGGCCAGACGGTGGTAGGCCTGGTTCCAGCGCAGCTCGCGCGTGAAGCGCCGGATGGTGGTGTCCTCGTCGATGACGGCGAGTTCGGTCCGCAGCATCTCGGCGAGGTCTTCGAGCTCCTCGCCGCCGAGAGCGGTGGTCAGGACGGTGTGGTGCGGTGCTCCGGCCGTCAGCCAGGCCTCGGTCGAGGTACGCAGGTCGGGACGGGGGCGCCAGACGGCGCGGGCCACGGGCAGTCGGGGCAGCGGCTCGGGCGGGGCGACGACGTCGATGTGGTTGGCGACGAGGCGGAACCGGTCGCCCATGTCGGCGAGACCGACGACGACGGCCGGACCGGGGTCCGCGTCGAAGACGAGGCGGACCGGGTCCTCGCGTCCGCCGATGCCGAGCCGGTGGATCTCGCAGGTGGGCGTGGCCGCCGTGAGGGAGGGGCAGACCTCGAGCATGTGGGCGCCGAGGACGAGCTCCTTGCCCGGCGTCAGGTCGTACGTGTAGTCCTCCATGAAGGAGGTTCCGCCGGGCAGGCCGTGGGCCATCGCCTTCAGTGTGCGCAGCAGCGTGGAGGTCTTCCAGTCTCCTTCGCCGCCGAAGCCGTAGCCGTCCGCCATCAGACGCTGGACGGCGAGGCCGGGCAGCTGGCGCAGGCCGCCGAGGTCCTCGAAGTTGGTGGTGAAGGCGCGGAACCCGCCTTCGGTGAGGAAGGTGCGCAGGCCGGCTTCGATACGAGCGGCGTAGCGCAGGGAGTCGTGGCGCTCGCCGCCGGGCCGCAGCTCGGGCGCGAGCGCGTAGAGGTCCTGGTACTCCTTGACGAGGTCGGTGACGGTGTCGTCGGGGGCGGCGTCGACCGCGGCGACGAGGTCGTTCACGCCGTACGTGTTGACCGAGACCCCGAACCGCAGCTGTGCCTCGACCTTGTCGCCTTCGGTGACGGCGACGTCGCGCATGTTGTCGCCGAACCGGGCGAGTTTGAGGGTGGTGAGTTCGGATCGGCCGACGGCGGCGCGGGCCCATCCGGCGACGCGGTCGACGACCTCGGGGGTGGAGACGTGGCCGGCCACGGTCTTGCGCGGGACACCGAGCCGGGTCTGGACGAAGCCGAACTCGCGGTCGCCGTGGGCGGCCTGGTTCAGGTTCATGAAGTCCATGTCGATGGTGGACCAGGGCAGTCGGCGGTTGGCCTGGGTGTGCAGGTGCAGCAGGGGCTTGCTCAGGGCGTCGAGGCCGGCGATCCACATCTTGGCCGGGGAGAAGGTGTGCATCCAGGCGATCAGGCCGATGCAGCGGTCGTCGGCGTTGGCCTCCAGGCAGACCGCGCGGATGGCTGCCGCGTCGGTGAGGACCGGCTTCCACACGAGGCGGACGGTCACCTGGGGCTGGTCGGCGAGGGTGGCGCAGATGGCGCGGGACTGGTCGGCGACCTGGGCCAGGGTGTCGTCGCCGTAGAGGGCCTGGCTGCCGGTGAGAAACCAGATCTCGCGGTCGGGCTGGGCGGGCGTCATGTCGGGTGTGCTCCTCGGAGGTGCGGGGGCGGAGAGGTCGGGCCGATCGAGGCTGGGGGCGGGAGGCGGCCCGGTCAGCCGGTCGTGGCGCCGCGTGCGGTGTTGCGGATCCGTCGCAGGCGGTGCAGGAGGAGGTCCGCGCCGGTGCCGAAGTGCTCGTGCAGGGCGCGGTACTCGCTGAACAGCGCGTCGTAGGCGTCCGCTCGCGCAGCGTCGGGGACGTATGCGTGGCGCTGGACGCTTCCCATGACGGAGGCGGCGGAGCGGACATCGGGGTAGGCGCCCGCGGCGACGGCGGCGTGGATGGCCGAGCCGAGCGCCGGGCCCTGTTCGGAGGTGCCGAGGGAGACCGGGCGGCGGAGCACGTCGGCGTGGATCTGCATGAGCAGCGCGTTCTTCTTCAGGCCTCCGGTGACGATGAACTCCTCGACGGGGATCCCGCCGTCCTCGAAGGTCTCGACGATCAACCGGGTGCCGTAGGCGGTGGATTCGAGCAGGGCCCGGTAGACGTCTTCGGGCCGGGTGTCGAGGGTGAGGCCGGCGATGACTCCGGAGAGGTGGTGGTCGGCCAGGGGGGAACGGTTGCCGTTCATCCAGTCCAGGGCGACCAGGCCGTGCGCGCCGACCGGCTGGCCGGCGGCCTTGCGGGTCAGGAGTTGGTGCAGGTCCTCGCCCGACGCCTCCGCCTCGGCACGGTAGGGCTCAGGGACGCCCTGTCGGAGCCACCAGGCGAAGATGTCACCGACCGCGCTCTGGCCGGCCTCGTAGCCGTACGCACCCTCGACGATGCCGCCGTCGACGACCCCGCAGATGCCGGGCACCTCGGCGAGGGTGGCGCCGTTGAGGACGTGGCAGGTGGAGGTGCCCATGATGGCGAGCATCCGGCCGTTCTCGACGGCGCCCGCCGCGGGCGCCGCCACGTGGGCGTCGACGTTGCCGACGGCGACGGCGATGCCCTCGGGGAGGCCTGTCCAGTGCGCGGCCCGGCCGCGCAGTCCGCCGGCGCGGGAGCCCAGGGGGGACAGCGGGTGCTCCAGGCGCGTGGCGGGGAAGTCGGCGAATTCCGGGTGGAGCCGGGCGAGGAAGCCGGGCGAGGGGTAGGCGCCGTCCTGGTGGATGCCCTTGTAGCCGGCGGTGCAGGTGTTGCGGGACTCGGTGCCGGTCAGCTGCCAGACGATCCAGTCGGCCGCCTCGATCCAGCGGGCGCAGGCGGCGTAGACGGCGGGGTCCTCCTCCAGGACCTGCAGGGCCTTGGCGTACTGCCACTCGGAGGAGATCCTGCCGCCGTACCGTGCGATCCACTTCTCGCCGTGGGCGTGAGCGAGGGCGTTGATGCGGTCGGCCTGCCCCTGGGCCGCGTGGTGCTTCCACAGTTTGGGCCAGGCGTGCGGGCGGTCGGCCCACTCGGGCGTCAGGGCGAGCGGGGTGCCGTCGAGGGTGGTCGGCAGGACCGTGCAGGCGGTGAAGTCGGTGGCGATGCCGATGACGCGCGCGGGGTCGACTCCGGCGTCGGCGACCGCCGCCGGAACGGCGGTACGCAGGACGTCGCGCCAGTCCTCGGGGTGCTGCAGGGCCCAGTCAGGGCGCAGGGGGGCGCCGGTGGAGGGGAGGCGGTCCTCGATGACGGCGTGGCGGTACGCGTGGACCGCCGAACCGAGCTCGGCGCCGTCCCGGACCCTGACCACGACGGCGCGCCCGGACAGGGTGCCGAAGTCGACTCCGATGGTGCAGGCCTCGGGATGGTGACGTGCTGCGGGGTCGGAAAGGGCGTGTGTGGACACGATGCGGTCTCTCTCGTCATGAGCGGGGGTCGGAGGAGCACCCTGATTGTTAACGCTCACAATTAGGTTCGACAAGAGCTGGGCTCAGCTCCATCGAACATTCGGCAAGAAGTGAGGCCCCGGAAGTGAGCGCTCACTTGCATGCCGGAGGCAGCCCCGGCGCCGCGACCAGCCCGGCAGGCGGTGGGGCGGCGCCGGCGGGGAGGGGCGGAGCGGGGAGCGGGGGCGCCCGCTCGGGCGAACCGACGCGCGTGCGACACCGGACGACCGACGCCACACGACTGTCGGCTGGCGTCTGCCGGCTGCCGGCTACCGGCAGACGCCAGGTATCAGACATCAGACATCAGGCGACCGACGACCGACGGCCGACGGCTACCTGGCAAACGCCAGATGCCAGATGCCAGATGCCTGTCGACCGACGCCTGCCGGCCGACAGCCGACGGGCAGGCCCCCACCAGCGCCCCTGACGTGGCGGCCAGAGCCGCCCGCCCCGTCAGGCCTCGTTCGAAGGGCGCGTGCTCGCGCGCATGATGAGCTGCGGTTCCACCAGGAGGTGTTCGGCCTTCCGGGCGCGACCCTCGATGTGGTCCACGAGGAGCCCGATGCTCCGGCGCCCGATGGCGGCGAAGTCCTGGCGGACCGTCGTCAGCGGCGGCGGGAAGTACTCGGCCTCCGGGATGTCGTCGAAGCCGGCGACGGCCACCTGTCCGGGGGTGCGGATCCCGCCCTCGCGCAGCGCCCGCAGGACACCGAGCGCCATCTGGTCGTTGGCGACGAAGACGGCCGTGACCGGTGTCGTCCCGCGGCGGGCCAGGGCGAGGCCCGCGAGTTCCTGTCCCGCCCGGTACCCGGACAGCGGGCTCCAGTCTCCCGTCAGTACGCGCGGAGGCCGGATGCCGCTCTCCTCCAGGACGGCGCGCCATCCCGCGGTGCGGGCCTCGCTCTCCAGCCAGTCCTCGGGACCCGCCACGTGCCAGACGGTGCCGTGCCCGGCGGCGAGCAGGTGCTCCGTGACCATGCGGGCGCCGAGTTCCTGGTCGAGGGAGACGCTGGGCAGGTCGAGCTGATGACCACCCTCCACGGTGACCACGGGGAAGGGCGCGTCCAGCTCGGCGAGCGCCTGCACGTGCGAGCGTTGCGGGGTGATGGCGACGACCCCCTCCACACCCCAGGACGCGAGGTGGTCGATGGCGTCCTTGAGCCCCTGCCCCTCCCCGGTGCGCAGATTGACGGTCGACACGAGGTAGCCCTGTTCCCGGGCCGCCTCCTGGAGGCCGGTCATGGTGCTGGCGGGGCCGTACAGGGCGGTGTTGACGGCGATGACGCCCAGCGTCCTCGTACGGCGCGTCACCAGGGCGCGCGCGGCGGAGTTGCGGCGGTAGCCCAGCCGCTCGATGGCCAGGGTGACCTGTTCCCGGGTGGCCGCGCGCACGTTGGGGTGATCGCTCAGCACCCGGGAGACGGTCTGGTGGGAGACCCCCGCCTCTCGTGCGACGTCGGCCATCGTCGGCGGGCGGACGTCTTCCGCGGGATGCGCCACGTTTGCCTCCCTTCTCCCTGCTTACGGCTGTGCATCGATGCGAGAAAAACCTTATCGCCTCTTGTATCACGCCGTTGTGAGCGCTAACAATCTACCTCGACCGGGGCGCCGACGCCCTGGCCACCCCAGCCGGAACGGTGTCGTCCCGGTGGTGCGAGGACACGCGCTGCCGCCGATCCCGTCCCGGTCGGAGCCGCCCCCGACGACGGGATTGCCAGGTAACGCCCATGAAGAAGTTCCGATCCGTATCCGCCCTCCTGGCCGTGACCACCGGCTGTGCCCTGCTCCTGACCGCCTGCGGACAGAACGGTGAGGGGGGCAGCCAGGAGTCGAAGGACAAGAAGGACCTCACCATCGGCATCGCCATGCCCACCAAGTCCTCCGAGAGGTGGATCGCCGACGGCCGGAACATGACCGCGAGCCTGAAGAAGGCCGGCTTCGCCACGACCCTGCAGTACGGCGAGGACGACCCCGACCAGCAGGTCGCCCAGATCGAGAACATGATCACCCAGGGCGTCGACGCCCTGGTCGTGGCCGCCATCAACGGCGAAGCGCTCTCCAACGTCCTCCAGCAGGCGGCGGACGCCCACATCCCGGTCATCTCCTACGACCGGCTCATCCTGGGCTCCCCGCACGTCGACTACTACGCCTCCTTCGACAACGAGAAGGTCGGCGAGCTCCAGGCCACGTACATCGTCGACAAGCTGGGGCTGAAGGCCGGCTCGAAGAAGGGCCCCTTCAACATCGAGCTGTTCGCGGGATCCAACGACGACAACAACACCAAGTACTTCTTCAACGGCGCCATGAAGGTGCTGAAGCCCTACCTCGACAAGAAGCAGCTGGTCGTGCGCTCCCAGCAGACCCAGCTCAACCAGGTCACCACGCTGCGCTGGGACGGAGGGACGGCCCAGAAGCGCATGGACGACCTGCTCACCTCCGCGTACTCCACGGCCCGGGTCGACGCCGTGCTCTCCCCCTACGACGGCATCTCCATCGGCATCCTCTCCGCCCTGAAGTCCGACGACTACGGCAGCGCCGCCAAGCCGCTGCCGGTCGTCACCGGCCAGGACGCGGAGGTCGCCTCCGTGAAGTCGATCATCGCGGGCCAGCAGACGCAGACCGTCTACAAGGACACGCGCGCACTCGCGCAGGTCGCCGCGGACATGGTGACCGCCGTCCTCGCCGGCAAGAAGCCCGAGATCAACGACGACACCACCTACGACAACGGCAAGAAGGTGGTCCCGGCCTTCCTGCTCGACCCGGTCAGCGTCGACAGGACGAACTACCGGAAGGTCCTGGTCGACTCCGGCTACATCAACGCCGGCGAGCTGCGGTGACCCCCGCCGCGCCCCACTCCCCCGGCGTCCCCGCCCCGGCCCCGGCCGGCCCCGTCCTCGAGATGCGGTCCATCGTCAAGACCTTCCCCGGAGTCAGGGCACTCTCCGAGGTGACCCTGTCCGTGGAGCGCGGCGAGGTGCACGCCCTGTGCGGAGAGAACGGTGCCGGGAAGTCGACCCTGATGAAGGTCCTGTCCGGCGTCCACCCGCACGGGACCTACGAGGGCGAGATCCTCTTCGACGGCGAGCCGTGCCGCTTCAAGGACATCAGGGCCAGCGAGGAGCACGGCATCGTCATCATCCACCAGGAGCTCGCACTCGTTCCCCACCTGTCGATCGCCGAGAACGTCTTCCTCGGCAACGAGCCGTCCCGGCACGGGATCATCGACTGGCACGAGGCGCTGCGCCGCGCTTCCGAACTGCTCAGGCGGGTCGGGCTCGACGAACACCCGGAGACCCGGATCGCCGACATCGGTGTCGGCAAACAGCAGCTCGTGGAGATCGCGAAGGCACTGGCGAAGAACGTCCGCCTGCTGATCCTCGACGAGCCCACCGCGGCGCTCAACGACGAGGACAGCGCGAAGCTGCTGCGGCTGATGCGGGAGCTGAGGAGCCAGGGCATCACGTCGATCATCATCTCGCACAAGCTGAACGAGATCGCCGAGATCGCCGACTCCGTCACCATCCTGCGCGACGGGCGGTCCATCGAGACCCTGGACGTCAAGGACCCGGCCACCACCGAAGAGCGCATCATCCGCGGCATGGTGGGGCGGGACCTCGACAGCCGTTTCCCGGCCCGCACGCCGTACGAGGGCCCGGCCGACGCCGATCCCGTCCTGGAGGTCCGGGACTGGACCGTCCGTCACCCGCTCGACCGCGGCCGCAAGGCCGTCGACGGGGTCTCGCTCCAGGTCCGCCGTGGGGAGATCGTCGGCGTCGCAGGGCTCATGGGGGCCGGCCGGACCGAACTCGCCATGAGTGTCTTCGGCCGTTCGTACGGCCACTACGAGCAGGGCGTCGTGTTCAAGGACGGCCGCGAGGTGCGGACACGTACGGTTCCCGAGGCGGTCGCCCACGGCATCGCGTACGTCACCGAGGACCGCAAGCACTATGGTCTCCACCTCGGTGACTCCGTGAGCCGGAACATCTCGCTCGCGTCCCTCCGCGCCCTCGCCCGCCGGGGCGTCGTCGACGGGCATGAGGAGCGCAAGGTGGCCGAACGGTACCGGCGGACCATGAACATCAAGGCTCCGAACGTCCTCGAGCCGGTCGGCCGCCTTTCCGGCGGCAACCAGCAGAAGGTCGTGCTCAGCAAGTGGATCCTCGCCGGACCGGACGTCCTCATCCTCGACGAGCCCACGCGTGGAGTCGACGTGGGAGCCAAGTTCGAGATCTACACCGTGATCGACCGGCTCGCCGCCGAGGGCAAGGCGATTCTCCTCATCTCCTCCGAGCTGCCCGAACTGCTCGGCATGTGCGACCGCGTCTACACCATGGCCGCGGGACGGCTGACCGGCGAAGTCGCCCGCGAGGACGCCACCCAGGAAGTGCTGATGCGGCACATGACGCAGGACACCCCCGCACCACCGGCGGTCACCGCAGGCGCCGCCTCCAGCGAAGGACATCAGGCATGAGCACCGACGTCAGCACGAAGACGACCACACCGGCGCCCCCGGGCCGCGGGGCCGCGTCCTCCGGGGCATCGCTGGCCCGGGTGCTCCTGGACGGTGTCCGGCGGAACATGCGCCAGTACGGGATGCTCTTCGCCCTCGGCCTGATCGTGCTCCTGTTCCAGATCTGGACGGGCGGCGACCTGCTGCTGCCGCGCAACGTCTCCAACCTGGTGCTGCAGAACAGCTACATCCTCATCCTGGCCATCGGCATGATGATCGTCATCATCTCCGGGCACATCGACCTGTCGGTGGGCTCCCTGATGGCCCTGGTCGGCGGGATCGGGGCGGTGCTCATGGTCGAGCACCATGTGTCCTGGCCCGTCGCGGTCCTCCTCACCCTGCTGCTCGGAGCCGTCGCCGGGGCGCTCCAGGGGTTCTTCATCGCGTACGTCGGCATACCGTCGTTCATCGTGACCCTCGCCGGCATGCTGCTGTTCCGCGGCCTCACGGAGATCTTCCTCAAGGGCCAGACCCTCGGCCCGTTCCCGGACGGACTGCAGAAGATCGCCAACGGCTTCCTGCCGGAGGTGGGGCCGCGGACCAACTACCACAACGTCACCGTACTCCTCGGCCTCGGACTGATCGCCTACGTGGTGTTCCAGGAGGTGCGGGACCGCCGCCGCCAGCGCGAGTTCGCCCTGGAACCGCTCCCCACGGGCCTGTTCGCGCTCAAGGTGACGGCGCTCGTCGCCGCGGTCCTGGTCACCACCCTGCTGCTCGCCAGCTACAAGGGCGCCCCCGTGGTCCTCCTGATCCTGGCCGCGCTGCTGGTCGGCTTCGGTTACGTGATGCGCAACGCGGTGATCGGCCGCCACGTGTACGCGATCGGGGGGAACCTGCCCGCCGCGAAGCTGTCCGGGGTCAAGGACAGGAAGGTGACGTTCGCGGTGTTCCTCAACATGGGAATGCTCGCGGCGCTCGCCGGACTCGTCTTCGCCGCGCGCTTCAACGCGGCCTCGCCGAAGGCGGGTGTGAACTTCGAACTAGAGGCCATCGCCGCGGCGTTCATCGGCGGGGCGTCGATGAGCGGTGGCGTCGGGACCGTGCTGGGAGCGATCATCGGCGGCCTGGTCCTCGGCGTGCTCAACAACGGCATGAACCTGGTCGGGGTGGGCACCGACTGGCAGCAGGTCATCAAGGGTCTCGTGCTGCTCGCGGCGGTCGGCTTCGACGTGTGGAACAAGCGGAGGGCGGGCGCCTGACGCCGCTCCGGACATGGCTGTGCCCGCCGGTTCCTCCGCCGGCGGGCACAGCCATGTCGGCGTGTGCGTACGCGGTCAGGCGCCGGTACGGAACCGCAGGACCGTCCTCGACCGGTACTCCTGGCCGGGTCGCAGCACCGGGGAGGGGTCACCGGGGCGGTTCGGGGAGTCGGGGAAGTGCTGGGTCTCCAGCGCGATGCCGGCGCCCTTCCGGTAGCGCGTACCGCTCTTGCCGAGGACCGTTCCGTCGAACTGCCCCGCGGTGTAGACCTGGAGTCCTGGCTCCGTGGTCAGCACCTCCATGCGGCGGCCCGTGGCCGGCGCATGGAGGACGGCGGCCCGGCGCAGCGGCTCGTCGAGGTGCGGGCGCAGGACGAAGTTGTGGTCGTACCCGCCGCCGACCCCGGGCCGCGCCTGGGCCTCGGCGATCCTGAGCGGCCGGCGGAGGTCGAACGCGGTGCCGGAGACGGGGCGGTGGTCCCCGCGGGGGATGAGGTCCCCGTCGACCGGTGTGTAGTGGGTGGCGTCGACGGTCAGTTCGTGGTCGAGGACGTCGCCGGCGCCCTCGCCTTCAAGGTTGAAGTAGGCGTGGTTGGTCAGGTTGACCGGGGTGGCCGCGTCGGTGACCGCCGCGTAGGAGAAGGAGAGTTCGTCGTCGCGGCTGATGAGACAGCTGACGGTGACGTCCAGGTTTCCCGGAAATCCCTGGTCGCCGTCGGGGCTGCGGAGGTGCAGGAGCACCCCCGTCCACTCGGGGGTGTGCACGCTCTCGGCTTCCCAGAGCCGGGTGTCGAAGCCGTCGGTTCCGCCGTGCAGGCAGTGGCCGTTCTCCTGCGTGGTCAGCTGGTAAGGCGTGCCGTCCAGGGAGAACCGGCCTCGTGCGATGCGGTTGGCGTAGCGGCCGACGGTTGCGCCGAAGTACCGGGCGGCGGTGCCCGTTTGGGCCGGGTCGCGCGGGGCGAGGACGACGTCGGCCGGGGTGCCGTGCCGGTCCGGCACCCACAGCCCGTGGAGGCGGGCGCCGCGGGTGTGTATCTCCGCCGTGAGTCCGTCGGTGAAGCCGAAGGTCCATCGTTGCCCGGACTCCGCGCCGGGGTGGCAGACCGGTGGGCCTCCGGTGGAGGGGGGTCGGGAGGACGGGGTCATGGGAGTTCCTTGTCCGGAGTGCGGCAGGGCCGGGCAAGGGGGCGGAGGGCCCCACTTTCCCGGCCGCGGTCGTGGTCAGTGGCGGTGGTCAGTGGTCAGTGGTCAGTGGTCAGTGGTCTGCTCAGGATCCGGGCCTGCCCGGAAAGGTCTATTCCGCCGGGCGGGACCCGCCGAAGAGGCGTTGGAGAAGGATGAAGACGAACAGCAGACCGCCGATGACGATGCGCGTCCACCACGAGCTGAGCGTGCCCTGGAAGTTGATGACGGTCTGGATCAGGCCGAGGACCATCACGCCCAGCGCGGTTCCCAGGACGAGGCCGGAGCCCCCGGTGAGCAGCGTCCCTCCGATGACGGCGGCCGCGATGGCGTCGAGTTCCATGCCGACGGCGTGCAGGGCGTAGCCGGACAGCATGTAGAAGGTCAGCAGCAGACCGCCGAGGGCGGAGCACAGACCGCTCACCGCGTACACCGCGACCTTGGTGCGCCCCACCGGCAGGCCCATGAGGCGGGCCGAGGACTCGTTGCCGCCCAGGGCGTAGACGGTGCGGCCGAAGCGCGTGTGGTGGAGGACGACGAAGGCGAGCGCCAGCACGGTCAGGGCGATGACGACGGCGGGTGAGACGAACAGGCCTCCGGGCAGGAGCACCCGCGTCTGGGCGATCCGCGTGGTCGTCGGGTCGGTGACGGAGAGGGACTCGGTGCTGATCATGTAGCAGAGGCCGCGGGCGAGGAACATGCCCGCGAGGGTGACGATGAAGGGCTGGATCTCGAAGGCGTGGATCACCCAGCCCATCAGGGCGCCCCCTGCGGCCCCCACCAGCAGCACCAGCGGCACCGCCAGGGCGAGCGGCAGGCCGTTCCGTTCGACGAGCCAGGCCGTCAGCATGGTCGACAGGGCCACCATGGAGCCGACGGACAGGTCGATTCCGCCGGTGAGGATCACGAACGTCATGCCGATCGCCACGACGAGCAGGAAGCCGTTGTCGATCAGGACGTTGAGCAGGACCTGCGCGGAGAAGAAGCCTTCGTAGCGGAGGGAGCCGATCGAGAACATCGCGATCAGCAGAACGGCCGTCACCATGAGCGGCAGGCGGGTGGCATGGCGTGCCGGGAGCCGGTGGAGCGGCTTGGTGAGGGAGCTGAAAGTGGTGCTCACGGGTGGACCTCCTGCCGGCGGGCTGCCCCGTCGCCGGCCGCGGGGGCCGGGTCCGGGGCGGCCGGTCCGTGACGGCGTGGGAGTCGCGCGCGGAACGCGGGCGACTGGACGAGACACACGACGATGACGACCAGGGCCTTGAAGACGAGGGTGGTCTCCGGCGGGACGCCGAGGGTGTAGATCGTGGTCGAGAGGGTCTGGATGACCAGTGCGCCGAGGACCGTTCCACCGAGGGAGAAGCGGCCGCCCGTGAGGGCGGTGCCGCCGATGACCACGGCGAGGATCGCGTCGAGCTCGATCCACAGGCCCGCGTTGTTGCCGTCGGCGCTGGACACGTTGGAGCTGATCATCAGGCCGGCCACCGCGGCGCACACGGCGCTGACGACGTAGACCATGACCAGGAGTCCGGTCGCCCTGATGCCGACGAGCCGGCTCGCGACCGGGTTGCCGCCCACCGATTCGATGAGCATGCCGAGCGCGGTCCGCCGGGTGACGAGGGAGGTGACGGCGACGAGGGCCGTCGCGAGCAGGACGGCGAAGGGGAGGGTGAGCCAGTAGCCGCCGCCGATCATCTTGTAGGCGTCGCTGGACACGCTGATGATCTGGCCGTCGGTGATCAGCTGGGCCACGCCCCGCCCCGCGACCATGAGGACCAGCGTGGCGACGATGGGCTGGACGCCCAGCCGGGCGACGAGGAAGCCGTTCAGCAGTCCGATCGCGGCGGCCACGCCGGCCGCGAGCGCGATCGCCGACAGGACGGTGGGCAGACTTCCGGGGTCCTTCGCGGTGGCGATGTGCTCGCACGCGAGGGCGCCGGCGATCGCGACCGTCGAGCCGACCGAGAGGTCGATGCCGCGGGTGGCGATGACCAGGGTCATGCCGAGCGACACCAGGATCAGGGGGGCGCCGAACTGGAGGATGTCGATCAGGCTGCCGTACAGGTGTCCGTTCTGGACGCGGACTGCGAAGAAGTCGTGGGTGAGCGCGACGTTCCCCAGCAACAGGGCGGCCAGGACGGCGGCGGGCCAGAACAGGCGCTGCTCGGTGAGCCGCCGGGCGCCGGGTGCCCGGGCCGGACGCGCCCCGGCGCCGGTGTCGTCAGGTGGTGTCATGAGGTGGCTCCGGTGGCGATGGCGCCCAGGATCCGGTCGGGCGTCAGGGTCGTGTCGTTGGGGAGGGTGGCGACGAGCCGGTGGTCGCGCAGTACGCCGACCCGGTGGCTCAGCCGCAGCACTTCCTCGAGTTCGGCGGAGACGTAGAGGACGGCGGTGCCCTCCGCGGCCAGGCGGGTGACCAGTTTCTGGATCTCCGTCTTGGCGCCGATGTCGATGCCCCGGGTGGGTTCGTCCAGGATCAGCAGCTCGGGGTCGGTGAGCAGCCATCGGGCGAGCAGGACCTTCTGCTGGTTGCCCCCGCTGAGGTTGCGGACCTGGGCCTCGGGGTCGGCCGGGCGGATGTCGAGGGCCTCGGTCCACCGGGCGGCGATCTCGTCCTGCCGGGTGCGGGAGAGGGGTTTGGTCCAGCCGCGTGCGGCTTGGAGGGCGAGCACGATGTTCTCGCGGACCGTGAGTTCGCCGATCAGACCCTCCGCCTTGCGGTTCTCCGAGCAGAAGGCGATCTTGTGGGCGATCGCGGCGCGCGGCGAGCGCAGGACGGCGCGTTCGCCGTCGATCCAGAGCTCGCCGCCGTCGGCGTGGTCGGCGCCGAAGAGCAGCCGGGCCGCCTCGGTGCGTCCGGATCCGAGGAGGCCGGCCAGACCGATGACCTCGCCGCGGTGGATGTCCAGGTCGTACGGCTGGATGGAACCGGCCCGGGTGAGTCCGCGGGCGCTCAGGAACGGGGCGTCCACGGAGTCGGGGGCGGCGACGGTGCCGGTGTGGGACGTCTCGGCCAGTTCGTCCAGGGTGCGCAGTTCGCTGCCGACCATGCGGTGTACGAGGGTGACGGGTGTCAGCTCGTCGATCCGGTACTCGCCTTCGAGGCGGCCGTTGCGCAGGACGGTCACCCGGTCGCACAGGTCGAAGACCTGGTCGAGGAAGTGGGTGACGAAGAGGATCGCGACGCCCCGGTCACGGAGCCGGCGCACCAGGGTGAACAGTTGGGCGACTTCGTCCCGGTCGAGGCTGGAGGTGGGCTCGTCGAGGACGAGCACCTTCGCCTGGATGTCCACGGCGCGTACGATCGCGACGAGTTGCTGGACGGCGAGGGAGTGCGCGCTCAGCGGCAGGCGGACGTCGAGGTCGAGTTCGAGCTCCGTGATGAGCTGTGCCGCGCGTCGGTGGAGGGCCGACCAGTGGACGAGTCCCAGGCGCCGGGGTTCACGGCCGATGAGGATGTTCTCGGCGACCGAGAGGTTGGGGCACAGGTTCACCTCCTGGTAGACCGTGCTGATTCCGGCGCGCTGTGCCTCCAGTGGTGCGGCGAACCTCTGGGGGCTGCCGTCGACGGACACGGTTCCCGCGTCGGGCGGGTGGACCCCGGTGAGCACCTTGATGAGGGTCGACTTGCCGGCCCCGTTCTCGCCCATCAGCGCATGGACCTCGCCCGGGAAGAGGCGCAGGTCCACGCCGTCGAGGGCGAGGACGCCGGGGAAGGTCCTGCGGATGCCGCGGGCCTCCAGGACCGGCCGGTCGGTGCGGGTGGGTGTGCGGGGGGTGGGTGGGGCTGCCATCCGCCCTCCTCTCCTGAGGGATCGGGGGCGGCACGAGGGCCGCCCCCGGTCTGGTGCGGGCGGAAGGTCAGTACTGGCGGCCGGGCAGGGCGGCGGCGGCCTGGTCCTGGGTGAAGACGCCCTCCTTGACCTCGACCCGCCGCGGGACGGTCTGCCCCGCCGCGACCTTCTTGGCGAGGTCCATGAGCTGGTCGCCGAGGAGCGGGTTGCACTCGACCACCACGTTGATCTTCTTCTCCCGCATGGCGACGAAGGCGTCCTTGATGCCGTCGACGGAGATCACCTTGATGTCGACGCCGGGCTTCTTGCCCGCCTCCTCGATGGCCTGGATGGCGCCCAGGGCCATGTCGTCGTTGTGGGCGTACAGGACGTCGATGTCCTGGTGGGACTTGAGGAAGGCCTGCATGACCTCCTTGCCCTTGGCGCGGGTGAAGTCACCGGTCTGGGAGGCGACGACCTTGAACTTGGGGTCGCCCTTGATGGCGTCGGCGAAGCCCGCCTTGCGGTCGTTGGCGGGTGCGGAGCCGGTGGTGCCCTGGAGTTCGACGAGGTTGACCGGCGCGGAGGTGCCCTCGTACTCCTTGACGAGCCACTTGCCGGCCTCCTGTCCCTCCTTGACGAAGTCGGAGCCGAGGAACGTGCGGTAGAGGGAGGTGTCCTGGGAGTCGACCGCGCGGTCGGTGAGGATCACCGGGATGCCGGCGTTCTTGGCCTCCTTCAGGACGGTGTCCCAGCCGGACTCCACCACCGGCGAGAAGGCGATGACGTCCACCTTCTGCTGGATGAAGGTGCGGATCGCCTTGATCTGGTTCTCCTGCTTCTGCTGCGCGTCGGAGAACTTCAGCGTGACACCGGCCTTCTCGGCCGCCTCGCGGACGGACTTGGTGTTGGCGGTGCGCCAGCCGCTCTCGGCTCCTACCTGGGCGAACCCGAGCACCAGCTTGCCGTCGGAGGAGCCCTTGCCGGCGCCGCCGGTGCCGCCGGTGGCCGCGGGCTCGGTGGTGCATGCGGTCAACACACTGGCGGCCAGGGCGGCGGCGGCGATGACGCGGAGGGCTCTGTGTGCCATGTTCTGGTTCCTCTCGGGACGTGCGTAGTACCAGGCGGAGCCCTGAAGGCGACGGGCCCGTGAAGGCGTGGCTGCGCATGGGTGGTTGAACCGGGCGGGGCAGGGCGAAGCGTCGGCCCCGACGACCGGCACGCTGGCGAATGCGACACATTGTGAGCGCTAACAGAGCTGTAACTCAAGGGCCTGTACGGCCGTTACCCGTTCTTGACGCAGGGGGCGAGCCGGCAGCGGAGGGCGGAAAGGCCCAGGACCCAGGCGGAGCCCGCAGTCACCGAGGACCCCCTTGCCCCCGTGAGCGGGACGGGACGACTACGGCCCCGATCGAGGCGTCCCGCCGCTGCCGCCGCCTCCGATACAGGGACTTGACGGGGAGATTGACCCGAGACTTGTGAGCGTTAACACTCAGCGAAGGCCGCACGACGGGCGAGGGGACGACCCCTACCGCCTGCGGACATCGCTCACCGCGCGCCGCGAGCGGGCGGGGGCGATACCGTCTACGCCCGCTCCGGCGGTGGGGCGGTGCTCTTCCTGACGACGAGGCTGGTCGCGAGCTCCATGCGCGTCACCGACGGCTCACCGACCCGCAGGCGGAGCAGCATCTGCACCGCTTCCTCGCCCATCTCGCGCAGCGGCTGGTGGACCGTGGTGAGCGGCGGGCTCGACCATCGCGCGATCATCACGTCGTCGTACCCGACGACGGACAGGTCCTCGGGCACGCGCAGCCCGCACACCCGGGCCGCCTCCATGACCCCGAGCGCCTGCAGGTCGCTGCCGGCGAAGACGGCCGTGGGCCGGTCGGGCATCCGCAACAGCTCCATGGCCCCCGCGTATCCGCCCTCGACGTGGAAGTCGCCGAACCGGACGAGGGACGCGTCGTGGGCGAGTCCGGCCATGTTGAGGGCGGATCGGTAGCCGTCGAGCCGGGCCAGGGAGCACAGCATGTCCTCGGGGCCGGTGATGATCCCGATGCGGCGGTGCCCGAGGTCGATCAGGTGCCGGGTCGCGGCGACGCCGCCGGACCAGTTCGCCGACCCGACGGACGGCACATCGGGTTCGGGGTCACCCGCCGGGTCGACGATCACGAAGGGGATCGACCGTGCGCCGAGCTGCCGCTTGACGGCGTCGGGGAGGGAGGAGAAGAC
Organism: Streptomyces sp. NPDC023157; assembly: GCF_055560575.1. Lineage (NCBI taxonomy): Bacteria > Bacillati > Actinomycetota > Actinomycetes > Kitasatosporales > Streptomycetaceae > Streptomyces > Streptomyces sp. NPDC023157. Next base: position 577,416 of record NZ_JBVHIL010000002.1, read on the forward strand.
CAGGACCACGCCGATCGGCCGGCGCTGGAGCACTCCTTCGATCCAGTCCGGGGCCGGGGCGTGGCGGGTTCCGCTCTCGGTCAGGACCACGCTCGCCCGATGGGCCTTGGCGAGGTTCTCCACTCCCCGGATGAGCTCCATCGACCACACGCTGTCGAGCTCGTGGAAGACGAGTTCGATGAGAGGCGCCTCCCGGCCCACCCGGGTGGTCCGCCGGTACGCGTGCGCTTCGAGGAGCCCTTCCACCTTGTCCCGGGTGCCCGGTGCCACGTCCTGTCGGCCGTTGAGAACTTTCGAAACTGTCGAAAGCGATACTCCGGCCTGCTCCGCCACCTCCGCCAGCGTGATCCGCCTGTTCTCCTCGCCCTCTCGCATCCGAGCAGCATAAAGCACCGCTCTCCGTGTCGACGCCGTCACGCTTTGATAACGCACTGCCGGAGGGTTGACCCCGTTCGCCACGCCCACCTAGCGTCCCGCAACGTGAAGTTTCGACGATTGGATCGAAACTCTTTCGAAGGGGTGAGGCGATGAATCGGCACGTACGGCTCCTGAGAACCGCTGTCGTCGGTGGGGTGTCGCTGGCCATGGCCCTGGCCCTGGCGGCCTGCGGCGGCTCGGGGGATTCCGCCGGAGGTGGCTCGGACAAGATCCACATCCTGGTGTACGGCGATGCCGGCAACAAGGTGGAGAAGCAGCTCGTCGACACCTTCAACAAGACCTCGAAGGTCAAGGCGGTCCTCGACACCGTCCCCGGTGCCGACTACCAGTCGAAGCTGCAGACGATCATCAGCGGCAAGCAGGCACCGGACGTGTTCTTCAACTGGGGCGGCGGCAGCATCAAGCCCTACGTCGACGCGGGCCTCCTGATGCCGCTCGACGACTTCATCAGCAAGGACCCGGGCCTGCGGTCCGCGTTCCTGCCGTCGGTCTTCGACACCGCCGTCGTCGACGGCAAGCCCTACGGCATACCCATGCGCGGCACCCAGCCCGTCCTGCTGTTCAGCAACAAGAAGGTCCTGGCGGAGACCGGTGTCGCCGCACCGCGTACCTGGGACGAACTCCTGGCCGCTGTCAAGGCCCTCAAGGCCAAGGGCATCACTCCCATCGCCCTCGGCGGCGGCGACAAGTGGCCCACCCAGATGTGGTTCCAGTACGTCTACGACCGGGTGGCCGGCCCCGACCACTTCAAGAAGGCGGTGAACGGGGACAAGAGCGTCTGGGCGAGCGCCGACAGCAGGAAGGCCCTCGGCATGCTCAAGGAGCTGATCGAGGCCGGCGCCTTCGGGACCAACTACGACTCGGTCAAGTTCACCGACGGCGGCTCCCCCGCCCTACTGGCCACCGGCAAGGCCGCCTTCGAGCTCATGGGCTCCTGGGAGTACTCCACCCTCCAGGACGCCTACCCGGACTTCGTCAGGAAGGATCTCGGCTACGGCGCCTTCCCGACCGTCGAGGGCGGCAAGGGCGACCCGGACGACCTGGCGGGCAACACCAACAACTTCTACTCGGTCCTGAGGAAAACCGAGCACCCCGAGGCCGTGGCCGAGTTCCTGAAGCTCATGTACTCGGACGACTTCGTCAAGAGCCAGCTCGCCATCGGCAACCTGCCCACCACGACCAACACCCCGAAGTTCCTGGACGGTTCCGCGAGCCCCGCCTACTCGACGTACCAGTACGACCTGGTGAAGAAGGCCCCCGCCTTCCAGCTCTCCTGGGACCAGGCCTATCCCCCGGCGGCCACGACCACCATCTACCAGGCTGTCCAGCAGTTCTTCAACGGACAGACGGGTCCTGACGCCTTCATCGCCGCCCTGCAGAGCCTGCCCGCGGCCTGACCTCCGGAACGCCTGACATGACCACTGCCACAGCCCCAGCCGTGGACAGCGCCGAGCAGCCCGGCCGGCGCGCACGGTCCAGCCGCCCCACGACCGGTGCGGGCCGCCCGGGCTTCGCCTGGGCGGCGCCCGCCGCCGTCTTCTTCGGCCTGTTCGCCCTCGTGCCCCTCCTCCTGGTCGTCGTGCTCTCCTTCACCCACTGGAACGGCCTCGGCTCCCCGGAGTTCGCCGGCTTGGACAACTGGAGCCGACTGCTCGACGACCCCGTCATGGTGAAGAGCCTCTGGCTGACCCTCCTCCTCACCGTCCTCGGCGTCGTCGTCCAGACGCCGATCAGCATCCTGCTCGGCGTCTGGGCGGCCGGCCACCAGCGCAACCGGGCGGTCCTCTCCGCCGTCTACTTCGTCCCGCTCCTGCTGTCCATCACCGCCGTCTCGGTCCTGTGGCGCGCCGTGCTCGACCCCAACTTCGGCGTCCCCTCACAAGCCGAGTGGCTCTTCGGCGACGGCAACCTCTTCGGCACGCGGACCGGCGCCATCGGCGTCCTCGTCTTCGTCAGCACCTGGCAGTTCACCCCCCTGCACACCCTGATCTACCAGGGCGCCGCACGGGCCGTCCCCCGCGTCCTCTACCAGGCGGCCCAGATCGACGGAGCCGGAACGGTCCGTCAGTTCTTCCACATCACCCTGCCGCAGCTGCGGAACACCGTCGTGACCTCGATGATCCTGATGGTGGTCGGGGGACTCACGACCTTCGACACCGTGCTGATCCTCACCCAGGGCGGGCCGGGCACCGACACCACGAACAGCGCCTACTACATGTACCAGAAGGCCTTCAAGAGCTTCGACTTCGGAGGGGCCTCCGCCATCGCACTGCTCCTCGTCCTCGTCGCCACCCTCGTCTCCCTGGTCATGGTGCGCCTGACCGGCTACGACAGGATGCGCAGCACCATGGAGGGCGTGTGATGAGGGACCGTCCCAACCTCCTGGCCGGTTTCGGCTCGCTGATCTGGCTGTTCGTGGTCGGCCTGCCGCTGTACGCCATGCTCGTCGCCACCTTCCAGTCCCGGTCGGACTACGCGGCGAACGGCCCGCTCGCCCTCCCCGAGCACTTCACCCTCGACAACTACGCCGACGACCTCAGCGACGGCTTCGCGCAGTACCTCCTCAACACGGTGATCGTCACGGCCTGCGTGGTCGGCATCGTCCTGCTCCTCGTACCGCCCCTGGCGTACGCCATCGTGAGAAGCGACGGCAGGGCCACCGGGCGGGTCTTCCGTCTCTTCCTGCTCGGGCTGGCCATCCCGTCCCAGGCCGTGATCGTCCCGATGTTCTACCTGATCAACGAGGCCGGCCTCTACGACAACCTCCTCGGCGTCATCCTGCCGACCGCCGCCTTCGCCATGCCCGTCTGCGCCCTGATCCTCACCGGCGTCATGCGGGACATCACGCCCGAGCTGTACGAGGCCATGACCGTCGACGGGGCCTCCCCCGGGAGGATCTTCCTCCAGCTGGTGCTGCCCCTGTCGAAGAGCGGTCTGTCCACGATCGTCGTCTTCTCCTCGCTCCAGGCCTGGAACGGCTTCCTGTTCCCGCTCGTGCTCACCCAGTCCTCGGAGAACAAGGTCATCACCATGGGCCTGTACGACTTCCAGACGGAGCACGGCGTCGACATCCCCGGCCTCCTCGCGGCCGTCGTCCTCTCCATGCTCCCCATCCTGCTCGTCTATCTGTTCGCCCGTCGCGCCCTGGTCCAGGGCCTGATGGGAGTCGGAGGAAAGTGACCGACAACGTGGCCACACAGCCCCAAGCCCCGCACCGCGCCTGGCACGACCCCACGCTCGGCGCGGAAGCCCGTGTCGACGCGCTGATCCACGAGATGACCCTGAAGGAGAAGGTCGCCCAGCTCTTCGGCGTGTGGGTCGGGGCCTCCGACGAGGGCGCCGAGGTCGCGCCGCACCAGCACGACATGGAGGAGCCGGCCGACCTCAACGACCTGCTGCCCGACGGTCTCGGCCAGCTCACCCGGCCCTTCGGAACCGTGCCGGTCGACCCCGCGCTCGGCGCCCTCTCCCTGATGCGGACGCAGCAGCGGATCACGGCCGCGAACCGCTTCGGCATCCCCGCCGTCGCCCACGAGGAGTGCCTCGCGGGTTTCGCGGCCTGGGGCGCCACCGCCTATCCCGTCCCCCTCTCGTGGGGCGCCACCTTCGACCCCGCCCTGATCCGGGAGATGGCCGCGGCCATCGGCCGCGACATGCGCGCGGTCGGCGTGCACCAGGGGCTCGCCCCCGTCCTCGACGTGGTCCGCGACGCCCGCTGGGGGCGCGTCGAGGAGACCATCGGCGAGGACCCGTACCTCGTCGGGACGATCGCCACGGCCTACGTGCAGGGCCTGGAGTCCGCCGGCATCGTCGCCACCCTCAAGCACTTCGCCGGGTACGCGGCCTCTCGCGCGGGCCGCAACCTCGCCCCGGTCTCCATGGGTGCCAGGGAGCTGGCCGATGTGATCCTGCCCCCCTTCGAGATGGCCGTCCGGGAGAGCGGCGTCCGGTCGGTGATGCACGCCTACACCGACACCGACGGCATTCCCTCGGCCGCCGACGACCGACTGCTCACCGGACTCCTGCGGGACACCTGGGGCTTCACCGGCACCGTCGTGGCCGACTACTTCGGGATCGCGTTCCTGAAGACCCTGCACGGCGTCGCCGGCACGTTCGGCGAGGCGGCCGGGGCGGCCCTCGCCGCGGGCGTCGACGTGGAACTGCCGACCGTGAAGACCTTCGGCGCCCCGCTCCTGGACGCGGTCCGGCAGGGACACGTGTCCGAGGAACTCGTGGACCGCGCGGTCCGGCGGGTCCTCCTGCAGAAGACCCTGCTCGGGCTGCTCGACCCCGACTGGAGCCCCGTCCCGCCGGCACTGCGCGGTGCCGACACCGCGGCCGCCCCCGACGCCCTCCGGGGCACGGTCGACCTGGACCCGGCTGCCAACCGGGAGCTGGCCCGCCGCGTCGCCGATCAGTCCGTCATCCTGCTCCGCAACGACGGCATCCTGCCGCTCGACCCGCGAGCTCCCCGCCGGATCGCCCTGATCGGACCCAACTCCGAGGTCGCCACGGCCGTCCTCGGCTGCTACTCCTTCCCCGTCCACGTCGGCGGGCAGCACCCGGACACACCCCTCGGCATCGATCTGCCCACCCTGCGCGAGGCCCTCGTGGCCGAGTTCCCCAACGCCGAGGTCCTCGTGGCGCGCGGCACCGGCGTCGACGACGCCGGGACCGACGGCTTCGCCGAGGCCCTCGAACTCGGCGGCCGCGCCGACGTCGTCGTGGCGGCCCTCGGTGACCGCGCGGGGCTCTTCGGACGGGGCACCAGCGGAGAGGGCTGCGACGCCGAGTCCCTGGTCCTCCCCGGAGCGCAGCAGCGGCTCCTCGACGCACTCCTCGACACCGGTACTCCGGTGGTGACGGCCCTGCTGGCGGGCCGGCCCTACGCGCTCGGCCGGGCGGCCGAGGAGTCCGCCGCCGTCCTGCAGTCCTTCTTCCCCGGCGAGGCCGGGACCGCGGCCATCGCCTCCGTCCTCAGCGGACGGACCAACCCGAGCGGCCGGCTCCCCGTCAGCGTGCCCCGTCACCCCGGGGCCCAGCCGTCCACCTACCTGGCGTCCCGCCTGGGCCACACCAGCGAGGTCTCCAGCATCGACCCGACACCCGCGTTCGGCTTCGGACACGGCCTGACCTACACCGTCTTCGCATGGAACGACCTGGTCGTCGAGAGCACCGAGGTCCCCACGGACGGCGAGGTGCGGCTCGCCCTCACCGTGGCGAACACCGGCGACCGCGCCGGCACCGAACTCGTACAGCTGTATCTGCACGACCCGGTGGCCTCCGTGGTCCGGCCCGTGCAGAGACTCGTCGGGTACGCACGGGTCGACCTGGCTCCTGGGGAGAGGAGGCGGATCCGCTCGGTCGTGCCCGCGGACCTCGCGTCGTTCACCGGCAGGAGCGGGAAGCGCGTCGTGGAGCCCGGAGAGCTGGAGCTGAGACTCGGCTCCTCCAGCACGGAACCGCGACTGACCGCCCGGGTGACCCTGACCGGCCCCGTGCGGCAGGTGGACCACCACCGGCGGCTGCACGCCGACTTCGAGATCCTGCCCGGGCCCTGCTCGCGGGGGTGACCGCGGGGAGGTCCCGTCAGGCGCTGGCGCGGGTGACCAGGCGTGTGGGCAGGATCAGTGGGGTGGGGTCCTGCCCGTCGATGAGCGCGACGAGCATGCGCGCCATCTCGCGGCCGAGACCCTCGATGGGCTGGTGCACCGTGGTCAGCGGCGGATCGGCGATCCGGGCCACGGCCAGGTCGTCGAAGCCGATCACGGCGACGTCGTCGGGGACCAGCCGACCGGCCTCGCGCAGCACGCGCAGCGCCCCGGCCCCCATGTTGTCGCTGGCGGCGAACACCCCTTCCAGGCCGGGATGGTGCGCCAGGAGCGCGGCCATGGCGGCGGCTCCGCTGGACTCGGTGAAGTCTCCGGCTTCCGGCGGATACGGATCGAGGCCCGCCGCCAGCATGGCGTCCCGGTAGCCGCGGTACCGGGCCCGCCCGGCCTCGGTGTCCAGCCGCCCGCAGATCGTGGCCACCCGGGTCCGGCCGGCCGAGATCAGGTACTCGGTCGCCGCGCGCGCTCCGCCGGCGTTGTCGACGTCCACGTACCACCGGGGGTCCACACCGACGGGGCGCCCGCCGAACACGACGGGCATCTGCGCCTCCTCGGCCATGTGGGCCAGCGGATCGTCCTCGCGCAGCGCCATCAGCATCACACCGTCGGCGCCGTGGGACCGGAGAAGCCGCTCCACCCGCTTCCGGCCCCGGTCGGAGGCGGCCAGGCACAGCATCAGGTGCAGATCGGCGTCTTCCAGAGCGGCCGAGGCACCCACGATCACCTGCGCGAAGAACGGATCCGCGAAGATCGACGGATCCTCTCCCGAGACGACCAGGGCGGCCGCCCCCGTCTGACGGGTCGCCAGCGCGCGGGCGGTCGGATTCGGCACGTAACCGAGCCGATGGACGGCCCGTTCGACCGCCTCGCGTTTGGCGCGGCTGACGTGCGGGGCGTTGTTGAGCACACGCGAGGCCACCGACCTCGACACGCCGGCCAGCTCGGCCACCTCGTCGAGCGTCGGCTGCCCCCGCGTCACACCTTCCGCCATGGTCTGCCTTCCTGCCGCGGCGTGAACGCGCGGAAAACTGGGAGCGCTTCCAGTTCCAGGACTGTAAACCCTTCCCGCCGCCGCGTGAAGTGCCGGTTAAACGAGGGCACTTGACAGGCCGATGAGCGCGTCACACGATACCGGCCACCACCAGAGGCACGCGGAGAGCGTGCTGGGACCGCTTCCAATGGGAGCGCTTCCACGCTCTCCACAGGCCAGGAAACGAGGTACTGTCATGCGCCGCAGAATCCGCGCCCTCGCAGCAGCCTTCTTCGCGCTGCCGCTGGCGCTCGCCGTCGCGCCGTCCGCACACGCGGCCGACCCGACCACCCTGACCAGTGGGTTCTACGTGGATCCGAACTCCAGCGCGAAACAGTGGGTCGCCGCCCACCCCGGTGACGGCCGGACGCCCGCGATCAACGCGTCCCTCGCCAACACCCCCATGGCCCGCTGGTTCGGCTCCTGGAGCGGCGCCATCGGGACGGCCACGGGCGCGTACGTGGGGGCGGCGGACTCCGGGGACAAGCTGCCCGTCCTCGTCGCGTACAACATCTACAACCGCGACTACTGCGGTGGGCACTCCGCGGGCGGAGCCTCCTCGCCGTCCGCCTACGCGACCTGGGTCGCACAGTTCGCCGGCGGCATCGCCAACCGCCCGGCCGTCGTCGTCCTCGAACCGGACTCCCTCGCGGACTACGGCTGTATGAACCAGACTCAGATCAGCGAGCGCGAGAGCATGATCACCGGTGCGCTCGCCGAGTTCGACCGCCAGGCCCCCAGCACCTGGGTCTATCTCGACGCGGGCAACCCCGGCTGGGTGAGCCCGGCGACCATGGCCCAGCGCCTCCACGGAGCCGGCCTCCGGCAGGCCCACGGCTTCTCGCTCAACATCTCGAACTACTACACCACCGCCCAGAACACCGCCTACGGCAACGCCGTCAACAGTGAACTGGCCGCCCGCTACGGCTACACCAAGCCGTTCGTCGTCGACACCAGCCGCAACGGCAACGGCTCCAACGGCGAGTGGTGCAACGCGGCCGGCCGCCGCATCGGCACCCCCACCCAGCTGGGCGGCGGCGCCGAGATGCTGCTGTGGATCAAGGCCCCGGGCGAGTCCGACGGCAACTGCGGCGTCGGGGCCGGCTCCTCGGCCGGGCAGTTCCTCCCCGAGGCCGCCTACAAGATGATCTACGGCTACTGACCTCGGACTCCTGTGGCCCGATGTCCGCCGCTGAGCTCCGCCCGTCATCCGGCGCCCGCCGACCGCTGACGCTCCCGGCCGGCCCGGCCGGCGCGACCGCGACCCGTCGGGGGCCCGTCGTCTCCGGCGTCAGGTAGTGCGAGGCGGCGGGGGTGGCAGGGTGGGGAGCCCCGGCGGCGGCTCGGGCCAGACGAGCAGCACCGGGCAGGGCGCGTGGTCGACGACGAACCGGGCGGCGGGGCCGAGGCTGTGCGGCCCGAGATGGGTGCGGTCGCCGTCCCGGGCCAGGATCAGCAGGTCGCGGCCCTCGGCCTCGGCGACGACCTCACGCTCGACGCGTCCTGTGCGCTCGGTACGGGTACAGGGGCGTCCCAGGCGGTCGGCGGCGTCCTGGAGCAGCTGCCGCGCGGAGGCGGCGGCGAGGTGTTCCAGGCGCGTGCCCGGGTCCCGCCCCCAGCCCTCGGCGGGGCGGTGCCCCAAGGGGTGACCGCGGCCGAGCAGTCCGGCGAAGGCACCGTGTGCCGCGCCCGGGACGTCGGCGGGGGTGACGTGCAGGAGGGTGATGTCGGCGTCCGCCGGGCTGTGCGTGCGGGCGGCGTCCACACAGGCGCGCCAGGTGCCCTCGACGATCCAGACGACCACGGCCATGGGTTCAGCCTCCTCCGATGACGGTCAGCGAGAGCCAGAGTGCCGGGACGGCGGCGGCCAGGCTCGCGGGTACCGCGTACGCGCCGAGCCGGGTGAACTCCTTGAGCTCCACCTCACCGTCGTGGGCGTGGACGATGCGCCGCCACAGCAGAGTGGCCAGCGAGCCGGCGTACGTGAGGTTGGGGCCGATGTTGACGCCGAGCAGGACGGCGAGAACGGCCCCGGGCCCCGCCGGCGCGGTCAGCGGCAGCAGCACGAGGACCGCGGGCAGGTTGTTGATGACGTTCGCCAGGACGGCGGCCAGTCCGGCGAGGGCGAACAGTGCCGGCAGTCCCGTGCCCTCGGGGATCAGGTGCCTCAACGCGTCGTCGAGACCGTTGTTCACCACCGCCAGGACCACGATCCCGAGGGCCGGCACGAAGGCGAGGAAGGGCACGGAAGCAGCGCGGACCAGCGCCCGGGGAGAGGTGCGGCGCCGGATCAGGGCCCGCACGGCGAGGGCCAGTGCCCCTGCCAGGGCGGCCCACGCCGGGTCGATGCCGATCGCCGAGGTCAGCACGAATCCGGCCAGCGTGCAGCCCACGGTCACCAGGGCGAACAGTGGCAGCCGCGGCGGCTCGGCCTCCGAGGGGGCCTGTGCTCCGGCGTCCAGGTCGGTGGCGAAGAAACGCCGGAAGACCAGGTACTCGACGCCGATCGCCACCGCCCACGGCAGGGCCATCAGCCCGGCGAACCGGGTGAAGCTCAACCCGCTGGCCGTGAACGCCAGCAGGTTGGTGAGGTTGGAGACCGGCAGCAGCAGGGAGGCCGTGTTCGACAGGTGGGTGCAGGCGTACACGTGCGGTTTGGGGCGGGCTCCGATGCGGGCCGCGGTGGCGAACACCACCGGGGTGAGCAGCACGACGGTGGCGTCCAGGCTGAGCACGGCCGTGATCACCGACGCGGTCAGGAACACCTGGGCGAGCAGACGGCGTGGCCGTCCCGCCGCCGTACGCGCCATCCACGCCCCGCACGCCTGGAAGAGCCCCTCGTCGTCGCAGAGCTGAGCCAGCACCAGCACGGCCGCCAGGAAGCCGATCACCGGCCCGAGTCGTTCCGCCTCGGCCAGCGCGTCGTCGACGGAGAGGGCCCCGGTGGCGATCACCAGTGCCGCGGCCGGGACGGCCACGACCGCCTCAGGCCACCCGAAGGGGCGGACGACCGCGCAGGCGAGCACGAGGACGAGCAGGGCCGCGGACAGCGCCTCCGCGAGCTGGGGGTTCAGGATCGGGTCCTTCCGTAGCGGCGGTCGGGCCCCCGCACCATCACGCCGAACGCTACCCCCTGAGACGTCGCGCCCCGTGAATTGACCGTCCCGCCACTTCCGGCCGTTGCTGTCGGGCCCGTTGACGGTGACGGGCGAGCGTCACTACTGTGCGCTCCGAATCTCCGGCTCATCGACCCCTGTTCGGGCTTCCGCCGCTTGGGAGCGCTCCCATACGTCCCCCGACCATCCATCCGTGCCGCCTTCAGTACGTCCGCCGAGGCAGGGGCCCCGGAGCCGGAGGCGACCGCCTCCGGCCGCCTTGGCGGACGGGCCCGCTCACCCCGACCGACTCCACCTGCTGATCCCCCACCACGACACACAGGAGCCGCTCATGCCTCGCACCGCCCCGCCGTTACTCCGGCCCCCACGCCTCTCCGTCGCCCTGCTCGCGGGCACCCTCCTCCTCGGCGGCCTCCTGACCGCTCCGGCCGCAGCGGACGTCCCCGCCGCCGCGGCGGCCACGGCCGTACGCGTCAACCAGGTCGGCTACCTGCCGGACGGCCCCAAGCGCGCCACCGTCGTCACCACGGCGACGCAGTCGCTCACCTGGCGACTGCGCGACGCGTCCGGAACCGTGGTCGCCTCCGGAACGACCGTCCCCCACGGCGCGGACGCCCCCTCCGGGCAGTCGGTCCAGGTGGCCGACTTCTCCTCCTTCCGGAGCACGGGCTCGGGCTACGTCCTGGCGGTCGACGGCAGCGGCAGCGTGCCCTTCGACATCCGCGCGGACCTCTACGACACGCTGCGCTCCGACGCCATGGCGTTCTTCCACCACCAGCGCAGCGGCATCGCCATCGACGCCTCCCTCGTGGGCTCCGCCTACGCCCGCCCGGCCGGGCACCTCGGCGTCGCGCCCAACCAGGGCGACGTCTCCGTCCCCTGCCAGGCCACCGTGTGCGACTACACGCGGGACGTCAGGGGCGGCTGGTACGACGCGGGCGACCACGGCAAGTACGTGGTGAACGGCGGCATCTCGACCTGGCTGCTCGTCAACTTCTTCGAGCGGGCCGAGCGGGCGGGGAAGGAGGCGGCGCTCGGCGACTCGACGCTGCGCGTGCCCGAGCGCGGCAACGGCACGCCGGACGTCCTCGACGAGGCGCGCTGGGAGCTCGACTTCCTGATGCGGATGCAGGTGCCCGAGGGCAGGCCGTACGCGGGCATGGCGTTCCACAAGGTCCATGACGCGGCCTGGACGGGCATGCCGATGCGCCCCGACCAGGACGCCCAGCCCCGCGAGCTGCACCGCCCGTCCACGGCGGCGACGCTCAATCTCGCGGCGGCTGCCGCGCAGTGCGCCCGGGTCTTCCGACCGTACGACCCGGCGTACGCCGACCGCTGTCTGTCCGCCGCCCGCCGGGCCTGGGCGGCGGCGCTGGCCAACCCGGCCCTGTACGCGCCGGCCACGGACAGCACGGGCGGCGGGGCCTACGAGGACGCGCGGGTCACCGACGAGTTCTACTGGGCGGCGGCCGAGCTGTACGCGTCGACCGGTGAGAGCGTCTACCGGGACGCGGTCACCTCCTCGTCCTGGCACACCGCCGCCGATGCCTTCACCCCGTACGGTTTCGGCTGGGCGGACACGGCCGCGCTGGGCAGGCTCACCCTCGCCACGGTGCCCAACGGGCTGCCGACCGCCGACCTGACCCGCGTCCGCGCCTCGGTGAGCTCGGCCGCCGACGTCTACCTGGCCCGGATGGGCGCTCAGGGCTACGCGGTGCCCGTCCCGGCGGACGGGTACTTCTGGGGCTCGAACGGCGAGGTCGCGGGCGACGCGATCGTCATGGCCGTAGCCGGAGAACTGACCGGCGACGGGCGCTATCGCGCCGGAGCCCTGGAGACGATGGACTACCTCCTCGGCCGTAACGCCCTGGGCCGGTCCTACGTATCCGGCTACGGCGAGACGCCCTCGCAGAACCAGCACCACCGCTTCTGGGCACACCAGTTGGACGCCTCGCTGCCCCATCCTCCGGCGGGGTCGCTCGCGGGCGGTCCCAACAGCGGGCTCCAGGACCCGGTGGCACAGGAGAAGCTGACCGGCTGCGCTCCCGCCGCCTGCTACGTCGACGACATCGGCTCGTACTCCACCAACGAGGTGGCGGTGAACTGGAACGCCCCGCTGGCGTGGCTCGCCGCCTACGCCGCCGAGCGGACGTCCACCGGCGAACCGCCCACCGCGGCCTGCGCGGTGACGTACGCGGTGCAGAGCGTCTGGAGCACCGGCTTCACCGCCACCGTCACCGTCCGGAACACGGGCCCGACGGCCGTGGACGGCTGGCAGCTGACCTGGGCCTACCCGGCCGGCCAGCGCGTCACGAGCGCCTGGAACGCGACCGTCACCCAGGACGGCACCACCCTCAGCGCCCGCGACGCCGACTGGAACCGGACGATCGCCCCGGGCGGGACCGCCGCCTTCGGAGTCCAGGGCACCCACACCGGCACCAACCCCTCCCCCACCGCCTTCGCACTCGACGGGAGCCCCTGCGCCTGATCCGCCGCCGGCCAGGCCCGGGCGGACGCAGCCGCCCGGGCCTGGCCGCGGCCGCGTACTCCCCCACCGCTTCCGCGCACCTTCCAGGAGACCCCCATGCGCAGACTTCTCGCCTGTCTGACAGCGACGGCGGCCGCTCTGGCCGGACTCACCGCGACGGCGCCCCCGGCGACCGCGACGACGGCCGCCGACTCGGGCGCCTTCAGCGTGCTCACGTACAACGTGGCCGGCCTGCCCGAGAGCCTCTCCAGCGCCCCGACGCCACGCGAACCCGCCACCACGGAGATCGGCAGGCGGATCGCGCCGTACGACGTCGTCCACGCCCAGGAGGACTTCAACTACCACGCCCGCCTGTACGCCGCCGACACCGCCCACCCCCACCGCACCCCCACCAGCGGCGGGGCGGGTATCGGCAGCGGGCTCAACACCCTGTCGAAGTCCCCTGACGACAGGGACGACTTCGAGCGGGTGCGCTGGAACTCCTGCCAGTACGACTCCGGCGACTGCCTGACCCCCAAGGGCTTCACCTTCGCCCGGCAGCGCCTCGCCGAAGGCGTGTACGTCGACTTCTACAACCTGCACACCAACGCCGGTACGAACGCGGGAGACCTGAAGTCCCGCGCCGACAACCTGAACCAGCTCACCGCCTTCATCACGACCCACTCGGCCGGCAACGCGGTCGTCGTCATGGGCGACACCAACACCCGCTACACCCGCGCCGGCGACACCATCGCCGAGTTCGCCGCCGCCAACGCGCTCACCGACGCCTGGGTCGAGCTGATCCGCGCCGGCACCCCGCCCGCCAAGGGCAGCGACGCCCTCGTGTGCGATCAGTCCCAGCCGACCGTGCCACCCACCTGCGAGGTCGTGGACAAGGTCCTGTACCGCGGCAGCCGGCTCGTCTCCCTGAAGGCCACCTCCTACGCCAACGAGCACGCCGCGTTCCTCACCACCGACGGACGCATGCTCTCCGACCACGACCCGATTGCGGTGAACCTCTCCTGGTCGCGCAACCCGGCCTTCCGGCTGAGCGACCAGTTCGGCGGACCGCACGGCGATCCCTTCAACGACCTCGACAGCGTCCCCACCGGCGCCCGTGCCACCACCCTCACCGTGAGCGCCGGCTCCCGGATCGACCGGCTGGCCCTCACCCTGGGCAACGGCACGACGCTCGCCCACGGCGGAACCGGAGGCACCACGGCCTCCCTCACACTCGGCAGCGAGGAGTACGTCACCACCGCGTACCTGTGCCGGGCCCAGAAGGACGGCCGCACCCGGATCTTCCACGCCAGGTTCACCACCAGCCTCGGCCGCACCCTCGCCGGCGGGACACCGACCTCCGACTGCGTCACCGACACCGCCCCTCCCGGCTGGCAGATCAGCGGCTTCCACGGCCGCTCGGGCGACGAGATCGACAAGATCGGCTTCATCCACACCCAGCGCTGACGGAGTCACGACCACAGCCAGGGGCGGAGCGTCCCCACCCCCCCCCTCGGCCCGACGGAGAAGCCACAGGTCAGCGCACCCGACCCCGCGCCTTCAGCTGCGTCGCCGGGACCTCCGGCGCGTCCAGCCGATCGCCGTCGTACCCCTTCACCTCACCGAAGCGGTCGCCCGTCATCCACTGGTCGCGCGCCACGCGGATCTCCTCGTCCGTACGCCCCACGAAGTTCCACCACATCACGATCTCCTCCTCGAAGGGCTCGCCGCCCAGGAGCATGAGGCCCGCGTCGGAGTCGGCGCGCAGGGGGAGTTCGCTGCGGCCGCAGCCGAGGTAGAGCATGGAGCCGGGGAGGACGGGGACGCCGTCGACGTGGGCCTCGCCGGACATGGCGAGGACCGCGTACTCGAAGTCCGGCTCCAGGGGGAGGCGGACCTCGGCGCCGGCGGTGAGGGTCAGGTCGGCGCCGGTGATCGGGGTGTACGTCGTGCCCGGGGAGACCGCGCCGGCGAGTTCGCCGAGGATCACGGTGGCGGTGAGGCCGGGGGCCGTGACGTGCGGGAGTTCGGCGTGGTGCTGGAAGTGGGGTTCGACGTGCCGGTGGGCGTCGGGGAGGGCGACCCAGAGCTGTGCGCCGTGCAGGTAGCGGGCGTGGTCGCGGGGGCTCTCCTCGGAGTGGGAGATCGCCCGGCCGGAGGTCATCAGGCCCAGTTCGCGCGGCCCGATGGCCTGCAGGCTGCCGGTGGAGTCGCGGTGCAGGACCTCGCCCTGGTGGAGCCAGCTGACGGTCTGCAGCCCCATGTGCGGGTGGGGCGGGACCTGCATGCCGGGTTCGTCGGCGATGTCGTCGGGGCCGTAGTGGTCGACGAAGGCCCAGGCGCCGACCATGCGGCGGCCGAGGTTGGGGAGCAGGCGGCGCACCTCGGTCGATTCGCCGAGCTGGACGTGGCGGGGGCTGAGGAGTTCCCGTACCGGCTCGGCGACGACGAATCCGCGTCCGCCGCAGACCTGGAGGGCGGCCTGGCGATCAAGATTGCTCATGGCGTTCAACCTATTCCTGTCGGGGGGCCACAGGTCCCCGGTACGGCGTGGACCCGCGCCGCAATATTGGTGGAATGTTCAAACACATGGCGGTGTTACAGGGGGCACAAGGAGGTCCACCCCAGGATTTCCACCCCCAGGAGAGAGAGCCGGAGCAGTGAGCGAGGAGACGTACTACGAGTTCGGGACCGCGGGCGAGCAGTGGGACCGCGCACAGCTCTTCTTCGAGGCGAAGGAGTACCTGACGGCCGTACGCATCCTGCGCGGTCTGGTCGCCGAGCACCCGGACCAGACGGCCCAGCGACTGCTGCTCGCCCGTGCGTACTACCACTCCGCCCAGCTCTCCCGTGCCGAGGAGGAGCTCCGCACCGTCCTGGAGCGCGACCCGGTGGAGCACTATGCCCGGCTGATGCTCGGCCGCACGCTGGAGCGGCAGGGCAGGGCGGCGGAGGCCGCGCCGCATCTGCGGATGGCCGCGGCGATGGCGGGTGAGCTGCCGGAGTGACCGGCCGCGCCCCCGTCGCGCTCACCACCACGACGAGGCGACACGTCTGGTACCCGTGCGGGGTATCCGGCGCCTGGTTCGGTATCGTCGGGGCAGGAGGTCGACGACGTGCACGTGGGACGGGCGGGACGCAGCGCCACACGAGCGGGAGGTGCCATGGCGCACCTGCTGCTCGTCGTCGTGCTGGCGCTCGGCGTCTTCGTGATGCACTCGGTCGGGCACCCGGAGGGTTCCTCGGGGACTTCCTCAGGGGGTTTCTCAGGGGGCGACGGGATGGCCGCGACGGCAGTCGGGGCCGTCCAGCACGTCGCCGCCCCGGCGCGGCCGGCGCAGCACCACGAGTCCGGCTCCCGGGGGATGTCGGCGGACGCGACCCCGTACGAGAAGACGTACGGCTCCACGTACGACTCCACCCATGGCTCCACTCACGGCTCCACTCACGGTTCCGGCATGGGGATGGACATGACCACGCTCTGCGTGGCCATCCTCGGCGTCTGGCTGCTCGCCGCCCTCCTCAGGGCCGCCCTCGGCCGCCGCGCGGACGGGATCGCCCCGCTCCTGGCGCGGCTGCTGCCCTTCCTCGGCCCGAACGCCCCGCCGCGCCCACCCGACCTCGCCCAGCTGTCGATCCTGCGGATCTAGGCCGTTTCGCCACCGCGGGCGCCTCGCGCTGCCCGCAGACGTGATCGGCCCACCCACGAACGAACGACAGCACACACGAGGTGTGACACACATGCGTGCCTTCACCACCCGCAAGACCCGTACCCGTACGACCCGCAAGCTCGCGATGACCGGCGCCGTCGCGGCGGCCGGGCTGCTGCTCGCCGCCTGCTCGGGCTCCGACTCCGGCGACTCCATGGGCGGCATGGACCACGGCGGGAAGACCTCCGCCTCCGCGTCGGCGTCCGCGTCGGCCGGGGCCTTCAACGACGCGGACGTGATGTTCGCGCAGATGATGATCCCGCACCACGAGCAGGCCCTGAAGATGGCCGAGCTGGCCGACGGGCGCGCCGAGGACGCCGAGATCAAGAAGCTGGTCGGCGAGATCGAGAAGGCCCAGGACCCGGAGATCCAGAAGATGAAGGGCTGGCTCAAGACCTGGGGCAAGCCCGAGAGCATGGGCGGCGGCGGACACGGCATGGCCGGGATGATGTCCGACGCGGACATGACCGCCCTCGCCGCCACGAAGGGCAAGGCCTTCGACCGCAAGTTCGCCGAGCTGATGATCGCCCACCATGAAGGCGCGGTGGAGATGGCGAAGACCGAGCAGAAGAACGGCAGTGACGCGGCGGCCAAGAAGGTGGCCGACGACGTGGTCCGGACTCAGGCGGCCGAGATCGCCCAGCTGAAGAAGATCCTCGAACGGCTCTGACGGTCGGCTCTGACGGTCGGCTCTGACGGTCGGCTCTGACGGTCGGCTCTGACGGTCGGCTCTGACGGTCGGCTCTGACGGGTTGGATCCAGGATCCAAAATGCAGGATCCAAAATCCTGGATCCAGGATCCAACCCGCCCCCTTGCCCTTCCCCAGGCGGCCCCGCACCCCCGCGCGGGGCCGCCCCCTCCCCCGTACCCCTGGGACCACAGACACATGAAGAAGCACCGCGCCGCCCTCGCCGCCGCACTCACCACGGCCCTCGCCCTCGCCCTGACCGCCTGCGGCTCCGACGACGCGCCCGGCTCGAAGGCGGGCTCCGACGCCACCACCGCGCTCAGCCACATCCACGGTGTCGGCAGCGCCGCCGGGAAGCTGTACGTCGCCACCCACGAGGGCGTCTACACGCCCGGCGCCGACGGGCGGCCCGCCCTCGTCGGTGACCGGAAGGACGATTTCATGGGGTTCACGGTGACCCCGAAGGGCGACTTCCTCGCCAGCGGCCACCCGGCCCCCGGCACGGGCGGCCCGTCCAACCTCGGTCTGATCTCCTCCGCCGACAAGGGCACCTCCTGGACCACCAGGTCGCTCGCCGGGGAGGTCGACTTCCACTCCCTCGACATCTCCGCCGACGCGACCGTGTACGGCTACGACAGCACCAACGGGCGGCTGCGGGTCAGCCGCGACGGGGTCGCCTGGGAGGACCGTGCCGAGCTGGGACTCCTGGACATCGCCGTCGCTCCCGGCGCCCCCGGCACCGTGCTCGCCACCACCGAGCAGGGCGTGGTCCGCAGCACCGACGACGGGCGCACCTTCGGCCGGCCGCTCTCCGGGCGGCTCGTCGCGTACGTGTCGTGGGGCGCCCCGGACGCCCTGTTCGGCGTCGCCCCCGACGGGGTGCTGCTGCGCAGCGCGGACGCGGGCGGCACCTGGAGCCGGGTGTCGACCGTGCCGGGCGGCGCGCCGCAGGCGCTGACCGCCGTGGACGCGCGCCGGCTCCTCGCGGCCACCCAGGACGGGGTGTACGAGTCGGTGGACGGCGGGAAGTCGTTCACCCGCCGGATGGCGGTGACGTCGGGCGGCGACGGCCACTGAGGACCGCCGCCGGTGCGGGGATCGACCGCGCGTTCCCCGGTCAGTAGCCGATCCGCACGCCGGTGACGGCGTGCCGGTCGGTGCGGCCGCCGGTGGTGCCGCTGAAGCCGACGAGGACGTTCTTCGGGAGCGTCACGGCCACGTCGATGACCCGGGTGCCGTCGATGCTCACCTGGAGGCGGCCGGTGGAGGTGACGACGGCGTCGACGGTGTGGCTGCCGGTGCGCAGGTCGGGGACGTTCGTCGCGGTGGCCGCGTAGGTGAGGGTGGTGCCGCTGCCTCCGGTGGCGACCGCGACGAAGTTCGCCGAGGGGTCGTTGGCGCCGTTGTCGAAGGTGTCGAGGGTGACGGCGACGCCCGGCAGTCCGGCGAAGCCGAGGCTGCCGCCGCTGTTGGCGGCCAGCGCCTTGGGGGTGGCGCGGCTCGCGTCGAGCAGCAGCAGGGCGAGTCCGTCGGCGCCGGTGCCGCCGCCGACGGTGGCGGTGAACCGGGCCTTCAGCTGGGCCGAGGGCACGGCGGTGGCCTGGATCGCGGAGCCGCGCTGGTAGGTCTGGACGGGGGTGAGTTCGAGGGTGGTGCCGGAGAGCTTGGCGCTGCCGTTGTACGTCCAGCCGTTGGGGCCCGGCGGCGGCACCGCGTACGCCGTGGCGGTGATCGTGGCCTTGCGGACGGCGTGGATGTCGGTCCTGCCGCCGGTGGATCCGGTGAAGGCGAGGAGGGCGGTGGGCGGCAGTGAGGCCACGCTGGTGCTGAGCCGCTGGGTGCCGTCGACGGAGACGGTGAGGGTGCGCCCGGTGACCGCGATGTTCACGGTGTGGCCGCCGGAGCGCAGGTTGGGCACGCTCGTCGTGGTCGAGGCGTAGGTGAGGGCGTCGCCGCTGCCCGAGGTGGCGATGCCGACGAAGTTGGCCGAGGGGTCGTTCGTCCCGTTGTCGTACGTGTCGAAGGTGACGGCCGTGCCCGGCAGGCCGGAGTAGCCGAGTCCGCCGCCTCCGGCGCCGAGGGCGCCCGGGGTGGTCCTGGCGGGGTCGAGGAGGGCGAAGGAGAGTCCGTCGGCGCCGTCGCCGCCGCCGATGACGGTGGTGAAGGTGGCCTTGAGGCCGTCGGTGAGCACGGGCACGGGCCAGACGGCGGTGCCGCGCTGTCCGGGGGTGGCCTGGGTGAGCTGGAGGTCGCCGCCGGAGATCAGGGCGTTGCCGTTGAGTGTCCAGCCGCCGGCGTTGGGGCCGGGGACGGTGACGCCGCTGCCGGCGGCTCCGGTGCCGGTGAGGTTCTCGTTCAGCGCGCCGTGTCCGTCGTCGGAGGTGAGCGCGTAGACGGCCTGGACGGTGCCGAGGGAGGTCGGCGAGAAGGTGACGGCCTGGTGGACGACGTCCTCGGGGCCGAGGACCTGGCCCTCGCTGAGGGGGTTGGTGACGTGGAAGGGGGCGGCGGGCGGCTTGGCCTTGGTGATGGTGAGCGGGATGTTGCCGGTGTTGCTGATGTCGAACGTCTTGGTGACGGACTGACCGACCTTCACCGTGCCGAAGTCGGTCGAGGTGGGGGTGACGGTCAGGCGGGCCTCGCCGGTGACGGCGCTGCCCGTCAGGTCCACGGTCGCGGTGCCGTTCTGGCCGGTCACGGAGAGGGTGCCGGTGTCGGTGCCGTTGGTGGTGGGGGCGTACGAGACCTGGACGGAGACGGACTGCTGGGGCTGGACGACGGTGCCGGCGGCCGGCAGGCCGGTGGTGCTGAAGGGGGCGCCCGGCGAGGCGGTCGCGGAGACCGTCTCGGGCTGGGTGCCGGTGTTGGTGAAGGTGACGCCGAGGGATTTCTCGGTGGTGGTGGCCACGGTGCCGAAGTCGAGGGTCGTCGGCGCGGCGGCGAGGCCGGGCCGGGTGCCGTATCCGGTGAGCCCGAGGGCGCTGTCGCCGAGGTCGGTGGCGAAGGTGAGGACCGAGCTGTCCGGTCCCGGCGCGGTCGGTGCGAAGGACACCGGTACGGAGTAGGTGTCGCCGTTGTGGAGGGTGCGGGGCAGGCCGGTGGGGCTCGCGGTGAAGGCTCCCCCGGCCGGGGTGGTGACGGCGCTGACGGTCACGTCGCGGGTGGCGGTGACCGTCGCGGTCGCGCCGCCGGTGGAGCCGACGGCGACCTGGCCGAAGTCGACGGGGGCGGCGGTGAGGGCGGTGTTGGCGGGGCGCCCGAACGCGAGGACGTGCCCGTCGCGGGTGCCGACGTAGATCCGGCCGCCGTCGGTGGCGGGCACGGTGAACTTGGCGGCGGTGCCGATCGGCGCGGACCAGCGCAGCTTCAGCGTGCCGTTCACGGGGACGGCGTCGTACGCGCGGAGCCGGCCGTTGGCGCCGTTGGTGCCGTCCGCGTGTACGGCCCAGACGAGCGCGGAGCCGGGGTTGGTGCCGGTGGAGGTGATCACGGGCGAGCCGGAGGTGTAGCCGAAGGTCTCCGTGCTGCTCCCGGTGTTGGTGAGCGCGGGTTCGCCGGCGCCGGTGAGGCCGTACGCGAAGGCGCGCAGCGGGCCGCGCGAGCCGATCGTGTAGACGTAGCCGCCCTGCCCCCCGTACACCCCGGGGTGCCCCCAGACACCCTCGTACGGTCCGAAGGTGCCGAGGACCTTGTCGGTGCCGCCGGGGCCCTGGGAGCGCCCGCCGAGGTCGTCGCGGTCAAGGAGGAAGAGCCGGCCGTCCTTGCCGATCTGCGCGAGCAGCCTGGGGTGGCCGCTCGTGCCGAAGGGGGTGCCGGGGAGGGCGACGGGGCCGCCGGAGCCCAGGTCGGTGTCGTTGAGGTCGAGCTGGTTGGCGTTGGACGGGCTGAAGAAGTCCTGCGCGGACAGGGTGCCGTCGCTGTTGACGCCGAGCCGGACGACGGATTCCGACAGCTGCCCGGGGGGCATGCTGCCGGGGCCGGGGGCGGGGGTGACGCCGTTGCCGGTGGTGAGGATGATCCGGCCGGGCCCGTCGGAGACGAGTCCGCCGCCGCTCATCCAGATGCCGGCCATGCCGTTGGCGGAGGAGTCCTCGCTGGCCCACAGGGTCGTCTTGCGGGTCGAGGTGTCGACGCCGAGGACGTAGCCGACGTAGGGGCCGTGGTCGCAGTGCGAGGCGAAGGCCGCGTAGACGGAGCCGCCCATGAGGAGCAGCCCGGGGCGCTGTGCGGCGGTGTACGGGTTGAACGCGCGCCCCGGGTCGTTGGTCGGCGCGCCGGCGACCTTGACGGGCCAGCCGCTGCGCTCGGCGCCGGTGGCGGGGTCGACGGCGTGCACGTACCAGTTGGGGTGCTGGTCGTCGGCCCCGTCGTTCACCTTGGAGGTGAGGTAGAGGGCGTTGCTCGCCGGGTCGTACACGGGGGTCGAGGTGACGCCGATGTTCGGCACCAGGTCGCCGCAGCTGATGGCGGAGGCGGGCCAGGCGGCGCCCAGGCCGCGGGTCCACCGGACGGCTCCGGAGGCGGCGTCGAGGCCGTAGACCTTGTTGTTCTCGGTGGCGACGACGAGGGTGCCGCCGACGACGAGGGGCTGGGCGTAGACCTGGCCGTCGACGGCGGTCGAGAACTGCTGGCCGAAGTCGGAGCTGGACACCTGCTCGGGGGCGAGGCCGGGCTCGTCCTGGTCCCAGCCGGTGCGGAAGTCGTCGTGCGACACGGTGGTCTGGTCGGCGGCGGCGGCGCGCCCGGCGGGGACCGGCGCGGGCGGTGCGCTGTCCGCGCGGGCCGCGCCGGGCCCCGACCACCCTCCCGCGCCCAGGATCAGACACATCGTCAGCATCCTGGCGAGCACCCTGCGTCTGCCGGTCATCGCGTCCACCTTCACATGCGGGCAGCGGCGGCGGAGCGGGTGTGCGTGCCCCGCCGTGGCCATGGTGAAGCCATGGTGGGGTGAGCCTGCCGCAGGTGGACCGCGCGACGTAAGGGAGTCTGCTCACTTCACCTGGTCGGGTGGTCCGGCCGCGTCCTGGTGGCGGTCCGGACGACCGGGGCGAGGGGGTACGAGAGATGACGGAGAGTCAGCCAGGGTGGATGGCTGAGCTGGTCAGGCGGATGCCTCCAGGGCGGCGCGCCAGACCGGGCTGTCGACGTAGTGGTTGTCGTACTGCTCGGCCGAGTCGGCGATCTCCTGGAAGTCGGCCTCGCCGCGCATGACCCGGCCGAGGAGGCGCAGGTAGTCGAAGCGGCCCATGCCCGGGGTGAAGACGAACAGGACGTCCGCCTCGCAGCCCGGCGCGGCGGCGAAGGCGTGCGGGGTGTGCGGCGGCACGGCGAGGAAGTCGCCGGCGCCCAGGACGGTGATCTCGTCGTCGACCAGGACCCGGAGGGAGCCGCTGATGACGAAGAACAGCTCGGTGGCCTTGGTGTGGAAGTGCGCGGGCGCGCCCACGGCCCCCTTGGCGAAGGTGGAGCGGTAGCTGGTGAAGCCGTCGGCCGTCTGGTGCGAGTCGGCGAGCAGCGTCATGACGCTGCTCGGGTCGGCGCAGGTCTCGGCCTCGGCGTGTCGGGTCAGTACGGGCGGGAAGGGAGCGACGGCGGCGGACTCGGAGGGCATCTTTTCAGTCATGTCGACAACATTACGATCTTGAAATCCGAGCACACCATTCCGTTTCGCACACGCTTCCACGTCGCGCCGCCCCGGCCGTGAATCCCAGGAAAGAAAATCCGGCGGCGATGTCGAGATCGCGCGTCCGGCTCCGTCCCAGGGGTGGACGCGGCCACTATGGGTCGCAGGAGACCGAGGAGAGACATCATGGCCAAGTACCTGCTGCTGAAGCACTACCGAGGCGCCCCGGCTGCGGTCAACGACGTGCCGATGGCCCGATGGACCCCGGAGGAGATCACGGCCCACGTGCGGTACATGAACGACTTCGCGGCGCGGCTGGAGAAGACGGGCGAGTTCGTCGACGGCCAGGCGCTCGCCCCCGAGGGAGCCTGGGTCCGCTACGACGGCGAGGGGCGCCCGCCGGTCACCGACGGCCCGTTCGCGGAGACGAAGGACCTCATCGCCGGCTGGATGATCATCGACGTGGCCGACTACGACCGTGCCGTCGAACTGGCCGGGGAGCTGTCCGCCGCCCCCGGGGCGGGCGGCGAGCCGATCCACGAGTGGCTGGAGGTGCGTCCGTTCCTGACCGCCCCTCCCACCATCACGGAGTGACCTCCCCCATGGACGAGGTCCTGCTCAGGAGCCTCACCCCGAGCGTGATCGGTGTCCTCGTCCGCCGCGGAGCCGACTTCGCGGCGGCCGAGGACGCCGTACAGGAGGCCCTGGTCGAAGCGCTCCGGACCGGGTCGGCGGCCGGCCGGCCACGGGACCCGAAGGGCTGGCTGGTCACCGTGGCCTGGCGCAAGTTCCTCGACGCGACCCGCGCCGACGCCGCCCGGCGCCGGCGCGAGGACCGGGCCGCCGAGGAACCGGCGCCGGGTCCGGCGCCCGCGGTGGACGACACGCTGCGGCTCTACTTCCTGTGCGCCCACCCGTCGTTGACCCCGGCGTCGGCGGTCGCGCTGACGCTGCGCGCCGTCGGCGGGCTCACGACCCGCCAGATCGCCGCGGCCTATCTGGTGCCGGAGGCGACGATGGCACAGCGCATCAGCCGGGCCAAGCGCACCGTCTCCGGCGTGCGCCTCGACCGGCCGGGTGATGTCGCCACCGTGCTGCGCGTCCTCTACCTGGTCTTCAACGAGGGCTACTCCGGGGACGTCGACCTCGCCGCCGAGGCCATCCGGCTCACCCGGCAGCTCGCCGCCCGCATCGACCATCCGGAGGTGGCCGGGCTGCTCGCCCTCATGCTGCTGCACCACGCCCGGCGGGCCGCCCGGACGACGCCCGACGGGCGTCTGGTGCCGCTCGCCGAGCAGGACCGCGGCCGGTGGGACACCGCGCTGATCGCCGAGGGCGTCGGCATCCTTCAGGCGGCCCTCGCCCGCGACCGGCTGGGCGAGTTCCAGGCGCAGGCCGCCGTCGCGGCGCTCCATGCGGACGCGCCCACCGCCGGGGAGACCGACTGGGTGCAGATCGTCGAGTGGTACGACGAGCTGGCCCGGCTCACCGACAGCCCGGTCGTCCGGCTGAACCGCGCGGTCGCCGTGGGCGAGGCCGACGGCCCGCGCGCCGGGCTCGCGGCCCTCGCGGAACTGGACGCCTCGCTCCCCCGCCACTCGGCGGTGGCGGCGTACCTCCACGAGCGCGACGGCGACCTCCCGACGGCGGCGCGCCTGTACGAGGAGGCGGCCCACCGGGCCACCGACCTCGCCGAACGCGAGCACCTGACCCGGCAGGCGGCCCGGCTCAACACCCTTCTCCGGCGCTCCCGTTAGCCGAGGGTGTGCACGATCTCCCCGCCCACGACGACCGTCTCCGCGACCGTGCCGGGGATGGCGTCGGGGTCGACGCGGAGGATGTCCCGGGACAGGACGACGAAGTCGGCCAGCTTGCCGACGGTCAGCGAACCACGTTCGTGCTCCAGGAAGTTGGCGCGCGCCGAGCCCATCGTGTAGCCCTCGACGGCGGTGGCGACGTCGATCGTCTCGCCGGCGGTCCAGGCCGCGCCGCCGCCGGGCGGGCGGCGGGTGACGGCGGCATGGATGCCGATCATGGGGTCCATCTCGGCGACGTTCCAGTCGCTGGACAGGGCGAGCAGCGCGCCCGCGCGGTGCAGGCTGCGCAGCGGCCAGGCCTTGTGCCAGCGCTCGGGGCCGATGTTCTCGGCCCAGTCCTGGCCGGGGCCCGCGATGTCGGGGGCGGCGTGCCGGGGCTGCATGCAGGCGGTGACGCCGAGGGCGGCGAAGCGCGGGGTGTCGGCGGGGTCGAGGCATTCGACGTGCACGATCTGGTGGCGGGCGTCACGGGGCCCGTTGACGGCCCGGGCCCGCTCGACGGCGTCGAGGACGGTGCGGATGCCCCGGTCGCCGGTGGCGTGCACGAAGCACTGGAAGCCGCGCGCGTCGAGGCGGGTGAGCAGCTCGGCGAACTCCTCGGGCGGGTAGAAGGTGTCGCCCCGGTGGTGTCCGCAGCCGGCGTACGGTTCGAGGAGGGCGGCGGTACGGGGCTCGACGACGTCGTCGATGTACAGCTTCAGCGGGCCGACGCGCAACCGGTCGTCGGCGAACTCCTCGGCCGCCGCCGCGAACGCGTCGAGGTCCGCCTCGGTGGTGCCGCGCGGGTGGAAGAGCGCGGCGACGATCCGGGAACGCAGCCGGCCCTCGGCGCGGGCGCGCTGGAAGAGGGCGAGGTCGTCGAGGGAGTTCTGCGGTTCGACGACGGTGGTGATGCCGTAACGGGCGGCGTCGTCCAGGCTCTTGGCGAGGCGCCCGTACTGCCGGTCCGGCGAGGCCCACGGGACGCCGAGTTCGCGCAGGGCACGGTGTCCGTCGCGGGAGAGTCCCTTGACGGCGAAGTCCTTGACGAATCCGGTGGGTTCGCCGGTGGCCGGGTCGGTCACGGCGGTGCCGAACGGCAGCTCGGTGTGGCCCGCGTGGACGCCGAGGCGGCGCAGGGCGGCGGTGTTGAGCCAGGCCGTGTGGACGTCGTAGCTGAGGACGAGCGCGGGGGTGTCGCCGGTCGCGGGGTCCAGGTCGGCGGCGGTGGGCATCCGTCCGCCGGGGATCACGGAGTAGTCGAAGGCCTCGGCCTCGATCCAGGCCGCGTCGGGGTGGGCCGCGTGCCAGGCGCGGATGCGGGTGTGCACGGCGTCGAGGTCGCGGGCGCCGGCCAGTTGGACGCAGGCGTCGTCGGAGCCGAGGCGTACGTGGTTGTGGGCGTCGACGAAGCCGGGCAGGACGAGCCGGCCGCCCGCGTCGAGGACGCGGGTGTGCGGTCCGGCCCAGGCCTCGGCCTCGGCGTCGGTGCCGACCCACACGATCCGGCCGTCCCGGACGGCGAGGGCCTGGGCCTCGGGCAGCGCGGGGTCGACGGTGTGGACGCGGGCCCGGGTGAGGAGGAGGTCGGCGGGGGTGGGGCGGTTCATTCGGGTCTTCTTCTCTTGAGGGGGGCGGTTCGAGCCTTGGGGGAGGGCGGTTCGAGTCTTGAGCTTCGAGTCGTGAGGTTCGAGTCGTGAGGGATGGATCGTCCGAGCGGGGGCTGGGGCGGGGCGGCCGGTCAGGCCGCGACGGGCCGCACGGTGCGGCGGGCCAGGAGGACGTAGACGAGGGCCGAGACGACGGAGCCGAGCAGGGTGAGGTCGGCGCCGCCCAGCGGGGCGACGAGGGGGCCGGTCCACAGCTCGGAGTCGCAGGTGAGGGCGGCGAACAGCATTCCGGCGAGGAGCGCGACCAGGCCGGCCGGGTGCCAGCCGGCCCGGTACCGGTAGGGGCCGTCCCCCGCGCGGTGCAGGGCCTCGGCGTCGTACGTGCAGCGGCGCAGCACCATGTCGGCGAGGAAGACGCCGCCCCAGGGGGCGAACACGATGATCAGGAGGGAGAGGAAGGAGAGCAGCGAGGTGGTGAAGTCGACGAGGAACAGCGCGCCGAGCGAGCCCGCGGCGGTGACGCCCGCGCTGACGAGGATCGCGCGGGCGCGGCTCCAGGGGATGCCGAGGACCTGGAGGTTCAGGCTGGACGAGTAGAGCGTGATGATCGAGTTGGTGACGGAGCCGCCGAGGACCAGCGCGAGGAAGACCGGCTGGAACCACCCGGGCAGCAGCCCCTCCGTGCCGGCGACCGCGTCGGTCATGTCCGCCTGGGTCGCGGCGGCGACGCCCGCGACGCCGAGCGCCACGGACGAGATCAGGCCGCCGAGACCGCCGCTCCAGGTGAGTGCCTTGAGGGAGGTGGTGCGCGGCAGGTAGCGGGTGTAGTCGGCGGGCATCGGGACGTACGAGAAGGGGCCCGCGAACATGACGACGAGGGCGAGGCTCCAGCCGGAGGCGCCGGGACCGGCGGCGGGGGCGGCGGTGTCGGTGCCGGGCAGGACGAGGGCGATGAGGACGGCGAAGCCGACGGCGAGGACGTAGGCCATCCAGCGTTCGGCCCACTGGACGGTGGCGTGGCCCCACAGGGCGACGGCGAAGGTCAGGGCGAGGGTGACGGCGAGCGCGAGGGCGCGCGGGAACGGGCCGCCGCTCCAGCCGAGGTCGGCGAGGAAGGCTTCGAGGGCGAGGGTGCCGACGACGGTGTTGACGATCGTGTAGCCGATGCTGACGACCCAGTTGAGCAGTCCCGCGGGCCAGTTGCCTCGGACGCCGAACGCGGCGCGGGAGATGACGAGGGTGGCGGTGCCGGTGCGCACCCCGCTGAGGCCGGCGGCGCTGATGACGAAGAAGGAGAGTCCGCCGAGCACGACGACGACGGTGGCCTGCCAGAAGGAGAGGCCGAAGGCTACGGCCAGGGCGCCGTTGATGACGTAGGTGAAGGTGAGGTTCGAGCCGAACCAGAGCCAGAAGAGGTCCCTGGCCCCGCCGTGGCGTTCGGTGTCGGGGATGGGGTCGATGCCATGCCCTTCGACCTGGAACACCTCGTCCCGGCCCGCTGTCACGGGCGGCTTCTCCTGTCCGGGCACAGCGCGCTCCTGTCGTCCTGCCGCGTCCGGTCACGGACACCGCTTCTTGAATGGCGTTCTAACTCTTTGAACGGCATTCAAGATGTGCGATGAGTTCCGGCCACGTCAAGACCTCGGCGGAAAGCGGTTAGGGTCGATCTCGCAGGGACGTGCCCCAGGGCACGAGGACGAACGAGCGGGAACGGGGCCGGGAGCGGTGGCAGGCGCAGCGCGGGCGGGACGGCGGCGGGACGGCGGCATCACGCGGGAGCGGATGCTGGAGGAGGCCACGACCGCCATCGCCGAGGACGGTCTTGCCGCGCTCACCATGTCCGCGCTGGCCGAACGCCTCGGCACCAGCGGCGGCCACATCCTGTACTACTTCGGCAGCAAGGACCTGCTCCTGCTCGCCGCCCTGCGCTGGAGCGAGGCCGCCCTGGCCGAGGAGCGGCGGGCCCTGCTCGCCCGCCGGATCACGGCGCCGCGCCGGCTCGACCTCTTCCTGCGGCTCTACCTGCCGCGCGGACCGCGCGACCCGCGCTGGACGCTGTGGATCGAACTGTGGGCCCGCACCCCGGCCAACGCCGAACTGGGCGAGGCCCAGCGCGAACTGGACCGGGGCTGGCAGGAGGACCTGGAGGCGCTGCTCGTCAAGGGCGTCGAGCGGTCCCAGTTCGCCCCGCTGGACGCGCCCGCTCGCGCCTCCGAACTCCTCGCTCTCCTCGACGGGTTGAGCACCCGCGTGGTCCTCGGCCAGGAGTCGGTACGGGACTCCCGGCCCGCCCTGGACGCCGCCCGCGCGGCGGCCGCGCTGTTGGTCCCGCCCGCCTGAGCTCAGCCCTCCGGAAGCGGCTCCCAGGGCAGCGGCTCGACCGGGGTGAACGGCCAGTCGAGCGCGTCGGGATGACGGCTCGTCTGCTCCGCGTACCAGATGATCTGCTCCGTGTGCAGGGCCGGCCGGGAGAGCCGGGCCAGCGGCGGATGGCAGGCCGCGACGGCCTGGGCCACGAGCAGGCTCGCCCCGGCGTCCGATGCCGGGTCGCCCGGAGCGGCGTGCGGGACGCCGTACCACTCGGTGACCGCCCGCAGCGAGCGGCTACCGGGACGGTAGCGGTCGGCGTGCCGGTCGAGGACCAGCGGGTCGCACACGGGCGCCACCCCGGCGGGCAGCCGCTCGGCGAGCGGGGGCAGGCCGTGGCGGAGCAGCTCGGCGTGCAGGGTGCTCAGGACGTGCGGGGCGAACCAGACGACCAGCAGTTCCCCGGTGGCGAGGTGGGCGGCGAGGAGGGTGGCGAGCTCTTCCAGGGCGAGGGGTGGGGGGAGGGGTGAGGGGAGGGGGTCGGGACGCGGGGCGGGAGGGGTGTCGGGAAGGCCGTCGGAATGGCCGTCGGGAAGGCCGTCGGGAAGGCCGTCGGGAGCGACGTCGGCCGGAGGTTGGATATCGGATCCAATATCCAGGATCCAGTCGTGCGCCGTCCCGTCGCTGCCCCGCAGAGCCGCCGATCGGATCCGGTCGACCCCCGGCCGATGGCCGGTGGATCCAATATCCAATGCCAACAGCCGTCGCCGGTGCCACCCCGGATGAGTGCCGCGCGGCGGCGGGCCCGGCTTCGGGGCGTGTGCGGGGTGGAAGACCTCCCAGCCCTTGGCCCCGTGCCGCAGCAGCCCGGCGCCCGCGGGGACCGGCAGGCCGCAGTCGGCGCAGGAGGCGTCGTAGTCGTTGACGCGCTCCCCGCCGCTCACGGCGTGTCCGCCCCGTCCCGGTACGCCTCCAGGAGCCTCAGCCAGATCTCGCTGAGGGTCGGGTAGGCGGGTACGGCGTGCCAGAGGCGCCCGATCGGCACTTCGCCGGTGACGGCGACGGTGGCCGAGTGGAGGAGTTCGCCGATGCCCTGGCCGACGAAGCTGGCGCCGAGGACGGTCTCGCGGTCCAGGTCGACGACCAGGCGCGCGCGCCCCCGGTAGCCCGGGGCGTACAGACCGGCCCCGGCGACCGACGCCATGTCGACGTCGACGGCGCGCGCCCGGTGCCCGGCCGCCTCGGCCGCGGCGAGGCTGAGACCGACGGAGGCCGCCTCGGGGTCGGTGAACACCACCTGGGGGACGGCCGTGTGATCGGCGGTCGCGGCGTGCGGGCCCCAGGCGGCGGTGTCCAGGACGTCGCCCCCGGCCGCCCGCGCCGCGATGGCCGCGCCCGCGATCCGCGCCTGGTACTTCCCCTGGTGGGTGAGCAGCGCCCGGTGGTTGACGTCCCCCACGGCGTACAGCCAGTCGTGGCCCGGCACGCGCAGGCTGTCGTCCACCGGGAGCCAGGCCCCCGGCTCCAGGCCGACCGTCTCCAGGCCGATGTCCTCGGTCCGCGGCCGGCGGCCGGTCGCGAACAGCACCTCGTCGCCCTCGACCCGGTCGCCGCCCTCCAGGACGACGCTGACCGGGCCGGTGCGCCCGTCCCGTACGACGGCGGCGACGGTGACGCCCGTACGGACGTCGGCGCCGCGTTCGGCGAGGGCGGTGACGACGTGCTCGCCGACGAACGGCTCCATCCTCGGCAGCACTCCCCCGCCCCGTACGAGCAGCGTCACGTGTGAGCCGAGGGCCTGCCAGGCCGTCGCCATCTCCACGCCGACCACACCCCCGCCGACGACCACGAGCCGCCCGGGAACCTGCGACGAGCTGGTCGCCTCGCGGCTCGTCCAGGGCCCGGCCCCGTGGAGTCCGGGCAGGTCGGGCAGGACGGCACGGCTGCCGGTGCAGACCGCGACGGCGTGCCGCGCGGCGAGCACATGGCGGTCGCCCTCGAGACCCTCCACCAGGACCCGGCGGGGCCCGAGGAACCGGCCGTGGCCCCGGAAGAGGCGGGCGCCGGTGGACTCCACCCACGCCACCTGGCCGTCGTCCTTCCAGTCCCCCACGACGGAGTCCCGGTGGGCGAGGACGTCGCGGGCGTCGAGGGGGCCGTAGGCGTGGCCGCGCAGTCCGGGCACCTTGCGGGCCTCGGAGCGGGCGATGGCGGGCCTGAGCAGCGCCTTGCTGGGCATGCAGGCCCAGTACGAGCACTCGCCGCCGACCAGTTCGCCCTCCACGACCGCGACGCCGAGCCCGGCGGCACGCACCCGGTCCACCACGTTCTCGCCGACCGGCCCCGCTCCCAGGACCACCACGTCGTACTCGTACTCGTGCTCGTTCCGCGCCGTTCGTGTCATGGCACACAGTCTGCCGGGCAGGGGCCTGGAATAGCGCGGCTCGATACGCCGTTGTGCCGGGCGGGTCCCCAGAGGACCGTGAGGAAGGCGCGCCAAGGACGCCGGCCCCGGAGAGGTAGGAAGCATGAGCACTGTCGAGCTCACCAAGGACAACTTCGACGAGATCGTGAGCGAGAACGAGTTCGTTCTCATCGACTTCTGGGCTTCGTGGTGCGGCCCCTGCCGTCAGTTCGGGCCGGTCTACGAGGCGGCCTCCGAGCGCCACGGGGACCTCGTGTTCGCGAAGGTGGACACCGAGGCGCAGCAGGAGCTCGCGGCGGCGTTCGAGATCCGTTCGATCCCGACGCTGATGATCGTCCGCGACAAGGTCGCGGTGTTCGCGCAGCCCGGCGCGCTGCCGGAGGCAGCCCTGGAGGACGTCATCGGCCAGGCGCGCGGTCTGGACATGGACGAGGTGCGGAAGTCCATCGCGGAGGCGCAGGCGCCGCAGGGGTAGGGAACGCGTGCGGTGAGGGGTGGTCCGGAGTCTCCGGGCCACCCCTTTCGCGTGCCGTGGTGCGGGGGGTCAGCGCTCCAGGACGAGCGCGAGGCCCTGGCCGACGCCGATGCACAGCGCGGCCAGGCCGGTGCCGGAGCCGGCCGCGGCGAGCTGGTGGGCGACGGCGCCGGCGAGGCGCGCGCCGGAGGCGCCCAGCGGGTGGCCGATGGCGATGGCGCCGCCCCGGGGGTTGACCACGGCAGGGTCGAGTTCCGGCCATTCGGCGAGGCAGCCGAGGGACTGGGCGGCGAAGGCCTCGTTCAGCTCGAACGTGGTGAGGTCGCCGAAGCCGCGGCCCGCCTTGTCGAGCGCCTTGCGCACGGCCTCCACGGGGCCGAGTCCGAAGAGCTGCGGCTCGATGCCGGTGACGGCGGAGGCGCGGATCCGGGCGAGCGGTTCGCGGCCGGTCGCCCGCAGGCCCTCCTCGTCGACGATGAGCAGGGCGGCGGCGCCGTCGTTGAGCGGGGAGGCGTTGCCCGCGGTGACGGTGCCTCCGTCGGGGCGGAACGAGGGCTTGAGCCGGGCCAGGGCCTCCAGCGACGTGTTGTCGCGGATGCACTCGTCCCGTACGAGCTCGGAGCCGGGGTACGGGACGACCTCGCCGTCGTACAGACCCTTCGCCCAGGCCTCGGCCGCCTTCTGGTGGCTGGCGAGCGCGAAGGCGTCCTGGGCCTCGCGGGTGAGGGCGTGCTTGTCGGCGACGAGTTCGGCGCCCTCGCCCAGGGCGACGGTCCACTCGGCGGGCATCCTCGGGTTGGTCATGCGCCAGCCGAGGGTCGTGGAGTGCAGTTGCTGGTGCCCGGCCGGGAAGGCGCGCTCGGGCTTCTGCAGCACCCAGGGGGCCCGCGACATGGACTCGACGCCGCCCGCGACGGCGACGGAGGCGTCGCCGAGGGCGACGGCGCGGGCGGCCTGGATGACGGCTTCCAGGCCGGAGCCGCAGAGCCGGTTGACGGTCACGCCGGGCACCGAGGTGGGCAGCCCGGCGAGCAGGACGGCCATTCGGGCCACGTCGCGGTTGTCCTCGCCCGCGCCGTTGGCGTCGCCGAAGTACACGTCGTCGATGCGGGCCGGGTCCAGGTCCGGGGTGCGTTCCACGAGCGCCCTGACGACGTGGGCGGCGAGGTCGTCCGGGCGGACGGAGGAGAGGGAACCGCCGAACTTGCCGATCGGGGTGCGGACGGCGTCGACGATGTAGACGTCGCGGATGCTCATCGGTTTCTCTCCCACGTGACCTTCGCGTACGGGCAACGGTGCGGGGACCCTACGTTCGCCTGGTGAAGTTTTCTTCGTCCCCGCGGGCCCGAGTCTGTGCCCGTCCACGGCTCCTGTCAACGCCTCCTCAGGCCGTTCCCGGCCCCCTGATCAGCGCCGTCAGGCCGTAATCGAGCTCCCTGCCGTCGACGAGCAGCGCCTCCACCGTGCGCGTCTCGGGATCGATGTCCGCGACCAGGCCATGGCCCTCGTAGATCGGGTAGCCCGTCTCCCCGGTACGCCCGGTCGCCTCGACGACCGCCGAGCGGACGGCGCTGTTCTCCACGGAGGAGTCGCCGCGGTCCTCCACGTGCGCGGACACCAGCAGGATCTCGAAACGCCTCGGGTGAGTGCTCATGGACCGACGCTAAGCCGCCGGGCCTCCCGGCGCCGCCGGGAGCGACCCCCGCGCCGCCGGGAGCGACCCCCGCCCCTCAGCTCGACTCCCGCCGCACCACCCGGGCGGCCAGCGTGTCCCGCTGTTCCGGAGCCGACTCCGGGTCGCGGACCACCCGGTCGACGAGTTCGGCGAGCTCGCGGCCCAGGACCATGTCGATGTGGACGGTGCTGAGGCGCGGCCGCAGCAGCCGGCCGAGGACCAGGTCGTCCGAGCCGACCACGGCGGTCTCCTCGGGGATCGCGATCCCGGCGTCCTGGAGCGCGCGCATGAGCAGCATCGCGTACTCGTCGTTGTAGGCGAACACGCCGTCGAGACGCAGCTCGCGCCAGCGGGCGGCGAGGGCGCGGGCCGGCTCCTCCTCGTAGTGCAGCGGCAGGGGTACGACCTCGGCGCCGGCCGCCTCCGCGGCGCTCCGTACGCCCTCGAAGCGCGGGACGGAGAACATCTCCAGGCCGGGCTCCTCGGGCATCACGACGCCGATGGCGCGGCAGCCGCGTTCGACGAGGTGGGTGCCGGCCGCGCGGCCGACCTGGGTCTGGTCCATGACGAGCGCGTGGGCGCCCTCGACGCGCTGCGGGCCGACGGTGATCACGGCCTTGGCGCCGGAGCGCTTGAGCAGGTCGACGCCCTGCGGGGTGAGTTCCACCTCGCCGAGCGAGACGACGGCGACCGGGCGCAGTTCGGCCCAGGCGCGGGCGGCCTCGTCCGGTCCGAGGCCCACGCTGCCGTACTGCACCACGGTGTAGTCGAGGCCGCGCAGGGCCCACTGGAGCTCGTTGAAGAAGCGGCTGTACAGCGGGCCGATCGGCACGTGGGCGGTGGGCAGCAGGACCATCCGGCTGTGCCCGGCCCGCAGGCTGCGGGCGGCGGCGTGCGGGACGTAGCCGAGTTCCTCGGCCGCCTCGTGGAC
Source organism: Streptomyces sp. NPDC023157 (assembly GCF_055560575.1). Lineage (NCBI taxonomy): Bacteria > Bacillati > Actinomycetota > Actinomycetes > Kitasatosporales > Streptomycetaceae > Streptomyces > Streptomyces sp. NPDC023157. The sequence goes on from NZ_JBVHIL010000002.1 coordinate 611,320, forward strand.
CCGGCGGCGGGTGGGCTCGCTGATCCGTACGGCCGCGGTGTTGTTCAGGACGTAGCTGACGGTGGCCCGGGAGACGCCCGCCAGCCGCGCGACATCGGCGCTGGTGGGGACGGTGCGTCCGGCGGACTGCTTGGGTGACTGGCTCATCGCTTCGGCATCTTTCCAGAACGATCCGGACTCAGGTCTGGCGGATGGCCGGATTCGAGTGCTACACAGGGGTTACACGCGCCACTGACACGTGTAACCACCAGCGCGTCACCACCCTCTCCCCCTTCCGCTCCCGCCCCCGCACGGGCGTCTTCACCTCAGGAGGGCATCGTGGCCCTTTCCTCCCCCGGAACCTCTCCGGACACCGGCACCGCAGGCGCCGCCTCCCCCGGCCCCGCCCGGCCCACACGCGGGCTGCTCCCCCTTCTGCTGGCCGGCAACACCGCGATGTACGCGCTCTACATCGGCGTCCCCGGCATGCTCCTCGCGCTCCAGATCGAGGACATCGACCCGGCCTCCAAGGTGGCCAACTTCGGGCTGGTCTCGGGCGTCTCCGCGATCTTCGCGACGATCTTCAACCCGGTGGCGGGCGCGCTCTCCGACCGTTCGGGGCGCCGCAACCCGTGGATCCTCGCGGGCGGCCTGCTCGCCGTGCCCGTGATGCTGCTGCTGGGCAGCGTCCACACGATCCTGCTGGTGATGATCGCCTGGTGTCTCGGCCAGGCCGTGATGAACATCTACCAGGCCGCCCTCACCTCGGTGGTGCCCGACCGCGTGCCGGTCGCCTCGCGCGGCAAGGCCTCGGCCGCCGTCGGTCTCGGTCTGCCGATCGGATCCACCATCGGCGCGCTGGTCGGCGCCGCCTTCTCGGAGAACTACCGCACCGGCTACCTCGTGTTCGGCGTGATCGTCGCCGCGACCGCCGTCCTGTTCAGCACCTGCGCGCGCGAGGAGCGCATGCCGGCCAAGGCGCCGCTGCCGGTCAAGCAGCAGTTGGCGGCGTTCGGCAGCGCGCTGAAGGACCACGACTTCCGCTGGGCGTTCATCGGACGGGCGCTGCTCATACTCGGCTACTTCGCCGTCGCCGGCTTCCAGCTCTACATCCTCAAGGACCACACCGACCTGCCGGCCGGACTCAGCGCCGAGGAGGCCGTGGCCGTCCTGATGCCGCTCAACGCGGTCGCCATGGTGGTCTCCACGGTGCTCGGCGGCTGGCTCTCCGACCGCTACGACCGGCGCAAGCTGTTCGTCGGCGCCTCCGCGGCCCTCGCCGCCGTCGCCCTGGTGATCCCGGCCGTCTCGGCGAGCTGGACCGCGATGCTCGCCTTCTCCGTCGTCAACGGCCTGGGCTTCGGCTGCTACATGGCCGTGGACACCGCCCTGGTGACGATGGTGCTGCCGAAGGCCGAGGACGCCGCGCGCGACATGGGCGTGCTGAACGTCGCCAACGCCGGTCCGCAGATCGTGGCGCCGTTCGTCGCCTCGCTGATCGTCTCGCTCAGTGGCGGATACACCGCGCTCTTCCTGGTGGCCGCCGTACTGTCGGTGCTCGGCGCACTCGCCGTGCGCCCGATCCGTACCGTGCGCTAGACACCGCCCGCGCACCGCACAGAGAGGCACCGCCGTGCAGTTGCACACCACCACGTGGGGAACCGGCGAGCGCGTCGCGCTCCTGGTCCACGGGATCATGGCCGACCACCGCACCTGGCGGCGGGTCGGACCCGCGCTCGCCGAGCGCGGCTACCGGGTGGTGGCCGTCGACCTGCGCGGCCACGGTGCCAGCGGACGGGCCGCCGGGCCCTCGGGGTACGGCCCGCAGGACTACGCCGACGACCTCGTCGAAACCCTGCCCGCCGGTGCCGAGTTGGCGATCGGTCACTCGCTCGGCGGTCTCACCCTGGCGACCGCCGTGGAGCGGCTCACCCCGCGCCGGGCCGTGTACGTGGACCCGGCCTGGTACCTCCCGTCGGGCCGGAACGGCTTCCGGGCCGAGCTGTTCACCCAGGCCAAGTCGCTGACCCGGGAGCACGTGAAGGAGTTCAACCCGCGCTGGGCCGACGAGGACCTGGACATCGAGCTCGATTCGGTACGTGTCTGGGACGAGCGCTCGGCGCACGGCCTGAGCCCGTTCGCCGGCAAGGACCTGGCGCCGGGGCACCCGGTGGTGCCCTCGCTGCTCATGCTGGCCGACCCGAGCATGCTGATCTCGCCGGAGCGGGCGCAGGTGCTGAAGGAGCGCGGTTTCCACGTCCGTACGGTGGCCGGCGCGGGGCACACGATCCAGCGGGACGACTTCGACGGGTTCATGACGGCCCTGGACGGCTGGATCTGACGTACCGTCTCTGCATGGACGACGCTTCGATGATGGGACTGCTCGGCCGGGTGACCGGCACTGTCGGACCCGGCCTCGTCGGTGAGGTGATCGTCCGGATCCGGGGCGGCGCCGAGCATTTCCTCGCCTATCCGGCCTCCCCCCAGGAGCGGATCGAGACCGGCACCGTCGTGATGGTCATGGAACATCTACCGCCGCGCACCGTCTATGTCACAGCCGCGTACGACAGTTGACCGATCCATTGATCGACCGTTGCGCCAGGCGCACACTCCCTTCACCGGAACCGCACGGCTCCGGTGAAGGGGGACCTGCCCATGAGCCTCGGGATCGTGGCGGGCGCCGTCGTCGGCGCGCTGGCCGTTCTGATCGCTCTGTTCAAAATGATGTGGCGCGTCGCTGAGCCCAACGAGGCGTTGATCATCTCCGGTTCCAACCACAAGATGGAGGGGCTCGGCGAGGGCATGGGGTTCCGGATCGTCACCGGACGCGGCACGCTCGTGCTGCCGGGCGTCCAGGCGGTGCGGAAGCTCTCGCTCGACCTCAACGAGACGCAGCTCTCGGTGGAGTGCGTCACGCACCAGGGCATCCCGCTGAAGGTGCGGGGTGTGGTGATCTTCAAGGTGGGCGACGACTTCGTGTCGATCGCCAACGCCGCCCGGCGCTTCCTCGACCAGCAGAAGCTGATGTCGGAGCGGGTGCACATCGTCTTCGCCGGTCATCTCCGTGCCATCGTCGGCGGGTTGACGGTGGAGGACATGATCCGTGACCGGGAGAAGCTGACCGGGCAGGCGCGTTCGGCCTGTGGCACGGAGATGGAGAAGCTGGGTCTGATCGTGGACTCGCTGCAGATCCACGAGATCGAGGACCCGACCGGGTACATCAAGAACCTGGCGGCGCCGCACGCGGCGGCGGTCCAGCGGGACGCGCGCATCGCGCAGGCGGAGGCCAACCGGCGGGCGACCGAGGCGGAGCAGCAGGCCGCGGCGCGCATGTCGGAGGCGACCAGGGACAGCGAGATCCTTCAGGCGGGCTACCAGGCCGAGCGGGACCAGGCGTCCGCGAAGGCCCGGCAGGCCGGTCCGCTGGCCGACGCGGCGTCGCGCCAGGAGGTGGTGGTCCAGGAGACCCGGGTCGCCGAACTGGAGGCGCACCGTACGGAGCAGCGGCTGCAGACGGAGGTGCGCAAGCCGGCGGACGCCCAGGCGTACCAGAAGCGGACGCTGGCCGCGGCCGAGCGTGACGCGCGGATCTCGGCGGCCGAGGCCGACGCGAAGGAGACCGAGCTGGCGAGCGCGGCGACGGCGACGGCCACCCGGGTGACGGGTGAGGCGGAGGCCGCGGCGGCGCACGCGAAGGGTCTGGCGGTGGCCGAGGCGACGCGGGCGAAGGGTCTCGCGGAGGCCGAGGGGATCAAGGCGCGGGCGGCGGCGCTCGCCGAGAACCAGGAGGCGGTGGTCGCGCAGCAACTGGCCGAGCGGTGGCCGGAGATCGTGGAGGCGGGCGCCGCGGCGTTCGGCAACGTGGATCAGATGGTGCTGCTGAACGGTGCGGACGGCATGGCGGACGTGTTCGCCAAGGCCCTGACCATGGGCGGGACGGGCCTGGGGCTCGCCCGCCGGCTGCTCGCCACCATGGGCCCGGACGCGGCCGACGGGGGCAGCGGCGGGGCGGCGGGGCCGGTGGCCTCGGTGCCGGCGCCGCGTTCGCAGGAGATCGCGGTCGGCGACGGGGAGTAGCGGCGCCCGACGGCGACGGGGCCCGGCACCTGTGCGGTGCCGGGCCCCGTGCGCGGGCGGTGCGTCGGCGGCGTCAGCAGTTCTCGTCCTTCTTGACGGCGCCGAGGTGGATCCGTGTCCCGTCGAGCGCGGCGCCGGGTCCGGGCTCCTGGGTGCAGATCTTCCAGCCCTCGGCGTCCATGGGCACGGTCCGTCCCTTGCCGGAGACGTCCTCGACGAGCATCGACCCCGACAGCTGGGCCATCGCTCCGGCGACGCTGCCGCCGATGAGGTCGGGCATGAAGCCCTTGGCCGCCTGCGGGGGTTCGGTGATTCCCGGGGTGGGTGTCTCGGGGCCGGCGTCCGGCGCGGGGGACGCGGTGCAGGCGGTGAGTCCTGCGGTGAGCAGGCCGGCGGCGAGCGCCGCGACGAGACGGGTGGTGCGCATGTTCCCCCCTGGGACGAGCGTGAACGGGGGACCATCATCCACGCTCCGCCCCTGACGCGTACACGCACGTCTCAGTTGTGCCCGAACTTGCGTTCCTTGCGGTGGGAAGGGGTGTCGAGGATCGGGCGTGGCGCCTCGGACGCCGCCGAACGCGGGCTCTCCTTCTCCGCGGCCGCCGTGCGATGCTCGTGGCCGCCCGTACGGGCGCCCTTGTTGACCCGGGTCTGTTTCTTGCCCACGATCGTGCCTCCCGTCGTGAATCTTCCTCCCAGACTCGCATGGGGGAACAGAAGCCGCATGTCAGGCGGCCGGGGTGGCCGGGGCCCCCTGGGCGAGGACGGGCCAGAGGGCGGGGTCCTCGAATCCGAGGGCCCACAGGGCGGTGTGGGCGACGCCGTAGCGGCGCAGGACGGGCAGGTGACCGGAGACGCCGCGGGCGTCCTGGTACCAGACGTGACGGGTGTGCCCGCCGTCTTCGTAGGTGAAGTACGGAGTGCTGGATGCGGGATCCAGTCGGTACGGGGCGTGCCGGGCGCGCCGCAGGGTCTCGGCCTCCTTCCAGGTGACGTGGGCGGTCTTCCCCGCGCGGGTGCCGTCGGCGCGGGTGGACCAGTCCCAGCCGTAGGCGGGCAGGGCGAGTTCGACGCGCTCGGCGGGGACGAGGGCGGTGGCGGTGCGCAGCACCTCGTCGTACCAGGCGGTGCTCGCGAGGGGGCCGGGTGTGCCGCCCGCCCAGTGCAGGTTGTATCCCATGATCCGGATCCGGTCGGCCGCCTTGCCGAGGGCGGCGTAGTCCCAGACGCGGCCGGTGCCGGCGGTCTTCGGCATGACCGTGACGACACAGCTCCTGGCGCGGGCGCGCAGCCGGGCGCAGACGTCGGTGACGAGGGCCGCGTACCCTTCGCGTACGGCCGCGTACGTGGCGTCGCCGGTGGTGGCGAGGGTCTCGTAGTCGAGGTCGAGCCCGTCGTAGTCGCCCTTGGCGGCGGTGGCGAGGAGGGCCTCCGCGTGGGCGGCGCGCCGGGCGGGGTCGGTGACGAGGCGGGCGAGGGCGCCCTCGGGCATCGACTCCATGACGGTGGGCACGACCTTGATCCCGGCCCGGTGCAGCCCGTCGACGATCAGCCGCTCCCCCGCCCCGGGGTGGTCCGCGACGGTGCCGTCGGCCTTGGCCTCGTACCAGAAGGGGCTCACGGTGTGGAGCTGGTCGGCGTGGCGCAGGGCCTGGAGGTAGGCGGCTTCCTGGTCCCAGTACGGGAGCCAGCCGGAGACGGTGCGGCGGGCCGGCGGGGTGTCGGCGTCGGCGGCCCCGTCCGCGGCGGCGGTGGCCGGGGCGAGGGGCAGCAGCAGGACGGCGGCGGCGAGGAGGACGAGGCGCATGGCCACGAGCCTGCGGATCTTCCGCGCGACACGCCCGGCATGCTGGGCCGTTCAGGCGCTAGCGTGCCGGGATGACGACTCCCTTGTACTCCACCACCGAGGCCGACCCGTACTCCATCGGGGCGGTGCGCACCTCCTACGCGCCCGACCACGACGGCGCCCCCGACCCTGGGGAGATCGTGTGGACCTGGGTGCCGTACGAGGAGAACGACGGGCGCGGCAAGGACCGTCCGGTGCTGGTCGTGGCCCGGGAGGAGGCGGGGACGCTGCTGGCCGTGCAGCTGTCGAGCAAGCGGCACGACCACGACCGCGAGTGGGTGCCGATCGGTTCCGGGTCGTGGGACGCGGCGCGGCGCGAGTCCTGGGTGGATCTGGACCGGGTGCTGCGGGTGCACGACTCGGGGATGCGGCGTGAGGCGTGCGCGTTGGACCGGCCGCGCTTCGACCGTGTGGTGGAGCGGCTGATCGAGCGTTACGGCTGGTCCTGACCGAAGGTGCGGCGGAACGCGTCCAGGGTGGCGCGGTCCCTGCTCCGGTCGAGGACGCCGAAGACGATCTCGTCGAAGTGGCCGGCGAACCGCCCGTCGCGGGTGATCAACTCCTTGAAGGCACCGGCGACGTCGGCGGGCTCGTTCTGGAAGACGCCGCAGCCCCAGGCGCCCAGCACCAGCCTGCGGTAGCCGTGGGCGGCGGCGGTCTCCAGGACCCGTTCGGCGCGGGCGGCGAGCACTTCGGGGAGGCGGCCGGCCAGCTCGGGGCTGCGGCGGCGGACCACTCCGGCGTTCGGCGCGGGCGAGGTGAGGAAGCCGACGGTGAAGGGTTCGGTGAGCAGGACGCCGCGGTCGGTGCGGAAGACGGGCACGCCGGGTGAGTGGATGACCCGATCGGTGTAGAAGGGGTCACGCTCCGCGCGGTGGTGCTCGTAGTAGGCGGGGGCGCGCAGCAGGGTGGCGTACAGGGCGGAGGAGCGGCACAGGGCCTCTTCCTGGGCCTGGGCGCCGTTGAGGTAGCCGCCGCCGGGGTTGCGGGCGGAGGCGAAGTTGAGGACCGCGACGGGGGCGGTGGCGTCGGCGCGGATCAGCCGGCGGGCGGCGACGAGGCTGCTCTCGCCGGTGACCTCGATCAGGGTCGTACGGCCGGTTTCCGGGGTGACGGGGACGGGTTCGGGGCCGTGGAGGCGGGTTCCCGCCAGGGCCGCCGCCAGCTCCTCGGCGAGGAAGACGGTCCGGCCGTCCGGTGCCGTGTAGCGGCCCGCCGCCACGATCTCCTCGGTCTCGTGGGCGAGGGCCCGAAGTCGTGCGCTCATGGCCCGAAAGCATGATCGACCCGCGTTCCGGGCGGCAACGGGTTTTACCGGCCACGCCACCAGAGGCGCTCTTGCACACCCGCCCGGGGTGGCTTTAGGTGGAATCAGCGCTTTCCCAGGAGGTGCAGACGATGCCCACGTCGCCGACGAGCGGCATACCCCAGGGCGGTGCCTCGATCAGCGAGGCGGAAGCCGAGGCCCTGCTGCGATGTATCTGCTTCAAGACCGGACCGCCCCGCACGGTCGGGGCCGAGCTGGAGTGGCTCGTCCACGATCTGCGTGACCCCCGCCTTCCCGTCCCGCCGTCCCGGCTGGCGGCGGCCATCGACACCGTACGGGCCCTGCCGCTGGTCTCGGCCCTCACCTTCGAACCCGGCGGGCAGCTGGAGCTCAGCTCGCCGCCCGCCGCCTCCCTCATGGAGTGCCTGGACTCGCTCGCCGCCGACCTGAAGGCGGTGCGCGGGGCGCTCGCCCCGCTCGGGCTCGGGCTCAACGGCTACGGCGTCGACCCGTGGCACGCGCCCCGCGCGCGGGTGCTGCACGAGCCGCGGTACGACGCGATGGAGATCGCCCTCGGCAGGACCGGGCCTTCGGGGCGGGCCATGATGTGCGAGTCCGCCTCGGTGCAGGTCTGCCTGGACGCCGGGGTGGAGGGCCCGGGGCCGCTCGGCTACCGGCGGCGCTGGGAACTCGCCCATCTGCTGGGCCCGGTGCTGGTGGCGGCCTTCGCCAACTCCCCCGTGCACGGCGGCCGCAGGACGGGCTGGCGCTCCACCCGGCAGCTCCTGTGGGCCGATCTCGACCCGGCGCGGGCCCTCGCCCCGAAGGCGGACGGCGATCCGCGGGCCGAGTGGGCGGCGCACGTCCTGGACACCCCGGTGCTGTGCGTGCGGACGCCGGAAGGACCGTGGGCGGTGCCGGAGGGGCTGACGTTCCGGGAGTGGCTGCGCACGGGCGAGCCGCGCCCGCCCGTGGTGGACGATCTGAGCTACCACGTCACCACCCTCTTCCCGCCGGTGCGGCCGCGCGGGCATCTGGAGCTGCGGATGATCGACGCGCAGCCCGGGCCCGACGGGTGGATGGTGCCGATCGCCGTGACCACCGCCCTGTTCGAGGACCCGAAGGCGGCCGAGGCGGCCTACCGGGCGACGCTGCCGCTGGCGGCGCGCGCGGCGAGCGGTCCCGCGCCGCGCAATCCGCTCTGGCTCTCGGCGGCCCGCAACGGCCTCACGGACCCGGCGCTGCACGCCGCCGCGCTGGCCGCGTTCGACGCGGCCGTGGAGGCGCTGCCGCGGATCGGGGCGTCCGCCGAAGTGGTGGGCGCGGTCGGCTCGTTCCGCGAAAGGTACGTGGTGCCGGGCGGCTGCCCGGCCGACGGACTTCAGGAGGTGGTGTCATGACCGGGCAGGGCACGGAGGCGCTGCGGCTGCGGGCCGTGACGGCTCTGACCGCGGCGCGGGAGCGGACCGCGCTGCTCACCTCCTGCGTCGAGGACTCCGAACTCACCGCCCAGCACTCGCCGTTGATGTCACCGCTGGTGTGGGACCTGGCACACATCGGCAACCAGGAGGAGCAGTGGCTGTGGCGGGCCGTCGCGGGCCGGGAGGCGCTGCGGCCCGAGATCGACCCGCTGTACGACGCCTTCCAGCATCCGCGCGCCGCCCGGCCCTCGCTGCCGCTGCTGGCCCCGGCGGAGGCCCGGGCGTACGCGGCGGACGTCCGGGGCCGGGTCCTGGACGTCCTGGGCGCCACCCCCCTGGAGGGCCGGCCGCTGGTCGACGCGGGCTTCGCCTTCGGGATGATCGCCCAGCACGAACAGCAGCACGACGAGACGATGCTGATCACCCATCAGCTGCGGAAGGGTCCGGCCGCGCTCACCGCCCCCGCGCCGCCGCGGACGCACTCCTCGGGGCCGGTGACGCACGAAGTGCTGGTGCCGGGCGGGCCGTTCACGATGGGCACCTCCGACGAGCCGTGGGCCCTCGACAACGAGCGGCCCGCGCACACCAGGATCGTCCCCGCCTTCTTCATCGACACCGTCCCCGTGACCAACGGCGCCTACCAGGCGTTCATGGCCGACGGCGGCTACCGCGACGAGCGCTGGTGGCGGCCCGAGGGCTGGGCGCAGATCCGCGAACACGCCATCGAGGCCCCGCTGTTCTGGCACCAGGACGGCGGGCGGTGGCTGCGCCGCAGGTTCGGCGTGACCGAACCGGTGCCCGAGGAGGAGCCGGTGCTGCACGTCAGCTGGTACGAGGCGGACGCCTACGCCCGCTGGGCGGGCCGCAGACTGCCCACCGAGGCCGAGTGGGAGAAGGCCGCCCGCCACGATCCGGCGGCCGGCCGCTCGCGCCGCTACCCGTGGGGGGACGCCGACCCCGAGCCCGTACACGCCAATCTGGGGCAGCGGCACCTGGGACCCGCGCCGGCCGGGAGCTATCCCGAGGGCGCGTCGCCGCTCGGGGTGCGCCAGCTGATCGGCGACGTGTGGGAGTGGACGGCGAGCGACTTCCTGCCGTACCCGGGCTTCCGGGCCTTCCCGTACAAGGAGTACTCGGAGGTGTTCTTCGGGCCCGCGCACAAGGTGCTGCGGGGCGGGTCCTTCGCCGTCGACCCGGTGGCCTGCCGGGGCACCTTCCGCAACTGGGACCTGCCGGTGCGGCGGCAGATCTTCTCCGGCTTCCGCACCGCGCGCGACGCGGAGCCCGTCTGATGTGCCGGCACCTCGCCTTCCTCGGCGAACCGGTGACGCTCGGCGAGCTGCTGCTGCGGCCGCCGCACTCCCTGGAGCGCCAGTCCTGGGAGCCGCGGTCGCAGACCAGCGGGGTGGTGAACGCCGACGGCTTCGGGGTCGGCTGGTGGGCCGGGGACGACCCGGTGCCCGCCCGCTACCGGCGGGCGGTGCCGATCTGGGGCGACCCCTCGTTCGCGGACCTGGCCCGCGTGGTCCGTACGGGGGCGCTGCTCGCCGCCGTACGGGGCGCGACCCTGCCGGGGGCGGACGGCGAGGCCGCGGCGGCGCCGTTCGCCGCGGACCGGTGGCTGTTCAGCCTGAACGGGGCCGTCCCGGGCTGGCCGGGGTCCCTGGACTCCCTGGCGGCGACCCTGCCGGCCGCGGAACTGCTCGCCCTGGAGGCGCGGACCGACGCGGCCCTCGTGTGGGCGCTCGTGCTGCACCGGCTGCGGGCGGGGGACGCGCCCGACCGGGCAGTCGCCGACACCGTGCGGGAGGTGGCGGAGGCCGCCCCGGGGGCCCGGCTCAACCTGCTGCTCACCGACGGATCGACGATCACGGCCACGGCCTGGGGGAACTCGCTCAGCTGTCTCACCGGGCCCGACCGCGTGGTCGTGGCCTCCGAACCGTACGACGACGACCCGCGCTGGAGCGCGGTGCCGGACCGCACGGTCCTCACCGCGACCCGCTCCGGCGTCGCCCTCATCCCGCTCAAGGAGCCCTCCCCGTGAGCCCGTTCCAGCTGACCCGCACCCTCGCCGAGGACGCCACGGGCGCCGCGCTGCGCGCCGACGTCCTGCACGGCCTCACCCGCACCCCCAAGGAACTGCCGCCGAAGTGGTTCTACGACGCCCGCGGCAGCGAGCTGTTCGAGGAGATCACCCGGCTCCCCGAGTACTACCCGACCCGCGCCGAACGGGAGATCCTCGTCGCCCGCTCCGGGGAGATCGCGGCGGCGACCGGGGCGCGGACGCTGGTGGAGCTCGGTTCCGGCTCCTCCGACAAGACCCGCCATCTCATCGACGCGCTGCTGCCCGCCCTGGACGCCTATGTACCGGTGGACGTGAGCGAGTCGGCGCTGAAGGGGGCGGGCGAGGCGCTGCTCGCCGAGCGGCCGGGGCTGCGCGTGCACGCCCTGGTGGCCGACTTCACCCACGGGCTCGACCTGCCGGACACGCCGGGGCCGCGCCTGGTGGCGTTCCTCGGCGGCACGATCGGCAATCTCCTGCCCGAGGAGCGGCGGGAGTTCCTGCGCGCGGTACGGGCGATGCTGACGCCCGGGGACGCGCTGCTCCTCGGCACCGACCTGGTGAAGGACGAGGCGACCCTGGTCGCCGCCTATGACGACGCGGCCGGGGTGACGGCCGCGTTCAACAAGAACGTGCTCACGGTCATCGGCCGGGAACTGGGGGCCGACGCCCACCCGGAGGACTTCGAGCACGTGGCGCTGTGGGACCGCGAGCACGAGTGGATCGAGATGCGGCTGCGGGCGCGCCACGCGCTCACGGTGAAGATCCCCGAGCTGGATCTGGTGGTGCCGTTCGAGGCGGGTGAGGAGCTGCGGACGGAGGTGTCGGCGAAGTTCCGTCAGGAGGGGGTACGCAAGGAGCTGGCCGAGGCGGGGCTGACGCTGGCGCGCTGGTGGACGGACGAGGAGGGGCGGTTCGCGCTGTCGCTGGCCACGGTGGGCTGAGGGGGGACGGCCGGCAGGAGCCGGTACGGGTGCGGGTCCGGGTGCGCCCGGCCGCGGGGGTGGACGGCGGCTTCGGCGGCGCGGGCGAGGGCCCGGCGGTCTGGATATCGGGTACTGGATATCGGATCCAATATCCATAGGTCGGCGACCAGCCGCCGCGCCCTCGCGATCCGCCACAGCGACGCCCCCAGGGGGTCGTCCCCGACGAACGCCGCCGGGCCGACGGGCCGGTAGTCGATCCGTACGGGCTGGACATCGGATCCGGTATCCAGCGCGGACTGGAACGCCGCCGGACGGAAGGCGCCCCCGCCCCGCCCGCACCACGTCGACCCCTCCGGGAACACGACGACCCGGCCGCCTCCCGCCAGGACGCAGCTCATGGCACCCACGGTGCCGGGCAGGCTCCTGAGCCGGTCGCGGTCGATGAAGAGGGTGCCGCCGAGCGCCGCGAGCCGGCCCAGCAGGGGCCAGCCGCGCACCTCGCGCTTGGCGACCATCCGGCCGGGCAGGACGGCGGCGAGCAGCGGGACGTCCAGCCAGGAGACGTGGTTGGCCACCACCAGGAGCGGCCCGCCCGGGGGCACCCCCGGGCCGTGGACCCGGATCCGCACCCCGAAGGCGCGCACCACCGCCCGGCACCAGCGGCGGACGAGGAGCAGACGCCAGGCGGGCGGGAGCAGGGCCGCGAGCGGGGCGAGCAGCACCCCGAGGAGCACGGCCGCGAGTCCGGCGGCGAGCCGGAGCACGCCCCGGGCAGCCGCCGCGCGCGGGGCGTCGGGCCCGGGGTGGGCGGCGCACCGGCCCGGGGTGCAGGGCGCCGTGGGGAGCCACGGCGAAGGGGCCGTGGGGGTGCTCACCGGACCGGGGCGAGCGAGAGGAAGTGGCGCAGGTAGCGGGGGTTGGTGCGGCGCAGCGACAGCAGGACGTAGAGGTCGGCGACGCCGAAGTCGGGGTCGTGGGCGGGGGCGCCGCACACCCAGGCGCCGAGCCGGAGGTAGCCGCGCAGCAGCGGGGGCAGCTCGGTGCGCCCCCGCGCGGGGGTGACGCCCTCGGGGGTCCAGAGGCGGTGCGGGGTGACCCAGAACTCCTCGGGCGCGAGGTGCTTGGCCTTGACGGTGTCCCAGGTGGCGGCGGCGAGGGTGCCGCCGTCGGCGAGCGGGACGGAGCAGCAGCCGGCGAGCCACTCGTGCCCGGTGCGGGTCATGTAGCGGGCGAGTCCGGCCCAGATGAGCGCGATGACGGCGCCGTTGCGGTGGGCGGGGTGGACGCAGGAGCGGCCGACCTCGACCAGGTCGTGGCGGATGGGGGCGAGCCGGGTGAGGTCGAACTCGCTCTCCGAGTAGAGCCGGCCCGCGACGGCGGCGCGCTCGGGCGGCAGCACCCGGTAGGTGCCGACGACCTCGCCGGTGTCCTCGACCCGTACGAGGAGGTGGTCGCAGTAGGCGTCGAAGGCGTCGCTGTCGAGGCCGGGTTCCGGCCCGTCGAGGACGGCGCCCATCTCGCCCGCGAAGACCTGGTGGCGCAGCCGCTGGGCGGCGCGCACGTCCTCCTGGTCCCGGGCGAGGCCGACGACGTAGCGGGGCTGCGGCTCGTCCCCCGGCTGTGGCTGGGCCGGTACGGCCACGACCGGTGCGGCGACGTGCTGGGCGACGGGTACTGCGGCCATGTCGGGCTCCTCCGGCGGTACGGAAGGGACGGTGGGAGCCGGACCGAGCGAGCGGTGGTCCGGCTCCTTGTTTCTTCCGTGACCGGCTGGATTCGACGTGACCGTGCGGGGGCCGGTTGGTGTGGAGGCGCTGAATGCTGTCCGGCGGCCGGACGGTGACGGCTACTCCGCGAGACCGCTCGTGATCTGCTCGGAGGCCTCCTTGGCGGCCTGCCGGGGGTCGCCGCCCTGGAGGACGGCCGTCATGTACGGCTTGATGGGGTTGGAGCCCTCGATGTCGGCCCACTGCGGGGAGTTGGGGGTGGCGCGGCCGCGTGCGGCGCCGACGGCCATGGTGGCGGTGGCCTCCTGGTCCTCGATGGCGGAGGCCAGGGAGGCCTTGTTGGGGACGTAGTTCATGGCGCGGGCGAGCTCGGTCTGCCACTGCTCGCCGGCGAGCGCCTTGACGACGTCGAGCGCGGCGGCGCGCTCGGGGGCGTTCTCCGGGATGATCAGGTCGGAGCCGCCGGTGAACACGGCGCACGGCTGGCCCGCCTTCTTGCCCGGTATGGGGAAGAAACCCAGCTTGTCCTTGAGGCCGGGGTTGGCCTTGGTGATGACGGGGATGGCGCTGGGGGTGGCGATGATCTGGGCGACCTTGCCCTTGGCGAAGACCTCGGCCTGCGGCGGGTTCTGCTCGTCGGCGTCCTTGGGGCCCTGGCCGTACGACTGGAGTTCCTTGTAGTACTCCATGCCCCGCAGGGCGGCGGCGCTGTCGAGGGCGCCGGTCCACTGGCCGCTCTTGTCGACGGCGAGTTCGCCGCCCTCGTCCCAGATGAACCCGGAGAGGGTGTACCAGTCCTGACCCGCGAGGTAGATGCCCTGGGTGTCGCCCCGGTTGAGCTTCTCGGTGTCGTCGAGCCACTGGGCGCGGGTGGCGGGCGGCTTGGTGACGCCGCCCCGCGCGAAGAGGTCCTTGTTGTAGATGACGATGCGGTTGGCCGCGTACCAGGGGATGCCGTACTGGGCGCCGCCGATGGAGCCGGGTTCGGCGAGACCGGGGAGCCAGTCCTGGCTGCCGAGGTCGCGGACCGACTCCAGGGTGAGGTCGTAGAGCTTCTCGGTGTCGGCGTACTGCGCGACCTGCGTGTTGCCGACCTCGATGACGTCGGGTCCGCCGGAGCCCTCGATGGCCTGGGTGACCTTCTTCCCGATGCCGGTCCACTCCTGGATGGTGAACTTCAGCTCGATGTCGTCGTGCTCGGCCTCGAAGGACTCCGTGAAGCGCTGGAGGAAGTCGTCGCTGACGCTGTCACGCATCAGCCAGACGTTCACCGTGCGGGTGCCACCCCCGCCCGGAAGGAGACCGCACCCGGACAGGACGAGGGCGGAGACGACTGCCAGCGGACAGACGAGACGGCGGTTCTTCACGTAGGTCACCTTCTGCGTTCCAGGGCACGGGCTGCGGCATGGACTGCGGCGGCATGGAGGGCTGACCCGACGTGTGGGGGGACCGAACGGGAGGTTCGCGCGGGTATGTGGCCTGGATTCTGGTCTGGACCAAAGCGGATGGTCAAGTCCTTGACCAATCGAGCCGCCCGGCCCGGCGCGTCGGCTGGGCGGCGGCGGACGTGTCGCGGACCCCGGCGGGGTGGGGCACGGTGGAGGGAACGCACCGAGAGGAGTCCGGCTCCCATGTCGAACCACACCTATCGCGTCACCGAGATCGTCGGCACGTCCACCGAGGGCGTCGACCAGGCCATCCGCAACGGCATCGAGCGTGCCTCACAGACCCTGAGAGGCCTCGACTGGTTCGTGGTCACCGAGGTCCGCGGGCATCTCGCCGACGGGGCGATCGAGCACTACCAGGTCGGACTCAAGGTCGGCTTCCGACTGGAGGACGAGGACGAGGCCTGACCCGGCTTCAGGACTTTGGGGTCTTCGGATTCTGGATTCTGGATTCTGGATTCTGGATCCAAAATCCAGTCCCCCCACCCTCAGGTCCGCCCCTCCCCCTCCTGCGCCTCCGACAGCGCCTCCGAAGGCGCCGTCCAGCGCGCCCGCACCACCGTGAAGCCGGCCTCCTCGGCGGCGTCGCAGACCAGCTCGTCGTCGTCGACGAGCATGCGGATCTCGCGGTCCTCCCTGATCCGGCGCAACACGTCCAGCTTCGTCTGCCGGGCGGGGCGCCGGTCCCGGTCCCCGCGCATGTGGACCGGACCCTCGGGGAGGCCGTGGGCGGCCAGCCAGGCGAGGGTGTCGCGGCGGCAGCGCTCGGGGCGGCCGGTGAGGTAGACGATGTCGCACTCCTCGGCGGCCTCCCGGCACAGCGCGACGCCCTCGGCGAGCGGCGGGTCCTGGGGCGCGGCGGCGAAGAAACGGTTCCAGTCGCGCGGCTTGCCCTCCAGGAAGTGCTGGCGGTGGGCGGTGGAGCTGAGGGTGTTGTCCAGGTCGAAGACGGCCACGGGCCTGCGGTGTCGGTTCACTCCCCCAGCCTAGGCACCCGGGCCCGCGACGAACCCGCGCCGGACCCGCCCCGGGCGCCCCGGGCTTCCGGGAATCCCCCGCGCCCCGACGCGTTGAACCCTGCGTGAGCACCATGACGACGACCGCACTCGAAGGCATCAGATTCTCCGTCCTGGACCGGTCCCGCACCCGGGAGGGCGAGGACGGCGGGCAGGCGCTGCGCGACACGGTGCGGCTCGCCCGGGAGGCGGAGGCGCTGGGGTACCACCGGTTCTGGGTGTCGGAGCACCACAGCGTGCCGGGGGTGGCCGGCTCGGCGCCGACGGTGCTGGCCGCCGCGGTCGCGGGGGCGACCTCCCGGATCCGGGTGGGGACCGGCGGGGTGATGCTGCCGAACCACCAGCCGATGGTGGTGGCCGAGCAGTTCGGGGTGCTGGAGTCCCTGTTCCCGGGGCGGATCGACATGGGGCTCGGGCGTTCGGTCGGGTTCACGGACGGCATCCGGCGGGCGCTCGGCCGGGACAAGGAGGACGCCGACCGCTTCGGCGAGCAGCTGGAGGAGCTGCTGGGCTGGTTCACGGGCACGCAGACCGCCCATCCGCAGGTGCACGCCCGCCCGGCGGAGGGCCTGCGGGTGCCGCCTTTCGTCCTGGCCACCGGCGAGGGCGCGGCGATCGCGGCGGCGGCCGGGCTGCCCCTGGTGATCGGCGACCTGCGCGGGCGCTCGCGGATGCTGGCCGCGGTCGACGCCTACCGGGCCGCGTTCCGCCCGTCGGCCTGGTCGGCGGAGCCGTACGTGGTCGTCTCGGGCACGGTCGCCGTCGCCGCCACCGACGCGGAGGCCCGGCGGCTCCTGAAGCCGGAGGCGTGGTCGCTCGCCCACTCGCGCACCAAGGGCGTCTTCCCGCCGCTGCTGCCGCCGGAGCACATCGAGCGCCTGGAAGCGGCCCGGGCGGCGGACGGCACGAACGCCGGCCCGGACTCCGGCCCCGACTCCGGCCTGGACGCCGCTACGGACGCCGGTACGACCGCCCGCACGACGGCCGGGATGACGGAGAAGCAGCGCGGCTTCTACGCGGCGGGGCTCCAGGGCCACATCCACGGCACGGAGGAGCGGGTCGCCGAGGAGCTGGCGGGGCTGGTGCGGGAGAGCGGGGCGCAGGAGGTGCTGGTGACGACGAGCACGTACGACCGGGGCGCGCTGCTCGACTCGTACCGCAGGCTCGCCCGTCTGGCGGGCCTGACCAGGGCAAATGTCACGAGCGGCCTAGAATCGGCGGATGCACAGCCGCACTGACGCCCCGCCGGCGCCGCCCGCGCCCCACGATCCTTTCGTCCGCGTACGGGGCGCCCGCGAGCACAATCTGAAGGGTGTGGACGTCGACGTCCCCCGGGACGCGCTGACGGTGTTCACGGGCGTGTCGGGCTCGGGGAAGTCCTCGCTGGCGTTCGGGACGATCTACGCGGAGGCGCAGCGCCGCTACTTCGAGTCGGTGGCACCGTACGCCCGTCGGCTCATCCACCAGGTGGGGGCGCCGAAGGTCGGGGAGATCACCGGCCTGCCGCCCGCGGTGTCGCTGGAGCAGCGCAGGGCCGTGCCGAACGCGCGCTCCTCGGTCGGTACGGTGACGACGCTGTCCAACTCGCTGCGCATGCTGTTCTCCCGCGCCGGCACCTATCCGCCGGGGGCGCCGCGCCTGGATTCCGACGCGTTCTCCCCCAACACCGCCGCCGGGGCCTGCCCTTCCTGTCACGGCATCGGCCGGGTGCACGGCACGAGCGAGGAACTGCTGGTCCCCGACCCGGGCTTGTCGATCCGCGAGGGCGCCATCGCCGCCTGGCCGGGTGCCTGGCAGGGCAAGAACCTGCGGGACGTCCTGGACACCCTGGGGTACGACGTGGACCGGCCCTGGCGGGAGCTGGCGGCGAAGGACCGGGAGTGGATCCTGTTCACGGACGAGCAGCCCGTGGTGACGGTCCATCCGGTGCGCGAGGCGGGCCGCATCCAACGCCCTTACCAGGGCACGTACATGAGCGCCCGGCGCTATGTGATGCACACCTTCTCGGATTCGAAGAGCGCGACGCTGCGGGCGAAGGCCGAGCGGTTCCTGACGAGCAGCCCGTGCCCGGTGTGCGGGGGCGGCCGGCTGCGGCCGGAGGCGATGGCGGTGACCTTCGCGGGCCGGACGATCGCGGAGCTCTCCGCCCTGCCGCTGACCGATCTGGCGCGGACGCTCACTTCGGCGGAGCGCCCCTCCGAGACGGCCCGTGTCCTCGGCGAGGACCTGGTGGCGCGGATCGGCACCGTCACGGAGCTCGGCCTCGGCTACCTCAGCCTCGACCGGGCGACGCCGACGCTGTCCAACGGAGAGCTCCAGCGACTGCGCCTCGCCACGCAGTTGCGCTCGGGACTCTTCGGGGTCGTGTACGTGCTCGACGAGCCGTCCGCGGGGCTGCACCCGGCGGACACCGAGGCGCTGCTGGTGGTCCTCGACCGGCTGAAGGCGGCGGGGAACACGGTGTTCGTCGTCGAGCACCATCTGGATGTGGTGCGGCACGCGGACTGGCTGGTGGACGTGGGCCCGCGGGCCGGGGTGCACGGCGGCCGGGTGCTGCACAGCGGCCCGCCGCAGGGGCTCGCGGAGGTGGCCGAGTCGGCGACCCGCCGGTTCCTCTTCGACCGGGCGCCCGTGCCCGGGCGCGCGGTGCGCGAGCCGTCCGGGTGGCTGCGGACCGGACCGGTCGACCGGCACAACCTGCGCGGCCTCGACGCGGCCTTCCCGCTGGGCGTGCTCACGGCCGTCACCGGGGTGTCCGGTTCGGGGAAGTCGACCCTGGTGGGCGTCCTGGCCGAGGACCTTCCGGGCGTGGAGCGGCTGGTGACGGTCGATCAGAAGCCGATCGGGCGGACGCCTCGTTCCAATCTCGCCACCTACACGGGCCTGTTCGACGTCGTGCGCAAGCTGTTCACCGCCACCGACGAGGCGCGGGAGCGCGGTTACAAGGCCGGCCGGTTCTCGTTCAACGTGCCGGGCGGGCGCTGTGAGACCTGTCAGGGCGAGGGGTTCGTCTCCGTCGAGCTGCTGTTCCTGCCGAGCACGTACGCGCCCTGCCCGGACTGCCACGGGGCCCGCTACAACCCGGAGACGCTGGAGGTGCGGCTGCGCGGGCTGACCATCGCCGAGGTCCTGGACCTGACGGTGGAGTCGGCTGCCGGGTTCTTCGCGGACGTCCCGGCGGCGGCCCGCAGCCTGGGCACGCTGCTCGACGTCGGCCTCGGCTATCTGCGGCTCGGCCAGCCGGCGACGGAGCTGTCCGGCGGGGAGGCGCAGCGCATCAAGCTGGCCTCCGAGCTGCAACGGCCCCGCCGCGCCCACACCCTGTACGTGCTCGACGAGCCGACCACGGGGCTGCACCCGGCCGATGTGGAGGTGCTGATGCGCCAGCTGCACGGTCTGGCCGACGCCGGTCACACGGTGATCGTCGTCGAGCACGACATGGAGGTGGTCGCCACGGCGGACTGGGTCGTCGACCTGGGTCCGGGCGGCGGCGACGAGGGCGGCCGGATCGTGGCCGCCGGGCCGCCCGCCGAGGTGGCCCGGGCGGCGGAGAGCAGGACCGCTCCCTATCTCGCCCGGGCCTTGGGCGTGTCGGGAACGTAGCGCCGTCTGCCCGCGGGGCAGGGCCGCGAGCCAGGCGGGACTTTTCGGATACGACCTTGGGGCCTCACCGCGCCCGGTGAGGCCCCGTGGGCGGCTAGGCCGTGTTTTAGGTTCCGGAACCGCCGGGGCTAGTGAGCCGTGATGATCGCGTTGTGGGGCGTGGAAATCTCTCGGATAAGGATTGGTCAGTGTTGGAGTCAGTGCTGGCTGCAGCGGGTGTGCGCCGCAGGTCGGAGAATCGGCGGTGATTGGTCGATGGGGTCCGGTGGCGGGTCCGGACCGGTGCTCCCTGGTGTGATCTCCCGCCTGAGTACGGGCCCTGGCAGACGGTCTACGGGCTGTTCCGCAGGTGGCAGCGCCAGGGGGTCTGGGCCCGTGTGCTGACCTTGTTGCAGGCGAGGGCGGATGCGGCAGGGCTCATCACATGGGAGGTGAGCGTCGACTCGACGGTGTGTCGGGCACATCAGCACGCGGCCGGTGCGCGGCGGGACGGGGCTGGACAGAAGGAGCCACCGGGCGGCGTGGCCGAAGAGCCGGCCGATCACGGACTGGGCAGGTCGCGGGGCGGGTTCAGCACGAAGATCCACTTGGCGTGTGAGCAGGGCCAGAAGCTGCTGTCGTTGTTGGTGACGGCGGGTCAGCGTGGGGACAGTCCGCTGTTCGTGCCGGTACTGGAGGCGATCCGGGTGCCGCGGCTCGGGGCAGGTCGCCCGCAGCGGACTCCCGTGCGGGTGCGGGCGGACCGGGCGTATTCATCAGCGGTCAACCAAGCGGGAAGACCGATCTCGCTGTGCCGCTTCTCTTCGCGCTGACCCGACTGCCGTTACCGCACCACATCCACGTCATCCTCGTACTTCCCGTTCAGTTCACCCTTTCAAGTGATCTGCGCCGAGGCTGGTCGATCTTGGGAATCTGGGACGTAAGGCTGGTGCGGACACGTGATCTTTTGACGTGGAGGACAACCATGGCGGATTCGCCGCGTAGCACTGCCGCAACGGTTCTGGCCTGGGGAGCAGGGGATGCCGGGCAGCTCGGTGACGGGACGACCGAGGACCGGTACACGCCCGGGGCGGTGAAGGCCCTGGTGCCGGCTGATGTCGTGAAGGTCGTGAGTGGGGGTGTGGGCTCCAGCAGCACCTTTGCGTTCGTCCTGGGTGCCGACGGCACGGTCAAGGCGTGGGGAGGCAACACCGAAGGCCAGCTCGGCAACGGCAGCATCACGCAGCAGACCACGCCGGCGCCCGTCTCCCAGCTCACGGGGATCAAGGACATCGCTGCCGGGGGGATGCACGCCCTGGCGCTCGACGCCCACGGCCAGGTGTACGCCTGGGGGTCCAACGCCTACGGACAGCTCGGCAGCACCAGCACCGGCGATGATCGGACCGCGCCGGTCCGGGTGCAGGGCCTGGGAAAGGTCAAGGAGGTGGCCGCGGGCGGCGAGTTCAGCTTCGCCCTGCTGGAGGACGGCACGGTCTACGCCTGGGGTCAGGGCATTCACGGCCAGCTCGGAAACGGCGGCCTGGGCTCCGGCCACACGCCCCAGCGGGTCGTGCGTCTGGAGAACATCGCCGCCATCGCGGCCGGGCGCTACCACGCCCTGGCCCTGACCTCGGATGCCACTGTCAAGAGCTGGGGCTACAACCTCTACGGACAGCTGGGCGACAGCAGCACCAAGCTCAGCGCCGTCCCGGTGGACGTCGACACGCTGGAGGACGTCAGCCGGCTCGTCGTCGGCGCCCACCACAACTACGCGGTGTTCTCCGACGGCGTCGTGGTGGGTTGGGGCAGCAACCGGTACGGCCAGCTTCTCCAGGACGACGACGGCGCGCTCACCAGCATCACCGGCGCGGTGGAGATCCCCCGCCTCAAGGACGTCCAGGCCCTGGCCGCCGGCGCCCGCCACGGGGTGGCGATTACCGGAGGGGACGTCTACGCCTGGGGCGACAACAGCGAGGGCCAGCTCGGCAACGGCACCACCACCGCCGGCTACCACAAGGTCGAACTGCCCGGTACCGGCTACACCGGGGTCGCCGCCTCCCTGGACGGCAACACCACGTACCTGTACTGAACCGCTCGTCCACCTCGACTTCCTCTGAACTTCCGTGCCTTCATATCCGGACGGACTGTGAGAGGTGGCACCCCGCAGGAGGCGTACTTCGTTCAGGTCGGCCAGGGCATCACGAGGAACGACGATGGCTCTGTACGCGAGATCAGACAGCACTTGTTCACCAGATCGGGTTCTGGCTCAGGTTTTGTGGTCCGTTACGGTGGGTTACCGGGTGAAGGTCTCATTCGGGTAGATTCACAGCAAACCGAGGAACTCGTTTACAGCTGCGGCGAACTCGTCTGGGACGGTCTCGTGGACGGTGTGTCCGGCAGGAAGTTCCATGAGCTGGGTACGGGGGCGCCGCGTCGCCATGTCCTTTGCGTGCTCCGCACTGAGCACTGTGGTCCGGCTGCCGCGAACAAGCAAGGCTGGGCAGTCGCTGGAGATCCAGTCGCTCCAGTGGTCCCCGTTAAGCTCCTGCTGCGAGGCATTCATATCCTTCGGGTCGAAGGCAAGGCCCCATCCATCGGGATACTCACGGACGGCGCCTATGAGGTATCGCGCCGAGGTGCCGAGTCCTTCCAACAGTTCGGCCCGGGTCGGTGCCCGGTGCGGCCAGGCCAGGCTGAAGGACAAGTCGTCATCGACCTCGGCGCCGATGTCCTCGACGATGAGTGCGTCCACAAGTGCGGGGAACCAGGCCGCGAGTTGGTAGGCGTTGACGCCGCCCAGGGAATGGCCGAGTACGGCCGCCCCGTGGATCCCCAGATGTTCCAGCACCGCCGCGGCGTCCTCGACGTAGCCGGTGCGGGAGAAATCGGAAGACCTGTCGGAGAGGCCGTGTCCGCGCTGGTCGAGCGCGATGATCCGCCAGGAGTCCCTCAGCTCCCGGGCCAGGTGCGCGAAGGTGCGGCCATCTCCGAAGTGCCCGTGCAGGGCAAGTAGAGGACGCCCCGGACCGCCGAAGTCGAGGAAGGACAGGCGACGCCCTGCCACCGTCAAGGACGCGCGCTTCGGCTCGGGCGGAATCGTTGACGTCATGGCCGCCAGTATGCAGGGTTCCAATTGTCCAAGGTCACGAAGCGAGCAGTACTCGCTTGCGCAGGAGCTTGAAGCCGGCTCGTCCGTACATCTGCCGCTTGATCATTTTGATGCGGTTGACGTGGCCTTCCACTACACCTGAGCTCCAGGGCAGGGTCAGGCCGGCTGCGACGGCCGCGAGGTCGCGTTCGAGGCCGTTGATGAAGGTGTGCATGCTGGGCAGGTCGTCGGCCCGGACCGCGGCAATCCACTCAGGGATCCGTTCTCCCTGGAGCTGGGTGAGCATCTGCCCGAAGGAGCGGACGTGCCCGGCGAGGGCGTCCAACTCGGGGCACCCGGCCAGGACAGACTTCAGCTTCAGCCGCTCCTTCTCCGCAAGGGCGTCCGGGTGGGTGAGGATCCACCCGGCCACAGTCCTGGGCGACGGCGGCCGGCCATCCGGCACGGCGTCACGGAAGGGACGAAGGTAAGCGCGGACGGCGCCATATCCACCTGCGTACCCGTGGCTCTGAATCTCCTTCCAGAGGGTCCAGGCGTTCGTGCAGCCCCCTGCCCACCGCTCGTGCAAGTACGGCTTGAAGTCGTCGAGTTTCGTTCTGCGGTTCTGCCACTGTCCCTGGAAAAGCTCTTCCGGGCTTGCCACGTCGGCCAGGCGCTGAACGGTTCGGTAGGTCATCCGGAGTTCGCGGGCGACCGCGCGACGGCTGTGCCCTTCGCCGAGCATTCCGTGGACGATGGCGTGTTTCTCGCGGATTCGGTCGGCGAACCGGTGCCCCGTCGGCCAGGGCGACGCGCCTGCTTCAGTAGCCCGTGGCGTGGTGACGCTCTCGGAGCCGGGCACTGTGAATGGCACCCGCAGGCAGGCCCGATGGCGCGACACGCATCGCTCGGCGGCTTCGCCGAGGTTGCGCCAGAGATGGAAACGGTCTGCGACCTGCACCGCGGTGGGAGCCCCGGTGCTTGCGCCCTCGGCGAAGAAGGGCGCACGGTCGCGGCAGACCACCTCGACCCTAGGACACTCAGCGAGCCAGGCAGCGACGGTGGCCGCCTCACGATCGGGCAGCAGATCCACGGGCCTGCGGGTTTCGACGTCGACCAGCACAGTCCCGTAGATACGGCCCTTGCGCATCGCGTACTCGTCGATGCCCACCACCCGCGGGGACGACGATTGAGGGTCAGGCATGGCATCAACCAGCCGAAGTACCGTGCTGCGGCTGACGGAGATGCCGAAAACGTCCGCAAGGCGGGCGCCGGCTCGGCCGGCCAAAGCGAGACCCACCTCGGCCAAGGCCGCCCGCAGCCGCTCAGTCCGCTGAGCATGACGGCGGGTCAGTCCGGGGATCTGTTCAACGAAGGTCTGTCGTCGGCAGGAGGTACCCGCGCAGGTGAACCGGCGGACTCGCAGGCGCAGCACGACACGTCTTCCAACGCTCGGAAGGTCGGCGGGGAAGCGCAGGTAAGACCCATGAATGCGGCTCGACCACCCTCCGCAGCCCGGACACTCGGCACCAGCCGACCTACGCGTGATCCCGATCCAGATCGCCTCGCCGTCGTCCTTCGCCGACACCACCGCCACTTCAGGGTCCGATAGGAACAGGAGCTCTTCCAGCCGGAGCAGCACTTCGTCCACGGCCTCGGACTCTCGGGCACGGCACAGCAGCCAGGGGGCATTTCAGGACGATCGAGGAGAGCCGGTCTGAAGATCAACAGTTACGGAGCGTGGATGCACCACAGAAGTTGAGCCAGAACCCCAGATCGGGAGTCACCTTGCCGACTCCCTCGAATCGAAATACTCACGGGTTCGGACAGCAGGGGCGCCTGTGAACGTGGTCGGTGGAGTGGCTTAAGGTCTGCGTCCATGCACCGCACTACGCCGCCCCGCCCGGTACACGTCGAGGCACTCTTCCCGAAGCTGGGCACGTTCCGCGGTACGACGACCCGGCTGCACCCGCGGCCGGGACGTCCCGACGCGTCGGTCAGCTCGGTCGGTGGTCCTTTGCTGTGGCCGGCCGACGAACCGTGGCCGGTCTGCACCGAGCCACACAAGCGCAGTAGCGGGTACCGCATCGCGGACATTCGGCGTGAGCGTCAGATACTCGCGGATCCCTGGGCACGTGACCGGCCCACAGACGAGGAACAAGTCCTTCTCAAGGAGCTCGGCCGCAGGCACCGCGATCGGGAGATCGCTGACACCGATTCGATCCCGCTGATCGGCTTGGCCCAGTTGTACCGGCGAGACGTTCCCGACCTCCCGCCCGGCCCGGACGGATGCGACCTGCTCCAGGTCCTTTGGTGTCCGTTCGAGGCACATGGCCCCAGCCGCTACGGCCTGGCCCCGCACGTGCGCTGGCGCCACTCCGACCAGGTCGCCGTGCCGCTGGACACTCCGCCGCAGCCGGCGCTGGTCGGCTTCAAGGGCTCGGTCGCCGAACCCTGTGTGCTACACCCCGAACAGGTCATCACCTACCCGTACGCCGGATCACTGCCGGCCAGGCTATGGAGAAAAATCGACTCCTGGGAAAATGCGCAGGAACGTAAGGCAGAACGACGCGGACTGGACGACGAACCGGTCACCTACCACCATGACCTGTCGATTCCGCGGGGCTGCCGAGTGGGTGGATTCCCCTCCTGGCACACGACCGACCCCCACTCGATGAACTGCGGAGCCTGTGCCGCGCCGATGGTCCTGCTCCTGACTCTCGACAGCTGGGAGTGGAGCGGCGCCAATGGCAGCTGGATGCCCAACGAGGAATGGAACGTCGCCGAGCGCCTACGGGACCGCTGCCCCACGCAGCTCACGATCGGCCGAGACGGCCTGCTGAACATCTTCGCCTGCCCCACCGAGCCCGGACACCCACACCGATGGTGCATCCAATAGGCCGGACGGAGCTTCTCGGGCTGGGTGCTGTCACCTCCCGTGAACATCGAAGCAGGACACCGCGCAGGTGCCTCCCAAACCCGTGAACAACTGACTTCACAACTCGGTTCTGGCACATATTCCGTGAGGACGATCAACGACGCTGGAGTTCGTCACCACCCGCGGGCCATGGCGTTCAATCAGCCCAGCCCTCGGTGTTGGAGCAGGATTCGTAGGAGTAGCGGGTATCGCGGTCCCACTCCTCCCCGGTGATGCGTTTGTATGCCCGATCCGGTGTGTAGAGCAGGGGCTCGGCCCAGATGAGGTCGATGGCGTAAGGAGTGAAGGCCGAAGGGGCCTGGAGGACTCTGTCGAATTCGGTGCGGCCGGCGGCGACGACCGCGGCACGGGTGTAGAGGAAGGCGTCATCGGACAGGTCGTGTCCGTACTCCTTGCGGTCCAGCCGGTAGAGCGCCCACGCCAGTTGTTCGGCAAAGCCGATGACCAGCGACAACGGGGACTGGGCAAGCCGCTCGGTGAGCGTGGCTGCAAGGAGTTGAGCGTCCGGGTCGGATTCCTCCGTGGGCCTGCAGTCCTCGATGAGCTGCCAGAAGGCGTCTTCGTTCATGCCAGCGAGCATGCCGCAGCGGTCTGACAGTCCTGGCTCCGGGTCACCAGTTTGCTGCGGCTGTGAGAAGGACGCGTTTGCGGAGCAGGGGGAGCTTGGCTCGTCCGAACATCTGGCGTTTGACCATCTTGATATGATTTACGCGGCCCTCGACGGGGCCGGAGTTCCAGCGTGTGCTCAGGCCCTGGAGCACGGCATCCCAGTCCTTCTCCAGACCGGTGGCGAATGCATGCAATCGGGGCAGGTCCGCGGTGCGGACGGCGATGATCCAGTCTTTGAGGTGTTGACCGGAGCGGGTTTGAAGGATCTCTGCGAAGCCGCGGACGTGCTCGTGGAGGGCCTTCAGCTCAGGGCAGTGGGCAAGTAGGGCGACGAACTGTTGGCGTTCTCCGTCGGCCAGATGCTCGGGGTGCCGCATCATCCAGCCGGTGATCCGGCGGATTCCTGGTGGTGCGGGTGGGACAACGCGGATGCGTTGGCGGCGCCTCGGTCGCAGATAGTCGCTGATGATCTGGTAGCTCCCGCGGTAGCCGAGGTTCTGGAGCTCGGCAAGCAGCTGGATGGCGTTGGTGTGTCCTTCGGCCCAGAGTTTGTCCAGGTGAGACTTGTAGGGGTCGAGCTGGCTGGCCCGGGGCTGATGCCTTCCGGTCAGCAGCTGTTCGGGGACTGCCGCGCGGGCGTTCCGACGGACGGTGTTACCGCCCATGTGCAGTTCCCTGGCGATCTCCCTGATCCCGTGCCCCTGGGCCAGCAGGGCATGGATGGTCGCGTGCCGCTCTCGGATACGAGCTTCGATCGGCGACATCGTCTTCGTCGCATCCGCGCTGTCGCCATCGCTCGTAGGGTCATCTGAGCTGGTGAAAGCCGTCTTGAGGCACGTGCTGTGGAGTCTGACGGTGGCTTCGACGGCGGTGCCGAGGTTCTGCCAGAGGTGGAAGCGGTCGGCCACTTGGATTGCGTTCGGTGCACCGGTCCGGGCGCCGTCAGCGTAGGAGCCGGCCCTGTCACGGCAGATGATCTCGGCGCCGGGATGCTCGCGCAGCCAGCCAGCGAGGGTGGAGGCGTCCCGGCCGGGCAGCAGATCGAGAGGCCGGCCGGTCTCGCAGTCGATGAGGACAGTGCCGTAGTGGTGCCCGCGACGGGTGGCGAAGTCATCGACACCCAGCACCTTTGGAACGGCCCAGAGCGGATCAGGCTCGGCCATGATCGCCCGCAGCAGCGTTGTCCGGCTCACCCTCGTCTGCAGGACAGCTGCCAGACGGGCCCCGGCCCGCCCTGCGAGGGCAACTGCAACGACCGCCAGGACACGGCGCGAGGCCGGAGTCCTTCTCCCGTACCTGAACGTCAGACCCGCGACCTGTTCAACGAACGTACGACGCCCGCACAAGGCGTTATCGCAGTAAAGCCGCCGCACGGTCAGTGCGATCACCACCGGCTGGTCACCGACCGGAGTGTCGGCCAGTCGGCGTTCGTAGCAGCTGTGCACATGACTCGACGGAAGCTCGCAGTCCGGGCACGAAGCCGTGCCATCGAGGGTTCTCGCAACGATGTGCACCACACCGCACTCCGTGAACACCCGCTCCACCAAGACCGCCCTGAACTGCGGAAACAACACCCTTATGAGGTCATCACACCGCACCACGGCCCCAGATGACGCGACGTCACCGTGGCAGAACGCCGGTGATCGTCCTCACGGAATATGTGCCAGAACCCACAACTCGTGAACAAAGCCACGACGACGTCCCAGCAGGCCAGCTCATCGGCAACGCCGCCCTGCGGCCCGCCGAATGCCGGCCTACAGCTCGCCCGGGAGACATACCGGGTATGACGCGTCGCCCCTGGCCAGGAACTCCTGCCGCCAGAGCGAGGCGAACACCATCACGATCGTGATCACCATCAGCGTCGGCGCCGCAATGGACGCGCGGCTTGCTGTCCTCTAGCAACTGGTCCGCGCACGTGTGGGGGTCCCCGGCAGATGCCGGGGACCCCCACACGCTCTTCTCGGATGCCGCCGGGGCGGTGGGCGTCGGCGCCTGCGGTCTGACCCGTCGCTGCCCGCGAAGGGTCAGCCCAGAGCGATCGGGGACCGCAACTTGTAGAGCTGGCCGCCGTGGGAAGCGCCGTCCGGATTCGTCTCCGCCGGCGGCGGAGGGAACCCGCCCCCCACCACAGGGGCCGATCCGGTCATGAGGGAGCGCGGAGCGATCACTTCCTCCCCGTCGACCACCACTTCGTCTTCGAGACCCTGCTCGGCTGCCGCCTGAGACAGAACCTCCGCGACCTCTTCCACGCTCTGGTCCTCGCAAGGGACGATGCGGACCACGTCATCATTCACGATGCTCTCCAACTACCAGGGGCGCCGAAGCGGCACCCAACCCATAGTCGCCAGCGCATCACTCCTTGCCGCCCCGGCCACGTGCGAGAGCCCTCGCTTCACCCATATGAGCGCCTGCGACCCGCGCACGCGAACCCAAAACACGCCCTAGGCCGCCGTGTCGAAGGTGTAGTGGCGGGTGTGGTCCAGCATGTCCGCCGGGGTCACGTCGTTCCACGGGCGCATGGTGTCGTTGAGGTCGACGACGTCGGCGGTGCCGGCGGCCGGGAGGTACGGCGACCGGGGGTGGCGGGCCTGCCAGTCGGCCCACAGCTTGTCGATGAAGGCGTGGTGCATCCAGAACACGGGGTCGTTCGGGGAGACCCCGGTGGCCATCTGGCCGCCGACCCAGACGTGGACGCGGTTGTGGAGGTTGACGCCGCGCCATCCCTCCAGGTGGTTGCGGAAGCCGTCCGAGGAGCTGTTCCAGGGGGCCATGTCGTAGGTCTCCATGGCCAGGACGGAGTCGACCTCGGCGCGGGTGGGCAGCTGGCGGCCGCCGGCGCCCAGGTCGCGGCGGAGGTAGTCGCGCCCGTCGACGCGGACGTTGATCGTCCAGCGGTTGCCGGAGCGGGCGAACGCGCCGTCGAGGACCTGGCCGTCGCGGGCCCGTCCGGTGCCGCCGAGGAAGTCGGGGGCCCAGAGCGAGGAGCTGGTGGTGCGGTCGGCGGTCCAGTCCCAGTAGGGCAGGGTGACGGTCGCGTCGACGGACTGCAGGGCCTGCTCGAACTGTATGAGGAAGCGCCGGTGCCAGGGCAGGAAGGAGGGCGAGCGGTGGCCGACGCGGTCGCCGCTGTCGGTGTCGCTCATGATGAAGGCGTTGTGGGTGGTGACGAAGGTGTCGTAGCGGCCCGAGCGCTTCAGTTCGAGGAGGGCGGCGACGAAACGTCGCTTCTCGTCGGCGGTGAGGGCGGCCTGGTTCTTGCGTACGGTCACGGTGGTACGGCTCCTGGGTGGAACGGGCGTGCGGGATCGGGTCAGGCGAGGGTGAGGGGGACGAGCGCGGCCCCCTGGAGCTCGCGTACGGCCGCGCGGGCCACGGCCTTGGGCGTGGCGACGGGGTCGTAGTGGTTGATGACGCTGATCCAGGTGCCGTCGGCGTTCTGCATGACGTGCAGTTCCTCGCCGTCGATCGTCACGGAGTAGCCGCCCCCGTGGTGCCCCCCGTGGTGACCGCCGCCGTGCGACGGGCCGCCCTTGATGCGGCGGCCCTGGTAGACCTCGTCGAAGGCGGCCGGCTCCGGGCCGGCCGCCGGTGCGGCGGCGCGTGGCGTGGCGGCGCCGGCGGTGCCGGCCAGGGCGAGGCCCGCGACGGCGCCGGCGGCGCCCGCGGCGACACCCAGGGCCTGGCGGCGGGTGATGCTGGACATGGAAACCCCCAAATGGACAGGTACGACCGGGGGTTTGGTCATATGCCCCCGGCAGGACCCATCAGTACCCGGAGGTGCCCGGACGCCGGAAATCACCCGGAGTGGGTTGGCTGCGATATGGACAACTCGCCATGATCAGTACAGCCTTGAACGGAGTTGATCTTGCGGTTCCGGCGCACGGAAGCGCCCCGGAACGAAAGTTCTGCGAAGATCACGGGGATCTTGTGAACGATCTTTCGTTCCGGGGCGCCCGGCGTGGTGGGGCTCACGCTCCCAGACTGTCCGGATTCAGCCGCGCGCCGACCGCCGCGCCCGCAGCCACTCCTTGTTCATCGCCGCGATCGACGGCAGCGGGATGCCCTTGGGGCAGGCCGTCGCGCACTCCCCGGTGAGGGTGCAGCCGCCGAAGCCCTCGGCGTCCATCTGGGCCACCATGTCGAGGACCCGGGTCTCCCGCTCGGGCGCGCCCTGGGGCAGCACGCCCAGATGGTTGACCTTGGCGGAGGTGAAGAGCATCGCCGAGCCGTTGGGGCAGGCGGCGACGCAGGCGCCGCAGCCGATGCACTCGGCGTGCTCGAAGGCGAAGTCGGCGTCCGCCTTGGGGACGGGGGTGGCGTGGGCGTCGGGGGCGGAGCCGGTGGGGACGCTGATGTAGCCGCCGGCCTGGATGATCCGGTCGAAGGCGGACCGGTCGACGACGAGGTCCTTGACGACCGGGAAGGCGGCGGCCCGCCAGGGTTCGACGTCGATGGTGTCGCCGTCGCGGAACGCGCGCATGTGCAGCTGGCAGGTGGTGGTGCGCTCGGGGCCGTGGGCGTCGCCGTCGATGACGAGGCTGCACGCGCCGCAGATGCCCTCGCGGCAGTCGTGGTCGAAGGCGACGGGGTCCTCGCCGCGCAGGATGAGGTCCTCGTTGAGGGTGTCCAGCATCTCCAGGAAGGACATGTCGGGCGAGACGCCGTCCACGTCGTAGGTGGACATGGCGCCTTCGGCGTCCGCGTTCTTCTGGCGCCAGACGCGCAGGGTGAGCCTCATGCGTAGCTCCGCTGGGTGGGGTGGACGTGTGCGAAGACGAGGTCCTCCTTGTGGAGGACGGGGGTGCCGGACGGGGTGGACTCCCAGGCGGCGACGTACGCGAACTCCTCGTCGCGGCGGGCGGCCTCGCCGTCCGGGGTCTGGGACTCCTCGCGGAAGTGGCCGCCGCAGGACTCCGCGCGGTGCAGGGCGTCCAGGCACATCAGCTCGGCGAGTTCGAGGTAGTCGACGACCCGGTTGGCCTTCTCCAGGGACTGGTTGAACTCCTCGCCCGTGCCGGGCACCTTGATGCGGCGCCAGAACTCCTCGCGGATCTCGGGGATGCGGCGCAGTGCCGTCCGCAGACCCTCCTCGGTGCGGGCCATGCCGCAGAACTCCCACATGAGTGCGCCGAGTTCGCGGTGGAAGGAGTCGGGGGTGCGGTCGCCGTCGACGGCGAGCAGGAGGTGCAGCCGGTCCTCGGTCTCGGCGAGGACCTCCCGTACCTCCGGGTGGGCGTCGGTGACGGGGGTGTCGTGCGGGTGGCGGGCCAGGTAGTCGTTGATCGTGGCGGGCAGGACGAAGTAGCCGTCGGCGAGGCCCTGCATGAGGGCGGAGGCGCCGAGCCGGTTGGCGCCGTGGTCGGAGAAGTTGGCCTCGCCGATGGCGAAGAGGCCGGGGACCGTGGTCTGGAGGTCGTAGTCGACCCAGAGTCCGCCCATCGTGTAGTGCACGGCGGGGTAGATCCGCATCGGCACCTCGTACGGGTTCTCGGCGGTGATCCGCTCGTACATGTCGAAGAGGTTGCCGTACTTCTCCTCGACCTCGGCGCGGCCCATCCGGCGGATGGCGTCGGCGAAGTCGAGGTAGACGCCCTGGCCGCCGGGGCCCACGCCCCGGCCCTCGTCGCAGACGTTCTTGGCGGCGCGGGAGGCGATGTCGCGGGGGACGAGGTTGCCGAAGGAGGGGTAGACGCGCTCCAGGTAGTAGTCGCGCTCGTCCTCGGGGATCTCGTTCGCGGGCCGGGTGTCGCCGTGCGCCTTGGGGACCCAGATGCGTCCGTCGTTGCGCAGCGACTCGCTCATCAGGGTGAGCTTGGACTGGTGGTCGCCGGTGCGCGGGATGCAGGTGGGGTGGATCTGGGTGAAGCAGGGGTTGGCGAAGTACGCGCCGCGCCGGTGGGCCCGCCACACGGCGGTGGCGTTGGAGTTCATGGCGTTGGTGGACAGGTAGAAGACGTTGCCGTAGCCGCCGGTGGCGAGGACGACGGCGTCGGCGTAGTGGGTGGAGACGCGTCCGGTGATCAGGTCGCGGGCGACGATGCCGCGGGCCCGGCCGTCGACGACGATCAGGTCGAGCATCTCGGTGCGCGGGTGCATCTCGACGTTGCCGGCGGCGATCTGCCGGGACAGCGCCTGGTACGCGCCGAGGAGGAGCTGCTGGCCGGTCTGGCCGCGGGCGTAGAAGGTGCGGGAGACCTGGACGCCGCCGAAGGAGCGGGTGTCGAGCAGTCCGCCGTACTCGCGGGCGAAGGGCACGCCCTGGGCGACGCACTGGTCGATGATCTCGACGGAGATCTGGGCGAGCCGGTGCACGTTGGACTCGCGGGCGCGGAAGTCGCCGCCCTTGACGGTGTCGTAGAAGAGGCGGTGTACGGAGTCGCCGTCGTTGCGGTAGTTCTTCGCGGCGTTGATGCCGCCCTGGGCGGCGATGGAGTGGGCGCGGCGCGGGGAGTCCTGGTAGCAGAACTGGACGACCTGGTAGCCCTGTTCGGCGAGGGTGGCGCCGGCGGCTCCGCCGGCGAGGCCGGTGCCGACGACGATGACGCGGTGGCCGCGCCGGTTGGCGGGGTTGACCAGCTTCGCCTGGAAGCGGCGGGTGTCCCAGCGTTCGGCGAGGGGGCCGGTGGGGGCCTTCTCGTCGGTGAGCGGGGCGCCCAGGGTGTAGTCGGGGGAGGTCATTCAGCTCACCACTCCGGTCATGACGGCGACGGGTACGGAGACGAATCCGGCGGTCAGCAGCAGCGCGAGACCGTTGGCCGTGGCCTTCAGGACGCGTTCGCGGCGGGCGTTGCCGACGCCGAGGGTCTGGGCGGCGCTCCAGAAGCCGTGCCGGACGTGGAGTCCCACGGCGAGCATGGCGACGATGTAGACGAGGTTCCCGTACCAGGTGGAGAAGGTGTCGACGACGTTCTCGTACGGCCGGCCCTCCTGGAAGCCGCCGGAGTGGACGGTGCCGGTGGTCAGGTCGAGGACGTGCCAGACGATGAAGAGCCCGACGACGACCCCGCCCCAGCGCATGGTGCGGGTGGCGTAGCTCGCCCTCCTGCGCCGGTGGACGTACGCGGTGGGGCGGGCCTTCAGGTCGCGCCTGCTGAGCTGGTACGCGGAGACGGCGTGCGCGACGACGGCGGCGAGCAGCACGATCCGGGCGATCCACAGGCCCCACTGGTGGTGCAGGACGGGGGCGCCCATGGTGCGCAGCCAGTGGCCGTAGGCGTTGAACTCCTCGGGGCCGAAGAAGACCTTGAGGTTGCCGGCCACGTGGGCGACGAGGTACGCGAGCATGGTCAGGCCGCTGACGGCCATGACGGTCTTCTTGCCGATCGTGGACGCCCAGAAGCCACGGGTGGGGCCGGTGGGCGGGCGGCCCGCCCGCCGGGCGGTCCGCCGGTCGCTCTCCCGGTCGGGGTTGGTTGCCAGAGCCATGCCAGCGACGGTAGGGGCGAAGGGCCCGAGAGGTCCAAGACATGGTTCGGCTGATCTCGATAGGCCCGCCCTATGGTGCGGGGTAGGCTGGCCTCATGCAGTTCCAGCAGCTCCTCTACTTCGTCGCCGTCGCCGAGACCCGCCACTTCACCCAGGCCGCCGAGCGGGTCCACGTCTCGCAGCCCTCGCTCTCCCAGCAGATCAAGGCCCTGGAGCAGGAACTGGGCGCGGAGCTGTTCAGCCGGGCCCGCGGCAACATCACGCTCACCGACGCGGGCGAGGCGCTGCTGCCGCTGGCCCGCCGGATCCTCGCGGACACGGACACCGCCCGGCACGAGGTGCAGGAGCTGGTGCAGCTGCGGCGCGGCCGGGTGCGGCTCGGGGCGACGCCCAGTCTCTGCACGGGCCTGCTGCCGGACGTGCTGCGCACCTTCCACGACCTGCACCCGGGCATCCGGCTGCTCATCGAGGAGGGCGGCTCGCACGACCTCGTACGGGAGCTGGCGCGCGGCGCGCTCGACCTGGCGCTCGTGGTGCTGCCGCTGCCGACGCCCTCACCGGCCCTGACGACGGTCGAGCTGCTGACCGAGGAGCTGGTGGTGGTCTCCTCGGCGTCGGCGCCCGCCCCGCGCCGGCCGGTGCGGATCGCCGACCTCCGCGAACAGCCGCTCGTGATGTTCCGGCACGGCTACGACCTGCGGGAGCTGACCGTGGGCGCCTGCCGGGCGGAGGGCTTCGAACCCTCCTTCACGGTGGAGGGCGGCGAGATGGACGCCGTCCTCGGTTTCGTACGGGCCGGGCTCGGGCTCGCCGTCGTGCCGACGATGGTCGCGGCGCGCGCGGGCCGCGACCTGCGGGTCACGGCCCTCGCCCGCCCGGGGCTCCAGCGCACGATCGCGCTGGCGCACCGCAGCGACGTGGCTCCCCCGCGGGCGGCGCGCGAGCTGCAGAGGCTGCTCATGGCCTCCCGGAGGGGCGGCACGGGGGACTGACCTCCCGGGGCCTCATGCCGTCGGCACCGCGCCGGATCACGGCCCGCCGCTCACCTTCCCCGCTACACCGCGTCCGCCAGGACCAGCGAGTGGATGCGGTCCGGGGCGCCGGGGCGGGCGTAGTACCAGCCCTGGGCCGTGTCGCAGCCGAGCTCGCGGAGCTGCTGGGCCTGCGCGCCGGTCTCCACGCCCTCGACCGTGACCGCCAGCTCCAGGCTGTGGGCCAGGTGCACGATCCCCTCGACGATCTTGAGGTCGACCGGGTCCACGGGGTGCTGCTGCATGCCCTGGGTGAAGGAACGGTCCAGCTTGAGGACGCTCACCGGGAGCCTGCGCAGGTTGGCGAGGTTGGAGTAACCCGTGCCGAAGTCGTCGAGCGCGATGTCCACGCCCATCTCGGCCAGCTGCCGCAGCGGCTTGAGCAGGTCGTCGTCCGCGCCGATGAGCGCCGACTCGGTGACCTCCAGGCAGAGCGCGCCGGGTTCGAGTCCGGAGCGCTCCAGGACGTCGACCGTGTCGGCGACGAGCCGCGGGTGGTGCAGCTGGGTCGGCGACAGGTTGACGTTGATCCGCAGCGGGCCGCCGTCGGCGTGTCGGGTCTGCCAGAACCGGGCCTGGCGCACGGCCTCCTGGAGCACCCAGCGGCCCAGCGGCACGATGAGGCCGGTGTTCTCGGCGAGCGGGATGAACCGGTCCGGGCCGAGCACGCCGTGCTGCGGGTGGCACCACCGTACGAGCGCCTCGGCGCCGTGCACGCTGCCGTCGTCGAGGTGCACGAGCGGCTGGTACTCGATGAAGAACTCGCCGCGCTCCAGGGCGAACGGCAGGGCGGTGGTGAGCCCGTGCCGGGTGATGGCCCGGGCGTCGGCCTCGGCGTCGGCGAACTCGAAGCGGTTGCCGCCCGCCGACTTGGCCCGGTACATGGTGATGTCGGCGCTGCGCAGCACCTCGGCCGCGGTGCGCTCCCCCGCCGGGCCCTCGACCACGCCGACGCTGCCGCGCACGGTCAGTTCGCGGCCGTCGATCCGGATCGGGGAGGCGAGGGCGGCGAGTATCCGGTCGGCGAGTTCGGCGACCTTGTGCTCGCTGTCGGGCCCGGTGGTGAGCGCCACGAACTCGTCGCCGCCGAGCCGGGCCACCATCTCGCCGGGCGCGGTGACGGAGCCCTGGAGCCGGTCGGCGACCTCCACGAGCAGCCGGTCGCCGGTGGCGTGGCCGAGGCTGTCGTTGATGGCCTTGAAGCCGTCGAGGTCCAGGTAGCACAGGCCGAAGCGGTTGCGTTCGCCGGGCGCGAGGGTCTTCTCCAGGCGCTCGAAGAACAGGGTGCGGTTGGGCAGTCCGGTGAGCGCGTCGTGCGTCGCCTCGTACCGCAGCCGCAGGTTGAGCAGCCGCCGTTCGGTGGTGTCCTCCATCAGCGCCAGCTGGTAGCGGGGGACGCCGGCCGCGTCGCGCAGCAGCGAGACGGTGAGGTTGGTCCACAGGACGGTGCCGTCACCGCGGTAGTACGGCTTCTCCACCCGGTAGTGCTCACGCTCGCCGCGCACCAGCTCGTCGTACAGGCGCCAGACGTGCGGGCCGTCCTCGGGGTGCGACCACTCGGCGATGTTGCGGCTGAGGACGTGCTGTTCGAGGCCGCCGAACATGCGGGTGAGGGTCTCGTTGACCTCCAGGACGTTGCCGGCCAGGTCGGCGATGCCGATGCCGATCGCCGCGCCCTCGAAGATCGCGCGGAAGCGGCTCTCGGTGGCGTGCAGGGCGAGTTCGGCGGCGCTGCGGGCGGAGAGCGCCGAGTGCGCGATCGTCTCCTGCTCGTTCAGCGTGCGTTCGCGCAGGGCCTGCGCGAAGCCGGCGGCCATGGCGTGCTGGAGCCGGGAGCAACGGGCCCGCAGCTCCTCGGCGGTGGCGCCGGCGGCGTCCGGCTCGTCCGCGCAGTACAGCACCAGATAGGCGTCGACGACGCCGAGGCTGCGGGACAGCGCGTCCGGGTCGGTGCAGTGCGCGGCGATCAGGGCCTGGCCGACGCGGTGCGCGGGCGCGGTGTCGAAGGGGCGGGCGCGCAGGGCTCCGGTGAGTTCGCGGGCGAGCGGCAGCAGGTGCTGTTCGAACTCCTGGCGGGTCATGGAGGTCGCGGTGACCGGGAAGACAGCTCTGCTCCAGATGGTGACGAACCGTCTGATTCTGTCCTCGGGGCCGTCGGCGTCGGCGACGGACCCGGCCGGCTGGGACGGTACCTTCACGCCTTACGCCCCACCCCTGCGAACCCGGAGAAGGCGTAGGGGTCCTCCTCCTCTTCCGGACTGTCGGGACGCCAGCGGGGCATCGACACGAGTCCGGGTTCGACGAGTTCGGTGCCGTCGAAGAAGCGGGCGATCTCCCCGTGCGAGCGCATCACCAGCGGGCTGCGGATGTCGCGGTAGACGTCGACGGTGCCGCCGGCCTGCTCCTGGGAGCTCGGGATGCCCTCGTAGGAGGCGTGGGTGAGGACGAGGAGGCTGCCCGGGGCGAGCGCGTCGAGCAGCTCGGCGACGGCGGTGCCCGGGTCGTCGGCGTCCTCCAGGAAGTGCAGGACGGCGACGAGGAGCAGGGCGACCGGCCGGTCCAGGTCGAGGAGTTCGGACACCTCGGGGCTGCGCAGGATCGTGTCGGGCTTGCGCAGATCGGCGGCGAGCACGGCCGAACGGGTGTCCCCGGCGAGCACGGCCCGGCTGTGGGCGACGGCCACCGGGTCGTGGTCGACGTAGACGACGCGGGCGGTGTCGGCGGCGGCCTGGGCGACCTCGTGGACGTTGCCGAAGGTGGGTATGCCGGAGCCGATGTCCAGGAACTGGGTGACTCCGTTGTCGACCGCGTACCGCACGGCGCGGCGCATGAAGGCACGGTTCGCCTGCATGACCTTGGGGAGACCCGGCATGAACTCCATGGCCTTGCGGGCCGCTTCCCGGTCCACTTCGAAATTGTGCGAGCCGCCCAGATAGAAGTCGTACATTCGGGACACGCTCGGCATCGAGATATCGATGCCCGGCGGAGCCCAGGCGGGACGCTCCATCAATGTCTCCAACAAGTCGCCACGGGGGATACGGCCATGTGTTCGCGGCCGACGTTCGAGCCGAGGCTACTGATCGCTTGCCTGGAGAGCGAGTAGAAACGGAAATTCGCGATCCGTTCTTGGTCACACGCCATTGGCACGTGCGGCGGGAACGGAAGAGTTCACGCCTTCGGCCCGTGCAAATTCACGTGCATATGGTCGTGCCCCGCTTCCGGGGCCGCCACCGGAAGGGATCGGGTGGCCCCGGCCGCCCTCCGAGGGACGACAACCGGCCACTTACCCCGCCCACCCTCTCCCCCGCGGGAGACACCGCGTCAATACGCCTCAAGACCTCTCAATCCGGCGCAACAGCACGCCCATTGGGGCCAGTGCGCACCAACGGGTCGACCGCGCCAGCGGAAACGTCAAACCCGTGCACCCGGAAAACCCCTCCATCCGGGGAATCCGAGGCCGTTCCGGGCCTACGGCCCGATGCGCGTGATCATGCTGCTCGGCGTGTCTCTGTTGTCTCAGTACGGATCGCTCCTCGTGCGGCCCCTGGCGGCCGGCGCGCTCGTGTGGCTGCTCGCCACACCGGTGCCCGTCGCCGCCGACGCCTGCGCCTCCGCCATCACCGGACCCGACGGTTCGAACACCGTGGTCTCCTTCGCCGGGCGGGGGCCCTGCCACCCGACCCACCACCCGCACCCACCCCACCCGACGCATCCCACGCACCCCACCCACCCCTCTCACCCGACCCATCCACCGCACCCCACCCACTCCCCGTGCCCCACGGATCCACCGGAGCCGACCGAGCCGCCCAAGCCCACCGAGCCGCCGAAGCCCACGAAGCCGCCCGAGCCGCCCAGGCCCACGCCGCCTCCACCGCCGCCACCGAGCCCCGAGCCGCCGCCCGCGCCGAAGCCCCCGCCCGTGCGGCCCGCTCCCCCGCCGCGGCCCGCGCCGCCCGCGCCCGCCCCGACCACGCCCGAGGCCGAGCCGCCCCCACCGCCGAGACCTTCTCCCCCGCCCACCGCGCGCCCGCGCCCGGCCGCGCCCGTGGCGCTGCCGCACTACCGGCCCACGGCGGCCCGGG
Organism: Streptomyces sp. NPDC023157; assembly: GCF_055560575.1. Taxonomy (NCBI): domain Bacteria; kingdom Bacillati; phylum Actinomycetota; class Actinomycetes; order Kitasatosporales; family Streptomycetaceae; genus Streptomyces; species Streptomyces sp. NPDC023157. The sequence continues at coordinate 649,841 of NZ_JBVHIL010000002.1, forward strand.
CGAAGCCGAAGAGCGCCCCGAACGTGCTCACCACGACCCTGCTCATCACCGCCCCGGCCGTGATCGCGACCGCGATCCTGCGCCCCCGCTCCCGCTGAGTCCCACGCTCCGCCACCGGAGGAAACCTTGTCCGAATGGCTCGTCCTGACCATCGCGATGGCCGCCGCGTGCGCCGTCGTGCTCACCATCGTCGTCATCAACCACCGGAGGATCCCCGAGGACGACGACCCCAGCGAGACCCCTGACGTCATCGAGTACATGACGATGATGATCGGCGTGGTCTACGCCATCGTCCTCGGTCTCGCCATCGCCGGTGTCTGGGAGGCCCGCAGCGCCGCCCAGGAGACCGTGCGCCAGGAGGCGCAGGCGCTGCACGAGATCTCCGCGCGGGCCGAGGTGTACCCGGTCGCCGCGCGCGAACGGATCCGCTCCGACGTGGACACGTACGTCCGTTACGTCGTCGAGGACGAGTTCCCGCACATGACCGAGCACGGCGAGCTCAGCGACAAGGGCACGGAGCTCCTGGAGAAGGTCCGCCGGAGCGTGACCGACTACCAGCCGGCCAACGACTTCGAGGGTCAGGCCTACCAGCCGCTGGTGGACCAGGTGGCCGTGGCCGACGACGCGCGGGGGGCCCGCGGGCAGAGCGCCGGGGACACGATGCCGGGCGTGGTGTGGTTCGGGCTGATCATCGGCGCGCTGGTGACGGTGGGCCTGATCTTCACGCTCCAGATCCGGCGCACCGGGAAGGAGTTGCTCCTCGCCGGCCTGTTCAGCGCCCTCATCGCCTTCCTGCTCTTCCTCATCTGGGACTTCGACGCCCCCTTCGGCCGGGGCATCGCGGCGACCGCCGCGCCGTTCACCGATCTGTTCCCGCAGCTCACGGGCTGATCAGGGGGCCGAATGTAGGCCGGGCGGGGGACATGGGTGCCCCATTCGCACGTCTGGGATCGCGGCTGTGATAGTGCGCTCCTAGCGTTTCGGGCATCGAGGTGCATGCCGTCCGATGTGTGGAAACCCCTTCCGCAGCAGCTCCTCGGGTACCCGGAGGATTCACCATGCGCGCGATACGTGCCGCGTCCGCCGCTCTGCTGGGGGCGGCCGCCCTCGCCCTGGCCGCCCCGCTCGCCGTCGCCGCCGACGGCGCCCCCGCCGTGCCCGCGCCCCGGGCGCCCCGCGCGAAGCAGGCGGGCGACTTCGTCATCTCACCCGGGGTCGTCGCACCGGGCGGCCGGATCACCCTGAGCGCGCCGGGCTGCGCGAGTACGGCGACGGCGTCGGCCGGCATCTTCGACACCGTCACCATCGCCCCGGGCTCGGCGGCGACCGCCCTGGTGGACGCCGACGCCAAGCGCGGGGCCGTCTACACGGTGGCGTTCCACTGCACGGGCGGGATCGGCGGCACCGTCGACCTGACGATCAGCGGCGGTGCCACCTCGACGCCCACGGCCAGTTCGACGCTGCTCACCCCGCCGCGCGGAGTCCAGGGCGGCCTCGGCGGCTCCGTCGGTGCGATGGACGCCTGGACGCCGGCCGTGGGCGGTGCCATGGTGCTGGCCGCCGTGGCCGGTGTGGTGTTCGTCGTGCGGCGCAGGGCCGCCGAAGGCCGCCGCCACTGACGGTGTACGGACGGGGCCCCCCGCCCGTACACCGTCCTCGTCCCGCGGGGCAGCACCGGACAGGCCCGTCGCCCCCGGGTCCTGGAGAGCAGGACCCGGGGGCGACGGGGTGACGGGCCGACCGGGAGGTTCGACCGGTCAGACGCCCGCGCCGGCCATACGGCGCCGGCGGGCGATGAACAGTCCGCCGCCGAGCGCCGCCGCGGCGACGAGCGAACCGCCGACGGCCATCTCCGTGGAGCTCGGGGCGAGCGATCCGCCGAGGCCACCCTGTGCGCCCTGTCCGGCGAGGACACGGAACGGCTGGGTGAGCGTACGGCCGCCGCACTGGACGGCCAGGTTGTACTGGCCGGGCGTGGCGTTGTTGAAGATGCGGGCGGTGGCGGTGGACACCCCGTTGACGGTGGCGGAGAGCGTGGTCGTCGCGAAGGCGTTGGACGTGACCGTGCCTCCGGCGCAGCCCCGGACGGTGATCGTGAGGATCGCCCCCTGGTGGACCGCGAAGGGCGACACCGTGACGCCGTTGGAATTGTCTCCGCCCCGCTCGGCCTGGAAAGGGTTGACGGTCACGCTGCTGGGCCCGTTGGTGGCAGTGGCGAGGGGGGCGGCGAGCCCGAGCGCCGCGAACGCGGTCGCCGTCACCGCCAGAGTGCGTGCAGCACGCATGGTGGAACCTCCTGTGGAAGACGCCCCAAAGCGGTGCTCCGGGAGATTCGACGAGTACGTCTTCCATGACGAACCATCACAAGCCGGACCAGGCCCCGCATGTTGGCCTTGGGCCACACCGGTGACGCGGGGCACCGGCCGAACGGGGGTCGGCGTCCGACGGTTCCGCAGGTCACACGACATCGGGCCGATGATCTGACGAGTACTCGGATGGGGCATCACCCGGACGCCACCCGCGTCGACGGCCGACACCCGTTCGCCCCGCCCCGATCGCCGCCCTCCCCGGGCGCCCTTACCGTTCCCGTGACGCCCACGAAGGGAGAACCATGAGGACCAAGGACTTCAGCGTCCTCGACGCCGCCAGGAGACGCCAACCCTGGGGCGCCCTGGCTCTGGTCATGCTGTCCGGCCTGGCGATAATGCGCAACGGCGTCGGATTCGAATCGGGACCCCCGCAGCCCACCGCCGCGGCCCGCCCGGTCACCCGTCCCGTCGGCCCCGCTCCGACCGCGGCCGCCGGACTCGAACCGCTGCCCTTCGCCCCGGCCTCCCGGATCAGGATCCCGGCGCTCCGCGTGGCCGCACCGATCATGGACGTGGGCCTGGACGACAACGGCTGGATCAGCGCTCCCCCTCCGCAGGACGCCAACCTCGCCGGCTGGTACCAGAACGGCACCGCGCCGGGCATGCGCGGCACCTCCGTCGTCGTGGGCCACGTCGACAACCTGGCGGGCCCCGCCGTCTTCTACGGCCTCGGCTCCCTGCAGAAGGGCCAGCACGTCGAGGTCGAACGGTTCGACGGCCGGGTCGCCGTCTTCGAGATCTACGGGGTCGAGGTCTACGCCAAGAACGACTTCCCCGTGCAGGTCTACGCCGACACCGGCGAGCCCGAGCTCCGCGTGATCACCTGCGGCGGCGGCTACTCGCGGGCGCACGGCTACGACGGCAACGTCGTCGTCTACGCCAGGATGGTCGGCTCGCGGTAGCGGCCGTACGACGAGGGCCCCGGCACGTCCGCCCGTGCCGGGGCCCTCGTCCTGCCCGCGGGGCGGCGGCTCAGCGGCGCGGGACGGTGATGCTGTAGCCCGCGTCGAGGAGTTCGGGCAGATAGCGCTTGAGCGCGGCCACGCTGTGCGCGCGGTTGCCGCCCGCGTCGTGGTTGAGCACGACGACCCCGGACCCGGCCCCGTCCAGCACCCGGCGCACGATGGAGTCGGTGGGCGGCTCCTGCCAGTCCAGGGTGTCGACGGTCCAGGCCAGCGGCTCCATGCCCAGCTCTGCGCCGATCTCGAACGAGAGCCGGTTCCACGCCCCGTACGGCGCCCGGTACCAGAGCGGCGGGGTGCCGAGGGCCTGTTCGACGACCTCGCTGGTGGAGCCGAGCTCCTGGCGGATGCGGGACGGCCGCAGCTTCGGGACCAGCGGGTGCGACCAGGTGTGGTTGCCGACCACGTGTCCGTCCTCGGCCATCTCCTTGAGCAGGTCCTGGTTGTCGACCGCCATCTCGCCGCAGACGAAGAACATCGCGCGGCAGCCGTACCGGCGCAGGGTCGCGAGGATCTCCGGGGTGTAGCGCGGATCGGGTCCGTCGTCGAAGGTGAGCACCATCGAGCGGCCGACGCCGGTCAGGTGGAGGAAGGGCCGGGTGCGCACCGGCGGGATCGCCCGGCGGAAGGCGGGGGGCGCGTAGCCGGTCATCGGCTGGAGGCGGTAGGCGGCCGGGCGCAGCCTGGCCTGCGGCTGCGCGCCCGGCGCACCGGCCGGACGCGGACGCGCCGGGGGCGCCGCCCCGGTCGCGGGGCCGGCCTCGGAGCCGCTCATGCGGTCCGCCGCGAAGACCCCGACGGTGGCCGTGGCCCCGAGCGCGGCGGCGAGCCTCAGCAGCGACCGCCGTCCCATGGGCTTCTCATCGTTTTTCATGGCCAATGGTTCGTACGGAGGACCCCGCGCGCTTCTCAGCGACACCGGGCCCCCGCTCGAAAGCACCCGATGAGCCGATAGCCTCGGAGGGTGAGTGGTTTCGAACGAGGTACCGACGGCCCGAAGGTGATCGTGGCCGGAGTCGACGGCTCCGAGTCCTCCCTGCGCGCCGCCTCCTACGCGGCCGGGCTCGCCCGGCGGCAGAACGCCCTGCTGGCCCTGGTGTACGTGCAGCCCCTGCTGACGGCGGGCGCGGCCGTGGGCGCGCCGGTGGCCGGGACCACGGACGAGATCGCCGAGGGCCTGGTGAAGGAGATCCGCGAGGCGACGGAGCGGGTGAAGGAGATCTGGCGGGTGCGCTGGGAGTTCCACACCTTCCGCGGGGACCCGTACGCGGGCCTGGTCGCCGCGGCGGACGAACTGAAGGCGGACGCGGTGGTGGTGGGCGTCTCGGAGTCGGCCGGTCACCGTTTCGTCGGCTCGGTCGCGGTGCGCCTGGTCAAGGCGGGCCGCTGGCCGGTCACCGTGGTGCCCTAGCCGGACTCCTCGTACCGGGGGCTCACCGGGGTGCGCCGGGGCTCACTCCCCCATCACGAGGCCGTCGCGGGCGGCGCCGCGGCCGAGGACGACCTCGCGGATGGCGTCGCGCGGCTCGGTGTACTGCTCCTCGCCCTCGCGGAGGGCCGCGTTGAGGTTCACGACCCGGCCGCGGGCGGTGTCGAAGAACTGCGGGACGAACTCGGCCCGGGAGACCTCCCAGCGCGCGCCGGGGGTGGCCGGCGGGGTGAAGGTGAAGCGGGCCAGGGTGCCCTGGTTGCCGCGCTTGTCGTAGGCGCCCTCGTAGTTGACCATGTCGCCGGCGATCTGGTCGCCCATGCCATAGACGATCCAGGTGCCGTTGACCTTCTCGTACGCCTGCGGGATGTGGGCGTGCGTGCCGAGGACGAGGTCGATGTCGGGGCGGCCGCCGGTCCGTGCGGCGGTGAGGGAGCGGCCGAGGGTGAGCTGGCGGTCGTCGGGGGCGGTCTGCCACTCGGTGCCCCAGTGGAGGGAGACGACCACGACGTCGGCGCCGGCCCTGCGGGCGGCCCGGGCGTCGGCGACGATCTTCTGCTCGTCGATCAGGTTGACGGCCCAGGGCTGCCCCTCGGGCAGCGGATAGCCGTTGGTGTCGTACGTGTAGGCCAGCTGGGCCACGGTGGCGCCGCCGGCCTTGAGCAGGGCGGGCCTGGCCGCCTCCTCGGCGGTGCGGGCCGATCCGGCGTGCCGTACGCCCGCCTTGTCGAGGGCGTCGAGGGTGCGGCGCAGTCCGGCGGCGCCGTCGTCGAGGGTGTGGTTGGAGGCGGTGGAGCAGGAGTCGTAGCCGGTCTCCTTGAGGGCGGCGGCGACCTCGGGCGGCGACTTGAAGGCCGGGTAGCCGGTGTAGGGGCCGCCGTCCTCCCCGTACACGGTCTCCATGTGGCAGATCGCCAGGTCGGCACGGGAGACGACGGACTTCACGCCCGCGAGCATGGGGCGGAAGTCGTAGCCGGCGCCGCCCGCGTCGGCGGCGGCCTGGCGGATGATGGAGTCGTGCGGCAGGACGTCGCCGGAGGCGACGAGGGTGAAACCGGCCGGGGCGGACGCTCCCCCCGGCGCCGCGGGAGCGCGCGGTGTCCGGGTCGGGGAGGCCGGGGCGTCGGCGGCGCGGTCCTGGGCCGCGCAGCCGGTGGCCGCGGCGAGCAGGAGGGCGGCGAGGGCCGCCGCGCCGGGTCGGGTGCGTGAGGTCATCTGCCGGCTCCGCCGATTCATGGGATGAACATCTGATCCTGTGAATTCACCGTCGGCGAAGGCCCCAGTCAAGGGTCATTGCCGCAGACCGCACCAAACCCCGCTGAATCGGACGCAAGGGTTCCGCCCGACCGTTCGCCGTACCGTTCACCGCGCGGTGCGACCGTTCGTCGCAGACCGCTGTCCGTTCCCTGTCCCTCACCGCCCGGATGCGTTCGGATACGGCCCATGACCACGGCAACCACCGACGAGCGGACCCTGCAGGAGCTCCAGGCCGAGCACGGTCCGGCGCTGCTCGCCTTCCTGCTCGGACTGACCCACGGCGACCGGCAGCGCGCCGAGGACCTGGCGCAGGAGACCCTGGTGCGGGCCTGGCTCCATCCCGAGGCCTTCGCCGCGCCCTACGAGTCCATGCGCCCCTGGCTCTTCACCGTCGCCCGGCGGCTCGCCATCGACGCGCGCCGCTCCCGGCTCGCCCGCCCCGCCGAGATCGGCGACTCCGCGCTCGCCGTCACCGCCGATCCGGGCGACGCCACCGAGTCCGCCGACGCGGCCCTCGACGTACGGGCCGCCGTGCGCGGACTCAGCCCGGAGCACCGCGCGGTCCTCGTCCGGCTCTACTTCCACGGCCTGACCGTCAACGAGGCCGCCGCCGAGCTCGGCATCCCGGCCGGCACGGTCAAGTCCCGCTCGCACTACGCGCTGCGCCTGCTGGGACGGCGGCTGCCCGGCTACCGGCCGCCCCGGCGCACGCCCGTTGCCCGCTCGCGGGCCACCGCCCCACAATGCCCCTCGTGACGCTGACTCTGACCTCCGCCGAAAAGATCCTCGCCGACAACTTCGCACCCTGGGTGCTCGATCTGGGGCTCACCGTGGCCTCCGTCGACGGCCAGGAGGCCGTCCTGCGGCTCCCCTGGTCCAACCGGCTCGCCCGGGAGGGCGGCGGCCTGTCCGGACAGGCACTGATGGCCGCCGCCGACACGGCGACGGTGCTCGCGGTGGCCGCCTCCCGCGGCGGCTTCGTCCCGATGACCACGGTCCAGCAGTCGATCAGCTTCCAGCGCGCGGTGGTCGGCACCGACGTCCTGGTGCGAGCCCGGCTCACCAAGTCCGGCAAGCGGATGGCGTTCGCCGACATCACCATGACCGCCGAGGGAAGCGAGGAGACGGCCGCCCACGCGACGGCGGTGTACGCGCTCCTCGGCTGACCTCCCCGAGCGCTCCCGCCCCGTACCTCACCCGAGTCACACGGCTCCCACCTGCACCGATGCGGCGGGGGCCGTATCCGGAACCGCCCGGGCGAGTTGAGCAAAGTGCGCCCCGCGTCCGTGCTTCCTGGTGGAGGCTCGTCGTCGGGGCCTCGTGAGGACGTCCGGGAGAAGGTGGAGCGTTGCTGCCCGAGAGCACGAACGGCGCCGGCGGGGGCGGGCTCGCCGTCCCCATGGACTGGCTGTGCGCCGAGTACGCCGCCGACGACCTGCTGCGCACCAGCGGTCTCGTCGAGCCGGGATCGCTGGAGTTCCGCGCCGGAGTCCAGGCACTGGCCCTGACCGTCCACCTCGCGGGCGCCGGGGTCGAGGAGTGGCTGTGGCGCACCTCCCACGACCATCCCTGGTCCGGCTGGGTCGCCGATCGGCTCGCCGCACCGTCGGCCGAGGGGCCCGATCTGGTCCTGGCCCGGGCCACCTGGCGCCGGTTGCGCGCGACCGAGCTGCGCGCCGCCGACCTGGCGGACCTCGCGGGGGTGGCCGGGCCGGTCCCGGTACCACCGGCGGCCGGGATCGACGAGAACCGTCAGGTGTGGCTCCCCGCCTGGCAGTTGGGCGTCACCCTCGCCCATCTCGCGCTGTACCTGCACTGAGCGCTCAGGCCACGGGGTGCACCCCGGGCCGGTACTTGGGGATCCGCACCGTCACCTTCATCCCGGCGCCGACGCCCGTCTCGATGACGAGACCGTGCTCCGGCCCGTACACCTGGCGGAGCCGCTCGTCGACGTTGCCGAGCCCGATGCCCGAGGCCGAGGGGCGCTCGCCGCGCAGGACGGCGCGCAGCTCCTCGGGGTCCATGCCCACCCCGTCGTCCTCGATGGTGACGACCGCCTCGGCGCCCGCGTCACGGGCCGCGATGACGATCCGGCAGCCCGCGGCGGAGTCCTCCAGGCCGTGCTTGACGGCGTTCTCCACCAGCGGCTGGAGGCAGAGGAAGGGCAGCGCCACCGTGAGCACCTCGGGCGCGATCCGCAGGGTCACCGTCAGCCGCTCGCCGAAGCGGGCCCCGGCGAGCGCCAAGTACTGCTCGATGGACCGCAGTTCGTCGGCCAGCCGGGCGAACTCGCCGTGCCTGCGGAACGAGTAGCGGGTGAAGTCGGCGAACTCCAGGAGCAGCTCACGGGCGCGCTCCGGGTCGGTGCGGACGAACGAGGCTATGGCGGCGAGGGAGTTGAAGATGAAGTGCGGGGAGATCTGGGCGCGCAGGGCCCGGATCTCCGCCTCGACGATCCGGGTGCGCGAGCGGTCGAGCTCGGCCAGTTCGAGCTGGACGGAGACCCAGCGGGCCACCTCGGTGGCCGCCCGCACCAGCACCGCCGACTCGCGCGAACCGTACGCCACGAGCGCGCCGAGCACCCCGTCCTCGCCGGTGAGCGGGGCGACGACCGCCCAGCGCAGCGGACAGGAGTCGTCGGCGCAGCCGGTGTGCACGGAGCGGCTGCGGCCCGAGGCGAGGGTCTCGGCGACGAGCTCCACGACCCGGTCGCGGTGGTGCCCGTCGCCGGGCCCGTCCCAGGCGAGCACCGCCGTACGGTCGGTGAGGCACAGCGCCTCCGTGCCGAGCAGCGAGCGCAGCCGCCCGGCGGCCCGGGCGGCGGTCTCCTCGGTGAGCCCGGCGCGCAGCGGGGGCGCGGCGAGCGAGGCGGTGTGCAGGGTGTGGAAGGTGGCCCGCTCCACGGGGGTGCCGAGCCCGGGGGCGGCGGAACGGTCGCCGCGCCGGGCGGTGCTCCGGCCCAGGACGAACCCGACGGCGAGCAGCACGGCCCCGACGGCCCCCGCCGCCGCGAACGCGATGCCGCTCACCGCTCGGCCCCGTTCCGGTGCGCGGCCTTCGGGACCGCCGCCCTCGGGCCCGCCTCCCGGGCCTCCGGACGGCCGCTGAACTCCTCCGGCAGGTGCAGCCGGGCCAGGATCGCCGGGGTCCCGGGCGGTACGCGGCGCGGGGTGGCCAGGGAGACGAGGACCATGCTGAGGAAGCCGAGCGGCACCGACCAGACGGCCGGCCAGGCCATCAGGGTGTGCGGCCAGCCGGCCGGCGGCAGTCCGGCCCGGGTCGCCATCACGGCGGCGAGCGCCGAGCCGCCCCCGAGGAGCAGTCCGGCGACCGCGCCCGGCGGGGTGAGGCGCCGCCACCAGATGCCGAGGACGAGCAACGGGCAGAACGAGGAGGCGGACACGGCGAACGCGAGGCCGACGGCGTCCGCGACCGGCACCTGGGAGGCGACCGTCCCCGCGCCCAGCGGTACGGCCGTCGCCAGTAGGGTCGCGAGCCGGAAGTGCCGCACGCCCCGGGAGGGCAGCACGTCCTGGGTGAGGACACCGGCGACGGACATGGTCAGTCCCGAGGCGGTCGACAGGAAGGCGGCGAAGGCGCCGCCCGCGAGGAGCGCGCCCAGCAGGTCGCCGAGGACCCCGCCGAGCATCCGTTCCGGCAGCACGAGCACGGCGGCGTCGGCGGCTCCGGTCAGGGCGAGTTCGGGGGCGTAGATCCGGCCGAGCGCCCCGTACAGCGGCGGCAGCAGGTAGAAGACGCCGACCAGCCCGAGGACGACGAGGGTGGTGCGGCGGGCGGCGCGGCCGTGCGGGCTGGTGTAGAAGCGGACGGCGACGTGGGGCAGGCCCATGGTGCCGAGGAAGGTCGCCAGGATCAGCCCGTACGTGGCGTACAGCTGGTGCCCGTCGCGGCTTCCGGCGAGCGGCTGGGACCAGCCGAGGGGGTCGGCTCCGGTGCCGGAACGGCGCGGGACGGGCGCGCCCTCGGGGAGGACGAGCGCCGTGCCCGCCTCCACGCGGTGGGTGCCGGGGGCGAGGGTGACGCCGTCACCGTCGTACGTCCGGGAGTCGATCCGGCCGGTGACGGTGAGCGTCAGCGGGGCGTCGACCTCGACGCGTACGGTCTCGGCGACCCGGACGGCGGTGTGCGCGCGGAGGACGGCGGGGGCGTCGAAGCGGGCGCGCGGGGCGCCGTCCCCGTACCAGGCGGCGGCGAGGAAGAGCACCGGGACGAGCAGGGCGGTGAGCTTGAGCCAGTACTGGAAGGCCTGGACGAAGGTGATGCTGCGCATGCCGCCCGCGGCGACGGTGCCGGTGACGACGAGGGCGACGAGGAGCCCGCCGACCCAGTCGGGCGCGCCCGTGAGGATCTCCAGGGTGAGGCCCGCGCCCTGGAGCTGGGGCAGCAGGTAGAGCCAGCAGATGCCGACGACGAAGAGGCTGGCGAGCCGCCGGACCTGGGGCGATTCGAGCCGGGCCTCGGCGAAGTCGGACAGGGTGTACGCGCCGGAGCGGCGCAGCGGGGCGGCGACGAGGAGCAGCAGGACGAGGTAGCCGGCGGTGTAGCCGACCGGGTACCAGAGCATGTCGGGGCCCTGGACGAGGACGAGTCCGGCGATGCCGAGGAAGGAGGCGGCCGACAGGTACTCGCCGCTGATGGCGGCCGCGTTGAGGCGGGGGCCGACGGTGCGGGAGGCGACGTAGAAGTCGGAGGTGGTGCGGGAGATGCGCAGGCCGAGGGCGCCGATGAGGACGGTGGCCAGGACGACGGCGGTGACGGCGGCGACCGCGTAGCTGTGGTTCACGGGGCGGGGGTCACCGCTCGACGAGGCCGGTGAAGTCGCGTTCGTTGCGTTCGGCGCGGCGCACGTACCAGTGGGCGACGGCCCAGATGACGGGGTGGACGCCGACGCCGAGCGCGATCCAGACAGCGGGCTCGGGGGCGGGCAGGGCGAGCAGCAGCGGCAGCGGGCCGACGAGCAGGACGAGCGCGCCGAGGGCGGTGAGCGCGGTGCGCAGCTGGCTGCGCATCAGGGAGCGCACGTAGGTGTGCCCGAGGGTGGTCTGCTCGCTGATCTCGGAGCGGGCGGGCGCGTGCTGGGGCCGCGGGCGGGGCACGGCGCCGCCGAGGGCCGAGGCGTAGGTGACGGTCTCGCGCCGGGGCCGGGGGGCGTCCCGCCGGCCGGGGGCGGGCGGAGGGTGGTGCTCGGACATCGCCGTCCGCTCTCTCACGGTCTGCTGGGCCCGTGGAGTGTACGCAGAAGGGCTCCGGACCCGGTAGGGGGCGGGAACCGCCCTAGGGGGCGGGAACCGCCCTAGGGGGCGCGCCGCATGAGGAGGTCGCGCAGGTGGCGGGCGTGACGGCGGGAGACGGCGAGTTCGGCGTCGCCGACCCGCACGGAGGTCGCTCCGCCGTCGAGGCGGAGCTCGTCGATGCGGGCGAGGGCGACGAGATGGCTGCGGTGGATGCGGACGAAGCCGCGGGCGGCCCAGCGCTCCTCCAGGGCGGACAGCGGGATGCGCACGAGGTGGCTGCCGTGGTCGGTGTGCAGGCGGGCGTAGTCGCCGCGCGCCTCGACGTACGCGATGGTGTCGACGGAGACGAAGCGGGTGACGCCGCCGAGTTCGACGGGGATCTGCTCGGGGGCGGGCGCCTGGGCGGTGGCGTGCACCAGTTCGTGGACGCGGCGGACGGCCTCGGCGAGCCGTTCGCGGCGCACGGGCTTGAGCAGGTAGTCGACGGCCTCCAGGTCGAAGGCCTGGACGGCGAAGCCCTCGTGGGCGGTGACGAAGACGATGAGCGGCGGCCTGGCGAACCCGCCGAGCAGCCGCGCGAGGTCGAGGCCGCCGAGCCCGGGCATGTGGATGTCGAGGAAGACGACATCGATGCCGTCGATGCCGTCGACGCCACCGACGCCCTCGTCGCCGCCCTGGCCCGACTCCAGGGCGCGCCCTATTCGGCGCAGCGCCTCGGTGGCGTCGCCCGCGCCCTCGGCACTGCGCACCCGTGGGTCGGCCCGCAGCAGGTAGAGGAGTTCGCCGAGGGCCGGCGCCTCGTCGTCGACGGCCAGTACGCGCAGCATGCGGGGAGTCTAGACACCCCTCTGGGCGCCTACTTCAGGAGTTTCGACATGCGGCGGTCGGCGAGCGGCTTCCCGCCGGTCTGGCAGGTGGGGCAGTACTGGAGGGCGCTGTCGCTGAAGGAGACCTCCCGGATGGTGTCCCCGCAGACCGGGCAGGGTTCGCCGGCGCGGCCGTGGACGCGCAGGCCGCTCTTCTTCTCGGCCTTGAGCTTGCCGGCGGCGAGTCCGTGGGAGCGCTCGACGGCCTCGGTGAGGGTGTCGCGCATCGCCGTATAGAGAGCGGCGGTATCCACGGGTGTCAGGTTCTGGGTGGGTTTGAAGGGGGACATCTTGGCGACGTGCAGGATCTCGTCGGAGTAGGCGTTGCCGATGCCGGCGATGAGGCTCTGGTCGCGCAGCGCGCCCTTGATCTGGCGCCGTTCGCCGGCGAGCAGTGCGGTGAACGCGGCGAGGTCGAAGTCCTCGGCGAGCGGGTCGGGGCCGAGGCGGGCGACGCCGGGCACCTCGGCGGGGTCGCGGACGAGGTGGACGGCGAGGCGTTTGGTGGTGCCGGCCTCGGTGAGGTCGAAGCCGTCGCCTCCGGTGAGGGCGGTACGCAGGGCCAGCGGGCCCTTCCCCGGGCGCGGCGGCCCGTCGGGCAGGACGTCCTTCCACTGGAGCCAGCCGGCCCGGGCGAGATGGACCAGCAGGTGGAGCGGGCCGGCCGCGCCCTCGGTGCCGATGTCGAGGAACTTGCCGTGCCGGGCGACCCCGGTGACCCGCGCCCCGTCGAGGGCGCCGAGCGGTGGGTCGTAGGTCTTGAGCACGCTGATCGCGACGGGCAGCACGCGGGCGATCTCCTTGCCCACGAGATGCTCGTCCAGGAAGGCGCGGAGGGCTTCGACCTCGGGCAGTTCCGGCATGCTCCCACCCTGCCGCACGGGACGGGCGGACGCCCGCCGACGGAGCGGCGCCCGGCTCCCGGGCGTCCCGGGCGCCGGGCGCTCGGCCCTCCGAGCGGCCCGCCCCCTCAGCCCTCCGGCTGCTCCGTGACGAACTCGCACCACACGCACTTGCCGCCGCCGCGCGGCTCCACGCCCCACAGGTCGGAGAGCCGGTCCACGAGGAGCAGCCCGCGCCCGGAGACGCCCGAGTCGCCCGCCTCGCGGCGGCGCGGCAGCGCGCTGGAGCGGTCCTCGACCTCGACGCGGAGGCGGCGCTCGGGGCCGGGCAGCATCCGCAGGGTCACGATGGCGCCGCCGTCGGTGTGCATGAGGGCGTTGGTCATCAGCTCGTCGGCGACCAGTTCGATCTCGTCGGAGCGGCCGCCCGCGCCCCAGGCCCGTACCGCGGCCCGGATCATGTGCCGGGCCGAGCTGAGGGCCTCCGGGTCGTTCTGGCCGACGTGCTGCTGGAGGCGCCCGCCGGACTGCGGCGGGTGGGCGCCCTCGCGGCGCAGCAGCAGGACGGCCACGTCGTCCTCGCCGCCCCGCTCGTCGACGACGTCGCACAGGTGGTCGGCGAGTTCCTGGAGGTCCCGCGGGCCGCGCTTGACCAGCGAGGAGAGCCATTGGAGCCCCTCGTCGAGGTCGGAGCCCGGCTTCTCCACCAGGCCGTCGGTGTAGAGCAGGAGGGTGTGGCCCGGGTCGAGTTCGACGGTGGTCACGGGGTAGTCGAGCCGGGCGAACTCGGCGGAGAGCCCGAGCGGCAGGCCGCCGTCGACGGGGAGGCGGTGGGCCGTGCCGTCGGGGTCCTGGACGAGCGGGTCGACATGGCCGGCGCGCACGATCTGGACGAGGCCGGTGGCGGGGTCGGCCTCGGCGTACGTACAGGTCGCGAAGCGCTCGGTGTCGAGCTCGTGCAGGAAGACGGAGGCGCGGGCCATCACGGTGGCGGGGGTGTGTCCCTCGGCGGCGTAGGCGCGGAGCACGATCCGCAGCTGTCCCATGACGGCGGCGGCGTGGGTGTCGTGGCCCTGGACGTCGCCGATGACGGCGCCGACCCGGCCGCCGGGCAGCGGGATGATGTCGTACCAGTCGCCGCCGATGTCCCGGCCGAGCCGGGCGGAGCGGTAGCGGACCGCGATCTGGGTGCCGGGGACGTCGATGATGCGGCGGGGCAGCATCGCCTGCTGGAGGCCTTCGGCGAGGTCGTGTTCCTGCTCGTAGAGCATGGCGCGCTGGAGGCTCTGGGCGATGGAGCTGCCGAGGGCGACGAGCAGGTTGCGTTCGTCGGCGCTGAAGCCGGTGCGGTCGCCGCTGTAGAGCAGTCCGAGGGCGCCGATCGGGCGGGCCTGCGCGATGAGCGGGAGATAGGCGGCGGAGGTGATGCCGAGGCCGCTGATGTGCGGCCACAGGACCGGGTAGGAGGCGGCGAAGTCCTCCGGGGACTCGATGAAGCGGGGGCGCAGGGTGCGGATGACCTCGCCCATCGGGTACGGCTCGTCCACCCGGGTGAACCGGGTGCCGGGGACGAACGCGCCGTCGGGCCCTTCGGCCACGAGGTGGATGCGCCCGGCCTCCAGGAGGCCCATGACGAGACTGGCCGCGCCGAAGTGTTCGAGGCCCTGGGAGTCGTTGAGCAGGTCGATGATGTCCTGCACGGTGCGGGCGTGGGCGAGGGCCGCCGTGGTGCCCTCGACGACGCTGGTGCGCTGGCGGCGCCCCTCGTCGAGGCCGAGCCGGGCGGCGGACTCGGTCAGCTCCTCGGAGGCGTCCCGGACGATGCCGACGATACGGAACGGGCGCCCGTTCTCGTCGCGCCGTACCAGGCCCTGGGTGTGGGTCCAGCGCTGGATGCCGGAGCGGGTACGGATGCGGAAGTAGGCGCCGTAGTGGTCGCTGCCGTCCTTGAGGGCCTGGGCCACCAGCATGTCGAGGCGGCGGCTCTCGTCGGGCAGGACGCGCGAGGCGAGGCTGCCGGGGTCGCCGTCGTAGGCGTCGGCGTCCATGTCGAAGACGCTCAGGGCGGCCTCGTCCATGGTCATCCGGCCGGTGAGCAGGTCCCAGTCGAAGCTGCCCATCCGGAATTCCTGGCCGAACTCATGGAGAAAACAGCAGGTCGTCCCCGCCGAGCCCGCTTCGCAGCGGCACTGCTCGGCCGCCTCCCCGCCCCCGTCGCCCGCGTTCATGGGGCCACGCTAGGCGTAGCCCCGCCCGCGCGCACGGCGAAGATCGGAAATGGGTTCGGATCGGGATCGGGGAGGGTGCCCGGGTGGCCCGGACCGGATCGGGGGCGGTCAGCCCTGGAAGGTCTCGGGCTGCTGTGCGGCGGGGTCGTTCGGGAACAGTTCCTCGAACGAGGGCGGCGGCTCGGCGGAGGGGAAGTCGGGCGGCAGGTCATGGGGGGCATCGGGCATCGGGAGGTCGGGGGTCGGCACGTCCGGGGCGGGGGCGTCGGGCGAGGGGGTGTCGTGCGAAGGGGCGTCGTGTGAGGGCGTGTCGGGGACGGGTTCGGCGGGGTGCGTGCCGTGGTCGGGTGACTGCGGGGTGGTGGGGGCCTGGGGCCGGGCAGGGGTCTGCGGGTCGGCAGGCGTCCGCGGGTCCGTGGGGGTCCGGGGTGCGGCGGGCGCCTGCGGGTCGGCCGGCGTCCGCGGTGCCTGGCCGTCCGGGAGCGGCGCGGCCGGTGCGGTGACCGGGTCGCAGGAGGCGGGGTCGCAGAGCGGCAGGACGTCGGGCCTGCGGTCCTGGACGCCGTATCCGGCGGCCTTCCGCTCGATCCAGGTGTTGTCGGTGAGGTTGGCGATCACCAGGCTCGTGACGACGGTGCTGGTCGGGGTGATGGCGAGGACCCGGTCCGGCGCGTAGCCGGGCCAGGGCTTCCCGGTGTGCACGGCGCCCGGCCCGGCGGCCGGGGAGCGCAGCGGGTTGCCGCAGGCGCAGCGGACGCGCGGGGTGCCGTACTGGTCGACGAGGACGGCCGTTCCGGCCTGGAGGACGGTCTGGAAGGCGGTGGCGCGGCCGTCGCGGTAGCCGTGGTCGGTGACGCGGGTGTCGGCGCGCAGCAGGACGGGGGTGAGGCCGCGCAGCCAGCCCGCGACGTCGGCCTCGGGGATGCCGGCGGCCTCGGCGAAGGAGCGGGTCCTGGCCGGCTCGGCGGTGAGGAGGGCGGCCTGCTGGGCGACGTTGCAGGAGGCGACGGAGCGGGTGCCCGCGTAGAGGCCGGGGGTGGCGCCGCCGATCTCGCGGGCGGCCGGGACGGGGGTGCCGGTGACGCCGTCGGGTGCCGTGCCGGAGCGCTCGGGGGCGCCCTCCTGCGCGGTGGACGGGGTGAAGGCGTCGGGGCCCTGGGCGACGGCCGGCTGGAGCAGCACCTCCCGGGAGGGCGCGGCGGCGGCCTGTTCCGCCCCGGCCTCCCCCGTGCCGCCCGAGGAGCAGCCCGCGATCAGCAGGGCCGAGGCCAGCGCGGCGCTCGCCACGGCACCGGGCCGTGTGGGCCGTTGTCTGGGTGTGCGCACCTGGTCTCCCGCCTTTCGCCCCCGAGTCGTTCCTCCATGTCTCCCGCAGGGCCCGGAGGCCCGCAATCCGGGTACGCCCATCCGGCGAGTCGCCCGTCACCCACCCCACCCTTGAACGTGTTCAAGCAAGGCTCTACGCTCACCCCAGACGGTTGAACATGTTCAACAGGGGGGTGTGGCCGCCGTGTCCGTACTCGTGGCGCTGATCGTGACGCTCGGGATGCTGGTGATCGTCCCGATGGGCCTCCGACTCATCGACGAGCCCGACAGGCCCGCCGGGCAGGCCAGGCACGACGAGCAAGCCGGGCGCACCGGCCCCGTCCGTCCGCGCCCGCCCGGCCTCCGCCTGCTGCGCCGGGCCTGGCCGCTGCTCGCCGCTCCCGGGGTGCTCGCCCTCTGGCTCCCCCGCTCCCCGCTCGCCACCGCGCTGGCCTGCGCCTACGCGCTCGCCACCCTGGCCCTCGCCCTGCACGCGCCCGCCCGGCTCGCGGTCACCCGGTCCCTCGCCCCGGCCGAGGTCGCGGTGCTCACCGCCCTGGTGACCCCCTCGGTCGCGGGCCTCGCCCTGGTCGCCGAGCGGGGCGGCCACACGCTGTTCGGCTTCGAGCCCGGCATCCTCGCCCTGACCGTGCCGCACTTCCACTTCGCCGGGTTCACGGCAGCCCTGGTCGCCGGACTCGTCTGCCGTACGACCGGCGGACGCACGGCCCGGTTCGCCGCGCTCAGCGTCCCCCTCGGCACCCTGCTCGTCCTGCTCGGCTACTTCGTCGACGACTGGGCCGAACTGGCCGGAGCCCTCGTCCTCACCGCGGGCATGTGGGCCGTCGCCCTGCTGACCTGGCGCGAGCTGCGCACCACCGCGCCGGACCGGGTCACCCGCGCCCTGCTCGGGGTCTCCGCCGCCGTCCTGGTCGCCACCATGCTGCTCGCCCTCAGCTGGGCGCTCGGCGAGGCCACCGGGCTTCCGCACCCGAGCCTGACCTGGATGGCCGCGACCCACGGCCTCGGCAACGCGCTCGGCTTCGCCCTCTGCACGCTCCTCGCCTGGCGCCGCCTGCGCGCACTCCCGGAGCGCCACGAGACCCGCGCACGCCGACCCCTTTCCCGTAACCCACGCAACCCCCGTAACCCACGCAACTTCCGCGATCCCCGTAACCCCCCTAACCCCATCAACCCCCGTATCCCCCGTACCGCCCCGCACCCCACTCCCCGAACGGAGCTCCCGGCATGACCCGTCTCCTCCGCAGCCTCTCCGACGAGGCCGCACGCCCGGCCGCCCGGCCCCACCCGGCCGCTCCCGCCGCGGGCGGCCCCAACTACCCCGAGGTCGGCGCCACCCGCACCCGGCCGCTGCCCGCCGGCTACCACCACCTGCACCACACCGTGCGCGTCGGCCACGGGCGCGCGGCCTACGCGACCGCGGGCGCGGCCGTCACCACCTGGCGGATGCACCGGGCGACCGGCGCCCGGGTGACCAGCGAGGCCGTCCGCGCCGAGCCCGGCGTCACCCTGGAGGTCTCGCTGGGCCTCGGCCCGGTCCGCTTCACCGCCCCGTGCCAGGTGATCTGGACCGCGTACACGGACAGCGAGACCGGCTTCGCGTACGGGACGCGGACCGGGCATCCGGAGTGCGGCGAGGAGTCCTTCGTGGTCGACCTGCGCGAGGACGGTTCGGTCTGGTTCACCGTGACCGCCTTCAGTCGCGCCGCCGCCTGGTACACGCGGCTCGGCGGCCCCGTCGTACGGGCGCTCCAGCTGGCCTACGCGCGCCGCCTGGGCCGATCGCTGGCGGGTCTCGTCGCCGGGCGATAGGAGTTACGCTCCTCCTGTACTCATCCGTGCTTCCTGAAGGAGGCGGCCATGAGCCAGTACGACGAGTACACGACCCCGGCGCAGGCCGAGGGCGAACGTCTCGAAGAGGACATGGACGCGCAGCAGAAGGCGCAGCTCCACCCGCAGACGACCCGCACGACCCCGTCCCAGGCGGAGGGCGAGCGGAAGGCCGGCGACGAGTAGCCGCGGCTCCCGGGAGCGGCACCGGACACGATGCGGTGGTTCACCGCACCCGACTACTGGCTGAGCCGGATCGTCTTCCAGCGGGGGCTCGCCGGGCTGTACGTCGTCGCGTTCCTCTCGGCGGCCCTCCAGTTCCGGGCCCTCATCGGCGAGCGCGGGATGCTGCCCGTGCCGGAGTTCGTGCGCCGGGTGCCGGCGCGCGGCGCGCCCAGCCTCTTCCAGTGGCGCTACTCCGACCGGCTCTTCGCCTCGGTGGCCTGGGGCGGGGCGGGCCTGGCCCTCGCGATGGCGGCGGGCGCGGGAGACGCGGTGCCGCTGGCCGTCTCGATGCTGCTGTGGCTGCTGCTGTGGGGGCTCTACCTGTCGATCGTGAACGTCGGCCAGACCTGGTACTCGTTCGGCTGGGAGTCGCTGCTCCTGGAGACCGGTTTCCTCGCCGTCCTGCTCGGCAACGACGACATCGGGCCGCCCGTGCTCGTGCTGTTCCTGCTGCGCTGGCTGCTGTTCCGGGTGGAGTTCGGCGCCGGGCTGATCAAGATGCGCGGCGACCGCTGCTGGCGTGACCTCACCTGTCTCTACCACCACCACGAGACCCAGCCGATGCCCGGCCCGCTGAGCTGGTTCTTCCACCATCTGCCGAAGCCGCTGCACAAGGCCGAGTGCGCCGCCAACCATGTCGTCCAGCTCGGCGTCCCGGTCCTGCTGTTCACGCCGCAGCCGGTCGCCACGGTCGCGGCCGGTCTGATGGTGGCGACCCAGCTGTGGCTGGTGCTCTCCGGGAACTTCGCCTGGCTGAACTGGCTGACCATCGTCCTCGCCCTGTCGGCGATGGACGGCTCGCTCGTCACGGGCGCCCACCCGCGGCCGGACCCCCCGCTCTGGTACGTGGTCGTCGTCTGCGCCGCCACCGCCCTGGTCCTCGCGCTCAGCCGCCACCCGGTGCGCAACCTGCTCTCCCGGAGGCAGGCGATGAACCGCTCCTTCGACGCGCTCCACCTGGTCAACACGTACGGCGCGTTCGGCACCGTCGGCCGGATCCGGGACGAGATCGTCGTCGAGGGCACGGACGACCCGCGGCCGCACCCGGGCACGGTGTGGCGGGAGTACGGCTTCAAGGGCAAGCCGGGCGATCCGCGCCGGCTGCCGCGCCAGTTCGCCCCGTACCATCTGCGGCTCGACTGGCTGATGTGGTTCGCGGCGCTCTCCCCCGGCTACGCCCGCGACTGGTTCGGGCCGTTCGTGGAGCGGCTGCTCACCGGGGACCGCGACACGCTGCGGCTGCTGCGCCACAACCCGTTCCCCGACGCGCCGCCCACCCATGTGCGCGCCCGGCTGTACCGCTACCGGTACACGACCTGGCGCGAGCTGCGGGAGACCGGGGCGTGGTGGCACCGGACGCTGCTGCGGGAGTACCTGCCGCCGATCCGGCTGAGGGAGACGTCGAAGCGCCGCTGAGGCACACCGGGCAGCTTCGGAGCGTCACTGGGGCACACCCGGGCAGCTTCGGAGCGCCGCTGAGGCACACCCGGGCCGGAGCTTCGGGGCGCTGCCGACGCGGACCGGGTCGACGCTTCGGGCGGGCGCGTGCCCCCGGGCGCGCGGGGCGGCCGGGGGCACGGGGCGGAGCGACCGTACGACGGGTACGGCTCAGTCGATGCCGGGCAGGATGTGCGGCTCGGCGAGGTCGTCCTCGTAGCCTGCGAGCCGGATCGGGGCCGAGCGGGCCCAGACCTCGAGGCTGCCGAGCTCTCCGGTCCGGCGCTTGCGCTCGGTCGGTTCGGCCGGGCGCTGCTCCTGCTGGGTCAGTTCTGGTGTCACCGCGCACTCCTCTGTGTCGCGTACCAATGGGGAACAAGGACCGTCGGTCGCGGTGGCGCCGTTGTTCGGGCGGGACCGCGACCTTGGTGGAAGGCCTGTCCCCAGGCCGGCCGTGAGGGTTTGGTGAAACCCCGGTGGCCGACCGTGGACATCAGATTAACCAGATGAGCGCGCCAGCGCTCTATGGGGCACCAAAGTGTGACGCGAACGGGTGACGCCTTTTCGGGCGGAAGCGGATGAACTACCAGTTACCGGGCGCGTAATCCTTCATGAAGACGCCGTAAAGGTCTTCACCCAGCTCGCCACGCACGATCGGGTCGTACACCCGGGCCGCGCCGTCGACGAGGTCGAGCGGGGCGTGGAAGCCGGCCTCGGCGAGGCGCAGCTTGTCGAAGTGGGGACGCTCGTCGGTGATCCAGCCGGTGTCGACCGAGGTCATGAGGATGCGGTCGGTCTCGAACATCTCCTGGGCGCTGGTGCGCGTCACCATGTTCATCGCGGCCTTCGCCGCGTTGGTGTTCGGGTGACCGGCGCCCTTGTAGCCGCGGCTGAAGACGCCCTCCATGGCGGAGACGTTGACGACGTACGAGCGCCCGCTGGACGCCTTGGCGGCGGCCTCGGCCATCACCGTGCGCAGCTTGCTGATCAGGATGAACGGCGCCGTGTAGTTGCACAGCTGGGTCTCCAGGAGCTCCACCGGCGAGATCTGCTCGATGGACTGCACCCAGGTGTTGGAGTCGACGACGTCCGGGACGAGGCCGCCCGCGTCGATGGCGGTGCCGTCGAGGTGCCGGGCGACGCTCGCGTTGCCCGCGACGAGCGCGAGGTCGGCGACCTGCTGGGCGTCGAGCCCGCTGACACCGGCGGGCAGCGCGGTCCCGGCGCCGAGCTCGCCGACCGCGCCGGAGCCGAAGGCGCCGATGACGTGGTGCGCGGGGAGCTCGCCCGCGGGCAGCGGGGCGCTCTCGCCGTCGACCAGGGCCGCGTAGGCGGAGGCGAGGCGGCGCACGGTCTGCGTCGCGTTGTTGACGAGGATGTCGAGCGGTCCGGCCTCGGCGACCTGGTCGGCCAGGGCCACGGCCTGCGCGGGGTCGCGCAGGTCGATGCCGACGACCTCCAGGCGGTGCATCCACTCCGCCGAGTCCTCCATCGCCTTGAAGCGGCGGATGGCGTCCTTGGGGAAGCGGGTGGTGATGGTGGTGTGGGCGCCGTCGCGCAGCAGCCGCAGCGCGATGTACATGCCGATTTTGGCGCGGCCGCCCGTGAGCAGCGCGCGCTTGCCGGTGAGGTCGGTGCGGGCGTCGCGGCGGCCCCGGTTCAGGGCGGCGCAGTCCTGGCAGAGCTGGTGGTAGAAGTAGTCGACCTCGACGTAGCGCGTCTTGCAGGTGTAGCAGGAGCGCGGGCGCTGGAGTATCCCGGCGATCTTGCCGGCCTCGGTGACCGAGGAGGGCAGGATGCCCTCGGTCTCGTCGTCGATGCGCTGCGCGGAGCCGGTCGCCGTGGCCTCGGTGACGGCCTTGTCGTGGGCGGTCTTGGAGGCGCGGCGCTCCTGGCGGCGGCGCTGCTTCACGGTCCGGTAGATGCCGGCGGTCGCGCGGCGGACGGTGATCGCGTCCGGGTGGTCGACGTCGATCTTGTCCAGCTCGTCGAGCACGCTCAGGCAGACGGCCAGGCGCTCGGGGTCGATGCCCGGCCCGTGGTCCTGGGTCTCTTCAGTCACCGTCATGGCCTTCGTCGTTCCTCGATCGCTCGCGCCGTCAGTACTCCGTCAGTACTTCCAAAGACGCAACTTTACGGAGCGGAGGGCCGCCCCTCCAAACCCGTTCGAGGGGCGTGGTCGAACACACAGTCGCCGCACAGCCCTCCGGAGGGGCAGCGGTAGTAGAGGCAGCAGCTGGTACGGCGCAGGGCGGGACCCCGGACGGTGCGGGCCAGATCGGGGTGGTCGAAGAGGCCCTGGACGAGGGCGGTGGCGCGCTCGGCGGCGTCGGGGCGGGCGTGGGCGTGGGCCCAGCGGACGAGCTCGCGCAGCGCTCCGGCCAGCGCGGAGCCCGCGTTGCCCCACAGCAGCCGCCCGGAGATCCGCCCGTCGCGGGCGAAGGCCGCGTGCAGCGGGACGAGGTGGGCCTCGTGGACGGCGGCCCGCAGCTCGTCGACGCCGGCGGGGCGGGTGGCGGTGCCGGACCACCACAGGTCGTCGGGCGAGGTGAGCGCGCCGTCCCAGTGCAGGGTGGCGGGCGACAGGTCGGGGAAGCGGCCGTGCAGGGCGGCGGGGCCGAGGGCGGTGGACCACAGCCGGGCGGCGAGGCCGAGGTGCGCGACCGAGGCGCCGACCCTGCGCTCGGGGGCGCCGAGCCGGGCGGCGACCCGGTCCACGCGCGCGGCGAGGGGGCCGTCCTCCCCCGCGTACAGCCGGGAGAGCGGGACGTGTGCCGTGCCGGGGCCGGGCGGGGCGGTGCGCAGCGCGAAGAAGCCGCCCACCTGTGCGCTGTCGTCGAGATCCACTCCGGCATCCTCCCGTACGCGCCCACGGTCCGGTCCGGCAGGAGCCCGTTCCGATAGTCGATCCAGTTCGATCAAGTTCGGCCCCCGGGCCGCTCGACCCGGCCGCCGCGCTCGCCGAGCTGCGCGCCGGGAACGCCCGCTACGCCGCGCTCCGGCAGCAGTACCCGCACCAGGACGCCGCCCGCCGGGCCGCCGTCGCGGTCTCCCAGCAGCCCTTCGCCACCGTGATCGGCTGCATAGACTCCCGCGTCCCGCCGGAACTCGTCTTCGACCAGGGCCTCGGCGACCTCATCGGCGTGCGCTCGGCCGGCCAGGCCGTCGACGAGGCGGTGCTCGGTTCCGTCCAGTTCGCCCTGGAGGAGCTGCACGTCCGGCTGATCGTGGTCCTCGGGCACGAGCGCTGCGGCGCCGCGGCGGCGGCCATCGAACACGTACGGACCGGGCATCCCGTCGAAGGACACATCGAACGAGTGGTCGAGGAACTCGCTCCGGCGGCCCGCGCGACCCGCCACCTGCCCGGCGACTGGGTCGAGAACACGGTGCGGGCCAATGTGGACCGCGTCACCCGCCGACTGGCTCGGGATGCGGCCTTCGCCGACGCCCGGATCGTCGGCGCCCGCTTCGACCTGGACACCGGAATGGTCGCATTCCACCCGGCCTGACCTGCACAGGCGTACATCCCAGGGTGTACGAGGGGGGTTCGTACTCCATCTGCGGTACCTCCGATCGCGTCCCCAGGTACGAAGACGGGAGCGCTCAGGAGAGAGATCGTGGAAGGTATGAGCCCCCTCCTGCTGTCCGTGCTCCTGGCCCTGGTCTCGGCGGTCGCCTACGCGGCCGCGGCGATCGTGCAGGAGCGCGTCGCGGCCTCCGCCACCGGACCGCGCTACGCCCCGCTGCGCACCCCCGCGTGGTGGGGCTCCGTGCTGCTCAACGGGCTCGGCGCTGCCCTCCACGTGGCCGCGCTGGCCTATGGGCCGCTCAGCCTGGTCCAGCCGCTGGGCGCCCTGACCATCGTGTTCGCGCTGCCGATGGCGGCGCTCCTGGTGGGCCGCAAGGCCGGTCGCACGGCCTGGCGGGGCGCCGTGATGGCGACCGTGGGCCTGGCCGGGCTGCTCAGCCTGACCGGCGGCACCGGCACCCAGTCCCTCTCCGACGGCGAGCGGCACCTGCTCACGGTGACGACCTTCGGCGCGGTGGCCCTGCTGTTCGTCCTGGCCCGGCTGGTGGGCCGCACGGTGCTGCGCAGCGTGGTCCTGGCCGCCGCGGCCGGGGTGTCCTTCGGCATCGCCTCGGTCTTCACCAAGACCGTCGCCGAGGAGTGGACGGCGAGCGCGCCGCTCGCCGAGTGGACCAGCCTGCTGACCCTCTCGGCGCTCGCGGTGACCGGACTGCTGCTGTCCCAGGCCTCGTACCGGGGCGCGGGCCTCGCGGCCCCGCTCGCCACGGTCACCGTGGTGAACCCGGTGATCGCCGCGGCGGTGGGCCTGACGCTGTTCGGCGAATCGTTCCGCTATGGGACGGCCGGCGCCGTCGCCGCGCTGATCTGCGGCGCGGTGGCGGCGGGCGGCCTGGTCCAGCTCACCCTCGACCGGCTGACCCGGGCCGAGGACGCGCCCGCGGTGTCAGACCGGACGAGGGCCGGCGGGACACGATCAGATCGACACGCCCCGGGCGCGGAGGTAGGCCAGGGGGTCGATGTCGGAGCCGTACCCGGGACCCGTGCGCATCTCGAAGTGGAGGTGCGGTCCCGAACTGTTGCCGGTCGATCCTGAACGCGCGATGCGCTGACCGGGGTTGACCCGCTGCCCCTCGCGCACGTTCAGCGCGGACAGGTGCGCGTACTGGCTGTAGCGGCCGTCCGCGTGGCGGATGACGACCTGGTAGCCGTACGAGCCGGCCCACCCGGCGGAGACCACCTTGCCGGAGGCGACGGCCCGCACCGAGGTACCGGTCGGGACCGGGAAGTCGACGCCCGTGTGGTAGCCGCTGGCCCAGGAGGAGCCCTCCTTGCGGTACCGGGTGCCGATGTCGGTGTCGGCGACGGGCGCGGCGAAGTGGTCGGCCTCGGGGACTGCGGGGCGGGCGGCGGGCTTGTGGACCGGCTTGGGCGCGGGCTTGTGCACGGGCTTCGCGACCGGCTTCGGCGCGGGCTTGTGCACGGGGCGGGCGGCCGGTGGCCTGGCCGCCGGGGTGGTGCCGGGCCTCGTCACCGGGCGGGTGACGGGCTTGGCCGCGGGCGCTTTGGTGGCGGGCGCCTTCGTGGCGGGCGTCTTGGTCGCGGGCGCCTGCGTGGCCGGGGGCTTGGCGACCGGCTTCGTCGTGGAGGGCTCGGTCGCGGGCCTGCCGGGCCGCGTGGGGCTCGTGGGCTTCGTGTCGGCCCTCGGGGGCTTCGTGTCGGCCTTCGGGGGCTTCGTGGGGGCGCTCATCCGCAGGGTCAGCCGCTGGCCCGGGTAGATGAGGTCGGGGTCGTCGCCGACGACCTTCCGGTTGGACTCGTAGAGCCGCTGCCAGCCGCCCCGGAGGTGCTCGTCGCGGGCGATGGCGGAGAGGGAGTCGCCGGGGGTGACCGTGTACATCTCGCGGACGCTCGGCACGGCGGTCGGGCTGGTGCCCGCCGGCTTCTTCCGCTGTGCGGGCAGCGCGGTCTTCGCGACGCCGGCGGCCGTGGCGGTGTCGGTCAGCGGGCGGGTGCGCTGCGTCTGCGGCGCCAAGTCGGGTGCTTCGCCGCCCCGTTCGAGCCCGGCGCCCGGCGCGCAGCCCGGCCAGGCGCCCGGCCCCTGCCCCTTGAGCACGCGTTCGGCGACGGCGATCTGCTGGTCCTTGGAGGCGAGATCGGCGCGCGGCGCGTAGTGCGTGCCGCCGTACCGCTCCCAGGTGGACTGGCTGAACTGGAGGCCGCCGAAGTAGCCGTTGCCGGTGTTGATCTGCCAGTTGGAGGTGGACTCGCAGGCGGCCAGCTTCTCCCAGACGTCGAGCGAGGCCGCCTGGGCCGTGCCCGCGCCGATCAGCGGCAGCGCCATTCCGGCACCGCCCGCGGTGACGGTCAGCGAGGCACGGTTGATCAGGCTCGGCTGGTACCGGCGGCGGTGTCTCCCGCGTAAGGCCATGGGCCCCCCTTGAACGCATCGGCAGTCGCCCACGGTAGGGGCGGGCAACCGTACGTGACAAGGCCCCTGGCACAATCGCCGGGCGGGTCCGTCACCTCGCCGTCAACGCCCCGCGGGACCCGGCTGCGGCTGGGGCTCCGGCTCGGGTACGGGGACCGGGCCCGGCGGCGGCCCCGGCACCGGGCTCGGCGGCGGGACGGGCGGGGGCGAGGGCACCGGCGGGGGAACGGGCGGCGGGACGGGCGGCGGCAGCGGATCGGGGTACGGGGGCTGCGTCATGGCGGACTCCGGTGCTCGGGGGCAGGGTCGGCTCCAGGTTCCCCCGGTCCGCGCGCCCGCGCGCGCGGAGCCCGTTCATTCGGGTCGGTGGCCGACCGCGCGGGCCGCCGCCGCGAGCCCCGTACCGGGACTGGACAGCACCGTCAGAGGGGTGCGTACGCGGGCGGCGGCGTCGGCCATGGAGGCCTGGGCCAGCACGACCACGGGCTCCTCGGCGGGGTCGATCCCTTCCACGGCGGCGGCGACGGTGTCGAGGTACCCCTCCCGGTCGCCCGCCTCGAACCGCTCCCACGCCTCCGTCACCACCAGGGTGCCGACGAACGTGGTCCGGTCGGTGGACTCCTCCCGGAGCAGGTCCAGGGTGGGCCGCACCGTGGACCGCACGGCCGCGACGATCAGCACGGGCCGCCCGCTGCGCATGGCCTGGGCGGCCATCGGACGGTCGACGCGCAGCACGGGCACACCGAGGGCGCCGGCCCGCGCCTCGGCGACGGCGCCGAGGGTGGAGCAGGTGCACAGGACGGCGCCCGCCCCGTCGGCGACGGCCTCGGCGAGGACACGCCCGACCTCGTCGGCCACGGTGTCGGGGCCCTCGGCCCGGGCCTGGTCGAGCAGCCCCTCGTGGACGAGGTGGCGCAGGCCGAGCCCGGGGTGGTGCCGGTCCCGCAGCGCGTCGAAGACGGGTACGTGGACCGGCGAGGTGTGCAGCAGGGCGAGCGGCCCGCCGGGCGCTGGGGTCACCACAGCTCCGGCGAGGCCTTGAGCTGCCGCTTGGCCGCCCGGGTGACCTCCTCCGAGGGCGCCGGTGCCTCCTCGGGATGCCGTTCGGCCCACTTCGCCGCGTACGGGCAGAGCGGGACGACGGGGACGCCCTCGGCGGCGGCGATCCGGTAGAACTCCCGGACCAGCGCGCCCGCGACGCCCTTCCCCTCGTGGGTCGCCTCCACCACGGTGTGCACCGCGACGAGGGCGTGCGGCTCGGTGTCCAGGGCGAAGTAGACGACGACACCGGCGTACTCGCCGTCGTCGAACGCCTCCAGGCGCCCCTTCTCCCGGTCCTCGCGGATCGTCAACTCGGCCATGCTGCGGTCCTCCCGGACTCCTCGGCCGCGGCCTTCCGGCCGCCTGGGGGGCTCAGACCTGAGCGGGCACCGCGTGCGGCGCGCGCACCGTCTCGCTGCCCGGAACCGGCGCGGACGCGTCCTGTCCCAGCTCCACGATGCGGTTCTCGCCGTCCACGTGCACGACACGCGGCACGAGCGTCCGCGCCTCGGCGTCCGCCACCTGGGCGTAGCTGATGAGGATGACCAGGTCCCCCGGGTGCACGAGATGGGCCGCGGCCCCGTTGATCCCGATGACACCGGAGCCGCGCTCGCCCTCGATGACATAGGTCTCCAGGCGGGCCCCGTTGTCGATGTCGACGATGTGGACCAGCTCGCCGGGGAGGAGGTCGGCGGCCTCCATCAGCTCGGCGTCGACGGTGACGGAGCCGACGTAGTGGAGATCGGCCTGGGTGACGGTGGCACGGTGGATCTTGGACTTGAACATGGTTCGCAGCACGAAAGCGCTCCTAGACTCGGCTCCCTGCCCGCTTTGTGCAGGTCAAGGGCGTTGTTCACTGTACAGCGGCCGGCTTTTCGAGGGTACGGAACGCGAGGGGCGGGCGCACCGAGAGCCCGGTCACGCCCGAACCGGGAGAACGGGGCTTCCCGGGCGCCGGATCGGCCTAGAGTCGGGGCCGTGGACGTAGCCGAGATCATCCCGAAGGAGTTCGGCCGCGACCGGCCGGCGGCCGCGCCGCCCGGGGCGGCCGAGGTGTGGCTGGTGCCGCCCGGGGCGGTCGCGGCGGCGGGGGGCCCGGGGGTGCTCGACGCCGAGGAGCGGCACCGGGCGGGGCGGTTGCGGCGGGCGGTCGACCGGGAGGTCTACGTGGCCGCGCACACGGCGCTGCGGGTGCTGGCCGGGGCCTACCTCGGGCAGGCGCCCGAGGGGCTGGTGTTCGCGCGTCAGGACTGCCCGGGGTGCGGCGGACCGCACGGGCGGCCGGTGTTCGCCGGGGAGGCGGCCGGGCTGCACTTCTCGCTCTCCCACAGCCGGGACCTCGCCCTGGTCGCCTTCGCGCCCGTCCCCGTCGGCGTGGACGTCGAGGGTGTCCCCGAGGCGCGGACGGTCGGCAGTGTGGCGAGCGCGCTCCACCCGGACGAGCGGCGTGAGCTCGCCCTGCTCGACGGCGCCCCGCTCGCCTCGGCCTTCACGCGCTGCTGGACGCGCAAGGAGGCGTATCTGAAGGGGACGGGCCAGGGCCTCTCCGGCAGCGGGTTCGCCGACACCGTGGTGGGGACGGGCGCACGCCCGCTGCCGGTGCCCGGCTGGACGCTCACCGACGTACGCGTCCCGCGGGGCTTCGCGGCGGCGTGCGCGGTGCGTACGGCTGCTCACCCGGTGACGCACGCCGTGCCGCACCCGGTGTCCCGCGCCGTGCCCCGCGCTGATGCTCACACGGTGCCGGACGGCGTGCCCCGCGCCGATGCCCACGACACGCCTCACCCGTTGGTGTAGTCGCGCAGGACGATGTTCTCGGCGGTCTTGCGGGCGATCTTCGCGGCCATGTTCCGGCCGGGGAGGTACGGCATCACCTTGTAGTAGCGGTTGAGCGCGGCCGCCGCGAAACGGCTGCCGGGGACCATCAGCTTGGCGACGCCGTCGCCCATCTTCCGGCAGCCCTCCGCGTACGCCCGCAGTTCGTCCTCGTAGCGGGCGAAGGCCACCTCGTGGTCGCCCCCGGCGGCGGCGAGTTCGCCCGCGAGGACGTAGGCGCCGACTAGGGCCAGGCCCGTGCCCATCCCCGAGAGCGAGGAAGGGGCGTACGCGGCGTCGCCGACGAGCGCGACCCGGCCCCGGGTCCATCGGTCCATCCGGACCTGGGCGACGGAGTCGAAGTAGAAGTCGGGGGCGTGCCGCATGGCGTCGAGCAGCCGCTCGCTCTCCCAGCCGTTGCCCGCGAACCGCTCGACGAGCACCTCCTGCTGGCGTGCCGTGTCCCGCCGGTCCAGGTCCGCGTCCGGGGAGCCGAAGTAGAAGACGGCCTTCGCCTCGGTGTTGTGGCGGGCGCTGTACATCGCGACCATCTTGTTCGCGGTGCGGTAGGCGTGCCCGGTGTGGTCGAGGCCCAGGTGGTTGTCGGTGGTGAAGACCGCGCAGTGGACGCCCAGGTGGCGGACGAACTCCTCCTCCGGGCCGAAGGCGAGCCGCCGGGTCGTGGAGCGGAGCCCGTCGGCGCCGATGACCAGGTCGAAGCGGCGGGGCGCGGAGCGTTCGAAGGTGACGGCGACGCCGGTGGCGTCCTCGGTGAGCGAGGTGACCGAGTCGCCGAAGAGGTATTCGGTGTACGGGCTGGTCGCGTCGTACAGGATGCGGGCGAGGTCGCCGCGGAGGATCTCGACGTCCCCCGCGAAGAGGTCGGCGGGCAGCTGCGCGACGGGCTTGCCGGCCGCGTTGACGTACGCCATGGAGCCGTTGCCCGTACGGGCGCCCTCGACGGCCTCCAGGATGCCGAGGGTGCGCAGCACCTTCAGGTGGGCGTGGCCCCGGAAGTCGACGGCGTAGCCGCCGTCGCGGAGGGCGGGGGCGCGTTCCACGACGGTGGGGTTGAAGCCGTGGCGGTGGAGGAGGAGGGCGAGGGCCGGGCCGGCGACGGAGGCGCCGGAGATCAGGATGTCCAGCTTGCGGGCGGTGGTGGGCCGGGCGGCGTTCGTGAAGGTCGTGTTCGTCATGCCGCAGAGCTTGTCCGGGGGCGCTCACCGGACGCTCACCGGCGGCTCACCGGGCCGGTGAGCGCGCGTGCAGGACGGCGTCCACGGTGGCCGCGGGCAGGCCCATCAGGCGGAGGGTGTCCGCGAGTCCGGGGCCCAGCCCGGCGACGGAGTCGGCGGCCTCGCGGTAGCGGGCGCGGGCCGTCGTGAGGTCGCCGCGGGCCTCGGCGACCCGGCCCAGCCCCGCGAGGCAGCAGACGCGGTTGCCCAGGTTCCGCACCCAGAGCGGGTCGATCCGGTCGAGGGCCTCGCCGTAGCGGCGGAGCGCCTCGTCGAGGTCCCCGTCGAGGAGCGCGAGGTCGCCGAGCCCGCGCAGTGCCGCGGCCAGGCCGGCGGAGCTGCCGCCGGCGCGGGCGAGGGCCGCGGCCTCGGTGTAGTCGGCGCGGGCCCGGGCGGGGTCGCGGGCGATGTGGTGGTCGCCGCGGTTGACGAGGAGGTCGGCGGAGTCCTCCAGGGCGCCGAGTTCCCGGGCGAGTGCCAGGGCCCGGTCGGTCAGGGTCACGGCGGCCTCGTGGTCGCCGCGGACGCCGGCGAGTCCGGCGAGGGCGTCCAGGGCGAGGGCGGTGCCCCAGCGGTCGCCGAGCGCGCGGAAGCCGTCGACGGCGTCGGCGAAGGCCCGTTCGGCGCCCGCGATGTCGCCGTCGGCCAGCGGCCCGTACCCGGCCACGAACGCGGCCGCCGCCCGTGCCCACGGCTCCGGGCTGTCGCGTTGGGCCGACACGAGCCCGAACGCGGCCCCGGGGTCGGCCTCCCCCGCGTTCCGCAGCATCCACACCAGCAGCGCCGCCGGCCGGCGCCCGGCCCGCTCGCCCGACCACACGGCGTCCAGGGCCTGTTGGGCGCTTTCCCGGCAGCGGCGCCAGGAGGGCGCGGTGCCGTCGGCGGTGTCGGCCGCACCGGCCGCCGCGAGCAGCACGCACACCGCGTACTCCTCCCCGAGCCCGTCCGGCGGGGTGGAGCCGAGGGCGTCGAGCACGGCGGCGGCCCGGGGCGCGAGCGGGGCGGCGGCGCCGCGGATCCACAGCGAGGTGGCGGCGGCGGCGAGCAGGCGCAGGGCCGTGCCCGGGTCGTGGGCGGCGAGGGCCCGGTGCGTCGCCGCCGCGAGGTCGCCGTCCTCGGCGGCCGTGCGCGGGAGCCACTCCAGTTGTGCGGCGCGCAGCAGGTGCGGGGCGGCCGCGTCGAGGAGTCCGAGGAGGTGCTCGGCGTGCCGCCGTCCGGTCGGCTCCTCCTCGCCGGCCTCCCTCAACTGTTCGGCCGCGTAGGCGCGTACGGTCTCCAGCATCCGGTGGCATCCGCCGCCGGCGGCTTCGATGAGCGACTTGTCGACCAGCGATTCGAGGGTGTCGCCGTCCATGCCGCACACCCGCAGGGCGGCTTCGGCGGTCGCTCCCGCGGTGAAGACGGCGAAGCGCCGGGCCGCGCGCTGTTCGTCCGCCGTGAGCAGCTCCCAGCTCCAGGAGACCACCGACCGCAGCGTGCGGTGCCGGGCGTCGGCGGCGCGGCTGCCGCGGGCGGTGACCGCGAGCAGGTCGCCGACCCGGCCCGCGAGCGCGTCGAGCTCCAGGGTCCGCAGCCGGGCCGCGACGAGTTCGACGGCGAGCGGGAGTCCGTCCAGGGCGGCGCAGATCCGGCGTACGGTCTCGGGGTCGGGCGCGGGCCCCGGACGTACGGCACGGGCCCGGTCCTCGAAGAGGCGTACGGCGGCGGCCTCGTCGAGCGGTCTGACCTGCCGTACGTGCTCGCCGATCACCCCGAGGGGTTCCCTGCTGGTGGCGAGGACGCGCAGCCGGGGGCAGGCCGACAGCAGCCGGGCCACCAGCGCGGCGGCCTCGTCGACGACGTGCTCGCAGTTGTCGAGGACGAGGAGGAGCGGCCGGGCGGCCAGGGCCGTGATCAGGCGGTCGACGGGCTCCAGCGGGCCCTCCGCCAGCTGGAGGCCGCTCCCGCGCAGTCCGAGCGCGGCGAGCAGCGCCTGCGCGAGGCCCGATCCGTCGCGCAGGGCGGCCAGTTCGACGAAGCAGATCTCGTCGCCCGCGCTGTGCAGTGCGCGCGCGACCTCGGCCGACAGACGGGTCTTGCCGACGCCGCCGGGGCCGGTGAGGCAGACCAGTCGGGCCGCCCCGAGGAGGGCGGCGAGCTCGGCCGTCTCGGTCTCGCGGCCGATGAACGCGGTGAGCGGGGCGGGCGGCCCGGTGGGGGCGGGCAGGCCGCCGGAGTCCAGCAACTCGCGGTGGAGCCTGCTCAGTTCGGGTGAGGGGTCGGCGCCGAGCTCGTCGGCGAGCCGGCGTCTGGTCTCCTCGAACACCAGCAGCGCCTCCGCCTGGCCGCCCTGGGCGAACAGCGCCCGGATCAGCAGCGCCGCCGGCCGTTCGCGCAGCGGGTGCGCGTCGACCAGTTCGCGCAGTTCGGGGACGGCGGCGCGGTGCTCGCCGGAGCACAGTTCGGCCTCGATCCGGTCCTCGACGGCGGCCAGCCGCAGCTCCTCCAGGCGGATCGCGGCCGTGCGGGCCGTCTCACTGTCGGGCAGCCCGGCCAGCGCGGGCCCCCGCCACAGTCCCAGCGCCTCGCGCAGGACGGCCGCCGCCCGCCGGGGGTCGCCCTCGCGCAGGGCGGTGCGCCCCTCGGCGGCCGCCCGCTCGAACCGTACGGAGTCCACGGCGTCGGCGTCGGTGGCGTCGAGGACGATGCGGTAGCCGGATCCGCTCCGCTCGATCACCGCCCCTTCGGGCAGCGCCGCGCGCAGCCGGGACACCTGGGACTGGAGGGCGTGCGCGGTCACCGCGCCGCCCGGTTCGACCTCCTCGGCCAGCCGCTCCGCCGGCACGACGGCGCCGGGACGCACGAGGAGCAGGGCCAGCAGGGCCCTGCGCGCGGGGCCGCCGAGGGCCACCTCGGTGCCGTCGTCGTGCCAGGCCCGGGTGTCGCCGAGGATTCCGAAACGCATTCCCGGAATTAGATCACGCGGCGGATCGCGGACTCCTCACCCGGCGCCTTCTCACCGGTTGCGGAGGGCCGGGAACCCGGCCGGGAGCGGGGCGAGTTCGTCGCCCTCCCCCGCGACGACCCAGGCGGCTCCGTCGGCGACGACGGAGGGCCGCGCGCCGTGCTCGGAGCGGCGCCGGGTGAGCGGGGCGCACACGTACTCGTCGGGCTCCGGGACCGGCAGCCGCAGCGTCCCGGCGGTCTCCCTGCCGCGCGGGTTGCCGGTCAGGAGCAGCAGGCCGTCCTCGCGCAGGGCGGCGCCCGCGAGGCGCACCGTGCGGGCCGGGTCGGTGTCCCGGATCAGGGGGCGCAGCGCGGAGGCGGGCAGCGTGCGGAAGCGGATCCGGCGGAAGAGTTCGATGACGCGGGAGACGTCGTCGGGGCGGGAGAGGATGTCGTCCCGCGTCTCCGGATCGAGGCGCAGCAGGACGTTCTCGGGGAGCGGCGCGTCCCGGTGCAGCCAGAGGACGGCGCTGCGGTGCGCCTCCGCCGTGAGCGCCGACAGGCCGTCCCGGTCGACGCCGGGCGTCAGGTGCTCGGGCCGCACCCGGACCAGCCCCGCGGACCACCTGGCCCGCGCGTCGTCCGCGTACACGATCAGGGCCACGGTCCCGACGGCGGTGCGGCCGAAGGTCTGGCGCGGCCGGTCGAGGGAGAACTTGAGATCGAACGGCACCTCGCCCTGCGGCCGTTGCCACACCAGGCCGAACGTCCGGCCCCGTACGAAGGGGAAGACGTTCTGGAGCCCCGACCTCACCTCCCCGCGAATCCGCGCCCGCTCGTCGGGCTCCAGTTCCGCCGGGTCGAACCGGCCCGTGTTCCGGGGGTCGAGCGCCCCGTCGACACAGTCCCGCAGGATCCCCGCGAAGCGGCGCCCGTCCGGGTCGAGCTCGTTGAACACGCGCGCCAGTGCGATGAGTTCACTGTCGTACGCGGAGAGGTCGAGGAGCGGGGTGAGGATCACGCAGACCTCGGTGCCGTCCTGGGTCCGGACCTCCTGCGCCGTGAAGCGCCGTACGACGTCGGTGTCGCGGAGGGCGGCGAACGCCTCCGGGGAGACGCACAGCGTGGTGTCGTCCGGGTAGTTGTCCGACACCCTGCGGAACTCGGCGGACCGGAGCAGTTGCCTGGTGTACTCGACGCCGAGACCGAGCAGCGGGACGTCCGAGCCGAGGCGCAGCGGCCCGCTGTGCACGGCGAGGCGCAGCGGGCCGCCGTCCCCGCCGCCGTCCAGCCGTCGCGGCAGCCGCTCGACGAGGTCCCGCAGCAGTTCGTGGACGGGGACGAGGGCGTCGACGACCAGCAGGACGCCCTCCTCGACGAGGTGGCTCTCGAACTGGTCGACGAGTCCGGCGCGGAAGAGGACGGCCGTCGTCTCCGCCTCCAGCCGGGACGCGCGACCCGGGCCCTCCAGCACGACGAGGGTCCGCTTGTCGGACGCCTCCCGGGCGGTGCGGAGCAGACGCTCGGCGGTCTCCCGGCCCGCCGCGTCGCCGGCCGCTTCGAGGAGTGCCAGCGCGCGGCGGGCCGGGGCCTCCGCCTCGGCCCGGCGGTCGAGGAACAGGAGGGTGTCGCAGAGCCGGAGCAGCACCTGCCCCTCTTCGTGGTGGAGCTCCCGGGCGGCGAGGTGCAGGCCCAACCGCTTCTGGACGGACCGCAGTTCCTCGTAGTCCCCGGACGCGGCGAGGGCCTGTTCCAGACAGCGCAGCGCGTCGGTGGTCTCCGGGCTGCGGGCGGTGGGGCCGGAGTCGAGGTACGCCACGGCCTCCTCGGCCCAGGAGAGCGCCGCCTGCGTGTCGTCCGGCTGCCCGTCGAGGGAGAGCCGGGCGAACAGCAGGGCGGTCGGACCGTAGGTCGCCGCGTCGCCCTGGAGCTGGAAGGTGCTGGCCTTGTGCACGGTGTCCCAGGCCTCGCGCGCGCGCCCGGACGCCTGCTGGGCGTGGGCCAGCGCGACCACGGCCCGGACCCAGGCCTCGTCGGCGTACAGCGAGCGCCCGTCGATCAGCGAGCGGGCGGCCTGGGCGAAGCGCGCGCGGTACAGGGGCGTGGCGCCGGTCCCGTGGAGGAGGAACAGGGTGTCTGCCTCCAGGCCGGGGGGGCCGAGGCCCGAGGGGGCCAGCGCGTTGGGGATCCACACCTCGGGGTGTGGTGCCGGTTCGGGGGTCACGCCGAGCAGGGCGGGCAGCGCGCTGCCGGGGTGCCGCTCCTCGCGGAGGGCCGCGGCGGCGGCGCGGTGGAAGCGGGCGATGCGCTCCCGGGCCACCACGCGCCGGGGCTCGAACGGTGTGCCCTTCTCGACCTCCGCGTGGACGGCGTTGGGGAAGGCGTAGCGTTCCGGGCCCGTGCGTTCCAGGAGGCCCGCGCGGACGAGGGTGTCGAGGAGCCGGGCCGATCCGGCCGTGTCGCTCTCCAGGACGGCCACGGCCTCCTGGAGCGTGAACTCGCCCGAGCTGACGACCGCGAGGCGTTCCAGGGCGCCCGCCAGGCTGCCGCGCCACCGGTCCATGTCGAGCACGTGGCGTACCAACACTGCCGGATCCAGGGCCTGTTCGGTCGACCGGCGACGCCCCGGAAGGCTGCTCGTCGTGGACGAGGGGTCGGCGTCGAGGAGC
Organism: Streptomyces sp. NPDC023157; assembly: GCF_055560575.1. Taxonomy (NCBI): domain Bacteria; kingdom Bacillati; phylum Actinomycetota; class Actinomycetes; order Kitasatosporales; family Streptomycetaceae; genus Streptomyces; species Streptomyces sp. NPDC023157. Next base: position 685,509 of record NZ_JBVHIL010000002.1, read on the forward strand.
AGCGCTCCGCCCAGGACGCGCAGGGAGAGCGGCCACCAGGTGCCGGAGCCGACCGCCTCCCGCGCCGCGTCCGGCGTGGCGTCCGGTCCCATGCGCGCGGCGAGCAGCCGCACGGCGTCCTCCCCTCTGAGGGGCGGGAGTTCGACGGTGTCCTCGGCACGCCACGACCGGGGCTTCTCGCGACCGGTGATCAGGGAGGCGCAGCCGGGGGGCGGGGTCGTCGCGAAGCGGTACATGTCCTGCCGGCCGCCCAGGTCGTCCAGGACGAGCAGGACCCGCTTGCCCGCCAGCCTGCGGCGCAGCTCCTGTTCCAGGGTTGCGAACAGGAGCGGCGGGTGTTCGTCCGGGATCTCCTCCTCGGCCACGCCCAGCTCCCGCAGCACCTGGTACAGCGCGGCTTCCGGCGGCAGCGGGTACGGGGTGGAGCCGCGCAGCGGCACGAAGACGACGCCGTCGGGGAAGTGCGCGCGGACGCGGTCGGCCACGTGCCGGGCGAAGGCGGTGCGCCCGGCTCCGGGAACGCCGTCGCGCGCGGTCACGTAGACGAGATCGTCGCCCTCGGCGAGTTCGCGCACCACCCGTGCCACCAGCTCCGTGTGCCCGACGAACGCGTCGGGTTCGACCGCCGCCGATGGGTCGGACGGGTCCGACGGGTCCGGCCCGTCCGGGCGGCTCGGCTCCGCGAAGCCGAGCAGTTCCAGGGTGCGCCGCGACGCCCGCGCGAAGGCCTCCTTCTCGGCGGCCCAGTCGTGCGGCCCGTCCCCGTCGTGGGCGACCGACGGCAGCCGCCCGGGTCCGGCGTCGCGGGTGGCGACGTACCGGTCGAGCTCCTGGTGGACGGCCCACAGCTCGTGGGCGGGCAGCTCGGCGCCCAGGACGGTCCGGGCGTCGGCCGGCAGCACCAGTTCGATGCCGCCGGTGGCGTTCTCCTCCAGCTCGAAGAGGCCGCTGGTGACGAGTTCGGCCACGTCCGCGACGCCGGCCTCCGGGACCAGCTGCTCGCGCAGGACGTGGATCAGGCGCAGGCTGAGGCGCTCGAACGGGGAGCAGAGCACGGCCAGTCGGGCCGCGCGCGGCGACGCGGTGCGCAGCAGGTTGCGGGCGAGGGTCCCGGGCGGCAGCGGGAGTGCCGGGGGCCGGGCGGGGCCGGGGGTGCGTCCGGTCGGCGGGACGAGGACGGCGGTGCAGCCCTCGGGGGCGCCGCGCATCAGGGTGTGCGACCAGCGGCCCAGGGAGTGCGGGGTCAGGGAGAGCACGGGGATCGGGAGCCAGTCGCCGTCCGGGGCGCCCGCGCTGTCGGGGCCGTCGGGGTCGCGGGGGCCGGGCGGGCCGAGCAGGGGCGGGGGTTCGACGGGGACGCGGCTGCGGTGGGTGCCCGGGGCGGCGGGGGTGAAGCGCGCGGTGGGGAGGTTGAGGCCGCCGCGCCGCCAGAGCCGGGTGGGCAGCGGGTTGAGCACGGCGGTCGGGGTGGCGCCCGCCCACTCCCGCAGCAGGTGCCAGACCTCGGGGCGGCGCCAGGCGTCGGCCATGCAGTCGGAGACCACGACGACGAGCCGGCGCCCGTCGGAGGAGCGCAGCTGTCCGGGGACGAGGGGTTCGCCGGAGTCGTCGAAGGCGAGGTCGGTGACCTGGAGGGTGCGGAAGGCGCCGAGCCGGTCGAGGACGGCGGTGAACTCGGCGATCGTCTCGCGCCAGACGCGCATGCCGGGCGAGCGGTCGACGACGAGGGCGAGGTCGAACCAGCGCTCGGGCGCCGCCGCCAGGACGGGGATCAGTTCGCCGCTGCGGGCGTAGCCGTCGACGGTCGCGTCGATGTCGAGTTCGGCGTGGCGGCCGCGGGGCCAGCGCCGCTTCCAGGGGCGTAACGCCCGGGTCAGTTCCAGGGCGTGGGGCAGTCCGGCGACGCGGGGCGCGCCCACGGCGTGCCCGCGGACGTGGCTGCCGCTGCCGGGCAGCCGCTCGTGCAGGGTCCGCAGGTCGGGGGCGGGGCGGCCGTCCGGGCCTGGCGGGCGGGGTGCCGGGGCGGGGGCGGGCTCCTGGGGGCGGGGCGGGGTGTCCGGCAGACTCGGCGGCTCGGCCCGGTCGGCGGTGGACGGTGCGGGTGGGGGTGCGGACCGGGCCGTGGTAGCGGCCCGGTCCCCGGCCATGTGGGCGGCCAGCCAGAGCGCCTCCGCCAGCGCGGTGCCGTCCAGGTCGGGGACGGCGTTGCGCAGGGCGGAGAGCAGTCCGGGCAGGGGATCAGGCATGGGAGAGCTCGCGCAGGATCAGGTCCTCGATGGCCTGCCGCCGGTTCTCGTCGGGCGCGCCGGCCCCGGCGAGCAGGTGGACGGCGTTGAGGAGCTGGTCGACGGCGAGGCTCTCGCCCGAGGTGAGGCGTTCGAGGAAGACCGTGAGGAGCCGGTCGGCCTCGGGGGTGCGGGCGGTCTCGGGGCCCATGTGGGCCTCGACGATCCGCAGCAGGGTCTCGGGGGTGGGCAGGGGCATGGTGAAGCGGACGCAGCGGCGCAGGAAGGCGGCGGGGAAGTCGCGTTCGCCGTTGCTGGTCATGACGATGAACGGGAACTCGGTGCACTGCACGCGCCCGCGCCGTACGGCGTGGTGGGCGTCGCCCTGCCATTCCCGTACGGCGACGACGTCGGTCCCGTAGCGGGCGAGTTCGGGGATCTCGAACTCGCCGCGTTCGAGCACGTCGAGCAGGTCGCTGGGGAGGTCGAGGTCGCTCTTGTCGATCTCGTCGATCAGCAGGGCGCGGGGCCGGTCGGTGGGCAGCAGGGCGGTGCCCAGGGGGCCCATGCGCAGGAAGGGCGCGATGTCGTCGCCGCCGTCTCGGCCCTTGAGGCGCTGCGCGTGGATCCGGCCGAGGGCGTCGTAGCGGTAGAGCGCCTCGGTGAGGCTGCTGCGGGAGGTGATGTGCCAGCGCAGGACGGTGCCGAGGGCGAGTTCGGCGGCGACCTGTTCGATGACGGTGGACTTGCCGGAGCCCGCCGGTCCGGTGACGAGCAGCGGCCGGCGCAGCGCGAGCGCGGCGTTGACGGCCTCGACGAGGCCGGGCGGCGGCACGAACTGCTCGTGCAGGGAGCGGCGCGGGAACTCGCGCCAGGGCGGGGCCGGGGGGAGCGCGACGGGGCTCTCGGGGTCGGTCGGGGCGCCGCCGTCGCCGACGTAGAAAGGCTGCCAGGTCATGCGGGTTCCTCCCCCTCCGTGAAACGCTGCCGGGTCATGCGGGGCTCTCCCCCTCCGTCAGGAACCGTTCCGGGGAGAACTGTTCCCGAGCCGTGTGCTCGCGATCGAACCATTTGCAGAATTCCAGCCACTCGTGACCGTCCCACACGGTGCGCAGTCCGGCGAGATGGCGTCGCCCCGCGTCGGCGTGCCCGCACGCGCCCCCGGGCCCGGGGGCGGACCGCCGGTGCTCCCGGTAGGCGCGGCTGAACTCGGCGGGCAGCAGGTGCCAGTAGGTGTCCACGGACCGCCGTACGGGCTCGGGTACGGGGGCGGCGGTGCCGGAGCCGTCGCGCGCGCCCGGCACCGACAGGTCGCCCTGCCCGGCCTGGTCGGGATTGGGCCACAGCACGATGGGCGAGGAGGCCAGCAGGATCTCCATCATGTCCTTGAGGTGGGCGGGCCGGTGTTCCAGGGCGACGGCGCGGCTGCGGGGCGCGGACCGGCGCAGCCGTTCGTGGAGTTCGTCGGTGCGCCGGGTGTCGGCCTCGCCGAGCCAGTCGACCCGGCTGCCGTCGGCGTGGTCCGCCATGGCCTTCAGGGTCGTACGGGCCTGGTCGTTGATCCACCACAGGTGGTCGGGCGGCTGGATGCGGTCGCTCCAGCGCAGCACCACGTCGTGGAGGTCGCCGAGGCGCATGCCGAAGTCGGTGTCCTCGGGGCGCCAGGTGGCGAGCAGCGGGGCGGGGGCGGCGATCTCGACCCGGCGCAGCGGGGTGTCGAGGGCGTCGGCGTGCTTGGACGCCCAGCGCAGCGCGCCGCCGAGGGTGCGCTCGACGCCGGCGCGGTCCTGCGCGGGGCAGGGGAACTCCTCGTGCCGCAGTACGGTCCCGCCGTCGAGGAGCCAGACGGCCAGCGACTCGGGCCAGTCGTCGCCGACGGCGGCGTGCAGGCTCACGACGAGCCGCAGCCGGGTCTCCCGGTCGTGCTCGGCGAGCCGTTCGAAGGCGTCGTTGAGGTCGATCGCGGCGTCGACGGCGCTCGCCCAGGCGCGCAGGACGGGGTGGCGCGGGTCGACGTGCGTCTCCCTGGCCAGGACGGCGACGAAGGCGGCGAGGGGTTCGGTGGGCCGCTGTTCGGCGCGCGGGGCCCGCAGCAGCAGGTACTCCACGGTGTCGCGCAGCAGTTCGCCGCCGGAGGAGTCCGGCAGGGGCGACAGCGGGGCCGGGCACGCCTCGGCGAGGGCGCGCCGCAACAGCGCGCTGGTCAGGTCGTCGCCGGGCCAGTCGGCGAGCAGGGCCTGGGTGCGTACGGCGCCCCGGAGGGCGGTCGTCACCCGGCGCGCCCAGCTCCGCCGGGGCTCCGGCAGCGCGGCGACGCGGGCGCCCAGCCCGTCCAGTTCCCTGGGGTGGACGAGCGTGTCGGCGAGGGGTCCGTCGGCGGTACCGAGGGCACGGTCGAGGTCGGTCCGGCCGACCGGTCCGAACAGGGCGCCCGAACGGGCGTCGCCGTGGCGGGCGTTACGGGCGAGCCAGAGCTCCGCCTCGGCGAACTGGGCGCCGTCGTAGTCGGTGTGGTGGACGGCCTGCCCCTCGACGCCGCCGTCCTCGCGGACGGCCCGGACGACGGCCGAGGGGGCGAGGGTCTCGCCGCCTTCGGCGATGCCCGCGTCGAGCACCTTGACGAGGGTGCGGCTGAAGCGGAGCCCGTACGCCTCCTCCTCGGCGCCGGACCCCATGAGCAGCGAGAACCGGGTGTCGCCGCGCCGGATGCCCAGGGCCAGCGAGCCGAGGTCGGGCGTGGCGTTGCCCGCGTGGCAGGTGTCGACGAGGGCCACCACCCCGTCGATCCCGGGGGTGTCGACGAGTCCGGTGAGCAGCGAGCCGACGTCGACGGCGCTCGACGGGTCCTCGGCGCGGGAGTCGCCCGCCATGAAGTAGAGCCGGGTGCCGGCCGCCATGCCGTGGCCGAGCAGCCCGAGGACGAGCACCGCCCCGGCCTCGGCGGCGCCGCGCCCGGCCCGCCGGACGGCCTCCTCGACGCCGGTACGGGTGAGCCCGGGGCCGTACAGCAGGGTCGGCCCGTGCGGCTGGTCCTTCTCGCAGGCGCCGGCCCACGGGGTGGTGAGGGTGTCGTGGAGGGCGCGGGTGGCCTGCTCCAGCTCGTCGAGGAGGCCGAGTCCGGGGCACTGGGCGCCGATCACCAGCACATGGCGCGGTCCGCTCATCGCTCCGCGAGCGTGGTCAGGGCCTCGACGAGCGGGCCGGCGACGGCCGGCTGCGCCAGGTACTTCGCCGCCGGGTGGACCCAGGCTCCGTCGGAGTCGACCCTGCGGGAGGCCGGGACGACGGCGGCGGCGTTGGGCCGTACGAAGGTCTCCAGGTGCGGGCGGGCGGCCACGAGGTCGTCGCGGTCCCAGAAGTTGAGCCAGCGCCCCACGGAGGCGGGGGTGGCCAGCGGGTGGGGGCGGACCCGGGGCTGGACGGCCGTGCGGATGCCGAGCGGCGAGCCGAGGGTGACGAGGAGCGGCACGTCGGGGCGGCGGCGCGCGGGCACCCGGTCGCCGCCCGGGCTCCCGCCGCCGTTCCCGTACGGGTTCCCCGGCGCCGTGCCGTCCGCCGTCCCGTACGTAATCTCGTGCAGCGTCTCCAGGGCGACGACGGTGCCGAGGGAGTGGGCGACGACGACGTTGGGGCCCTCGGGGTCCAGGCAGGCGGCGACGCGGGCGCGGACGCGCCGGTCGAGGGTGGCGCCGGTGGTGTCGGGTTCGGCGCGGTTGAGGTAGCGGGCGACCTGGCCGAGCATGCCGGCCGTGGTGCGGGCGCTGAGCCAGCCGCCGAGGGCGCGGACGCCCGGGACGGCGAGCAGGGTGGTGACCGCGTTGACCACGCGCCGGGCGGGCGCGCCGGCGCCCTGGGCCCCGGACGGCGGGGCGAGCTGGGTGCGGGCGTGCCGCAGGGCGCGGGTCTCGGCGGCCGAGAGGGGCGCGTCGGGGTCGGCGAGGCGCTCGTCGACGGCCTCCAGGAGCAGCTCGGCGAGTACCTCGTCGTCCTGGTCCTCCCCCGGGCCGCCGCCGCTGCCCTGGCTGCCGGCGGTGCGGAACAGGTCGCCGTAGTAGGCGAACCGGACGTCGGCGGCCCAGCCTCCGGTCAGGCCGGAGACCCGCCCGCCGTGCCCGGCGGCGCGCGCGCCCGAGGCCACGGCCCGCAGCCATTCGTCCTGGTCGGCGGCGGCGTCCCGGGGGCCGCCGATGCCGTGGACGAAGACCAGGCGAGGTTTCATGGCGTCCCCGTTCTCCACGTTGCTTGCGGGCGATCCTTACGGGTGGGGCGGGGCGGGAGCAAGCCGTTGCGGAACCTTCACCCGGTCTCGGCCAACTCCTTCGTCAGCTTGGCGTGATCGCGGCGGTCGGGCTCAGCGGCCGGCGGTCTCCGTGACGAGGCCGTCGATCAGGGCGAGGGCGTCGTGCGCGGCGTACTCCTCGGCGAGGGCGGTAGCCCGCTCGCGGTAGGAGGGGACGGACAGGACGGTGTCCACGGCGGTGCGGAGCGCCTCGACGGTGGGGTCGCCGGTACGCAGGTTGACGCCGGTGCCGGACCACTCGACGCGGGCGGCGACCTCCGGCTTGTCCTCGGTGTCACCGCCCACGATCAGCGGGACGCCGTGGGCGAGGGCGGCCTGGGTGCCGCCGTAGCCGCCGTTGGTGACCAGCAGGTCGGTCAGCGGGAGGAGTTCGGCGAAGGGCACGAACCCGGCGATGCGGGCGTTGGCGGGGACGGCCGGCAGGTCGGCGGCGATCCGCTCGGCCGCGTCGGGGCGCCCGGTGGCGGCGACGACGAAGACGTCGTCGCGGTCCGCGAGGGCCCGCACCGTGGGGACGACGAGCCGGCCGAGGGCGGTGTTGGCGAGGGTGCCCTGGGTGACGACGACGATCCGCTTCCCGTCGGCGCGGGCCTTCACCAGCTCGGGCCACCAGACCGGCGGCTCCTGGGCGGTGCCCGGGTCGATGGGGATCGCGCCGACGAAGCGGACGTTGGCGGGCTGGTCGCTGCGCGGGTACTCGAAACCGGCCACGGTGAGCTGGAGGAACGCGTCGGCGGCCTGGATCCGGAGCCAGCCGAGCGAGCCCTCCGCCAGGGACACCCCGGCGGTGGTGAAGCAGCCGCGCAGATGCTCGGCGAGCGGCTTGCTCCGCTCGGCCATCCGCGCGGCCAGCTCCGCGTACCGCGCGCGCTCGGCGTCGTCGACCGGCGGCAGCAGACCCAGCAGGTGGGGCGCGGTGTCCCGGCTGTCGACGCCCAGCGGCGAGATACCCACGCCGAACACGGCCGGACGGCGGCCCGGTTCCTCGCCCAGGGCGAGCGCCACACCCCCGAGGAACAGGTTGTCGTGGAGGACGACGGAGGCCGGGAACTCCGCCAGCACCTCGCGCAGCGCCCCGAGCTGGGCGGGGATCGGGTCACCGAAGACATGCATGACGTCCCACATGACCTGCTCAGGACCGGCCGGGATCCCCTCCCGCCCGGGGAACCGGGCCGCCAGATCACGGTCGTCGTAGTCGGCGGCCGCGGGCAGCGCCCGGAAGACCGGACCGGCCGCCTCGACCTGGGCGCCGAAACGGGAGCCGCCGAGGAAGACCACCTCGTGACCGAGACCGGAGAGATGACGGGCGATCTGGAGCAGCGGCGCGTGGTGGCCGGACACGGGCGTGGCGGCGACGAGGATCCTGGACACGGTGAAGTTCCCCCCTGGGTACGGACGTCGTGCGGTCGGCGCGCACCTCGTGGGTGACGCGCGTAGCGAGCGTACGACCTGCGGTGACGCGGCCTCGAAGCGTTGCGGGGTGACGGCGCGTCGGCCGCGCCGCGAGGGGGCGGGGCCGGTTGTGCCGGGGTGCGGCCCGCGCCCGCGCCGCCCTCCGGGTGCCCGGTGCCAGGTGCCGGGTCCTGGGTCCTGGGTCCCAGATCCCAGATCCCGGGTCCCGGGTCCCGGGTCCCAGATCCCGGGTCCCGGGTCCCGCCCTCCGGGGTCTCAGATCCCGGGCCTCGGGGACAATGCCCCCGTGAAGATCACCGCACGTGAGCTCAACCGCGCCACCCTCGCCCGTCAGCTGCTGCTCGCACGGGCGCCGTTGGGCGTCGCCGAGGGCGTCCGGCGGGTCGTGGCGCTCCAGGCGCAGCACCCCGGTTCGCCGTATCTGGCGCTGTGGAACCGGCTCGTCGGGCTGGATCCGGACGAGGTGGACGGTGTCTTCGCGCGCCGTGAGGTGGTGAAGGCGACGCTGATGCGGATCACCCTGCACGCGGTGCACGCCGGGGACTACCGGATGTTCCGGGAGGCGCTGCAGCAGACGCTGTACGGTTCGCGGCTCGGGTTCCGGTTCGCGGGGACGGGCCTCACCCCCGCCGACGGCGAGGAGCTGGTGCCGGGGCTGCTGGCGTTCGCCGAGGAGCCGCGCACGGTGGCCGAACTGCGCGGGTGGCTGGCGGAGCGGGTCGGCGCGGAGCGGGCGGAGGGTGCGTGGTGGGGGCTGCGGGCGTACGCGCCGCTGCACCACCATCCGACGGGCGGCCCCTGGTCGTTCGGCCCGCGCCCCTCGTACGTGACGTCCGGCGGCGCGCCCGTGACGGGCCGCGAGCCGTCGCCGCAGGCGCTGCGGGGTCTGGTGCTGCGCTATCTGGAGGGCTTCGGTCCGGCGTCGGTGGCGGACGTGGCCCAGTTCGCGATGGTCCAGCGCACCCCGATCCGCCGCGCGCTGAAGGACCTCGACGCGGAACTGGACCACCTGGAAGGCCCGGACGGCGCACCGCTCTTCGACGTCCCCGGCGCGCCACGCCCGCCCGCGGACACGCCCGCCCCGCCGCGCCTGCTGCCGATGTGGGACAGCGTCCTCCTGGCGTACGCCGACCGGAGCCGTGTGATACCGCCCGAGTACCGCCGCGTGGTGATCCGCGTCAACGGCGACGTCCTCCCGACGCTGCTCGTCGACGGGTACGTGGCGGGCGTGTGGCGCCCGGTCGAGGGCGGCATCGAGGCGACGGCCTTCCACGACCTCCCGGACCGGGCCTGGCAGGCCCTGGCCGAGGAGGCCCGGTCCCTGACCACCCTGCTCGCCGCCCGCGACCCGTGGCTCTACCGCCGCTTCGACAACTGGTGGGCCAAGCTGCCCGAGGGGCGGGTGCGGGTGCTGCCGGGGTAGGGCGCGGCCGGCCCCCCGTGACAGGGGTCAGTCGAAGAGGGCGACGACCCCGACCATCTACCCCCCGTACCTCAACGCCGCCGCGTACGCCTCGTCCGGGTCCAGTCGGCGCAGTTCCTCCGCGATGAGTTCCGCCGTGGTGCGTACCTTCAGGGCCATCACGCGGCTCGGCTGGCCGGGGATGGCCAGGTGGGCGACCGGGCCTTCCGGGCGGTCGATGCGGATCTCGCCGTCCGGGGTGCCCATGCGGACGGCCGTCACGACCGGGCCGTCGGTGACGACCCGTTCGACGGGGACGCCGAGGCGGGCGCCGAACCAGCGGGCGAGGAGTTCGGCGCTGGGGTTGTCGGCCTCGCTCTCGACGGCGGCCGAGACGACCGTCGTACCGGCCTGGTCGAGGGCCGCCGCGAGCAGGGAACGCCAGGGGGTGAGCCGGGTCCAGGCGAGGTCGGTGTCGCCGGGGGCATAGGAGGCGGCGCGGGCGGCGAGCGCGGCGAGCGGGTCCTCGACGGCGTACGTGTCGGTGATGCGGCGCTGCGCGAGGGCGCCGAGGGGGTCCTGGGAGGGCACCTCGGGGGCGTCGACCGGCCACCAGAGGACGATCGGCGCGTCCGGGAGGAGGAGGGGGAGGACGACGGAGTCGGCGCGCCGGCCGAGTTCGCCGTGGAGGCGGAGGAGGACGGTCTCGCCCGCGCCGGCGTCGGTGCCGACCCGGACCTCGGCGTCGAGGCGGGTCTCGCTGCGGCCGCGCGGGGAGCGGGCGTGCCGCTTGATGACGACGAGGGTGCGCGAGGGATGCTCGCGGGAGGCCTCGTTGGCGGCCCGCACCGAGTCGTAGGCGTGCTCCTCGTCGGTGACGATGACCAGGGTGAGGACCATGCCGACGGCGGGAGTGCCGACGGCCCGGCGGGCCTCCAGGATCGCCTTGTTGATCTTGCTGGAGTTGGTGTCCGTGAGATCGATCTTCATGGCCGGCGCCCGTACCTTCCCTCGCGTGTCCGCATGCTCTCCCCCGCCCTCCCCGTAGCACCGGTCGGGCTCCGGATCTTCCCGAACACTATCGAGGTGTTCAGGGCTCGCCGACCGAGAGGACCAGCTTGCCCCGGGTGTGCCCCTCGCTGTTGAGCCGCCAGGCCTCGGCGGCCTCGCTGAGCGGCAGGACCTTCTCCACGGGGACGGTGAGGCGCCCCTCGTCGGCGAGGGCCGCGAGGGTCGTCAGGCCCGCGCCGTCGGGTCGCACCCAGACGTAGTGGCCGCCGAGGCCGGCCGCCCGGTGGTCGGCGACGGAGGCCAGGCGGGCGGCCGACGCGAGGAGTTCGACGGACACGTCGACGGCCTCCCCGCCGACGAAGTCGAGCGCCGCGTCGACGCCGCCCGGGGCCAGTTCCCGTACGCGGTCGGCGAGACCGGGGCCGTACGCGACGGGTTCGGCACCCAGTTCGCGCAGGAACGCGTGGTTGGCGGGGCTCGCGGTGCCGATGACACGGGCGCCGCGGGCGAGCGCCAGTTGGGTGGCGAGGGAGCCGACGCCCCCGGCGGCGGCGTGCACCAGCACGGTGTCGCCCGCGCCGACGCCGACGCGGTCGGCGGCCTGGAGGGCGGTGAGTCCGGCGAGCGGCAGGCCCGCGGTCTGGGCCCAGCTCAGCGCGCGGGGCTTGCGGGCGAGCATCCTGACCTGGGCGGAGACCTTCTCCGCGTAGGAGCCGTGCTCGGCGCTGTCCTTGCGGATGTAGCCGAACACCTCGTCGCCCGGGGCGAACTCGGTGGAGTCCAGGCCGTTGCGCTCGACGACCCCGGCGACGTCCCAGCCGGGGATCAGCGGGAAGTGGGTGACCATCAGGGGGTCGAGTCCGCCGGCGGCCAGCTTCCAGTCGACCGGGTTGATGCCCGCGGCCACCACCCGGATCAGGACCTCGCCGGGGGCGACCTTCGGCTCGGGGAGGTCCGCGAGCGCGAGGTCCTCGGGGCCGCCGTACCGCGGCATCGTCATGGCGCGCATGGCGTCACCCCTCCGGGTCCGGGGCGGTCCCGTGCTCGGGCTCGGGTTCGGGACGGGCCTCGGCCTCGGCCTGGGCCTGGGCGCGGCGCCCGACGACGGCCGCGGCGGCGAGCGCGGTGCCGACGAAGGCGGCGGCGACCACCCAGGGGCGGTCGAGGACGTGTCCGGTGGCGTGGTCCAGGGAGTAGCGGCCCGCTCCGGCGATGCCGATGGCGGCGGCGGTGAAGCCGAGGAAGGCGGGGTACTCGTATCCGCCGCTCTGGTTGAAGAAGCCGGCCGGGAGGTGCACGGAGACCGCGCCCGCCATGGCGCCCGCCGCGGCGGCGCCGGCCGCCGGGGTGGCCAGGCCGAGGGCGAGCAGGGCGCCGCCGCCCGCTTCGCCGAGCCCGGCGGCGATGGCGCTCTCGCGGGCGGGTGAGAAGCCCATCGCTTCCATTCCCTTGGCGGTGCCCTCGATGCCACCGCCGCCGAACCAGCCGAAGAGCTTCTGCGTTCCATGGGCGGCCAGGACGGCGCCGGTGCCGACCCGCAGGACGAGGAGTCCGAGGTCGCGGCGGTTGAGCGGGGTCATGGGGTCTCCCGGTGCGTGTCGGGGTCGCGGCGGGTGCGGCGAACTCCACAGGTGCTCTCCACTCTGCGCCGGGTGGAGCCGCGACCCTCAGCGGTGCTCGGCCATCCAGGTCATTTTTGCCATGTTTTGCGGCGTTCGTCCGGTGTTGCTTTAGTGAAAGCGCATTGCCCGCCCGACGGAAGTGGGACGCATGACCGCCGATTCCCCGGAGACCGCCGCCCTGCGCGCGAGGATCCGCGAGCTGATGCCACGTGCCAAGGAGGACCTGACCGCGCTGGTGGCGATGCGCTCGGTCGCCGACCCCCGGCAGTTCCCGCCGGAGGAGTGCGCCAGGACCGCCGACTTCCTCGTGGAGGCGTTCACGGAGGCCGGGCTGCGGGACATGCGTCGGGTGACCACCCCGGACGGCACGGACGCGGTGGTGGGGCACGCGCCGGGCCCCGAGGGCGCGCCGACGGTGCTCCTGTACTGCCACTACGACGTGCAGCCGCCGCTCGACGACGCCGCCTGGGAGACCCCGCCGTTCCAGCTGACCGAGCGCGACGGGCGCTGGTACGGGCGGGGCACCGCCGACTGCAAGGGCAACATCGCCATGCACCTGACCGCCCTGCGCGCGCTCGGCGGGCCCGACGGCACGGGCTTCCCGGTCCACCTCAAGTTCGTCGCGGAGGGCTCGGAGGAGCAGGGCACCGGCGGCCTGGAGCAGCTGGTGCCGCTGCGGCCGGAGCTCTTCGCCGCCGACGCCCTCCTGATCTGCGACACCGGCAACTTCACGCTCGGGCTGCCCACGGCGACCACCTCGCTGCGCGGTCTGACGAACGTGGTGGTGACCGTCTCCACGCTCCAGGGCGAGATGCACTCCGGCATGTTCGGCGGCCCCGCCCCGGACGCGCTCGCCGCGTTGGTACGGATCCTGGACAGCCTGCGCGACGAGGCCGGCAACACCACGGTCAAGGGCCTCGCGGACGACGGGACCTGGGACGGTGTCCCGTATCCCGCGGACCAGTTCCGCGCCGACGTCGGCGCCCTCGACGGGGTGTCGCTGCTCGGCACGGGCACGGTCGCCGACGAACTGTGGGCCCGGCCCGCGGTGACGGTGCTCGGCATCGACTGCCCGCCGGTGGTCGGTTCCTCGGCCGCCGTGCAGGCGAAGGTACGGGCCCGGGTCAGCCTCCGGGTGCCGCCCGGGATGGACGCCGAGGAGGCGCGGGACGCGCTCTCGGCCCATCTGCTCGCCGCCGCTCCCTGGGGCGCGCGGGTCGAGGTGGAACCGGAGAGCGTGGGCCAGCCGTTCCGGGCCCGCACCGACGGGCCCGCCTACCGGGCCCTCGGCTCGGCACTGAGCCGCGCGTACGGGAAGGACATGGTCCAGTCGGGGCAGGGCGGTTCGATCCCGCTGTGCAACGTGCTCGCCGCGCGGTTCCCGGACGCGGAGATCGCCCTGATCGGGGTCGAGGAGCCCGGCTGCCTCATCCACGCGCCCAACGAGAGCGTGGACCCCGCCGAGATCGAGACGATGGCGCTGGCCGAGGCGCTGTTCCTGCGGACCTACGCGACCCCGCCCGAAGGGCGCGCGAAGAGGAGTGGAGTGACGTCATGACACAGACGGACGACCGTCCCTCACGGGACGATCTGCCCCCCGGACCGCTCGCCATGCTGGCGGGCGTCGCGTGGCAGGCGCTGCTGGTCGCCGGTGTCATCGCGCTGATCCTGGGCGTGCTGGTGCTGGCCTGGCCGAAGGCCACCCTGACCGTGGTCGGTGTGCTGTTCGGCATCTACCTGCTGGTCAGCGGTGTGCTGCAACTGGTCGCGGCCTTCGGCACGCACGCCAGGACCTCGCTGCGGGTGATGGCCTTCATCAGCGGCACGCTGGGCATCCTGCTCGGTCTGTTCTGCTTCCGGGGCGCGACGCAGTCGCTTCTGCTGCTGGCACTGTGGATCGGCATCGGCTGGCTGTTCCGCGGCATCATGCAGACGGTCGCGGCGGCCTCCGACCCGGCGATGCCGGCCCGGGGCTGGCAGATCGCGCTCGGTGTCGTCAGCGCGCTGGCCGGTGTGGTGCTGATCGTCTCGCCGCTGGAGTCGGTGGCGGTGCTGACCGTCCTCGGCGGCATCTGGCTGCTGGTGGTGGGCGTGGCCGAGATCGTGACCGCCTTCATGGTCCGGTCCCGCGCCAAGCTGATCCCGCCGGGCGTCTGAGACGCCGCCCGGTTCCGAGGCCCCGGCCCACCCGGCCGGGGCCTCGGCGCGCTGCGCTACATTTTGCCGGTCCTTGACCGCGATCGATCACGCTCTCCGAGCGCACGCGATCCCTTCCCTCCGGAGCCGGCATTCCCATGAGCGACATCGTCAACGGCCTCGGCCGGGCCTCCGCGTACGGCGCCCTCGGCGTCGTCCTGCTGATCCTCGGCATCTTCCTGGTCGACCTGCTGACCCCCGGGAAGCTGGGGCGGCAGATCTGGGAGGACCGCAACCGCAACGCCGCGATACTCCTGTCCTCCGCGCTGCTCGGCGTCGGCGGGATCGTCTTCACGTCGATCTGGACGACCTACGAGGACTTCGCCAAGGGCCTGGTGTCCACGGCCGCGTTCGGCCTGCTCGGTCTGGTGATGATGGCGGTCGCGTTCCTCGTGGTGGACCTGGTGACCCCCGGCAAGCTGGGCGCCACCCTGGTCGACCCCGAGCCGCACCCGGCGGTCTGGGTGACCGCCTCGTGCAACCTCGCCGTCTCGGCGGTCCTGTCCGCCTCCATCGCCTGAACCCCGGGCTTCCTCAGCGCGGGGGGATCGCCCCGGCGTAGACGTGGTCCGGGGTGATGATCTCGGTGATCGCCCGGGCGAGCAGCGTGGACGGCTCCTGGCCGCCGACGAGCGAGTCGGTGTTGATGATGAGGACCAGGGTGGCCTTCTTCTCGGGCAGGTAGACGGTCACCGTCTCGTAGCCGGGCAGCGAGCCGTTGTGGCCGATCCAGCCGTTGGTGTCGAGAATGCCGAGGCCGTAGTTGGTGCCGGGGAACCCGGTCGGCAGCGTCTTGAGGCGCTGCGCCTGGGTCTCGGGGCTGAGCAGCCGCCCGGTGGCGACGATCTCGGCCCAGCGGCGCAGGTCGTGCAGGTTCGAGATCATCGCCCCGGCCGCCCAGCCCCAGCTGGGGTTCCAGTCCGTGGAGTCCTCGACCTTGCCGCTCAGCGTCTGGTCGGTGTAGCCGTGGGCGTGCGGCTCGGGGAACTCGGCGCCGTAGGGGAACAGCGTGTCCTTCAGGTGCGAGGGCCGGAGCACCCGGTGGTGGATGAAGTCGGCGAGCCGGTGCCCGCTGACCTTCTCCACGACCAGGCCGAGCAGGACGAGGTTGGTGTTGGAGTACTCGAACTTCGCGCCCGGCTTGAACGTGTTCTTGTGCGTGAAGCCGTACTTCAGCACCTCGTGCGGCGTCCACTGCCGCTCCGGGTCGCTCAGCAGCTCGTGGACGAAGGTCTTGTCCGCGGTGTACGGGAAGAGGCCGCTGCGCATCTCGGCGAGCTGGCGCAGCGTGATCCGCCGCCCGTCCGGCACGCCGTGGACGTACTTCGCGATCGGGTCGTCGAGCCCGACCCGCCCCTCGTCGACGAGCTCCAGGAGCGCGGTGACCGTGAAGGTCTTGGTCTCGCTGCCGATCCGGGCGTACGTGTCGACGAACATCGGGCGGCCGGTGGCCTTGTCGGCGACGCCGGTGGCGCGCACGTAGCTGCCCTTGCCGGGCATCCACACTCCGGCGACGACGCCCGGGATGCCCGCCTTCTTGCGGACGTCCTCGATCGCCTTGTCCAGCCGGGCGGTCAGCTCGGTGCCGAGCCCGTCCGGCGGGCAGTCGTCGCCGTGCCGGCCGGTGCCGTGGGGTCCCGGGCTCGCGGCCTGGACCGCCGTGGCGGGGGTCGCGGCCACCGGGGCCAGCACGGACGCCACCAGCAGCGTCGCGGCGAACAGCCGGCGGTGGGGGGTTCTTCGTGGCATGTCGGGACGCCTCTTCCGGGTCACGGGATTCGGAGGGCCAGATGACCACCGCGGCCCGTGGGGAGGGCCTCCGGTCCCGCGTGTGTTCCGGCGAGTCCACTCGATCGGAGCCGCCCGCGTCGCCGGGCGGCCCGGGGCCACGGGCCCCCTACGCTTCTTCCGGCCGGACCGCCTCCACCTCCAGGAAGTGGCGTCGGCGCGGGCCCCGGTAGAGCAGGGCCTCCCAGCCGAGCCGGTCGAGGGCGGCGGCGCAGGCGGTGAGGGCGGTCTCCTCCTGGTGGGCGGCGCCCGCGCCCGGCGGGCCGAGCCACTCGACCACCGCCGTGCCGGGCCGCTCGCCGGCGGTGACCCGGTAGCCGGTGGCGGTGCGGGCGCCGGTCGCGTCGAGCGCCGAGGGCGGCTGCCGGGCCGCCTCCAGGGCGAGGGCGATGGCCCGCACCGGCTGTCCGCGCTCCCAGGCGGCGGGGCTCGCCGCCGGGTCGCCGCCCTGGCGGTTCGTCAGCCGCCTGATCTGGAGCAGCCCTTCGAACGCGGCCCGCACTTCGCGCGAGCGCTGCTCCACGTCCGCCTCGGGCAGCGCGGGCCCGTCCCCCGTGGCCGCGTGGAAGGTGCTCACAGCAGCCGCCGGATGTCGCCGCGGACCCGGTAGAAGCCGCCCGAGGCCGGGTGCAGGGCGTCGACGACGTAGCGGGCGCCGGGCTCCCGGATGGCGCGCGGGAACTGCACGTTCCACCCGGTCTCGTACCCCTCGGTGACGACGTGGACCCGGGTCCTGCCGCCCTCCTGGACGCACTCCACGACGACCGTGCCGGCGGGCGCGGCGCGGACCGCGTCGACGGCGGCGAAGGTGGTCGCCGGGGCGTACGTGGGCAGGGCGGCGGCCAGCTTGATGTCCTGGGCGACGGGGACGGTGCCCTGCTGGGCCGCGGCGATGGCCGCCTCGCTCGCGTCCACGCAGAGCAGCGAGCCGTCCGTGGTCACCAGGTAGAGGCGCTCGTCGCGGTACTGCATCGAGAGGGCCGAGCCGCCGCCGGTGCCCAGCTTCCACAGCCGGGTGCCGTCCTCGGCGAAGCAGTAGACGGAGGAGGCGTTGTCCCCGGCGAAGACGAAGCGGCCGCCGGGCGAGGTGGCGCACGAGTACACCGGGCTGTCGCAGCCGTAGACCGCCTCGGTGCGCCCGTCCCGCTTGGCGAGCCGGTGGACCTTGCGGCGCGCGGTGCCCGCGTAGACGGAGGTGTCCTCCTGCCAGCCGAAGAGCACCCCGCCCTCGGCGGGGGTGTGCCACAGCTCCCCGCCGCCGTCGGGGGCGTAGGCCGTCACGCCGCGGCTGTCGCCGTGGTAGACGCCGTCGGCGTCCGCGCGCACCATCCAGGCGTGCTCGCCGCGCCCGGAGCGTGACCACTGGTACTCGTCCTCGTGGTCGATGACGGTGAGCCGGCCGGAGCGGTCGGCGACGTCGAGGACGCCCTCGTGGATGTCGAGCCAGAAGATGTCGACGTCGGCCGCGATGTCGTAGGCGGCGAAGGGCAGCTTGGACGACAGGTCGTAGACCCGGCCGTCGTCGCAGCCCGCGTAGATCCAGAAGTCGTCGGCGACCAGGCACTTGACGCCGTCCGGAAGGCTGAAGCGGGCCTGGACCTCGCCGGTGTGGCCGAGGGTGAAGACCTCGCCCGCCTGGTTGCCCACCCAGCAGCGCTCGTCGTCCACGTGGATGCCGAAGGCCGCGGAGCCGGTGCGGAAGCGCCACAGCACGGGGGCGACGGCGCGGGCGGTGGAGGGCGCGGAGCTGACCGCGCGCCGGCTGACCGCGCGGGCCGCGCGCTGTCCCTGGACCGCCGGCGCGTACCCCTTGCGGACCTTCTCGCCTATCTTCTTCGCCGCCGCGGCCTGTGCCTTCTCGACCGTGGCGAACGTCGAGGTCTGCGTCTGACCGGCCGCGCCGATGCGTCCGTAACGGACCGACACCACGGTGCCGGTGACCGTCACTTCGTAGAACTTGTGGGCGCCGCCGCCGTCCTGGGACAGCTCCAGATAGGTCTTCGTCGTCATGTCGAGAACGGTAGGGGGAGCCACTGACAATGCCGGATCAGCGGCCCTCGGAGCCGACGCCAGGGACCAAAGTCCGTCCGATTCAGGACCTTCGTCACGGCATTTCGGACATTAACCCCTGTGACGATGGTTTCTGAAGATCATCCGACACGTCGTCACCTCGACGAGGGACGGCCGGAAGGGCCCTATGACCGAGCGACAGAAGCGGCCCCTGCCCATACGCGCGCGATGGCACACCGACGGCATACCGATGGACGACCTGTTCCGGGCCGACCCCACGGCACCCGACGCGACACCGGGCACGACGCCGACCGCGACGCTCCCGCCGCTCCCCCAGCCGACGCGCCCCGCCCTGCCGACCCGGCCCTCGCGCCCCCGGCCGCCGGAGCGCCAGACGCGGCCCGCCGCGGAAGCATCGCCGGGGCCGTCCCGGCGCCCGCCGCCGGAGGAGCCCGAACTCGTGGAGCGCGGCGGACCGGCGGTCCCCGGCTGGCTGGCCGTCCTCGTCGGTCTCACCGCGCTGGGCGGGGCCGGCGCGCTGCTGTGGCGGGCCCGGCCGCTGCGGACGGTCCAGCTGGCGCCGTGGGAGTGGGCCGCGTTCGGGGGCTGCGTCGCCGTCGCGGTGCTGGCCTTCGGCGGGCTGACGAGGGGCCGGACCGGTTCCGCCTGGGTGCTCTCGCTCTTCGGCCGCTACCGGGGCAGCGTGCGGCGCACGGGGCTCGTGTGGATCAGCCCGTTCGTGCTGCGCCGCCGGATCGACGTCCGGCTGCGGCACTGGCGCAGCGAGCCGATCGCCGTGGTCGACGCCGAGGGCTCGGCGCTGCGGGTGGTCGTCCTGGTCGTCTGGTCGGTGAAGGACACCGCGCGGGCGCTGCTCGCCGTGGACGACCATCTCGACTATCTGCGCGAGCAGGTGGAGGCGGCCGCCGCGCGCGTCCTGTCCCAGCTGCCCGCGGACGCGTTCCGGGGCGACGGGCCCACGCTGCGGGACGCGGAGGCGGTCGGCGGCGCGCTGACCCGGCTGCTGGCGGCCGAGTGCCGGCCGGTCGGCATCGCGGTGTTCTCGGCGCAGCCGACCCGGATCGAGTACGCGCCGGAGGTGGCGGCCGTGATGCAGCGGCGCCAGATCGCCGCGCTCGACGCCAAGCACCGCGACACCGTGCTCACCAGCGTGATCGACGCCGTGGACGACACGGTGACCCGGCTGACCACCCGCGGCCTCGTCGAGCTCGACGACTTCGAACGCCAGGCCCTGGTCAAGGACTTGACCGTGGCCTTCTACACCCGGCGCGGCGGACCCTCCGAACAGGGCCAGGAGTGAGCACCGGCGCGCCCGCCCGCGAGAAGGGCACCGACGGCCCCCGAGAGAGCGAGGACACCATGGAACTGCGGACCCCCGACTTCACCGACGAGACGGCCGGGACGAGCTGCGACTGCGCGGGCTGCGCCGCGGCCCGCACGGCCGCCCGCACCGAGCGCGGCGGCGGTGTGGCGGCCCTGCGCGGGGTGCGCTGCGCGGTCGTCGCGACGGTCGGCGCGGTGGCCCTCGCGGGCACCGGCGCGGGCACGGCGGCGGCCGAGCCGGCCCCGTCGCACGCGGGCTGGGACGGCTCGCGCTACTGGTTCAAGAACGAGGCCGGCCAGTGGCGCTGGACCAGTCACCACGCCACGTACGCCCAGCGGACCGGTGAGACGGCGGCGAAGGCGCGGCAGCAGCCGAAGCGCGGCGGCGGCGAGCCGGTCTTCCGGGGGCGGCAGGGCTGGGACGCGACGGACCGGGTCTACTGGTTCCGGAGCGGCGGCCACTGGTACTGGACCAGCCACAAGGAGAAGTACGAGCAGCGCACCGGCGCCAAGGGCGGCGGCGCGACGGGCGGTTCGACGACGGGCAGCTCGCGGGGCTGGACGGCGCCCGTCTCCTCGTACGTCTTCACCGGCGCCTACGGGCAGCACGGTTCCTGGTCGAAGGGCTATCACACGGGCCAGGACTTCGCCGTGCCGACCGGCACCACGGTCCGCTCGGTCGGCCCGGGCCGGGTGGTGCACGCCGGGTACAACCGGAGCTACGGCTACGAGGTGGTCATCCGGCACGCCGACGGGCGCTACACCCAGTACGCGCATCTCTCCCGTATCGACGTGTCCCCCGGCCAGAGCGTGTCGGCGGGTCAGCGCATCGCGCGCTCCGGGGCGACGGGCCGCGTGACGGGTCCGCACCTGCATTTCGAGGTGCGGACCACGCCCTACTTCGGCTCGGACGTCAACCCGCTGGCCTACCTGCGCGCGCACGGGGTGCGCGTGTAGGGGCGGTTCCGTCCGCGGAGGGTCGCCGGGCACGGCGGGCGACGGCGCTGTCGTGGGTGCCCGGGACGGCGCCGTCAGCCGCCGTACGTGAGGGGGTCCGCGAGGATGTCGCGCAGGACGAGCGCCGCCGCGCCCCGGGCCGTGGTGGCGGTGGTCGAGGCGGCGCGCAGGCGGCCCGCGTCCGGCGGCCAGAGGGCGGAGACGACCCGGCGGGCGAGCTCGGTCTCGACGGCCGGGGCCAGCCAGGGCATGAGCCGGGGGTAGATGCCGCCGAGGACCACGGCCTGCGGGTCGAGGAGGTTGACCGCTCCGGAGAGGGCGACGCCGAGCATCCGGCCGGCCTCGTCGAGGGCGGCGAGGGTACGGGGCTCGGCGGCGGCGGCCCGTGCGACGAGGGTGTCGAGCGAGGGCGCCCCGGCGGCGCGCAGCAGTGCCGGCTGGCCCGCGTACTGCTCCAGGCAGCCGTGCGCGCCGCAGCGGCAGCGGGGGCCGTCCGGGGTGACCGGGAGGTGCCCGATCTCGCCGGCGAACCCGTGGGCGCCGCGCAGGAGTTCGCCGTCCAGGACGATCGCGCCGCCGACCCCGATCTCGCCTGTGACGTGCAGGAAGCTGCGGATCCCGCCGAGCTCGCCGAACCAGAGCTCGGCGAGCGCGGCGACGTTGGCCTCGTTGTCCGAGGCCACGGGCAGGCAGGGGGTGCCGGGCGGGCGGGCCGTGGCGGCGGCGAGGGCCTCGGCGAACAGGGCGTCCGCGTCGACCCGGTTCCAGCCGAGGTTGGGGGCCTGGCGGACGGTGCCGCCGGAGACCAGGCCGGGCAGCGCGAGCCGTACGCCGGTGGGGCGCAGCTCCAGCAGGGCCGCCTCCGCCAGGACCTCGGCGGCGATGTCCGCCGCCCCGCGCAGCACCTCGGCGGCGGTGCGGGCGCGGTGGTCGAGCGGCTCGGTGCGGCGCACCCGGTCGGCGCCGGTGAGGTCGGCGACGCACACGCTCACGTAGTCGACGTTGATCTCGACGCCGAGGCCGGCCGGTCCGGTGCCGGCGGGCTTGAGGACGGTGCCGGGACGCCCCGCCTGGCCGCTGAAGGTCTTCCCCGACTCGACGAGCAGCCCGAGCTCCAGGAGCTGTTCGGCGAGCGAGGACACGGCGGCGCGGGTGAGGCCCACCCGGGCCGCGACGGCCGCCCGGGTCGTCTCCCCGGCCTCGTGCACGGTGCGCAGGACGAGGCTCAGGTTGTGCCGGCGTACGCCCGCCTTGTCGGCCTTGGGCTCCGAGGGGTGGTGGGGGCTGTTCATCGTGCGCAGAGCCTAGCCGGAGGGCGCGGGAACGGGGGCGGCCCGGTGCGGGGGCGCCCGCCCGGGCTTCCCTCGGCGGGGCAGGTCCCCCGGGCGCTACGGCGCGACGAACATCCGGGGGAAGCGCGGGCCCAGCCACGGCTTGCGGCCCCAGGCGAGGGCACGGCCGGTGGCCATCACCGGGACCGGGTCGAGCCGGCCGAGGGCCATCAGGAGGAAGGCGACGGGCTCGGTCAGGACCGTGCAGTCGGGCCGGTCCAGGGGGCCGTGCGTGGTGGTGACCGTCCCGTCGGCGACGGTCACGCCGAACTGGCTGCCGCCCCACAGCCGCACCCGGTAGCGGGCGGTGACCCCGGCGACGGCCGCGGGGTCGGCCACCCGGGGCATCACTCCGACCATGAACGGCAGGGTCAGCTCGACCCGGGCGCGGTCCACCATGTGCGGGCGGCCGAGCGCGCGGGCCAGGTCGTAGCCGTGGCCGAGCATGTGCGTGAGCAGGTACGCGCCGAGGCCGGCGGGGTCGAGCGGCCCCATGGGGGTCTCCACGACCTCGTCGGGCGCCCGCTCCTCGACGGCGTCGAGGAACGCCAGGGCCTGGTCGACGATCAGGTCGGCGAGCGGTCCGGCGGCCCGCTCGGGGAAGGCCGCCAGGGCCTCCTCGTTGGCGGCGGCGATGCCCGCCGCGGTGCCGTCGGCGTAGGGGCGGGCGTGGCCGGCGGCGAGCTCGGCCATCAGCAGGTTGGCCTGGCCCAGGTGGGCCGCGGTCTCGCCGACCGTCCACGTCAGCCGGGGCACGGGCAGCCCCGTGTCGGGGGCCGCGCGCAGCACATCGGCGATGTCCCGCGCGGTGTCGCGTATCGCGTCACCGAGCCCTTCCGGCAGCACACCCATGTCTCGCCCACTCCTCGCGCCCCGACGGATCAGGGCGCAAGAGTAGGGCGTCGGTGCCGCCCGGGACCAGGGGTAACCCCCCACTGATCAGGCGTGGGTCCGGTGGGGGGCCACCCGCTCGGCTCAGGCCCGGCTCAGGCGCAGCGTGAGCAGCTGGAAGGGGCGCAGGACGACCGGGACCTCGTCGCCCTCGACCGGCACCGCCTCCTCCTTGGGGCGCTCCAGCAGGTCGCAGACCCGCGCCCCGGCGAGGGCGAAGCCGGTGGAGAGGCGGGTGCGGGCGCGGCCGCCGCCGGCCTCGTAGAGCCGGACGACCACGTCGCCGCTCCCGTCGTCGGCCAGCTTCACGGCGCTGACCACCACGGCCGGGTCGGCGACGCTCACCAGCGGCGCCACGTCGGCGGCGCCGGGCACCCGCCGCTCGGGCAGGTTGATCAGATAGCCCTCGCGGACGGCGTCGCCGATGCCCGCGCCGGGGACGAGGGCGTGCCGGAAGCGGTGTGTGCCCTGGTCGGTGTGCGGGTCGGGGAAGCGCGGGGCGCGCAGCAGGGAGGCCCGGACGGTGGTCGTGGTGCCCTGGTCGCTCGGCCGTACGGTACGGGTGACGTCGTGGCCGTACGTGGAGGCGGTGACGAGCGAGACGCCCCAGCCGGGCTCCTCGAAGTGGACGAACTTGTGGTTGCAGGCCTCGAACTTGGCCGCCTCCCAGCTGGTGTTGGCGTGGGTGGGCCGGTGCAGGTGCCCGAACTGGGTCTCGGCGGCGTAGCGGTCGGTGTGCAGGTCGAGGGGGAACGCGGCCTTGAGGAACTTCTCGGTCTCGTGCCAGTCCACCTCGGTGTCGAGGTCGAGCCGCTTGGCCCCGGCGGTCAGGGTGAGGGTCTGGACGGCCCGGGAGGAGCCGAAGGAGCGGGTGACGCGGACGGCGACCGCTCCGGCCGTGTCGGCGGCGACGGTCAGCTCGTCGACGCCGGTGAGGTCCGTGACGGTGTTGCGGTAGAAGCGGTCGACGTCCCAGGCGTCCCACATGTTCGGGAAGTCCGGGTGGAGTTGGAGCAGGTTGGCGGCGGCGCCCGGCGCGACCGTCTCACGTCCCGTGTCGAGGTCGACGGCGGAGACGACGAGCCCGCGCGCGTCGACGGTGACCCGCAGCAGCCCGTTGCCGAGGACGAAGCCGCCTTCGGGGCGGGCGGTGACCGTACAGCGCCCGGGGGCGGCGGGCAGGGTGGCGACGCGGCGGGCGCCGCCCGCGGGGACGCCGCCGCGCGGGTGCGGGGCGCTGTTGAAGACCACCTCGGCGGAGCCCGGGTCCGTGCCGTCCCCGGGGGCGCCGGCGAGGGCCCGCTGGGCCCGGTCGACGAGCGCGGTCAGTTCCTCGGCCACGGCGGCGTACGTGCGCTCGGCCTCCCGGTGGACCCAGGCGATGGACGAGCCGGGCAGGATGTCGTGGAACTGGTGGAGCAGCACCGTCTTCCAGATCCGGTCCAACTCCGCGTACGGGTACGGGAGTCCGGTCCGCACGGCGGCGGTGGCGCACCACAGTTCGGCCTCGCGCAGCAGGTTCTCGCTCGCCCGGTTGCCCTGCTTGGTCCGCGCCTGGCTGGTGAGGGTCGCCCGGTGCAGCTCCAGGTACAGCTCCCCCACCCACACGGGCGGGTCGGGGTACTCGGCCTGCGCCTTGGCGAAGAACTCGGCGGGCCGCTCCCAGCGCACCCGGGCGGAGCCCTCCAGGTCGCGCATCCGGGCCGCCTTGGCGATCATCTCGCGGGTGGTGCCGCCGCCGCCGTCGCCCCAGCCGGTGGGCGCGATGGAGTGCCGGGCGCGGCCCTTGTCCTTGAAGTTGCGGACGGCGTGGGCGATCTCCTTGCCCTGCATGGAGCAGTTGTACGTGTCGATGGGCGGGAAGTGGGTGAAGACGCGGGTGCCGTCGACGCCCTCCCACCAGAAGGTGTGGTGCGGGAAGGAGTTGACCTGGCTCCAGGAGATCTTCTGGGTCAGGAGCCACTTCGAGCCGGCCTCCTTGATGATCTGCGGGAGCCCGCCGGCGAAGCCGAAGGTGTCCGGCAGCCAGGCCTCCTGGTTCTCGACGCCGAACTCGTCCATGAAGAAGCGCTTGCCGTGCACGAACTGACGGGCCATCGCCTCCGAGGACGGCATGTTGGTGTCGGACTCGACCCACATGCCGCCGGCCGGGACGAAGCGCCCCTCGGCGACGGCCTTCTTGACCCGGGCGTACACCTCGGGCCGGTGCTCCTTGATCCAGGCGTACTGCTGGGCCTGGGACATCGTGTAGACGAAGTCGGGCTCGTCCTCCAGGAGGGCGGTCATGTTGGCGGTGGTGCGGGCCACCTTGCGGACGGTCTCGCGCAGCGGCCACAGCCAGGCCGAGTCGATGTGGGCGTGTCCGACGGCGCTGATCCGGTGGGCGGAGGGCTCGGCGGGCGATGCGAGGACCTCGGTCAGCTCGGCCCGGGCGGCGGCGGCCGTGCCGCCCACGTCCTGGAGGTCGAGCGCGTCCAGGGCCCGTTCGACGGCGCGCAGCACGTCCCAGCGGCGGGCGCCCTCGACGGGGAGCTCGGCCATCAGCTCGCCGAGCACCTCCAGGTCGGCGACGAGCTGCCAGACCGTCTCGTCGAAGACGGCGAGGTCCATCCGGGCCAGCTTGTACTGGAGGGAGTCGCCGGCGGTGTCCTGGTCGCCGAGTTCGGTGGGCAGGAAGGGGTGGTAGTCGAGGATGACCGGGTTGGACGCGGCCTCGACGTGCAGCAGGACCTCCTCGCCGCCGCGCGCCGGTTCCGCGATCCGCACCCACTGGTTGCGCGGGTTGAGTCCCTTCACCGGGCTGCCGTCGGGGCGGTAGACCAGGCCCTCGCACTGGAAGCCGGGCATGTTGGCGTCGAAGCCGAGGTCGATCAGCGCCTCGACGGTGCGGCCGGCCCACTCCTCGGGCACGGTGCCGGAGACGGTGAGCCAGCTGGTGCCCCAGGGCGCTCCCCAGGCGTCGCCGACGCCGATCGGGGTCCGGGGCGCGGCGAGCCCCTCGGCGACGGGCACGGGTTCGCCGGGGGCGGTCCAGATGCCGACCTGGAGGGGCACGGAGACGGGGTACACGGCGGGGCGGACGCGTTCGTCGAGGACGCGCTTGAGCCGGTTCTCGACGAGGCTGCGGTCGTCATGCATGGGCGGGACTCTCCGGATCACGAAGGGGCGGAGGGGGGGGCGGCGGTGCGGGGCGGCGGGGTGTACGGGGTGGGGCGAGGCGCTACGCGACGCCGGAGCCGAGGTCGGCGGCACCCAGCGCGTCGAGCGTGACGAGTTCCGTGATCCCGCGCGCGGCGAGGTACGCGGGGTCGTCGGCGCGGGCGGCGAGGACCACGGACGGGCGGGCTCCGTCCGCGGCGAGCCGCATGAACGCCTCGAAGTACGCGCCGCCGGGGGCGCACGCGGAGCGCTTCGGTCCCTCGTCGGGCAGGTCGAGGACGAGCGCGGTGCCGCGGGGCGCCGGGGCCGGGGTGGTCGCGCGGGCCTCGGCGACGGCGTCGGCGAGCGCCCGGCCGGCCGGCTTGACCCGGCGGTCGGTGGTCAACAGGCCGAGGCTGTATTCCAGTTCGGGGAAGTCGGCGAGCGAGCGGTCGACGTCGTGGGAGCACCACCACGTGATACCCCACAGATCGGGGCAGTCGAGCGCGGCGGCGAAGGTCGTCCGGGTGAATTCGGCCGCGCGGTCGGCGGCGATGTGCGGGGCGGGGGCGCCGACCTCCTGGAGCCAGACGGGCCGCCGGGGGTCGGTGGCCCAGGCCTTGGAGAGTTCGACGAGGTAGGCGGCGTGCTGGGCGACGGCCACGGAGTCGGGGCCGTAGCGCTGGGCGGTGCCGTTGAAGACCCAGGAGTGGACGGCCGTGACGGCGCCGAGCCGGGCGGCCTGGGCGGGGGTGAAGGGGTGGTCGTCCTGGTACCAGGCGGCGTCGTACTCGGCGTGCAGGTGGAGCCGCCCGGGGGCGCCCTCCTCGCAGGCGGCGAGCATCCGGCGCAGCCAGGTCCCGGCCTCGTCGGGGGTGATGCGGTCGGGGTCGGGGTGGGGGTCGCCGGAGAACTGGTTGATCTCGTTGCCGACGGTCATGCCGAGGAAGTGGGGCCGGTCGGCGAGGGCGGCGGCGAGGGTGCGGAGGTAGGTGCTCTGCCCGTGGACGACCTCGGGGTCGGTGAAGAGGCCGCGCCGGTGCCAGGTGCGGGTCCAGGCGGGCAGGAAGTCGAAGCTGGAGAGGTGGCCCTGGAGCCCGTCGACGGCGACGTCCAGGCCGCGTTCCCCGGCCGCGTCGGCGAGCAGGCCGAGCTGTTCGATGGCGCGGGGGCGTATGAGGGTGCGGTTGGGCTGGAACAGCGGCCAGAGCGGGAAGACGCGGATGTGGTCGAGGCCGAGGGCGGCGACGGAGTCGAGGTCGGCGCGTACGGCGTCGAGGTCGAAGTCGAGCCAGTGGTGGAACCAGCCCTGGCTGGGGGTGTAGTTGACGCCGAAGCGCGGACCGGTGCGGGGCTGAGGGTTCGTCATGCGGGGTGCGGTTCCTTCGTGAAGGAGGGGTGCTGACGGGTCGGGTGGCGGGGCCGGCGGGTCATCCCTTGATGGCGCCCTCCTCGACCCCCTTGAAGAAGAAGCGCTGGAGCGCCGCGAACACGGCGACGACCGGCAGGAAGGCGATCATGGTGCCGGCGGCGATCTGCCGGGGGTTGGCGCTGAACGTGCCGTCGAGGTATTGGAGGCCGACCGTGAGGGTGTAGCGCCCGGGGTCGTTGAGCACGATCAGCGGCCACAGGAAGTCGTCCCAGGCCTGGATGAAGGTGAAGATCACGACGACGCTCAGCATGCCGCGCACGCTGGGCAGTCCGATGTGCCACAGGCGCTGCCACACGCCGGCGCCGTCCACGAGCGCGGCGGCGTCGAGCTCGGGCGGGACCGCGCGGAAGGCGGTGTACATGAGCAGCACGTTGAGCATGCCGATCGCCCCGGGCAGGGCCACGCCGAGGAGGGTGTCGGTGAGGCCGAGGCTGCGGACGGTCACGTACTGGGAGACGATGGTGACCTCGCCGGGCAGCACGAGGGTGGCGACGAAGAGGCCGAGGGCGAGCCGGGCTCCCCTGAACCGCAGCCGGGCCAGGGCGTATCCGGCGAGGGTGGCGCCGACGACGTTGCCGAGGACGGCGATCCCGGCGACGATCAGCGAGTTCGCCGCGTAGCTCCACACCGGGATGGTGTCGGCGACCTTGGCGTAGTTGTCGAGGGTGAGGTCCTCGGGCAGGAAGCGGGGCGTGCGGGAGAAGACGTCCTCCGCGGGGCCCTTGAGCGAGGTGGACAGCTGCCAGAGGAAGGGGCCGACGGTGAGGAGCAGGACGAGGACGAGCAGGAGGTAGCGGAGCGCCTTCCGCGCGGTGGAGGGCGTGCGGCTCAGGGCCATCCGTCAGGCCGCCTTCCGGTTGAGCCGGGCCAGGACCAGCATGGGGCCGACGGTGAGGACGAAGAGCAGCACGCTGAGGGCGGAGGCGTAGCCGATGTGCCCGGTGAAGCCGCGGCTGTACATCTGGATGAGCATGACCACCGACATGTCGCGCCCGCCGGGTCCGCCGGTGCCGTTGGACAGCACGTACAGCTCGGAGAAGACCCGCAGCGCGGAGACCGAGATGAGCACGGAGATGAGCAGCATCGCGGGGCGCACGCCGGGCAGGGTGACGTGCCAGAACCTGCGGGGGGCGCCGGCCCCGTCGACGGCGGCGGCCTCGTGCAGCTCTCGGCCGACGTTCCCGAGCGCGGACAGGTAGATGACCATGTAGTAGCCGAGGCCCTTCCACACGGTGAGGCCGATGGCGCTGAACAGCAGCAGCCAGCGGTCGGTGAGGAAGGAGACGGGCCGGTCGGCGAGGCCCAGTTGCTGGAGCAGGCCGTTGAGCAGGCCCCGGTCGTCGAGCATCCAGCCCCAGACCAGGCCGACGACGACGGCGGAGGCGACGACCGGGGTGTAGAAGGCGGTGCGGAAGAAGGTGATGCCGGGCAGTTTCCGCTCCACCAGGAGGGCGAGCAGCAGCGGCAGCAGGGTGAGCAGGGGCAGGCAGACCAGCAGGTAGATGACGCTGTTGACGAGGGCGTCCGTCAACTGGGCGTCGTCGAGGACCCGTTCGTAGTTCTCGAGTCCGGTGAAGCGGCCGCCGCCGAGCGGCCGGGCGCTGGTGAAGGACAGGATCACGGTGTTGACCGCGGGCCACAGGTTGAAGACGGCGAGCCAGACCAGGGCGGGACCGGCGAGCAGCCAGGGCGTGAACCAGCGCCGGTGCGTCAGCGTCATCGCGGGGCTTAGTCCTTGATCAGCTGGTTGGCGCGGGCGACGGCCGTGTCCAGGGCTTCCTTCGAGCTCGTCTGGCCGCTGACGGCGAGGGAGATCTGCTGGTTGATGACGGTCTTGACGGCGTCGTTGGCCTGCACGGGTTCGAGGACGCGGGCGGCGGCGAGCGAGCGGAAGGCCGAGACCTTGGCGTCGGCCGCGTTGGTGCCGTCGCTCTTGCTGAAGAAGGGGTCGGCGGCGGACGCGGTGGTGGAGGGGAAGATGCTGGTCTCGTGGGCGAAGGCGGCCTGGTTGGCGGCGTTGGTCACCCAGCGGGCGAGGGCCAGGGCCGCGGTCGGGTTCTTGGTGGACCGGGGGATCGACAGGCCCTGCACGTACAGCGGCGGGGTGCCCATCGCCGGTGAGGAGACCACCTTGGGGGCCAGCGTCGGGTTGTCGACCGCGAGGCTGGTGATGTAGTTGGCGCCCGCGGTGGTCCAGGCGGCGGTGCCGGAGGCGAACAGCTTGGTGTTGCCCGCGTAGGTCTCGGTCAGGACGTCCTTGGGCAGCAGGCCCTCCTTGAACGCCGCGCGGTAGGTGTCGAGGACGGCGGCGGCCTCGGGGGTGTTGAAGGTGAAGCTGCGCCCGTCCGCCGACATGACCCGCACCCCGGCGTTGGCCAGGTCCATGAGGTTGGGCTTGCGGCTCATGAGGTACGTCCGGCCGCCGGACCTGGCCTTGACGGTACGGGCCGCCGCCACCAGCTGGTCGAGCGAGGCCGGCGGCTTCTTCGGGTCGAGGCCGTAGCGGGTGAGCAGGTCGGCGTTCCAGTAGTTGACGTCGGTGTTGAGGTACCAGGGATAGCCGAAGGTGCCGTCGTGGCCGGGGAAGCGGTACGCGTCGAGGCCGCCCTTGACGTAGTCGGCGGAGGCGGACGGGTCGGACCCCGCGATGTCGAGCAGCAGGTTCTGCTTCACCAGCGGCAGGGCGAAGTCCGGGGGCAGGTTGACGACGTCGGGCAGGGTGCCGCCGGCGGACTGGCTGAGGACCTTCTCCGAGTAGCCCTCGCCCGGCTGGTCGAGCCAGTCGACCTCGACGCCGGGGTACTTCTTCTCGAAGCCGGCGATCACGCCCTCCATGTACGCGGTGAACTTCGGCTTCAGGGCCCAGGTCTGGAGCGAGACCTTGCCCTTCACCTCGCCGCCGGAGACCGCCGGGCCGGGGGCGCCGGAGTCCTCCGCGCCGCCGAGGCCGCAGCCGGCGAGGGTCACCGCCGCCACCGCGGCCGCCGTCCACCGCGCCCAGCGGCTCCTTCGAATGACTCGCACGAGGGTGTCTCCTTGCTGATCGATGGTGCAGGGAGTGCGGTGGCCGTCGGGACGCAACCACCCGTTTACTAAACCGCTATAGCGATGCGGGACTATCCTCCCGGCTAGACTCCGGTGTCAAGAGAGCCCGCGAAGACCGGCCGTCCTCGCGGGGGTGGCGGCGGAGCGGGAACGGCCGATCAGGGAGGGCGTCCGGTGGCCAGACCGACCATCGCCGACATCGCCAGGGAGGCGGGGGTCTCCAAGGGCGCCGTCTCCTTCGCGCTCAACGGGCGCCCGGGGGTGAGCGAGGCGACCCGGGACCGGATCCTGCGGGTGGCCGAGCGGATGAACTGGCGCCCGCACAGCGCCGCCCGCGCCCTCGGCGGGGCCCGCGCGGGCGCCGTCGGCCTGGTGCTCGCCCGCCCCGCGCGGACGATCGGCCTCGAACCCTTCTTCAGCCATCTGCTCTCCGGGCTCCAGGCCGCGCTCTCCGGCCGCGGCACCGCCCTCCAGCTGCTCGTCGTCGAGGACACGGCCGGCGAGATCGAGGTCTACCGGCGCTGGACCTCCGAGCACCGGGTGGACGGCTTCGTCCTCGTCGACCTCCAGGTGCGCGATCCGCGCATCCCGGTCCTGGAGGAGCTGGGCGTCCCCACCGTGGTGCTCGGCGGCCCCGGCCGGCACGGGCGGCTGCCCGCCGTCTGGGCCGACGACCGCGAGGCCATGACCTCGATCGTCGAGTACCTGGCCGCCCTCGGGCACCGCCGGATCGCCCATCTCGCCGGCCTGCCCTCGTTCCAGCACACCCAGCGCCGGATCCGGGCGGTACGGGACGCGGCGCGGCGGCTCGGCCTCGCCGACGCCGTCTCCGTGCCGACCGACTTCAGCGACGCGGAGGGCGCGGCGGCCACCCGGGCCCTGCTCGCCCGGCCGGGTCGGCAGCGGCCGACCGCGATCGTCTACGACAGCGACGTGATGGCGGTCGCGGGCCTCGGGGTCGCCACCGAGATGGGGGTCGCGGTCCCGGGCGGGCTGTCCGTCGTCTCCTTCGACGACTCGGCGCTCACCCGGATCGTGCACCCCTCGCTGACCGCCCTCTCCCGGGACACCTTCGCGCTCGGCGAGCAGGTCGCGACGGCGCTGCTCGCGCAGGTCGACGCCCCCGGCTCGGCCCAGGACGTCAGGAATCCGACCCCCCGGCTGACGGTCCGCGAGAGCACGGCCCCGCCCGGTGCCTGACCGGGACGGCCCTCTTGACCCCGGTCACTAAAGCCGTTTAGCCTCCCGGACCGAACGGCCCGGCGTCCTCGGCGGCGCCGGCCCACCCTCGTTGTCCTCCGCACCATCGCGCCACCGGCACCACCAGCCCCCACCCCTTCCGCTGGACCGGAGCTCCGATGAGACGACCCCTGCACCTCCTCCTGGCCGCGGCGCTGTCCGCGGCCGCGCTCGGCCTCGGCGCCGCCGCGCCGAGCGCGTCGGCCGCGGCCGAGGGCCCCGCGGCCCCGGCGAGCCCCGCCGCCCCCGCCGCCGCGGGCGACCAGCCGTACGCCTCGTACTGGTACCCCGACTCGATCCTGAACTGGGACCCGGCCACCGACCCGGACGCGCGCTTCAACCGCTCCCGCGTACCGCTCCGGCCGCGCGTCTCCGATCCCGCGCTCAAGGCCAACGCCAACGCCCGCGCGGGCGAGGGCAAGATCGTGTCGCTGGTCTCCTTCGGCCCCACCTCGAACAACCCGTCCCAGGGCTCGGCCGACCCGAACTACTACGCCTTCGGGCACTGGCAGTACGTCGACAAGCTGGTGTTCTGGGGCGGTTCGGCGGGCGAGGGCCTGATCCTGGCGCCCAATCCGACCGTGATCGACGCGGCCCACCGCAACGGGGTCAAGGTCTACGGCACGGTCTTCTTCCCGCCCACCGCCTACGGCGGCCAGCTCCAGTGGGTGCGCGACTTCACCCAGAAGTCCGGCAGCCGCTACCCGGTCGCCGACAAGCTGGCGCAGGTCGCGCAGCACTACGGCTTCGACGGCTGGTTCGTTAACCAGGAGACGGCCGGCGGCGACTCGAGGCTGGCCACCGAGGTGCGCAACACCCTGCGCTACGCCCGCTCCCTCGGCCCGGTCGAGTTCATGTGGTACGACGCGATGACCGAGTCCGGCTCGGTGAGCTGGCAGAACGCGCTGACCTCCGCCAACGACGCCTTCCTCCAGGAGGGTGCGCAGCGCACCAGCGACTCGATGTTCCTCAACTTCAACTGGAGTTCAGGAGGCCTGAGTTCGTCCCGCTCCCTGGCCCGTGGTCTCGGGCGCGGCGAGTACGAGCTGTTCAGCGGCGTGGACACCGAGTCCAACGGCTACAACACGAGCGTCGACTGGAACGCCCTCTTCCCGGCCGGGCAGCCGCACACCGCCTCGCTCGGGCTCTACCGCCCCGAGTGGACGTGGAAGTCCGCCGCCGACCGGGCCGACTCCGTCGCCCGCGAGGCGCGCTACTGGGACGGCGCCAACGGCGACCCGTCCGACACCACGACCAGCTCCTCGTGGAAGGGCCTCGCGCAGTACGTCGCCGAGTCCTCCCCCGTCACCACGAAGCCCTTCGTCACCCACTTCGACGCCGGGCAGGGCGACTTCTACCACTCCGGCGGCACCCGCGTGTCCGGCGCGGGCTGGAACAACCTGTCCCTCCAGGACGTGCCGCCCACCTACCGCTGGCTGGTGCGGTCCACCGGCACCAAGCTCAAGCCGTCGATCGACTTCACCGACGCCTACGAGGGCGGCTCGGCCCTGCGCCTGACCGGCCCGCTGGACGCCGTGAACTCCGTACGGCTGTACCAGACGCGGCTGCCGGTGGCGGCCGACACCAAGCTGGCGGTCGCGGTGCGGACCCCGGCGGCCGGGCCCACCCGGCTGAAGGCGGCCCTCTCCTTCACCGACGCCCCGACCGCCTTCACCACCCTGGACCTCGGCTCCACCACGGGCACCGGCTGGGAACGCAAGGTGCTCGACCTCTCCGCGTACGCCGGGCGGACGGTCGCGCAGCTCGGCCTGGAGACCACCGGGACGGCCTCCTCGTACGACATCAAGGTGGGGCAGCTCGCCCTGTACGACGGCACGGTGGACGTGCCGGCCGCCCCCACCGCGCCGGCCGTCCTCGGCACGACGGACACGGGGACGAGCAAGTCCCTCCGGCTCGGCTGGACCGCGTCGGCCTCCGGCGAGGTGCACCACTACGAGGTGTACCGCCGCAACGCCGACGGCAGCCGCACCTTCCTCGGCGCCACGCCCAACGACGCCTACTTCGTGCCGAAGCTGGACCGGGCCGGCACCGAGACCACGACGACGCTCGACATCGAGGCCGTCTCCACCGAGTTCGGCCGCTCCCCCGCCGCGAGCACCACGGTCACCTGGTCCGGGACGGCCGAGAGCAACCTGGCGCTGAACAGGCCCGCGACGGCCTCCGGGCAGTGCAACACCGCGGAGGCCCCCGCCAAGGCGGTCAACGGCAGCGTCTCGGGCGGCACCACCGACAAGTGGTGCGCGACGAGCTCCGCCAAGTGGCTGGAGGTGGACCTCGGTGCGGCCCGGACGCTGAGCCGCTTCGTGGTGAAGCACGCGGCGGCGGGCGGCGAGAGCGCCACCTGGAACACCCGGGACTTCCGGGTGGAGGTCCGCGACAGCACCACCGCGGCCTGGACCACCGCCGTCACCGTCACCGGCAACACGGCGGCGACCACGACCCACCCGGTCGCGTTGACCGCCCGGTACGTCCGCCTGGTCGTCACCGCGCCGACGCAGACGACCGATCCGGCGGCCCGGATCTACGAGTTCGAGGCCTGGGGCTCCTGACCGCCGGACGCGCTAGGAGGTCGCCGTGGCGACCTTCACCCCGAAGCCGATGAGCACCACACCGGTGACCCGCTCCATCGCTCCCCGCACCGCGGGCCGGGCGAAGAAGGAGCGGGCCCCGGCGAGCAGCAGCACATAGCCGGAGAGCCAGACGACCGTGAGCGCCGCGTGGATCAGCACCAGCAGGGCCATCCCGGTGTGGGGGGAGAGCCCGGACGGCGCGAGGGTCGGCAGCAGGCCGGTGTAGAAGACCGCGATCTTCGGGTTGAGCACATTGCCCACCAGACCGGTCCGCCACGGGTTCCCGGCGGGCGGCGGCGCGTCCACGGGCGCCGCCGCACCGCCGCGCCGGTTCCGCCACAGCGCCTGCGCCCCGAGGAACACCAGGTAGGCGGCGCCGACCAGCTTCACCACGGTGTACGCGACGGACGAGGCCGCGAGGACGGCGGCGAGCCCGGCCACGGACAGCACGCCCCAGACCAGCAGACCGCTGGCGATCCCGCCGACGGTCAGCAGCCCGTCCCGCCGCCCGGCGGCCACGGCCCTGCGGGTCACGATCGCCATGTCCGGCCCCGGCACCATCGTCAGCAGGGCGAGCACA
This sequence comes from Streptomyces sp. NPDC023157, assembly GCF_055560575.1. Classification (NCBI taxonomy): domain Bacteria; kingdom Bacillati; phylum Actinomycetota; class Actinomycetes; order Kitasatosporales; family Streptomycetaceae; genus Streptomyces; species Streptomyces sp. NPDC023157. The sequence goes on from NZ_JBVHIL010000002.1 coordinate 720,024, forward strand.
CCGGTCGCCGCGAGAAGTTCGAACCCCATGGGCCGAGTCTGCCAGCCCCCGGGCCCGGCCCGGGGGCAGGCCCCGGCCATCGGTGTGAGCGGCGCCCCCCGACACCCGCATGGCCCGCGTGTTCTCCCGCCCCCGGGCCGTACGGCGACCGGACAATGAACGCCCGTGCCGGATCGTCGCAGGGAGCACGCATGGCAAAGGTCGAGGTCAACGGCGTCGGACTGTTCTACGAGACCGGCGGTGACGGTGACCCCCTGGTCCTGGTGCACGGCTCCTGGGGCGACCACCACGACTGGGACGGCGTCGTCCACGGCCTCGCCCTGCGCCACCGGGTGCTCGTCTACGACCGGCGCGGGCACAGCGAGAGCGACCGGCCGGCCGGGCCGGGTTCGCGCGCCGAGGACGAGGAGGACCTGGCCGCGCTGATGGAGACGCTGGGCTTCGCGCCCGCCTTCGTCGTGGGCAACTCCTTCGGCGCGTCCACCGCCCTCGGGCTCGCCGCCCGCCGCCCCGAACTGTTCCGGGCGATCGCCGTGCACGAGCCGCCGCTGCTCGACGTGGTGGCCGACGTGCCCGACTACCGCGACGAGGTGGCCGCGACGCGCGGCCGGATCGACGGCGTGAGCGAGCTGCTGCGATCCGGTGACGCCCTCGCCGGTGCCCGGGCCTTCGTCGACACGGTGGCCTTCGGGCCCGGCGCGTGGGAGCAGTTCCCGCAGGAGCTGAAGGACACCTTCGTCGCCAACGCCCCCACCTTCCTCGACGAGCAGGGCGACCCGCACTGGGCCGCCCTCGACCTCGAAGGGCTGCGCGGCTGTGCGGCCCCCGCCCTGCTCACGCGCGGCTCCGAGAGCCCGCACTGGTTCTGGGCGGTGTGCGAGCGGATCGCCGGGGCGCTCCCCGGGGCCCGCACCCAGGTCTTCGAGGGGGCGGGCCACGTCCCGCACGTCACCCATCCCGAGCGTTACGTGGAGGAGTTGACGGCCTTCTTCGCCGCGGCCGAGTAGTCAGGCCCCGGCGCTGTCCACCACGAGGACGATCTTCCCGGTGGTGCGGTCCGTCTCGCCGAGGGCGTGGGCCTCGGCGGCGGCGGAGAGCGGGAAGACCGCGTCGACGTGGGCGCGCAGGGCGCCGCCGGCGACGAGGTCGGCGATGGCGGTCATGCCGCCGTGGTCGGCCTCGACCAGCAGGGTGACGGCCCGGACGCCGCGCTCGGCGGCCTTCGCGGCGTCGTCGGGGTCGGTGGGCGGCAGGATCGAGACGACGATGCCGCCGGGGCGCAGCACGTCGAGGGAGCGGGTGCGGGTGTCGCCGGAGACGGGGTCGAGGACCACGTCGATGTCCTTCGTCGCCTCGCGGAAGTCGACCGAGCGGTAGTCGATCACCTCGTCCGCGCCGAGTGAGCGCAGGAACGCGTGCTTGGGGGCGCTGGCGGTGGCGATCACGTACGCGCCGCGCGCCTTGGCGATCTGTACGGCGAGGTGGCCGACGCCGCCCGCGGCGGCGTGGATCAGCACGCGCTGCCCGGAGCGCACTCCGGCGGTGTCGACGAGCGCCTGGTACGCGGTGAGGGCGGCCAGCGGCAGGGCGCCGGCCTGGATGTGGTCGACCTCGGCGGGCTTGCGGGCGAAGGCGCGGGCCGGGCCGGTGACGTACTCGGCGTGGGCGCCGACGCCGTGCGGGTACGGCAGCATGCCGAAGACCTCGTCGCCGGGCGCGAAGAGGGTGACGCCGAAGCCGACGGCCTCGACGACGCCGGATACGTCCCAGCCGAGGACCTGGGGCAGCGCGCGCAGGAAGAGGTTCTCGGTGGCGCGGTGCTTCCAGTCGGTGGGGTTGAGGCCGGAGGCGCGGACGGCGACCAGGATCTCGCCGGGGGCGGGCGCGGGGCGCGGGACCTCGGTCACCTGGAGGACCTCGGGGGACCCGTGGGTGTGCTGGGTGATGGCGCGCATGGTGGCGGTGGCGGTGTTCGTCATGACGCAAGCCTCGCCGGGCGCCCCGGCCCGTACCATGGCATGAATGCCATCTTTCGACAGGATCGTGCCATGGGAAACGCCCACCGCGTCGTCGTCCTCGCCCTGGACGGGGTGTACCCCTTCGAGCTGGGCATCGCCAACCGGGTCTTCGGGACGGCCGGGGACCGCTACGAGGTCCTGACCTGCTCGGTCGACGGCGGGCCCGTCCGGACCAACTCCGACTTCTCGGTCACCGTCGAGCACGGGCCCGAGGTGCTGCGCACCGCCGACACCGTGATCCTGCCGCCGTGCGACACCGCCCTCCTGACCCGCGAGCTGCCGGAGGGGATCCGCGCGGCCCTCGCGGCCGTGCCGGAGGGCGCGCGGATCGTGTCCATCTGCACGGGGGCCTTCCTGCTGGCCGCCGCCGGTCTGCTCGACGGGCGGCCGGCGACCACCCACTGGGGGCTGGCGGACCAGTTCCGGGAGTGGTTCCCGCAGGTCGCGCTCGACCCGGACGTGCTGTTCATCGACGACGGCGACGTGCTGACCTCGGCGGGCGCCGCCTCGGGCGTCGACGTCTGCCTGCATCTCCTGCGGCGGGACCACGGCACCGCGTTCGCCAACCGGGTCGCGCGCGCGTGCGTCGTCCCGCCCTGGCGGGACGGCGGCCAGGCCCAGTACATCGAGCAGCCGGTGCCCGGACCCGACGCGAACGGCACCTCCGCCACCCGCCAGTGGGCGCTGGAGAACCTGCACGAGCCGCTGGCCCTCGCCGATCTCGCCGGGCACGCCCGGATGAGCCTGCGCACCTTCGCGCGCCGGTTCAACGAGGAGGTCGGCATGAGCCCGGGCCGCTGGCTGATCCAGCAGCGGGTGACCCGGGCCCGCGACCTCCTGGAATCCACCGACCTGGCCGTGGACGACATCGCGGGCCAGGTCGGCTTCGCCACCGGCACGTCCCTGCGCCAGCACCTGCACGCCGCGATCGGGGTCACGCCACTCGCGTACCGGCGTACGTTCCGGGGCGGCGTGGGTGTCGGCGTCGGCGTCGGCGTCTAGGCCTCAGCGCCCGTCCAGCAGGGCGCCGAGTCCGGCGGCCAGCCGTTCGTACTCCTCGGGCCGGTTGTAGATCTGCCCGCTGATCCGGATGCCGCCGCCGTCCGGCCAGGCCCAGACGAGGGTCCGGCAGCCGAGGCGGGCGGCGATCTCCTCGCGCAGCGCCGCCGCCTCGGGCTGGGTCCGCGCCAGGCTCCGGGGCAGCCGCAGGGACCGCATCGCGAGCCCCTCGTCGTACGGAAGGCGCGTCACGCCGGGGAGGCGGGCCAGCAGTTCGGCGCCGTGGGCGACGAGGGCGCTGTTGTGGGCGCGTACGGTCGCGGCGCCGAGGCGCTCGATCAGGTCGAGGCCCTCGGGGGCGGCCAGCCAGCCGGTGTAGTCGGCGGTGGCCCGGAACTCGACCGCGCCCGGGAAGCCGCGGGCGTACTCCCAGGAGGGCACCGGGGCGGGGATCCGGTCGCGGAGCCCGGGGGCGACCGCGAGGACGGCGGTGCCCGAGGGGGCGTAGGCCCACTTGTGGAGGTTGCCGAACCAGAGGTCGGGCCGCCCGGCGAGGGGGTCGGCGAGCATCCCCGGCGCGTGGGCGCCGTCGACGACGGTGGTGATCCCGCGGGCGCGCAGTTCGGCGAGCAGCCGGGGCGAGCCGAGGAGCCGCGCGGTGGGCGAGCTGATCTGGTCGAGGAGCGCCACCCTGGTCCGCGGGGTGATCCCGGCGAGCACCGCCGCGACCAGCGCGTCCTCGTCCGGCAGTGCCGGGTCGAGGGCGACGGTGGTGAGCGGGGCGCGCCGGGCGGCGGCGGTGACGACCGTGCCGTAGCCGTGGTCGGTGACCAGGATCTCGTCGTCGGGGTCCAGGCGCAGGGCGTCGAGCGCGAGGTTGGCCGCCTCGGTGGCGTTGGCGACGAAGGCGAGGCCCTCGGGCTCGGCGCCCAGGTGCGCGGCGATCCGGGTCCGTGCCTCGGCGAGCCGGTCGGGGACGTCGCGGAAGAAGCGGTCGGGGTCGGCGGCGGCCTCCTCCTCGATCCGGCTGCGGACCCGCGCGACGGGGACCGGGACGGCGCCGTACGAGCCGTGGTTGAGGTGGGCGACGGCCGGGTCGAGCCGGAACAGGGCGGCGCCGCCGGGGAATTCCCCGGGTGCGGCGGGCCACACCGCTTCGGGGCTCATCGGACCTCCACCGTGACCGTGCGGCCGGGGGCCACCCGGGTGCGGACCGTCGTGTACGTCACGCCGTCGACGACCTCGGTACGGGCCGGGCGCGGCGCGCCGTCGACGCGGACGGAGGCGTGGGCGCCGGGGAAGCGCGCCACCCAGGTGTAGGGGCGGGTGCCGGAGGTGTGGGTGAGGGTGGAGCGAAGGACCGCCGGTGCCGTGTCGTGCCGCAGGGTGAAGGCGGAGTCGCCGACGCGCAGGTCCGAGACGCTCAGCCAGTCCATGCCGGAGGGCAGGCGCGGCTGGGTGGTGAGGGTGCGGGCGGGGGCGTCGGGGGTGACGCCCATGAGGCCCTGGACGGTCTGGGCGACGAGGGTGAAGGAGACCTCGGGGTAGTCGCCGTTGGTGCCCTGGCGGGTGTTGACGTGCTGGACGTCCTTCTCGGCGTAGATGCGGCGCATCCACTTCCAGGCGGTGTCGGCGCGGTTGTCGGTGAGGAAGGTGTCGGGGAGGTAGGTCAGGGCCTCGATGTTGTCGGGGCGTCCGTCGCCCTCGGCCTGGGCGTCGATGTAGTCGAGGTAGGCCTCGCGGCGGGCGCCGGGGTCGATGATCCGCTTCATCGGCATGAACCAGCTGTTCTCCTTGCCCCAGCCGGTCAGCGCGCGCCCGTCGGTGGTGTAGCCGCGGACCATGTCGGCGCCCGAACCGGTGCCGCTCCAGGTGGTGTTGAAGTAGGTCCTGAGCTCGCGGGCGCGCCGGTCGAAGCGGGCGGCGGTCTCGGTGTCGCCCTTGGCGCGGGCGAGGGAGGCCATCGCGCGGTAGGCCTGGTACTGGGAGCCGATGGCGTCGCCGGCCTCGGCGAGCGGCTCGTCGCTCTGCTCGTTGTAGCTGGCGGTGCCCTGGAAGATGCCGTGGCCGGTGCCCTCGGCGACGCGTACGGGGCCGTTGTCCTTGGTGCCGTCGTGGAGGGTGACGAACTCCTCGGTGGTGTGCCGGTAGAAGTCCCACAGGGCGGGGTCGTCGAGGTAGGCGGGGTCGCCGCTCCAGCGGTAGGCCTCCTCGGCCTTCTGGACGAGTTCGAAGGGGGCGGGCACCTCGCGGACGAAGAGCTTCGGGCCGCGGTAGTCGATGGAGAGGGGGCTGCGGTTGTCGAAGTTGAGCGCCCACACCGGGTAGTAGGCGTGCTCGGGGGTGGCGGTGGCGGCGAAGGCGCGGAGCATCTCCTTGTTCTCGCCGTGCAGGCCGAGGACGCCGGCGCCGGCGAGCTGGTGGGCCATGTCGCGGGAGTAGTAGCCGCTGCGGTTGGCGTAGCCGGCCCAGTAGGAGGGGCCGTAGACGCCGGTGCCTGTGCCGCCGGTCTGGCGTTCGTCGGCGTCGAGGGGGCCCTGGGTGCCGGGGAGGTGGACCCAGCTGTTGGCCTTGTGCTTGGCCCAGTCGAACATCTCGACGATGTGCGGGTCGCTGGAGGTGATCCGGGGGTCGGCGGGGGCCGCCGGGGAGACCATCACGTCGTCGACGTTGATCCAGCCCTGGCCCGACTCGAAGGCGATCTCCAGCCGGTCGCCGGGGGCGAGCGTGATCCTGCCGAGCGTGTGGCGGCGGTAGTGGGCGCCGGCCGGCAGCGGCTGCTCGGCGACGGTGGTGCCGTTGACGCGCAGGAGGTAGCGGCCGCCGGGGCCGCCGGTGGCGACCCAGGCGGAGACGAGGTAGCCGCCGTGGCCGGTGGCGGTCACCGTCTGGGAGACCTTCATGCCGCTGCCGGCGTCGAGGTAGGCGAGGCGTCCGCCGGCGTGCGGGTTGTTGCTCGCGACGCCCGTGCCTGCGGTGAACTCCCATCCCTTGCCGCCCTGTTCGAAGCCGGGGTCGGTGACGGCCAGCAGGGCGGGGGCGGCCGGTGGGACGGGCCGCGCGGGGGTGGCGTGCGCGGTGGTGAGCGGGGCGAGCGTGGTGAGCAGCGCGACGGCTGAGAGCAGCGTGAGGCGGGTGCGCGTCATGAGGGTGGTCTCCCGGATCGGGTCGGGTCGGCGCGCGGCACGCTAGCAACCGGCCCGGAGGCATAGCAATGGATCAGGCAACATTCCCTGACGGATCAAACTGAAAGTTTTCATTGCAGGCTTGCAACTCCGATGGGTCGGCTTGTAGCGTCCCGCCCCATGACAGACAGAGACTCGGCACGACACCCCGCCCGGCGACACCTCCTGCGCATGGGAGGCGGCGGAGCCCTGGCCCTCGCGCTCGCCGGCTGCACCGGCAGCGGCGCCGCCGACGCGGGCGCCTCGGGCACCGCGGGCGACCCCCGCAAGGGAAAGATCACGGTCTGGTCCTGGCAGGGACCGGCGGCCGAGCTCAAGGCCCTCATACCGAAGTTCAACAAGGAGTTCCCGGACATCCAGGTCACCGTCGAGGACATCGGCAACCCGGCGATCTGGGACAAGATCACGGCCGGTCTGGCCGCCGGCGGCCAGGGCCTCGCCGACGTCCTGCACATCGGCGTGGACTACCTGCCGGGGTACGTCGAGCGCTTCCCCGGCGGCCTCGCCGACCTCGCCCCGCTGGGCGCCACCACTCACAAGGACGCCTTCGCCGCCGGACTGTGGCAGACCGTCAGCCCCGACGGCAAGCGCGTCAACGCCCTCCCCTGGGAGGCCAACTCGGCGGGCTTCTACTACCGGGCCGACCTGTTCGAGCGGGCCGGGGTCGACGTCGGCGCGCTGCAGACCTGGGACGAGACCATCGAGGCCGGCAAGCGGCTCAAGGCCCGCACCGGCGTCCACCTCCTCGGCATCGACAAGCCCGCCTCGCAGCCCGACGCCGCCAACTTCTTCCAGATGCTCCTCCAGCTCCAGGGCGCCTTCTACTTCGACCTGGAGGGCCGCATCACCCTGGAGTCCCCCGAGGCCGTCCGGGCCATGACGCTCATCAAGACGATGAACGACGCCGGGCTGGTCAGCGACCTCGCCGGCGGCTGGAACGCCCTGATGAGCTCCCTGAAGCGGGGCACCGCCGCCGTGCTGCCCTGGCCCACCTGGTTCGGCGGGATCATCCAGGAGCAGGTGCCCGCCGAGGCCGGCAAGTGGAAGGTGCGGCTGCCCCCGGCCGTCCGGCGCGGCGGCCCCACCGCGGCGACGGTGAACTCCACCCACCTCGCCGTCGCGGGCAGCAGCAAGCAGCAGGCCGCCGCCTGGACCTTCATCGAGTTCGCGCTGACCCGGCCCGCCTCCCAGGTGAGCATCTACCGCGGCAAGGGCATCGCGCCCGCCCTGATCAAGGCGTACGACGACCCGGTCTTCCACGAGCCGTCGGCGTTCTTCAGCGGGCAGCGCAAGGGCGAGGTCTTCCTCTCCGCCCTCAAGGCCCCCAGCCCCGCCGTGAACTACACCGGCGACTACGCCCGCGCCCTCAAGCTGGTCACCGACGCCCAGTCCCAGGTGCTCCTCAAGGGCGCCGACCCGGCGAAGGTGCTCGCCACGGCCGCCGGTGAACTGGCCCGGCAGACGGGGCGGAAGGCCGTCCGATGACGCAGGTCACCACGGCGGCCGGCACCACACCGGCCGCCGCCGCACCCCGGCCCGCCGCACCCCGCCCCCGGCGGCGCGGCCGGGCCGCCCCGTACCTCTTCGTGCTGCCGGCGCTGCTGCTCTTCGCCGGGTTCAAGCTCTACCCCATCGCCTGGTCCTTCCTGATCAGCCTGCACCGCACGGTGGGCGGCGTCGACACCTTCGTCGGCGCCGACAACTACCTGCGGCTGGCCGAGGACCCGCTGCTGTGGACCGCGCTGCGCAACACGCTCCTGATCCTCGCCGTCCAGGTGCCGCTGATGCTCGCGCTCGCGACCGGCCTCGCCGTCGCCCTCGACTCCACGCTGCTGCGCGGCCGGCCCGTCTTCCGGCTCGGCTTCTTCCTGCCGATGGTCACCGGCCTCGTCGCGTACGGCATCGTCTTCTCCGTCCTGCTCAACAAGGACTACGGCCTGGTCAACTGGGTGTTCGGACTCTTCGGCGCCGACCCGGTGCCGTGGCTGACCGATCCGATGTGGGCGCGGATCTCCCTGGGCCTGGCACTGACCTGGCACTACACCGGCTACAACGCCGTCATCCTGCTGGCCAGGCTGCAGACCGTGCCGCGCGAGCTGTACGACGCGGTCGCCGTGGACGGCGGCGGGGCGTTCTCCGCCTTCCGTCACGTCACCCTGCCGGGGCTGCGGCCCGCGCTGCTGCTCACCACGGTGCTGTCCACGATCGGCACCCTCCAGCTCTTCGACGAGCCGTACGTGCTGACCGGCGGCGGCCCCGACAACGCCACTCTGACCATCGGCGTGTACCTGTACCAGAACGCCTTCAAGTACTTCGACTTCGGCTACGCCTCCGCCATCGCGTACGCCCTCACCGTCCTCGTCGGGCTGCTCGGCCTGATCCAGTTCCGCCTCCTCGGGGAGAAGCCGTGACCGCCCGCCGCGCCCGCAACCCCGGGCGGAGCATCCTGCTCACCTCCGCGCTCGCCCTCGCGCTCGCCGTCGTCGTGGTCCCGTTCTACTGGCTGGCCGTCGGCGCCACCCACAGCTCGGCCGAGATCTTCGACAGCCCGCCGCCGCTGCTGCCCGGCGGGCACCTCGGGGAGAACCTCGCCACCCTCCAGGACACCGCCGGCTTCGGCCGGGTGGTGCTCAACTCCCTGGGCATCTCGGTGGTCTACACGCTCCTCGCGGGCACCGTGTGCACCCTCGCCGGATACGGCTTCGCCACCTACCGCTTCCGCGGCCGCGGGCTGCTGTTCGGGCTGCTGATGCTCGGACTCGTCGTGCCCGCGCAGATCACCCTCGTGCCGCTGTTCAAGATGATGGCCGAACTCCACTGGCTCAACACCTACCAGGCCGTCATCGCCCCCAACCTGGCGCTGCCCTTCGGCATCTTCCTCATGCGCCAGTCGATGGGCACGCTGCCGCAGGAACTCCTCGACTCGGGGCGGATGGACGGCTGCGGCGAACTGCGGCTGTTCTGGCGGGTCGCCCTGCCGCCCATGCGCCCGGCGCTCGCGGCCCTCGCGCTGTTCCTCTTCCTCTACCAGTGGAACGACTTCGTCTGGCCGCTGATCGTGCTCCGCGACGAGAGCGCCTTCACCATCCCCGTCGCGCTCGCCTCGCTCCAGGGCCTGGACGAGACCGACTACGGCGCCATCCTGGCCGGCACCTCCCTCGCCGCCGTCCCCATGGCGGTGGTCTTCCTCGCCCTCCAGCGGCACTTCGTCTCCGGCCTCCTCGCGGGTGCCGTGAAGGAATGAACCGGACAAGCGACATGAGCCAGCTCAGCCCCACCACTCCCCCGCCCACCCCCGCGGTCACCACCGCCCATCTGGCCCCCGCACCCGCCGAGCCACTGCTCGACGCCGTGTCGATCGCCGTCCTCACCCCCGGCCAGGACGGCCCACGCCCCCGCTGGACACTGGACCCGCTCACCGACGGAGTGCGGATCCTCGAAGTGGACGCCGACGGACGGCCCGTGGAGATCCGCCTCTCGGTGCCGCTCGGCGACACCGCCGGCTACTGGCATCCGCAAGGCGCCTGGCGGCGCACCCTGGTCGCCGACTGGGAAGGCCGGGCACGGGTCAGCCTCGTCGACGGGGCCGCCGTCGGCTGCCTGTACGAGCACACCGGCGCCACCCTGCTCGCCTTCGCCGCCGCCGACCCGGTCCCCGAGGCCACCCTCCGCTTCGGGGTGTCGGAGGAGAACGACACCCACGTCGTCCACCTGAACCTGCCCGCCTCCGCCGCACCGCACCGGCTGCTGCTCGTTCCGCGCGCCCCCTCGGTCGCCGCCGCCCTGCGCCCGCTGCGCGCCTGGTTCGCCGCCGACCGCCCGCCCATGCCCGTACCGGACAGCGCCCGGCTGCCCGTCTACTCCACCTGGTACGCCTTCAACCAGGACGTCACCGCCACCGCCGTCGAGACCCAGGCCCGGATCGCCGCCGGACTCGGCTGCGGGGTGCTGATCCTGGACGACGGCTGGCAGGCGTACGGCAACGGGCGCGGCTACGCCGGCTGCGGGGACTGGCGCCCCGACCCGGCGAAATTCCCCGACCTGGGCGAGCACGTCACACGGGTGCGCGCCGCCGGCCTCCGGTACCTGCTGTGGGTCGCGCCGCTGCTCGTCGGCCCCGAGGCGGACTGCTTCGCGGAGTGGGCCGAGGCGGCACCCGCACCCGCCACCGTCCCGGGCGCCCAGGTCCTCGACCCCCGGCTGCCCGAGGTGCGCCGGCACGTCGTCGACCTGTGCGTCTCCCTCGTCAGGGAGTACGAACTCGACGGCCTCAAGCTGGACTTCCTCGACGAGGCCGCCGTGTACGCGGGCGACGGCGGCGAGGACGTGGGCCGGGCGATGACCGAACTCCTCGCCGAACTGCGGGCCGCCCTGGAATCCGTACGGCCCGGAGTCCTGCTCGAACTGCGCCAGCCGTACGCCGGTCCCGGCATGGCCCCGTACGGCAACATGCTGCGCTCCTTCGACTGCCCCGCCGACGCCACCGCCAACCGGGTGCGGACGCTGGACACCGCGCTCCTCGCGGTCGGCGGCGCGGTCCACTCCGACATGCTGATGTGGTCGCGGACCGCGCCGGTCGAGGCGGTGGCCCGCCAGCTGATCGGCGCGCTCCACGCGGTGCCGCAGATCTCCGTACGCCTGGACGGACTGCCGGACGCGCAGCTGGCGGCCGTACGGTTCTGGCTCGGGCGCTGGCTGCGCCACCGCGAGCTGCTGTTGGACGGGCTGGTGGAGCCGGGCCGGCCGGACGAGCTGTACCCGGTGGTGACCGCGGCCCGCGGCGACGAATGCCTGGTGAGCGTGCACGGCGACCGGGTGACGGAGCTCGACTTCACCACGTACCGGAGCTACCACCTGGTCAACGGCTCCGACCGGGACCGGCTGATGGTGGACGTCCGGGGCGGCGGGAACGGGGTGACCGCCCTGGTCCACGGGCCGGACGGCCTTATGATGGATGATCCGCTGTCGATCCCGTCGGAGGGGCCCCGCTCCCTGGCCGTACCGCGCGGCGGTCTGGTTTCGCTCGCACTCACGGAAGGACCGCGATGAAGGTCGGCATCACCGACGTCGCAGCCCGGGCACAGGTCAGCGAGGCCACTGTCAGCCGGGTGATCAACCGGCGGCAAGGGGTGTCGAAGAAGACCCGCGAAGCCGTCGAGCAGGCCATGGCCGAGCTGGGCTACGAGCGGCAGACACAGGGTCAACTGGTCGCGGTCGTCACCGAGTTCGTCTCCAACCCGTTCTTCGCGGACGTCGCCGAACGGATCGAGTCGGCGCTCGCGCCGCACGGCCTGAAGACGGTGCTGTGCCCGGTCTTCCCCGGCGGGGTGCAGGAGCTGGACTTCCTCAGCTCGCTCGTCGACAAGGGCATCGCCGCCGTCGTCTTCCTCTCCGCGTCCAACACCGTGGAGGGCGCGGACACCGACGGCTACGAGCTGCTGCGCCAGCGGCGCGTGCCGTACGTCGGCATCAACGGCGAGTTCGCGGACGGCGTGCCCGCCCCGGTGTTCTCCACCGACGACGCCCTCGCCGCCGAACTGGCCGTGGACCACCTGCACCGCCTCGGGCACCGGCGGATCGGCATGGCCTCGGGCCCGGCGGGCAACCGCCCGGCCGACCGGCGGGTGCGCGGCTTCGTCGCCGCCATGGAACGGCGCGGCATCGACGACGCGCAGCGCTGGGTGGTCCGCCAGTCCTACAGCGTGGAGGGCGGCCAGTCGGCGGCCTCGTCGCTGGTCGGCCTCGGCGCCACCGGGATCGTCGCAGCCAGCGACTTCATGGCGCTCGGCGCCGTCCGGGGGATCCGCAGGCAGGGCCTGTCGGTGCCGGGCGACGTGTCGGTGGTCGGCTACGACGGCTCGACGGTCACCGAGTTCACCGACCCGGCCCTCACCACGGTCCGCCAGCCCGCCGACCGGCTCGCCCTGGAGGTGGGGCGCAGCGTGCTGGCCCTGGTCAGCAACCGGGAGGTCCCCACGGGCGAACTCCTCTTCGACCCGGAGCTCGTGATCCGCGCCTCCACCGGACCCGCCCCCGCCTGACCGGGGACGGACCGGGGCCCGCACCGGCCGGTGCGGGCCCCGTTCGCGGGGGCGCGGGCCCGGTTTGCCAGTGCGTGGGCCCCGTTCGGGGGGGGGCGGGCCCGGTTTGCCGGGTTCGCACGGTGATGCGGTAATGGGAAACGCCGTATCCCCATCCGCCCCACCAGTGACGCGGGAGCAGCCATGACCGACGGCCCCCAGCCCCTCAGCACCGACGATCTGCGCGAGCTGGAGCGGGAACTCGCCGAGCTCCGCGCCGCGCGCGCGAAGGTGGCGGCGACGCTGCCGGACGACGACATGGTGGGCGACCAGGCGGACACGGCCGAGGAGCTGGACCGGGCCACGGACGTCGCCCGTCTGGACCAGCGCATCGACGAGATCGAGGCGCGGCTGCGCACGGCGTCCGTCGCGGCGCCGCCGCCGAGTGACACGGTGGGCCTGGGCAGCACCGTCACCGTGCGCTTCGCGGACGGCTCGGAGGCGACCGTCACGGTCGGCGAGCTGGCCGAGGCCCCCGATCTGAACCTGGTGACCACCGACAGCCCGCTGGGCCGCGCTTTGCTGGGGCACGGCGCGGGCGACACCGTCACGTACCGGACGCCGGAGGGCACCACGACGGCGACGGTGGTGTCCCTCGGGACGCCCTGAGGGACGCCCTGAGGGACGCCCTGAGGGACGCCCTGGCCGGTGACGACCCCCTAGCCGGCGACGAGGGTGGCCACCAGGTTGATCGTCGTCGCGAGGATGCTCGCACCGAACACGTACGACAGCAGGCAGTGGCGCAGCACGACCGCGCGGATCGCCGAGCTGGAGACGTCGTTGTCGGAGACCTGGTAGGTCATGCCCAGGTTGTAGCTGAAGTAGAGGAAGTCGCTGAACCGGGGCGGCTGCTCGGAGTGGAAGTCGATGCCGCCGCCGGGCTCCCCGTAGTACATGTCCGCGTAGCGGGTGGCGTACATCAGGTGCAGCGCCGCCCAGGCCATGAAGACGCCGGCGAGCGCGATCGCCGCGGCGGCGTGGCCGGTGCCGGGGTCGGCGCCCAGGAGCAGCAGCACGATGGCGACCAGGCCGCTCAACGCGGCCGAGACGACCGCGATCTCCGCCAGGAGCGGCCGGAAGTCCTCCCGGCGTACGTTGCGGTGGGTGGTGTCGGCGTCCATGGGCCAGAGCACGGCCCAGCCGGTGACGACGAAGACCGTCTCGGCGGTGGCGATCCCGGACAGCGTGCCCAGCGCCACCCTGGTCAGCAGGGCGACGACCAGGCCGACGACCGCTCCGGCGAGGGTCGAGCCCACCAGACGGGGCACCGCGGACAGGGGCAGCAGCTGACGCATCGCGCGGCTCAGTGGCGGAGCACGACGACGGCCTCGTCCGTGTAGGTCAGGAACGTGAGCGTCTCCTGGAAGTACAGGTCGATGCCGTGCGCGTCGTGCGACGTGTAGCCGATGGCCACGTCCTGGCCGAGCCGCAGCTCGAAGTCGCCGCCCCGGGTGGAGAGGACGAACGCGCCGCTCAGCGCCGGCGCCCACAGCGGCGGGCCGTCCAGCATCCGGGCCAGGTGGGCCGCGATCGGGTAGCCGTGGTCGGAGGTCTCGCTGACCGCGCTGTACTCGTCGGCACCGAGCAGCAGCGCGTACGGGCCGTCGACTCCGGCGAGCCGCAGCGAGGTCAGGGCGCGGCTGACGGCGTCCGGGTAGTCGCGCGGCTCGGCGGGCAGCGCGAGCACCGGGTTGGAGCTGCGGTCGCGCAGGCCGTCGACGCCCGCCGCCGGATAGCCGTCGAAGATCGCCCGGTCCTCGGCGAAGGCCATGGCGCGTGCCGCGTCCTTCACCGGCTGCCAGTCGGAGTCGCTGGAGCCGCGCTCGACGTCGTCGACGGCGGCCCTGCTGACGGTGAACGGCACGCGCAGCTCGACCAGCGGCTTCGCCTCGCGCAGCCGGGCCGTCACCCCGGGGGCGGGCGGGGCGATCTCGGTGAGGTGTCCGGTGCCGACGGAGGCGAGGCCGGGACCTGCGGCGTCGGGCACGTCGACGACGCGGCGGCCCGCGACATGGCGCCGGAAGGTGCGGCGGGCCTCTTCCTCGATCTGCTCCCAGGCGGCCTGGGTGACGGGGGCGAGTTCGCGGTGCAGGTTGGTGGTGCCGGCCGGGTCACCGGGAGGCGTCATGGCGGGTCACGCTCCTTTCATGCTGCCGATGCCGAGGCCGTCGCCCACGTCCGTACGGACGGGCGCGTCGGTCGCGGTGGTCACCGCGCCCTCCGTCACCGGGCCACCGATCGTGGCGGCCGTCGTGGCCGGCGGGCCCGGCAGGTCGTCGAGGAAGTCGGCGCTCGGCACGTGGAAGAGACAGCCGGTCACGGCCGTGGAGAAGTCGAGGATGCGGTCGGTGGTGCCGGGCGGGTCGCCGAGGAACATGTGGGAGAGCATCAGCTCGGTCACGGCGGGGGTGCGGGCGTAGCCGATGAAGTACGTGCCGAACTCGCCGCCGCCGACGTTCCCGAAGGGCAGGTTGGCGCGCAGGATCTGCCGCTCGGTGCCGTCCTCGTCGGTGAGGGTGTTGAGCGCGACGTGCGAGTCCGGCGGCTTGACGTCGTCGGCGAGCTCCACGTTGTCCGCCTTGCGGCGGCCGATCACGCGCTCCTGCTCCTCGACGGTGAGCCCCTGCCAGGCCGTCATGTCGTGCAGGTACTTCTGCACGATGACGTAGCTGCCGCCCCGGAACCCGGGGTCCTCGTCGCCGACGAAGACGGCCTCGGCCGCCACCCCGCCCTCGGGGTTCTCGCTGCCGTCGACGAAGCCCAGGAGGTCGCGCTCGTCGAAGTAGCGGAAGCCGTGCACCTCGTCGACGACGGTCGCGGCGCCCGCGAGGCTCCGCGCGATCAGCCGGGCCAGCTCGAAGCAGAGGTCCATGCGCTGGGCGCGGATGTGGAACAGCAGGTCGCCGGGTGTGGCGGGGGCGCGGTGCCGGAGCCCTTCCAGGGGGATGAAGGGGTGCAGCTCGCGCGGGAGTGGTCCCTCGAAGAGGCGGCCCCAGGCCGTGGCGCCGATCCCGAGCACACAGCTGAGCGCCCCCTCGGGCTCGCGGAAGCCGACGGTGCGTACCAGTCCGGCGAGTCCGGCGATCGCGTCCCGCGCCACGGCCTCGCCGCCGGGGTTCACGGTGGCCACGAGGTACACGGCGGCCTTCGAGGGCGGGGCGAGGACGGGCTGCGGGGTGACCACGTGACTCCCGGACGGACGAGAAGCGACAAAGGGCGCAAAGCAGGCACAAGATCCGCGCCCAGCGTAGCCGGGCCCGGCCCCGTGCGCAGTCCGGGGACGGCGCACGGGGCCGGGCGGGAGGGCTCGCGGGCCGTGCGCCGTCGTGGGGCGGCGCACGCGTCCGGGCGGGGAGGGCTCGCGGGCCCGGCGGGGGCGCGGGCTCGCGGGGGCACGGGGTCCGGGCCCGACGATGGGGCCCCGCGCCTCCGGCTCCGGGACGTGCTCAGCGCACCCCCGCCCGCTCCGCCGGCTCGTCGAGGAAGCCGCCCGACTGGTGCTGCCACAGCTTGGCGTAGGCGCCGTCCGCCGCCAGGAGCTCGTGGTGCGAGCCCTGCTCGACGATCCGGCCGCGGTCCAGGACGACGAGCCGGTCCATGTGCGCGACCGTGCTGAGCCGGTGCGCCACCACGAAGGCCGTGCGCCCCTCCATGAGGCGCCACAGGGCGTCCTGGACGAGGACCTCGCTCTCCGAGTCCAGCGCGCTGGTCGCCTCGTCGAGGAGCAGGATCGGCGCGTCGCGCAGGATCGCCCGGGCCAGCGCGACCCGCTGGCGCTGCCCGCCGGACAGCTTCACCCCGCGCTCGCCCACCATGGTGTCGAAGCCCTCCGGCAGGGCGTCGGCGAACTCGGTGACGTGCGCGGCCTCGGCGGCCCGCCGGATCTCGGCCTCGGTGGCGTCCGGCCGGGCGAACGCGATGTTCTCCCGCAGGGTGCGGTGGAACATCGCCGGGTCCTGCGGGACGTACGCCATCAGGCCGCGCAGGTCGGACTGGCGCATCCGGCTGATGTCCTGGCCGCCGACGAGGATCCGCCCGGCGTCGATGTCGGTCATCCGCAGCAGCAGCCGGGTGAGCGTGGTCTTGCCGCTCCCGGACCGCCCGACGAGCCCGATCTTCGCCCCGCCGGGCACGTCTAGGTCGAGCCCCTGGAAGAGCGGGTCGCCGCCCGTGTGGGTGAAGGTCACCCCCTCGAAGCGCACATCGGCCTCCCGGGAGCGGAGCGGCTCCGGGGCCTCCGGGTCGCGCACGACCGGCTGGACCAGGAGCAGTTCGGTGAACTGCGCGGCCTCCGTCATCGAGCTTTCGAGGCGGCGGTAGATCTGGTTGAACTCGAACATGATCCGGGTGGCGTTGGAGTAGTACGTGAAGGCGACGACGAGCGCCTCCACACCGTGGTCGCCGGCGCCGAGCGACAGGGCGAGGACCAGGCCGAGCACGTTGGTCAGCACCGACAGCGGTGCGACGAGCGTGTCGATGCGCAGGTTGCCGAAGTCCCAGGAGCGCAGGGTGAGCCGGCGCGACTCGGCGACGCGGGACCGGTGCTCGGCGGCCTCGCGCCCCTCGGCGGCGAAGGCCCGTACCGTGTCCATGTTCATCAGGCTGTCGGCGACGTGCCCCGACACCCGCGCGATCGCCTCCTCCCGGTGCCGGACCAGGACCTGACGGCGGCGGATGAGCGGCCGGACGCAGACACCCGTGAGGGTGATCATCACGAGGAGCCCGACGACGAGCAGCGGCTCGTACGTCCACAGCACGACCGAGGCGAAGATCAGCGGCACGAAGCTGCCGAAGACCGAGAAGGTGAGGGTGTCGACGAACTCCTCGAAGCGGGAGGCGAAGCTCAGCACCCGCTTGGTGAGCGATCCGGCGAAGTTGTCGTGGAAGAAGGCGGCGTCCTTGGCGAACAGCTCGTCCATGCCGAGGACGTACAGGTGCTCGATGCCGAGGGCGTCGACGCGGTTCAGACAGTGCAGCCCGAGGCGCCACAGCGTCTCGGCGAGCAGCAGCACACCGGCGAAGCCCAGGACGTAGGGCAGCACGGGGCCGAGCCCGCCGCCGGAACCCCCGGCGAGCCGGCCGACCAGCTTGGCGACGAGCAGGGGCGCGACGTAGTAGATGCCGATGTTGCCCAGCGCCGGGAGCAACAGGGCGGGCACGGTCAGACGTCTGAGCCTGACCAGCTCTTGTGCGTAGGAGCGCAGTGCGAGGAGCACCGGGCCCCTGGCGGACGGCCCCTCGGGCGCCTCCGCCGGCGGGCCTCCGGGTGATTCAGACGTACCCATACCAACCCTGCTTTGTCGGACGTGACGGGACAGGACGGTGAGTGTTCCGCGCGGGCCCCCTCGCCGTCCAAGGGTTTTTCCCGCGCACGGAAAAGGACTTGACAGGACATCAGCCGCTCGCGGGCGCCTTTTCCGCCGCACGTCGGCGCCGCGCGTACGCCACCGTCAACACGGCCAGCAGGGGTCCCCACAGAACCAGTGGCGAGTAGCAGACATAGAAGGAGGCCGCCTCCCAGCCACCGGCCTCGCTCGGGAAGTCCCCGGGCAGGGCGTCGCCCCGGATGGTCGTCCCCAGGACCTGGGTGACGGGGGTCAGCAGCGTCCACATGAAGGTGAGGAGAGCCGCGCCGACCGCGGCCGGGACGACGGCCGCGCCCGTCGGGACCCGCAGCCCGCGCAGGACCGGGATCCAGCGGGGGAACACCTCGCCCCAGCGCGCGATCAGGCCGAACGCGGTGAAGGCCAGCGCCTCCGACAGGACCGACAGGAAGACGACGTACACGCGTTCACCGGCCCCGATGTCCCGGTCGAAGGCGGCGGGCAGCCGCCACAGGCTCGACGGCAGGACCGCGAGCACCACCCCGTACGCGGCCAGCCGGGTGCGCCGGGACACCCCCGCGACGGGCTCGTGCGCCGCCCGCCACGCGGCGCGGAACCTTCCGGAACGGGCTTCTCGGGTGGGCGCGGGCGGGCGCATCGGGGGTTCCCTCCGTCGTGACGGGCCCGGTCGGCCCGTACGACCCGACGATCGCGCGGAGGAAGGGGCCGCCGGATCGCCCGGGGGACCGAATCGGTTCCGCCGCGCGACCGAGGGAGGGTGCTCCGTGAGGAGTACGGGCCCTACGCCCGGGCCGCGGTGAGGGTCCCCCGTACGGACCCGTCGGGACGCAGGTTGGCGCCGAAGACGGCGCTGCGGGGCGGGGTGGTGAGCGACGGCCGGTGGGCGGGGAGCAGGAGGCGCAGCAGGGTGAGCATCTCCTGGAGCGCGAAGTGTTGCCCGAGGCAGGCGCGCGCCCCGATCCCGAACGGCTGGAACGCGGCCGGGTGGTGGGGGCGGTGCCCGCCCGGGAGGAAGCGCGCGGGCTCGAAGCGCTCCGGGTCGGGCCAGAGCTCCGGGATGCGGTGGGTGAGGTACGGGCAGGCCAGGACGCTGGTGCCGGCGCCGATCGGCAGGCCGTCGAGGACGTCGTCGCGGGCCGCGTGCCGGGGGACGAGCCAGACGGCGGGGTAGAGCCGGAGCGTCTCCTGGACGAGGGCGCCCAGCAGGGCGTCGCGGGCGGCGGGCCCGTCGGCCGCCGCGTACGCGGTGAGGAACCGGTCGTGGACGTCGGGGTGCCGGTCGAGGAGGACGAAGAGCCAGCACAGGGTCTGGGCGGTCGTCTCGTGTCCGGCGACGAGCAGCGTGACGAGTTCGTCGCGGATGAGCCCGTCGGTGTACTCGGGCTGGGTCTCGGCGGTGTCCAGGAGCAGGTCGAGCAGGTGGGGCGGGCCGTCGGGCTTCGCGTCGGCCCGCCGGGCGCGGGCCAGGCCGATGACGCGGTGGGCGGTGGTGTCGATCTGCGCCAGTGCCTCGTCGACGGCGAGCGCGGGGTCGGGCCGGGCTCCGGCGAGCGTGGGCAGGGAGGCGACGACGGTGTCGACGGCCTCCAGTTCGCGCTCCGTCGCCTCGTCGAGGGCGGTGCCGGTGAGGGTGCGCCAGATGGTGTCGAGCGCGAAGAAACGCATGTCCCGGCCGATGTCGACCTGCGCGCCGGCACCGGCGGCCGCGTCCCAGCGGACCGCGATCCGCTCGGCGGCCCCCGTGATGTGGTGGGCCCAGCGCCGGGTCCCGGCGACGGTGAACTGGGCCTGCAGCAGCTTGCGCTGGCGCTTCCAGGCGCCACCCGAGGCGGAGATGAGGCCATCACCCAGAAGGGGGCGGGCGCGGTGCCCGTGCTTGACGTAGACCTCCGGGCGCTTGGCCAGCATCTCCTGCGTCTGGTCGGGGCCCGTCGCCAGGACGAACGGACGCTCGCCGATGCGGAGCGCGGTCAGCGGCCCGGCCTGCGCGGCCTCCCGGAGGAGCTCGACGACACCACCCGAGGAGGACGGGGGTGGGGTCGGGACCGGGGTCGGCTGCGAGGTGGGGCCGGAAACAGGAACGGGAACGGGGGCGTCGGGCACGTCGGTGGACACGGGCGCGGAGGGGGGCATGGCTTCCTTACTGGTTTCCTGGTGCGGCGGGCCCGCGGGCGCCCCGCGGGTCAGCTGTCGAGGGCGCGCCGCAGGTCGTCGACGGCGGACCGCCACAGCCGCGGCAGCAGGTCGAGCTCCGGCGTCGGCCGGTCGGTGCGGAAACTGACGTGCAGCTGCCCCCGGTACGACGTCCAGGCGATGAAGAGGCGCTGGCCCGGCACGAGGACCGGGATCGGGTACACGTGGCGCACGGGGGTTCCGGCGAACTCCAGGGCGCGCCGCAGCCGGACGTCGGCGACGCTCAGGGCCGCCGTGCGCGGGTCGATGGCGCGGCGCAGGGCGAGCCGGTCGAGGACGGGCCAGCGCGCGCGGAGCCGGTGCGCCCGGCGCGCACGGCCGACCAGCCGCTCCCCCGGCACTCCCTGGACCAGCCGCCGCAGCCGCGCGAGCGGGTCGGGCTCGTCGACGGGGAGTTCGACGCTCAGGACGCCGACCTGGTTGCCGATCGGGCGGACGGGTGTCGCGGGCGGCCGCAGGCTGATGCCGAGGTTGGCCCGGAGCGGCGCGGTCCCTGCGAGCGGCGACCACTGCCGAGCCGTGGCGGTCGCCAGGGCGAGGCACAGCTGGTGCAGCGAGACCCCGGTGGCGCGGGCGGCATGGAACAGGACGCCGGTGTCGAGGCGGGTGGTGACGACCCGCCCCGGGCCGGGGGCCGCCGCCTCGGGGTCGTCGCGGTCGTCGGCGGCGAGGGGGGCGGGGGCGGTCCCCGGCGCCGGTCCGAACAGTGCCTCCACGGCGGCCATCGCGGCGAGGCCGTCCTGGAACGCGTGATGGACGCGGTAGCAGAGCGCGTACCCCTCCGCACCCGGCTCGCGCGACCGGACCAGCCACACCCCCCAGAGCGGCCGGTCCTCGGGGAGCGGCCGGTCGAGGACGGCCGCCAGGGCGGCGTCGGCCGCTCCGGCGGGGCCCGCGGGCCGCTCCGCCTCGTACACGTGCCGGGCGATGTCGAAGTCGGGGTCCTGGGCCCAGTACGGGCGCTTGCCCGTCAACCCGTACGGGCGGTACGTCAGTTCCGGCACGCCCCGGATCCGCGCGCGCAGGTGGTCCGCCAGCTCGCTCGTCCCGGGCGGCGGCCCGTCCAGGCGCAGCACGGCGCCGAGGATCATGTCTCCGCCGTGGTCGGCCAGTTCGAGGGTGATGCGGTCCCGTTCGGTCAGCGCGACCCGGGGCAGCGCGGGAACTCCGCCGCGCGGTGCGGGGATGCGGGCGCTCGTCGCGCCGGTGCGGGCGGTCACGCGGCGGCGAGGACGAGGGCCACGTTGTGCCCGCCGAAACCGACGGACAGCGACAGGGCGGCGTCGATGCGCGCGGTGCGGCGGGCGCCGGACACGTCGACCTCGATGCCCGGACCGGGCACCGTGAGGTTGGCGGTCGGCGGGACGACCCCCTTCTGGAGGGAGAGCGTGGTCAGCGCGGCCTCCACCGCGCCGGCCGCCCCCATCAGATGCCCGGTGACCCCCTTGGTGGAGGTGACCGTGGGCCGATGGGCGAACGCGCGGGCCAGCGCGGCGCTTTCGATCGCATCACCGCGGGGTGTACTGGTGCCGTGCGCGTTGACGTGCTGGATGTCGCGCCGGTGGAGCCCCGCGTCGCGCAGCGCGTCGTCGACGGCGGCGGCGATACCGGTGCCCTGCGGGTGGGGTGCGACGGCGTGATGGGCGTCGGAGGCGGACCCGTGCCCGACGATCCGCGCCCTCACCCTGGCCCCCCGGGCGGCGGCGTGCTCCGGCCGCTCCAGGACGAGGAACCCGGCCCCCTCGGCGATGAGGAAGCCGTCCCGCTGCGCGTCGAACGGGCGGGAGGCGCCCAGCGGGTCGTCGTACCGGCGGGACAACGCGCCCAGCCGGTCGAAACCGCGCAGGTGGTACGGGGTGAGGCCGGCCTCCGTGCCGCCGACGAGGACGAGGTCGCAGCGTCCGAGCGCCAGCATGTCGCAGGCGACGGCCAGGGCGGTCGCCCCGGAGGCGCAGGCGGTGTTGACGACCGCGCTGGTGCCGCGCGCGCCGAAGGCCATCGACACCAGCGCGGCGGGCGAGTTGGCGAGGCTGCTGGGCAGCGCCAGCGGCGGGACGTCCTCGGGCGCGGTGTCCAGCAGCGGCCGATAGTGCTCGTACGTCTCCGCGCCGGCCGTTCCTGAGCCGACGAGGACGGCGACCCGGTCGCCGTCCCACTCCGCCGGGTCGAGGCCCGCGTCGTCCAGCGCCTCCCGCGCGGCCAGCAGGGCGAACTGCCCGGCCCGGTCGGGCTTCCAGCGGCGGGCCTCGCCCAGCCGCCCGGCGTCGAACTCCGGCACCCGGCCCACCACGAACGTGCCGTGCGCGCTCCGGTGCAGGGCCGCCGCGGGCTCGCCCGCGCACACCCGGCGCCAGCTCTCCGCCCGGCCGTCCCCCGCGGGTGTCAGCAGCCCGACACCGGTGATGGCGGCGTCGGTCACCGCTCCGCTCCCGCGCGCTGCCCCACGGCCGTGGCCACATCGGCGAGCGTCGCCGCGGAGAGGATCTCCTCCTCGGGGATCCGGATGCCCTTCTCCTGCCGCAGGATCAGGGCGAGTTCGGCGGCGAACAGCGAGTCGAGGCCCGCCTCGTCGCGCAGGGCGTCCGGGTTCAACTGCTCCGGTGGCATTCCCATGCCGATGAGGGTGCTCTTGAGCTCGTCGAAGGTCATGACGCTCCTGGATCGTGCGGGCGGGTGCCGCACACGCGGCACCGCGGTTCGAACCCGGCGGATATTACCGTGCGAACGCACTTGATCACATACGGTAGTGTTCGCCGGCATAGCGATCACCGGCACTGGAGGGGCGGCGTGACGGCGCACGAAACCGTGGACTACGTCGACGCGGACGACCGTCCCGTGACGCGCGGACCACGCGGCGGGGCCGCGGCCCGAGGCCTGTACTACCGGGTGGCCGCGACCGTCTGCACGGACTCCGCCGGCCGCCTCCTGGTCTACCGCCGACCACCCTGGGCCGCGGTCTACCCGGACCACCACGACATCCTGATCGGCGGCTGCCCCCGGGCAGGCGAGGCCTACGCGGACGCCGCAGCCCGCGAACTCCACGAGGAACTGGGCGTCCTGGCCACCCCACGCCTGGTGCTCCACCAGCCGCGTCCGTCCCCCGCCGGACGCTGCTGGCTTGCCGTGCACGTGGCGGAGATCCAGGCGCCCCCGAGCGTCGACGCGCGCGAGATCGCGGAGCACTTCTTCGCCCCACCGGCCGACCTCCTCGACCACCCGCCGACACCGTTCGTCCCCGAGGGCCGCCGGGTCCTGGCCCAACTGCTGGCCCGGGGAATCCCGTTGGCACCCCCTGACACCAGGCACCTCCCTCCCCCCACCACCCGTCCGACGTGAGAAGGACACCGTGACCGCAACACCGACGCCCACGGCCACCAGGCCCGCGGAAGTCACCCCCGCAGCCCTCCGCTGCCGGACCCTGCTGGCACGCAAGGTCGCCGCCGGGGTCGGCCCCGAGGGTCTGCTGCCCGCCCCGTGCGAGAGCCGGGTCCTGGAATCCGCCCTCGCCCTCGCCCTGTTGACGGCGGAGCGGGCCGAGGAGGACGCGGCCGCCCGCCTCACCGCGTACCTGCGCACGACGCTGCGCACCAGTCCGCCCGACCCCTTCCAGCGCGCCGTCGCCCGGGCGGTCCTCGGCCGGGACGGCGACGCGGGCGCGGCGCTCGACGCCGGACTCCACGGCTTCGACCACTTCACCGCCGGCCGCAAGCGGCTGATGTTCGGGACGGTGCTCGCCGCGCTCGGCGCGACCAGGTTCCCGGACGTCCCCTGGGATGCGTACGACGCGCGGCCCCAACAGAGCTGGCTGCACATGGAGATGAAGGCGCTGAAGGTGCTCGCCGCCCAGGGCACCGGGCGCCCGGACGTCGTACGCGACGAGGACTGGGACGCGCTGCTGCCCGCCCTCGAACCCGGTCCCGCGTGGGAGCGCAACAACCTGGCCCAGCTGCTCGCGCTGCTCGCGCTGCGCCACTCCCCCCGGCATCGCCAGGCTCTCGGCGACGTCCTCAAGCACGTCGCCGGCCGCCTGCGCCCGGACGGCGGCATGCCGTTCATCGACGGCATGACCGTCTTCACCACCGCGGCCGCCGGGCTCGCCCTGTCCCTCCTGCCCGCGCCTCCGCCGTGCGTGGCGCCGATGGCCGACGCCCTCGCGCTCCGCCGCAATCCGGACGGCGGTTACGGCTTCCACTCCGGTGTCGCGCAGAGCGACGTCGACGACACCTGCTACGTCCTGGAGTTCCTCCGCCGCGCGGCACCCGTCCGGCACCGGGCGGCCATCGCCGAGGCGGAGCGCTATCTGCTCGACGTCCGCAACCCCGACGGAGGTTTCCCCACCTTCGCCCGCGGCACCAGCTCCGAGATCGCGATGACCGCCGCCGCGGCGAGCGCGCTGGCGCCCAACCCCGAGCGTCGGGACGTGGTGGCCGAGGCCCTGCGGTACGTCGTACGGAACCAGCGGCCCGACGGGACGTTCGAGCGCAGTTGGAGCCGCAACGCGACGAACGCGGTGTTCCGCGCGGTGCTGGCGCTGAACGGCGTCGACGCGTACGGGGAGGAGTACGGGCCACGGGCACGCGCGGCCGAGCGGTCGCTCACCCACCTCGCGGCCACCCAGCACAAGGACGGCGGCTGGGGCCACGCCGAAGCCGAGCCGAGCGACCCGATCAGCACGGCGTACGCCGTCATCGCCCTGGCGTCCGCCGGGCCCCTCCGCGACAGGAGCACGCTCGAACGGGCGCTCGCCTACCTGATCGGCCGCCAGCGCCCCGACGGCGGCTACCGGAGCCGCCCCGACCAGGCGGGGCCGAGGCCGCTGCTGTACGACGTGCCGGCCCTGGCGGACGTCTTCGTCCTGCTGGCGCTGTCGCACGCCACGGCCGTCCCGGGCGTGCGCGCCACGGCCGTCCCGGGCGCGCGGGACGGTGCGCGATGAGCGTCCCCGCACCGACCCGCCCGCTGATTCCCCGCCAGGCCCCGGGCGGCCTGCCCCTCCTGGGCCACGCCGTGGCGATGCAGCGGCGCAGGCTCGACCTGCTGGAGGAGGTCCAGCGCCTCGACGCCGGCCTGGTCGCCCTCCGCCTGGGGCCGCAGCGGATGCTGATGGCGACCGACCACCACCTGGTGCGCGAACTCCTGGTCCAGCGGGCGGAGGACTTCGGTCCCAGTCCCCAGTACCGGCTGATGGAACAGGTCACCGGCCAGGGCCTGCTGCTGTCCGAGGGCGCCTTCCACCGCCGCCAGCGCCGACTCATCCGCCCCGCCTTCCGGCACGCCCGCGTACGCCACTACGCGGAGCTCATGACCGACCTGACCCGCACCTGGACGGAGGGGCTGCGCGACGGCCAAGTGCTGTCACTGGACGAGGAGTTCGGCAACCTCGCCTCCTCCATCGTGGTCCGCAGCCTCTTCACCCAGGGCATCACCGAACAGGACGCCGCATCCGTGGTCGAGGCCATGACCGACGTCATGGCGTGGGTCGGGGCGCGCGGATCGGACCCGCTGCCGTTCCTGGCGAAGCTGCCCACCCGCGTCAACCGGCGTTTCGCCCACGGCTCGCGCACGCTGCACACCCTGGTGGACACCGTCATCGCGCACCGCCGCGGCCTGGACGCGGAGGCCCCCGACGACGTGCTGACCTGGCTGCTCGCGACGACCGACGCCGAGACCGGCGAGCGGATGTCCGACCGGCAGGTCCACGACGAGGTGATGACCCTCCTGACCGCGGGGACCGAGACGACCTCCCGCACCCTCGCCTGGTGCCTGTACCTGCTGGCGCGTCACCCCGAGGCCGAGGAACGCCTCCACGCGGAGGTGGACGCGGTGCTGGCGGGCCGGGCCGCCGGCTTCGACGACCTGCCGCACCTCCCGTACACCCGGCGCGTCCTCACGGAGACCCTGCGCCTGTACCCGTCCGGCTACCTGCTCTCCCGCGCGTCCGTCCGCGACACCACCCTGGGCGGGTACGCGGTCCCGTCCGCCACGACGATCCTGTTCTCCCCGTACTCCCTCCACCGCGACCCGCGCCTCTTCCCCCAGCCGGACCACTTCCGCCCCGACCGCTGGCTGCCCGACCACACGACGGAGGTCACCCCCGACGCGTACCTCCCCTTCGGCCTCGGCCAACACGGCTGCCTCGGCGAGGGCTTCGCCTGGACGGAGATGACCATCGCCCTGGCGACCCTCACTGCCCGGTGGCGGCTGCGGCCCGTCTCCTCCGCCCCGGTCACTCCCACGCCGACGTTCTCGCTGTCGTGCGGGCGGTTGCCGATGCGCGTGGAGACGAGGACGGCCTCGACGACCCCGGAAGCGGGGCCATGACCCCTTAAAAGATGTCCTGATCGGCCACGACCGGCTTGGCTGGCACCGCTGGGTGGTCGCGCCTCGCCGATGCCCAGCCCACAGATCCCGGCATGTGGTCAGAGAGGTCCGTCCGCGATGCGGAGGGACCTTCTGCCGATGGGATGGGGGTGACCGGAAGCACCCGCCTCCCCCACAACAATGAGGTTAAACAGGCTTTTACTCGCCTTGCCGCTCCCCCCTATTCAGAGGGACTCTCGCTTTCGTTCATCACGCCGGGCAACCCGACCGAACAGCCATGCGACGCAAAGAACAGCCGCCGAGCAGGCAAACGATACCGTTGCAGACCCTCTCCCAGACATAACCCAGAAACCGATCCCTGTGAAGAAGGAAAGAACCCCAAGGGCGAAAAACGCAGTGGAGTTCCTCTGCGGCTCGTTCATGACACTCCATTCTTTCATTCATCGAGACAGGGCCCGACCCCCTGAGAGTCTCAGAGAATCGGGCCCGTAGAAACTATCTCATCGACGCCAACTCGACCACCAGGAAGTCTTCTTGCGGTGGCGGTAAAACACTGCCCGATGCCTGCCCGACGAAGGATACCGCCAGGAGAGCCAGCGCATGGCCCCCCTCTTTACACCGTAGCGCGCAATTGCACCCCACGTGGCACCGAAGGGGCCGATACCCGTGGCCCCGGAAACGCCGGCCCGCGCAATAGAGCCAATCGACGCCTTTCGGTTCCAATACCACTTCGCGCCGGCTCCCGCAGCAGCTCCAGCTGCGATCGCGCACCCCGCTGCCGCCATGCCAACAGTAAACAGGCCACACGCGAACCCGGCCCCGGCGGCCGCGATCCCTACTCGGTGTCGCTTGATCCAGCGCTTCGTCTTCTTCCAGCTCCACCACTTCCCATCGAGGTCGTACTGGTTGATGGGATCGCCGGGGTAGGCGTACCGGTTGTCGCCGCCGCCGTAGACTGGGTCGATCGAGAGGAAGCGCCCGGTGACCGGGTTGTAGAGGCGGACGCCCATGAGCACGAGGCTGGTCAGGGTCTCGCTGGAGCGCTGCTTGCCGCCGAGCCAGTTGTAGCGGACGGCCGGCTGGCCGGTGCGCGGGTTGCCGTACTCATCGTTGTCCAGCACCAGCGGGGCGTCGTTGGTGTCCAGCGGGAGCTGGAGGGCGACGTCGCCGTGGATGTTGGTGAGCTGGAGGACGGTGTTGCCGTTGCCGCTGGTGGTGGCGGCGAGGTCGCCGGAGGCCGAGTCGACGTTGCGGGTGAGGGTGCCGTCCGCGGTGTCCTCGACCGTCCAGCGGGGGTTGTCGCCGTCACCGTCGTAGTGGTTGATCTTGGACGCGGTCTGGGCCCAGGTGCCGTCGGTGTTCTCTTCGACGGTCCAGGAGTGCAGACGCTGGTTGGCGTCGAGCTGCCACGTCTGACGCTGGGTACCGGTGATCTGCTGCCGGACCAGGTCGTTGGCGTAGTAGCCGATCTGGCTGCCCGGCAGCGCGGTGGTGCGGCCGAAGGCGTCGTAGACGGAGCCCGTCTCGATGAGCCGGTCGGCGCTGTCGTAGGTGGATGTGGTGGTGGTGCCTCCGGTGGTCGGGCAGGTGGCACCCGCGGCGCCGGCGACGGTGGTCAGGCCGGTGCGGTTGGTGCGCTTGTCGAAGCCGTAGGTGCGGCTGGTGCAGATGTCGCCGACCGTGTCGTCGACCCCGGTCAGGCGGCCGATGGCGTCGTAGGCGTACTTCTGCGAGGACCACCCGGCATGTTCGGTGACCTGGCCGTGGACGGATTCCTCGACCGTGTCGGAGTAGACGACCTGCTTGTCGCTGTCGCGGGTGTAGACCCGGGAGAGCGTGGCGCCGGTGGTGTCTTCCTCGACGGTGAGGGTGTAGCCGCCGGGGAGCTTCTCGGTGGCGACGGAGCCGTCGGCGTCATAGGTGGCGGCGAAGGTACCGGCGACCGAGTCCGTGGTGGAGGTGACCAGACCACGCGGCTCGAGAGCCGTGTCGTAGGTGGAGGTGACCGTGGACGAGGCCGAGTCGGTGGTCTTGACCGGCCGGTTCAGCAGGTCGTACTCGGTCCGCGTCACGCCGCCGTCGGCGTCGGTGTAGGAGATCTGACGGCCGAGCTTGTCGAACTCCTTGGTGATGGTGCCGCCGGTCGGGGAGGTCGTCTTGACGGCCTGGCCGGTGGCCGGGTCGTACTCGGTGGTGCCCTCCGGGACGGCCTGGCCGAGTCCGCCGGTCATGACCGTCTTGGTCGGGCGGCCGGCGCCGTCGTAGGTGTTGGTGGTGGTGCGGGTGACGCCGTTGGCGGTCTCGGTGGCCTTGACCGGGTTGCCCCACCAGTCGTACTCGGTGGTGATGGTCGGCAGCTGGTTCGGGTACGTACCGCCGCCGGTGATCGTGCCGGCCGGGCCGGTGGAGCAGACCTGGTCGGCCCACTCGGGGCGTCCGGCGCAGGCGCCGTTGCCGGTCGCGGACCAGTAGCTGGTCACGCGGGTGCCGGCGTCGGTGCCGGTGGCGTCGGGCAGGAGCTGCTTGGTGACACGGCCCTGGTCGTCGTACTCGGTGGTCTCGGTGATCGCGAGACCGGCCGGGTCCTTGACCGTCTTGGTCGGCAGGCCCTTGGCCCAGTCGTAGACCGTCTGGGTGACACGGGCCTCGGTCATGCCCGTTGAGCCGTAGACCTGGGCGCCCGTGGTGACCTTGGTGACCTGGTTCTCGACCTTGGCGTCGGCCGGGCGGCCGGCGTCGTATTCGTTGACCGTCCAGGAACGCGCCACGGCCGACTCGGCGGCCCCGCTCGGGGTGGTCCGGCGCAGCGGGCCGAACTCCTCCAGCTCTCGCAGGCCCTTGGCGTCGTACACGGACTTGGTGGAGAGTAGGTCGGCGCGGTCCTTGGCGGGCAGGCCGATGATGCCGAGGTCGGTCAGCGTCGCCTGGTCGGCGGCGGTGCCGCCCAGGGCGAGTGCCCGGTTGCCGGCGGACAGCTGACGGACCGTGTTGCCGAAGCGGTCGTACTCGGTGGTGGTGATGTTGCCGCCGGGGTCGACGGTGTTCACCTGGCGCCCGGAGGCGTTGGTGTACGTGATCGTCGCACGGCGGTAGTCACCGGCGGTCAGTCCGTCGCCGGAGTTCGCCGCGGGGACGGTGTCGGCCGGGAAGACGGCGGTCGCGTCGGTGGGGGCGTCGGTCTGCCCCCAGGCGTCGACGTCCGAGACGCCCAGCTTGTAGGGGGCGTTGGTCCCGGTCAGCGGCACGTCGTAGACGATGCTCGTCGCCGCCGTACCGGACACGACGTCCTTGCTGCCCTGCTGGAGGGCGAAGCGGCTGGCCTTGGTCAGCATGCCTTCACCGGCGGTGGCGGCGTTGCCCGCCTTGCCGTACGTGAACGACCACGGGAGCTCGCCGGGCGGGGCGAGTCCGGTGACGCGACCGACGCTGTCGTAGCTGTAGGCGGTGGTCAGCGCGGGGCTGATCTGCGGGTTGTAGGTTTCCCGCAGGCGGCCGGAGGTGTCGTACGCGTACTTCTGCACGGTCTTCGAGGTCGCCGTGGTCGCACCGGGCTCGGTGGACCAGGCCCGGATCTCCTTCACCTGGCCGGCGAAGTCACCGAGGACGCTCCCGGTCGCGGTGGTGATGTTCGCGTAGACGAACTCCAGCGCGCGGCAGCCCTTCGTGGACGGCGTCGCCGTGCAGGTCGTGGCCGAGGCGGCGGAGGTCGGGGCGATGACCAGCTTCGGACGGGCCAGCTTGCTGGTACCGACCGTCACGGCCTCGGAGATCACCGTGGTGGTGGACTGCGCGAGGCCGTCCAGGGTGCTGGAGGCGACCTGCCACGTGGTGGCGGCCGGGTCGGGCTTGGTGAAGACGGTGACCGTGCCCTCGGTGTCCTTCAGCGTGAACGAGCCCGTCAGCGAGCCGGTCAGCGTCAGGTCCTCGGAGCCCGGTTCCGGCTTCCAGCCGCCACCACTCGTGGCGGTGAAGCCCAGCTCCTCGCCCTCGGCATCGACCAGCGCGACCGAGGTCGCCGTCGACTTCTTCAGGTAGGACCAGTCCGACTCGGTGATCTCCGCGGTCGTGCCGGAGGTCCACTGCGGACCGAAGATCGCCGCCTGACCGTCCTGCTTGGCCCCCGCGTCGGGGCGGCGCGAGGAGGCGGAACGCGACACCGAAAGCCCGAACAGCGACGTGTCCGTGGCCGACAGGTTGTAGTCACCGGTCAGCAGGTTGACCGAACCCGGACCCGTCTCCTCCGACGGCGCCGTGCCCGCGTTGCGGTCCACCGTGATCTCGTTGTCCGGCGAGTACACGGTCGCGGTGCCGTCGGTGAACGCGGCGCGGACCTCGATCGGACCGTCCTCCGCGAGAGTGTCCGTGATGTTCCATGTCAGCCCGGCGGGCTTGCCGTTCGTCACCGCGACCGGCCAGGCGGCAACCGTGTTCGAACCCTGCCGGACGTCGGCGACTGGGACGCTCTTCCAGGCGTCCGTCTCACCGCGGCGGTACTGGTAGGTGACGCCGGTGTAGGACGTCAGGCCCTCCGCTGACAGGCCGACACGACGGGCAGGGCGCTCGCCCTGGCCCGGCGTCAGCAGTGCCGCACCGGAGCCCGCGTAGAAGGTGTGGGACGCCTCTGTCGAGGCGTTGCCGGCGGGGTCCTTGGTGCGGACCGTCACCGTGTGCTTGCCGGCGGGGAACGTCAGCGTCTTGGACAGCGCGGCGCCGGTCGTCGTGGCTGCCGCCCAGGCGCCGGCATCCAGCTTGTACTCCACCGACGCCACATCCGTGGCGGGCGGGGTGAAGGTGAAGGCGCCGGAGAAGCTGCCGTTGGCGTCCGGGGTCCCCGACCACGTGTTCGCCGGGAAGTCCGTCGAACCGACCGCGCTCGCCGCGGGCTTGGTGGTGTCGACGGTGAAGTACACCGACGGCGTCCAGTTCGACCAGGAGCTGCCGTCGTAGATGCGGCCCTTGTACCAGTAGGTCTTGCCGTTGACCAGCTTGCCCGCCGGGACCTGGTGGGAGACCGTCTTGCCCAGGACCGGGTCGCCGGTGCCGGTGTCGTACACCTCCAGGTTGGTGGTGCCCTCCCACACCTCCCACTTCTGCCGCAGGAAGTACGTCTCCGCGTCGCTCGCCGCGTAGGACAGGTCGGGCGTGGTCGTGGTGACCCAGTTCTTGCCCGCGTTCGTACGGCCCGGCGTCGCGGTCATCGGGTTCCCGGCGACCGGGATCGTGTTGTACGTGACCGAGATGTACGGCGTGTTCGAAGCCGCGTTGCCCGAGTTGAACCGCTTCCACGAGTACGGGTCCGACTCGTTGGTCGCCTTGATGCCCATCGAGTTGGTGCCGTTGCCGTTCGCCGCCCAGGCGACGGCGAGATTCTTGATGTCCTGCGACACCCAGCCGTCGGCGCACGAGGACGAGAAGCCCTTGGTCGCCGTCGAGGTGGCCCACTTGGTGGTGAAGCCGGGCTGGTTGGTCCAGCGTGTGGCGGTCGTGGCGTGCGGGGTGTCCCACACCTCCCAGCTGTTCGGTGTGCAGGACCAGGAGTGGGAGTTGAACAGGTTGAGCTTGGCGCCCAGGATCTGCTTGCCCGAGATCCCCGCCATCGGGAAGTGCAGGAACGAGCGGGCGATCTGGCCGGCGCCGTTGTTGCCCAGCTTCAGCTCCGTCGACGCCGACATGTCGGTCGTGTAGCCCTGCTGGACGAACGTGTCGAAGCTGGCGCCGATGTTCACGGCGGGGTCGACGGTGACGGGGTACTGCGTCTTCGGGTCCGCGAGGAACTTCGCGTCCGGCGTCAATGTCAGGTCCACCCGGGCGCCGCGCTGGGTCACCTTCAGGCCCACGTCCGCGCGGCGGGTGTGCTCGCCCGACTTCGCGTCGACGGTCGCGTCCCACATCACCGGCGCCGGAAGCAGACCGACCTGCTTGCCCGTCTTCGCGTCGACGAACGTCACCGAACGGTCCGCGTTCGCCCGCGCCTTGACGCCCTTCGCGTTGAGCGTGAGGGTCACCGAACCGTTCGCCGCCACGGCGGAACGATTCTTCAGCTCCAGGAACTGCTCGAAGCCCGTCCGGGTCGACTCGATGACCAGGTCCGTCGCCGTCAGCGCGTCCTCGTAGCGGGCCGTCGTCCCCGACAGCTTCGGCTCCGGCAGCACCCCCCGCCACGACAGGCCCAGTTCACGGCCCTCACCGGCGGCCAGCGTCACCAGCGGAACCTCCGCCGTGCCCGCCTTGCCGGACGCGCCCGACGCACGCACCTTCGCCGCCTGCGCGGCCGGCGTCTTCCCGCCGAGCCGCAGCCCCAGCGGGTGGCCCTTGGCCGCGATCACGCCGTCCCGCTTCACCAGCTCGACGTCGATGTCCCGCCACTGCTCGTCCGCCCCGTCACGGAAGCGGACCGGGCCGGACGCACTGTCCGTCGTCACCGTGCCGTCGGGATTCGCCCAGGTCGTCGTCGACTCCGTGCGCTCCGACAGCGCCTCCACCCGCTTGCCCGACAACCGGGCCGCGACCTGCGCCGACGGCAGATCCGCCGCCTCCGTCGCGTACGCGGGCCTCTCGGCCGCGGTCTCCCGCGACGAGAGCGCCACCGCCTGCCCGGTCGTCGCGACGACCACCGCGGCCTCGAAGGCCATCAAGCCGGCCACGGACAGCGCGATCCGGGGCAGCGCACCCCGGCGCAGCCACCTCGACCCCCCGCCCCATCTGTCCGGCAGGTCCATACGTTCGTTCACTGCTCGATCCCTCCCCATGGATGTGTACTCATGTGCCGGAGCGACGGACTGGGCGGCGAACAGGCCGCCGCCTCCTCGCCCCCGTCGTCCCCCGCCCCGGCACCGAACGCGACGCTAGATCGCCGTGTGTGACGAAGCCGAGGTCCGAGCGCGCCAGCAGGGGGACTTCTCGCGCCAACCGGAGTGACGAACTACCGGATCCGGGGATGATCCGGTGTCTCCCCCGAACTAGGCTCGCCGCCCGTGTCCCTGCTCACTCACCCCGGTACGACGCCGTCCTCCTTCACCCGCATCAACGCCACGAGCGCGCGTCTTCTGGGCATCGCTCCGGAGAAGTACGCCGGGCTGCTGGGCATGGCTCCGGAGCACCTGCACGACGACCGGTACCGGACACCGGCGACCACGAACGTGCGCATCTGGGAGCTGATGGTCACCCATGCCCCCTGGACCGAGACGGCCCTGCTGATGGCCGAGCAGACGACGCTCGGTCTGCTCGGCGCGTGGGACTACCTGATTACCTCGGCGCCCACGCCGCTCCAAGGGCTCCACGACGCGGCGGAGTACTTCGCCGCCGTCGCCGACATCGGCACCGAGACCCTGCTGATCGCCGAGGACGAGCACGCGGTCACCCTCACGCATGTGAACGCCGCCGACCTGCACTACGAGGTCGCCTCCGCCATCCGCGCGTACGTGCTGGGCCTGCTCCGGCAGCGCCTCTGCGCCGCCCTGCGGCAGGAGCTCCTTCCCCTGCGCGTCAGGCTGGCCACGCCGGCGCCTCGGCACCGCGGGCCCCTCTTCGACCTCTACGGCACCCGGAACGTCGAGTTCGAGTGCCCGGTCAGCTCGATCGTCTTCCCCGTCCACGACCTGCGGGGAAGCACCCCGCACGTCCAGCCGGGCCTGTCGGACGTGCTGCGCAGCCACGCCGAGCGGGTCATGGCCGACTCGATCCCCCTGCACGACTGGCTCGACCTGTTCCGCGTCGCCCTCGCGGAGGCGGCCCGCGCCGACGAGGCGACGCTGCCCGCGACGGCGACGCGCCTGGCCCTCAGCCCCCGCACCCTTCAGCGGCGTCTCCACGCGCACGGCACGACGTGGACGGCCGAGATCGAGGCGGTACGCCGTACGGACGTCACACGGCTGCTCCGCACCACGGACCTGCCGCTCGACGTGATCGCCGGACGCAACGGCTACGCCGACGCCCGCGCCCTGCGCCGCGCGGTCCACCGCTGGACCGGCCGCACCCCCGCGACCCTGCGCCGGCAGACCCGCCCGGCCATGTGACCTGGGCGTGCGAGGATCCCCGCGTGAGTGATCTGCGCATACGCCCGGCCACCGAGGCCGACCTGACCACCCTCGTCCGCCTGCGCGACGACGCGGCCCGCTGGATGGCGAGCACGGCCGTCCCCGGGCAGTGGCGGCCCGGGGAGCTCGACGAGGAGCACTTCCGACGGATCATCGACCGCGACGAGGTGTGGCTCGCGGAGGACGCGGGGCGCGTCGTCGGCGCCTGGGAACTGTGGTGGGCGGACGAGGACGCCTGGGGACCGCAGCCGCCCGTGGCGGGGTACGTGCACCGGCTCATGGTCGACCGCGCCACCGCGGCGCCGGGAACGGGGCGCCTCCTCCTGGAGGCCGCGGAGGCCCGGGTATGGGAGGCCGGGCGGAGCCATGTACGCCTCGACTGCCTGGCCGGCAACGCACCGCTCAACGCCTACTACCAGCGGTCCGGTTACCGCGTCGTGGGCCACAAGGAGGGCAAGCCGCAGCCCGGCGGGGCGCCGAAGTCCTTCACGCTGCTTGAGAAGGAGCTCTGACGGGGCGGCGCCCGGCCCCGGCGGGGTGAACCCGGCCCGGGGGTGGACGCCGCCGCCGTACGCGGCCGCCGTACGCCGTCGCCGTACCGTCAGGAGACGGTGATGAACCGGGCGATGCTCGGCACCCCGTGGCCGTCCAGGGCGAAGAGCATGTAGGTACCGGGCAGGACCACGCCCTTGTCGGCGGGGACGGACACCTTGTACGTGCCGGTTCCGGTGGCCGTGGAGGCCAGCGGGACGCGCCGCTGGTCGTTGTCGGTGGAGTGGGTGGCGGCGGCGGCCCGTACCAGGACGAAGGAGGCCACCGGCCCCCCGGTGGTGACGGTGAGCGAGCTGCCGGCGGCGGTCCGGGGCGGCACGCCGCCGGTGATGACGGGACGCGGCTTGGGCGAACCGTCCGCGTTGAGCAGGTACGGCGGTGTGAACACGGCGCCGTCGGCGTGGTTGGTGGCGCAGTCGCCGCACAGGCCGCCGCCGCCGGAGAAGACCCGCCCGTCGGGCAGCAGGTTGGCCACGCTGTGGTAGTTGCGCGGGATGGCCATGGTGGCGAGCGGGGTGAAGCGTCCGGTCGCCGGGTCCCACAGCTCGGGGGTCAGCACGGAGGTGGCGTCGCTGAACGGCACGGGGAACGCCTGCCCGCCGAACACGGCGACCTTGCCGTCGGGCAGGACGACGCTGTTGCCGAAGGCGCGGGCGTGGTCCATGTCGCCCGTGCGGGCGGCCCGGACCTGGGCGCCGTCGATGCTCACGGTGTACGCACGCCGGGTGGCGGGCGTGTTCTGGTACCCGGGCGAGCCACCCAGGGTGAGCAGCTTGCCGATGTCGTACGCGACGGCGTTGCCGGTCATGGCGTCCGGACTGTCGGCCCGGGTGCCGGCGGAGGTGAGGGTCCCGTTCCCTGAGGTCGTGATCCAGTTCATCCGCTTGCTCGGGCCGAGCTGGAGGACCTTGCCGCCCGAGGTGGCGTACAGCCACATGTGGTTGTCGGCGCGGTAGGCGCCGGCGGGGTCAGCGGTCATCGCCGGGACGGCGGAGACGCCGGGCAGCTTGCGCCAGGTGCGGGTGGAGGGGGACCAGACCTCGCCGGCCTTGTCGCCGGCGGTTCCGCTCCAGGATCCGCCGAGGACGAAGGCCTCGCCGGTGGAGAGCAGGGTCATGGCCTGGTAGCCGCGGGCGATGTTCATGCGGGTGGTCGCGGACCAGGTGTCGGTGGCCGGGTCGTAGATGCTGGCCTTCTCGGCGTTGCTGCCGCCGGTGACCAGGACCCGGCCGTCGGCGAGCATCGCTATGCCCGGGCAGAACATGTCGTGGCCGGTGTTGTCGATGCGGCGCTGGGTGACCTTGCCGGTCTTCAGGTCCAGGATCGCGGTCTGGGTGTAGCCGTTGCTGCCGCCGAAGCGGTCGATCGCGTACGCCGACCAGGCGAGGAGTTTGTCGCCGGGCAGGACGGCGGTGGCCACCGGCACCAGGGGGAAGCCGGTGATCCGGCTCCAGGAGCCGTGGGCGGCCGGGTTGGCCGGTCCGCTCAGGCGGATCTCGGCGGCGGAGGCCCAGGGCCCGCGGTTCCCGGCCTCGCGGGTCACGGTGAGGCGGACGTAGCGGGCGTTGGCGGTACGGGTGAACGTGGCGGTCTTGACGGTGTCGTCGTCGCGCCAGGTGCCGGAGGAGACCGGTGCGCCGAAGGTCGTGCCGTCGGTGCTGGTGGTGACGGTGTACGTGCCCGCGCGCCCGTTGGGGCTGTCCTTGCGGGGCTGGTAGACGAGGGCGGAGACGGCCGTCGTGCGGTGCGTGTCGATGGTGAGGGTGTGCGGCGGCGGAGCCGGGGTCCCGGACCATCGGCTGTGCCAGAGGGTGGCGGCGTCGCCGTCGAGGACGTTGGCGGCGCGGCCGTTCTCCTTGGCGGTCTCCTCGTCGCCCGCGGTGGCCGTCCAGCCGGTCCGGGGCAGGTCGACGGTGGCCGCCGGGGTTCCGGGGTCGCCGAGCAGGTTGAGTTCGGCGGCGGAGGTCCACGGGCCGCGTCTGCCGGCCTCGGTCACGGCGGTGAGCCGGACGAACCGCGCGCCCTGCGGGGCGAATCCGAGGGTCTTGGCGCCGGCGTCGTCCGCGAGGGTGCCGGTGGCGACCGGGCTGCCCCAGGCCCGGCCGTCGGTGCTCACGCTGATGCTGTACTCACCGACGCGCCCGTTGGCCTTGCCGTCGGTGCGGGGCTGGTAGACGAGCGCCGAGACCACCGTCGTGCGGTGCATGTCGAGGGTGACGGTGTGCGGCAGCGGGGCCGGGGTCCCGGACCACCTGCTGTGCCAGAGGGTGGCCGGGTCGCCGTCGAGGACGTTGGCCGCGCGCCCGTTCTCCTTGGCGGTCTCCTCGTCGCTCGCCGTGGCCGTCCAGCCGGTCCGGTCGAGCACCGGAGCCATCGGCTCCATGGCGTTCGCCGGGGCCACGCCGTGGTGCGGCGACTGCTGCGCGGTCCGCTGGGTGAAGGGCACGGGCGCCGGCGGAGGGGTCGGCCCGTGGCCGCCCGGCCCCGGGCTCGCGACGCCGAGCCAGGGGGTGACCCCGACGAGCAGCGAGCCGAGACCGAAGGCGATGAGCGCGTGGGAGCGGCGCAGCGCTCGGGCGCGGGCGTGGACGCGTCGTGGCTGCAATCCGACCTCCTGGACGAACCATGGACCTGACCTGAACCGCTGCAGGCCCCTACAACATAGGCCAGAACGGTGCAACTCAACCCTGTGGTGGCGGAGTTGACGCGAAGCGGTGAGGCGGCGCGCGCGGAGAGGCGAAGCCCGCGGGGAGCCGGAGCGCACGCTCACGCCCGCGCGCCGGCGCGAGACGGAGGCGCCGGAGAGCGGCCCCATCCGGCGCGGGCCGACGTGAGTTCGGCGCTCAGTCCTGAGCTCGGCCCGGGGAGTGCAGGCGGTCGACCAGCTCCTCGGAACGGTCCCGGTACCGCGCGACCGATGCCATCTTGATCTCCTCGTAGCCCCGCACCATCTCGGGCAGGGAGGCGATCTCTAGAGCCAGAGCGTGGACGTCCTCGTCGAGGGCTCGGCAGACCTCGGTCATGATGGTCTCGCACTCGGCCACCAGGGCCCGTTCGGTGCGTCGCACGCGGGCCGCCCCACCTGTTCGACGAAGCGCAGGTACCTCCTCGCGTAGACGACGTCCTGGTACGCGATGAGATCCGGAACGCGGACTTCCAGGAGCCGGGCGAGCTCCGACCCGGGGGCGGTCCCAGCCGACGCCAGGACGCGGCGGGCCGCGGCGGAGAGGCGGCGCCCCGGCCGCGCCGGCGCGGCACGCCCGTGCAGGAGAGCGGCGAAGGCTTCGGGGTCGGCAACGGCTTGCCGGCCGAGGCGGAACGCCTTGACGTTGGCTTCGACCCTGATGCCGTTGAGGGTGATCGCCTCCTCGATGGCGTGCGCCGGGATCGGTAGCCCACCGGTCTGGTAGGCCGCGCCCGTCAGCAGGAGATTGGCGAACTGGTCCTCGCCCAGCAGGTCGCCTGCGAGCCCCCGCGTCCAGGAAGACGGTGTCCCGGGCTCCCGCCCGAATCCGTTCCTTCGAGGGACTCCGCCAGGACGGCTGGTGGTTAGACGACACCATGGCCCAGGGTGGGATACTGCTCGACCTCTGCCGGAGGGTGCTCCTGTTCTTCGCCTGGGAGGGGCCTATCACTGAGCTCCGCCACCGCGCGGCCATGTTCGAGCTGATCCGAGCTGCGTGGCCGGGCTGGGAGGTCCGCTGGCTGTACGAGGGCTGGGCCGAACTGCGTGAGTACGTCGGGCTGGACCCGGAGTACGTCCGTTGCCGCGATTCGGACCCTTCTTTGGCCCCGTTCCTCGCCCCCGACGACGAGGACTTGGCCGGGTCCGACCCAGGCGGTGTGATGATCACGGTCAGCACCGGCCGCTGCCACGTCGCCTCTGACGCCTTCGACCACCCTGTCCGCGAGGGCGCCGCCCGGCTCGACCGCCTGTCAGACGCCCCCGGGCACGGAGGCTGCCACCTGCACGTCAACGCCGGCATCCATCTCGACCCGGAACGCCCCTGTCTGGGCTGGTGGTCCCTCTACTCCTCGCCACAGGCTTACCAGGTACCAGAGTTGTGGCCACGCTGGACGGTGGAGTTCTGGCAGGACGAATGGGGGGAACGGCACGTCAGAGCCAGCGCCCACTTCTCTCCGGCGGCGTTCGACGCCGGAGAGGAAGCCAGAGCCGCGGTGCTCGCCGAGGCCGGGGAGCGCCTGGCTATCCGGGCCCGCAACCGCGCCCAGGTCACCCATCTACGGACCGCACCGGCTCGATCCCCGGCAGGATGAACGCAATCGGCCTGATCACGGACGACTGGCCGACATCACGCAACCAAGCTCAGGCAGTACCTTCGAGCGTTTCTAGACAGTGACTAAATTTCACCCTTGAATGACAGTGTGGCGGTCAGTAAATTCAGCTGTCCGCCGGACTGCTGTCCGGCGCCGTAGGTCGATATGCAGGGAGACAGGGATGCGCAGCAGGTTACGAACCTGCCGCTGACTCGTGAAACGCGGGCCAGCGGGGTTCTTCATTCACTTGGTTGCCCTGACAAGGCACCGTCCGAGGGAGACATATGCCCTCAGTCGGACACCAGGTGACCCCGCTCGCGTATCCGAGGAGTGCACCTTGCTGGACCGTTTGATCGACCTCCTGTCTCAGACCCGGACCCTCCGCGCCCTGCTGGACCTCTGCACCATCGTGGTCCGTCTGCTGCCCGCGTTGGTCGTGATCGTGGCGCTCATCCCCTCGTTCGTCGTCTTCGCGTTCATCTCCGCCGGGGCACGCAGGTCGGTTCTCGACATCGTGGACCGCCTCACGAACTGGACCCTCGCCCGCTACTGAACTCGATTGAGTGATGTCGGTGCCGTTCGCCTGACAGCTGGCCGGCGGCACCGACCTGGCCCTGTGAGCGTCGGGTCGACGGACCCGAAATCGGTCGAAGCCCGAAGCTGCTGGTCAGCTACGGTGGCGGCATGCCTGAAAGTCTGCCCGAGGATGTAGCCGACGTGCTTGACCTCGTCCTGAACCCGGACGAGCCGATTCACGTCGCCCTCCGACGGCAGGTGCCCCAGCTCAGGGTGCAATCCCGCTGCAAGTGTGGGTGCGGCACTGCCTACTTCGACCTTGACGCCGACGCGTTGGAGCCCGCGC
Organism: Streptomyces sp. NPDC023157; assembly: GCF_055560575.1. Lineage (NCBI taxonomy): Bacteria > Bacillati > Actinomycetota > Actinomycetes > Kitasatosporales > Streptomycetaceae > Streptomyces > Streptomyces sp. NPDC023157. Next base: position 759,893 of record NZ_JBVHIL010000002.1, read on the forward strand.
CAACGGGCCCCGGCACCGTCGTGGCTGCCGACGTACAGCTGTTCACCGAAACCGGCGAGTGCCCTGGTGAGCTCTTGGTCTTCGCGCAAGGCGGCTACCTCTCATGGCTGGAGGTCTGTTCTTGGAGCGATGACGTCGAGGTGAACCTCTCCGCGGCGCGGCGCTGGCTACAACCGTCGTCCTGAACCCGAGCCGGTAACAGCCGACGTCTCGGACCCTGACGCCGCCACCACGAGTCGACCGACATCACGAGTTCAAGTTCAGTAGTACTGCAGCGGTGCTCACCCGGACGGCAGGTTGAAGGCGGGCTGTTCAGCACTCGCTGACGTCTCCGAGGACAAGGTCCGACTGCCGTGTCGCCCCTATGGTGCGGTCGGCGCCCACCGTCGGCCGGACACCGCGGCGCCGCGCCGAGAAAGCGGACGACGGCCCGTTCTGGCACCTCGACGCACGAGGCGTCAGGACGGAAGTCCGGGGTCGATCCGTTCACCCAGCGGGTCCTCCTCCCAGCCGAAGGCCCTGTCCATCGGCACTTTTCGATGGAGTGTAAGAGCCGGGACGGTGTAACCGAACTGATGCTCACGTGGCCGGATGAGCCGCGTGTGTTCGTGCGCGGTAGGGCGGCGCTCGACGAGACGGTCACCGCGGAGACCAGACATCCAGACCGAGACGGGCCACTCGAACCACGTCCACGCCTTCCTGACTCCTCCGGGGCACCAAGGGCTCCGTCACCACTGGGACCAGCAGATGGCCGTGATCGTTCAGATCTCGGGTACGAAGCGGTGGCAGCTCTGGCGCCCGCCAGTCGAGGGCCCCATGCGGGAGTACAACGAGAGCTGGAGAGTCTGGCAGGAGGACTACATCCCGTAGTGGGAGGCAGCGGGACCAGATGTCGAAGTCGACCTGAAGGCCGGCCAGTCCCTCCTGCTTCCGCGCGGTGGGTTCACAACCCACACGTCCTGGACGCCCACGAGCACAGCATTCACCTGACGTTCGCGATCCGCGAGCGCACTCCCCTATGGCTGGCCGAGAAGCTGGTGGCCACCGCGATCGACAACCCCGACTTTCGTCGTATCCTGCGCCCCGGCCAGTTGGGTGGGGTTGGGTTGAGCCAACAGCTCTCCGAGACGCGCGGTCAGCGCGAGCGCGAGGGTTGCGGCGGCAACGAGGCCGGTGGTCGTCGTTCGCATGGGGTTAGCAGCTCTCTTCGAACTTCACGGCGGTAAGGGTGACGGGCTGGCCTTCGAGCTTGGTGCCGGCGGCGGGCTCCTGGGTGCAGACTTGCCAGTTGGATTCGACGATGACCATGCGGTCCTGGGGCGAGGCGTCGGTGACAGTGAGACTGGTGGAACCGTCGAGCGACTCCCGGGCGACCTTGACGGACTTCCCGGTGAAGTCGGGCATGATGGCGCTGACCTGAGGATCGGCGCTGCCCTGGTCGCCGTTCGGACAGTTCTCTTCGAGTTTGACCGCCGCGAAGTCGATCTTGACATGGGTGGGGTGCTCGCCTGCCGCCGGGATCTGGCCGCAGACCTTCCAGTTCCGGTCAAGGGCCTGCATGCGTCCACGGCCGAGGGCGTCGTGGGAGTGCAGGTTGTAGAAGCCCGCTGCCTGGGCCTGGTCCTGCGCGGACTGGAGGCCCTTGCCCGTCATGTCCGGCAGGGTGCCCGTCTCGGCATCGGCGTCGGGGGCCTTGGTCGTGGCGGCCGCGGTTGGCTCGGTGGACCGGGCGGGGCGCGGTGTGTCCGAGCCAGTCTTGCTGCCTCCTTCGCAGGCGGTGAGGCTGAGCACGAGGGCGGCGCCCGCGATGAGGGTGGTGGTCTTGATGCGCATCGGGTCAGCCTGCCGGAATGCGTACAGGGAGTGGCGAGGTGTGATCACCTTGTGATGATTGGGTGCATAGCCAGCTCGCCTCCTGACGCGTGCATGGTGACGGGTAACCGGGTGGTGATGGCTGTCTTGTCAGAGAACGTCCGTACGCTCCAGCCATGAAAGGTGACGAGATGCCGGAAGGCGTAGAGGTCCGCCCGTTCGCGGTGTCGATCAAGGCGGCTTCGACCAGGAGGCGGCGTGGACGCTGCGGACTTATCGAGAGATGGTCGAGAAGTGCTTTCTGGGCGCTGGAGCGCCCTCTCCTGAGCCACCGCTCCTGGCCGAGGCGGCCGGCGTGAACGCCACCCCAGACCCGGTCGGAACGGCGCGAGGATCGCTTCACAACATGCTGCTCGACGTAGCGGGCATGTCCTGGGATACGACTCTCGACCACGTGCGGGCACTGGAGCACGACATAGTCCGCAAGCCCCTGCCAGTCTGGTCGCCACTGGTAGTGGCGCGCGCCGTGCTGGAGAGCTGCCTTGTATTCGACTACCTCACGGCCTTTTGTCGGGAGCGGCCCACGGGCGGCCCTGGATGTCGGACCGGGCACGGCGCCTGGGGGTGGAAGGTTCAGGTGGCCTCGTGGGAGAAGCGGCCACCGTGGTGGTTGCGCTCCAAGTCTCCATGGCATCGCTGGAGATGGGTTGACGAGCTGGGGTGCCCCTTCAAGACAGACAAGCTCCGTCGCGAGGCGCACCACCTGATGGCACAGGCCGGCGTGCGGAAGGTGCGTCTCTACGACGCCCGCCGCGCGTGTCTCTCGTGGGTGGCCAACAACGGGGTGCCTGACACTGTCGTCTCCGCCTGGGCGGGGCACAGCGACCCGTCCTTCACCAAGCGGGTCTACGTCCGTCCCGACCCGCAGAGCCTCAAGGCGGGTTCGGAAAAGCTCGGAGAGCTGCTCGCCGGCTGAGGAAGATCCACCAGTCCTGTGACGAAATGTGACACGACTGCCCCAGAGGACGAACAAGAGCCCTGCCTCACCGAAGTGAGACAGGGCTCTGATCTGCGACTACGAGGCGAACCTCGAGTCGGGACGACAGGATTTGAACCTGCGACCCCTTGACCCCCAGATCGATGGGTCGGAGAAAAAGTCATGACATATACGCCAATCTGGGGGCACACAGCGTGCAAATCCGTACGTGCCGTGCGCCCGTCAACATGGGCGCTGGTCCCCAACTGGTCCCCAAGTAGGCCACCTGGCCCTCGGCCCGCCCAGCCGTCTCGGACGGCTGGGCGGGCGCGGCGAGTCAGGGAGCGGTGTGGAGCCGACGCCTTTCGGCCCGGCGGCGAAGGCCGCTGACGACCTCACGCCAACGCCACCGTCCGTCCCAGCCGACGTTCTCGTGGCCGTCGGGCTCCCAGTCCGCGAGCTCTTCGAGCTGCTTGCACAGGGCTTCTGGTTCGACAGGAGCGCGGTAGGTGCGCTGGTCGTCGAGTTGGCCGGCGGTGTCGTGGAGTTGGTGGGCAGCGCGGTAATAGGAGAGTTGGGTGTCGGTCAGCCGGCGCGCAGAGTAGCCGCCGCACTTGCTGCACCAGTCCCAGTCGTCACGGGCCAGCAGGTCGGAGACACTGAGGAGGTCGTCGCTCCGCGCGAGACCTCGGTCCCGTGTGTGCCGGCAGAAGGGTGAATGTCCCTTGCCTTCGAATGCGGGATCCGCGTTCGTGGCGTAGATCTGCACCGGTCCCAAAACCCCCAGTGGAAGGCCGCTGCCGCGGCGCCAGCGGTCGGTGCCGGGCGCTCGGAACGGCGTCAGGTCCAAGGGACCGGGCGTGAGCAAGCCCTCCCAGACCGCGACCGACAGCACGCCAGAGCGGCCGGTGTCGAGGCTCCGCAAGTCGGGAACGCCCCGTGCCATGGCAAGTAGCCGCAGATTGTGCTCCTTCGCACGCTCCCCGTGCACCCACCGGACAGCCGCCTGGGCCCCGCCTGCAAGACCCAGGTCAGTTCCGAAGCTGTCATCCTGCCCTGCGCTGTCGTGGCCGAAGTGAGGGCCCTCGTCGGCCTCCGTTGCAGGGGCGACTTCCTTGATCCACGGGCTGAGCAGGCTTTCGGGAAGATCCGACGCGCCGGCGACGATGACGCCCGGCCAGCCCTGCTCGACGCGCTTCTCGATGGTCTGGAGGGGCAGGACTTCCGCCCCTCCGCTCGTCGAAAAGACGATGTAGAGCTGGTCGGCGGCGTACGAGTAGTTCCGCAGCGCCCGCAAGTGAGCGAGGGTGACGGGCCGGCGATCGAAGACGGCGGTGTCGTCGAAGACCCCGGGCCGCAGGAAGCCGGGATGCGCCTCGGAGACGGCCTCCGCCGGCGCGGCTTCGGCCCCTCGCTCGCAGGAGAGGACGCTCGAGGATGCGAGCAGTCTGTCGGCGACGAGGGTGGGGACCTTGAGCGTCAAGGTGCGTCGGCTCCAGTCGGCGGTCACGGTCCAGGTCACCACCGCCCCGAGGGTCCACCGATCCAGGCCGTCCAGGACATCCCGTGTATCCCCGTGCGAAGGCTCCTCCGTGTCCTCCGGCAAGCGTGCCGTGACCCACACCGTCGGTGTCGGATCCGCCGCCGCGGCCGCGGCGCGGGCCTCGTCCTCCCACGACTGGATGAGGCGGCCGGCTCCTTCCAGAGCTTCCGCGTGCCCCTTCTTGTTGGACCTGATGCCCTCCACCAGGTCATAGCGCCTGAACGTCCGGGAGGCCGGTCCTTCCCAGCCGTCTTCGGCCTCGTCCTGCCACCTGCGCCATAGCCGGCTCAGGCCGGTGGAGATCCGGCTGCTGTTGCCGAGCACCGCGAAGGCAGGATCGTCGGCGGGCAGCGAGGGCGTTCCGAGTTCCGCTGCCGCAGCGGCTACGACGAGACCGGCCGGCTCCACGAAGAGGGCCGCCTGCGCCCGGAGACTCTCCAGGTGGCCCTCCTTCGCCGACAGCTTCGGCCTCGCCCAGTCCGTCAGCCAAGGGAAGTGGGCGATGGCCGCCTGCGCTCGGTGCAGGCTCGCCGCGGCATGACGCCAGCGGGACAAGACCCGCTCCTGCAGCTCCTCGGCCTCCCTACGCGCTTCCCATCGCTCGTCGTCGTCCTCGTTCTCAGGATCCCGTTCCGAGCGCAGGAGCTCGGCTGCGGCCTGCACCTCGTCCTGGGCCCAGTACACGTCCTCGTCCGGCTCTGCATAGGCCCGCAGCTGGTGGAGCAGTCCCGCTCCGCCGAGCGCTGCCAGGAAGATGCCCAGCCCGGATGTCGGCCGGACCCTCGGTCCCCAGTCCGCGCAACCCGAGCAGAACCTGGCCACCACGTCCGCGCTCAACGGGACCTCGGTCGTCGTCACGTTGGTCGTACGGAGCTGGCCGCATTCCCTCCGGACATGCAATCTGGCGTTCTTGCCCTTCGCCGAATAAACGGTGATCTCGGTGCCCTCAAACGGCCCCAGCGGTACATCGGCTGTCAGCATGCGGTCGCGCACGAACTCCCCCTTCTCATGCCTCGCGAGCTTAGAGCCGAGCAGTGACACCCACCTCCGGACGAGGAATCTCCCACCCTCCGGTGTGCACAACTGCACTTGCCTGTCCGCGACAGTCGCGGCGGTGTAACGCCCGCCGACACCAGACGGATCCGATGTCAGTTTGCGGCCCCAGGGGCCCTCCCGGGGCGTCAGCTCAGCACCCGTCGGGAGTTCTTGGCCACGGCCCCGTGATATCGGCGCCGCAAGGACAGCCGAGCCCAGACCCTGGCGGTTCCTCTCCAAAAATACGTGCCCCGCACACTGGTCCCCACGGCTGGTCCCCAAGCTCGGGCCACTTACATCGCCGCCCTAACGCGGCACGCTTCACCACAGAGATCGGTCGCAGCGCCCTCCACGTCCCGGCGCTCGAGTCCTACTCGCACGGCGGGCACCGTCTTTCACACGTTCGCTGATCAGGACTCCGTGCATCTCCTACGGGTTCAGTGCTACCGGGCAGCGCTGGTTCGTGAAGGGGGCCTCAACACCCGATAGCTTTCGGCCCCTGGCCCGAGAGCCTCAGATCACACCGCGCCGGACTCGCGAACAGCAAGAGCACAGGCCGGAAGCAGCACGTCTCACGCCGAGCCCGCGGGCGACCGATGGCAGGACGCGATGGCTCGTAGTTCGTCGGTCACTGCTGCGACCCCTGCAGTCATGAGGGGTCCCACGGAGCTGGCTTCGCGCGCGTCCCTCCAGAAGCCGTTCTTAGGGGGTACGAAAGGCACAACGCTCAGTCCATGGGCTTCGAACGGCGCCGTGACCAGGTAGCTCATCCCGCCGGTTCCACACAGGTAGCCGCGGGCACCGGCGACAGCGGCGAGGTCTGCGAGTCGTTGTGAGCGCTCAGCCTGAGCCGGCAGGCGACTGCTGCGCAGAATTCGCCCCCTCCACCCCAGCAGCCTGAGCAAGACCTTCGTGGACTCCTCGGCGACTGCGGCCACGCTCGCGGTGTCAATACATTGAAGTACAGAGTCCAGCCCGTCTCGGAGTATCGGCCAATCGGGACTCCTCGAGTAGTACTGCGTCAGCATGTGGGTGGTGCGCCGACGAGCCAGCTGCGGGTCGACCACCACCGCGTCCTTGATGAGGGTGGACCGGCCGTCGGGCAGGTGGGTGGGAATCGAGAGCCACTGGAGCCGAGACGGACTGGAGATGCTCCCGAGACGGGCGCGGTGCTGGAAGTCGCGGCGGGCGAACTGGACGTCGTCGAGGACGATCCAACAGTCCGCCGCGAAGAGCTTCGCGAGGGTGCTCAGTCGGGGGAAGAGGTTGGGCTGGTGGATCGCCACCAATCCCCCCGGAGCTGCTTCACGCGCCGATGAGCCTGCTGGTGAAACCGGCGCGGATGAGGTCTTCGTATGCGGCATGCACGTTCTCCGGGACGTCCTGCTCGATCGCGAAGCCCTGCTTCGGATACTCGATGATGCGCTGGAGGTCACCGACGAGCATGTCGATGACGAGTTTCTCGTCGCCGATGCTCTTCAGGTAGTCGTCGAACTCCATCTGTTCGGAGGCGCACAGCACTTCGACCTCGGGCCACAGCTTGCGGGCGGTAGCGAAGGAACGGCGCTCCATGTACGGCTTGGAGACGAGGAGCACCGACCTCGGGGTGAGGCCGGCGGAGGCGAGGAGCTCTCGGGACAGCTCGATGTTCTGCCCCGTGTTGCCGGCGTTCGGCTCCACCAGGATCGCGCTGTCAGGCACGCCGAGAGTGAGAGCGTGCTCGCGGAAGTGGACGGCTTCGCCGCGGGGGAAGACCTTCGCGGTGGTGGGGCTGTTGCCGCCGGTGAACACCAGGGTGGGGAACAGCCCGGCCCGATACAGCTCCGCGGAGAAGGCTGCGACGCCGAGGTCATGGCTGCCGAGGCCGATGGCGACATCGACGGGGCGCAGGTCGTGACCCATTTGGTGATAGTCCCAGACCAGCTTGGCATTGCGGATCTGCTCATCGTTGATGGCCAGCTGGTTGTCGGTCACTCGCTCGTCTCCCTGGTCAACGTGGTGAAGGGCTGGCTGGCCCATCGGCCGTCCTCCGGATGTCCGTGATGCTGCGAAGCTGGTGGGTCAGCCCGTACTGGGCCGCCCGCTTGGCAGCGTCGTCGAGGACGCGTAACCCATCATCCAGGGTCGCGCGGTCGGACAGGAGGATGTGCCCGTACGCGGTGTCCAGGCGTACCCGCTGCATGGGCGCATCGGTGATGCCTGTGCTGCGAGCCACGTCGATGAGGCGCAGGGCCGCGTCGAGATTGCCGGTTCCGCGGTGGGCAAGAGCGAGCTTCTGCTGCGCGACGGACCAGTCGTCCTGCTCGGCCAGGCCCTCGAACTCGCGAATGGCTTCCTCCATCACCCGGACCGCGTAGTCGTGGTTGCCGTCCTTGCTGAGGGCGGTGCCCACCCACAGGCGCGCACGGGCTCGGTCTCGCGGGGATAAGCGCTCGTCGATCGCAGGGTCCTCGTACTGCCGAGCCGCAGTGTCCAGCGCACCGGACATCTCGGTGACGACCGCCAGGGAGAGGTCGAGCTGCGCCACACGTCGTGGAATCGCCAACTCGATGTAGAGCGAGCGGGCGTTGGCGTAGCACCGTTGAGCGGAGAGCGGACCTACGACTGCCCCTTGGTCCCGCTTGAGATCGCCTTGAAGGGCGATGGAGCGGGCTAGGAGGTAGGTGCCTCGCTCGTCCAGCTCCGAGGGCCGGTAGCTCGACGACCACCGCCGTAGAAGGTCGTCAGCGAACGCGAAGTTCTGGTGGGACAGTGCGACGACCGCGCGTTCGAGGTCGTCCGTCCAGGACTCGTACTCCCAGGCCCGAGGTCGGGGGATGGTGACGCGCGCCGTTTCGCCGGTGTCCCCTGCCCCTGATCCTGCGGAGAGCTTCGCGAGCTCCGTCTCGAATCTCAGATGGGTTGCGGCATCGGACCGGGCCAGCGCGGTGTCGAGGATGGCCTGGCTCTCGGTGTTGGGCCGCCGTTTTTCCCGGTACTTCTCCCAGTTGCTGATGGTGTTGACCGCGATGCCCAGGTGCTCGGAGTAGCGACGCACGCTCAGCCGAAGGGCCTTGCGCAGGGCAAGCGCCTCCAGGCCGGTCCATTCGTGAACGGTCGCCACGTGCCACTCCTTTCCGATGCCATCGAAGCACGTGGCGACCGCGCCGGGGGCGGTTGTGGGACAGAAGTGGGACACACGTGGATTCCCGGATCGCGGCGCGGCGACCAGGCTCGGAGTGTCCCCCTCCCCCGATCCGATGGGTGGTCACGAACATGGAGCCCCTTACGGAACAGCGGAACGTCACGGGCCCGATCGTCTTCGGATTTCTGCGGCTCGTCGGGGTGTCCGCGAGCCGGCAGCAGGCTCTCGCCAAGACCATCACCGACTACTGCCGCCGCCACGAACTGACGCTGGGCGGTGTGTACATGGAGCGGTCCGCGACGACGTCTGGCGCTTTCACGGGCATGCTCGACGCCGTCGCGGCCACTCGCCCGTACGGCGTTGTCTTCCCCGCCCCGTCCCACTTGGGCCCCAGGGCCATGGCGGCTGAGCGCAGACAGCGGCTGAACGAAGCCGGCACGGAGATTCTGCTCGTACGAGGGGGCCGACCGGCGGCAGCAGACGAAGCGGCCTCGACGCCGGCCCCGGGGAGCACCACGTCATGAACCCCGACCGGCAACTCCTCCCTCTGGACGGCAGCCGCATCGACGGTCTGGGCAGCATCCTTGACGCCCCGCAGCACCAGAAGAGCCTGGCGTTCGCCGCCGACGACACGGCCCCGGGCACAGCACGCCGCTTCACCCGCGACGTTTTGACCACCTGGGGCGCGGAGGACCTGCTGGACCACGTCGTGCTCATCGTGAGCGAGCTCGTGACGAACGCCGAGCGCCACGGCCGACGTGCCGTGCACCACGGCGACGGTGAGCGGGACAAGCAGGATCCTCACCGCGACGAGATCACTCTCACGCTCGCCCTCCAGGCCGGCGTCGTGGGTATCGAGGTGGAGGACAACTCCCCGGATCCCCCCGTCCCGCGGATCGCCTCCCCTTACGCGACAGATGGGCGTGGACTGCTCCTGGTGTCCGCCGTGGCCGACGCCTGGACCGCATGTCCCACGCAGGACGGAAGCGGCAAGCGGGTCCTCGCCTTCGTGAAACGCCCCGAGACCCCCCTCACCCGCTGATCCCTTTAACCGGAGACACCTCATGTCCATCCTGCTCCTGCCCTCGCCTTTACCTCCAAAGGCATTGCTCCTCGACCTCGACGGCGTGCTTCTCGACACCCGCCCGGTCATGGAGCGCGCATGGCAGCAAGTCCTGACCGAGCACGGTCTCGACGTACCGTTCGAAGAGTACGAGCGCCACCTCGGCCGACCGTTCGCCGACATCATGAAGCGGCTCGGATTCACCGAGTCCGAGCGGTTTCACCGTACGTACGACGAGGCGGCGATCGCCGCGTCCCACCTCGCTCGCGAGTTCGACGGCACCGTGGAGATCCTGCACGTCTTCGTCGCCTTCGGCTGGCGCCTCGGCGTCGTCACGTCCAAGCCCTTGGAGCGGGCCGCCCCGCTCCTGACGAACCTCGGCTGCCCGTTCTCCACGGTGCGCACGCCGAACGGTGGTGGACGTGGCAAGCCCGCGCCCGACCCGGTCCTCCTCGCCCTGGCCGACCTGGGTGTCGATCCCGCCGACGCCGTGTACGTGGGCGACATGGCGGTCGACCAGGAAGCCGCGCGCCGCGCCGGAGTCCCGTACGTCCACGCCGGTTGGGGATACGGCTGCCCGGGTTCTCCCTCCCCCGTGGTCGCCGAGTCCCCGAAGGACCTGCTGAGGCTCCTCGCCCCCGGCCCCTTCCTCGAAGGGAGCCTGTTGTGACCAGGCCCCCTCGCCACGTCCAGGGTCTGGCGCGAGCCGACATCGGCGGGCAGCCCGCGTGGGCACTGGTCGGTGAGGGCGCGCTCGCGACTCTGGCGTCCGACCGGATCCCGACCAGCGAGCTGGAGGCTCTGCCTTTGGACGCACAGGAGCACGAAGTGCTCGTCGAGCACGTCATGGACGCACTCCAGTGGTACGGGGCCTATCTCAAGACGACGCCGGCCGGGGCCGGGTGGCTGTATGTGCAGCACGTACCGGTTCGCCGCCTGGTGGCTCAGGTCGTACGCAAGCTGATGGCCCTCAGCGCCTGGGAGCCGTTCAGAAAGGCGCCCGGCCCGCTGAAGATCGCTCCCCACGAGGGACTCGTCGGGCTTCGCGAGAGCAGTTCCCGGGAGTACCGCGCCTACACCGTCACATGGTCCGGCATGGCCTATCTGCTCGGGGCAACTGCGTTGTACAACCCCTTCCGCACGGCGCAGCTGAGCAACCTGAAACCGGTGCGCGTCGACACCCGGGTGCCGAGCCCTCCTCCGTCGGCGCTGCCACGCACCGGCGTCGTCGCGCTCTCGTGGTCGTCCCGCCATGCGGCCACTCTGCTGCCGGTGCTCGAAGACCTGGCAGGTGGTGGTCGGACGAGTCTCCTCGTCGACCTCGCCACGGACCCGGCGCAACGCTGCGACACTCCAGCCGCCGAGGGCATCAGGCTCATTACGCCTCCCGCTGGCCTCTTCGCTCTGTCCGGAGCCATGGAGCGCCTGCAAGTGTGGGACGACGAGCACGTCGTCCAGGTGGAGGAACACGTCGTCCGGCTCTCGCGTCTGGTTCGTCTCCTGGCCGTCTTGTTGGAGACGAGCGGGGGATGCACCCAGCCGTCCTGGCGCTCGATGGTCCGTCTGGAGACGTGGCTGAGCGGTGTCCTGGACGCGTCTCGCCCGCACACGCTGCTCGTCAGCAACGACACCAGCCCCGTCGGCGCCCTCGCCGTCCACCTGGCAGATCTCCACGCTGTGAACACGGTCCATGTGCAGCACGGGGCCTGGACTGCGGAGTCAGTTGCGTGGCCCGCGCTGCACAGCCGGGACATCATCGTCATGGGCGATCGAGACGCCCCGCTCGCCAAGTCGTGGGCGCGGCACCCGGACGCCGAGGTCCACGTGCTGGGGCAGCCCCGCTTCGACGTCCTCGCCGGCCTCGGGCGGGACGACCAGAGGCAGTACCTCGAGAAGCTGCTGGGCCCCGGATCCGGGCGGAGCCCCGACCGGATCATGGTCTGGGCCTGCCAGCCCTTCGGTCCCGACCGGCTCAAGGCCCACGCCGACCTCCTCCTGGACGGGATGTGGAAGGCCCAGGGCGAATGGGGCCTGGTAATCGCCCCGCACCCGGCGCAGAGCCCGGAGGTCTTCACCTCGCTCATGCAGCGGGACGGAAGGCCGCTCGTTGCAGTCGCCGATCCGCAGGTAGGGGCACGGGGTTGCCTCGCCGGCGCCGACGTCGTGGCGAGCGCCTATTCGACCTGTGGCATCGAGGCCGCCCTCTTGGGCGTCCCTGTCCTGGAGATCGGCACCGCCGAAGAACGCACGCTCGGGCTTGCTGCTCACGGCCTCGCGCGACGCTGCACCACCCCCGCGGACGTCGCCGACGCGCTCTCCACACTCCCCAAGGCACACACGGCTGCCGAACCCGCCTCGACGGACGCGGTGTGCCGCTGGAGCGGCGACAGCGCCGCCCTGGTCGCGCAACTCATCGTCAGCGCGCATCTGGCAACCCGCTCGAACACCTCCCAAACGAAGGAGTCTCCGCCCGATGACTTCCCTGACCGCCGACAGCATCGCCGAACTCTTCGTCGGTGCCGTCACCCTGGCCAAGTCCGGCGAGAGCGTCAGCCCGCGCGGCATGGCGACTCGTGAGGTCCTCGACGTCCACATGCGGCTCACCCGTCCGCAGGCCCGCCTGCTGCACGCGCCGCCGAGCAGGATCCTGAACCCCGCGTTCGCGGTGGCCGAGACCGTCTGGATCCTCTCCGGCTCGGACGAGCCCTGGATCTTCGACTACAACGCGAAGCTCCGGCAGTACGCCGACGACGGAGTACTGCGCGGCGCCTACGGCCCGCGGATGCGGAACTGGGCGGGCACGGTGGACCAGCTGGCCCGCGTCGTGGAGATCCTCAAGAAGGACCCGGACTCCCGCCGAGCGCTGATCCAGCTCTACGACCCGGCCCGGGACGCCGCCGGCCACAAGGACGTGCCCTGCACACTCGGCTTCCGCTTCTACCTGCGTGACGGCCGCCTGCACATGTCGACGACGATGCGCGGCCAGGACGTGTGGATCGGCATGCCGTACGACCTGTTCTTCTACACGGTCCTGCACGAGTTGATAGCCGGCTGGATCGGCGCCGAGCTGGGCGACTTCCACCACCACGTCGGCTCCCTGCACATCTACGAGAACCACCTCGTCCAGGCGGATGAGTTGACCTCGATCGTCGCGAGTGTCGACATGCCGGACCTCACCACCCCGTGGGAGGGCTTCGACGCCCTCCTCCATCAGGTCAAGACGGGGGACGTGACCGGGCACGCCGGCTGGGACGGCCTGTCCGAGACCCTGCGCAGCTACCAGCTCTGGAAGGGCGGCCGACGGGAGCACGCGACGGACCTGGCCGGCAAGATCGACGGGCCCCTCGGCCAGGCCATGACCTCCTGGTACGACGAGCTGAACCGTCGTCCCACGAGTTCATCTGTGCATGCCTCGGCTGGTGCACAGTGACAGCGGCCATGGACCAGGCACCCTCGGTCATCCTCGGTCTGTGCTCGTACACGCATGACTCCGCCGCCGCGCTCCTCGTCGACGGGCAGCTCGTCGGCTTCGTCGAGGAGGAGCGGCTGTCTCAGAGGAAGCACACCAAGGACTACCCGCGCCACGCCGTCGAGTGGCTGCTCGGCGAGGCCGGGCTGGCCGCCACCGACGTCGACGCCGTGGCCTACAACTTTCAGCCCGCCCGCTACCTGCTCGAATCCCCGGCCGCACTGCGTCTGGCGCTGTCACCGACCACACGTGACCGGGCGCTGCCGCGAGCCCGTGGTTTCGCCAAGGTGTCGATGCGCACCCAGCTCCGTGTCCGCGACATCGGCCGGCGGTTCCCCGCCGCACGCGTCTCCCCCGTCCTGCATCACCGGGCTCATCAGCTGACGGCTTTCGCGGCCTCCGGGTGGAACGAATCCGCCGTGCTCGTGGTGGACAGCCTCGGCGAGCGGCAGACGACAACCATCGCCCGAGGGCACGACGCTCTTCGTCCACGCACCCGCACCTTGGAGGCGATCAACGATCCCACCTCTCTCGGGTACGTGTACGGCGCGGTGACCGAGCACCTGGGATGGCGTCGTGGTGACGAGGAGGGCACCGTGATGGCGCTCGCCGCGCTCGGTGACCCCGGGCGATTCCGGAAACTCTTCGCCCGCGCTGTCCGCATCACCCCCACGGGCTTCGTCGTCGACCCGCTCTACTTTCCCCCGCGGGTGCTGACTTCGGGCTATCCGAGGACGACTCGCCTGTTCATCGACGAGACGTGCCCCGAACGCCACCCGAGCGAGCCGCTGAGCGACGTGCACCGGGACCTGGCCGCAGCCCTCCAGGAGCGCACGGAGCAGGTGATGCTGCATCTCGCTCGCCGAGCGCGGACCGTCACCGGCTCCCGACGTCTGTGCGTCGGAGGCGGCGTCGCCACGAACTGCGTGAGCATCGGCCGCATCATCGAGGCCGGCGTGTTCGACGAGGTCTTCGTGCCGCCCGCCCCTGGCGATGCCGGCACCGCGATCGGCGCCGCCATCGCCGTACATCACGACAGCCGCGCCCCACAGCCCGTGTCCGGCGTCACCCGGGCCTGCTACCTCGGCCCTTCCTTCCAGGGCACGTCTCTCGACCTCGCGCCGTGGCCAGGCCTTCATGGGAAGGCGCTGGGTGCCGAGGCCGTCGAGTTCCTCGCCGAGCGGCTCGCCAATGGTCTGATCGTCGGGCTCTTCCAGGGCCGCGTCGAGGCCGGCCCCCGTGCCCTCGGCAACCGCTCGATCCTCGCCTCTCCTCGGGAGCCGGGCGTCATCAAGCGGCTGAACGACTCCGTGAAGTTCCGGGAGCCGTTCCGTCCCTTCGCCCCGATGGTGCTCGCCGAGCGCGCTTCGGAGTTCTTCACCCTCGGCCAGGAGGCTCCGTACATGTCGATGGCCTCCGGCGTGACCGACAAGGCGCGGGAATTGGTGCCGGCCATCGTGCACGCCAACGGCACCTCCCGTCTCCAGACCGTCACCCGCTCGCAGAACCCGTTCATGCACGAGGTCCTCAGCGCCTTCGCCAGGCGCACGGGGGTTCCGGTGTTGATCAACACCTCGCTCAACGTCAAGGGCAAGCCGATCTGCGGGACACCGGAGATGGCGCTCGATTGCCTGGCCAACTCGGGGTTGGACGCCCTGCTGCTGGAAGGGCGGTGGATCACCAAGTGAGGATCGGATACAGCTTCTGGGGCTTCCTCGGCAACGGGATCACCGACACACCGGACGGGGGCCGCAGCCACCGCCGCCCCTTGATCGACGCCCTGTTCGACCGCGGCCACGAGATCGTCTTCCTCCAGGCCAACCGCGACCTGATCGAGGCCGGCGACGACCTGGGCAATGCCTACACCTTCCACAGCGGCAGCCCGGACATCGACGCGCTGTTCCTGGAGTGGCGCTGGGCGATCGACGGACGAAACACCACACCTTGCGGCGCCGAAGGCCACACGTGCGACCTGCATCGCCAGGCCGAACTGGTCACCCGGTACACCGTGCGCAGGAAGACGCCGACCGTGATCTGGGACAAGGACCGCAAGCTCCGAGGCGAAAGCGTGTGGCGGCGCGTCCCCCGTGTCACCGTCTGCGAGGCCGCCCTCGAACCGACGCCTGGGGCGCAGCGCCTGCTCTTCCCCGTCGACGACCGTCTGCTCGCCGAAGCCGATCCGGTCGCGCTCGCCAAGAGGCCTCGTGACCTCGTCCTCGGGTACGTCGGCAACCAGTACGCCCGCGACGAGCACTTCGACCGCTTCTTCGCACCGGCCGCGGCGTGCTTCGACCACCTGGTCGGAGGCAAGTGGACCAAGACCGGCCGCTGGCCGCACGTCCGGTTCCTCGGCAGGCTCCCCTTCGAGGCGGTCCGTGGCATCTACGGCAGGTCGCTCGCGACCATCCTCATGCTGCCCGAGACTTACGCAACCGTCGGGCAGATGACGCAGCGGATCTTCGAGGCCGTACTCGCCGGCTGCCTCCCACTCGCCCCTGCCGACATCGTGCATGCCGACCACTTCGTGCCCGAGGAGCTGATCGTCAGCTCCGGCAGCGCGGTGATCGAGCGCCTGACCCATCTCCAGCGGATCTCCGGCACCCAACAGCACGCCGACTTGATCGCGTCCTGTCTGGACCGCCTGGACCTGTTCCGGCTGAGCCGACAGGTCGACGTGTTGGAAGCCGTCCTGGACACGGCCGCCGGCCTCCTCGCGATCGCACGCGGGGCGGCCTGATGCAGCTGAGCAGCCACGCCACCGCGTCTGGATCATCCGAACGTGCCCAGGTGTCCAGTCCGACCCGGCATCCGAGCACCTCTACGCTGGAGCATCATGAAGAAGGTCGCCATCGTCGGCTGCGGAGGCAGCGGCAAGTCGTACCTGGCGCGGGAGCTGGGCAGGATTCTCGACGCCCCGGTGACGCACCTGGACGCCGCGTTCTACGACGACGAGTGGAACGAGCTGCCCATGGAGAAGTTCGCCGACCTGCAGCGGGAGCTGGTCGCGCAGCCGAGGTGGGTGATCGACGGGAACTACAACTCGACCCTGCAGACCCGACTCGAAGCCTGCGACACCGTGGTCCTGATGGACGTCTCGACCGTGGCCGCTCTGTACGGGATCTTCTCCCGGCAGATCCGGCACGGGGCCGGGCACAAGGGCAACGGGGTGCACAACCGCATCCACTGGGGCGTGGTCAAGTACGTGGCGACGTACCGCCGCAAGATGCGCCCGCGGGTCATGGCCAAGATCGAGGAGTTCGCCTCGGCTCGTGCCGAGGTGGTGCTGCTGTCCAGCCGACGGCAGACGCGCCGCTGGCTGCGAAGGGTCGCAGCCGAGCACCGCTGATCCTCCCGCGCCCCCGACAGGAGGGCGCGGCATGAGCGGCACCAACCCCTTCCTCGACCCGACACGCCAGGCGGAGCTGTACGGGCACGCCTCTCGGCTGGCCGGGCGCTCCAACGCCTTGAGGCGAGCGAAGACCGCCGGACGCCCCGTACCGGAGGCGATCGTCGGGCTGGTGCGTGCCCATCACGAGCGGCCGGACCGTCTCGGCCTGGCTCTGGACCTCGGCTGCGGTCGCGGCACGAGCAGCCTGACCCTCGCGGAGGGACTCCGGCCCCGGCGCGTCGTCGGTCTCGATGCCTCCCCCGCCCTGATCGAACAGGCCCGCCGGCGCGCCCGACGGCTGCCCGACCTCCCGGTGACCTTCCACCGGGGCGACTTCCACCGTCTCCCCGTGACCGCCGGGTCGTGTGATGTCGTCGTCGCCGCGTTCTGCCTGTATCACTCACCCCATCCACTGACCGTAGTCGCGGAGATCGGTCGCGCGCTGGCTCCCGGCGGTCTGGCCGTGCTCGTCACGAAAGGGATCGACAGCTATCGGGAGATGGACCAGCTGGTCGCTGCCGCCGGCCTCGACCCGCGGGCCGAGCAGCACGAGAGCCTGTACATCTCGGCGCACAGCGGCAATCTCGCCGACCTCGCCAGCTCATCGCTCGACGTCCTCGCCGTGGAGCACGAAGAGCACAGCTTCACCTTCGACGGCCACGACCACGTGGCCGAGTACCTGGCCACCAACCCGAAGTACAACCTCGCCCCCAGTCTGTATGGCAATCCGAGCGCGCTCGCCGCAAGCCTGCACCGGGCCCTTCCGGACAGTCCGCTCACCACGACGTCCCTCGTCACGTTCGTCGTGGCTCGGTCACAGGGAGGCAGGCTGTGAGGCCCCGGCAATTCACCAAACAGTACGAGACCGCTGCCCAGGCGGCCTCGGCCGCTCGTCACCACGCCTGGCTCGCCGAGCACGCGCGGCCGCTGCGGCTGCCGGCCCTGACCGTAGTCGGACCGACGAGTCTGACGTACGAATGGATCGACGGCCGTCCGGCCCGGCCCGAGGACCTTCTGACCCTGGCCCGGCTGCTGGGCGACGCCCACGGAGCCGCATGGGCCGCGGACCTCCGGCCGGCCTCTCTGAACACGCCGCACCGCTTCCGGGACGGCATCGCCTTCGGCGACTACATCGCTCCCCGGCAGACCGCCCTCCGAAGAAGACTGGAACAGGGCTATCTGCCAGACCAGGTCGCCCTCCACGCCATGCTGACGCTGCTGGAGAAGACCGCCAAGGGGCCGACCGCCTTCTACAAGGACAGCAACCCGCGGAACTTCATCATCACCGAGGTCGGCGACATCTACGCGGTCGATACCGACGACCTGACGCTCGCACCGATGGGGTACGACCTGGCGAAGCTGATCGCAACGCTGATCCTGACGTACGGGCCTCTGCCTGCCCCGGTCATCGACTCCACCCTGCGCGCCTACAACGAGGCCGCCGAACGCCACGACCCCCGGCTCGGCAGCACGCATCGCGAGCGGCTCAACGACTTCCTGGCCCTGCACGCCGTCCTCACCGCTCCGTACGCCGGGCGCAACGGCTACCGCGACAGCTGGACGGCCCGACCCTGCCCCCGAGGTTCCGCATGATCACCACAGAACTCGTCTTCGTCCGCCACGGCGAGGCTCAGTGCAACGTCGACGGCCTGGTCGGCGGCCCGCGCACCTGCACCGGGATGACCAACCGCGGGTACGCCCAGGCCGAGCAGATCTCACTCCGCCTCGCCGCCGAGCACCGCGCCAAGCCGTTCGACGCGCTGTACGCCGGCCCGCGCATCCGCCTGCGTCAGACCGCCGAGATCATCAGCCAGGCCCTCCAGCTTCCGATGCGCACGGACGACCGTGTCGACGGTCCCGTCCACGGCGCCGCCGACGGCCGGCCCTGGACCGAGGTGAAGACCGCCGCCGACGGCGGGCCGCACGCCCATCCCGACAAGCCCTGGGCTGCCGGATCCGACACCTGGAACGGCTACCTGGCGCGGGCCGGCCGCTTCCTACAGGAACTCATCGACCAGCACAAGGGCGAACGAGTCCTGTTCGCCGCACACGGCGAGACCGTGATCGTCGCGCACACCCTGCTCCTGGGGCTCCCGATCGGTTCCCCGGCCGGATTCACGGTCTCCCACGGGTCCATCACCCGCTGGCAGCACCACCTCAACCACCTTGGACAGCGACGGTGGATGCTCGACCGCCACAACGACACCGAGCACCTGGCCGCCTTAGGGCAGGAGGCCGCCTCGTGATCACGTTGTTCGACGACCCGCGTCTGAACCTGGCCCGTGGCGCGCTCGGAGCCGTTCGGGTCGTGCACGACCCGGTCCTCCCGTCCCGAGTCCTGCGCCTGGTCGACGCCGAAGGCAACGAGTTCTTCGCCAAGCAGCACAGCGAACGCGACCGGTACGTCCGAGAGCTCCGGGCCCATCTCGCCTGGGGAGCCCACTTGGTCGGCCATACCCCCCATGTCGTGGGGCAGCAGGACACGACGTGCACGCTGCTGCTCACCGCCGTCCCCGGCATACGGGCGGACACACTCGCACCGGGATCACCCGAGGACGAGCTGGCCTACTACGAGGCCGGGCGTGTGCTGGGCAAGCTGCACCGCGCCACCTCG
The DNA here is from genome assembly GCF_055560575.1 of Streptomyces sp. NPDC023157. Lineage (NCBI taxonomy): Bacteria > Bacillati > Actinomycetota > Actinomycetes > Kitasatosporales > Streptomycetaceae > Streptomyces > Streptomyces sp. NPDC023157. Next base: position 778,917 of record NZ_JBVHIL010000002.1, read on the forward strand.
GTGCCGCCCAGCAGAGCCATCGGCACGGAACTCGCCCAGCGACTGCGCGACTGGATCGCCCGTGCGGACCGGGCCGGCCTCATCTCCGCGGTCGAACGCAACGGCCTGAGCCACAGCGCCGACGACCTGGCGAACACGCCCATGGACAGCGCGACATGCCACCTCGACTACCAACCGCGGAACTGGCTCGTCGGTGACACCTTCGGGCTGTGCGACTTCGAGCACATGCGCCGCGACGCCCGCATCCGCGACTTCGCCCGGCTCGAGTTCCGCCACTGGCAGACAGCCCCGCACCTCCGCACCGCCTTCTTCGCCGGGTACGGCCAGCCGCTGAACGACACCGAACAGCAGCTGCTGGAGTCCTTCGGCGCGATCGAAGCCGTCACCGCCCTGGTGCGTGGACACGAGCAGGACGACCCCGCTCTCAGCACCCACGGCCGCACCGTGCTGGCCCGCCTCTCCTGAACGTCTCCCTTCGCCACCTCCTGGAGATTCCCGTGTCACACAACTCGCCCGCCCATCTGATCACCACCGTCCCGCGTCGGGCTGTCGTAACCGGCGCCGCCGGCTTCATCGGCTCCCACCTCGCGCACGCCCTCGTCCAGGCCGGCGCCATCGTCATCGGCGTCGACCGGCGCGACCCGGCCACCGACCCCACGGCCGCCGCCAACCTCGCCGCTCTGCAGGGGATCCCGGGATACATGCACGTCACCGCCGACCTCCTCAGCTGCGCGATCGAGCCGCTTCTCGTGGAAGCGAACGCCGTCTTCCACCTGGCCGGCATCCCCGGGGTACGTCCTTCCTGGGGACCGAAGTTCAGCGACTACGTCGCCTCGAACATCCTCGCAACCCATCGCGTCATGGACGCCGTCGCCCGCATGGGCGTGCCCCGACTCGTGGTGGCTTCGTCCTCCAGCGTCTACGGCACCACGGACGGCGGTGCGAGCGTGGAGACCGACAGGCCCCAGCCGGCGTCCCCGTACGCGGTCACCAAGCTCGCCGAGGAGCAGCTCTGCCTCGCGCACTCCACACAGGCCCACTGCCCGACCAGCGTCGTCGCCCTGCGGTACTTCACCGTCTACGGCCCCCGGCAGCGGCCGGACATGTTCACCCACCGTGCCCTCACGGCGGCCCTGACCGATCAACCGCTCCGTCTGTACGGTGACGGTCACCAGCGCCGGGACTTCACGTACGTCGACGATGCGGTCTCGGCCACCATCTCCGCAGGCACCGTCCCGACTGCGCAGGGCGTAATCAACGTGGGCGGTGGTTCGAGCGCCTCTCTGCTCGAGGTGATCAACATCGCGCGCAGCCTCACCGGGCGCGAGGTCCAGGTTCACCAGGAGCACCCGCGCAGCGGTGACGTCCTCACCACCCGTGCCAACCGCGGCCGCGCGCAGGAGGTCCTGGGCTGGCAGCCCCAGGTCGACCTTCACCGCGGCATGCACACCCATATGCGGGCTCTGGCCGCCGAGCTGCACGCCGAAGAGCCGCGGAACCTTGGGGTGCACTCGTTCGACGGCTCCGCCCCGCCGGCCGCCCGGACGGACCTGGCCCTCCTCCCCCACCCCACCCATTCCTGACACCCACCGACGGGAGTACGCCGTGCCCGCCACCACGACCGCACCACCGCATACCGCAGGTCGCCATCATGTGGCCGTCATCCCCTGCCGCTGGGGCTCCTCCCGGTTTCCGGGAAAGCCCCTGGCGCAGCTCGGGAACAAGCCGCTTCTCTGGCACGTCCACCAGCGCTGTCTGGAGGCCGAGCGTCTCGACGGCGTGGTGGTCGCCACTGATGACGAGCGCATCGAGAGGGTGTGCCACGAGCTGGGCATCGAGTGCATGCGCACGGGCCGGCACCTCACGGGTACGGACCGCGTCGCGGAGTGCGCGGCGCGCCTGCCGGCAGACGCGTACATCAACGTCCAGGGCGACGAACCGTTCATCTCCCCTGCCGCGATCGACGCGGTCTCCGAAGCCCTGGAACACCTCGTACCGGGAACGCTCGCGGTGAACGCGTACACGGTGCTGGGCGACGTCGGCGCGGTGCTGGACTACAACGTCGTGAAGGTCGTCGTAGACGCCGAAGAGAAGGCGCTGATGTTCTCCCGCCAGCCGATCCCGTACCCACGAGGAGACCGATCGAAGTACCGACGCCAGCTGGGGCTTTACGGCTTCACAGGAGCGGCCCTCAGCCTGTTTCGACAGCTGCCTCAAGGACCGCTGGAGCGAACCGAAGGCGTGGAAATGCTGCGCTTCGTGGAGCACGGCTACGGCGTACGGATGCTTACCGTCATCGACGACGGCCTGGCCGTCGACACACCGGAAGATCTCGTCAGAGCTGACTCGCTCCTTCGCTCTCGCCCGATTAACTGACCGCCCGCTGCAGCCCGGCCGCCCGAAAACCCACCCGTCACATGTGCATCGAAGCTCGGCATGTCGGCCATGGGCGGATCCTTCGGCTCCCAGGCCGAACAAGGGTCCGTGCCCCCTGCATACGACGTCGAGCGCTGTGACTGAGCGTTCTACATGGCCGGTCTGGCCGTGTAGGCGCTCAGGGATGGGTGGCGACGGCCGTTGGGTGTGCCTGGCCAGGCGGGGCACGGATCGGGCTTCGGAGACCGGGCCAGCGGCGCGAGGGATTCGCGTACCAGACCATTTCGTGCAGTGGTTCACAGTCAACGCGGTGAACCACTGCGCTTCCGCGTCGCCGCCTCGAGGAGGGCCTGCTGCTGGGCGCCCTCGGCCTCGACGAGCGGCACACCCCTGCCGGATCGCCCCCTGCCCGTGGTGCGTCGGCAAGCTCACCTTGCACACCGGATCGGATCAGGCGCTGGTCGGCCCGTTGACCTCGTTTCAGACGGCCGGCGCGTGTGGCCATGGGAAGACCTGAAGGGCCTCGTTGCGGCACTGAACAAAGACGGTCACATGTCGCATTGGTCCGCAGCGAGGGTCGAGATGCTCTCCGACACAGTCGCGCATAACGTGGAGGAAGGGGAGCGAACAGATGGCCAGGACGTCACCGTCAAGGTCCGTGGCTGACTATCCCGGGAAGGCTCCAGGGATTGCCAGGGAGGCCAAGGAGACGGAGGACGAAGCCCAGGAGTGGATCTCGGCGCTGGTCGAGGCCCCCCCAGGCCGGCATCAACCTGTCGCTTGCCACCATGCCGCTGGCCGACTACGGCACCGCGAACATGGACCTCACGCTTCGAGGGCTGGAACTCAAGACACTCGACCCCTATTTGGCCGGTTGGCGTCTGCGCGTAGTGCCCTCCCTCGGGCACCTGCCGGTTCGGATGATCACCAATGGCGCCGTGGACCGGACCGTCTACCGATGGATCGCAGACGAGCTCAGCCGCTCCACCGTGAAGAACACCATCGCCGTCCTCGTGCGCGTCATGGAGCAGGCCGTTCGCGACGGGCTCATCAAGGTCAACCCTGCCCGGGTCAGCGGCTGGCAGCGCCAGTACCAGCAGGTCGAGGACGAACTGAACGACCCGCGTGCGCTCGCTCTGCCCGACTGGGAGACCCTCCAGGCCCTCGCCAAGGACCTGGTCGCTCGCTCATACGGCCGGTACCAGGGGTGGGGCGACGTGGTCACGTTCGCCGCATCCACGGCAGCCCGCATCGGCGAGGTCTCCGGAGTCCGCGTCAAGGACATCGACACCGACAACTGGATCTGGACCGTACGGCGGCAGACCACCCCCGCCCAAGCGGGCTCGTCGACAAGGCCACCAAGGGAAAGCGCGCCCGCAAGGTACCCCTCCACCGCCGTCCTGCGCGATGCCACTCACTGGGACGACGTCGTAGCGGAACTCGGCTTCGAACACCTCCGACGGCACGACCTGCGCCACACCGGACTGACCTGGTTCGCCGACGCCGGCGTGCCGCTCCACGTCCTGCGCAAGATCGCCGGGCACGGCTCGCTGACCACCACTCAGCGCTACCTGCACCCCGACGCCGGCCAGATCACCGCAGCTGGCGCCGCGCTGTCCGCGCACCTCATGGTGCTCCGTGCACCTCGTTCACTGCCACTCACGGCAATGACCGCCGTATGACCCGCTCGGACCGGCTTGGTCCCCAACTGGTCCCCAAAAACGATCAAGGGGCCGTTTTGGATTGCTCCAAAACGGCCCCTGACCTCGACTCTTTCGAGTCGGGACGACAGGATTTGAACCTGCGACCCCTTGACCCCCAGTCAAGTGCGCTACCAAGCTGCGCCACGTCCCGGTGCCCGTCTGCCTCCGGTTTGTCCCCGGTGGCGGCGTGCAAGAGAACATTACCTCACTTCACGGGGTGGATCACCACACGGGGTGTCACCGGGTGGGGCGGCGGAGAATGGGGGGATGGACACGGATCGGGACAGGGATCGGGACCGGGACGGGCGGGCGCGGAGTGCGCGGCCGCGGGACGGGCTGGGGCGGCCGTTGCCGTACGGGGCCGAGGGGGTGCCGCGGCAGCCGGAGGGACTGGTGCGGGCGCCGGGCGAGACGGTGCGGGAGGCACAGCGGCTGCTGGACGCGGGGATGCCGTTCCACGCGCACGAGGTGTTCGAGGATGCGTGGAAGTCGGGGCCCGGGCGGGAGCGGGACCTGTGGCAGGGGCTCGCCCAGCTGGCCGTGGGCCTGACGCACGCGGCGCGCGGGAACGCGACGGGTGGTGCGCGGCTGCTGCGGCGCGGGGCGGAGCGGGTCGCCGGGTACGCGGCCGGGCCCGGGGCCGTGACGTACGGGATCGATGTCGCCGGGGTGGTGGCGTGGGCGCGAGGGCTGGCCGGTCGCGTGGAGGCGGCCGGGGCCGCTGTGCCGGACGCCGTGACAGAGGCGCCGCGGCTGCTGCTCAGCGAGTGAGGAGCAGTTCCTCCGGCGAGCGGTGGATGAGGGTCGGGCGCATCACCGGGGCGGCGCCGTCGGCGAGGCGGAGGCCGGGGAGCCGGTCGGTCAACACCTCCAGTGTGGTGTGGAGTTGGATGCGGGCGAGCTGGGATCCCGGGCAGCCGTGGCGGCCGTGGCCGAAGGCCAGGTGGCGGGTGTGCGGGCGGGGGCGCGTGATGTCGAAGGTGTCGGGGTCGGGGTGCCGGGCGGGGTCGCGGTTCGCGGAGCCGTACGCGAGGAAGACGGTCGCCCCGGCGGGCAGTTCGGTGCCGGCGAGGACGACCGGGCGGGTGGTCGTGCGGCGGAAGCCCTGGACGGCCGTGTCGTAGCGCGCGGCCTCCTCGACCGCGGCGGGTATCAGCTCCGGCTTCCGGCACAGCAGCCGCCACTGGTCGGGGTGGCGCAGCAGGTGGAGCACCGTCCCGCCGATCAGCGCGGTGGTGGTGAGGTGGCCGGCTATCAGCAGGTTCTGCAGGTTGGAGACGAGTTCGCAGCGCTGGTCCTCGGTGAGTCCGCGCGGCCCCGGGCCCAGGCCCGCGTCGGGCGCGAGCGCGCCGACCATGATGCTGATGAGGTCGTCCCGGGGCCGCTCCCGCCGGTCGCGGGCGTAGCGGTCGAGGAGCCGCTGGAGTGCGAGGACGTCCTCGGCGGCTTCGATCTGTTCCGCTTCGGGCAGCGGCCGGAACAGGAGGCGTTCGGCGCTGTACGAGCCGTGGACGGCGGCGGGTACGTCGGCCGGGTCGAGGCCGAGCAGCCGGCCGACGGCGGCGCCGGGCAGACGGCACGCGTAGTGCGCCATGAGGTCGGCCCGGCCCTGTGCGGCGAGGGTGTCGGCGAAGGCGTCCGCCAGGGCTTCCGCCTGCCGGCGGATGTACGGGGTGAGGGCGGCGGTGCGAGTGGCCGACAGGCCGCTGTTGAGCGGGGCCCGGTGGCGGCTGTGGGCAGCGCCGTCCGTGGAGACGACGGTCGGCCGGGCCGCGAAGCCCCGCGCGAGGACGGCGAGCGCGGCGGGGCCGGGCAGCACGTCGGGGCGCAGGGCCTGCGCGGAGGAGAAGTCCTGCGGCCGCAGCAGCACCTCGCGGATGTCGGCGTCGCGCGCCACCAGCCAGGAGTCGAGGGCGGGGACGAAGGTGAGGCCTGCGGAGCGGCGCGCGCGGGCGTAGAGGGGGTACGGGTCGCGCTGGAGCGCGTCGAGCACGGTGTGCCGGTTCCGCCGGGCCTGGTCCGAGTCCACGCGGTGCCTCCTCGCGAGCGTCGAGAGGGGTGGGCCGTGCGCTGTCGCGCCGGGTCCTGCCGCCCATGGTGCCGAGGGCGCCGGTCCGTGAACAGGGGGCGGGAGCCGAGGTGGCCCGAAAGGGCCGTATGCCGGGATGGGCTTCGGGGTGACAGCGGGCGGGATGGACGGGGCGCGCGGGGTGGAGGGGCGGCTACGACCACTGTGACGGCTGGGACGGCTGCGGCTGCCGCTGCGACAGCGACAGCGACAGCGACAGCGACAGCGACAGCCTCCCCCGGTCGCCGTTCACTCCCCGCTCTCCCCCAACATCTCGGTCAGCACCGCCGTATGGCTCACCGTCGGGTCCTTCGCCGCCGTCAGCAGGGTGACCGGGCCTTCCGCCACGCGGGCGCGGAGGGCCGCGAGGGCCTCGGCGGCGGGCGGTTCGGCGAGTTCCCGTGCGTAGCGGCGGCGGAACTCCTCGTACGCGCCGTCCGGGCCGTGGTACCAGCGGCGCAGTTCGGTGGAGGGGGTCAGGGCCTTGGGCCACTCGTCGACGCGGGCGTCGGTCTTGGCGAGGCCGCGGGGCCAGAGGCGGTCGACGAGCACCCGCAGTCCGTCGTCCGGCTCGGGCGGCTCGTAGATCCGCCGCACGCGGACGCCGGAGGGGGCGGTGGGGGGCGTGGGCTCGGGCATGGGTTCAGGGTGCCGGAGCCACGGGCGGTTCACATCTCGGGGGTTTCCGGGGGTTCGGCGGCCGAGGTGTCCCGTACGCGGAGGGCGGGCAGCAGGACCGCGTCCACGAAGGTGCGCAGGGTGTCCGGGTCGGCGAAGCGGTCCTCGAAGAGGCGCTCGATGCGGAGAATGCCGAGGAAGCTGGGGGCGACGAAGCCGATGGCGGGGTTGTCGGCGTCGATCTCGCCGCGTTCGACGGCGCGTCGCAGCATCGTGTCGAGGGCGGCGACCTCGGGTTCGATGACGGTCTCGCGCAGCGCGGCGCGCAGGTCGGGGTGCTGGATGTACGCCTGGCTGACGGCTTCCATCAGCTCGGCGTCCCGCTCGCGGCGGGAGGCGGCGACGCCGGCGGCGGCGCGCAGGTCGCCCACGAGGGAGCCGGTGTCGATGCCGGTGAAGACGGCGCAGCGGCGCTTGTCGAGGGCGGCGGTGACGAGGCGGGGTTTGGTGCCCCACTGGCGGTAGAGCGTGGCCTTGCCGCACTTGGTGCGGGCCGCGACGCCCTCCATGGTGACCGAGTCGTAGCCGCCCTCACGGAGCAGGCAGATGACGGCCTCGTACAGCTCCGTCTCCCGCTCGGGGGTGAGTTTGCCGCGCTTCGCGGCGGCGGTCGCGGCCTGCGTGGACATCGATTTCCTCCCGGACACCCCGTACCCAGCGGACAGCTGTCTCTGCACATACGAGAGTAGGGGGTGCACAATCGAGACGCAAACGTATCGAGACGCTTGCGTCTCGATGAATTCGGATCTAGAGTTCCTCCGTTTGCTGTCCGAATTGACGGAAAAAGGGGCCGCGCCATGGCTGCCGGGATACGCGGGATACGGAGACCACGTCCTGCAGGAACGGGGGTGACGGCTACCCCCAGACCGCCCCTCGTGCGCGAGCTGCTGCTCGTGACGGCGCTCTTCCTCGTCTACAAGTTCGGCCGGCTCTTCGCGAACGGGCACGAGACCCGCGCCTTCCACAACGCCGACCGGGTGTGGGACTTCGAGCGCGCCCTGCACCTCCCCGGCGAGGGAACGATCCAGCAGCTGCTCCTGCACGGCGAGGGCCTGATCCGGGCCGCCAACACGTACTACGCGGCCGTGCACTTCCCCGCCACCCTCGCCTTCCTCGCCTGGCTCTACTGGCGCCGGCCCGCGCACTACGTCTGGTCGCGCCGGGTCCTCGCCCTGCTGACCGGCACCGCGCTCGCCCTGCACCTGCTCCTGCCGCTCGCGCCGCCGCGGATGCTCGCCGCGACCGGCCTGATCGACACCGCCCAGGTGTACGGACCCTCCGTGTACGGCGCGACGCCCGAGACCGACTCGATGGCGAACCAGTTCGCCGCGATGCCCTCCCTGCACTTCGGCTGGGCCCTGATGGTCGCGATCGGGCTGATCGCCGCGACCTCCTCGCGCTGGCGCCCGCTGTGGCTGCTGCACCCGCTGCTCACCCTGCTGGTCGTCGTCGGCACCGCCAACCACTACTGGTCCGACGCCCTCGCCGCCGCCGTCCTGCTCGGGCTCGCCCTGCTCGTCGTGCCCGCGCCCGTCCGGAAGACCCGGCCCGACACCCGCGCGCCGCTCACCCCCACCCCCACCACTGCCACCGCCGGAGCGCTGCGATGAGCCCCGCCACCGGGACCGCCGTCGCGATCCTCCTCTCCCTCGTCTCGGCCGCCGGGTACGCCCTGGCCGCCGTCGCCCAGTCGCGGCTCGCCTCCGCCTCCGCCGGCGGGCCCGGTGCGCTGCGGCGACTGCTCGCCCGCCCCCAGTGGTGGTGGGCGGTCGGCCTGAACGCCGCCGGCGCCCTCGCCCACGTGGCCGCGCTGCACTACGGGCCGCTCACCCTCGTCCAGCCGCTGGGCGCGCTGACGCTCGTCGCGGCCCTGCCCATCGGCGCGTACGGCGCGCGCCGGCGGGTCACCCGCGCCGAGTGGCGCGGCGCGCTGTGGACGCTCGTCGGTCTGGTGGGCCTGGTGGCCGTCACCGGACCCGCCGCCCCCGGCGAGGCCCTGAACCTGCGCGAGGCCCTGATCGTCACGGCCGCCACGCTGCTCCTCATCGGACTGCTCGCCTCCCGTTCGCGCGCCCGCGCGGGGACCGCCTCCCGGGGGCGCGGCCTCGGGCACGCCACCGCGTCCGGGATGGCCTCCGGGGTGGGCTCGGCCCTCACCCAGACCCTGACCGCCGCGCTCGCCCGCGACCTGCCCGGGGGCCCGACCGGCTGGTGGCAGACCACGCTGCTCGCGGTGCTGATCGCCACCTTCGCGGTGGGCGGACTCCTGCTCTCCCAGGCCGCCTACCGGGGCGGGCTCGCCGCGCCGCTCGCCGTCGTCAACCTCTCCAACCCGGCCGCCGCCGCCGTCATCGGCGTGGCCCTGCTCGGCGAGACCTTCCGCGCGGGCGCCTGGGGCTGGGTGGTCGCGGCCACCGCCTCACTGGTGGCCGCCCGTGGGGTGGTCCTGCTGACGACCGGGCTGGGGACGGAGGACCCCGCCGCGGGAGCGGAACCCGCACACGAGGCACTCCTGAACGGCATCCCCGAACCCGCCGGGCGCGCCAAGGGCGGCGAGCCCGGATCACTGGCCGCGCCGCCGTCGGCCGGCCCTCTGCCCGCCCTGCCCGTTCCGGCTCCCGTACCCGTTCCCGAACCGGCGCGCTGAGGCGTCCCCGTCCTGCGCGACGCTCCACGAGCCCGTCCCGCCGGCGCTGCGGCGGCTCGCGGATGAGGACGTCTCGGCGCGGGCGCATGGGACGGGGCCGGAGGCCGGGGGCGACGCCGGCGCCGGGACCGGATAGGGAGCCGGGGCCGAGGCCGGATAGGGAGCCGGGGCCGAGGCCGAGGCTTGGAACCTGTCTCACATGGCGAGTTCCGCGAGCTTCTTGCGACAGGTCAGGGCGGCGGCCATCGCCGGGCCGGGAGCTTGAGGCCACGGGCGGCCCATGGCAGGCTCATGCCGCATGATCGACGACTTCGCGAAGGACAACCTGCACGGGAGACTGCGGCGGGACCGCCAGGCGCTGCTCTGGAAACTCGACGGCCTGTCCGAATACGACGCCCGCCGGCCCCTGACCGCGACCGGGACCAACCTCCTCGGCCTCGTCAAACACGTGGCCACCGTCGAGGCCAGGTACTTCGGCGAGGTCTTCGACCGCCCCTCCCCAGAACCGCTGCCCCGGTGGCAGGACTCCGACGGCAGCGATCAGTGGGCGACCGCGGACGAGACCCGCGACCAGATCATCGGGTTCTACCGGCGCTCATGGGAACACTCGGACGCGACGATCGACGAGCTTCCCCTCGACGCCCCCGGCCACGTGCCGTGGTGGTCGGAACCTTGCCCGAACACGAACCTGTTCGCCATCCTGACCCATGTCCTCGGCGAGACCGGCCGGCATGCCGGGCACGCCGACATCCTGCGCGAGGGCCTCGACGGCCGGGCCGGCCTGCGCGCCGAACACGAGCGGCAGATCGACGAGGAGGCCCGCGCGGCCCACTGGGCGAAGATCGAGCAGGCCGCCAGATCGGCCGTACCGACCCAGGGATAAGGCCCCCTCCCCTCATCTCGTCATCTTGACGACAACCGGAACCCACCCCTATCGTCATCCTGACGACAAGGGGAGGTCCCACATGGCCGACATCACCCGGCGGGCCGGCTGGCGCCATCTGCGCTCCGCGCCCACCGCCCACATCCGCTACCAGCGCGGCGGCCGGATCGTCCATGACGGCCCCGGGCTCAGCTTCTGGTTCCGGGCGCTGTCCGCCGCCCTCTCCGAGGTGCCGGTCGACGACCGCGAGCTGGCGATGGCCTTCCACGCCCGCACCGCCGACTTCCAGGACGTCAGCGTCCAGTCCACCGTCACGTACCGGATAGCCGACCCCGGCGCCGCCGCCACCCGGCTCGACTTCTCCGTCGACCCGGACACGGGTGTCTGGCGCGGCACCCCGCTGGAGCAGATCGCCGGTCTGCTCACCGAGAGCGCCCAGCAGCACGCCCTCGACGTGCTGGCCCGCATCCCGCTGGCCGAGGCGCTCGTCGACGGGGTCGCGGCCGTACGGGACCGGATGGCGGCCGGTCTCGCCGCCGAGCCGCGACTCCCGGACACGGGCATCGAGGTGGTGGCCGTACGGGTGGTGGCCCTGCGCCCGGAGCCCGAGGTCGAGCGCGCCCTGCGCACCCCGGCCCGCGAGCAGATCCAGCAGGAGGCCGACCGGGCCACCTACGAGCGGCGGGCCGTCGCGGTGGAACGTGAGCGCGCCATCGCCGAGAACGAGCTGGCCAGCAAGATCGAGCTGGCCCGGCAGGAGGAGCGGCTCGTCGACCAGCGGGGCATCAACGCCCGGCGCGAGGCCGAGGAGGGTGCCGCCGCCGACGCCGTACGGGCCGAGGCCGAGGCCGCGCGCACGGTACGGCTGGCGCGCGCCGAGGCGGAGGCGGCGCGCGAGGTCGGCGCGGCGCGCGCCGAGGCGCAGACCGCCTGGCTGCGGGCGCACGCGGACGTGCCGGCGGCGACGCTGCACGCCCTCGCCGCGACCCGGGCGGCCGAGCAGTTGCCGAGGATCGAGCACCTCACCCTCTCGCCGGACGTCCTGACCGGGCTCCTCGCCCGGCTGGGCGGCGGTGCGGGTTCGTGAGCCTGGCCCCGCGCGCGGTGCTCGTCCACCGCACGACCGAGTACCAGGAGCTGCTCGCCCGGCACGGGACGCACGGGCAGGCCGCGTTCTTCCTGGCCGCGCGGGGGCGTTCCGTCGAGGAGGTCCGGGAGCGCCACGAGCGGTCGGCGCGGGCGCTCGCCGAGGTGGCGGCCGCGGTGCCGCTGCGGTGGCGGCGGGCCCAGGTCGAGCGCGCCGACCTCGACCGTTTCCTCTTCGGCCCCGAGGACATCGTCGTGGTCGTCGGCCAGGACGGCCTGGTGGCCAACGCGGCCAAGTACCTGACGGGTCAGCCGGTCGTCGGCATCGACGTCGACCCGGGGCGCAACCCGGGCGTCCTGGTCCGCCACAGCCCGGCCGACGCCCATCGGCTGCTGCCGTCCGCCACGGGGGTGCGGACGGCGGTGGACAGCCTGACCATGGCCGAGGCCGTCACGGACGACGGACAGCGGCTGCTCGCGCTCAACGAGGTCTATGTCGGCGCGCCCGGCCACCAGACCGCCCGCTACACCCTCCAGGCGCCCTCGGGACCGGCGGAGCGGCAGGCCTCCTCGGGCGTCCTCGTCGGCACCGGAACGGGCGCGACGGGCTGGCTGCGCTCACTCTGGCACCAGCGCTCCAGCCCCGTCCCGCTGCCCGCCCCTACGGCCCCGCGTCTCGCCTGGTCGGTACGCGAGGCCTGGCCCTCGCCGGCCTCCGGCACCGGGCGCGTGGAGGGGCTGCTCGGGGCCGGGGACACGCTGCGGCTCGTGGTCGAGTCAGACCGGCTGGTGGCGTTCGGGGACGGGATGGAGTCGGACGCCCTTGAGCTGACCTGGGGTCAGTCCGTACGGGTGGGGGTCGCGGAGACGGCGTTGCGGCTGGTGGGCTGAGCGTCGGCCCTGCGGGGCGCGGGGCCGGTGCCGCCCCGCGCCCCGCGCGTCGGGTGACCGCCTCCGTCCGGGCCGGCGGAGTGCTCCCCGGGGACGGCCGGAAAGCGACGGCGGTACGTGAGGGGGCCGGGGCGGCGCCGCTATGCTCGGCGGCTCCCGCCTCCCGCTTCGCCCACTCCCTCGCGCTCCTCCCGCTCCTCCCGTTTCTCGCCGCGCTCCGTCATCCGCCGAAGGGACCCCCATGACCCTGCAGATCACCCGCGCCTCGCTCCAGGACTGGGCGCTGGTGCGCGAATGGGCGGCCGACGAGGGGTGGAACCCCGGTGTCTCCGACGCTCCGGCGTTCTTCGCGCAGGACCCCGAGGGGTTCTTCCTGGGGCGGCTCGACGGGGAGCCGGTCTCGGCGATCTCGGTCGTCAACTACAGCGACACGTATTCCTTCCTGGGGTTCTATCTCGTCCGCCCCGACCAGCGCGGTCTCGGCCACGGTCTCGCGACGTGGCGGGCCGCGCTCGCGCACGCGGGTGGGCGGACCGTCGGGCTCGACGGGGTGCCGGCGCAGCAGGACAACTACCGCAGGTCCGGGTTCGCCCCCGCCTACCGGACCGCCCGTTTCGTCGGGGAAGTCCCGGTGGCCGGGGGGACGGTGGCCGGGGTGGTGCCCGTGGAACGGGTGGATCCGGCCGCCCTCGCCGCGTACGACGGCGCCTGCCACCCCGCCGAGCGCCCGCGCTTCCTGGCGTCCTGGCTCGCGACGCCCGGGCACCGCGCGCTGGTGCGGCTGACCGACGGGCGGGTCACCGGCTACGGCGTGGTCCGGCCCGCCGAGCAGGAGGCCCGGGTCGGGCCGCTCTTCGCCGACACCCCCGCCGACGCGGCGGCGCTCCTGGACGCCCTCGCCGCGGAGGCCCGCGCGTTCGGCTCGGAGCGGATCGCCGTCGACATGCCGGAGGCCAATCCGGCGGCGGCCCGGCTCGCCGAGGAGCGGGGCCTGGAGCCGACCTTCGAGACGGCCCGGATGTACACCGGGCCGATCCGCCCGGTCGCGGCGGACCGGGTGTTCGGCGTCACCACCCTCGAACTCGGCTGACCCGGCGGCGGGGTGGGCGGCGGTCCACCCCCGCCGCCGCCGGACGACAGTGCCGCACCCACCCGCCGATCGCCCTCCCCCGGATCCGCGCCCGCCCGACCTCACTTCGGCTCCGCCCCATCCCGGCCGCCCCTCGGGACCCGCCCCGCCCGTGCCCTCCTGCGCCGTCCCGTCGTAAACCTCCCGGCTCCCCTTCCCTCGCGGGCCGGTTTCCCCACCCCTCCCCCTCCCTCCCCCGAGGGGTGACAAGGGTTTTCCCCGTATCGAGTTCACCTCGGCTTTCCCTACTGTCTGCCGCACCGGCGGATCCCCTCCCCCCTCTCCACCTGTCAGGTGCATGAGAAGGGGTGAGTGATGTCCGTCGGGGACGGCCTTGACCCGGGCCGTCGCGCCGGTGGCGGCGCACGGGCCCCCCACGCCCAGGGAGACGACGGACGCGACCCCACTTCGCCCCGCGGATCCCGCGCCGCCGCCACTGCTCCACTCACGTCGTACTCGAAAGGGCCACACCTTGAACGGTTCCAGGCGGAGAGTCATATCCGTGGTCGTCGCGAGCGCCGCGATCCTCGGTGCCGCTGCCACCACCACCGGGGCGTTCGCCGCCGTCCCGGCCGCTGCCACCCCGAAGCCCGTCCCGGCTTCCCAGTCGATGGCCGCGCTGCCCAGCGCCCCCGTCGACAAGGTCATCGTGACCTACAAGTCCTCGTCCGCCGAGGCGGGTTCCAACACCGCCGCCAAGAGCGACGCGGCCGACAAGGCCGCCAAGACCGGCGAGAAGCTCTCCTTCGAGCGCCGCCTGGCCGGCGGTGCCGCGCTGGTGGACCTGGGCGGTTCCGCCTCCAAGCAGGACGTCGCCGAGGTCATGGACGCCTTCCGCGCCGACCCGCAGGTCGCCTCCGTGGAGCCGGACATCCGCGCGTACGCCATGGCGGTCACCCCGGACGACACCGACTACGCCAAGCAGTGGGACCTCTTCGAGCCCACCGGCGGCATGAACGTGCCCACCGCCTGGGACAAGACGACCGGTTCGGGAGTCACCGTCGCCGTCATCGACACCGGTTACGCCGCCCACTCGGACGTGGCGTCCAACGTCGTCCCCGGCTACGACTTCATCTCCACCTCCGCCGACGCCCGCGACGGCAACGGCCGCGACGCGGACTCGAAGGACGAGGGCGACTGGAACGCCACGGACGGCGAGTGCGGCACCGGCTCCAAGGCGTCCAACTCCTCCTGGCACGGCACCCACGTGGCCGGCACCATCGCCGCGGTCACCAACAACACCAAGGGCATCGCGGGCATCGCGTACAACGCGAAGATCCAGCCCGTGCGCGTGCTCGGCAAGTGCGGCGGCTCCTCCGCCGACATCGCCGACGCGATCACCTGGGCCTCCGGCGGCACCGTGCCGGGCGTCCCGGCGAACCCGACCCCGGCCAAGGTCATCAACATGAGCCTGGGCGGCGCCAGCGCCACCTGCCCGAGCGTCTACCAGACCGCGATCAACGGCGCCGTCTCGCGCGGCACCACCGTCGTCGTCGCCGCGGGCAACAGCAACGCCAACGCGTCCGGCTTCACCCCGGCGAACTGCTCGAACGTCATCACCGTGGCGGCGACCAGCCGTGAGGGCAACCGGTCCTTCTACTCCAACTTCGGCACCATCGTGGACGTGGCGGCCCCGGGCGGCGAGACCCGTCGCGCCACCGACACCCCCGGCACCGTCACCACGCCCGAGAACGGCATCTACTCCACGCTGAACTCCGGCGCCACCGTGCAGGCGGCCGAGACCTACAAGCCCTACCAGGGCACCTCGATGGCGGCCCCGCACATCGCCGGTCTCGCCGCGCTCCTGAAGTCGGCCAAGTCGACCCTGACCCCGGCCGACATCGAGTCCGCGATCAAGGCCAACGCCCGCCCGCTGCCGGGCACCTGCACCGGCGGCTGCGGCACCGGCATCGCCGACGCCGCCAAGACGGTCGACGCGGTCACCACCACGCCGCCCGCCGGCACGGTCTTCACCAACGCGACCGACGTCACCATCGCGGACAACGCCACCGTGTCCTCCTCGATCGCCGTCACCGGCCGCACCGGCAACGCGCCGGCCGCCCTCAAGGTCGACGTGGACATCAAGCACACCTGGCGCGGAGACCTGGTCGTCGACCTGGTCGCCCCCGACGGCACCGTGCGCAACCTGAAGGCCTCCTCCTCGTCCGACAGCGCGGACAACGTGCTCGCGACCTACACGGTCGACGCGTCCAGCGAGGTAGCCAACGGCACCTGGAAGCTGCAGGTCCGGGATGTGGCCTCGGGTGACACCGGCTACATCGACTCGTGGAGCCTGACCTTCTAAATCCGTCGGGTTCTTCTCAGAATCACCCCCCACATCAGCATCACCGCTGGTCAGCGAAGCGCTCGTGGTCTACACCACGGGCGCTTCCTGGCGCCGGTGACGGACCGTCGACCGGCACCCGCTGTCCGTATGCCGGACACAGGGCCTGGACTGGGGCGACAGGCTCCGTATTCTCTGCGCAACGGGGCTCATGGGCCGGGCCCCGAGGGCCGGAGGGTGGTGGAAGCATGACGACAGCGCCGCCAGCGCCCGTGGGCCGGGAGGAACTCCTCGCCCGCCTCGAACGCGTGCTGCAGTCGCGGGGCCGAGCGCTGCTCACCGGGCCGGCCGGGGTCGGCAAGACCGAGGTCGCGCTGGCCGCGGCGGCGCGTGCGGAGGCGCGCGGCGAGACCGTGCTGTGGCTGGCCACGCTCCCCGCCGACCGGGACATACCCGGGGCGACCGCGGCCGCCCTGCTGGCCTCGGTCGCGGCCACCATCCCCTGGCCCACCACCCCGGCCACCCCCGCCGCCCCCGTACCGGACGCGCCGACGGGCACGCCGCCGGGCGCCGCGCCGGGCACCCCGCCCGGTACGCCCGGCACCCCGCACGGCACGCCGAGGGGTCTGCCGGCCGCGGACGAGGACCTCGCGTTCCCGGCGCCCCGCCACCCGGCCACCGACGCCCACGCGTACGGCTCCACCCCCACTCACGGCTCCACCCCCGCGTACACCTCCATCCCCACCCACGCCCCCGCGCCGACCGGCCCCCCGACCGCCGCACAGGGTCCACTCGGCGGCTCCGCCTCCGGGGTGTTCGACGCGCTGCCGGGGCCGCAGCGGACCGCGGTCGCCATGCTGTGCCGCGAGGCCCCGCTGCACGAGGGAGGCTGGGACCCGATCGCCCTGCGGCTCGGGATCGCCCGGATCCTGCGGGCGCTCACCGTGCGCGGACCGGCGCTGCTCGTCGTCGACGGGGTGCAGCACATCGATCCCGACAGCGCCGATCTGCTCCGCTTCGCCCTGCACCTGGCCCCGCCCACGCTGCGGGTGATCTCCGTGGAGACGCCGGAGGCGTACGAGGCGTACGGGACGCAGGACGCGCACGACACGCATCTGTGGGTGCCGTCCGAGGCGGACGTGCTGCTCGTGCCGCCGCTGCACGCCGACGAGATCGCCGAACTCCTCATCCACCACCGGCTGCCGTCCCGGATGGCCGGGCGCATCCACAAGGCGAGCGGCGGCAATCCGCGTCTCGCGCTCGCGGTGGGCCGTTCGCTAGCCGACGCCCGCACCCCGGTGCACCACGCCGAGGCGCTGACGCTGTCCGGCCGGGCCCGGGACCTGGCCCGGCAACTGCTCGGCACCGCACCGCCGGACGTGCGCGAGACCCTGCTCCTGGCGGCGCTCGCGCTGCGCCCCTCGGCGGCGCTGGTCCGCCGGGCCGGGCGCCCCAACGCGGAGGCGGACCTCGCGGCGGCCGAGCGGGCCGGTCTGGTGTCGCTCGCCGAGGACGGTACGGTCGCGTTCACCGCCGGGCTGCTGCCGTCCACCCTGGTGCACGACGCCTGCTGGGCCGAACGCAGCGCGGGGCACGCGGCGTTGGCGAAGGTCGTCGACGATCCCGTCGAGGCGGTACGGCACCGGGCGCTCGCCACCGACGCGCCGGACGAGGAGCTGGCCGCCGAGGTCGGCGCGGCGGCGGACCTGGCCCGGGGCCGCGGCAACCGCGCCCTGGCCGCCGAACTCGCTCTGCTCGCCGCCGAGTCGACCCCGGGTCAGTACGGGCCGCGGCGGATCGCCCGGCTCGTCGACGCCGCCGAGGAGGCCGCCCGCGCGGCCCGCGCCGATCTGGCCATGCGGGCCGCGACGGACCTGCTGGCGCGCGACGCGGTGCCCGCCGACCGGGTGCGGGCCCGGCTCGCCGTCCTGGACACGGCGGGGCAGGGCCTGACCGGGCTCGACGAGATGTACGTCCACGCCATGGAGGACTCCGAGGGCGACACGGCGCTGCGGGCGGCCGTGCAGCTCCGACTGGCCGTCAAGTACGTGCTGGCGGACGGCGATCCGCTGCGGTCGCGGGCGGCGGCGGTGGAGTCGGCCGCGCTCGCCGCCTCGATGGGCGATCCGCGCACGGCGGCGCAGGCCCTGACCGTACAGGCGCGGATGGAACGGGCACTGGGCTCGTCGGACGCGGACGCGGTGCTCGCGCAGGCCCGGGCCCTGGAGACGGCCGAGCGGCCGGCCGGCATCCGCAACGCGGCGCAGATCCTGACGATCCGTCACGCCCTGTTCGACGGGCGCCTCGTGGACGCCCGTGACCAGGTGAACGCACTGCTCCCGCTGGTGCAGCGGCGCGGCTCCGTCGAGGACGCCATCGAGCTGTTGAGCACCCTCGCGGAGATCGAGTCCCGGCTGGGCCCCTGCTCGGCGGCGCTCGCGCACGCGGGCCAGTCGCTCGGGCTCACCCTGGAGGCGGGTCTCTCCCCCGGGCCCGCGTGGTACGCCCTCGCGCTCGCGGAGACCGCGGGCGGCAGCTTCGGGCGGGCGGCGAGCTACGCCCGGCGCAGCGTCCAGGCCTCCGAGGAGGAGGGCGACCGGGTCTTCCTCTCCCGCAGCCTGTACGCGCTGGGCCGGGTCCAGCTGGTCAACGGGGACGTCGCCGCCGCGCTGGAGACGCTGCGCCGGGTCGAGGCGAACGAGCGCGCGCAGTCCACGGTCGACCCGTCGATGCTGCGCTGGCACGAGGAGCTGGCGGAGGCGCTGCTCGCGCACGACGCCGTCGAGGAGGCCGTCGCGGTCCTCGCGGAGGTGCGGCCCGTGGCGCAGCGGCTGGGGCGGACCTCGGTGCTGCTCGGCTGCGACCGGGCGTACGCGCTGTGTCTGGCGGCGGAGGGCCGCACCGACGAGGCGGCGGAGCTGCTCGCCGGTACGGCGCAGCGCTTCGAGCGGGCCGGGCTGCCGCTGGAGCGGGGGCGGGCGCTGGTGGCGCTGGCCCGGGTCGAGCGCAGGCGTCGGCGCAGGTCGGCGGCGCAGGCCGCGCTCCAGGCGGCCGCGGGGGTGTTCGAGCGGGCCGGGGCGGCGCCCTGGCTGGTGCTGACGACGGAGACGCCGGCCGGCCCGGCGGGTGAGGGCCCGGTGGGCGAGGAGGCGCTGCCCGCGCTGTCCGCGCTGACCGAGGCGGAGCTGCGCCTGGCCCGGCTGGTCGGGCAGGGGGCCAGCAACCAGGAGGCGGCGGCGAAGCTGTATCTGAGCGTGAAGACGGTCGAGGCACGGCTGACCCGCATCTACCAGAAGCTGGACGTACGCTCGCGCGCCCAGCTGGCGACGGCGCTCAGGCCCTGAACGAGGCTGTGAACGCGGTAGTGACCCGAGCCGGGGCCGCGCCCGAGCGGCGACCGGCCCGGACGGCGGTCCGGCGGAACCGCCTGCGAACCGTCGGACCGGCGTCGGGGAGAGGCGTTCAGACCGTGAGAGGTGTTCAGACCGTGAGGGGTCTCTGACCGAGGAAGGCCTCCGTGGGTGCGCCGGTCGTGTACAGGTTGGGGCTCTGGGTGGGCGGCAGCTTGGCCTGGATCGCCTTGTGGAAGGTGCGGTAGTCGCCGTGGAAGGCGCCGTCGCGCCAGACGTCGAGGAGCGCCTCGGTGAAGGCGCCGTTGACGTCTCCGTCGGCGGCGACCTGGTTGTCCTGGCAGGCGGAGACGAGGACCACGGGGGGTCCCTGTCCGTTGCCCGCGGCCGCCGACTTGGCGAGCGAGCGCTGGAGGTCGTCGTAGAAGTCCCGGTCGCGTTCGTAGAGCGCGATCTGCTGGGGTTCGGGGACGTAGCGCCCGGTGACCTCGGCCGCGCCCGGCAGCTCGATGCTGCTGCCGCTGTGGCAGCAGTCGAAGAAGGTGACGATGCGTACACCGTCGTCGAAGCGCAGGAACTCCTGGTGGACCTCGTCGTCGAGGAACTGGCGGTCGTAGAAGACCAGGGTCTCGTCGCGCCGGTCGGGTTCGTGGTCCCCGCCTGTCACGTCCGGGACCTGGCCGCCGTGGCCCGAGTAGCTGAAGAGCAGGATGTCGCCGTCCGACAGCTTGCCCGCCGCGTCGCGCAGGGCGGCGGTGATCCCGTCGACGGTGCCTTCCTCGGTGAGCAGGACGGTGGGCGTGAAGCCGGCGGCGGTGGCGATCCTCGCCATGTCGCGGGCGTCGTTCTCGCAGGCCACGAGGGTGCCGTCCCAGCCGTCGTAGCGGTCGGGATCGACACGGTTCAGTCCGACGTGCAATGAAAGGCCGGTGGGCATGGTGGTGCCTCCTTGGACGGGGTGAGGGGGCACCGGGGGGCGTCTGTTCGAGTGCCTACGGGTCCGGTGCCGTGGGCGGCCCTCCCCCGCGCGGTACTTACATCGTATGAACCCGAGCGATTCCCGGCACGACCAGTTCTCCGACCGCGCCGGGTACGACGAGGCCTTCCTCGGCCCCGTGGTGCCCCTGCCCCTGCCGGTGCGCGCGTCCGTGGAGACCGTGCTCCTGCCGTACACGCACTTCACCGTCGTCTTCCGGCCCGACCGGCGGCTCGCCGCGTCGACCGGCGTCTGCATCGAGGGCGCCCAGCTGCTGGAGGACGTGCCGCGCGAGGACGTCTGGAACTTCGACCCGAGGCTGCCGCACGAGCAGCAGGCCGGCGACGACATCTACCGCAACAACAGCCTGGACCGCGGACACCTGGTCCGGCGGCTCGACCCGGTGTGGGGCGCCGCGGGCGTGGCGGACACGGCGAACGCCGACACCTTCCACTTCACCAACGCGGCCCCGCAGGTCGACGTGTTCAACCAGGGCAAGCAGCTGTGGCAGGGCCTGGAGAACTACCTCCTGGAGAACGCGGCCGAGTACGACCGGAAGCTGGTGGTGCTCACCGGGCCGGTGCTCCAGGACGCCGACCCGCCCTACCGGGGCATCCAGGTGCCGCTGCGCTTCTGGAAGGTAGTGGCCTTCATGCAGGACGGGGCGCTGGCCTCCACCGCGTACGTGCTCGACCAGAGCCCCGACCTGAGCAAGGACGCCGAGCGGGCGCTGGCCGGGGCGACGGCGGGCGCGCCGCCGCCGCTGGGGCCGTACCGCACCTACCAGGTCCCGGTCTCGGACGTCGCGGAGATCACGGAGCTGGAGTTCGGGCCGCTGCCGGACGTGGACCTGATGCCGCCGACGCGGGCGCCGGAGGAGCGCTGGCGGCGCCTGGAGAGCTTCGAGGACATCGCGATGCAGGGCTGAGCGCGCCGGGCCCGCCCCGGGCCCGGCAGCGATTGCGGCGCTGCGGGCCCGGGGAGAGGATGGCAGGGAAGTCCGTCCTCATTCGGCGCAAGGACGGCGGGCAGGTGAGCCATGCCTCTCACCGAGACGGAGTGGGGCCTCGTCACCAGCTGGGTGCGGGACCACCTTCTCGACAACCCCGACCCCCGGCGAGGGCTGCTGCGCTCCGCCCTGAGCAGGATCTTCGTGGCGGACCTGCCGCTCACCCCCGACCGGGACGAGAACGCGCGCCGGATCGTGGGGGCGGCGCGCAAGGACATCGGGCACCAGCGGCGGCTGCTCGCCACGCTGGCCCGGCTCGACTCCCTCGACCGGCTCGACGCCAAGGACGCGGCCGGGCGGGGCACCGAGCTGCGGTCGCTGCTCGGCCGGCTGCGGGAGGACGAGGAGGTCGCGCACTCCGAGCGCGACCCGTTCTCGACGGTGGTGCTGCGGGACGGCACGGCGGTCTTCATCGACCGGGCCGAGCTGCGCGAGAAGCTGCGCGGTTTCGTCGCCGATCCCGAGCAGACGGTCCTGGTGGTGGACGGCGAGCCGGACACCGGGCGCTCGTACACGTACCACCTGATCCGGCATCTGGGGCAGCACTGCGGGTTCCGTCCGGTGCGGGTGACGCTGTCGCGGACCACGACGGCGGCGCGGCTGGTGGGGCGGCTCGACGAGTTCGTGACGGAGCCGGGCATCGACGGAATTCCGTTGAACCCCACACAGTTGAACGATCCACTGCCCTCGATCGACGACGCCGTGCACCGGATCGTCAGCCGCGCCACCGCCGCCGAGGAGCGCTACTGGCTCGTCCTCGACGAATGCGACACGCTCGACCCGAACTCCGACGTCTGGGACTGCATCGGCAAACTGGCCCTCGCGATCTACGAGCACACCCCGGTCCGCGCCCAGACCGTGCCCCGGCTCGTCCTGCTCGGCTACTCCAGCGCGATGCGCCAACTCCCGTACGACATCCGCAAGAACGAGGTCCGCGACACCTCGCGGGCGGCCGACGCGGACGATCTGCGGGCGTTCTTCGGGCAGTTCTTCCGGGAGTCGCCGACCCCGCCGGAGGACGAGCTGCTGCCGGGGCTCGTGGAGAGCACCGTCACCGAGGTGCTGCGGGCCGTCGAGGTCGCCGATCCGGTCGACAGCTATATGCGCCGGGTCTGCACGGCGGTCGAGGAGACCGTACGGACCTATCTCGCGCTCGCCCCCGGCCGTGACGTCACGGGCCCGCTCCGCAGAGCGCTGCGCACCCCCGCCGTACCGGCCGCCCCCGCCGTGTCCGAGCTGCGCCGCGCCTACCGCGAGGCGGCCTGTCTGCTCGACGACTTCGACCCGGCGCGGCTGCGGCTGCCCGGCGAGGAGCGGGGCACCGGCAGGGCCGTCGCCGAACTCGTCGACGACTGCACGGCCCTCGCCGCCTCCCAGCACGCCCTGCGCTGGGTGCTCACCCCGGAGGTACGGGAGGCGACCCTGAAGGGCTTCGCCGGGCCCGCGGCGGCGCGGGCCGCCCTCGACGCCGCCGACCTCGACGCGCTCCCCGAGGGCCCCCGTGTCGAACGCGCCGCGGCCGCCCTCTTGTCCGGCGCCCCGCCGACCGCCGCCGAGCCGGACGTCGAGGAGCTGTCCGACCTGCTGCAGTCCGTGCTGTGGCTGCGCCACGTGCCCGGCACCGAAGGACTGCTGCCGGACGCCGAGGACGTCCAGCGGCGGCTCGAACGGGCCCGGCTGCTCCAGCCGATGCGGCTCCTGGTCGAGAACACCTTCCACGGCCGGATCCGCGAACTCGACGCGCTGCGCTCCTATCTCGCGCTGCCCGCCGAGCCCGCCGAGCCCCCGGTGCTCATCCACGGCATCGGCGGCATCGGCAAGAGCACCCTGCTCGCCAAGTTCCTCCTCGACAGCCTGCGCGAGTCCGCGCCCGAGGGGTTCCCCTTCGCCTACATCGACTTCGAGCGCCCCACGCTCTCCATCCAGGAACCCGCCACGATGATCGCCGAGGCCGCCCGACAGCTCGGCATCCAGTACCCCGCCCACCGGGCGGCGTTCGACGCGCTCGCCGACCGGTGCGGCGAGACCGCCGCCGCGCAGCGCGGCGAACGCAACCAGCTCGACGAGCTGTACCAGCTCTCCGCGACCCGGGCCACCCTCGGCCGCGACTACTCGGCCGGCTTCCACGCCCGCGCCTCCGCCCACGAGCAGGAGCTGGCCCGCGAGCTCGCCGAACTCGTCGCACGGGCCGTCGCCACCCCGGCCGGGCAGATGGACCCGCCGCTGCTGCTCGCGCTCGACTCCTTCGAGCAGGCCCAGTACCGCGGCTCCCCCGTGATGTCCCGCATGTGGGCGGTGTGGACCGCGCTGCGCGCCGCCTACCCCAGACTCCGCTACGTCGTCGCCGGCCGGGCCCCCATCGACCACCCCGCCAAGGTCATGACCCCGCGCACCATGGCACTCGGGGAACTCGACGAGCCGGCCGCCGTGGAGCTGCTGATGTCCTCCGGCGTCGACGACGAGGACGTCGCCAGGAACCTGTACGACCGGGTCGGCGGCCATCCGCTCAGCCTGAAACTGGCCGCCCGCACCGCCGTCGTCCTCGGCGAGGAGTCCGCGTCGCTGGGCGAACTCCTCACCACCCTGCCGTCGCGGCGCCGGTACTTCCACCACAAGGTCGACCAGATGCTCATCCAGGGCACCCTGTACGACCGGATCCTCAAGCACATCTCCGACGAGTCCGTCCGCGCCCTGGTGCAGGCCGGCCTCGCGCTGCGGGTCATCACCCCCGACCTGGTCCGCGAGGTCCTCGCCGAGCCGGCCGGGCTCACCGTCACCTCGGCCTCCGAGGCGGGCCTGCTCTTCGGCAAACTCGTCTCCCGGCTGGACCTCATGGAGTCGGCCGGCCCGCAGGCCATCCGGCACCGCTCCGACCTGCGCACGATCATGCTGCGGCTCTCCGACAGCGCCCGCACCGACCTGATGCGGGCCGTCGACATCCGGGCCGTCGCCTACTACGCGGCCCGCGAAGGGCCGTCGGCGCGCGCCGAGGAGATCTACCACCGGCTGCGGCTCGGCGAGAACCCGCGCACGGTCGAGCTGCGCTGGGAACCGGGCGTCGAGAGCTACCTGGTGGACGCGGACCACGACATGTCCCCCCGGTCGGCGGCCTTCCTGCTGGCCCGGATCGGCGGCCACGTCCCCGACCAGATCATGGCCGAGGCCGACCAGGAGGACTGGGAACGGATCGCCGCCCGCGAGGTCGAGGACCTGCTCACCCAGGGGTACGTGGAGGCCGCCGCCGAACGGCTCGCCGAGCGGCAGCCGTGGACCCCGTGCAGCCGGCTGCACGCCCTCCTCGTCGAGACGCTGGCCCGCTCGGGCCGGACGACGGACGCCCGCGCCACCGCCGAGCGGGCCGTGGACCGGGCGGAGGAGGCCGGCTGCGCGGAGACCCGGCTCGAACTGCTCCAGCTGTCCGCCCGGCTCGCCCAGGACGCGGGCGACTTCACGGACGCCGACCGGTCCCTCCAGGAGGCCGAGTCCCTCGCGGCCGGCCTCGGCCTGCCGTACGAGTCGATGGGCGTCCTCGTCGCCCGCTCCCGGCTCGCGGTCGCCGCCGACGAGGGCTCCGAGGAGACCGACCGGCGCCTCGCCCGCACGCTGCGCGGGATCCCGGACGCGGCCCTCGCCCAGCAGCCCGCCCTGGCCCGGGCCGCCGCCGCCTCCGCCGGCCGGGTCGACCCGCACGTCCTGGAGCACACCCTGCGTCTGGTCGGGCTGCCCGGCGACGACGAGGCGGTGGTGGCGGCGCTGGCCCGCTGGATCGACACCGCGATGGCCGACGAGCCGCAGCTGCGCGAACCCCTCATCCGCATCCTGGAGTCGGCCGCCGCCGGAGCCGGGGCGGACGACCGGCCGGACCTCCCGGCCACGGACCCGTACCGCGCCCCGCAGGTCAGCGCCGTGCACACCGTCCCCGGCATCTCCACCGCCGCCGCCTCCTCCACCGTCCACGCCATGCCGTACGCCCAGGTCGAGGAGGCCCTGCGCGAAGCCCTCCGCCACGGCACCCTGGACAGCGTCGCGCGGCGGGCGCTGGCCCTCCGCGACCACAGCGGCGACCTGCTGCTCGGTGTGGCCGCCGCGATGGACGCCGGCACCCCGGTGCCCGCCCCGGGCCACGGCCACGGCTTCGGTACCCCGGCCGGCGGCCAGGCCGGCCTCGTCCCGCCGCCCGACTCCGCCCAGGCGGCCTGGCGGACGGTGCCGTACCTGACCGACGACGAGCTGCTGCGGGTGCAGAGCGCTGCCGTCGAGGCCGGGCTCGCCGACGCCGAGCTGCGGCCCCGGCTGTTCGCCGGCACCACCCGGCACTTCCGGGCCGGACTGCCGCTCCGGAAGACCCCGTTCGAGCAGATCCGCTCCGACCTGCGGACCGTCAACCGGGTGGAGCGGCTGATCGACGGCACGGTCCCGCTGGAGGTCTGGCTGCGCAACGCCCTCACCCTGACCACCCAGCCCGGACCGGTCGCCGTCTTCCAGCGCGCCCTCGACGACGTGTCCCGCGACGCGTCCGGCGAACCCGAACTCCTCGGGGACTACCTGTTCGGCGAGGTCAAGGAGGAGATCGTCTTCCGCGACGACACCGTCCCCTTCGAGTTCCTCCAGGGCGGCTTCCGCGCCGGTGCCGCCGTCGCCCGGATCAGCGTCCCGCCGTACGAGTCGGGGGCACCGCTCCAGCCCGCGTACCCGCACGCCGGCACCGGCTGGCTGATCGCGCCCGGCCTGCTCGTCACCAACCACCACGTGGTCAACGCCCGCACCCGCACCCCCGGCACCCCCCGGGCCCAGGTCGCCGACGACGACCTCCAGCTCCAGGTGCGCAACTCGCGCTCACGCTTCGACTACGGCTCCGACGAGACGGAGACCGAGGAGGCGACCGCGGGCGCGCTGGTCGCCTGGGACGAGGCCCTGGACTACGCGATCATGCGGCTGTCCGCGGAGCAGCCGCAGCGCCCGGTCCTGCGGGTGTCGACCGTGCCGCTGGCGCCCGGCGGGAGCGAGCAGGTCGCCGTCAACATCATCCAGCACCCGGGCGGCCGGCCGAAGCGGGTGGCACTGCGCAACAACCTGGTCTACCAGGCCGACGAGCGGGACGTCGTCTACTTCACCGACACCCGCGGCGGCTCGTCCGGCTCGCCCGTCCTCGACGACGGCTGGACGGTGGTAGCGCTGCACCGGGGCACCAAACGGATCGAGGAGGTCGACTTCCAGGGCAGGGCGACGGCGTTCGTGAACGTCGGCACACAGATGAGCCGGGTCCTCACCCATCTGCGGGAGAGCCGGCCCGAGTTGTACGAGGAGATCATGGCGGCCCAGGCCGCCCTCTTCGACCAGCCGTGACACACACGGGCGGGACAAGGCGGAGGTGACGGGCGATGGGCTACGGATCACGCGGCGGCGCGCACGGCGGGTCGCCGGTCGCGACCGGACCCGAACGGGTCTTCGGCGACCTGCGCGAGGTGGCCGCCCGGGTCCGGGCGGGCCTGGAGGCGGAGATCGAGTACGAGGAGTCGGCCGAGGAACTGCCGCCGGGCGTCGCCTCCGCCGAGCAGATCGCCAAGTTCGCGCAGGAGGAACGGTCCCGGGTCCTGGAGGCGGGCGTCTCCGGCCTGGAGAAACTGGCCGACGACCGGGCCGACGAGATCGACGACGACGAGTACTTCGGCGTGGAGGCGATCGTCCTCCTGGAGGGCCGGCCCGCGATCCTGGTCCAGGGGCAGGACTTCCCCTCCCAGCCGGGCGACTGGGCGGTCCTCGACGCGAGCCGGCCGGCGATCCACGAGTCGATCGCCCGGGTCGGGCGGGTCGAGGTCACCGGACACCCGAGCCTCGCCTGGATCGGCACGGCGTTCCTGGTCGGCCCCGACGCGGTGATGACCAACCGGCACGTGGCCGCCGAGTTCAGCCGCGCCGAGGGCGCCGGCTGGACCTTCCAGCAGGGCATGTCGGCCCGGATCGACCCCGGCGAGGAACTGCCCGTCGCCGAGGCCCCGGGACCGGTGCCGACCCCGGACTCCCTCCCGTACGAGATCACCGGGGTGATCGGCATCCACCCCGAGGTCGACATGGCGCTGCTGCGGATCGCCCCGCCCGACGGCGAGCAGCTGCCGACCCCGCTGGCGGTCGCGGCGGACGCCCCGGCGAGCGTGCCGGGCCGGCCCGTGTACGTCGTCGGCTACCCGGCGTGGGACGGGCGCCGCAACGAGCCGGAGTCGATGCGCAGGATCTTCATGGACATCTACAACGTGAAGCGCCTCCAGCCGGGCATGACCACGGAGTTCACCCCCGGCGGGCGGGTGATGAAACACGACTGCTCGACCCTCGGCGGCAACAGCGGCTCCCCGGTCTTCGACCTCACCGACCACCGCGTCCTCGGCCTCCACTTCGGCGGGCGCTACCGGATCGGCAACGTGGCCGTGCCGCTGTGGGAGATGGTCGACGATCCGCTGCTGGCACAAGCGAAGGTCAATTGGGTGTGACGGGCCCGGCGGGCGGCGGCGTGCCGAACCGCTCCGCGAACCTGCGCCGCGCCTCCGCGAGCTGGCTCTCGTGCGCCGCCGTCTGCTTCGCGTACCTCTCCGCGAACTCGGCGGCGGTCATGTCGAAGTGACGCCAGTACGTCTCTCCCACGAAGGCCGCCTCGCCGGCCTCGCGCAGCACGTGGGTGTACAGCAGGTTCTTCGCGAAGTGCTCGATGTGCTGGGTGCCGGTCAGGTCGAAGACGACGATGCGTCCGGGGGCCCGCACGACGAGGTCGGGGCGCAGGCCGCCGATCCGGCGTGGGCCGGACTTTCCGGTGAACAGGGGGCTGAGCTGCTGTTCCAGCTCGGCCAGGCCGGGTGTGGACTTCACATAGGTCTCGATCGGCATGTCGAGGACCGAGGCGGGCAGCTTGGCGAACCTGCGCAGCCTGGTCTCGCTGAGGATGGTCAGGCCGCTGTTCGGGAAGCGCTTGCGGACCAGGCGGGAGAAGGCGGAGTGCAGCTTGGTGCCGCGGACGGAGAACGAGGGGATGCCGGAGCCGACCTCGGCCATCGCCTGGGCGACCAGCTCCTCCAGTACGTCCACGCTGAGCACGGCGGCGGCCGCCGCGGGCGCGCCCGCGTGCGGTGTCGCGGGGCTCCTGCGCTCCGCCTCGTCGAGGGCCTTGAGCAGCTCCTCGACCTCCGCCGGGGTGAAGAAGCGCTCGGCTTCCTCCTCCCCCGCCTGCACGACCGTCTTCACGGCCTCGGCCTTGGAGATGACGGAGGTGCCCTTGGCCTTGGCCCCGGCGGCGAGGATGTCGTCGCCCTCGCCGATGCTGAGCAGGACCCCTGACGTGGTGACCCGCACGGCCCGCTCGGAGAGCAGGAGGCGGGCCACGTCGATCAGCCGCACGCCGATCCGGTCGAGGGCGGCCACGCCGACGCGGTTGAAGGCGGCCACCGCGCGGGCGGCGCCCTTGCCGATCCCGGGCAGGGACTTGACCGCCTCGGCCAGGGCGAGCAGGGACATCACGATCTGCCCGATGATGCGCCCGGCGTCGAAGAACTCCAGTTGTTCCAGCTTCTCCTTGAAGGCCGCCACCAGCTGCCTCGCACCCTCCTGCGCGGTGACCACCGGATGCGTGACGGCGGTGACGAGCGCGGCCCACAGCAGGTTGCGTTCCTCGGCGAGCCGCGCGTCGAAGACCGAGCCGACGAGCGTACCGAGGAGCTCCAGGGCCTGGTACTCGAACTCGCCCACGCCCCACAGGATCCCGGCGAACAGCTGCGCCCCGTCGGCGGCGCCCGGCTCCCAGTTCCCGAAGACGAACGACCAGGGCACCCCCCGCTCGCGCAGATACAGCCGGACCCCCCGCACGCGGACGAGCGCGAGCGCCTGGCCCAGCTTGCCCAGTGTGCGCAACTCCTCGAAAGCGTCCATGAGTTCGCCGTGGTCGAGGCCCCGGAGGAAGTCCTTCACCGTGGCTGTGACGACGGAGGGGGGCGCCCAGGCCAGGCCGCGTTCGAGAGCGGCGGCGAACCCGGCGGCCGCCGCCCGGAAGTCGCCCGGCCGGCGGCCGACGATCCTGACCTCGCGGAGGGTGGTGAAGTCGGCGGTGTACGCGAGGAAGCCGGCCGGCACCGGGCGGGTGTCCCGGGCGATGACCCGGAGTCCGGTGTCCTCGCGGCGCCCGTCGTCGGTGACGCGGTGGACGGCGTAGCCGGCGCCGGGGACGGCCGCGGCGACCACGCCGACCCGTTCGCGCGCGATCGGCTCGAGGGAGAAGGCGCCCGCGCCGAGCCGCACGGCGACCGTCCGCTCGTGGTCCGTGCCGCCGAGTGCGGGCACGAGCCGGATGTCGGAAGAGCCCACGACGAGACTGTCGACGGAGATCCGGCCGAGCAGCGCGTCCCGGTACGCGCGGCCCATGCGGGTCCGCAGGGCCGCGAGCCGTTCCGGGGTCCAGGGCCGCTCCGGCGCGGGGGCGCCCGGGACCTGCTGCCGGGGGCGGGCACCCCCGCCCAGATCGCGCGCGCCGGTTCCGGCCGCCGCCCCGAGGCCGAGGCCGCCCGCCGGGCGCCCGGCGCCGCCCCAGCGGGGGGCGCGCCTCAGGGGCACGGTGACCGGGCGGCCGGCCGCGTCGTAGCTGGGCACCCGGTAGCCGTCGCCCGGCGCCGCCTCCGCCTGGGCGCGGGGCTCGTGGTGCGCCGGGCGCGGCGGCGACGGGGAGGGGTGCCCGCCCGCCGCCCGTACGGCGTCGGCGAGGGCCTGGCGGACGGCGAGTTCCAGGAGGCGCGCGGTGTCGGGGGCGAGCCCCTCGGGCCGGGCGATGGTCTCGGGCAGGTGGAAGTGGCGCTCGGTACGGCCGGTGCTCACCGCACCCTCCTTCCGGCGACGATCCGGTAGACCGTGCTGACGTCGTCGGCGGTGACCTCGAAGACGAGATCGGGATGGCGGGCGCTGAGCCGGGCGAGCACCCCGCCGCGCGGCCCGCCGCCGAGCGCGGCGGCGCAGACGGTGCAGACCTCCTGGTCGACCCGGATGTACACCGTGTGCCCGCGCGCGGCGGCCCGCTCGGCCTCGGTCAGACGCGCCAGCCGGGCGTCGAGCTGCTGCCCGATGTCCTGCTCGGCATGGCCGTGGGCCTGCGGCACGACGACGGCGTCCGGCGGCCGGATCGCATGGGCGGGGTCGTACGAGCCGAAGGCGCGCGGCGAGCCGCCGGAGAAGCTCTCCCCGGCGAGGGCGGGGATGTCGGAGCGGGCGACCGCGACGGTCCCCTCGTACGCGGCGGCGGCCTTCGCGGTCGGCGGCACGTCCTGCACCCCGCCCGCAGTGGTCCGCTCCTGGAATCCGTCGGGCTCTTCGGAGGAGGGCTCGCGCAGCCCGGCCGCCTCCAGACGCCGCCGCTCGGCCTCGACGAGGGCGCGCGCCGCCCGCAGGTCCTCGCGCAGTCGCTCCTGTACGGCGGGGTCGCTGGGGCGTTCGGGCTGGAAGGGGCGCTTGGGCCCGCCCCACAGCTCGTCCAGGAACTCCTTGGCGGCCGGGTCGCGGGCCTCCCGGGCGCGCAGCTCCTCGGGGCGGGCCGTCTCGTACCACTTCCGGTCCAGGGCGGCCTCACGGTCGGTGAGCGAGGCCGCCTTGAGGCTCGCCCAGCTCGGCCACGGGGAGGCGGGTTGGGGCCGCGGCCGTGCGGCCTGGGCGGCGGCCCCGGCGGACTGGGGGACGGGAGCGGACGCGGGGTCGTGGGCCGGCACGGGAGTCTCGTGCGCCGGTGTGATGCGCGCGGGGACGCGCGACGCGGTGCCCGTGGGGCGCGCGTGGGCGAGCCCCCGCGCCGCCTCGTCGACGCGCTCGCCGAGCGCCCGCGTCCAGGCCCGCGCCTCCGCCGCCGGGAGGCCCTGGACCAGGCTCTGCTCCATCCGCCGCCGGGTCAGGGCCATGGCCTCGGCCCAGTGTTCGGCGGTGACGCCCTCGCCGCCGAGGAGCCGGGCCAGCAGGGCGGCCTTGACCAGGGTCGGCCCGGCCCGGGTGAGCAGTGCGTGCAGGAGGGGGTCGACGGTGAAGGCGGCGACGACACCGACGAGGACGTGGAACTCCATCTTCGCCACGTACGTGTCGACGCCCGACCCGCGTCCGGCGACGACGTCGTGCGCGAAGGTCTCCAGGGCCGCCCCCGCGGCACCGCCCACGGCGCCGGTGACCAGCTTGCCGGTGAGCCAGGAGGCGATCCGGCGGCGCAGGGTGGCGGTGCCGATCCGGCCCCCGGCCCAGCCGCCGAGCCCGGCGCCGATCCGGTAGCCGACGGCGCCGAGGTAGCCGTCGACGGCGGCCGTGAGGAAGCCGCCGACGGTGGCCTCCTCCTGGTGGAGCAGCACCTTGATCAGGTACGCGCCCTCGGAGATGCCGATGCCGGCACTTACCGCCCGGATCCCGCCGCCCAGCCGGATGAGCGAGGCGACGACGCCCGCCTCCCAGGCGAGGGCGAGGCCGCCGACGGCGAGCACGGCGAAGCCGAGCAGGCGGTAGCCCTCCCCGGCGCGGCCGAGCCGCCACTGCGCGAGCCGGGCCTCGAACACACCGACGGGTTCCCGCAGGGGGCCGGCGGCGGTCCCCCACTGCGCGCCGGGGCCGGCGACGCGCGAGACGATCTCGAACCCCACGTCGTAGGAGGGCAGGCCGTGCTCCTGGGTGGCGTACACCTCCAGGAGCCGGATGCCGTACTCGACCTCCACCTCCTCGAAGTCGTCGGCGCTGACCCCGGCCGTCCGCGCGGCCCGTTCCACGGCCGTCGCGGCGAACTCCCCGTCGCTGTAGACGCGTGGGTCGCGCCCGGTGAGGATGGCCTCGACCATCCGGTCCCGCTCGGCGAGGAGGGCGGCGCGCAGCGCCTCGGCCCTGCCGGGCTTCGGGCGCATGGTGGTGAGGGTCCTGCGGTAGACGGACCGCTTGTCCCCGAGGTCCCCGAGGACCTGTCCGGCGAACACGACCCCGTCCGGCTCCCGGTGGAGCTCCACCGCCCCCTGCCGGGTGCCGCCGACCGTGTAGGCGTGGGCGGTGGTGGCAGCCCGTTCCGCGGTGAGGGCGGCGCGCAGGGCGCGTACCCGCTCGTGGTGCGCGTACGGGGTGGTCTCGCACTGCTGGAGCAGGCGCAGCCGCAGGGCGAACCGATGGGTGGCCTCGGCGGCCGCGAAGAACTCGGCCAGCTTTCCGTGCCGTTCGATGCTGAGCAGCACGTACTGGAAGAGGCTGCCGAACCGGCCGCGCGCCCGCGCGAAGGTCTCGGCGAGCAGCGCGTCGAGGGCGGCGGCGAAGTCGTCCCCGCCGATCAGCGGGACGAGGGCGCCCGCCAGCCGGCGGGCCTGCGGCCCGAAGATCGCCGCGCCGAGGGTCTCGGGGGTGAGGTCGAACGCGGCCCGGCAGTAGAGCACCCGCTCGCCCGGCTCGGCCGGCCACTCGGTCGCCCGCCGCACGGAGTCGGGCACTCCGGGGAGGGCGTCGCCTTCGGCGACGAAGAGGCGGGAGGCCGGTTCCAGGTGCGGGTGACCGTCGCCGGCCCGCCGGTCGAACAGCGCGAAGAGGACATCGCGTTCGATGCCGGCCGGGCCGCGTACCGGGTTCGATGCCTGGCGCAGCACCGCGGGCTGGGTCCAGACGGTGACCTGCTCCCTCGTGTACTCGTCGGCGTACTGGTCCCAGGGGATGCCGGTGGCCCGCTCGAAGACGGCCTCGTCCACGCAGAATCCGGCCTCGCGGACGGGCATCGTGACGGAGAGGCCGGGGCCGAGGACGGCGACGTCGGCGAGGTCGACGCGCGGCAGCCGCATGGAGACGAAGACGACGTGCCCCTCGGGCAGGCGCGGGATGCGGGCGGCGACGGCCCCGCTCTCGTCGGCCTCGGTGAGCCGCCGCAGCGCGGAGCCGGAGGCGGAGAGCGCCCAGGCCGGTTCGGTCCTGCCGCCCTTGTGAGCCGCCGAGCTCCTGATCACCAGCTCCTGCCCCAACGCGTCGGGCACGTACGCCTGGTCGACGCGCACCAGCCAGACGTCGGCCGTGCGGACCGTGCCGGTCAGCGAGCGGTACAGCGCGGCCTGCGGGAACGGCCGCTCCAGCACCTCCGCCACGAGTCCGAGGAACCGGTCGACCTCGATCCGCGCCCGCGCGGTGCCGACGACGGTCCAGGGCACCCGGCGGCGCACCGGGACCGTGGCGCGCCGCCCGCCGCCGGCGTACGAGGGCAGGGTGTACCCCCCGTCCACGTCCTGCCCCGCCTCGTACACCTCCCGCACTCCGCCGTCGTCCGCCCACGCGGGCGTCCGCCGCCCCCGCCCGGTCTCGCGCTCGGCCCGCGCGAGCCGCCCGGCGACGAGCGCGGTGAGCCGCCGGGTGAGCGCGGCGAGTTCGTCGGGGCCGGGCTCGCCGGTGAGGGTGATCCTCACCGGCACGTGGACGTGGATCTCCATCGTGGTCCGGCCGGGGCTATTCGGTGACCAGGATCATGACGCGGAGCCCGGAGCCGGCCAGGTCGCCCCGCTCGGTCCGCAGGCCGACGTCGAAGACGTGCAGGCTGCCGAGCGGGGCGCCCTCGGGGAGCCGGACCTCGATGTCGGTGGGGATCGGCTCCCGTCGGCCCTCCGAGAACCGGAAGGGCGTGTCGAGTCCGGGGATGACCTCCGAGCGGAGTTCGAAGGCGGGCGTCCCGGTGCCGAGGGTGATCGGGACGGGTCCCTTGGAGGTCGTCAGGCTGAGACCCCCGAGAGCATCGGCCCCACCGCCCGGTACGACGCCGGGACGGACCCTGAGGAGGGCGAGCTGGCTCTCGTCGGGCTTCGTCGTGACGGTTTCGGCGCGCACCGAGAACTCGGCGCTCCCGCCGCGGGGCGGGAACGTCGTGGTGGGCACCTTGGAGCTGGTGCCGCCGCTGCCGGGCGGCGCTTGCGAGGCGGGTGCCACCACGATGTTGCACTGGCCGTGATGCTGGTTGTGGTCGACGTCCAGCACGGCGTTCGGGTCCTCGTAGAGCAGCCGCTTGCCCTCACCGCCCGCCTGGTCCTGGTAGACGTTGGCCAGGAGGCAGAAGTGCTTGTCGGGCGCCCCGTCGGTGTCCCCGGGTTTCCAGGGCTCCTTCATGAAGAAGGTGGCCATGCTGTGCGCTGCGACCGTCTGCTTCGGCTGATCGATGTCGCACCTGTGGATCGCGTATCCCGGGTATCCGAACCCGAAGCCGGACTGGAACACGTACGCCTGGACCGTGACGTTGTCCATCGGCTGGTCGCCTTTGTTCTTCACCCGGACCAGGATGGGGTTGTCCTTGCCGATGTACGCCTTGACGTCCGGGATCCCGTTGTAGTTGAACCGCAGGTTCTCCCCGTTCCACGACGGATTCGGGTTGGGCGGATACGGGCGCTGTGTTCCGCCGTCCGTGTCTTCCACCGGGATGTAGAGGTTGTCGGTCACGTGAGCTCCGTTCAGTCGACGTTGTAGGAGAGCTGGACGCTGGTGATGAAGACGGCGCCACCTTCGGTGGCGTCGACGAGACCCGCACCGACGAAGTAGTTGAACCGGGACATGTCGACCCGGGCCTTGTCGGGCTGGACCGGCTGGGGATCGCCGAAGGGGCCGCCTGAGCACTGCACCTGGGCGATCGGCTCGGGCGTGCCGGAGACGGTGAGCGCGTTGCGGAAGAGGGTGACCTGGAGGTTGCCGTTGCCCGCGTTGGTGCCGGTGGCGCGGAGGGTGAGGAGCTGGACGCCGTCGGGGGGCGCGATGGCCAGGAAGCCCCCGAGGTCGGTGTCGGCCGCGCTGGCCCGGACCGCCACGCCGTTCGACTGGAGCACCCACGGCGTCTTGCTCCGCACGGGCGCGAACGCGGGCAGCAGCGACAGCAGCCGCTTCACCGTCGGCCGCTGCCCCACCGCCTTCAGCCCCGTGTCGATCTGCCCCACGACCTTCGACAGGTTCTCCAGGTCCCGCTGGATCGAGTCGAAGCGCACGTTGAAGCCGTTCTGCCCGCTCGCGGCCACGCGGTCGCGGTTGTCCACCCATGCCACGTGTTTGAAGGTGGGGCTGAAGACGATGTCGGTCACGGGTTCCCTCCGGGCAGGAGTCGGGTGACGACCTCGACGCCCAGGGGGCGCAGGTCGTCGAGGAGCTGGATGATCAGGGATCGGGTGGCGGGGGGCAGGGTGTGGCCGGTGAGTTCGGGGCGCAGCCGGACCGTGAGCTGGTAGGGGCCGGTCTTGTCGCCGACGCGGTAGGCGGCCTGGACCCAGGCGGGGCCGCCGTGTTCGCCGCGGACGGACATCGTGCCGGGGGCGGTGGTCAGGAGGGCGGCGGCGCCGTCGCCGGTGGACCAGCCGAGGACTCCGGCGGCGCCGATCTCGGCGGGCGAGGGGGTCACGGTCAGGGGCACGGTGGTGCCGATCGGCAGGATGTCGCGGAAGAGCCCGGGGACGGTGACCCTGACCGGGTCCTGGTGTTCCTGGGAGACCGTCACGACGCCTCCGGCGACGCGGACGTAGCTGAAGCCGGCCCGGTGCGCGAGCGCGCCGAGCGTTCCCGGGGGCAGGCCCGGGTGGCTGAGGCGCAGTTCGCGTGCCTCCTTGGCGAGGGGGGACGCCGTCGCGCTCAGGTCCCTGCGGACGACGAGCTTGCCGGTGGTGGCCGGGGGCACGAGGGCGATCAGCGCGTCGAGGTGTTCGGCGACCTCGCGGCGCATCCGGTGGGTCTCCGCGTCCGTCCCGTACTCGGCGTGGGCGGGGTCGTCGTGGCGTACGAGGAAGGCGGGGTGGAGGCCCTCGCCGGGCGGCATGGGCGAGGGCGGGTCCGGGTCGAGGGTGCCGTCGGCGCCGATCGCCGTGTTGTCGGCGACGGTGACGGGACGGATCACGAGCTCGCGGGTGGCGGAGGCCGTGAGGCCGGCGAGACGGAGTTCGGCGACCACGACGATCCGGCCGGCGGCCTTGCCGCGGAAGTCGACGGAGGCGCCTTCGGCGGGTCCGACGAATTCACCGCGGCCCGCGCCGCCGCGCAGCAGGTACCAGCGGACGAGGGAGCCGGGCGGCGGCGTGAGGGGCCGTACGGAGAGGGTGGTCGTCCCGTCGACGGGAAGGGTGCCGTCCCCGGTCTCCATGCCGAGGAGCTCGCCGGGGGCGCACTCGGCGTAGACGAGGCCGTCGGGGCGGTGGGTGACCAGGTCGAATCCGGACCAGTGGGCGAGGGCGGCGATCCGTGAGGCGGGGATGGTGTCGTGGCTGAGGAGGACGGCGCGGCCGGTGGCGCGGGCGTCGGCGGCCGTCGGGTCGTACCCGGCGTGCACGACGGACCGCGAGGCGAAGAGGTTGAGCCGGGCGATGGCCGCGGAGACGACGGGCTGGACGAGGAGGGGGTCGGGGGTGCCGGGGAGGGGGCGGGACTCGGCGGCGTGCGGCGACAGGGCGACCAGGAGGCCGGGGTGGAAGACCTCCTCGACGGGGGGCCGGGGCAGGTCGGTGCCGATCGTGCCGAGGAGGTCGACGCTCTGTCCGGGCGGCAGGTCGAGGGGGGCGACCCGCAGCGGCAGCAGGCCGCGGCGGAGTTCGGCGTCGGTGTCGTCGAGGACGAGGGGGTCGGCGACGCCGTCGAGGGGGCCGACCGCGTCGTTGAGGGCGGCGGTGAGGCCGGCGGGGGTGGGCAGGGTCCAGCGGCGGGCGACGGTGAGGCGGCGGCGGTAGGCGTCGTCGGTCTCGCCGGGGGCGCGGACGACGCCGAGGCCCGCGCCGTTGCGGTCGAGGTGGGCGCCGTAGGCGTGGGCGACGGAGCGTTGGGCGACGGTGCGGGTGAGCTGTCGGCGCAGGTGGTCGCGTTCCCAGCCGACGGCCCACAGCAGCCGGCCCATGGTGCCGAGGAAGGCGGTGAGCCGCCACCAGTCCTCCTGGGGTCCGGCGAGGCCGGACTGGATGCCGGTGAGGATGCCGGTGCCGTCCGGGAGCGGGACGGAGGTGCCGGCGGTGAGTCCGTCCGCCAGGGGCAGCGACAGCGCCGGGCCGCCCCGTACGCCGAGGGTGACGGTGGTCCCGGCGGGGACGTCCTGGCGGGCCTGGAGGATGTACAGGGGCCGGGGTGTGACGCCGAACTGGGCGGTGTGCAGCTGGAAGTCGTACGGGGCGACGGCCGTGCCCCGCACCACGAGCGGCAGCCGGTCGGCGCCGCGCGCGAACGGGGCGGTGAGCCGTGCGGCCATGTCGGCGGCGGCCAGCCGGGGCGGGCCGGGCGTGACCTCCGGGGCGGCGGGGGCGGCCGGGACGGTGGGGGCGCTCATCGGCCGACCACCTCGATGCTGCTGAGGGCGGCGTCGGCGGCGAACACGGCCATCTCGGTGGGGCCCATGGCGAGGGACTCGCCGACGGCCGCCTCGACGGTGCCGAACTGGTAGAGGACGCCGCCGAAGCCGAAGCGGCCGAACGCGGGCGGGCAGCGCCGCAGATGGAGCCGGCGGACGTCGTCGACGCCGGGCTGTTCGGCGAGGGCGCACATCACGCGCGCGTAGAGGACGTCGTCGCCGAGGCGGAGCCGGCCGATGTCGGCGGTGAGGCGGGCTCGGATGCGGCCGATGACGGTGGGTCCGTCGAAGCCGGCGGCGAGGACGATCTCGGCGCGGACGGCGACGTCGATGTGGTCGGCCTCGACGATGTTCACGTGGACGCCGAGGGGCCGGACGCGGTCCACGGCCGCCTGGACGAGCTCGTACACGCCGGTCACGGAGCCGGGGGCCGGCAGGGTGCGCCAGGGGCGCAGGCCGCGGTGGGCGACGGCGACCTCGGCGAAGTACGGTTCGCCGACCCGGCGTTCGTCGCTGAAGGTGCGGCCGCCGAAGTCGAAGCCGCCGAAGTAGGCCTGGGAGACGTCGATGCCGCCGAGCGGGTCGCTGACGCGGGCGTCGAGGACGTCGGGCACGCCCAGGGCGGCCTGCCGGACGCTCTCCACGGTCCACAGGGCGCGCGGGAGGGCGATGATCCTGGCCCGGTAGGCGTCGTCGTCCTCGGGGATCAGCTCGTCGAAGGGCGCCGGGTTGGTGACGACGAGCGCGGCGGGCGGCCAGTCGGCGAGGTACTGGGCGCGGTGCGCCGGGTGCACGTCGTCGACGGTCCCGGCGGCGACCGGGGCCTCCCCGGGGTCGACGGCGAGGACGCGTACGGTACGGGCGGGGGCGGCGGCGGTCAGTTCGACGGGGGCGGTGGTGGCGAAGGCCCGGGCGGGGTCGCCGTCGCCGAGCAGGACGGTCGCCTCGGGCACCACATAGGTCCGGCCGGGGACGCCGCCGGTCAGGGTGAGGACGACGGCTCCGGCGCGGCGGGCGGCGTGGCGGGCGAGTCCCGCGTCGTCGCCGAGCAGTTCGAGGGCGGCGCCGTCGGCGGTGGCGGTGAACTGCCCGTAGTAGAGGGCCTCCATCCGCTTCCACAGTTCGGCGTCCTCCTGGGCGACCACTTCCAGGATCTTGCCGAGGGGGCTGGTGGGCGACAGGTCGACATCGGCGCCGAGGGCGGCCCGGGTGCGGGCCTTGCTCTCGGCGAGGATCACGTCGAGACCCTTGAGGACGAAGCCGTCGGGGGTCACGCCGTACGTCATGGTTCACACCTCCACTTCGGCGGTCAGGGCGGTGGTCCGGCCGTCGAGGGCCTCGACGAGGACGCGGACGGTCAGGAGCCGGACGGCGGGGTCCTCGGTGAGGACGACGTCGGCGATCTCCCGCACCCGTGGATCGGCGGCCAGGGTGCGGACGATCTCCAGGCGCAGCAGGTCCTTGAGGACGCGGGCGCCGCCGGGGTGGGTGAAGGCCTCGCCGGCGCTGAGCCCGTAGCGGTGGTCGCAGCGGTCGGAGCCGTACGGGGTGAGCAGGCGCAGGGTCAGTGCCTGGACGAGGTTGGCGAGGCCGCGGACCTCGGCGAGGCCGGTGCCGCGGACGACGAGGTCGCCGTCGTCGAGGAGCAGGCTGTGGCCGAGGGGTTCGAGCGGTGCGGGGGGTGGCATGGGCTGGCGGCTCCTCAGTCCGTACGGAGCAGGGTCTGGCCCGCGTCCTCGACCTGCCAGGCGAAGGGGAGGACGGGGACGGCCTGGGTGGTGCCCTTCGCGGTGGCGAGGGCGACGGGTGTGCCGCTGACCTTGAGCAGGCGGCTGGCTCCGACGCTGACCGCGGTGACCTTGACGCAGGGCGCCTGCCCCTTGCTGACGTCGGTGTTGGGGCAGGCGGGGACGGTGGCGGTGAGCAGGTCGGTGACGAGCAAGGCGGGGGCGCCGTCGACGGTCAGCGCGCTCTGCGAGGCGGTGGTGAGGACGGTGGCGCCGTGGGCGCACTTCAGGACGGAGGCGGTGGTGAGGACTTCGGGCATCACGTCACCTGGACCGAGGCGCCGTCGAGGGACAGGCTCACGGTCCCGTTGGTCAGGGTGATCCCGCTCCCCTGTGTGCGGACGGTGACGGCACCGGCCGGGTCGATCTCGATGGTGGTGCCGGTGTGGTGCTCGATGGTGATCGAGTCGTCGTCGGGTGGGGTGGGGCGGGTGCCGACCTGCGGCAGTTTCGGTGTGCCGACGAGGATGTGCAGGCCGCGGGCCTGGACGATCCGGCCGCCCTTGGCGTCGGTGAGGTCGTTGACGCCGGGGCCGGTGGGCTGCCCGTCGGTGTCGGTGCCGGTGGGCAGGGCGAGCCAGTAGTCGCCGGGTTCGGGGGCGGGGGCGCGGGCGCCGGGGGTGCGGGGCCAGAGGTAGCCGACGACGGCGGCGTCGTTGACGAGGTTGCGGTTGTGGGCGAGCAGGGCCCGCATGCCGGGGTAGACGGGTGTCATGAGTCCGCACGGGCCGAACGCGAAGGGCGCGGCGACGGGCTTGTCGAGCAGGACGTCGTCGCCGACCGGGCCGGTGACGCTGGGCAGGCTCATGGACGGCGGCGGGGACTGCCCGTAGCGGAGCGAGACCTGGTGGCCCGCGGCCCGGTAGCCGCTGACCTCGCCGACGTCGACGGAGGGGCGGGCGAGGAGGGCGCGTTCGGCGCCGGCGTCGAGACGGTCGGTGAAGGCCCGGACCCCGTCGACGGCCTCGACGAACTCCCCGGCGGCCGCGGCGACGAGCTGGACCTCGCACACGTAACCGGTGCGGACGCCGAAGCGGTGCACGAGCCGGTTGACGCGCAGCGGTCCGGCGGGGGCGTCGTCGAGTCCGCGGAGCGTGGCGACCTGGCCGACCCGCAGGTCGGGGTGGCCGAGGACGGTCAGGTTCATCGAGTTACGGGTCGGCGGGCGGTTCTCGCCGGGCGCCACCACGAGGGTCTCCTCGCCCTGCGCGTCGCCGTACGAGACGAGGTTGACGTCCGGGTCGAAGGCGACCGGGGCGGGGTCGTCGGTGCCGACGGCGGGGCCGATGAGGACGAGCCGGTCGCGGATGACGACGGGGGCGCGGGCGGTGTCGGCGAGCTGGCGCAGCGCGTCGAGGGCGGTGGGGTTGCACACGGTGAAGTCGGTGAGCTCCGTGGCCAGCTTGGAGCTCTCGGCCACGGTGAGCCCGGCGGCGTGCACGACCTTCTCGGCGAAGTCCAGGGCGTCGGTCGCATCGGCCCGGTGGACGCTCGCCGAGGTCATGCGCAGGGCGTAGCCGCCGGCGTCCTGTCCGGTGAGCCGGACCCGGCTGAGGCCGTCCTCGGCGACCCAGGAGGCGAGTTTGACGACACGGCCGGCCATGACGGGCTGCCGGCCGACGGCCGGGTCGTCGAAGTAGCCGAGCCGCACGGTGGCCGACAGCGGCCGGCGGGCGAGGGCGGCGCGCAGCGTCCTGACCGTCTCGGCGGGCAGGTTGACGAGGACGGCCTCGAAGGTGCTCGCGACGGCGCCTTCGGCCATGGTGACGGTGATGTCGGCGTCGAGGACGAGCGAACCGCCGAAGACGTCGTTGGAGACGTTCAGCGGCAGGGTGGTGAGACCGGCGAGTGCCGAGAGGGGCCCCGCCGCCTCGGCGACCGTGCCGAGGAGTCCGGCGGGCCCTTCGGCGGCCTTCTCCTCGGCGAGGGTGAGGCTGTAGCGGATGGCGAAGCTCATCGGGCGGACACCCCCGCGAGGACCTTCGAACCGTAGCTGCCGGTGCCGTTGAGGTTGCGGACGTCCACGCGGGCCTCCCGGAAGACGAGCCGGAGCTCGCCGGCCGGGCAGGGCAGGTCGCGGACGGCCTTGCGGCGCACCAGCGGGACGAGTCCGGCGGGCTCCTCGCGGGCCACCGCGACCACGAGGAACGGTCCGCCGCCGAGCAGGTCGAGGACTCCGCCCGCGGCCGCCGCCTCCTCGACCGTCTCCTCGGCCGCGTTGACGTACAGCTCGATCCGGTAGACGCGCTCGCCGAAGCGCAGCCGGAAGGACTGGGGGAATCCTTCGTCGGCGTCGACGGGCAGACTCGCCTGCATCGGGGCCTCCTCTCGGGACGGGGCGTCTGGTCGGGGGTGGGGTCAGGGGAGCGGGGGGCCGGGCGAGCGGGGTACGGATCCTGGGGCGGGTACGGAGGGGACGCCGGCGCTCCCGGCGGCGAGCGCCAGGTCGGCGGCCTCGCCGATCAGCGCGCTCAGGCTGGAGCGGGGCACGTACTGGAGGGTCATCGACAGGTCGAAGGCGTCCCGTTTCTGCACGCTCTGCGCGAACCGCAGGTCGGTGATCTGCATGTCGAGGCTGAGCGTGAGCCCGCAGACGACGGGGATGCCGGTGGCGGCGAGGGTCGGGCCGGCGGCGGAGAGCAGCGCCCGTGAGGTGAGCGCGAGCACCTCCAGGGCCTTCTTCGTCGCGAACCGGTCCGGGCCGAGCAGCACCGCCTCGACGGTCAGGGTCTTGGTGGACGGCTGGGTGGCCTGGGAGAACCGGCTGCCCAGGATCCGTTCGACCCGGTACCCCTCGGTCATGGTGATGCTCTGCACGTACAGCAGGGGGATCGTGCCGACGAGCACCTTGTCCGCCACGGGCTATCCCCGGCTGCCGAGTTCACGGTCGAGTTCCTCGAAGACGTGCGCGGCGATCCGCCGCACGTGGTGGTCCTGGAGGGCGCCGACCACCTCCACCTCCACGGGGAAGTGGTAGTGGACGACCTGGCCGGCGTCGCTCCGGTGGGACACCACGGCCTCGCTGCCGGGGGCGGGCACGATGTACTCGCCCTCGTGGACGAGGGCGATGCCGGTGCGCTCCACCCGGTCGCCGGCGTGGGCCGTCGGTTCGGGGGCGGGGGCGTCGTCGGAGGTCATGGTCAGTCCTCCACGCCGACGTTGAGGGCCATGCAGGTGAAGGTGGCCTGCGGGACGCCGTCGACGGTGATGTTGCTGGGCTGGGCGGCGCTGACCACGCAACGGCTGAACTTGAGCGAGGAGAACGCCCAGTCGTTGCCCTTCTTCTCGGCGACCGCGATGGCGAACTCGCCGCCGTTGACGGCGAGTTCGGTGAGGTCGGCGACGGCCGACGCGATGGCCGGGATGGTGAGCGTGAAGGTGAAGGTGAAGGGCTGGCGCACATAGCCGACGCCGTCCGCCTCCAGGCTGTGGATCACCGTGTGGGGCACGTTGAACGACGGGGAGAAGTTGGTGATCGGAGAGATCGTCCGGCCGGCGAGTTTCACTTCCAGCCGGGTGTTCCAGTCGGACATGGGACGGCTCCTTGGTCGGGTCAGTCGAACTTGAGCGTGATGTTGATGCGGTGGATCGCGCCCGCGTAGTCGACCCGCACCATGGCCTCGGCGGCGCGTTCGGTCTGGGCGGCCTGGACGAGCTGGTCCTCGGTCGGGGTGCGCTGCGGCTTGTCGAGCAGGGCGAGGATGGGGACGACGATCTCGTACGCCTCGATGACCTCGGCCCTGCGCAGGGGTTCGAGGACGGTCTCCATCTCGGCGACGAGTCCGCGCAGGCCGGAGCGGCTGATCCGGAGGTTGCCGATGGTGCCGATGAGCCGGGCCTTGAGCCGGAAGGTGATGTCGTCGACGGTGCGGACGATGTCGATGTACTTCTTGCCGCGGGGGTCGCCGGTGTAGCCCTCGCCGAGGTAGACGCCGGCGCCGGGGATGAGCGGCGGGTCGACCAGCCAGTTGACGCCCTGGCCGGCCGGTCCGTTCGCGGCCTCGGACCCGTTCAGCTTGATGAGGTCCTGGGCGGAGAAGGCCTCGGATCTCACCTTGACCTTCTTCAGGAGCAGCGAGACGTGCGGCTCGTGGCCCGCGATGGTGCCGGCGACGGCCGCGGCGACGTCCTCGTCGCTCTTGTGCGCCACGTACACCATGCGCTCGGTGACGAGGCTGCCGACCACCACGGCCGGGTCGGCGGCGCCCTTGGCGAGCATCGCGACGCCGATGCGCTCCATGCCGTCGGCCACGGGGGCGGTGACGTGCTCGGCCAGCTTCACGATGGCGGGGGTGGGCGTCGGCTGGCCGCCCGTCGGGGTGGTGAGGGTCAGTGCGGTGCCGGCGAAGAGGACCAGCTGCACGTTGACCGTGCCCATCTTGGTGAGCGCGTCGTCGTAGGCGTTGGCCTGGGCGAGCCGTACGCCCCAGACCTCGCTGGGGCCCGGCTCCTGGACGAGGGCCGTCGCGACGGCCTCGCCGAGGGCGCCGGTGGCGATCCTGCGGGCCTCGTTGACGTCGGTGAACAGGTGGGGGACGTTGGGCGGGAGGAAGTCCGCGGGCGGGTTGGCCGGCGGGGTCGCGACGCCGATGATGCCGACGTTGCCGAAGGCACGGACGGCGGGGGCGAAGGGGACGCCCTCGGTCTTGACGCGGACGTAGCGGACGGGACTGTCGGGCATGGGACCTGCTTCCTTCCGGAACGGGGACGGTCTTCGGGGCTCGCCGACCGGCGGCCCGGACGGGTCCTGCGGGCGGCGATCGCGTCAGGTCAGGAACACCGCCGCCATGCCCGCGCCTTCCAGCAGACGCTCGATCTGCGCCCGGGTGAGCCCCGGCTCGGCGGGCGGCGGCGGTACGGGGGCGGGGAAGGCGGCGACGAGCGCGTACGGCGCGACGCGCACTCCGAAGGGCCCGGGCGACAGCGGACGGTCGCGGGCCGCGGCGGCGACCAGTCGGGCCGCCCGCACCGCCCCCGCGACGTCGTCGGCGGCGCCGACCACCACGGCGGCGTCCACGGCGACGGTCCGCCGGTTGGCGGGATGCCCCGGGTCGAAGACGGGCGGCCGACGCAGCTTCACCTCGGTACGGAGGTACTCGCCGGACTCGCGCAGGTCCTCCACGGTGACGAGGCCGTGGCCGCGCATGAACGCGTCCAGGTCCAGGAAGCGGAACTGGGCGCGGAACTCGTCCAGGGTGGCGTACTCGTCGACGG
Source organism: Streptomyces sp. NPDC023157 (assembly GCF_055560575.1). Classification (NCBI taxonomy): domain Bacteria; kingdom Bacillati; phylum Actinomycetota; class Actinomycetes; order Kitasatosporales; family Streptomycetaceae; genus Streptomyces; species Streptomyces sp. NPDC023157. Next base: position 823,289 of record NZ_JBVHIL010000002.1, read on the forward strand.
CCTTCACCACGAGGGAGTCGAGGCCGCCGGGGTCGGTCTCGGCGACCACGTCGATCTCCAGCTCGGCGAGGACGTCGATCCACACGGGCTCGGCGGTCTCCCCCGACCAGGAGAAGTCGGCGAGGGTCGTGCCGGGAACGACCTGGCTCCAGTTGCCCCGCCGGGAGTCCAGCGGGAACAGCGGCCACTGGGCCGCGACCTTGCGGACCCGCAGCGCCGCCACCGAGTCGATCCGCTCGTACTCCAGCTCGTGGGTCCGCTCGACGAGGAACCGGGCGCGGGGTTCGAGCAGCGCGCCGAGTAAGGCCGGGTCGGCGAGCCGGGCCACGGCCCGGTCCTGGATGACACCCATGCACGCGTCCTTTCGCGCCGCGGCGGACCGCGGAGCGAGAACGCGGCTCCGGCGTGCGGCAGGACATAGGGACGCACGTCCGCACACCGCGCGACAAGGGCTTCTACTCCGTGCGGAGGAGAAGACACACCGATCGAGCGATTGCGCTCCGATCGGTGTTTTCGAGGGCCTCCCCCGCCCCTTCGGGCGAGCGCGCGAACAGGGCGAGGGGTTGTGCGCCGGAGCGCACGCCCGCCCGCCTCCACGTCAACTCCCCTGCTTCCAGGGCGCCCTGAGGGAACATCACCTCAGGCCGGGCTCACCCCGGTGTCAACACGGGTACCCCCTCAGGCGCGGCCGGCGTCACCCAGCAGCCCGAAGACCGGGCGCAGTCCGTCGGGACGCCGGTCGACGGGGAGGTGGTCGACGAAGTGCACCCGGGCGCCGAGCGCCAGCGCGCCGCCGTCGGCGGTGCGGTCGTCGCCGACCATCAGCGTCTCGGCGGGGGCGAGCCCGAGCCCGTCGCAGGCGAACCGGAAGATGGCCGGGTCCGGCTTCTGGACGCCGACCTCGTAGGAGAGCGCGTAGAGGTCGACCCACTCGTCGAGGCCGTGCGCGCGGAACACCGGCCGGAGGTCCCAGCCGATGTTGCTGACGACGGCGACCAGCACCCCGCCGCGGCTCAGCTCACCGAGCGTCCGCGCGGTGTCCGGGTACGGATGCCAGGCCGCCGGGTCCATGTGCCGGTCGTACAGGGCGCGGACCAGCTCCGGTTCGGTGATCCCGGCCTCGCGGATCAGCCCGGAGTACGCCGCGCGGTGCCGCTCGGCGTCGAGGTCGCGCTCGCCCCACAGCTTCCGCAGCCGGGCCGGCAGCTCGCGCGGTGCCGGGCCGCCGGGCAGCGCCCCGTACCGGGTCAGCCGCTCCACGGCGTGGGCGAACTCGTCGCCGGACAGCCCCACGCCGGCGTCGGACAGGACGGCGTCCAGCCAGTGCGCGGTGGACTCGACACGCAGCAGCGTGCCGGAGAAGTCGAACATCACGCCTTTGATCACCCCCCGATCGTAGAACGCCCGGCCGGGAACTCCGGGAGGCGAGTCGGCGTTATACCCCCCACGGGTATACCGAGGCGGTGTGCCGAGGAGGAGGCAAGGTGCGTACGGAAGACGAGGCTCAGGACACGGCGGAGGGCACGGCGCGGGGCGGGTCCCCGGGCCGGCCACGGCGGCTGGCCGCGCTCCGGCCCGAGCAGGCCACGGGGAAGGCGCGCGAGCTGCTCACCGACATCGTCGAGCGGCACGGCTCGGCCGGCGAGATGGTCTCGACGATGGCCCACTCGCCCGCGCTCATCGAGGGCTATCTCAGCCTGTCCCGGGCCATGAAGCGGGTGAAGATCCCCCGGGCGCTGAGCGAGAAGCTCTCCCTCGCCGTCCAGGAGTGGATCGGCTGCGGCACCTGCCGCGAGGCCCACGTGGCCGCCGCCCTGGCCGCCGGGCTGAGCGAGAGCGACATCGAGCTGGCCCGCCAGGGCACGTCCACGGACGCCCGCGAGGCCGCGCTGATCGCGGTCGCGCTGCGCGTGCTCGTCGAGCCGAGCGCCCTGGGCGACGAGGACGTGGCCGAGCTGCGGGCGCACGGGTGGAGCGACCGGATCATCGCGGAGGTCGTCGGGGTGGTGACCCTCAACCTGCTGACGGGGGCGTTCAACCTGCTCGCGGGGATCCAGCCGGAGGAGGACGCGGCGGCGGGCTGAGCGGGCCGCTGCCACGGGAACGGCGGACCAGGGCCGCCCCGGAACGATCCGGGGCGGCCCGCTTCCCGCGTCTGAGGCCTCGGTCGGCCCGGCGTGTGTCAGTGCCGCTCGGCCAGGTCCCGCTCCGCCGCGTACCCCGTGGCCCCCGACACCGCGCGCCGCTTCGCGCCGGCCGGCTTCGTCCCGCAGAAGGCGGCGTCCAGGGTGCCCATGAGGGCCGTGTTCGCGGCTCCGTGGTTGGAGGTGTTGGCCAGGGCCGACAGGCTGCGGCGGCCGTCGCGGGTCGAGAAGGCGTACGTGTAGTAGCCCTGGACCGTGCCGGTGTGGCCGTACACCTGGGTGCCGCAGGACAGGTCGTAGCGGCGCAGGCCCAGGCCGTAGAAGCGGGTGTTCGTGGTGTCCGTGGGGGTCACCGTCGTCATCGCGTCCAGCATCGGCGCGGAGAGGAGGCGGCCGCGCATCAGGGCGCCGGTGAAGGTGTTCAGGTCGGCCGGGGTGGAGATGACCGCGCCGGCGGACTGGGCCCAGGAGACCGTCTGCTCCGTCGAGTCGACGAGCGGCGCGCCCTCCTCGTCGGGGTGCAGGTAGCCGTTGACGTGCAGGCCCTTGATGGCGGTGTCCGGGTGGACGTACGAGGTCCCGCGCAGGCCCAGCGGCTTGAGGATGCGGCGCTCGTACGCGTCGGCCACCGGCCGGCGGGTCAGCTGCTCGATGAGCATGCCGACGACCACGAAGTTGGTGTTCGAGTACGCGTAGGCGGCGCCGGGCTCGGTGGTGCGGGGTTCGGCGAGGGAGAGGGCGACGAGGTCGCGGTAGCCGAAGACCTTGTTCCGTACCGCTTCGAAGCCCGGCACGGTCTGGTTGAACATCGCGTCGGTGTAGTCGGCGAGGCCACTGCGGTGGGTGAGCAGGTGGCGCACGGTGATGCGGGCGTCGGGGAGCAGGCCGGGCAGGTACCGGTCGACCGGCGCGTCCAGCTCCAGACGGCCCTCCTGCACCAGTTGGAGGAGGACGACGCTGGAGAAGGTCTTGCTCACGCTGCCGATGCGGAACCGCGCGTGGAGGTCCATGGGCGCGCCCGAGACGCGGTCGCGGACACCGGCGGTCCGGCTGCGGACGCCGTCGGGGCCGCTGTAGCGGGCCATGGCGCCGGGCGCCCCCTGGGCCATCGCGGAGTTCAGGGCGGCGGCCACCCCGTCCATGTCGGGGGCGGGGGCGGGGGCGGGAGGGGGCGCGACCGCGGTCGCCGGGGCGGCGGTCGCGGGGAGCGCCGGGGCCACGGCTCCGGCGAGGGCGGCGATCAGGGTGGCGCTCAGGGCGGCCAGGTGTCGGTGCGACGGCAGGGGCACGGCGGATCCTCGGCTTCTTCGTTCGGCGCGGTGTCGGCGCGGTGTCGGCGCGGTGTCGGCGCGGTGCGCCGCGGGCGTCGGTCGCGACCGCGGGCACCATGGATCATGAGTGCCGGATGTCGCGATCGCTTTCGGACACGCGGGAACGATGAGGAGCGACCGGGATCGGCCGGGATCGGCCGGGGTCCGCCGGGTGGACCGGACGGGCCCCGGCGGGCCGTCCGGCGCGTCAGACGCGGTCGGCCGCGATCAGCACGTACTGGAAGGAGCCGTCCTTGTACGAGTTGATGAACGCCTCCTCGATGCCCGTGACCAGCGACGACGTGGCGCGCAGCTCCCAGTAGGGCAGGGTCTCGGGGGTCAGGTCGATGACCGCCTGCGGGACGAGGCGGTTGTCCGCCATGGCCTTCAGGTACTCCCGGCGCGAGTGGATGTTGCACTCGAAGTGCGCGTTGATCTGGGAGACCCACTTCGACGGCTGGCCGTAGCGCGGGTTCCAGCAGCCGGTGATGGTGACGTAACGGCCGCCGACGGCGAGGACCCGGGAGTGCTCGGCGAACAGGTCCTCCAGGTCGACGTACATGCTCGACTCGTTGTTCCAGGAGCCGGCGGCCTGACCGGTCTCGAACGGCATGTCGAGCATGTTGCAGACGCGGGCGTGCACGTGCTCGTCGATGCCGAGCTCGGCGGCGCGCCGGTTGGCGAAGTCGGCCTGCTTGGCCGAGAGGGTGACGCCCTCTACCTTGGCGCCGAAGCGCTGGTGGGCCATGACCATCGAACCGCCGCGGCCGCAGCCGGCGTCCACGAGCATGTCGTCACGCCCGATGGAACCGAGGTGGTGCAGCAGGACGTCGGCCTGGGCCGACTCCAGGCGGTGCAGCTCGGCGATCAGCTTCTTCTCGTACGCGCTGTCCTGGACGTCGCCGAGGGCGGCCCGGTCGATGTCGCCGATGCCGTAGTGGTGGTGGTAAAGGCCGTCGACATCGCCCAGCTTCAGGTTGACCGGCCGGGCCTCCGCGTCCCAGTACCGTGCGATGTCACCCTGGTACGGCGAGGCCGGGGAGGGGACGAAGGCGGCGGAGGAGGCGCTGTCGAGGGTGGTGAACTCGGTGCTGGTCACGGGTGAATCCATTCTCTCAATTACCAGAAGTCGGGAAGGCTGTACCGATAGGTGTTGGTCTGGTGCCAGTAGTGGTTGCCGTCGACCCACACGGCCACCCCGCGCAGGAAGCGCAGCACGGACGGCAGGGGGCATGCGGCGGCCAGCTGGGCGCTCTCGGCCTCGAAGGCGCGCATCAGGTCGTTGTGGACCTCGATGGCCTTCAGATAGGCGTCCTTCTCGGAGAGGCCCTCGCGCTCGGCGATCACCACGGGCAGGTTCAGATGCTTGCCGGGGCTCGCCAGCTCCTTGGTGTAGGAGTAGAGGTCGTTGACGATGGTGCTGGCGTTCCCGGCGAGCGCGAGCACCCGCTGCATGGCGGGCTGGGCATGCAGGTCGGCCGGCAGCTCGTAGCCGCCGACGCTGTCGGTGATGGTGGGGCAGGGCCGGAAGTTGTTGAACTGGCGCATCGCCAGGTACTCCCACACCTCGGGCGTGTGGTCCGTCTCCGCCCAGGCCCCCTCGGCGAGGTATCCCATGTGCAGCCGGGCCATGTCGTGCCGGAACCGGTCGGCCTGGGAGGGGGTGGACTGCTTGACGAAGTACTCCATGGCGGAGCGGTACGCGCGCCGGGGGGCGTCCGAGCCGAGCGACGCGGCCCACGGCTCGTGGTACTCGGCCGGCACGTGCAGCGGGTCCAGGGCGGTGTGCGCGAGCAGCAGACGCCCGCCGAGGCCGATGGGCGAGCCCCCGTGGTCCTCGCAGTACATGTCGTCGACGGCGTTCTCGGCGACCATCAGGCGCGTGGCGAGCATCAGGTGCTCGACGGTGGGCGCGTCCGGGTGGCAGGCGACCATGTAACGCCCGACGGAGAAGCCGTCGAACTCGCCCTCCCAGTCGTGGGGGAACAGCTCGACCTCGTCGACGGCCCAGTCCTTGATCCGGCGGCTGACCTCTGCCACGCGTACGGGATCGGGCTCGGGCACCGGGTGGTAGTAGAGGCCCGGGACGTGCAGCGCGTCCACCGGCGCCGCCGGCTCGGGCGACGCGGGTGGTACGGGTGGTACGGGGGCTTCCGGCGGGTCCGGCACAGCGACCGGTTCGGGCACCGCGGCCGGTTCCGGGCGCCGCGCCAGGGACAGCGTGCTCGTACCGAGACCGCTGGGCCCGCGCAGGATCCGGTCGATGGGTGAGAGCTGAGCGGGAGGCGCGGGAGGAGTGGTGGGCGGAGGGGCGGGGAGGGAGACGGGGGGAAGGGGGGAAAGCCCGGGGTCGGGCATCCGTGGCTCCTTGCTGAGGTGAGTGGGCTGTCCCCGGCTCCCGGACATGCTCGCCCGGCCCGGGAAGGTCCGGGCCGTGTCGCGGCCGTCGGACGGATCCTGTGGTCGCGCCCTTCGGTCGCGCGCTTCCTTCGCGCCGCTCAGTCGCGGCGGCGGGCGATCTGGACGTTCTCCAGGACACCCAGCGCGTCGGGCACCAGGACGGCGGCCGAGTAGTAGGTGGTCACCAGGTACGAGATGATCGCCTGCTCGCTGATGCCCATGAACCGCACGGACAGGCCCGGCTCGTACTCCTCCGGAAGGCCGGTCTGGCGCAGGCCGATGACGCCCTGGTTGTCCTCGCCGGTACGCATGGCGATGATCGAGCTGGTGTTGTCCTTGCTGATCGGGATCTTGCTGCACGGCAGGATCGGCACCCCGCGCCAGGCCGGGACCGCCTGTCCGCCGAGGTCGACGTGGTCCGGGTAGAGCCCGCGGGCGTTGAACTCGCGGCCGATCGCCGCGATGGTGCGCGGGTGGGCGAGGAAGAGCCTGGTTCCGCGGCGGCGGCAGAGCAGCTCGTCCATGTCGTCCGGGGTGGGCGGTCCGGAGTGGGTCTGGATGCGCTGCTTGAAGTCGGCGTTGTGGAGCAGTCCGAACTCGCGGTTGTTGATCAGCTCGTACTCCTGGCGCTCGCGCAGCGCCTCGATGGTGAGCCTGAGCTGTTCCTCCGTCTGGTTCATCGGCCCGTTGTAGAGGTCGGCGACCCTCGTGTGGACCTTCAGCACGGTCTGGGCGACGGAGAGCTCGTACTCGCGCGGCTTCAGCTCGTAGTCGACGAAGGCGCCGGGCAGTTCGTACTCGCCGACGTGGCCCGCCGACATCGCGATCTCGGCTTCGCCGTGCTTGTTCTGCCGCTGGAGCGGGAGGGAGCTGAACTCCTGGATGTGGGTCTGGAGGCTCGGCGCCGAGGAGAGCACGGCGGCGAAGTCGGCCCGGGAGAGCGTGAGCAGGGTGCCGGAGGTCTCCGCGGTCGCGGTGTAGTCCCACCTGGCGTCGGCGTCCAGGAGGGCGTTCTCGCCGAACGGCTCGCCGTCCGCGAGGACCGCGACGGCGATCTCGTCGCCGTACTTGCCGGCGGAGGTCTGGCTGATCCGGCCGTGGGCGATCAGGTGGATCTTGTCGGCGGGCGCGCCCCGCTCGACCAGCACCTCGCCGGCGCGGAACTCGCGCTGCTCGCAGCGGTCGGCCAGGGCGGTGAGCACGTCCAGGTCGTCGAAGTCCCGCAGCAGGGCGAGTTCGCCGAGCTCCCGTGGGATCACCCGGACGGTGGCGCCGTCCTGGACGAACTCGATGCGCCCGTCGCCGACGGTGTAGCTCAGCCGGCGGTTCACCCGGTAGGCGCCGCCCTTGGTCTCGACCCAGGGGAGCATCCGCAGCAGCCAGCGGGAGGTGATCTCCTGCATCTGCGGGGCGGACTTGGTCGTGGTGGCGAGGTTGCGGGCAGCCGCGGTGCTCAGGCTGGACTGCGGCCGGGATGGCTCCAGCCGGGCTTCCGCGCCGGTGTCAACGGTCATCGGGCGAGCTCTCCTTCACGAAGGCGGTGACCGGCACATTCCTGTGCAGATCACCGGAAGAGGGGAACAGCGGGGGAAATCTCTGGGAATCGCCCCAGATCCCGGGGAACAGTAACGGCCTGGAAGACCGGCTCACCCCGTCGGACCGGGGGCATTACCTCGAACCGGTGATCTTGTTGCGCGCGGGGTTTATCCTGGTGAATGACGACATTCCAGCCATCCGACAGGAACGGCGGCGCACGGACCCGTGGCATAGTCCGGAATGCGCCGGAGGGCGTGTGCCGACCTATGCGCCAGATCCGGCCAGGGAGCGCACGCGCATGCTTCACCCCGCTCGAATGGCCGTGCTGTGGCGCGGAGTTGCCGAGAGGGGCGTACGGAAGGCGTACCGCCCCGGCCCTGGCGACGCCCCGGAGCGGGCCCGGGCGACGCTCCGTACGGGTATACGAGCGCGGCACGAGACGTTTCCCGGGTCTTCACATGGGACACCTTCCGGGTTGGCATGGACACTTCTACCCTTCGGTTGCACCGCCCCCAAGCCATCCCCCCCTCAACCGGAGGTAGCCGTGTCCGGCGCGCCCAGACAACGCCGCACCGCCCTTCTTTCCGCCCTCGGCCTCGCGGCCGCCTCGCTCGGCCTGTGGGCCGGTTTCGGCGGGACGTCCTCGGCCCAGGCCGCGGCGACCGTGCCCACCCCGGACCACGTGGTGGTCGTGGTCTTCGAGAACCACGCCTACAGCCAGGTCATCGACAGCTCCAGCGCCCCGTACATCAACTCGCTGAAGACCGGCGGCGCCAACCTGACCCAGTCGTACGCCGAGACGCACCCGAGCCAGCCCAACTACTTCGCGCTGTTCTCGGGTTCCACCCAGGGCATCACGGACGACAGCTGCTACACGCCCGGCTTCTCGTCCGCGCCGAACCTGGCCTCCGAGCTGATCGCCGCGGGCAAGACCTGGGGCAGCTACAACGAGACGCTCCCCAGCCAGGGTTCGACCACGTGCAGCAGCGGCAAGTACGCCCGCAAGCACAACCCCTGGTTCGGCTTCTCCAACGTGCCGACCTCGTCGGCGTACACCTTCACGCAGTTCCCGACCGACTACACCAAGCTGCCGCAGGTCTCCTTCGTCGTCCCAAACCTGTGCAGCGACATGCACGACTGCTCGGTCGGCACCGGTGACACCTGGCTGAAGAACAACCTCGGCGCCTACGCGACCTGGGCGAAGACCCACAACAGCCTGCTCGTGGTCACCTTCGACGAGGACAACCGGCTCGCCGGCAACAAGATCCCGACCGTGTTCTACGGCCAGCAGGTCACCCCGGGATCGACCTCCGCGACGACGTACAACCACTACAACCTGCTCCGCACGATCGAGGACATGTACGGCACCTCGCACGCCGGACAGGCCGCCAACGCGACCCCGATCACGGGCATCTGGACTCCGTGACGTGTACGTAGCGGACAGTCGCAGCACCCCCGCGACACCCGCGCCCGCCGCCCGGAGCACCCGCTCCGGGCGGCGGTCCGCCGTCGCCCCCACGGTCCTCGCCCTCGGCACGGTCAGCCTCATCACGGACGTGTCCTCGGAGATGGTCACAGCCGTGCTCCCGCTCTACCTGGTCGCCGGGCTCGGCCTCTCGCCGCTCGGCTTCGGCCTGCTCGACGGCGTCTACAACGGCTTCAGCGCGCTCGTGCGGCTGGTCGGCGGGCATCTCGCCGACCGCGGCGGGCGCCACAAGACGGTGGCCGTCCTCGGCTACGGCCTGTCGGCCCTGTGCAAACCCCTTCTCCTGGTGGCGGGTTCACTGCCGCTGATCGGGGCCGTGCTGGCCGCCGACCGCACCGGCAAGGGCCTTCGGACCGCGCCGCGCGACGCCCTGATCTCGCTGGCCTCCCCCGCGGAGTCCCGCGGCCGGGCGTTCGGCGTGCACCGGGCGATGGACACCGCGGGTGCCCTGATCGGGCCGCTCGTCGCCTTCCTGATCCTCCGCCAGGCCGTGGACGGCTACGACGCCGTGTTCACGGTCAGCTTCTGCGTGGCCGCGGTGGGCGTCCTGGTCCTGGTCCTCTTCGTACCGTCGCGCCGGCACCGGCCCGCGGCCACCCCCGGCGGGGCGCCGGCCGGCGCCCCGCGCGCCTCCCTCAAGGCGGCGCTCGCCCTGCTGCGGATCCACGAGGTCCGCCGACTCGCCCTCTGCGCGCTCCTGTTGGGCCTCGCCACGGTCAGTGACTCGTTCGTCTATCTGCTGCTCCAGCGGCGCCTCGGCGTCTCCGACCAGTGGTTCGCGCTGCTGCCGCTGGGCACCGCGGCCGCCTTCCTGCTGCTCGCCGTGCCACTGGGGCGGCTCGCCGACCGGATCGGCAGCCGGCGCGTCTTCCTCGGCGGGCACGCCGCCCTGCTCCTGGCGTACGTCGCGCTGCTCAGCGGCTGGCACGGCACCGCGCTCCCCTACCTGGTCCTCGCCCTGCACGGCGGCTTCTACGCGGCGACCGACGGCGTCCTGATGGCCGCGACCGCCGGCTGCGTACCCGCCGAACTGCGCTCCTCCGGGCTCGCGTTGGTCCAGACTGGCCAGGCGCTCGCCCGCTTCGGCTGCTCGATCGCCTTCGGCGCCGCCTGGAGCGCGTGGGGCGACCGCACCGCGCTCGGCACGGCGACGGGCGCGCTCGCGCTGTGCGCCGCGGCCGCGTTCGCCCTCCTCCCCACGCCCTCGCGCGCCGCGACGGACGCGAAGGACCCGAAGGACCCGAAGGAAGAGCCCGCATGACCCTGCGCATCAAACTGCTCGTCCTGCTGACGGCGCTGGCCGTGCTCGGCGGCGTGGCCGCGGCCTCGCTGCTGCACGCCTCGGACCGGGCCGCCGAGAAGGACCGGACGCAGGCGGGCGGCCCGCCGGTCGCGTCCGGGCGGGTCGCCCTGACGCCCGACGCGAGACGCCGGATCGTCTTCCGGAACATGGCCTGGGGTCCGCACCGCGACGAGCTGGCCACCGTGCCGGCCGCCGAGCCGGGCGGCCCGCGCACCGCGTCCGGGGTGAAGTGCCTGCGTTTCCATGCCGCCGCCGGAACGGGCATCTGCCTCCAGGCCGAACGCGGCACCGTGGAGGACGCCTACCGGGCGGTGGTCCTGGACGCGGGCCTCAAGGAGCGGGCGCACTACGCGCTGCCCGGCATCCCCACCCGCGCCCGGGTCTCCCCGTCGGGCCGGTTCGTGGCGTGGACGGTGTTCGTCGGCGGCGACTCGTACGCGGGCACGGACTTCTCCACCCGTACCGCCGTCCTGGACACCCGGACGAACCGGCTCACGGCGTCCCTGGAGGAGTTCACGGTGGTCAAGGACGGCAGGGAGCACCACGCCGCCGACACCAACTTCTGGGGCGTCACCTTCTCCCGCGACGACCGGCACTTCTACGCGACGATGGCGACCGGCGGGAAGACCTACCTCGTGCGCGGCGATCTCGGCGCGCGCACCGTCACCACCCTGCACCAGAACGTCGAGTGCCCGTCGCTCTCCCCCGACGAGACCCGGATCGTCTACAAGAAGCGCGTCCCCGGCGCACCCGCCGACGCGCCCTGGCGGCTGTACGCCCTGGACCTGTCCACCTTCCGCGAGACGCCGCTCGCCGACCGGCGCAGCGTCGACGACCAGGCGGTCTGGCTGGACGCCCGCACGGTGGCCTACTCCCTCCCGGGCGACTTCGGCGCCGACCTCTACACGGCCCCGGCCGACGGCACCGGCGCCCCGAAGCGCCTTCTGACGGCCGGTCTCGCACCGGTCGCGCTGGGAGGGGCGGGGGAGACCCGGTAGGCCCACGGGCGGGCGATTGTGACGTGCGCTTTTCCATCGCATGTCAGCTGCCTTGGAATCCTTCCGACGGCGCCGATCGCGACACAAGATGATGAGACACCGGGTCTCGTTCCCCTCCGATTCAGAGGGGGACCGGGCCCGGCGTCTGTCATCAGCACCGCGCCGCCCTGATCGGCCGCGCGTGCCCGCCCCTCAGAAAGCACGTCGCGCATGCGCAGAACCGGCACACCCCCGCCGGCCCCCCGTAAGGCCTCCCCCGCCGCCCCTCGTACCGCGTCCGTCGCCACGACGCGCGGGAAGGCGGGGTCATGCTCCGTCACGTGATGCGCAGGACGGCCGGCTGGCTGGCCATGATCGTGGTCGCCACCAACGTCACGTACGTGCTCGCCGCCTGGTTCCTCGACCCCAGGTCCAACTACAAGGACACCCGCCCGGTGCGCTCCGAGGCGGAGATCGACCAGGCGCTGGCGCCGTACAACCTGGACCCGCGGGTGCCGATGGTGGACCGCTGGTGGCAGTGGTTCGGTGACGTCGCGCTGCACTTCGACTGGGGGAAGTCCCCGGTCGGCGCCCCGGTGAACTCCGAGATCGGGTTCCGGGTGCTGGTGAGCGGGCAGCTGGTCACCGCCGCCACGCTTCTGTCGGTGCTCATCGGCGTCGGTCTGAGCGTGTCCACGGCCTCGCGGCAGTACGGCTGGTGGGACCGGATCACGCAGCTGGTGTCGGTGTTCCTGTTCAACATCCCGACCGCCGTCGCCGCGCTGGGCGTGGTCCTCGTCGGCATCTGGCTCAACCAGAGCCTCGGACTGCGCTTCCTGTACGTGGCCGGGGAGAAGTCCCCCACCGTCGAGGGCCTGCTGCCGACGCTGGTCGACCGGGTGCAGCACCTCGTCCTGCCGACGCTGAGCCTGACCCTGCTGGGGTACGTGGGCTACCACCTGACCCAGCGCACGCTGCTGCTCGACGCCATCGGCTCGGACTTCGTGCGCACCGCGCGCGCCGCCGGGCTGACCCGCTCCCAGGCGATCCGGCGCCACGCGCTGCGCGCCTCGCTGATCCCGACCGCCACCTCCGTGGCGTTCGGCATCCCCGCCATCTTCACCGGCGCGGTCATCACCGAGACCGTCTTCGGCTGGAACGGCATGGGCCAGTACTTCATCCAGACCATCGGCAAGAACGACGTGCACGGCACGGTGGCGGTGGCGGCGTTCGGCGCGGCCATGACCGCGATCGGCGCGATCCTCGCCGACATCGCCGTGGTCCTCCTCGACCCCCGGGTGCGGGTGAGCTGAGCCATGACGACACTCCTGACGTCCCCGCCCGGGCCGCGTGCCCCCGGCGCCGGGCGGCTGTACCTGCGCCGCTTCGCCCGCAATCGCGCGGCCCTGCTCGGTGTGGCGCTCTTCGTGCTCCTGGTGCTGTTCAGTGTGCTCGGCGGTCTCCTCACCCCGTTCGCGTACACCGACGCGGACTTCACCGCGCTCACCCAGCCGCCGGGCGCGGCCCACTACTTCGGCACCAACCAGGGCGGGAACGACGTGTACGCCGAGGCGGTGCACGGGCTGCGGCGTTCGCTGGTGATCGCGGTGAGCGTGTCGGTCCTGACGATCGTGCTGGCCTCGGTGATCGGCGCGGGCGCCGCGTACCTCGGCGGGCGGGTGGAGAAGCTGACCCTGGCGGTCATCCACTTCCTGCTGGTGGTCCCGTCGTTCCTGATCCTCGCGCTGGTCTCGCACCGGCTCGCGGGCGACTGGCGGGTGCTGATCCTCGTGCTCACCGTCTTCGGCTGGATGACGACCGCGCGGGTCGTCTGGTCGCTGTCCACGTCGCTGCGCGAGCGCGACTACGTGCTGGCCGCCGAGTTCATGGGAGTGCGGCCGTGGCACATCGTGCTGCGGCACATCATCCCGAACCTGGGTTCCCTGCTCGTGGTCAACCTGACCCTCGGGGTCGTCGCCACCGTGCTCAGCGAGACGGCCCTCTCGTTCCTCGGCTTCGGGGTCCAGACCCCGGACGTGTCGCTGGGCACCATGCTCGCCGACGGCTCGGGCAGCATCACCAGCGCCCCGTGGCTGTTCGCGTTCCCCGCCGGCCTCGTCGTGCTGCTCACGGTGTCGATGACGCTCGTCGGCGACGGGCTGCGTGACGCCCTCGACCCCACCTCCGTATCGGCGGCCTCGGGAGGCACGCGATGACGTTCACCCTCCTGCCCGCCCCCGAGTCGCCGCCGCACGGCACCGGGCCCGCTCCGGTCCTGTCCGTGCGGGACCTGAGGATCTCCTTCCCGTCCGAGGCGGGGGACGTCGAGGCCGTCCGCGGCATCGGCTTCGACCTGCTGCCCGGCCGGACGCTGGGCATCGTCGGCGAGTCCGGCTCGGGCAAGTCGGCGACGGCGATGGGCGTCATGGGTCTGCTGCCGCCGACCGCCCGGGTGTCGGGCGAGGTGCTGCTCGGCGGCCGTGACCTGGTCGGTCTGGACGACGCCCGGCTGTCCCGGGTGCGCGGCAAGGACATCGGGATGGTCTTCCAGGACCCGCTGTCCGCGCTGACCCCGATCTTCTCCGTCGGCCGCCTGCTGTCCGACGCGCTGCGCGTCCACCAGGACCTGACGAAGCAGGCCGCGTGGAAGCGCGCGGTGGAGCTCCTCGACCTGGTCGGCATCCCCGAACCGCAGCGCAGGGCGCGTGCGTTCCCGCACGAGTTCTCCGGCGGAATGCGGCAGCGCGTCGTCATCGCCCTGGCGATGGCGAACTCCCCCTCCGTCATCGTGGCCGACGAGCCCACCACCGCCCTCGACGTCACCGTGCAGGCCCAGATCCTCGACGTGCTGCGGACCGCGCAGGCCGAGACCGGCGCCGGGCTCGTGCTGATCACCCACGACCTGGGTGTCGTCGCCGGGTACGCCGACGACGTCGCCGTGATGTACGCCGGGCGGATCGTGGAACGGGCGGGCGCGGACGAGCTGTTCCGGCGCCCCACCATGCCGTACACGATCGGGCTGCTGGGCGCCGTGCCCCGCCCCGACGCCCCGAAGGACCGCCCGCTGGTGCCGATCGGCGGCGAACCCCCATCGCTGGTGGCGCTGCCGGCCGGATGCGCCTTCGCCGACCGGTGCCCCGCCGTGCTCGACCGCTGCCGGACGCACGAACCGGCGGAGACTCCCGTCGCCGGACACGGGCAGGTCGCCTGCCTGCGCGCCGAGGAGATCGCCGACGGCCGGCTGGACGCCCGCACGCTCTTCCCGGCGGCGGAGGAGAGCGCCGGCGGGGGCGGTGCGGCGGGGGGCGGTGCGGCCGGAGGCGGTGCGGCCGGAGGCGGTGTGGCCGGGGACACCTCAGCCGCGGCGACCGCCGCCGCGGGCGGGGCGCCCGGCGAGACGGTGCTGCGGGTGTCGGGCCTGACCAAGACCTTCCCCGTCACCAAGGGCGCGTTCCTGAAGCGCCGTGTCGGCACGCTCCACGCGGTCAGCGACGTCGGGTTCGAGCTGCGGGCCGGGGAGACGCTGGGTCTGGTGGGCGAGTCCGGCAGCGGCAAGACGACGACGCTCCTGGAGATCCTGCGGCTGAGGCCGCCGGAGGGCGGCCGGATCGAGGTGACCGGCACGGACGTCGCCGCCCCCGGCTCCGCCGAGCGGCTGCGGGAGCTCCGCGGCGCGGTGCAGATCGTCATGCAGGACCCGATGGGCTCCCTCGACCCGCGGCTCCCCGTCTTCCAGCTGCTCGCCGAACCGCTGCGGGCCGTCGGTGCCGACCGGCCGGCGATCCGCGCCCGGGTGGCCGAACTCCTGGGCCTGGTGGGCCTCGACGCCTCGCTCGCGGACCGCTTCCCGGGCGCCCTGTCCGGCGGGCAGCGGCAGCGCGTCGGGATCGCCCGCGCCCTGGCGACCGAGCCGCGGATCGTGGTCCTGGACGAGCCGGTGTCGGCCCTGGACGTGTCCGTGCAGGCGGGCGTCGTCAACCTGCTCGCCCGGCTCCAGCGCGAGCTCGGCCTGGCGTACCTGGTCGTCGCGCACGACCTGGCCGTGATGCGGCACTTCGCCGACCGGATCGCCGTCATGTACCTCGGGCACATCGTCGAGACCGGCAGCACCGAGGAGCTGTTCGGGAACCCCCGGCACCCGTACACCGAGGCCCTGCTCTCGGCGATCCCGGTGCCCGACCCGCGGCGCGAGCGCTCCCGCGAGCGGATCGTGCTCGAAGGCGAGCAGCCGAGCGCGTCGAACCTGCCCCCGGGCTGTGTCTTCGTCGACCGCTGCCCGCTGTACCGGCTGCTCGACGACCCGGCCCGGGAACGCTGCCGTACGGAGCGGCCCGCCCTCGGCCCGGTGACGCCCGGCTCCGGCCACCACCACGCCTGCCACGCCCGCTGACCTCGGGCCCACCCCGGCGGCACCGCACCCCTTGGTGCCGCCGCCCCCCATGAAGGAATGAGGATCCACCCCGCCATGCGATCGAGAATCGCCGTCCCCACCGCCGCGCTCACCGCGGCCCTCGCGCTCGCCGTCTCGGCGTGCAGCGCCTCCGGCTCCGGCACCACGGACTCCGGCAAGGCCCCCGGGAAGGGGGCGGCCCCCGCCGCGGCGTCGGCGAAGGTCGACTACAACCCCCAGCCCTACGACAACGTCAAGGACGGCGGCACCTACACCACCGCGGGCACCATCGACGACCAGGGCAACCCGTTCAACGCCAACGCGACGCTCACCGCCAAGCGCGTCTGGTTCTGGTACAACCCGGACGTCATCACGTACTCCCCCACCGGTGAGGCGCAGTACAACCCGGACTACCTGAGCGACGTGAAGGTCACCGTCACCGGCGGCGACCAGCGCGTGGTCCTCAGCCTCAACCCGAAGGCCACGTACAACGACGGCACCCCGATCGACTGGACGGCCGTCGAGGCGACCTGGCGGGCGAACAACGGCAGGGACAAGAAGTACAACGCGACCGACACCGAGGGCTACGGCCACATCACCTCGGTGACGCGCGGCGCGGACGACAAGCAGGCCGTCATCGACTTCAAGGGCACCGCCCCCTGGTGGTCGAGCCTGTTCACGACGTTCCTGCACCCCAAGGCCGCCACCGTCGCCGGCTACAACGACGCCTACGTCAAGAAGGTCCACCCCGAGTGGGGCGCCGGGCCGTACACCGTCGGCGCGTTCGACGCCAAGGCCGGCGACCTCACCTTCGTGCGCAACCCCAAGTGGTGGGGCAAGAAGGGCAAGCTGGACAAGCGCGTCTACGTCAACCTGGAGTCGGACGCCGCGGCCAACGCCTTCAAGAACGGCCAGATCGACTACACCTCCGCCGGCGACGCCGAGGGCCTGAAGCGCCTCTCCGGCGTCCAGGGCACCGGGATACGCCAGGGCGGCAGCCCCTTCGCGTACTCCTTCTACGTCAACGCGAAGTCCCCCAACCTGGCGGACGTCCAGGTGCGCAAGGCGCTCCTGGAGAGCATCGACCGGTCCCAGATCGCCAGGATCCAGTTCCAGGGCCTGGGCGACTACAGCGAGCCGCTGCCCGGCTCGCTGCTGCTCTTCAGCTTCCAGAAGGGCTACTCCGACAACGTCGGCGCGGTGATCAAGCACGACCCGGAGGGCGCCAGGAAGACCCTGGACGCCGCCGGCTGGAAGCCGGGCGGTGACGGCATCCGCGAGAAGGACGGCCGGAAGCTCACCGTCACGTACACCCTGCGCGGCGGCGACCCCCTGGAGAAGGCCACCGCCGGCGCCCTCGTGCAGATGCTCAAGCCGGTCGGCATCCAGGTGGAGCTCAAGACCTCCACCGACGCCGACTTCGCCAAGATCCTCACCGAGCGCAGCTTCGACATCTTCCTCGTCGGCAACCGCTCCCCCGACCCGTTCGGTGCCCGCTACCTGTGCGAGTTCTACTGCACCGACAGCGGCTCCAACATCGTGGGCATCGGCAGCCCCGCGCTCGACAAGGAGATCCACGCCGTCTCCGCGATCGCCGACCCGGCCCGGCAGACCGCCCGGGCCAACGCCGTCGAGCGCGAGGCACTGGCCGAGTACGGCTACCTGCCCCTGTTCAGCGGCCCGTCGATCTACGGCGTGAAGAACGGCCTGGCCAACGTCGGCGCCACCATCTTCGGCACCCCCCTGCCGGAGACCGTGGGCTGGCAGAAGTAACCCGGCCGGGACCAGCGTGTCCCGGCCGTACGCGACCACGGCGCCGCACCGGCTCCCCACCGGTGCGGCGCTCGCGTCGTTCAGCCCCGGGCGCGGCTCTTGGCGGCGGCCAGGGCCTCCCTGACCTCGCGCGCCACGCGGGCCGCGTCGTCCGGGCTGTTCACCACGTCGGTGTGGTTCATGTCGATGACGAGGACCTCGCTGGCCGAGTAGTGCTTGTGCACCCAGTCGTCGTAGCCGGACCACAGCACCCGGTAGTACTCGACGAGGGCCTCGTCCTGCTCGAAGTCACGCCCGCGCAGGCCGATGCGCTTGAGCACCGTCTCGAAGTCCGCCTTGAGGTAGACCATGAGGTCGGGCGCCTTGCGGTACGGCAGGCCGTCGATCTCGCGCATCATCTCGCTCAGCAGCCCCTCGTACACCTGCATCTCCAGGGAGCTGATGCGGCCCAGGTCGTGGTTGACCTTGGCGAAGTACCAGTCCTCGTAGATGGAGCGGTCGAGGACGTTGTCGCCCTGCTTGTACGCCTCCTTGATCGAGGCGAACCGCGTCTGCAGGAAGTAGAGCTGGAGCAGGAAGGGGTAGCGCTTCGCCTGGATCTCCTCGGCGCTCGCCGTGTAGAAGAGCGGCAGGATCGGGTTGTCGTCCACGCTCTCGTAGAAGACCTCACTGCCCAGCTCCTTGGCCAGCAGCTCGGCCACACACGTCTTGCCGATGCCGATCATGCCGCCGACGCAGATCACTGACATACCTCACTTCTCCCTGGGGACTTCTGTTCGCGGGCGGGGGACGGGCTGCCCCCACCACGGGACAGGCGGCCGCGACCAGCACGCCCCCGGAGAACACGAAAGGCCGTCCTCTCGTGAACGAGAGAACGACCTCCGACTGCGTTTCCGCACAGTCGGGACGACAGGATTTGAACCTGCGACCCCTTGACCCCCAGTCAAGTGCGCTACCAAGCTGCGCCACGTCCCGGTGCCCGCCTGACCTGGGGTTTCCCCGGCCGAACGCGCATGAGAACCATACCGCACTTCCCCGGGTGGTCACGAACCAGTTCGACCCTTGACCTCAAGTGCGCTTGAGGTAGCACCGTGTACACCATGACGAACACGACGTACACGCCGTCCGCACCGTCCGCACCTGAGGACGCCGTCCGCGAGCTGCACCGCCTGATGGCCCTGATGACCGGGGACGAGAAGCACTCCACGGCCGCCACCTCCACCCTCGACGCGCTCTGGGTCCTCTACGACCGCGTCCTGCGGGTCTCGCCCGGGACCGTGGACGATCAGGGGCGGGACCGGTTCCTGCTGTCGAAGGGGCACGGACCCATGGCGTACTACGCCGTGCTGGCGGCCAAGGGATTCTTCGGCGAGGAGCTGCTCGGCGGATTCGGGCAGTACGCGTCACGGCTCGGACACCACCCGGACCGGACGCTCGTGCCGGGCGCCGAGATCGGGAGCGGGTCGCTCGGACACGGGCTGCCGCTCGCGGTGGGCAGCGTGCTGGGGCTGCGGGCACAGGGGCTCACCGACCCGCGGGTGTGGGTGCTGATCGGCGACGCCGAGCTCGACGAGGGCAGCAACCACGAGGCCATCGGCTACGCCGGGCCGGCCGGCCTCGACCAGCTGCACACGCTGGTGATCGACAACAGTTCCGCCAGCTACGGCTGGCCCGGCGGCATCGCCTCCCGCTTCGAGGCCGCCGGATGGTCCGCCGAGACCGTGGACGGGCGTGACCACGAAGCCCTGTACGCGGCCTTCACCGCCCCGCACCCCGGCCGGCCGCGCGCCGTCGTCGCCCGCGTGGAGGCGAAGGACGCGTGACGGCCGCGGCGTGACGCCCGACGCGCCTCACGCCCACCGGCCGTCGACCGGCACCCGGCACCCGGCACCCGGCACCCGGCACCCGGGGGCGGCCGTACCCCCTCTACTCCCCTATGCACCCCAAGGAGACCCACCCCATGGACACCATGCGTGATCGCTTCATCGCCACCACCACCCGCCTGCTCGACGAGGACCCCCGGCTCGCGGTCGTACTCGCCGAGATCAGCAAGGACGGGTTCCGGCAGGCCCTGGAGCGGCACCCCGAGCGGGTGCTGAATGTCGGGATCCGCGAGCAGCTGCTCATCGGGGCGGGCGGGGGGATCGCCCTCACCGGGATGCGGCCCCTCATGCACACCTTCGCCAGTTTCCTGGTCGAGCGGCCCTTCGAGCAGCTGAAGCTGGACTTCGGGCACCAGGGCGTGCACGGCGTGCTGGTCAGCGCCGGCGGTTCGTACGACTGGCCGGCCGGCGGGTTCACGCACATGGCGCCGGGCGACGTGGCGCTGATGGACACCCTGGACGGCTGGACCGTGCACGTGCCGGGGCATCCCGACGAGGCGGAGGCCCTGGTGCGGGAGGCCGTGGCGGGCGAGGGGTCGGTGTACGTGCGTCTGTCGGTGCACGCGAACGCTTCGGCGCGGCCGCGCGCCCGGAGCGGCTTCAGCGTGCTGCGCGAGGGCTCGCGGGGTGTCGTCGTCGCGGTCGGGCCGATGCTCGACAACGTGCTGGCGGCGACGGAGGGCCTTGACGTGAGCGTGCTGTACGCGACGACCGTGCGCCCTTTCGACGGGGAGACGCTGCGCCGGGCGGTGGCCGCGGCCCGGGCGGACGTCGTCCTGGTGGAGCCGTATCTCGCGGGGACCTCGACGGCGGCCGCGAACGACGCCCTGGCCGAGGTGCCCCACCGGGTGCTGGGGCTCGGCATCGGGCGCCGGGAGCTGCGCCGGTACGGGACGGTCGAGGAGCATCTGGCCGGTCAGGGCCTCGACCCGGCGGGCCTGCGGGCGCGGATCGCCGGCTTCCTCAGCTGAGCCCGCCGACCTCGGGGTACCGGTCGCGGAGCGTGCGGGTCGCGGCCTGGCGCCAGGAGTCGGCGAGGATCGCCCGCAGCTCCTCCTCGTCGTCGAGGGCGTCGAGCCGGACCCTGATCCAGGCGTATGCGTCGTCGTGCCCCTCGCGCAGGAAGAACTTCTCGGGTTCGGCGGCGATCAGCTCCTCCCGGTCCTCCTTCGGACATTTCACACCCATCACCTGATCGGTGTCGTCCAGCGAGGCGAACATCCGGCCCCCCTGGCCCGCCCGGAAGGTGGGCATGCCCCAGGCCGGCTTCTCCACCGCCTCCGGCAGGGAGAGGGCGATCCTGCGCACCGCGTCGGAACTGGCCATGTTCCGACCGTACGACCTCCCGGCGGTCGAGGGGCGTGGAACGGCGTACGCTCCCGCGCACGCTCCGTCACGCGCTCCCCCTACGCTCAGTGACGCGCTGCCGCGCTCGCGAATGCTTCTGTGCGCCCCTTCCGCGGCGCCCGGAGCTCGCCCCGGAGGCGCGCGGCGCCCACAGGCCTTGCGGTTGCTGGCCTCATGCCCCTCTGGGGCAGTTCCGGAATGCCGCCTCTTTGGTGAAGAAGTGGCGCATGGGGCGATCCGAGGGGCCTCGACGCCATATGCCCACGAAACCTTTGCCGTTGGCATGTGGCAGAAAGATGCCCTCGGGGAATGACCTTCGGGCCGGACTGAGCAGGCCAACATCGCGCACAACACAGTCGGAATCAATCGTCAACCGTTCCGGTTTCGGACAAACTTGGTGGCGATATTGATCCGCCCGAGAAAGATCAACACCATGAAGTGGTCGGCCTGCTCGGGACGGGACCACTGCCGATGCACCACCTGCTCGGACCACTAGACGAGCAGGCGTTTCGCAGGGGAGGGACTCGTATGGACGGCTACTTCAGCAGCCGACTGCATCATCAACTCCGAGAGACGGTGCGGCACTTCGCGGAGAGTGAGGTTCGGCCACGGATACCCGAAATGGAGGCGTCACGCTCGGTCCACCACGAACTGTCCCGGCTGATCGCCGAACAGGGCTGGCTGGGTGCGACTATCAGCCAGGAGTACGGTGGGATGGGCGCAGGCCATCTGGCCAAAACCATCATCATCGAGGAGCTGTCCCGGGTCAGCGGCGCGATGGGCGCCATGGTCCAGGCCTCGCAGCTCGGCACGGCCAAGATCGTGCACTTCGGCAGCGATGAGCAGCGCAAGACCTGGCTTCCGGCCATCGCGGCCGGCGAGTGCCTGCCGACCATCGCGGTCACCGAACCGGAATCCGGGGGTCATGTCCTCGGCATGTCCGCGACCGCGGAACGCGACGGCGACGACTACATCCTCAACGGCAACAAGGTGTACGTCGGCAACAGCCATGTCGGCGACCTCCACGGTGTCGTGGTCAGGACGGGTCCGGGCTCGAAGGGACTCACCGCGTTCCTGGTCGAATCCGATCGTCCGGGGTTCAGGACCGGTCCCCAGCAGCCGGCCATGGGTCTGCACGGGTTCAGTTTCGGCGAGCTCATCTTCGAGAACTGCCGTGTCCCGGCCGCCAACCGGCTCGGCGACGAGGGGGACGGCCTCGCCGTCGCGTACTCCTCAAGCGTCCTCTACGGCAGGGCCAACCTGACGGCCGTGTCGCTCGGCATCCATCAGGCCATCCTGGAGGAGACCACCAAGTTCGCCCTCGAACGGATCCGCTACGGCAATCCACTCTCCGACCTGCCCACCGTCAAGCTCAAGTTGGGCCAGATGCAGTCGCGTCTGATGACGGCCCGGCTCGCCGCCTACCATGCCGTACACATGCTCGACAAGGGCATGTCCTGCGACACCGAGCTGATGAACGCGAAACTGGTCAACGTCGAGTCCGCCCTCGACTCCGGCCGCAACGCCATGGAGATCCACGCCGCCGCGGGCCTCTTCACCGACCGGGCCATCGAGCGGTACCTCCGCGACGCGCACCACATCTTCGCCCCCGCCGGCACCTCCGACATCCAGCTCCTCCGTCTGGCCGAGGTCGCCCTCGGACAGGACAAGGGCAGCTGGTCGGAGCGCCTGTCCGACGTGGTCCGCATGGAACCCGCGGGCTGCTGAAGGAGTCCACCGAAGAAACGTGCCCCGGAGTTTGGCGAAGGAGCCGAACACCGGGGCACCCGTACGAGGTGACGGCGGGTGCCGTCAGATCCTGCCCTCCTCGCGGCGGTGGATCTGCTCCACCAGCTCGGCCGCCATCGCCTTGATCGTCTCCAGGCCGGCCCGCCCCCAGGGGCGTACGTCCGTGTCGACCACGCAGATGGTGCCCAGCGCGACCCCGGTCCGGTCGATCAGCGGCGCGCCCATGTACGAGCGGATGCCGATCTCGTCCACCACCGGGTTGCCCGCGAACCGCGGGTAGTCGCAGACGTCCTCCAGGACCAGGGCCTTGCGGCGCACCACCACGTGCGGGCAGTAGCCGTGGTCGCGGGCCATGAAGCGGCCGACGCCGCTGCCGGCCGCGGCCGCGCCGAGGTCGGAGCCCGAGTGGGTGCCGGCCGGGGTGTGCAGTCCGGCGAAGAACTGCCGGTTCTCGTCGATGAAGTTGACCATCGAGAAGGGCGCGCCGGTCACGTCCGCGAGCCGGCGGGCGAATTCGTCGAAGGCGGGGTCGGGCTGCTCGCCGAGGCCCAGTTCGCGCAGTCGGCGGACCCGGGCGGGCGCCTCGTTGTCGATGGGGGTGAGCAGCATATGACCGGTCGGGTCGTAGGTCATGTCGTGGCTCCGTAGCTCGGCACGGCGGCCGGGATGGTGGTGAGGAGGTGCTGGACGAGGGTCAGCAGGGTCCGGATCCCGGAGCTGGATATCCGGGCGTCGCAGAGCAGGACGGGCACGGTGGGCTTGAGGTCGAGGGCCGACCGCACTTCGTCGGGGTCGTAGCGGTGGGCCCCGTCGAACTCGTTGACGGCCACCACGAACCCGATGCCGCGCCGCTCGAAGAAGTCGACGGCGGAGAAGCACTCCTGGAGGCGGCGGGTGTCGGCGAGGACGACCGCCCCGAGCGCGCCCTCGGACAGCTCGTCCCACATGAACCAGAAGCGCTCCTGGCCGGGGGTGCCGAACAGGTAGAGCACGTTGCGGTCGTCGAGGGTGATCCGCCCGAAGTCCATGGCGACGGTGGTCGTGGTCTTGGACTCCACGCCCTCCAGGCTGTCGGTGGCCGCGCTGATCGAGGTCAGCAGCTCTTCGGTGCTGAGCGGTTCGATCTCGCTCACCGCGCCCACGAACGTGGTCTTGCCCACCCCGAACCCGCCCGCCACCAGGATCTTCAGCGCGGTCGGAAAGGGGTCGGCGGCGAAACTCTCGTGGCGCTCAGAGCCGTTGTCGTAGGCCATCGAGCACTGCCTCCAGCAAGGAACGGTCGGTTGGATTGGCGTGGAAGCGGGGCGCGCGGGCGGTGATCGCCCCGCAGTCCACGAGGTCGGAGAGCAGGACCTTGGTGACGACGGCCGGGAGCCGTAAGTGCGCCGCGATCTCCGCCACCGAGGTGGGTCCGCCGCACAGCCCGAGAGCCAGGCTGTGCTCGGGTCCCATGTGCGGCTGCGGGCTGCTGCCGGTCGCCATCACCATCGACAGCAGGTCGAGCGCGGCGGTCGGCTTGGTCCGGCCACCGCTGACCGTGTACGGACGGATCAGCCGGCCGGCCGCGTCGTCGAGCCAGGGTCCTTCCTGGTGGGACCCCATGGTCACTGTCCCGCACTGCCCGCCGCGCCGGCGGCCTGTCTGGCCGGGGTGACCAGGTAGGGCCGCACGCTCTTGACGAGCATCGCCATCTCGTAGCCGAGGACGGCGGCGTCGGCCTCGCGGCCCGCCAGGACGGCGAGACAGGTTCCGGACCCGGCGGTGGAGACGAAGAGCAGGGTGGAGTCCAGCTCGACCACGACCTGGCGCACCTCGCCGCCGTCGCCGAACCGCGCGCCGGCGCTGCGCCCGAGCGAGTACAGCCCGGAGGCCAGCGCGGCCATGTGGTCGGCCGCGTCGGGGTCGAGGCCGTGGACGGACTTCACCAGGCCGTCGGAGGAGAGCAGTACGGCGTTACGGGTGTACGGGACCCGCTGGACCAGACCGCTCAGCAGCCAGTCGAGATCCGAGGAATGGCCGTTCGGCACATTGCTCGCCATGGTGCATCTACTCCTTGTGCTCGTCGCCTGGACGCAGCGGTTCACGGGGGGCGGGCTGGGATTCTGCGAGTCCGATGCCGCGCTGGAAGGCGGCCATCAGGCCCGGGTCGAGCAGGGCGTGCTCCTCGGGCTTGCGGGCCGCGGGCTCGTCGCGCAGCTGCGGGACGAGGTGTTCCTGGGCGCGCCGCTTGGGGAGGACGGGCCTGCCCGGTGCTCCGGTGCGCGGGGCCGGGGGGACCTCGGGCGTCGGGGCGGGGAAGGCTCCGCCGGGCCGTGCGGGCTCGGCGTGGCTGGGCTGGGGCGGGACTCCGGGCAGGCCGGACCCGGGGTGGGCCGCTTCGGCGTAGGCCGGGAGGGGCGGGATCGGTGCGTGCCCGTACGCCGGGCCCTGCGTCCGCGCCTGTGCCTGTGCTTGTGCTTGTGCCTGCACCGGTACGGGGGCCGGGGCGGGTACGTGGGCGGGTGCGGGCGCGGGGACGACGGGCGCCGTCGGGGCGGGGGCCCGGACGGGGGCGGGGGTGTGGACCGGGGCGGGGGCCGGGGCCGGGGCGACCGCCGGGATCGGGGCGGGCGCGGGGACGGCCTGGACCTGCGGGGCCGCGGCCTGGACCTGCGGGGCGGCGGCCGGAGCCGCGGCGGTGCTGCGGTTCTCGGTGCGGGCGAGGCCCTCGGGGTCGGCACCGAGGAGTCCCTGCGGCAGGACGAGGACGGCCTGGACGCCGCCGTAGATGTTCGACTGGAGCCGGACGGCGATGCCGTGGCGCCGGGCGAGGGCGGAGACCACGAAGAGTCCGATGCGCCCGTCCTGGAGCAGGTGCGCGACGTTGACCTGGTCCGGGTCGGCGAGCAGGGCGTTCATCTTGTTCTGCTCGGTGACCGGCATGCCCAGGCCGCGGTCCTCGACCTCGATGGCGAGGCCTGCGGTGACGTACTGGGCGCGCAACAGGACCGTGGTGTGCGGGGCGGAGAACACGGTGGCGTTCTCGACGAGTTCGGCGAGCAGGTGGATGACGTCGGCCACGGCATGGCCCCGCAGCGTACCGTCGATGGGCGGGACCAGCTTCACCCGCGGGTACTGCTCGACCTCGGCGATGGAGGAGCGCAGCACCTCGGTCATGGTGACCGGGTTGGACCACTGGCGGCGGGAGATGGCGCCGCCGAGGACGGCGAGGTTCTCCGCGTGCCGGCGGATGCGGGTCGCGAGGTGGTCGACGTGGAACAGGCCCTTGAGCAGCTCGGGGTCCTCGACCTCGTTCTCCAGCTCGTCGAGGAGCTGGATCTCGCGGTGGACGAGGGACTGGAGCCGGCGGGCGAGGTTGACGAAGACCTCGACCTTCTGTTCGTTCCCGACGCTGCTGGAGAGCCGGGAGGCCTGCACGACGGCGCTGACGGCGGCTTCGTGAGAGCGCGTCAGCTCGTGGGCGAGCAGGTCGAATTCGTCGCTTGATCCAGTGCCGGCCGGGGGTGTGGTCCGGGGTTCCGGCGTCTCGCCCCTGCGCAACTGTTCGACGACCGTACGCAGTTCGCTCTGGCTGCGGGCGCTGCTGCGGCGCAGTGCGTTGGCCCGGTCGGTGACGGCCTTGGCCGCCCGGTCGGCGCCGAGCGCGGCGGCGGTCACCGAGGCGACCGTGAGCGCGGCGGCTCCGGTGAGCGCGGCCCAGAGGCCCGGCGTGACCTCGGCCCCGGTGGAGCGGATGGTGAAGAGCACGGCGGCCGCGCCGCCGAGCGCGACCGCCACGGCGGGGAGCACGGAGGTGCGCAGGAGTTGGGGTCGTATGCGCGTCTCGGCCGGAGGCTGCGCGGGGGACGGTGCGGAGCCGGTGCCGGCCGGACCGGCGGCGTTGCGGGCGCCCGGCCGGCCGTGGCGCCCGCCCTCGCGGCGTTCGGACCGCGCGGCGGGTGCGCGAAGTTGAGACATGAGTGTCCTTGGTACGTGCCCAGGAATCGGCGTACTACGGGGGGTGCACTACGAGGAGGTGGACTACGTGGGTGTGATGAGCCTACCGATGATCACCAAGCAGCCACTGTAGTGGTCAACCGTTCATGTGCGGTGCGCAGTTGGCAAACTTACCCCGTCGGGGCCCCGAGTCTGCTAGCACCCTGCGCACGATAGGCCGATACCTGTCGGCCGAAACTCGACGGACCGGCATCGGAGGCGGGAACGGAAGAGGGCGGAGGTGTACATACACCTCCGCCCCGCACGGAATTCGCCCGCGACCGGAATCCGATGCGGGGGCGCAGATCAAGGAGTGGGAGCGGCCTCCTGCGCGCTCCGGCCGCTGTCCGCGCGCCGTTCCCCGGCCCCGCCGGCCGCGTCCACGGCGCCCGTGTGCGCGTTCGCGTTCGCGTCGGGCCCTCCGGTGTGGACCCCGGACCGGTCGGCGCCCTCGGGGGCCTCCCAGCCGCCCGCGGGGGCGTGCGCGACCGCCCGCCACCAGGGGGCGTCGGGCAGCGTCGCCGCGCCCGGCTCGAAGGGCTCGCCGGGCCGGGGCAGCGCGAGCCGCTGGCCGGCCTCCGCGCCGGCGGCGACGGTGCCCTCGCCCGGCTCGGCCCACGGGTGCGGGGCGAGGTTGAAGGTGCCCCAGTGGATGGGCAGCATCACGCCGTGCGGGCCGCCGCCCTGGAGGTCGAGGTGGGCGCGCACGCCTTCGGCGGGGGTCATGTGGATGTCGGGCCAGTACTCGGAGTAGGCCCCGATCTGGATCATGGTGACGTCGAAGGGGCCGTGGGCGGCGCCGATGTCCTTGAAGCCGGAGAAGTAGCCGGTGTCGCCGCTGTGGTAGAT
The DNA here is from genome assembly GCF_055560575.1 of Streptomyces sp. NPDC023157. Classification (NCBI taxonomy): domain Bacteria; kingdom Bacillati; phylum Actinomycetota; class Actinomycetes; order Kitasatosporales; family Streptomycetaceae; genus Streptomyces; species Streptomyces sp. NPDC023157. The sequence goes on from NZ_JBVHIL010000002.1 coordinate 850,411, forward strand.
CCGGTGCCCGGGTCCCTCGACGGTCCAGGAGGCCCACAGGGTGTGCTGCTGGTTGCGCAGGCCCCGGCCGCAGAAGTGGCGGGCGGGGGTCGCGGTCAGCCGCAGGTCGCCGGTCTCGGTGGACTCGTTCCAGTCCAGCTCGCGCAGCCGGGAGGCGGGCACGCCCCAGCGCTCCAGGTGGGCGCCGACGCCCAGCGGCACCGCGAAGAGGGTGTCCGAGCCGGCCAGCGCCTTGATCGTCGGCAGGTCCAGGTGGTCGTAGTGGTCGTGGGAGATCACCACGACGTCGACCGGACCGAGCGCCGCCAGCGGTACGGGCACGGGGTGCAGGCGCTTGGGCCCGGCGAAGGCGAAGGGCGAGCAGCGGTCGCCCCAGACCGGGTCGAAGAGGACCCGGCGGCCGTCGATCTCGGCGAGGACGCTGGAGTGCCCCATCCAGGTGATCCGGAGCCCGGAGGCGGGCGGGCGGGCCAGGTCGGCGACGGTGGTCGGGTGGACGGGGATCGTGCCGGTGGGGGCTCGGCGCGCCCGTGCCTCCTTCTCGAAGTAGATCTTCGCGAACTCGACCGTCGAGCCGGTTGGTCGGTGCCGGGCCTCCTCCGGATTCCGGAAGACGCCGTCCGCGAAGTTCGGGGAACGGCGGATGCGCGCCAGGCGCTCCCCCGTCGGGTCGGCGCCGAAGGCCTCGGGGCGCAGCGCGCGCAGCCGTGCCCGCAGTGAGTGGTCGGGGCCAGTGCCGGTCACAGGACCTCCTGAAAGTCGAGGATCTTTTCATTATGGGCGGACCACGGGGTCCGGCGCCCGGACGATCCGTGATACTGAACGACGATTCAGTAAGACCGGGAGTACCGAGGAGTACGCGGATGAGCACCGCCCCGCTGTTGAGCGTCGGATGGACCGACCACGTGACGGGCCGTCGCGGCCATCTGGTCGTGGACCGGCTGGTGCGCGGGGTGGCCAGCGGCGGCCTGCGGATGCGCGAGGGGTGCACGGCCGAGGAGGTCGCCGGTCTGGCCCGCGGGATGACCATGAAGGAGGCCCTGCACTACGACCCGTCGGCCCGCTATGTGCCGCTGGGCGGCGCCAAGGGCGGCATCGACTGCGATCCGCGGTCCCCCGAGGCGTACGGGGTGCTGGTGCGCTACCTGCGGGCGATGCGTCCGTACATCGAGCGCTTCTGGACCACCGGCGAGGACCTGGGCCTCACCCAGGACCTGGTGGACCGGGCGGCGGCGGAGGCGGGGCTCGTCTCCTCGATCCAGGCGGTGTACCCGCTGCTCGACGACGAGGCGGCGGCCCGGGCGCGCCTCGCCGACGCGTTCGCCCTGGAGGTGGCCGGGATCGGCCTGGACGAGCTGGTCGGCGGCTGCGGCGTGGCCGAGGCGGCCCTGGCGGCCCTCGACCGATCGGGGACGCCCTACGCCGGCGCGCGGGTCTCGGTGCAGGGCTTCGGGACGATGGGCGGGGCCACCGCGCGCTTCCTGGCCGGGGCGGGGCTGCGGGTGGTCGCCGTGGCCGACGTGCGGGGCACGATCGTGAACCCGGACGGCCTGGACGTGGAGGCGCTGCTGGCGGCGCGTGACGCGCACGGGGCGGTGGACCGGGCGGTGCTGCGGCCCGGGGACCGCGAGGAGGCCGGGGACGCGTGGCTGGCGGTGGACGCGGAGGTGCTGGTGCCTGCCGCCGTCTCGTACGCCGTGGACACGGGGAACCAGGAGCGGGTGCGGGCCCGGCTGATCGTCGAGGCCGCCAACATGCCGGTGCGCCCGGAGGCGGAGCGGCTGCTCGCGGCGCGCGGGATCGTCGTCCTGCCGGACGTCGTCGTCAACTCGGGCACGAACGCCTGGTGGTGGTGGACGCTCTTCGGCGATGTGGAGGCGGACGCGGAGGCGGCCTTCGCGCAGGTCAGGCGGGCGATGCGGAAGCTGGTGGGCCGGATGCTCGACCGGGCGGAGGCGGACGGCACGACCCCGCGCGCGGCGGCGCACGCGCTGGTGGAGGAACGGCTGCCGGAGATCGCGCAGCGGTACGGCTGGTACTGACGGGACGGGTGGTGCGGGGCATGGCGCGCGTGAGGCTGGGTGCGGCGGAGCGGCGCGAGGCGCTGCTCCGGGCGGCCGTCGGCCGGATCGAAACCAAGGGCGTGGCGGCGGTCCGCGTCGCGGACGTGGCGGCGGAGCTCGGCGTCAGCAACGCGCTGGTCCTCTACCACTTCGCGACCAAGGAACAGCTGGTCGCGGCGGCCTTCGCGCACGCGGCCGAGGAGGACCTGGCCCGGCTGCGCCGGGTGCTGGGCCGCCGGACCACGGCGGTGCGCCGGCTGCGGGCGGCGGTCCGCTGGTACGCGCCGACCGGCCAGGCCAAGGGCTGGCGCCTGTGGATCGAGGGCTGGGCGGCCTCGCTGCGCGAACCCGCGCTGCGCGAGGTCGCCGGTTCGCTGGACCGGGAGTGGAAGGCCGCCCTGACCCGGGTGATCGCCGAGGGCGCGGCGGCCGGGGAGTTCACCTGCCCCGACCCCGCCGCGGCGGCCTGGCGGCTCACCGCCTTCCTGGACGGCCTGGCGGTCCAGATGACCTCGTACGCGGGCGCACTCCCGCGCGCCACGATGCTGGAGTGGGCGGAGGGGGCGCTCGCCAGGGAGCTGGGGATGACGTCGTTCGAGGGGACGGGGACGGCGGAGGAGACGGAGCAGGCGGAAGAGGCGGAGGGGCCGGCCCGGGACCGCGCCGCGCGCTCCGCGACGGTCCCCGCGACCGGCCCGCAGGCGAGCCCCGCCCCGCCCTCCCGGCCTCAGATCAGCTCGTAGACCGCCGAGACCGTCACGTGCTCCTCGATCTCGCCGGGGGCGAGCGGGACGCTGTCGCCGCCGTCGGCGGGGGCGCTCGGGAGTGCGCCGGGGCTCGGGCGGACGCTGTCGCCCTCGGTGAGTGACACCAGCCGGCCGAGGCGGTGGCCGCTGAGCTCGGCGTGCTGGGCGGCCTTGTCGTGGGCGTCGCGGAAGGCGGCCTCGCGGGCCTTGACGCGCAGCGCGGTCGGGTCGGAGACGTCGAAGGTGACGCCGTTGACGCGGCCCGCGTCCCCGGTGGCGTCGCTGACCGCGCCGACGACCTGCCCGGCCTTGTCGATGTCACGGACCTTCACGGAGAAGCCCTGCCCGGCCTGATAGCCCGTCACCTTGCTCTCGCCCCCGGCGGTCTGGGTGTAGACCGGCGAGAGGGACAGGCTCTCGGTGCGGATGTCCCGGTCGGCGATGCCCTGCTGCTTCAGGGCGTCGAGGAGCGCCTTGGCCGCCGCGCTCTGGGCGGCCATCGCCTCCTTGGCGGTCTTGCGGGTCGCCTCGACGCCGACCGAGACCACGGCGACGTCGGGGGCGGCGGACGCCCGGCCGCTGCCGGTGACCGAGACGGTGGTGGGCGCGGCGGTCCGTACGGCGGTGTGACGGGCCGTCCCCCCGGGTGCGGCGGCGACGGCGGGGGCCGCGGCGCCGAGCAGCACTCCGCCGAGGGCGGCACCGACGGCGAGCGCGCGCACGGTGCGGACGGGGGTGCGGGCGGTCTTGTTTCCGGGGCGACGGGGCGTCATGGGCGGTCCCTTCGGGGATGGTTGTCGGCGCGCACATCCCACCAGCCGCCGCCCCCCACCGGCGCAGCGCCACTCCTTGGGCGCCCGTGTCTTCACCTCTCCGGACCCCTGCCCCGGACGTCGGCGGGCGAGGGCGGGCGGCGGGCGGCCCGAGAGGGGGATGGCATCCCGCCCCCTCGCCTGTCAGTGCCCCTTGGTAGAACTTCTGCCATCAGTCGACCAACGCCGATCAACGCCGTTCGGTGTCCGGAGTACGGGAGCGCTCATGACCATCGGGGTTCACCTGCAGGAGTTCCACGGTCTGCCCGTGTTCGAGTTCCCGGCGCCGGGTGCCGCGGTCGAGCTGCCCGACCCCGCCTCGGTGGCGTGGCGGCTCTCCGCGCCGACGTACGCGGACCCGGGGGACGAGGAGTGGGAGCCGCTGTTCGCGCGCTTCCTGGCGACGGTGGAGACCGCGCGGGTGCGGGCCGTCGTGGTCGGCGGCTGGGAGGAGGCGTACGACACCTCTTCCGCCGAAATCGTGACGGCGCTCATCGGCGCGAACGACCGGCTCACCGGCCTGGAGGCGGTGTTCCTCGGCGACATGACCGGCGAGGACTGCGAGATCTCGTGGATCGTCCAGTCCGACGTCGGCCCGCTGCTCGCCGCCTACCCGGCGCTGCGGGAGCTCGGGGTGCGCGGCGGCAGCGGGCTCGCGTTCCCGCCCCTGCGGCACACCGCGCTGCGCACCCTGGTGCTGGAGACCGGCGGTCTGGGCGCCGAGGTCGTGCGGGGCGTCGCGGCCAGTGAGCTGCCCGCCCTGGAGCGGCTGGAGCTGTGGCTCGGCACCGAGGAGTACGGGGCGGACGCGACGCCCGACGACCTGGCGCCGCTGCTGGCCGGGGACCGGCTGCCCGCGCTGCGGCGGCTCGGGCTGCGCAACAGCCACATCCAGGACGAGGTCGCCGCCGCCGTGGCCGCGGCGCCGGTCGTCGCCCGGCTGGAGGAGCTCGACCTGTCCATGGGCGTGCTCACCGACGAGGGCGCCGAGGCGCTGCTCGCGGGGCAGTCGCTGACCCACCTGCGCCGGCTCGGGCTCGCCCACCACTACCTGTCGGCACAGACCGCCGAGCGGGTGACCGCCGCCCTCGCCCCCCACGGGGTGACGGTCGACCTCGACGACGCCCAGACGCCGGAGGACGACGGCGACGGCACCCGCTACCGGTACGTGGCGGTCGCCGAGTGAGCGGCGCCCCGCCCCTCGCCGTCGTCGGCAACCCGGAGGGCCGCCGTGTGCGGCTCTTCCAGGACGCGGCGCTCGCCGCCGGGCTGCCCCGGCCGCGGGTCGTGCCGTGGCTCGACGTGCTGCGGGGCGGGGCCCGCTTCCACCCCGGGGAGCTGGTGCGGCTCGACTCCCCCGGCGAGGAGCCGGAGGTCGACCGGCTGCTGCGGGACGTGCCGGAGCCGACCCGCGTCGAGGGCACCGGCCGCTGGTACGCGCGCTTCACGGCGGCGGTGCACGGGCTCGCCGCCGAAGCGCGGACGGCCGGCGCCGTCCTGCTCGGCGACCCGGACGAGCTGGCCGTCCTCTTCGACAAGCGGCTCGGGCACGGCCGGCTCCTCGCGGCCGGGGTGCCCGTCCCGCACGCGCCGACCTCGGGCCCGGCCGCCCCGCCCGTACGGGGCTGGGACGACGTGCGCGCGCTGACGGCCGTTCGGGGGATGCGCCGGGTCTTCGTGAAACCGGCGCACGGCTCCTCCGCCTCCGGGGTGCTCGCCCTGGAGACGTCCGCCTCGGGCCGGACGCAGGCCACCACCTCGGTCGAGCTGCACGCGGACGGGCGGCTGCACAACTCGCTGCGGGTGCGCCGCTACACGACCGAGCGCGAGGTCGCGGCCCTCGTGGACGCGCTCGCCCCGGACGGTCTGCACGTCGAGCGCTGGCTGCCCAAGGCCTCGCTCGGCGGACGCTCGGCCGACCTGCGGGTGGTGTGCGTCGACGGCCGGGCCACCCACGCCGTCGTGCGCACCAGCCGCTCCCCGATGACCAATCTGCATCTGGGCGGCGCCCGGGGCGATTTGGACGCGGCGCGGGCCGCGATCGGCGCCGCGGGCGGGCGGTTCGCCGACGCCCTGGACGTGTGCGAGCGGGCCGCCGCGGCCTTCCCCGGCACCCGCTGCGTGGGCGTCGACCTGCTGCCCGCCACCGGCTGGCGCCGCTTCGCGGTGGGCGAGGTCAACGCCTTCGGCGATCTGCTGCCCGGCCTCACCGGTCTGCCGGGGAGCGGGGCCGAGGGCCTGGACACCTACGCGGCGCAGCTCGCCGCCTACCTCCGCACCCCCCGACCGACAGGAACGAGCACGCCGTGACCCCGCCCGCGCTGGACATGAACCGGATCGTCGGCAGCCACGACCTGCTCCTCGTCACCCTGGACACCCTGCGGTACGACGTGGCCGCCGAGCTCGCCGCCGAGGGCCGCATCCCGAACCTGGCCCGCCACCTGCCCGGCGGCGCCTGGGAGCTCCGGCACGCGCCCGGCAGCTTCACCTACGCCTCCCACCAGGCGATCTTCGCCGGTTTCCTGCCCACCCCGGCCTCACCCGGGCCGCACCCGAGGCTCTTCGCCGCGTCCTTCGCCGGCAGCGAGACCACCGCCGACGGCACGTATGTCTTCCACGAGACGCCCGACCTGGTGTCGGCGCTGGCGCACGAGGGGTACCGGACCGTGTGCGTGGGCGGGGTCGGCTTCTTCAACAAGCGGCCACCGCTGGGCACGGTGCTGCCCGGCCTGTTCCAGGAGAGCCACTGGGAGCCCTCGTTCGGGGTCGCCTCGCCGACCTCGTTCGAGTCCCAGGTGGAGCGCGCCGAGGAGGTCGTCGCCGCCCTCCCCCGCGACCGGCGCCTCTTCCTCTTCGTGAACGTGTCCGCCCTGCACCAGCCCAACTGGTTCCACCGGCCGGGCGCGACCCGGGAGGCCGGTGACTCCCGGGCCACCCACGCCGCCGCCCTGGAGTACGTCGACCGGCACATCGGGCGCCTGTTCGCGGCCATGAGCAGCCGCCGGGACTGCTTCGCCGTCGTCTGCTCGGACCACGGCACCGCGTACGGGGACGACGGCTTCACCGGGCACCGGCTCGGCCATGAGAGCGTATGGAATGTGCCGTATGCACACTTCGTCCTGCCTGGCCCGGACAGCATGGAGAACGCCGCATGACCCGCACGACCGAGACGCCGCGTCCGTACCGCAGCTACGTCTACGCCTACCCGCACAAGACCGCGTACCGCCCGCTCCCGGAGCGGCCCCCGCTCGACGTGCTCTGGGCGGACGAGCCGAAGGACGCGCTCTCCCTCTACGCCCACATACCCTTCTGCGAGGTCCGCTGCGGCTTCTGCAACCTCTTCACCCGGATCGGCGCCCCCGACGAGCTGACGACCCGCTACCTCGACGCGCTGGACCGGCAGGCCGTGGCGGTGCGCGAGGCGCTGGGGGACGCGGCGCCGGTGCGGTTCGCCACGGCCGCGTTCGGCGGCGGCACGCCCACCTATCTGTCCGCCGCCGAGCTGGAGCGGCTCTGCGACATCGCCGAGCGGCGGATGGGCGCCGACCTGCGGGCGGTGCCGCTGTCCGTGGAGACCTCCCCGGCCACGGCGACCGCCGACCGGCTCGCGATCCTCGCCGAGCGGGGCGCGACCCGGCTGAGCATCGGCGTGCAGAGCTTCGTCGAGGAGGAGGCCCGGGCCGCCGTGCGCCCGCAGCGCCGCGCCGACGTCGAGGCCGCCCTCGGACGCATCCGGGACACCGGCGTCCCAGTCCTCAACATCGACCTCATCTACGGCATCGACGGCCAGACCGAGGCGTCCTGGCGCCGGTCGCTCGACGCCGCGCTCCAGTGGCGGCCCGAGGAGCTGTACCTCTACCCGCTGTACGTCCGCCCGCTCACCGGCCTCGGCCGGCAGACCGGCGGGCAGGACGCCGACCGGGAGTGGGACGAGCAGCGGCTGCGGCTCTACCGGCACGGCCGGGACCATCTCCTCGCCCGGGGGTACCGGCAGGTGTCGATGCGCATGTTCCGGCGCGCGGACGCGCCCGCGCTCGGCCCCGACGACCACGCCTGCCAGACCGACGGCATGATCGGCCTGGGCTGCGGCGCCCGCTCCTACACCTCGCGGCTGCACTACTCCTTCGACTACGCGGTCGGGATGCGCGAGATCCGCTCGATCATCGACACGTACACGGGGACGGCGGACTTCTCCCGGGCCGAGGTGGGCCGCCCGACCGACCCGGACGAGGCCCGCCGCCGCCATCTGCTGCAGTCGCTGCTCCAGGCCGAGGGCATGCCGACGGCCGACTACACGGCCCGCTTCGGCGCCTCGCCCTTCGCGGACTTCCCGGCCGAGCTGGCCCGCTTCGAGGAGCTGGGCTGGCTGGACGGGGACGCGCCCGACGGGCTGCTCCGGCTCTCCCCGGAGGGCCTCGCGCACTCGGACGGGCTCGGCCCCGAGCTGTTCTCCCCGGCGGTGCGGGCGGCGATGGCCGCGTACGAGGCGAAGTAGCGGGGCCCGGCATGGATCTGACCCTGCTGTACCGGGGCCCGCTGGCCTCCTGCGACTACGACTGCCCGTACTGCCCGTTCGCCAAGCGCCGCGACAGCCGTGCGGCGCTGACGGCCGACCGGGCCGCCCTGGAGCGCTTCGCCGGCTGGGCGGCGGAGCGGCGGGACGACCGGCTGCGCGTCCTGTTCACCCCGTGGGGCGAGGGCCTGGTGCGGTCCTGGTACCGCCGCACGCTGGTCGAGCTGTCCCGGCTGCCGCACGTGGAGCGGGTGGCGATCCAGACCAATCTGAGCTGCCGTACGGAGTGGCTGGACGAGGCCGACCCGGACACGGTGGCCCTGTGGTGCACGTACCACCCGGGCCAGACGCCGTACGAGCGGTTCCTCGGCAAGTGCCACGCGCTCGCGGGGCGCGGCATCCGCTTCAGCGTGGGGATCGTCGGCCTGCCGGAGCACCTGGCCGCCGCGCGCCGGCTGCGCGCCGAGCTGCCGGCCGGCGTCTATCTGTGGGTGAACGCGGCCGAGGGCCACAGCTACACCGACGAGGAGGCCGAGGACTGGACGGTCCTCGACCCTCTCTTCCCGTACAGCCGGCATCCACACCGCTCGGCCGGGCTGCCGTGCCGCACCGGCGAGTCCGTCGTCTCGGTGGACGGCGACGGGACGGTGCGGCGCTGCCACTTCGTCAAGGCCGAGCTGGGCAACCTCTACGACGGCTCGTACCGGGCCGCGCTGCGCCCGCGGCCCTGTCCGCTCGCCGTCTGCGACTGTCACATCGGCTACGTCCACCTGGAGACGCTGCCGCTGTACGACGTGTTCGCCGGCGGCGTCCTGGAGCGGATACCGGCCGGCCTCCCCGTGTCCCCCTCGGACGTCTCCTAGAGAGGCATGAGGTCGGGGCGCTTGGCCTCGACGTGGTCCCCGGAGCTCTCGCCGCGCAGCCGGCGCCCGATCCACGGGACCAGGTACTCCTTCGCCCAGTGGATGTCGTCCTTGCGGACCTCCAGGGTGCCGCGCGGGGGCTGCGGCGGCCAGGCCTGGTCCGGGTCGGCCGGCACCGGAAGGCCGAGGACCTGGGCGGCGCGCAGCGCGACCCGGGTGTGCCCCTCGGCCGACAGGTGGAGCCGGTCGTCGTCCCAGGCGCGCCGGTCCTGGACCGACTTCAGCGACCACAGGTCGAGCACCGGGCAGTCGTAGCGGTCGGCGATGGCCCGGACGTGGGCGGTGTAGGTGGCGATCTTCCCGCGCAGGTGCTTCAGGACGGGCACGTCGCGCGTGTCGAAGCCGGTCGTCACCATGACGGTGCCCACGGCGGAGGTCAGGTCGGCGACCGCGCGCTCGAAGCGCTCGGCCACGTCGTCGGGGTCGGTCCCGGGGCGGATGATGTCGTTGCCGCCGGCGCAGAAGGTCACCAGGTCGGGGGCGAGTTCCTTCGCCCGGGGGACCTGTTCCGCGACGATCTGGTCGAGAAGGCGCCCCCGCACCGCCAGGTTGGCGTAGCGGAAGGCGTCGTTCTCCGGCAGCTGGTCGGCGAGCAGGACCGCGAACCGGTCCGCCCATCCGACGTACGTCCCGTCGGGGCCGGGGTCGCCGACGCCCTCCGTGAAGCTGTCACCGATCGCCGCGTACGACCCGAATGCGTTCTTGTCTCTTGTTCTCGAATCGTCTGCCACGGGAGCACATCTTTCCCTTATGGATGTGACCTACGCGACCGTAAGGAGGGGTTGACGACAGGTGACATATGCCACCGATAAAGATTCCACCAAGCCGGAATACGCCGGAGGCCCGGCACAGGGGTGCCGGGCCTCCGGGGTGAACCGGTGAGTTCTATGGGACAGATGCCCCAGATGTCTCAGACGCGTCAGATGCTGACGCCGTGCTGGCGCAGGACGGCCAGCGGGTCGATGTCGGAGCCGTACTCCGGCCCGGTGCGCATCTCGAAGTGCAGGTGCGGTCCGGTGACGTTGCCGGTCGCGCCGGACAGGCCGATCTGCTGGCCGCCGCTGACCGTCTGGCCGGCGGAGACGGAGAGCGAGGAGAGGTGCCCGTACTGCGAGAAGGTGCCGTCGGCGTGCTGGATGACGACCTGGTTGCCGTACGCGCCGCCCCAGCCGGCCGAGTAGACGGTGCCGGGTCCGACCGCGCGGACGGTGGTGCCGGTGGAGGCGATGAAGTCGACACCGGTGTGGTAGCCGGAGGACCACATCGAGCCGGAGGCCCGGTACGGGGTGGAGACGGCGCCGCCGGCGATGGGGGTGACCCAGCCGGAGGAGGAGGTCTGGCCGGCCGAGGAGGACGACGAAGAGGAGGACGAGGCCGACGAGGCGGACGAGGAGGAAGCCGTCGAGGTGGCGGCGGCCGAGGAGCGCTCGCTGCCGCGGGAGGCGCGCGTGTCGTCGCCGGTGCTCTGCGCGCCGCGCTCGGGGGCGGTCGCCTTCGGCGCGTGGGCCTTGGCGGTGCTCTTGGCGCCGAGGGTGAGCTTCATGCCGGGGAGGATCAGCGAGGGGTCCTCGCCGACGACCTGGCGGTTGTCGCGGTAGAGCTTCTGCCAGCCGCCGGCCAGGTGGTGCTCGCCGGCGATCTTGGACAGGTAGTCGCCGCGGACGACGGTGTACGCCCTCGGGGCGGCGGCGGGCGCGGCGGCCGGGGCCTGGGCGGGGGCCGCGGCGGCGACGGCCTGCGGGGCCTTCGCGGTCGGGGCGGCCTGCTCGGCGGCGTGCGCGCCGGTCGCGCCGATGAGCGGCAGGACGACGACGGCGCCACCGGTACCGGCGGCGACGAACCCGCGGGTGATCGGGTTGACCTTGGGACGGCGGTGCTTACCCTTCGCGGGCATGGCGATTTCCTCTCCGTCGCCTGCGAGGTGAGCTGTCGGGTTCGGACTGGAGATGTCCGGTCGCGTTGCGCGCGACTTCACCCCGAGCCGTCCTTCTTCGAGGGATCGGCGTACTACCTGGGTCCCCCGCTCCTGCCTTGTACGGGTGGTGTGCGGATTCCGGGCGGCGGCAGGATTAGGCGGTCCGTCCGGATTGAGCGCGACGCTAGACGAGGCGGGTGGGCGTGAACAAGCCACCGATTTCCCGACAGTGACTCAGGTGCGATTTCCGGCCGGAATTGCGGTCACCCTCCGTGGATGACGGTCCCTCGATTTCCCTTTCCGGAAGGGAATTTGGAAAAGACGATCAGGCACGGTCCGTCACGTCTATGACGCTGCTCACGCACCGAATCCCATCTCCCCCGGTATCAGGGCGCGTTACCCCTAAGGGTTCAATTCGGACAGAATGCTCATTCCAGCCCGAGGGGGTGCGGTCGGGGCCTCTCACCTGGATGATTGCCTCAGGAACCGATCTCGAGACCAGGAGCATCCGTGACGCAGACGACGACCGAGCCCGAGCTGACCGGCGTACGCAACTTCCGCGACCTCGGCGGACTGCCGACGGTGGACGGACGGAGCGTGCGCGCCGGACGCCTCTTCCGCAGCGGTCACCTGGCGCACGCCACGCCGGAGGACGCGACGTTTCTCGCCACCCTCGCCCTGCACACCGTCTTCGACTTCCGCAACGAGGCCGACCGGCGCATGGAGGGGGCGGACGTGGAGCTGCCCGGCGTGCGGAACGTGAACATACCGCTCAACGACCCGGCCGACGGCAAGGAGTTCTGGAAGCTGGTGCGTTCGGGCGACCTGACGCAGCTGCGCGGGATCCTGGGCGACGGCAAGGCCGCGGCCCGGATGTCCGACTCGTACCGGAAGATGATCGTGGAGCGGACGGCCGAGCACAGCCGCGTCCTGCACGCGATGGCCGAGGAGAGCGTCCCGGCCCTGATGCACTGTGCCGCCGGCAAGGACCGCGCCGGTCTGTCCATCGCGATCACGCTGCTCGCCCTCGGCGTCGAGCGCGAGGCGATCGAGGCGGACTACGTGAAGTCGAACGAGCCGCACCGCCGCTACAAGGTGCAGCGCAGCTCCACCGCCGAGGACGCCATGTCGCCCGAGGTGATGGAGCTGCTGAGCCCGCTCTTCGACGCGCGGGTGGAGTATCTGCGGGCCGCGTTCGCGACCATCGAGGAGACCTGGGGCTCGGTCGAGGCCTACCTGGCGGAGGGGCTGCGGCTCGCCCCGGAGACCCGGGAGCGGCTGCGCGAGCGGCTGCTCGTCGGGGCGTAGCGCCCACACCCCCTCCCGGTCACTTGCCGCCCATCGCGAACAGCAGGTAGAGGAAGCCGGCGAAGAGGTGCCCGGCGATCAGGTAGGCGAAGAGGCGGAGCACCAGCCCCTTGGGGAACTTGCCGTTGCCGCGCTCTTCGCCGGTGTCCGGTACGGAGTTCTGGGACATGTCGGTCCTTTCCACGGTCGGGAAGACTCGGGGGTGGTCAGCGCCGGTGCGGGGTTCCGTCGCCGAGGCACAGCTCGGCGACGGGACTCTGCATCAGGGTGTGGACGAAGAGCAGCTCGGCCCCGGCGCGGGTGGCGGCGCCGATCCGGTGCGGGGTGAGCGAGTCGAAGTGCGCGCTGTCCCCGGGATCGAGGACGTGCACCGCGTCGCCGAGGGCGAGCCGCACGCGGCCCTCCAGGACGTGGATCCACTCCTCGCCGGGGTGGACCCGCACGATGTCGGCGCGGGTGGCGTACGGCACGTGCACGCGCAGGCACTGCAGGGCGCGCCCGGCGCCGCCGGCCTGGCGGTAGATCCAGCCGTCGGCCTCGACCGGTTCGGAGCGCCCGGCGCGGACGACCGGGTCGTGCTCGGGGGGCGTCTCGCCCAGGAGCTCGGAGACCGTCGTACCGTAGATACGGGACAGGGCCAGCAGCATCGGCAGCGAGGGCTGCCGGTTGCCCGTCTCCAGGCGGGACAGGTGGGCCGGGGAGAGTCCGGCCCGCTGGGCGGCGGCCTCCAGGGTGAGCCCCCGGCGGCGGCGCAGGGCCCGCAGCTGCGGGGCGACGTCCGGCAGGAGGTCGGGCGCGCTGGGGGCGGCAGGGTCCGGGGAGGCTTCCCCGGGGACGTGGTCCATGCGTCCATTCCGCCAGGTTCATGCCTCTGAGGCAAGTTTCTTGCCCCAGAGGCAAAAGACCGGAGAACGGCCCTGCCCGGCACGCGGTCAGCGCTGCGCGACCGCCTGCTTGACCAGCGTCTTGCCGAAGTCCCACATCAGTCCGCCGCCGCCGTGGGCGTCGTCCATGACCGCCGTGAAGGCGGTCACGAAGCGGTCCACGTCCGCCTCGTCGACGACCAGCGGCGGGATCAGCTTGATCACTTCCAGATGGTCGCCCGACACCTGGGTGAGGATCCGGTGCCGCTGGAGCAGTGGCACCACGACCATCTGCGCGAAGAGTCCCTTGCGGGCCGCCTGCAGCATCGTCCAGCGGCTGCGCAGCCCCAGGGAGGACGGGCGCCCGAACTCGATGCCGATCATCAGCCCACGGCCCCGGATCTCCTTGAGCAGCTCGTAGCGCGGCACGAGCTCCCGCAGCCGGGAGGACAGCAGGCCGCCGATCCGCCGGACGTGGGCGACGGTGCCCTCGGCCTCCATGACCGAGAGCACCGCGAGGCCGGCGGCCATCGCCTGCGCGTTCGCCCCGAAGCTGGCCGAGTGGACCAGGACCCGGTCCATCGACGAGTAGACCTTCTTGAAGATCCAGTCCCTGCCGAGCGTCGCACCGACCGGCACATAGCCTCCGGAGAGCGCCTTGGCGACGCAGACCAGGTCCGGCTCGACGCCCTCCTCGTGCTGGTACGCGTAGAAGTCGCCGGTCCGGCCGAGGCCGGTCTGCACCTCGTCGGCGATCAGCAGCGCGCCGTGCCGGTGCAGCAGCTCCTGGGCGGCGCGCAGGAAGCCCGGTGGGGACTCCAGGACGCCCTTGCCCTGGATCGGCTCCACGACGAACGCGGCCACGTCCCCCTTGCGCAGCTCCCGCTCCAGGGCGTCGAGGTCGCCGAGGCCGATCGCCGTGTCCGGCAGCAGCGGGCCGAAGCCGTCCCGGAAGCCGTCCTCTCCGTTGACGGAGAGCGAGCCGGTGGTCAGCCCGTGGAAGGCGTGGGAGCAGTAGAGGACCCTCGGCCGCCCCGTGGCACAGCGGGCGAACTTGAGGGCGGTCTCCACGGCCTCGGTGCCGCTGTTGCCGAAGAAGACCCGGTCGAGGTGGGGGCTGTGGGCGAGCAGCCGCTCGGCGAGCAGGCCGGGCAGCGGCTGGCAGTCGAAGCGGGTGAGGTCGGCGAGCTGGGCGTCGAGGACGTCGTGCAGCGCCTTGCGGACGACGGGGTGGTGCCGGCCCAGGCCCATGACGCCGAAGCCGGCGAGCATGTCCAGGTAGTCCGCCCCGTCGGCGTCCCAGAAGTGGGCACCCTCGGCCCGCTCGTACACCTTGTCGAATCCGATGGTGTGGAGCATGCGCGGGAGCTGGTGGTTGAGGTGCCGCGCGTGCAGCTCGTACCGCTCGCCCCCGCGCTCGGCGAGCAGCGCCCGCAGGTCGAACTCGCCCGTCATGACCGGCTCACCCGTGGTTCCCGTTGACGGTCTCCCGTACCGCGCGCAGGGACTCCTTCAGCGAGCCCATGGTGGCGAGGACGGCGGTGGGCTCGTAGCCGCAGTGCGCCATGCAGTTGGCGCAGCGGGGGTCCTTGCCGCGGCCGTACTGGTCCCAGTCGGTCTCTTCGATGAGTTCGCGGTACGTGGGGACGTAGCCGTCGCTCATCAGATAGCAGGGGCGCTGCCACCCGAAGAGGGAGTAGTTCGGGATCGCCCACGCGGTGCAGGGGAAATCGGCCTTCCCTTCCAGGAAATCGAGGAAGAGCGGCGAGTGGTTGAGGCGCCAGCGGCGCCGGTTTCCGCCTGCGAAGGCCTTCTTGAAGAGTTCCCTGGTCTGCTCGACGCCCAGGAAGTGCTCCTGGTCGGGTGCCTTCTCGTAGGCGTACGCGGGCGAGATCATCATTTCGTCGACCTGGAGGTCGTCGTTGAGGTAGTTCAGCACCTCGATGATCGTCTGGGGGGTGTCGGTGTTGAAGAACGTCGAATTGGTGGTGACCCGGAAGCCGCGCCGCTTGGCCTCCTTGATCGCCGCCACCGCCTCGTCGAACACGCCCTCCTTGGCGACGGATTCGTCGTGCCGCTCGCGCAGTCCGTCGATGTGGACGGCGAAGGCGAAGTACGGGGACGGGGTGAAGTTCTCCAGCTTCTTGCGCAGCAGCATCGCGTTGGTGCAGAGGAAGACGTACTTGCGCTTGGCTACCAACTGGCGCACGATCTCGTCGATCTGAGGGTGCATCAGCGGCTCGCCGCCGGCGATGGAGACCATCGGCGCCCCGGACTCCAGGACGGCGCCGACCGCCTGGGCGACCGGCATGCGCTGCTTGAGCACGCCCGCCGGATGCTGGATCTTGCCGCAGCCCTCGCACTTGAGGTTGCAGGCGAACAGCGGCTCCAGCTCGACGATCAACGGGAACTTCTCCCGCTTGCGGAGCTTCTGTTCGAAGAGGTAGGTCCCGACCCTGATGGACTGACGGAGCGGCATGGCCATAACTCGCTCACCTCCTGGGGAGCAGCAAAGAACGGTGCCATTCGAAGAATGCGGGAAGGACGGCACGAAGAACGCGGAAAGCCGATATTCCACCGCGCACCGTGCCGATCCGGACCAGTTCATGTTCTGGAGCGTCCACGACCACCCGTACGGCCGCAACCGGGCGGGGGCCGGACGCCACCGCCGTACGCAGGGTGGCGGCGGACTCCATGTCGACGGCGACGGCCCCGCCCGCCGCCAGCGCGGCCCGCTCGGGGCCGCGCACCACGTGGTCGGAGCCGGTCAGCGGGCCGGTGTGGACGGTGCGCCCGGGCACGGCCCTGGCGAGCGCCTTGACCAGCAGCTCCGTGCCCGTGCAGGGCGTCACCCCGTCGGGGCCGCGGGTCTCGTCGGCGACGATCAGGTCGCCGGGGTGCATCCCGGGGGCGAGCCCGGCGCAGAAGCCGGAGGCGATGACGGCCGCGTCCCGCCAGGCCTCGGCCTCCAGGGCCCGGGAGACGGCCCGGCGCGCGTGCGCCGGGCCCATCCCGGTCCGCAGCACGGACACCGGCGCGGGCGCCCCCGCCCGCTCGGCGCCGCGCGCGCCGCCGCGCAGCGCCAGCCGCTCGATGCCGAGCGCGCAGGCGATCAGCAGCGGCGGCACACCGGCCGGGTCGGCGGGTCCCTCGGGCGTCTCGCGGTACGCGGCCATCAGGCGCCCCCGGGGCCGCGGAGCACCGGCTCCCCGTGCACGTAGCGGCCGAGCGCCGTGAGCGGGAAGACCTGCCGGTACAGGTGGTAGTTGATCGAGAAGTCCCAGGGGAAGCCGGTGCCGGTGAAGTACGGCTCGTCCCAGGAGCCGTCCTCCCGCTGGGTCCCGACCAGCCAGGCGACGCCCCGCCGGACCGCCTCCGACGCCCGCTCGCCCGCCGCGAGCAGGGCGATCAGCGCCCAGGCGGTCTGCGAGGCGGTGGAGGTGCCGTGGCCGACCCACTGGCGCTCCGAGTAGGAGCGCAGGTCCTCGCCCCAGCCGCCGTCCTCGTTCTGCACGGACTCCAGCCAGGCGACGGCCCGCCGGATCGCGGGGTGGCCGCCGGGCAGCCCGGCGGCGGTCAGGGCGGGCACCACCGAGCCCGTACCGTAGACGTAGTTGACGCCCCAGCGGCCGAACCAGCCACCGCCCGGGTCCTGTTCGGTGAGCAGCCACTCGATGCCCCGGCGGGTGCGCGGATGGCCGGCCTTCCCCTCGTACGCCAGCATCTCCACCACATGGGCGGTGACGTCGGCGGACGGCGGGTCGATGACCTCGCCGAAGTCGCAGAACGGCAGCCGGTTGGGGAAGGCGCTGGTGTTGTCGGCGTCGAAGGCGCCCCACGCGCCGTTCTTCGACTGCATCCCGGCGGTCCAGCGGGCGGCCCGGGCGATGGCCGCGTCGACCCGCGCCGGGTCGGGGTGCTTCACCCGGCGGAGCGCGAGGATCACCTCGGCGGTGTCGTCGATGTCCGGGTAGTTGTCGTTGTGGAACTCGAACGCCCAGCCGCCCGGCGGGAGTCCGGGCCGCCGCACCGCCCAGTCGCCGGTGCGGACGATCTCCTCGCCGAGCATCCAGTCGGCCGCCTTGACCAGCGCCGGGTGGTCGGGGCGTACCCCGGCGTCGGCGAGGGCGATGGTGGCCAGACAGGTGTCCCAGACCGGCGACTGGCAGGCCTCGATCATCCGGGCGCCGTCCTCGCGCCACACCGCGAACCGGTCGAGGGACTCCAGGCCGGCCCGCATGACGGGGTGGTCCAGGTCGTAGCCGAGGAGGTGGAGGGCGATCACCGAGTAGACGGCGGGCGGCTGGATGCCGCCCCAGCAGCCGTCGTTCTCCTGCCGCTCGATGATCCAGCGGGCGGCGGTGTCCATGGCGGTCTTGCGCAGCCGGCGCGGGGCCAGCCTGCGGTAGAGGTGCAGTCCCTTGTCGACCCGCTGGAAGAAGCCGTCCCAGCTGGCGAGGGAGGGAAGACGTTTCGCCGGGTTCGGCCGGTCCGGGTCGGTGTGCAGCTCGTTCAGCGGGAAGGGCGCGGGCCGCACCGGGCGCTTGGCCGAGACGACGGTGAGCGGCACGATCGTCTGCCGGGCCCAGCAGCCGAAGTCGTAGATGTTCAGCGGGAACCACGAGGGCAGGAAGATCAGCTCGGGCGGCAGTTCGGGCAGGTCCTCCCAGCGCCACCAGCCGAACAGCGCGAGCCAGATCCGGGTGAAGACCCGGGCGGCGGCGATGCCGCCCCGGTCACGGATCCAGGCGGCGGCACGCGCCATGTGCGGCGCGTCGGGGAGGTCTCCGGCCAGCCGCAGGGCGACATAGGCCTCGATGGTGACGGAGAGCTCGCCGGGCCCGCCGTAGAACGTGGCCCAGGTGCCGTCCTCGCGCTGCTCGCCCCTGATGAAGAGGGCGGCGGCGCGGGTGGTCTCCGGGTCCAGGATGCCGAGGAACTGGCGCAGCAGGAGGTCTTCGGCGTCCATGGTGACGTTGGTCTCCAGGTCGCCCTTCCACCAGCCTTCGGCGTCCTGGCGGCCGAGGAGGTGGCGTACGGAGCGTTCCGCGGCCTGGGCGGCGGAGGCTTCGAGCGCCGCCGCCTCGATGCCGGTGCGGTCTGTCGTGTCGCTGGCCGCGGCTGCTCGGGGTCCCACGGCCCCGGCGCTTCCGTCGGTCGTCGCTGTCATGGCTTCCCCTTCGTGCAGTCGGTGTACTTCGGAGTACTTCCGCGTTGATCTGCTTCTTCGGGTCTGCCGTCGGCCGGTGCCGGGAGGCACCGGCCGGCGACTGCGCACTCATATCAGAGTGATGGTGATCATCTCTTCCGTACGACGACGAAATCGGCCAGCGCGGTGAGCTGGGCGCGGACGTGGGCCGGCAGCTCCACGTCGTGGAGGGCCTCGATGGCGACGGCGTGCTGGCGGCGGGCCTCCTGCGAGGTCCACTCGCGCCCGCCGGCCTCCTCGATGAGGGCGGCGCGGGTGGCGAACTCCTCCTCGGAGAAGGTGTCGAAGTCGCTGCTCTTGGCGTCGGCGGCGAGCAGTTCGCCGAGCCGCTCGGAGGCGGGGCCGCCGGCCGCGAGGGCGGCGACGACCGGCAGGGACTTCTTGCGCTGGCGCAGGTCGGACCAGGTCTGCTTGCCGGTGGCCTCCGGGTCGCCCCAGATGCCGAGCAGGTCGTCGACGGCCTGGAAGGCGAGACCGAGGTGGTAGCCGTACTCCTCCAGCTTGTCGGCGGTGCGGTCGTCCGCGCCGCCGAGGACGGCACCGATGGAGACGGCGCAGGCGAGCAGGGCGCCGGTCTTGTTGCCCTCCATCTCCAGGCACTCCTCGACGGTGACCCGCTCGCGGTGCTCGTACGAGATGTCCTGGGCCTGCCCGTCGATCAGCTTGCGGGTGGCCGTGGTCAGCCGACGGGTGGCCCGGCCGGCCTCGACGGTGCCGAGTTCGAGGAGCAGCTCGTTGGCGAGGGCGAAGAGGGCGTCGCCGACCAGGATGGCCTGGGCGGGGCCGTGCACCTTCCACACCGTGTCGCGGTGCCTGCGCTGCTCGTCGCCGTCCATCAGGTCGTCGTGGAGCAGCGAGAAGTTGTGCACCAGCTCCACGGCGACGGCGCCGGGGATGCCGACCTCGGGGCCGGCGCCCGCGGCCTCGGCGGAGATCAGGGCCAGCGCGGGGCGGACGGCCTTGCCGCTGTCGCCCTCGGTGGGGTTGCCGTGGGCGTCGATCCAGCCGAAGTGGTAGGCGGCCACGGTGTCCATGGGCGACGCGAGACGGTCGACGGCCGCCCGCATGACGGGCGTGGACAGGGCGCGGCCGCGTTCCAGCAGCGCGGCGACGTCCGCGGTGTCGACCGCCGGATTCCCCGGGGGCACAGTCGGCACGGTTTCTCCTCTAGTTCCGGTACTCACACTCATGCCGCCTCCTGCAGCGGATGGTCGTAGCGGCGGCCGAGGGCGGAGAGCGCGGCACCCGCCGCGCTGAAGCCGCTGCGGACGGCGCTCTCCATGGTCGCGGGCCAGCCGGTCGCGGTCCAGGCGCCGGCCAGGTACAGGCCCGGGGCGTGGGTGCGGGCGCCGGGGCGGAGCCGCCCGACGCCGGGGGTCGGGGCGAAGGTGGCGGTGCGCTCCCGGGTGACGAAGAAGTCGCGGATCCCCGCGCCGCGGGCCGCGGGCAGCAGCCGCTCCAGCTCGGGCAGGTAGCGCTCGCGCAGGACGGCGACGGGCTCGTCGATGTCGTCCTGGGCGGCGGACTGGGAGACCGCGAGGTACTGGCCGCCGCCGGTGAGGCCGGAGGACGCGGTGCGGTCGAAGACCCACTGGACCGGGGAGCCGAGCGCGGTGAAGAAGGGCTGCCGCAGCACCTTGCGGTCGTAGACGACGTGCAGGTTGAGGATGGGCGCGGTGCCGATGTCGAGCAGCCGGTCGGGGTCGTCGAGCGCCCCGTCGGGCAGCAGCTCGCGCGTCTCGCGCTGCGGTACGGCGAGGACGACGGTGTCGGCCTCCAGGATCTCCCCGGCGGTGTGGACGCTCCAGCCGCCGTCGCGCCGCACGATCCGCTCGGCCTTGGCGCGCACCTCGGTGCGCACGCCGGCCGCGTCCAGGGCCTTGCGGGCGAGGGTGTCGTGCAGGTCGCCGAGGGGGACGTGCGCCCAGCCGATGTCGGCGGCGCCGGGCTCGGAGAGCAGGCCGGTCTTGAAGACCATCGCGGCGAGCCCCATGGAGGCGTGCGGCGCGGTGGCGTTGAGGGTGGCGACGCCGACCAGGTCCCACAGGGCCTCGACGGTGCGCGGGGACTGGCCGTGCCGGCCGAGCCAGGTGGCGAAGTCGATGCCGTCGAGGGCGGGGTCGGCCGGGTCCAGCTTCTTCAGGGCGAGCGCGGCCCGCCCGACGCTCGCCCGCTCGGCGAGCGAGAGGTGCGGGTAGGTGGCGAGGCTCCTGGCCAGGTGCAGGGGCACCGGCAGGGCCGACCGTCGCAGCCGCCCCAGTCGGGGCCCGGCCGGGTGGCCGACGTCGAGCACGGGCACGTCGAGGCGGTCCTGCACGGGCGCGAGGTGCGCCCCCTCGACGCGGTCGAGGAACCAGCGGTACGCGGTGCAGCAGCGCAGGTAGACGTGCTGCCCGTTGTCGACGCTGAGCTCGCCGCGCCGGAAGGAGAAGGCGAGGCCGCCGAGCCGGGGGCGTCCTTCGAGCAGGGTGACCCGGACTCCGGCGTCGGCCAGCTGGAGCGCGCTGGTGACCCCGGCGAGCCCGCCGCCGACGACGACGGCGTGCGGCCGCGAGCCGCCGTGGAGAGCGGCGGCCCCGGTCGTGGCACAGCGCTCGTCGGCGGTCATGCGGTGGCCTCCCCTGGAAACGTCATGATCAGAGACGCGGAACGGGCGGCGCGGGTTGTCTCCGCGCGGCCACCGGCGGGCTTCACGCCGGCCTCCGGAGGGTGCGCCGGGAGATGGTGCGGGCGTCGAGGCCGGAGAGCCCCCGCACGGCGACGTAGGCCTTCTCGTGCCCGGGCAGCGAGACCCGGCCGCGCAGCACGGCCGAGGGGTCGCGCTCGATCCGGTCGAGCAGCCGGCGGTAGATCCCGGCCATGGCGGCGACGCAGGCACCGCTGCGCCGGTCCAGCATGGGCAGCAGCCGGTATCCCTCGGCGAACAGCGCGCGGGCGCGCCGCACTTCGAAGTGGACGAGGCCGTCGAAGTCGCCGCCGGCGGGCGGGGTGTCGCTGCCGAAGCCGTCGGAGCAGCCGAACTTGGCCAGATCGTCGGCGGGCAGGTAGGTGCGCCCGTTGCCGGCGTCCTCCCGTACGTCGCGGAGGATGTTGGTCAGCTGGAGGGCGAGCCCCAGGGTGTCGGCGTACTCGGCGGCGCGGTCGACGCCGGGGGCGCCGGGCTGGGTGCCGAAGACGCCGAGCGAGAGCCGGCCGATGGCCCCGGCGACGCAGCGGCAGTAGACCTTGAGGTCGTCCCAGGTCTCGTACGTCTCGCCGCGCACGTCCATGAGGACGCCGTCGATGAGTTCGTCGAGGCCGCCGAGCGGGATCGGGAAGCGGCGGGCGGCGTCGGCGAGGGCGACGGCGACCGGGTCGGTGTCGTCCTCCTCGATCTCGCCGGCGCGCACCCGGGCGAGCAGGGCCCGGGTCGCCTCCAGGCGCCGGTCCTTGTCGTCGGGCGGGAGCGGCCCGTCACCGATGTCGTCGACGCGGCGGGAGAACGCGTAGAGCGCCGACATGGCCTGCCGCTTCTCGACCGGCAGGAGTCGGATCCCGTACGCGAAGTTGCGGGCCTGCTGCCCGGTCACGGCCTCGCAGTAGCTGTACGCGGCCTGTACCGGTGCGGACGGCTGCGGCTGTTCCTCCACGGTCCGGCTCACCCCTCTCTCCGCGCCGCGAGCAGGACGGCGCCCGCTCGGCGCATCAGACTCGGTTTGGCGGCCTTGGGCGGCCCGGGCAGGACGTCGAAGCCGGCGTCCGCGATCGCGTCGAGCGCCGCGTACCCCCCGGCGGTGAAGCCGGCGAGCAGCAGCCGCAACCGCCCCTGGACGCTGCCGACCAGCGGGGCGCCGGCGTCGAGCAGGGCGCGGGTCCGGTCGGCCTCGAAGGCGATCAGGGCGCGCACGGAGGCGCCGGCGGTGGGCCGGGCCAGGTCGTCCTCGGTGACGTGGAAACGCTTCATGTCCTCGGCGGGCAGATAGATCCGGTCGCCCGCCAGGTCCTCGGCGACGTCCTGGAGGTGTTCGACGATCTGCAGCGCGGTGCAGATCTCGTCGGAGCGGCGCAGGCGTTCGGGGGTGGCGGTGCCGGTGATGGCCAGGACGAGCCGGCCGACGGGGTTGGCGGAGAGCTCGCAGTAGGCGAGGAGGTCGTCGTAGGTCTCGTAGCGACGGACCAGCTGGTCCTGCCGGTTGGCGGCGACCAGGCCGAGGAAGGGCTCGGGGGTGAGCCCGCGGCGCTCGACGGCGGGGCGCAGCGCGCGCAGCAGCGGGTGGCGGGGCTCGCCGTCCGCGGGGTCGAAGACGCGCAGCAGGTCGGTCTCGAAGGCGTCGAGCATCGCGAGCCGGTCGTCGGCCCGTCCGGGGTCGACGCCGAGGTGGCGGGCGTCGGCGCCGCCGGGCGCGAGGTCGCCGTCGCCGATGTCGTCGACGAGACGGGCGAAGCCGTAGACGCGCATCAGGTCGTCCCGCCAGGCACGCGGCAGGAAGAAGGGGGCCACGGGGAAGTTCTCGTCCGCGGCCTTGCCGAGCGTGGCGCGCGAGGACGCGTCGGGGTGCACCTTCCGGGTTCCCGTCACCGGCCGCTGCCCGACGCGGGGACGGCGACACCCTCGTGGAGCTGGAGATTCTGCGTCATGGCCGTCACATCTCCCGTTCTACACTGCGGATCCAATCCATCCTATTTCGGACACGCCGCCGACCTCTGCCCGTGGCTCACCGCCCGGCGGTCGGGGCGCCGAGGGGTATCACCCCACTTGCCGCGAAACAGACCGGTACAGCTTACGTCGTAAGGGACTCCGGGCCGCGACCGGGGCCCGGGCGCTCCGCGACAACGCGCGGAGTTCCGTCAACCTTCCCGTACGCAGCGGTAGTTGACGCAATCTTGACCCTCAGGGGGCGCGCGTCCCGGAGACCACCATGGCGAGGGTCGACTCGACGACGTCGGCACGACGCTGGGCCGGGAGCCGGCGCAGCGGTCCGTCGAGCAGCAGGAGTGACAGTCCGTGCACGGCCGACCACGCGGCGGCCTCGGCGGCGGGGCGGGCGGGCCGGGGCGGGCGGGCGGTCGCCCCGAGGGCGTCGAGGGCGTCGGCGAGCAGGGTGAAGGCGCGCACCTCGACGCAGCCGGTGTCGGCCTCCGGGCCGGGCTCGCCGGAGGCGGTACGGGGGGTGCTGAAGGCCGACCGGTAGAGGCCGGGCTGGTCGACGGCGAAGGCCACGTAGCCGCGACAGAGGGCGGCGAGCCGGGTCTCGGCGGCGAGCGCCGGGCTGTCGGCGCCGGGGGTGCGGGCGGCGGCCCGTTCCATGGAGTCGGCGAGGGCCCGGCGGGCGTGGTCCCGGACGGCCGCGAGGAGCTCCCCGCGGCCGTCGAAGTGCCGGTAGGCGGCGGTGGGCGAGACGCCGACCCGGCGGGCCGCCTCGCGCAGCACGACCGCCTCGGGGCCTCCTTCGGTGGCGAGGTCGACGGCGGCGCAGATGAGGGCGTTGCGCAGGTCGCCGTGGTGGTAGGTCTTGCCTCCCGCGATCGCTGACATGCGTTCATCCTGCCCGATGTTGACCGCATGAACATTCCGGGCGTTCCCGCCACGCGCAAAAAGCGTCAGCCGCCCGCGCCGGTCATACCGGTGCGGGCGGCCGAGGCGCGTCCCTGTGCGCGGGGGGGGCTACTTGCCGGTCTCGCGCTCGTAGGCGGCGATGACCTCGTCGGTCGGGCCGTCCATGAGCAGCTCGCCCTTCTCCAGCCAGAGCACGCGGTCGCAGGTGTCCCTGATCGACTTGTTGCTGTGGCTGACCAGGAAGACCGTGCCCGCCTCCTTGCGCAGCTCACGGATGCGCTGCTCGGAGCGGATCTGGAACTTGCGGTCGCCGGTCGCCAGCGCCTCGTCGATCATGAGGACGTCGTGCTGCTTGGCGGCGGCGATGGCGAAGCGGAGCCGGGCGCCCATGCCGGACGAGTAGGTCCGCATCGGCAGCGAGATGAAATCGCCCTTCTCGTTGATCCCGGAGAAGTCGACGATGTCCTGATATCGGCTCTTGACCTCTTCGCGGCTCATGCCCATGGCGAGGCCGCCGAGGATCACGTTGCGCTCGCCGGTCAGGTCGCTCATCAGCGCCGCGTTGACGCCGAGCAGCGAGGGCTGGCCGTCGGTGTACACCTTGCCGCTCTCAGTGGGGAGCAGACCCGCGATGGCGCGCAGCAGGGTCGACTTGCCCGAGCCGTTGGTGCCGATGAGGCCGATGGCCTCGCCCCGGTACGCGGTGAAGGACACGCCGCGCACGGCGTGCACCTTGCGCACCCCACGCTCGGCGTCGCCCTTCTTGCGCTTGATGATGCGACTCAACGCGGCGGTGGCGCTGCCCTTGCCGCCGCCCGCGCCGTTGACGCGGTAGACGATGTGGACGTTGTCCGCGATGACGGTGGGCACCCGGCCCTCGGTGTGGTCAGCCACGGCCGTACCTCTCCTCGGCCTTCCAGAAGTAGACGAAGCCCCCCACGCCGATCACGACGGACCAGGCGAGGGTCACGAACCAGACGTGCGGCGGAAGGTTGGACCCACCGTAGCCGTCGATCAGCGCGAACCGGACCAGGTCCATGTGCAGGGCGGCCGGGTTGTACTGGAGCAGGTCGGCCAGCCAGGCCGGCTTGTCCTCCAGCATCACCGGGATGGAGAACATGACACCGGAGGCGTACATCCAGGTGCGCATGATGAACGGCATCAGCTGCGCCAGGTCCGGGGTCTTGGCGCCCATCCGCGCCACGATCATGGCGAGACCGGCGTTGAAGACGAACTGGAGCACCAGGGCCGGGACGAGCAGCAGCCAGGACGCCGACGGGTAGCTGCCGAAGGCGACCGCGATGAGGACCAGCACGATCATCGAGAACAGCAGCTGCTGGAGCTGCTGGAGGCAGAACGAGATCGGCAGCGAGGCCCGCGGGAAGTGCAGCGCCCGCACCAGGCCGAGGTTGCCGGCGATCGCGCGGACGCCGGCCATCACGGAGCTCTGGGTGAAGGTGAACACGAACACGCCCGTCACCAGGAACGGGATGTACACGGAGCGTGACATGCCCCGGTCCGCGTTCAGGATCAGGCCGAAGATCAGGAAGTAGACCATCGCGTTGAGCAGGGGGGTGACCACCTGCCACACCTGGCCCAGCTTCGCCTGGCTGTACTGCGCGGTGAGCTTCGCCTGGGAGAAGGCCAGGATGAAGTGGCGGCGGCCCCACAGCTGGCGGACGTACTCCGCGAGCCCCGGCCGGGCCCCGCTGACCGAGAGGCCGTGCTTGGCGGCCAGCTCGGCCGCGCTCAGGCCGTCGTCTGCGGACGGCCGGGTGCTCGTCACGACCCCACCGTCCTGGGATGTGTCACTCACAAGTCGAAAACTTTCGTGTTCAAGATGCGCGGCAAGTCGGGTACCACGATGTCAGACCACGGGCGGGCGGCCCAGTCGGGTCAGCCGCCACACCGTACGCCACCTCATGGGGTGCCGGGGCCCGCAGGGGGCCGTCCAGCCCTCCCGGAAACCGCCGAACCACGCCTTGAGTGCGGATACGGAGGGTCGCCGTGCCAGGGTGAGCAGCAGCCAGACGCCGAGATAGACCGGCACCAGGGGCGCGGGCAGATTGCGACGGGCCAGCCACACGCGGTTGCGGGCCACGTTGAAGTGGTACGTCGCGTGCCGGGACGGCGGGGTGGTGGGGTGCAGCAGCACCATGTCGGAACGGTAGTCGATCATCCAGTCGGCGTCGAGCGCCCGCCAGGCGAGATCGGTCTCCTCGTGCGCGTAGAAGAAGGCGTCCGGAAGACCGCCCACCTCCGCGAAGACCTTGGTCCGCACCGCGTTGGCGCCGCCGAGGAAGGTGGTCACCCGCGAGGAGCGCATCGGGTCCGAGGCCCGCAGCCGCGGCACGTGCCGGCGCTGGGTGAGCCCGGTCTCGGGGTCGGCGATCCGGAAGCTGATGATGCCCAGCTTCGGATCGGCCGTGAAGGCCTGGCGGACCAGCTCCGCGGTGTCGCTGTTGGCGAGCAGCCCGTCGTCGTCGAGGAACAGCAGCGCGTCGACGTCGGTGCCGCCGGGGCCGAAGGCCTCGATGCCGACGTTGCGCCCGGCCGGGATGCCGACGTTCTCCGGCAGGCAGACCGTACGGACGCCCTCGGGTACGTCGGTGATCTCGACGCCCTGGCCGACGACCACGACCTCGACCCGCTCGCCGTCCTGTCCGGCGACCGAGTCGAGCAGGGCGCGCAGGTCGTCGGGCCGGTTGCCCATCGTGATGACGACGGCGCCCAGCTTCATGGGCTCGGCCATGACCGCGGCCCTCACTTCAGCCTGCTGGAGGCCAGGATCGACACCAGGTGCAGCAGGGTCTGCAGCAGCGCGATGCCGGCCAGGACGGCGACGCCGAGCCGCGAGAAGAACAGGTCGCCCCGGAGCTGGTCCGCGACCGCGAGCACCAGGATCAGCAGGGAGGCCTCGATCCCGAGGATCAGCCGGTGGAACTTGAGCGCTCCGGCGGCCCGGCGGGCCAGCGCCATGCCGGAGGAGCGCGGCTCGGACGCCGCCTCCTTGACCGGCGGCAGTCCGCCCTGGTGCCGGGCGACGCCGACGAGGTCGGTCTCGGCCTTGATCAGGATGGCGCCGAGCGCGGCGAGCGTGCCGAGGAAGGCCCACAGCCAGTCGATCCGGCCGCTGCCCCACAGGTCGGCGGCGCGCAGGCCGAAGCCGACGAGGACGGCCGCGTCGCACAGGTAGGCGCCGACCCGGTCGAGGTACACGCCGGCCAGCGAGAACTGCTTCTTCCAGCGGGCCACCTCGCCGTCGACGCAGTCGAGCAGCAGGTAGAGCTGGACCATGAGCACGCCGAGCAGCGCCCCCGGGATCCCGGGGATCAGCAGGGCGGGAGCGGCGAGGACGCCGGCGAGCGTCATCACGTAGGTGAGCTGGTTCGGCGTCACCCGGGTGGTCACCAGATGCCGGGTGATCCGCAGCGAGATCTCCCGCATGTAGAGGCGGCCGCCCCAGTGTTCGCCGCTCCGCCGGTCCTTCACACCCGGGGGGTGGACGACCGGGCGGAGCTCAGCTACCGATGGCTTTTGCATAGTCGGCGTACGCGTCCCTGATCTGGTCTGTGGACAGGTCGAGGTGCTCGAGGATGGTGAACCGGCCGGGCCGGGTCTGCGGGGCGAACTCCACCGCCCGGACGAACTCGTCCACGCCGAAGCCCATCTCCTCCGGGAGCACGGGCAGGCCGTGCCGCCGCAGCGTGGCGACCATCTGCGCGGACTCCTCGGCGGCGCCGCGCAGGTGCATGGCGAAGGCGGCGCCGAGGCCGCACTGCTCGCCGTGGCTGGCCGCGCGGGTCGGGTAGAGCAGGTCGAAGGCGTGGCTGATCTCGTGGCAGGCGCCCGAGGAGGGACGGCTGTCGCCGCTGATCGACATCGCGATGCCGGACATCACCAGGCCCTCGGAGAGGGTGACCAGGAAGTCGTCGTCGCCGACGCCACCGGGGTGGCGGAGCACCGCCTCGCCAGCGCTGCGCGCCATGGCGGCGGCCAGGCCGTCGACCTTCTCGCCGGTCTCGCGGTGGGAGAGCTCCCAGTCGGCGATGGCGGAGAGGTTGGAGATCGCGTCGCCAATGCCGGAGCGCACGAAGCGCGCCGGGGCGTCGCGGATCACGTCGAGGTCGATGACCAGCGCGATCGGGGTCGGCACACCGTAGGAGCCCCGGCCGTTGTCGTTGTCCAGGGTGGAGATGGGCGAGCAGATCCCGTCGTGCGACAGGTTGGTGGCGATCGCGACGAGCGGCAGGCCCACCCGGGCCGCCGCGTACTTCGTCACGTCGATGATCTTGCCGCCACCGAGGGCCACGACCGCGTCGTACCGCTTGCCGCGCATGGCGTCGGCCAGCTTGACCGCCTCGTCGATGGTGCCGCCCGCGACCGGGTACCAGTCGGCGTCCGGGAGCTCGGGGGCGAAGCGGTCACGCAGCTTCAGGCCGGAGCCGCCGCTGATGGCGACGGCGATCCGGCCGTTGCTGGAGATCCGCTGGTCCGCGAGGAGCGCGGACAGGTCGTCCAGCGCTCCCCCGCGGATGTCGACGACGACCGGCGACGGAATGAGCCGGGTCAGTACTGGCACGCGATGTCACGGCCCTTCGCCAGGTCGTCGTGGTTGTCGATCTCGACCCACTTGACGTCGCCGATCGGCGCCACGTCGACGGCGAAGCCGCGGTTGACCAGCTCCTGGTAGCCGTCCTCGTAGTAGAGGTCGGGGTCGCGCTCGAAGGTGGTCTTCAGGGCGTCGGCCAGCTCCTCGGCGGCCTCGGCCTCGATGAGCGTGACACCGATGTACTCGCCGGTCGCGTCGGCCGGGTCCATCAGCTTCGTGATCTTCTGGACGCCCTTGCCCTCGGCGGTGACGACCTTCATCTCCTCGTCGGCGAGGTTCTTCACCGTGTCGAGGGCGAGGATGATCTTCTGGCCCTGGCCGCGGGCGGCGAGCAGGGTCTTCTCGACGGAGACCGGGTGGACGGTGTCGCCGTTGGCCAGGATGACGCCCTTCTTCAGGACGTCACGGGCGCACCACAGGGAGTAGGCGTTGTTCCACTCCTCGGCCTTGTCGTTGTCGATCAGCGTGATCGAGACGCCGTACTGGGCCTCCAGGGCCTCCTTGCGCGCGTACACGGCCTCCTTGCGGTAGCCGACGACGATCGCGACCTCGGTGAGGCCGACCTCGGCGAAGTTCTTCAGCGTGAGGTCGAGGACGGTCAGCGAACCGTCACCCTCGCGGTCCACGGGCACGAGGGCCTTCGGAAGGGTGTCGGTGTAGGGGCGCAGACGCCGTCCGGCACCGGCTGCCAGTACGAGGCCAATCATGCTGTCTCTCCTTCGTCGTGTACGGCGGGTGCTCCGGAGGAGACCCAGAAGCGGATGGACTCCACGAGGACCACGAGGCCGACGGCGACCGCGAGTGCGGTGAGCGCCGAGGTGAAGTCGTTGCCGCGGTTCGCCAGCAGGGCGGCGAGTACGGCCACCACGAGCGTGCGTCCCTCGTGGCCGCCGACGGTGCGCACCAGCCACGCGGGCGGCGCGCCGGTGCCGCCGCGAATGCGGTACACCGTGTCGTAGTGATGGTAGGCGACCGCCGCGACCAGCCCGAATGCGGCGGGGAGCGCCTGGGCGGAGTCGGCCTTGGCGGCCAGCACCAGCACCGTGACGTACTCCGCGGCCCGGAAGAGCGGCGGCACCAGCCAGTCCAGCACCCCCTTGAGGGGGCGGGCGGCGGTCAGGCCCGCCGCGATCACGTAGAGCACCGCGACCGCGACCAGCCGGACGTCGCCGAACGGCAGGTACAGCGCGCCCGCGATCATCAGGACGGCGCCGAGGGCCGCCGCGTACAGGGGTCCGACCGCGCCGGTCCGGCCGCGCAGCAGGCGCGCCTGGAGCTCGGCGAGCGGGCCGGAGTCCGCGAGGTCCGCCAGGGCCCGGGCGGCCCGGTCGGTGCGGGTCGCCCGGCGGGTCAGCGAGCGCAGCACGCGGCCCGCCGTGGTGTAGCAGGCGCCGAAGGCGCAGCCGGCGATCAGCGCCCAGAAGACGATCCGGGGGCTGGTGACGGCGGTGAGGACGGCGATCATCGCCCAGCGCTCGCCGATCGGCAGGATGATCATGCGGCGGGCCCAGACGGTCCAGCCGACGCTGTCGAGCCGGCTGGAGAGGGCCGCGGTGGGGCTGGTGTTGGCGGTGGCGTCGTGGTTGGCCTCGTTGAACGAGAAGTCCACGACGTGCCGGCAGGTCATGAGGACCATCGCGCCGAGCGCGAGGGCCCACACGTCGTCGCCGTCGCGGGCCGCGCCGAGGGCGAGGCCCGCGTAGAAGGCGTACTCCTTGGCGCGGTCGAAGGTGGCGTCGAGCCAGGCGCCCATCGTCGAGTACTTGAGCGCGTAGCGGGCGAGCTGCCCGTCGGTGCAGTCGAGGACGAAGGAGACCAGGAGCAGGACGCCGGCCGCGACGTACCCGGTGCGCTCGCCGGTGGCGGCGCAGCCGGCCGCGATCAGCGCGGTGAGCAGCGAGGCGGTGGTGACCTGGTTGGGGGTCAGTCCGCGGCGCGCGCACCAGCGGGCGATGTAGCGCGAGTACGGGCTGATGAAGAAGGTGGTGAAGAAGCCGTCGTGGGCCTTCACGGCGGAGCGCAGCCGTACGGCCTCGTCGTCGACGGCCGCGACGCCGGCCCGCGCCTGGTGGCGGGCCTCGGCGTCCTCGGGCACGGCGGCGACGAGGGTGCCGAGCGCCGGCCGGTGCACGGCGACGCCGTCGGCGTCGAGCGCGGTGGCGAGGGCGTCGGGGAGGTTGTCCACGACGTCGTACGACGTGGCGGACGCCTCCCCGGTCGGGCTCGGCGCCGCTGCCGGGGCCGGTGCGCCGGTCTCGGCGGCCGTCAGCGCGCGGGCCAGGGCCGGGCGGGCCTCGGGCTGCGCGGTGAGGGCGCCGGGCGCGGCGGCGGCCGGGAAGCGGGGGTCGGTCAGGGCCAGTCGCAGGGCGTGGAGGTGCCCGACGAAGCGGGGGTCCACGACGGCGACGCGCTGTCCGGCGGGTACGGCGGCGAGCAGGCCGCTCGTCTCGTGCGGACCGGAGGCGACCTCGACGTGGAAGCCGAGGGACCTCAGATCGGCGTCGAGCGACGATCCGGGTACCGGCGGACCGGTGAGGATGGCGGTCGACAGGACGAACTCACTCCTTGGAGCTGACGGACGGGCCGGCGGGGCCCACGGCACGGCCTCGGGCGCGGCGATGCGGCCCGGCACCGGGCGCGGCACGTCGGCTGAGGCTATCGGATGAACGGAAGCGCGAGTTCACCGAGGTTTCGCGGTGCGGACTCCCCCGGGCCCACCCGCGTCCCCGCGGGTGCGCCCCGTCCTGCGGTGATCATCATGGGCGATCGGCAGCCCGGCGACAAACCGCGTTCGGGCGGCGCCGGGCGCACCTTTCGGGACACCTGGCGGCCGGTCTGCATATCCGCAGGTCAGAGCATATGACAACGGTGTTCAGTACCGTGTTGCACATACCCCCCACCCGTAGTTCACTTGCGAATCGGAGCACCTGAACCGCGCTCATCCGGGCACACCTGGGCGCATCTGGGCTCATCCGACGCTTACGGACGACACGACCGGGAGGCCTTGTCATGGGGGCTGGACACGACCACGGGCACAGCCACGGCGGCCCGCCGCCCACGGGCACCGCGGCGGCGGCCTACAAGAGCCGACTGCGGATCGCGCTCGGCATCACGCTCTCCGTGATGGTCGTCGAGATCATCGGCGGCGTCCTGTCCGACTCGCTCGCGCTGATCGCCGACGCGGCCCACATGGCCACCGACGCCCTCGGCCTCGGGATGGCGCTGCTCGCGATCCACTTCGCCAACCGGCCGCCGTCGGTCAACCGCACCTACGGCTACGCACGGGCCGAGATCCTGGCCGCGCTCGCCAACTGTCTCCTCCTGCTCGGCGTCGGCGGCTACGTGCTGTACGAGGCGGTCCAGCGGTTCATGGAGCCGGCCGCGACCAAGGGCGGACTGACCATCGTCTTCGCGCTCATCGGCCTGGTCGCCAACATCATCTCCCTGTCGCTGCTCATGCGCGGCCAGAAGGAGAGCCTGAACGTCCGGGGCGCCTACCTGGAGGTGCTGGCCGACGCCCTCGGCTCGGTCACCGTGCTCGTCGCGGCGGGCATCATCCTGGCCACCGGCTGGTCCTACGCGGACCCGATCGCCTCGATCCTCATCGGCCTGATGATCGTGCCGCGCACCGTCAAGCTGCTGCGGGAGACCCTGGACGTGCTCCTGGAGGCGGCGCCCAAGGGCGTCGACATGGCGGAGGTGCGGGCGCACATCCTGGCCCTGCCGGGCGTCGAGGACGTGCACGACCTGCACGCCTGGACGATCACCTCGGGCATGCCGGTGCTGTCGGCACACGTGGTCGTGAGCCAGGACACGCTGGACGCGATCGGCCACGAGAAGATGCTGCACGACCTCCAGGGCTGCCTGGGCTCGCACTTCGACGTGGAGCACTGCACCTTCCAGCTGGAGCCGGCCGGTCACGCCGAACACGAGGCCAAGCTCTGCCTCTGACTGTTAGCCTGGCGAGGTCCGAACGTGAGTGTGGAGAGGAGCTGAGGTTGATGACCGTCGCGATGGAGGCTGCCCGCAGCGGCAGCGCCCGGTCGTCCCTCAGCCTCCGGGTCTCCGGCTGACCTGACCTTCCGTCGGCCGGGACCCTCTCACCCAAGGGTTCCCCTACGTTGTCCGACAACATCAGCACCACCACCGAGAGCACCGGCACCACCGGCTCCGGCAACGCCCTCCACGACGCCTTCTTCGCCCTGCACCACGGTCTGCCGCGGCAGGGCCCGGGCTCCGACACCACCACCCGCCGCCTGCTCTCCCTGGCCGGCCCGCTGCCCGAGCGCCCGCGCGTGCTCGACCTGGGCTGCGGCCCGGGCCGCTCCGCGCTGCTGCTCGCCGCGGAGGCGGGTGCCGAGGTGACCGCCGTCGACCTGCACGAGCCGTTCCTGGCCGAGCTGCGCGACACGGCCGCCGCCCGCGGTCTCGACACCCGGATCCACACCCTGCGCGCCGACATGGGCGCCCTCGACGAGCTGCCCGACGGCTCCTTCGACCTCGTCTGGGCCGAGAGCTCGGCCTGGGTGATCGGCTTCGACCGGGCGCTCGCCGAGTGGCGCCGGCTCCTCGCACCCTGGGGGTCCCCCCGGACGAAGTCCGGGGGAGGCACCCTGGTGCTCACCGAGTGCGTCTGGACCACCGAGGAGCCGGGCGACCAGGCCCGCGCCTTCTGGGAGGAGCACTACCGGCTCCGCACCGTCGCGGAGAACGCGGCGGCGGCCGTCGGGGCCGGCTTCCACCTCCTGGGCACCCACCTCCAGCCGGAGGACGACTGGGACGCGTACTACGGCCCGCTCGCCTCGCACGCCGACGCGGCGGACCTCACGGTGCCCGGCATGGCCGAGGCCGTGGCCGGGGCCCGCGCCGAGATCGCGCTGCGCCGCGAGCACGGCGGCGACTACGGCTACGCCGGGTTCGTGCTGCGGGCAGCCGACCCGAGGTGGCGGACCCGGGAGGAGACCGCGGCCGACGTCCCCCGCGTACGGGAGATCAACGCGGCGGCCTTCGCCACGCCGGAGGAGGCCGGTCTGGTCGACGCCCTGCGCGAGGATCCGGACGCCTGGCTGCCCGGACTGAGCTACGTGGCCGAGGCGCCGGACGGCACGGTCGCCGCGTACGCGCTGATCACCCGCTGCCGGGTGGACGGCGTCCCGGCGGCGGCCCTGGCGCCGGTCGCGGTGGCCCCCGCGTACCAGCGCACGGGTGCCGGGCAGGCCGTGGTGCGGGCGGTGCTCGACGCGGCGCGGCTGCGCGGGGAACGGCTCGTCCTCGTACTGGGCCATCCGGAGTACTACCCCCGGTTCGGGTTCGTACGGGCGTCCGAGTATGGAATCCGGCCGACCTTCGAGGTTCCTGACGAAGCCATGATGGCTCTGGATCTCGACGGTTCCGGGGCCGTGACCAGGGGCACGATCTCCTATCCGTCGGCTTTCGGGGTCTGACGGACCGCCCGCTCCCGCCGCACCGGGTGTACTCCGATGCGGCGGGAGCGGTCATGTCAGGCCTCTGAAGTACGGACAAGCCGCTTTTGTACGGCAGACTGAGGGCGCCCCGCGAGGGCGAGGACCGAAGCGAAGGATGGGTATGCCGACCACACCAGCCACCGTGGACCACAGCGCGTCGAACGGTGTCCAGCCGACCGCGGCCGACGCGTCGATCATGCTCGAACTGGTCGACGAGGACGGCGTCACGATCGGCACGGCGGAGAAGCTGGCCGCCCACCAGGCGCCCGGGCAGCTGCACCGCGCCTTCTCGGTCTTCCTCTTCGACGAGTCCGGCCGGTTGCTGCTCCAGCGCCGCGCGCTGGGCAAGTACCACTCCCCCGGCGTCTGGTCGAACACCTGCTGCGGGCACCCGTACCCGGGCGAGGCGCCGTTCGCGGCGGCCGCCCGGCGCACCTTCGAGGAGCTGAGCGTCTCGCCCTCGCTGATGGCGGAGGCGGGCACGGTCCGCTACAACCACCCGGACCCGGCCTCGGGCCTGGTGGAGCAGGAGTTCAACCACCTGTTCGTCGGCCTGGTGCAGGCCGGGCCGCGGCCGGATCCGGAGGAGGTCGGCGAGACCGCCTTCGTGACCGCGGCCGAGCTGGCCGAGCGCCACGCGTCCGCGCCGTTCTCCGCCTGGTTCATGACGGTGCTCGACGCGGCGCGTCCGGCGATCAGGGAGCTGACGGGTCCGGCCGGGGGCTGGTGATCCCGGGGAGGACGCCCTGGACTCCCTGGACGGGTCCCAGGGCTCCCTGGACGGCGCCGGGCGGCACGCCCGGCGCCGTCATGCCGTGCACCACCGGTCCCGTCGGCGCCTGGCCGGGCACGAACGGGTTGAGCGGCAGCGCGGCCCAGATGATCTTCCCGCCGGTCGCGGTGTGCTCGACGTCGCAGGCACCGCCCGACTCCAGGGCGATCTCGCGCACCAGCAGCAGTCCGCGGCCGCCGGTCTGGCCCCAGTCGGCCTCCAGCGCCTTGGGACGGTAGGGGTGGTTGTCCTCCACGGACACCCGGATCCACTCCGCCCCGATCGCCACCTCCACCGCTATCTCCGGGGAGAGCAGCGCGGCGTGCTTGACCGCGTTGGTGACCAGTTCGGAAACGATGAGGAGCAGCCCCTGGAGGGTGTCCTCGTGGACCGGTACGGCCTGGCGGGCCAGGAGGTCGCGTACCGCGTGCCGGGCCTGCGGCACGGACACGTCGACCGCGGGAGCGGTGAAGCGCCAGACCCCTTCGTAGGACGGGGGCCGGGCGGGGACGCTCCCGCGGCTCTCCATCATCCGGTTCCCGCCCTCGTGCTCGATTGTCGCCACGGGGTCGAGTCTTGATAATCCATCGGCATCCGCCGGGCTACTGACCAGAAGTCGACACCTATCGACCAGGTTCTGATCGGGTGAGTATGCCAACGTCAGTTGTTCGACTGCTCTTGACGCACCGCTGACACCTTCGGAGGGTGCGCCGGTGTGACGATACTGCCGCCCGGATAGCATCCGGCGCATGGAGCCCCAGCTGACCGTCACCGTCGCCGACGAGGTCGCCACCGTCGTCATCGCGAACCCGGCCAAGCGCAACGCCATGACCGCCGGGATGTGGCGGGCGCTGCCGGAGCTGCTCGCCCCGCTCGCCGCCGACCCCGCCGTGCGCGCGCTGGTCCTCACCGGCGCGGGCGAGACCTTCTGCGCCGGGGCCGACATCTCCACGCTGCGCGAGCCGGGCGACGAGCAGCAGGCGCTCGCCGTACGGGCCGAGGAGGCGCTCGCCGCCTTCCCCAAGCCGACCCTCGCGGCCGTCCGCGGCTTCTGCGTGGGCGGCGGCAGCCAGCTCGCCGCCGCCTGCGACCTGCGCTTCGCCGAGGAGGGCGCCCGCTTCGGGGTGACGCCGGCGAAGCTGGGCATCGTCTACCCGTCCTCCTCCACCCGGCGCCTCGCCGCCCTGGTCGGCCCGTCGGCCGCCAAGTACCTGCTGTTCTCCGGCGAGTTGATCGACACCGAGCGGGCACTGCGGACCGGTCTCGTCGACGAGGCGCACCCGGTGGGCGCCCTCGACAAGCGGGTGGCCGAGTTCACCCGGACCCTCGTCTCCCGCTCGCTGCTCACCCAGGCCGCGGCGAAGGAGTTCACCGACGGGCGGACCGACCGGGACGCGCACTGGACGGAGCAGGCACGCGGCAGCGGCGACACCGCCGAGGGGGTCGCCGCCTTCCTGGAGCGCCGCGCGCCCCGCTTCACGTACGGACTCTGACGCCCCGTCCCGCTACTCCTGGACGAGGGCCTTCTCGGCCTGGCCGCGCCAGTGGGCGACGATCGCGGCCGGGGCCTTCTCCGGGGAGCCCGCGTCGTACGGCGGCTGCGGGTCGTACTCGGTGAGCAGCTGGATCGTCTGGGCGGTCGCGTCGCCCGCGATCCGGCCGAGCAGGTGCAGCGCCATGTCGATGCCGGAGGAGACCCCGGCGGCCGTGACGTACTTGCCGTCGAAGACCACCCGCTCGCCGGTGGGCTCGGCACCGAGCGGCGTCAGGTCGTCCAGGGCGAGCCAGTGGCTGGTGGCCCGGCGGCCCTCCAGGAGACCCGCCCCGGCGAGCACCAGCGACCCGGTGCACACCGAGGTCGTCCACGTGCTGGTCGCGTCGGCGGTGCGCAGCCAGGCGAGGATCTCCGGGTCGCGCATGGCCTCGCGGGAACCGGGACCGCCCGGCACCAGGACGATGTCGGGGCGCGGCACCTCGGCGAGGGCCCGGTCCGCGACGAGCGCGAGGCTCCCCTGGTCGTTCCTGACCGGCCCGGCCTCCTTGGCGACGAAGACGGTCTCGGCCCCGGGCAGGCGGGCGAGCAGCTCGTAGGGACCGATGGCGTCGAGGGTCGTGAAGCGGTCGTAGAGGACGACGGCGATCTGCACGGCGGTTCCTTTCGGTTCGGTGGCGGGGTGCGTTGAGGGGGCGCGGGTGCGTCAGGGGGGCGCGGGTTCGCTACGGGCGCGAAGCCTCGTCAGGGGCGCTCGGGCTCGTCACGCGGTCGCTGGTTCGTTACGGGGTCGGGGGCGGTCGACCGGGGCGTGGAAGCGGCGGCGGTATTCCGCCGGGGCGGTGCCGAGGGTCTTGAGGAAGGCGCGGCGCATGGCCTCGGGGGTGCCGTAGCCGGACGCGCGGGAGACCTCCTCGACGCCCCGGCCGGTGTCCTCCAGGAGCCGACGGGCGTGTTCGAGGCGTACGCGGTCCACGTAGCGCCCGGGGGTCGTGCCGGTCTCGGCCTGGAAGGCGCGCGCGAAGTGCCGGGGCGACAGCCGGGCGCGGGCGGCGAGCGCCTCGACCGACAGGTCGTCGTCGGGGTGCTCGGTGATCCAGTGCTGGAGCTCGCGCAGCGGTTCCCGGCGGGCGGTCTGGGCGGACAGCTGGGCGCTGAACTGGGCCTGGTTGCCGGGTCTGCGCAGGAAGACGACCAGGTGACGGGCGACGGTCAGGGCGGCGTCGCGGCCCAGGTCCTCCTCGACGAGGGCGAGCGCGAGGTCGATGCCCGCGGTGACCCCGGCGGAGGTGGCGAGCCGCCCGTCCCGTACGAAGATCGGGTCGGGGTCCACCTCGACGGCGGGGAAGCGGCGGGCGAGCAGCTCGCAGGCGAGCCAGTGGGTGGTGACGCGGTGTCCGTCGAGCAGCCCCGCCTCGGCGAGCAGCAGCGCGCCGGTGCACACGGAGACCAGCCGCTCGGCCCGCGGGCCGTGT
Source organism: Streptomyces sp. NPDC023157 (assembly GCF_055560575.1). NCBI lineage: Bacteria > Bacillati > Actinomycetota > Actinomycetes > Kitasatosporales > Streptomycetaceae > Streptomyces > Streptomyces sp. NPDC023157. The sequence continues at coordinate 888,115 of NZ_JBVHIL010000002.1, forward strand.
GCGCGCAGCCAGTCGACGAGGGCGGGGTCCGGGCGGCGGGTGCCCTCGCCGCCCGGGACGAGGAGGGTGTGCGGGGGTCCGTCGGCGACGGCCTCGGCGAGGCTGGTGTCGGGGAGCAGCCGCAGCCCGCTGTGGGTGCGGACCGGGCCGCCGTCGAGGGAGGCGGTGCGGACGGGATAGGCGTCCGGGACGCCCGCCGCCCGGCCGGCGCCGGCGAAGACCTCCACCGGGCCGGTGACGTCGAGGCTCTGCACGTCGTCGAAGAGGACGACGAGGAGGGGTCGTTGCGGCATGGCCCCATCCTTGGCCCGGCCGGGGGTGGCCGCAATGACGGATTCCCCACCTTTCCTGCCATCGTGGGAGCGGTGTCAGGCGCGCGCGGGCGGCGGCCCGCGCCGCCCCGGCGGGCCCGCACCCGGCGTCGCGGACCCTGGCCGGTCCTGGCATTCCCTCCGTACCGACCGGTAGGTAAGGTGCGCGACATGACGAACCTGCCGCCCCTCGCGGGCCGCCGCTGCGCCCACCAGATGAACCTGCTGCACGCGCCCCTGTTCTTCTCGCCCGACCTGGACACGGAGTTCAAGGAGCTGGGCATCGAGGACGCGACCGCGATGCGGCTGGCCGCGCGCAGTGCCCCGCTCGGCGCCGTGGGGGCCGGGACCGTCGCCGCGACCTTCTACAACTACCACCACGAGCTGCTCGCCCGGCACCTGCCGGGCGTCTGGGAGTCCGCCTCCCCCGCCTCCGTGCTCGACGCCCGGCTGCGGGCGATGGACACCACCCTGAACCGGCTGCTCGGCGCCGAGGCCCTCGCCTCGCCGGAGATGGCCGAGGCCGCCGAGCTGGCGCTGCGCGCCGCCGAGGGGTGCACCCGGCACGCCCGCCCGCTGTACTCCGCCAACGCCGACCTGCCCGTCCCGGACGCCCCGCACCTGCGCCTGTGGCACGCGACGACACTGCTCCGCGAGCACCGCGGCGACGGACACCTGACGGCTCTGCTGACCGCCGGGCTCGACCCGGTGGAGGCGCTGGTCAGCCACACCGCGACCGGCAGGGGCATGAGCCCCCGCTGGCTCCTCTCCACCCGGGGCTGGCGCCGCGCCGACTGGGACGCGGCCGTGGAGCGGCTGCGCGGGCGCGGGCTGCTCGACGCCGAGGGCGAGCTCACCGTGGCCGGCGTGGCCCTGCGCGAGGCCCTGGAGGACGAGACGGACCGCCTGGACGCGGCCCCGTACGAGCTCCTGGGCGCGGACGGGGTGGCCCGGCTCACCGAGCTGGCGAAGGGCTTCCTGGTGGCGGCGGTGGGAGCCGGCGCGTTCCCGGCCGACCTGACCGGAAGGGCCTGACCGAGAGGTCCGGGCGCCTGACCGAGAGGTCCGGGCGCCTGACCGAGAGGTCCGGGCGCCTGACCGGAAAGGCCCGGGCGTCTGACCGATAGGACCGCCCGGCACCGCCCGACACCGGCCGGGGCGGGTCGGTTGCCGCGTACGGGTGAGCGACCGGGCAGAATGCAGGCGCAACCCAGAGGCACGAGAAGGCGGGTCGGACATCGTGACGACGTCCATCGAGGCAAGGATCGCCGAGGAACTCGGCGTACGCGAGCGACAGGTGAGGGCGGCCGTCGAACTGCTGGACGGCGGTTCGACCGTGCCGTTCATCGCGCGCTACCGCAAGGAAGCGACCGAGATGCTCGACGACGCGCAGCTGCGCACCCTGGAGGAGCGGCTGCGGTACCTGCGCGAGCTGGAGGACCGGCGCGCGGCCGTCCTCGACTCCGTACGGGAGCAGGGCAAGCTCACCCCGGAGCTGGAGGCGCGGTTCCTGGCCGCCGACACCAAGGCGCGGCTGGAGGACATCTACCTGCCGTTCAAGCCGAAGCGGCGGACCAAGGCGCAGATCGCCCGCGAGGCCGGTCTGGCGCCGCTCGCCGACGGGCTGCTCGGCGACCCGTCGGTGGATCCGCTCGCGGCGGCCGCCGCGTTCGTCGACGCGGACAAGGGCGTCGCCGACCCGGCGGCGGCCCTGGAGGGCGCGCGGGCGATCCTCACCGAGCGGTTCTCGGAGGACGCCGACCTGATCGGCGAGCTGCGCGAGCGGATGTGGGGCCGGGGCCGGCTCGTCGCCAAGGTGCGGGAGGGGAACGAGGAGGCGGGCGCGAAGTTCGCCGACTACTTCGACTTCGCCGAGCCGTTCACGGCGCTGCCCTCGCACCGGATCCTCGCGATGCTGCGCGGCGAGAAGGAGGACGTGCTCAGCCTGGAGCTCGAACCGGAGGAGCCGTCGGAGGCCGCCACCGCGCCCGCCACGTCCTCCTACGAGCCGATCGTCGCCCACCGCTTCGGCGTCGCCGACCGGGGCCGCCCCGGCGACAAGTGGCTCCTGGACACGGTCCGCTGGGCCTGGCGGACGCGCATCCTGGTCCACCTCGGCCTCGACCTGCGGCTGCGGCTGCGCACGGCCGCCGAGGACGAGGCCGTGCGGGTCTTCGCGGCGAACCTGCGCGACCTGCTGCTGGCCGCGCCGGCCGGGACCCGGGCGACGCTGGGCCTCGACCCCGGTTTCCGTACCGGTGTGAAGGTGGCCGTGGTCGACGGGACCGGCAAGGTCGTCGCCACCGACACGATCTACCCGCACGTCCCGGCGAACCGGTGGGACGAGTCGCTCGCGAAGCTGGCCCGGCTCGCCAAGGAGCACGCGGTCGAGCTGATCGCCATCGGCAACGGCACGGCGTCCCGCGAGACGGACAGGCTGGCGGCCGAACTCATCGAGAAGCACCCGGAGTTGACCCTCACCAAGGTGATGGTGTCGGAGGCCGGCGCGTCGGTGTACTCGGCGTCCGCGTTCGCCTCGCAGGAACTCCCGGAGCTGGACGTGTCGTTGCGCGGCGCGGTGTCGATCGCGCGGCGGCTCCAGGACCCGCTGGCCGAGCTCGTGAAGATCGACCCGAAGTCGATCGGCGTCGGCCAGTACCAGCACGACCTGTCCGAGGTGAAGCTCTCGCGCTCCCTGGACGCGGTGGTCGAGGACTGTGTGAACGGCGTCGGCGTCGACGTCAACACGGCGTCCGCGCCGCTGCTTTCGCGGGTCTCGGGCATCGGCACGGGCCTCGCGGAGAACATCGTGGCCCACCGCGACGCCAACGGCCCGTTCCGCTCCCGGCGCGCGCTGAAGGACGTGTCGCGGCTCGGCCCGAAGGCGTACGAGCAGTGCGCCGGCTTCCTGCGCATCCGCGGCGGCGACGACCCGCTGGACGCGTCGGCCGTGCACCCCGAGGCGTACCCCGTGGTGCGGCGGATGGTGAAGACGGCGGGCGGCGAGGTCGGCGCACTGATCGGCAACACGGGCGTGCTGCGCTCGCTGCGGGCGGACGCCTTCGTGGACGAGACCTTCGGTCTGCCCACGGTCAACGACATCCTGCGGGAACTGGAGAAGCCGGGCCGCGACCCGCGTCCCGCGTTCCGCACGGCCACGTTCAAGGAGGGCGTCGAGAAGATCGGCGACCTGGTGGCCGGGATGGTCCTGGAGGGCGTCGTCACCAATGTGGCCGCCTTCGGCGCGTTCGTGGACGTCGGCGTGCACCAGGACGGCCTGGTCCACGTCTCCGCCATGTCCAAGACCTTCGTCAAGGACCCGCGGGACGTGGTGAAGCCGGGCGACGTGGTCCGCGTGAAGGTCCTGGACGTCGACATCCCGCGCAAGCGCATCTCCCTGACCCTCCGCCTGGACGACGAGGCGACGGCGGAGCCCGGCGGGTCCGCCCCGAAGCGGGACCGCGGCGAGCGCCGCGACCGGGGCGGCGAGCGCGGCGGCGAGCGGAGTGGTGCCCGCGGTGGCGACCGTGGTGGGCGTCCCCCGCAGCAGCGCCGCGGCCAGACCCAGGGCTCGGGCGCGGGCGCGGCCCCGGCTCCCTCCAACAGCGCGATGGCCGACGCCCTGCGCAAGGCGGGGCTGCTCGGCGAGAGCGGTGGCGGGAAGCGGCGCGGGCGGTGACATGAACGCCGACGGGGGCCCGGCCGCGTGGCCGGGCCCCCGTCGGCGTGTCACCGGAAGGCGTCTCCCCCTGTCCGGCCCCTCCCGCGAGGGGCCGTGCGGGCAGGGTTACGGAACGAAGCGCAGCGCCCAGTCGGCCCGGTTCGCGACCGTCAGGTCGTCGTCCTCCGTCAGCGGCTGGAGCAGCGTGCGGGCGGTGTCCGGGTCGGCCTGGACCAGGTCGACGATCTCGGCGGCCAGGCCGTCCTGGTCGTCGCCCAGGTCGACGGCGGAGGCGCGGATCAGGACCGGGAGGCGGTCGGTGCCGCCGAGGGCCGCGATGACGCCGCCGAGGAGCTCGCGGGCGTAGGCGTTGCGGTCGGCGAGCGCCCGGTCGAGCTCGGACTCCAGGCGCGGGAGCAGGCCGAGGTCGCCGGAGGCCGCGATGGCGTCGGCGAGGTCGATGGTCTCGTCGACGTCGGCTTCGAGGTCGTCGAGCATCCCGATCAGGCGGGTCACACGGGCGTCGTCGGTCATGGTGCCTCCTGGAATGCGCCGTCCACCAGGACGGGGACGGTGGCCGAGGAGTCGATCTCGGCGGCCACCTCCACGTCCCGCGGACAGCCGTACGCGTACAGTTCACGGCCCGAGTCGCAGCCCCGCAAGGCGGCGGCCGGGTCCTCCGTGGCGTCCCACAGCGTGGCCGCCGCGGTCGCCTCGGGCGTCAGGGTGTGCGGCCCGGCGGCGCGCAGCGCGGCGAGGACCGCGCCCGCGCCCAGCAGGTCCTCCAGGGCGGGGCGCAGCGAACCGTCCGGCCACCGTTCGCCGGAGGCCACGACCGCGACGGGGCGCTCGGCGGAGCCGTAGCCGCGGGCGGCGAGCCAGTGGGCGACGGCGGTGCGGTTGCGCAGCGAGGCGGCGACCACGGTGGCCCGGCCGGCCGCGGCCTCCACCGCGATGGTGGAGCCGTTCGGGGAGGGCAGCACGAGCCGGTCGGGCGCGGGCGCGGCCCGCAGCGCGGCCGGGGACAGCGACCACGGGTGCGCCTCGGTGGCCTCACGGCGGCCCACGGCGAGGACGGCGTCCCGCTCCCGGGCGTACGCGGCGGCGCTCGCGTCCCGCCATCGGTACGGGTGGACGGCGGTGCCGGCCTCGACGGCGACGCCGACGGCCGTCGTGAACGACAGCACGTCGACGACGACCACGCAGGCGGCGGCCGGGGCCAGCGCCCTGGCCTCGACCGGCCCCCAGCCGAAGGAGGCGCCCTGCCCGAAGGCGGCCGGCATCAGAGCTCCGTCACCTTGCCGTCGGCGACCTCGACGCGCCGGGTGGTGCGGACCGCGTCCAGCATCCGCCGGTCGTGGGTGACGAGGAGCAGGGTGCCGTCGTACGAGTCGAGGGCGGACTCCAGCTGCTCGATCGCGGGCAGGTCCAGGTGGTTGGTCGGCTCGTCCAGGACGAGCAGGTTGACCCCGCGGCCCTGGAGCAGCGCGAGCGCGGCGCGGGTGCGCTCTCCGGGCGACAGCGTGGTCGCGGGCCGCAGCACGTGTTCGGCCTTGAGGCCGAACTTGGCGAGCAGCGTGCGGACCTCGGCCGGCTCCGTCTCGGGGACGGCGGCGCAGAACGCCTCCAGCAGCTTCTCCGTACCGTGGAACAGCTTGCGGGCCTGGTCGACCTCGCCGACCACGACGCCCGGTCCGAGGGACGCGTCGCCGGAGTCCAGCGGCAGCCGGCCGAGCAGCGCGGCGAGCAGGGTCGACTTGCCGGCCCCGTTCGCGCCGGTGATCGCGACCCGGTCCGCCCAGTCGATCTGGAGGGAGACGGGCCCGAAGGAGAAGTCGCCGCGGCGCACCGCCGCCTCGCGCAGGGTGGCCACGACCGCGCCGGAACGCGGGGCCGCCGCGATCTCCATGCGCAGCTCCCACTCCTTGCGGGGTTCCTCGACGACGTCCAGGCGCTCGATCATGCGCTGCGTCTGGCGGGCCTTCGCGGCCTGCTTCTCACTGGACTCGCCGCGCAGCTTGCGCCCGATCTTGTCGTTGTCGGAGGTTTTGCGGCGCGCGTTGCGGACGCCCTTGTCCATCCAGTTGCGCTGCATGAGGGCCCGCCCCTCCAGGGCGGACTTCTTGTCGGCGTACTCCTCGTAGTCCTCGCGGGCGTGCCGCCGCGCGGTGTCCCGCTCCTCCAGGTAGGCCTCGTAACCGCCGCCGTAGAGCGTGATCTGCTGCTGGGCGAGGTCGAGTTCGAGGACCTTGGTGACGGTGCGGGTGAGGAACTCGCGGTCGTGGCTGATGACGACGGTGCCCGCGCGCAGCCCCTGCACGAACGCTTCGAGGCGTTCCAGGCCCTCCAGGTCGAGGTCGTTGGTGGGCTCGTCGAGGAGGAAGACGTCGTAGCGGGAGAGCAGGAGGGAGGCGAGGCCCGCGCGGGCGGCCTGGCCGCCGGAGAGCGCGGTCATCGGCTGGTCGAGCCCGACGGTGAGGCCGAGGGTGCCGGCGACCTCCTCGGCCCGCTCGTCGAGGTCGGCGCCGCCGAGGTCGAGCCAGCGCTCCAGGCTCACGGCGTACGCGTCGTCGGCGCCGGGCGTGCCGTCGACGAGGCCCTGGGTGGCCTCGTCCATCGCGGCCTGCGCGGCCGCGACCCCGGTGCGGCGGGCCAGGAACGCGCGCACGGTCTCGCCCTCGCGCCGCTCCGGTTCCTGCGGGAGGTGCCCGACGGAGGCGGTGGGCGGCGAGAGACGCAGCTCACCGTCCTCGGGGGTGTCGAGGCCCGCGAGCAGCCGCAGCAGGGTGGACTTCCCGGCCCCGTTGACCCCGACGAGGCCGATGACGTCTCCGGGGGCGACGACGAGGTCGAGCCCGGAGAAGAGGGAGCGGTCGCCGTGGCCGGCGGCGAGGTTCTTGGCGACGAGGGTGGCAGTCATCAGGGGATGAATCCTAGGTGAGGGCGGGAGCGGGGGTGGCACGAGCGTCCGGCGGGAATCCGTGCGTGCGGGACTCCCGGGTCGGTACGGTCCCGTCATGGACAGCGACAGGGGCAGGGGCGGCGTCGGAGACGCCGGCGCGGACGGTGGCGCGGACAGCGGTGTGGTCGTGGTGGGCGGCGGGGTCGTCGGGCTGACGACGGCGATCCGGCTCGCGGAGCGGGGGCTGCGGGTCCGCGTCTGGTCCCGGGACGAGGTGGCGGGGACGACCTCGGCGGTGGCGGGCGCGCTGTGGTGGCCGTACCGGATCGAACCGGAGGCGGAGGTCGGCGCCTGGTCGCTGACCTCGCTGCGCAGGTACGAGGAGCTGGCCGCCGACCCGTCGGCGACGGGGGTGCGCCTGGTGCCGGGCGTCCACGCCGACACCGTCCTCGACGGGCTCGGCGCCTGGGCGCAGGAGGTCGAGGGGCTGCGGCAGCTGCCGCCGGACGAGGTGCCGGGGCCGTACGCGGTGGGGCTCGCCGCCCGCCTCCCGCTGATCGACATGCCGGTGCACCTGGCCTGGCTCCGGGCCCGGTTCCAGGAGCTGGGCGGCTCCTTCGAGCGGCGCGCGGTGACCGGGACCGGCTTCGCGGAGGCCGCCGCCGAGGCGCGGGTCGTGGTGGACTGCACGGGGCTCGCGGCCCGGGAGCTGGCCCCCGACCCGCGGCTGCGGCCGGTGCGGGGACAGCTGGTGCTGGTGGAGAACCCGGGCGTGGACACCTGGTTCACCTCCGCCGACGGGGCGGCCGACGAGACGACGTACTTCTTCCCGCAGCCCGGGCGGCTGATCCTGGGCGGCACCGCGCAGGAGGACGACGAGAACCCGGAGCCCGACCCGGCGACCGCGGCGCGCATCGTGGCACGGTGCGCCCGGATCCGGCCCGAGATCGCGGGCGCCCGGATCCTGGGGCACCGCGTGGGGCTGCGGCCCGCGCGGGAGGGCGGGGTACGCATCGAGGCGGAGGAGCTGCCGGGCGGCGGGCTGCTGGTGCACAACTACGGGCACGGCGGGGCGGGGGTCACCGTCGCGTGGGGGTGCGCGGGGCGGGCGGCGGAGCTGGTCTGCGGGGGGTGACGGGGGCCGGACGGCGGAGGGACGACGTACGCCTGGATCCGGACGGCAGGCGATCCAGGACCCTGTATCCAGACGCCGCACGCCTCGCCCGGCCACCAGCCACCAGCCACCGGACGCCGGACGCCGGACGCCGGACGCCGGACGCCGGACGCCGGACGCCGGACGCCGGACGCCGGACACGCCCGCCCCGTCAGAACGGGCGGGCGTGTCCGGACAGGGCGTCGGTCAGCCCGGGAAGGGCTTCTGGGCGTGGCCGTCCGCGTCGACACAGCTCTTGATCCTGCGGTCGAGCGCGTCCGCCTGGGCGCGGGCCTTGCGGGCCTCGGTCTTGGCGCCGAGGTTCTGCAGCCTGGCCGCCTTCACCCGCAGCGCGTGGGAGTCCTGGCGCATCTTGGGCACGTTGCAGACGACGGTCTTGCCGGCGGCCTGGGCCGCCGGGGCCGTCGCCGTCTGACCGAGCAGCAGGCCCCCGGCCAGCAGGGTCGTGGCGGCGAGTGCGGACAGGGTGCGGCGCAGCGGCGTCGCGTGGTTCATGGGTCACTCCAAGCGGGCATGGTCATTACCGACCGGTAACGCTAGCCCGGAACGATCAAGAAACCCGCCCGCGACGCCGCCCCTCACCGCTTCCTCAACAGCTCTCCACCGGCTCTCCCCGAGTCAGCCCGTACGCGGCGCCCGGATCGAGCAGCAGCGCCACCAGCGCGCGCTGCGACTGACGGAGCGGAACGACCGCGCCGCCGTCCTCCCGTTCCCGCACGACGACGCCGTGCAGCTCCAACTCGTCCTTGAACTCCCCGTACTGAGCCGGCGTCAGGCGGTACGCGCAGGGCGGGTCGCCGAGGATCTCGGACGGCTCGGCCGGGTCGTTGTCGGCGCCGCCGAGGAGGACGGGGCCACGGTCGGCGAAGCCGGTGTGGCGGGCCAGGGCGGTGGCCGTGGCGAGCGGGGCGCGACGGCTGTCCAGATAGCCGAACAGGCCCTTGAGGGCGGCCTTCTGGGTGGTGACCCGCCGGCGGTGGTTCAGCGCCGGGTCGTCCCGCTCGGCCTGGTCGCGGGCGTCCTCGCGGGTCTCCACGAGCAGCCCCACGGCGTGCTTGAGGCCCGCCGTGTTGCGCAGGATGCGCTCCTGGCCGTCGCCCGCCACCTGCTTGACCGGTTCGCCGGTGAGCGGGTCGGTCCAGATGCCGTAGATGCCGGTGCCGAACCCGGCGCGGGCGCCGGCGGGGCGCACGTACGTCTCGGAGAGGGTGCGGGACTCGGCGTGGACGCGCGGGTCGGTGTTGAGGTTGCGCGGCCAGAGGGCCAGCAGGTCCTTGTCGTAGTACGGCGGGGTGGCCCCGTACTCGTGCAGGTCGTAGACCAGCTCGGGGCGCCGGTCCCGGATGACCGCGGCGAGCGCCCGTGTCTCGGCGGTGCGCAGGGCCAGGTGGTCGCGGTTGATGTCGACCCCGTCGGCGTTGCCCCGCGTGTCGGCCTGCCGGCCGTCGGGGTTGGCGGTGGGGACGACGAGGAGGGTCGTACGGGCGAGGAAGCGGCGGGTCGCCGGGTCCTGGGCGTACGCGAGGTCCCGCAGGGTGCTCAGGCAGGTCTCCCGGCCGGCGGGCTCGTCGCCGTGCTGGGAGCAGATGAGCAGCACGGTCGTGGCGCCGGTGCCGAGGGTGGCGAGGTGCAGCGGGCGGTCCTGCTTCGTGGTGCCGATGGTGCGGACCGACAGGCGGGGGCTGTCCCGGTCCACGGCGGCGAGGAAGGACCGTTCCTCCGCCTCCGTGGTCCACCGGGCGCCGTCGCTGGTCTCGAATCCGGTCCTCGGGGGCGGCGGCGGGGGCGTGCCGCCGGCGGCCTCGGTGGGGGTGGCGAGCAGGGGCAGCGCCAGGGCGGCGGCGCCCACCGCGAGGGTGAGCGCGCGCCGTCGGCTGCGGGAGGTGCGGGTCATCGGGCCTCACCGGGGATCGGGGCACCGGTCCGCACGGGTGCGGCACGGCCGGCCGGGGTGTCACCGGGCTGAACGCGGCCGGCCCGGCCGAGGTCACCCGCGGTCGCCAGGTCGAAGGCCCTGGCTCCGCCGAGCAGCGGCACCTCGGCCCGGGTGCGGGCCAGGTCGAGGGTGACGGTCGGCCGTGTCGCCGGCGGGTCGAGGAGGTCCTTGTCGGTGCCCGCGACGATGAGGGCGAGGCGGTGTCCGGCCGGGACGACGTGGTCGGTGGGCGCCAGCTTCAGGGTCATCGTGTACGCCCGTCCCGGGGTGAGCGGGCGGCCCTGGCGCGGGTCGGCCCAGGTGCCGAGGTCGGCCCAGCCACGGCTGATCACCGTGTAACCGACGTCCGCCGTACGGGCCTTGGTCTCCTTGAAGCAGGCACTGTCGCCGGCGGTGCTCGCGCCCCAGCAGCTGGTGTCGGTGAGGGTGCTGATGCCTTCGCCGGCTTCCGCGTAGGCCCGGATGGTGTCGGGGCCGAGGTCGACGAGGACCGCGCTGAGGTGGGCGCTGGCCGTCGTCGGGGTGGCCGTGACGGTGACCGTGGAGGAGCCGGAGACGCGCAGGTCACGGGTGAGCGGGGCGGTGCTGAATCCGGCCTTGGCGGGGGTCGGGCGGTCGATGTCGGCGGCCCACTCGGTCTCGCTCAGGGCCGGGTCGTCGGTGAAGGTCTCGGTGGCGCCGCGCGGGGCGGGGACGCGGTCGAGGCCGCCGACCCCGGGCGCGGCGCCTGTGGTGGGGCGCAGCACGGTGGGCGCGGCGCCGCGGGCCGGCCAGACGCGGTCGGTGGTCCAGCGGTCGGGGGCGCGCTCGATGTCGGCCATGGGCTCGCGGTCGACGCCGTTGTCGTAGCCGAGGAGGTAGTGGTCGAACCAGCGGTGCAGGGTGCGGACCCAGTCGGCGCGCCGGAAGTCGAAGGGGTCGACGTGGCCGGTCTGGGAGAGCCAGATCTTGCGCTCGACGCCGTTCGCGGCGAGGGCGTCCCACCACTGGCCGAACTGGTTGGCGCGCACGTTGAGGTCCTGCTGTCCGTGCACGACGAAGACGCTGGCCTTCACCTTCCGGGCGTCGGCGACGTAGTTCCGCTCGCTCCAGGCGGGGGTCCAGTCGCCGCTGTACGGGGTGGCCTTCGCGATCCGGTCCTGGACGGCGCCGCAACGGGCCTTGGCGTCGGGGCTGTTGACGTAGTCGGCGAGCCAGGTGGGGTTGGCGTCGTAGAGCGGGGCGCCCTGGGAGTGGAAGTAGTCGTACCAGGAGGAGATCGAGCCGATGGGGACGATCGTGCGCAGACCCTCGACGCCGGTGGCGGCCACGCCGTTGGCGATGGTGCCGTCCCAGCTCTTGCCGATCATGCCGACGTTCCCGGTGGACCAGGTGGTGGCGCGGGCCCGGTCGGTGCCGGTGCGGGTGGTGTAGCCGCGGGCGCGGCCGTTCAGCCAGTCGACGACGGCCTTGGCGGACTGGACGTCGGAGCGTCCGCCGACGTCGTCGCAGCCGTCGGAGCGGCTGGTGCCGGCGAGGTCGACGGCGACGAACGCGTACCCGCGCGGGACGAAGTAGTTGTCGTAGAACAGCGGGAACTGGACGGGGTTGCCGTCGGCGTCGTAGGTCTTGCGCTGGCCTTCGTTGCCCCGGCCACAGCAGGCGTAGTAGGGGCTGGCGTCCATGATGACCGGGATCCTCCGGCCGGCCGCGGCCGCTTCTCGGGGGCGGACGATGTCGACGGCCACCCGGTCGGTGCGTCCGTCGGCGTCCGCGTCGAGGCCGGTGTCGACCCAGACGGACTCGCGGACGGCGTCCGCGTAGGAGTAGACGGGCGCGGACTCCCGTACCCCGGCGGCCGCTTGGGCGCCGGCCGGCTGGGCCCCGGCGGCCGGGGCGAACGCGGCCATCAGGGCCGCCGTGGCGGCGACGGCCAGTGTTCTGCACGACAGACGAGCTCGACGGGTTCTCCGCACACGTATCGGCATGGGGCGGAACGTACCGTCCGTCGACCGTCGAGGAAAAGAGTGCCGCACGGGACACGGGGTGCGGGGGGTTCATGTCGGCCGAATGGCGATCATGTGACGGGGGGGCTCTGGACGTGACGACCCGTTGGGGGCTGAATAGTGTCGCTAAGGACCGACGACCACCCGCGCGTCTTACGATTCTTACGACTTGGGGAGCACCCGTGCACCGCAGAATCATCGTTCCGAGCGCCCTCGCGGCCGGCCTGCTGCTGGCGATCCCGGCATCGGCCGCCGACTTCACCCCGGGCGCCCCGGGCATCGGCGACTCCTACTACCCCGCCAGCGGCAACGGCGGTTACGACGTCTCGCACTACGACCTGCGGCTGAAGTACGAGCCCGCCACGGACCTGCTGGAGGGCACGGCGACCCTGGTCGCCACCACCAAGCAGAACCTGTCCCGCTTCAACCTCGACCTCGGTCTGAAGGTCAGCGAGGTGCGGGTGAACGGGCGCGTCGCGAAGTTCGCCGCCTCCGGCGACCACGAGCTGGAGGTCACTCCGGCCACGCCGCTGGAGAAGAACAAGTCGGTCTCGATCGTGGTCCGTTACGCGGGCAAGCCCTCCGAGGTGAAGATAGGCGGCTGGTCCGCCTGGGCCCGTACCCCGGACGGCGGCGTCGCCGCGCAGGAGCCGGATTCGGCCGTCTGGTGGTTCCCGTCCAACGACCACCCGCTGGACAAGGCGACCTTCGACGTCTCCGTCCTGGTGCCGGACGGCCACCAGGCCATCAGCAACGGCGTGCTGCAGTCGCAGTCCTCGAAGCTGGGCTGGACGCGCTTCAACTGGCGCTCCAACAAGCCGCAGGCGACGTACCTCGCCACGCTCGCGGTCGGCAAGTTCGACATCACGACGGACAAGACGGCGAACGGCCTGCCGGTCCTCAACGCGTACAGCAAGGACCTGGGCGACAACGCCGGTGCGGCCCGCGCCTCCATCGAGCGCACCACCGAGGTCGCGGAGTGGCTGGAGTCCGTCTACGGCCCGTACCCGTTCAACTCCCTGGGCGGCTACGTCCCGAACGTGACCAGCGGCTTCGCCCTGGAGACGCAGACCCGCCCGTTCTACAGCCCGCGGCAGTTCGCCAACGGCGCGAACGTCTCGGTGGTCGTCCACGAGCTGGCCCACCAGTGGTACGGCGACAGCGTCTCGGTCGCCGACTGGAAGGACATCTGGATCAACGAGGGCTTCGCCCGCTACAGCCAGTGGCTCTGGTCGGAGAAGGAGGGCGAGGGCACGGCGCAGGAGCTCGCGGACTACGTGTACCAGACGCGCGCGGCCGACGACCCGTTCTGGACGGTGAAGCCGGGTGACCCGGGCGCGGACGACCAGTTCCACATCGCCGTGTACGACCGGGGCGCGCTGGCGCTGCAGGCGCTGCGCAACGAGGTCGGCGACGAGGACTTCTTCGCGATCCTCAAGGGCTGGCCGCAGGAGCACGCGTACGGCAACGCCAAGGTCTCCGACTTCGTGAAGTACGCGGAGAAGGTCTCCGGCAAGCCGCTGGCCGGCCTCTTCGACACCTGGCTCTACCAGCCGGTGAAGCCGGCCGCCCCGGCGGCGGCCGAGGCGGGCCTGAAGGCTCCCGCGGCGGCCCCGGCGGCGCGTTCGACGAAGGGCGCGGGCACGGCGAAGAGCGCGGCGCCGCGGCCGGCGCAGCCGAAGTCGTGGAAGAAGATCGCGGAGACGAACACGATCCACGAGAACGACCGCCACTGAGCCGAGCGCCCCGCTGACGGCTCGCCGTGTCCTTCCCCGCGCCGACGGGGAAGGACACGGCGAGCGCGGGGTGGGCGACGGGGCGGGGCGGGGGCCCGGGATGAGAGCGCTTTCCCGGGTGGGACCGGTGTCGCGGGGCCGACCGGTTACCCTCGTGGCGTCAGTACCGAACCGCCGCGACGCCCCGAGGAGCCGGCCTTGAGCGAAACCGTGCCCGGTGGGCGCCCCACCCTGGAAGAGGTCGCCGCGCGGGCGGGCGTGTCCCGGGCGACCGTGTCCCGGGTCGTGAACGGCGGCGCGGGCGTGCGCGACGTCCTGGTGGAGAAGGTCCGCAAGGCCGTCGACGAGCTCGGCTACATCCCGAACCACGCCGCGCGCACCCTGGTGACCCGGCGCAACGGGGCCGTCGCGGTGATCATCGCCGAACCGGAGTTCCGGATCTTCTCCGACCCGTTCTTCGAGCGCCAGGTACGGGGAATCAGCCGCGAACTGAGCGCCCACGACACCCAGTTGGTGCTGCTGTGGGTGGAGGACTCCGGCGACCACGAGCGCATCGCGCGCTATCTGGGCGGCGGCCACGTCGACGGCGCGCTCGCCTTCTCGCTCCACGACGACGACGAACTCCCCGCGATCATCCGCCGGGCCCACCTCCCGACGGTCTTCGGCGGCCGTCCCGGCTGGACCGGCCCCGACGGCCGGCCGGAGGTGCCGTACGTCGACTGCGACAACCGGGGCGGCGCCCGAGCCGCCGTACGCCACCTGCGCTCCCTCGGCCGCGGGCGCATCGCCCACATCGCGGGCCCGCGCGACCAGACCTCGGCCCTGGACCGCCTGCACGGCTACCTCGACGAACTCCCGGACACCAAGACCGACTTGATCGCGGACGGCGACTTCACGCGGGAGAGCGGCGCCCGGGCGATGGCCGCGCTCCTGGACAGCCGGACGGACCTCGACGCGGTCTTCGCCGCCAACGACCTGATGGCGGCGGGCGCCCTGGAGGTCCTGCGGGAGCGAGGCGCGCGGGTCCCGGAGGACGTGGCGGTCGTCGGCTTCGACGACATGCCCGCGGTGGCGGAGACGACCTCCCCTCCGTTGACGACGGTACGTCAGGACATCGAGGGCATGGGCCGCTTGATGGTGCGTCAGCTCATGCGGACGCTGGACGGTCAGCGGGTCGAGGCCCTGATCACCCCGACGGACCTGGTCCGGCGCGCTTCGGCCTGAGGCCGCGGGACATCCGGCGCTCGGCACCCGGCGCCCGACGTCCGATATCCGGCGCCCGGAGCCCGACCCCGAGACGCCGCCCCCGCGCACCGGGTCGGACCCCACCGAACCGGGCGCCAACTCACCCACCCCCACCGCCCGTTACGTGTTCGACTCTTGACGGGAACCCGGCCGGACGGGCACGCTCCTCACGCGTCTTGAGAGCGCTCTCAAGCAGTCAGGAGCCCAGGGAGGCCCCCTTATGCGCACTGTCCGGGTCCATCGAGCCGCCGCCGCGGCCGTTCTCGTCGGGGCGCTGGTCGCCGGGTGCTCGTCCGGCGGGGGCGGCGGGTCGGACTCCGCCGGAGGGAAGGTGGAGATCAGCGTCGACCTCTTCGGGTCCTTCGGCTACAAGGAGGCCGGGCTCTACGCGGAGTACGAGAAGGCCCACCCCGGCATCGTCATCAAGCAGACCGACACCGAGGACGAGCAGGACTACTGGAAGTCGCTCCAGACCCGGCTCGCCGGCGGCGGCGGGCTAGCCGACGTGCAGGCCGTCGAGGTGGGACGGATCGCCTCCGTCACGCAGCAGCAGGGCGACCGCTTCGAGGACCTGCGGCGGTACGGGGCACAGGCGCTGAAGGGCGAGTTCGCGAGCGCCACCTGGGCCGCCGCGACCGCCCCGGACGGTGCCGTGCTCGGGCTCGGCACCGACGTCGGGCCCGAGGCCATGTGCTACCGGACGGACCTGCTCCGGCAGGCCGGACTGCCCACCGACCGTACCGAACTCGCCGCGAAGTGGGCCACCTGGGACGCCTATCTGGAGCTCGGCCGCCAGTACAAGGCGAAGGCTCCCGGCAAGAGCGCCTGGCTCGACAGCGTCGGCAGCCTCTACACCGTCATGGTCGGCCAGGAGAAGGAACGCTACTACGACGCCTCCGGCACCCTGGTCTACGCCGACAGCCCCGCCGTACGGAACGCCTGGGACGCGTCCGTGAACGCCGCGAAGGACGGGCTCAGCGCCAAGCTGGACCAGTGGTCCCCGCAGTGGAACCAGGCCTTCTCCGCCGGCTCCTTCGCCACCCTGCCCTGCCCCGCCTGGATGCTCGGCTACATCAAGGGGCAGGCGGGCGACGCCGGCAAGGGCAAGTGGGACATCGCGAAGCTGCCCGGCGGCGCCGGGAACTGGGGCGGCTCCTTCCTCGCCGTACCGCGCGCGGCCCGGCACAAGAAGGAGGCGTACGAGCTGATCCGCTGGCTCACCGCCCCCGCCCAGCAGGCCCGGCTCTTCCGCAAGCAGGGCAACTTCCCCTCCTCCACCGGGGCCATCGCCCAGGTCTCCGACGCCACCGACCCGTACTTCTCGGGCGCCCCGATCGGCCGCCTCTTCGGCGACGCCGCGAAGGCCGCACCCGTGCAGGTGCTGGGCGTGCACGACAAGAACGTGGCCGACCAGATCACCAACGCGCTGAGCGAGGTCGAGCGGAAGGGCACGGCACCGGAGGAGGCCTGGTCCCACGCGCGGAAGGGGGTCGAGAACGCCCTCGGGTGAGCCGGGCCCCCGCGCGCCCTCCCGGGCCACCGGCCCGCCCACGCCGGCAGGCCCACGCTGGCCCGCCCACGTCGGCAGGCCCGCAGTGGCCCGCCCACGCCGGCCGGCGCCGCTCCCCGGCGCCCCGGCGTTCCTCCCCCACTCCCCCGATCCCCCGTCGCCCCCGTTCCCCGCCACCCCACCCCGTCGAAGGGCCCGCCCCCGTGACCCTCACCCGGCTGTGGCGCAGGGTGTCCCCGTACACCTTCCTCGCGCCGTTCTTCACCCTCTTCGCCGCCTTCGGGCTCTTCCCGCTCCTCTACACGGCCTTCGTCTCCCTCCATCGCGTCGAGCTCCAGACGCCCGGCGCGATGGAGTGGCGCGGGCTCGGGAACTACACGGCCCTGCTCACCGACGAGTTCTTCTGGCGGGCGCTGCGCAACACGGTCGTCATCGGCGCCCTGTCCACGGTGCCGCAGCTCCTGATGGCGCTCGGGCTCGCGCACCTGCTCCACTACCGGCTTCGCGGGCGGACGTTCTTCCGTACGGCGATGCTGCTGCCGTACGCGACCTCCGTCGCCGCCGCCACGCTCGTCTTCGCCCAGCTCTTCGGGCGGGACTTCGGGCTGGTCAACTACCTTCTGTCGGTGGCCGGTCTGGGGCCGGTCGACTGGCAGGACGGCACGTTCGCCTCACAGGTGGCGGTGTCGTCGATCGTGGTGTGGCGCTGGACCGGGTACAACGCCCTGATCTACCTGGCGGGGATGCAGTCGATCGCCGCCGAGTTGTACGAGGCCGCCGAGATGGACGGCGCCTCGCGATGGCGCCAGTTCGTCCACGTCACCCTGCCGGGGCTGCGGCCGACCATCGTGTTCACGGTGGTCGTCTCGACGATCGGCGCGACCCAGCTCTTCGGCGAGCCGCTGCTCTTCGAGGGGTCGGTCTCGGGCGGCATCTCGCACCAGTACCAGACGCTGGGGCTCTATCTGTACGAGCAGGGCTGGGGCTTCTTCCATCTGGGGCGGGCGGCGGCCGTCGCCTGGCTGATGTTCCTGCTGATCCTGCTGCTCGTCGGGGCCAACACCCTGATCGCGCGCCGCCGTTCCCGTGCCGACGAGCCCGCGGGGGTGACGGCGTGAGCGCCCGGACCGGTCGCGGCGGGGCCGTCACGTACGCCGTCCTCGTGCTCGCCGCCCTCGTCTCCGCCTTCCCCTTCTACTGGACCGTCGTCGCCGCGAGCCGCTCCAACGCCGACCTGGCGAAGGTGCCGCCGAGCCTGCTGCCGGGGCCGAACCTCATCCCCAACTTCGAGGCGGTCCTCGACGAGGCCGACATCGGCAAGGCGCTGCTCAACTCCCTCCTGGTGTCCGGCTCGATCACCGTCGGGACGGTGCTGTGCTGCACGCTCGCCGGGTTCGCCTTCGCCAAGCTGCGCTTCCGCGGCCGGGGCGCGCTGCTCGCGCTCACCGTGGGCACCATGATGATCCCGCCGCAGCTGGGGGTGATCCCGCTGTTCATGCTGATCGCCGAGCTGGGCTGGGTGAACCAGCTCCAGTCGGTGATCCTGCCGGGGCTCGTGTCCGCCTTCGGGGTCTTCTTCATGCGCCAGTTCCTCGTGCAGTCGCTGCCGGACGAGCTGATCGAGGCGGCCCGGGTCGACGGGGCGTCCACGGCCCGGATCTTCTGGGCGATCGTGGTGCCGGTGGCCCGCCCCGGGATGGCGGTGCTGGGGCTGCTCACCTTCATGAGCGCCTGGAACGACTTCTTCTGGCCGATCGTCGCGCTCTCCTCGCAGCAGCCGACCGTGCAGGTCGCGCTGCGCCAACTCGGCGGCGGCTACGTCCACGACCAGTCCGTGGTCATGGCGGGCACGCTGCTCGGCACCCTTCCCGTCCTGCTGGTCTTCGGGCTGCTCGGCCGGCAGATCGTCGGCGGGATCATGCAGGGCGCCGTCAAGGGCTGAGCCGCGCGGGCCGCCTTCCGTGCCCCTTCTCCGATACCGGGAGTTTCCCTCTCATGAACGCTCATTTCCCCTCCGGCTTCCGCTGGGGCTCGGCCACCGCCGCCTACCAGGTCGAGGGGGCGGCGGCCGAGGACGGCCGTACCCCGTCGATCTGGGACACCTTCAGCCGTACCCCGGGCAAGGTGCGCAACGGCGACACCGGCGACATCGCCACCGACCACTACCACCGGTCGCGCGAGGACATCGCCCTGATGACGCGGCTCGGCCTCACCGACTACCGCTTCTCGATCTCCTGGTCGCGGGTCCTGCCCGGCGGCCGGGGGCCCGTCTCGCAGAAGGGCCTCGACTTCTACCGGCAGCTGGCCGACGAGCTGCTCGACGCCGGGATCCGGCCGGTCGCCACGCTCTACCACTGGGACCTGCCGCAGGAGCTGGAGGACGCGGGCGGCTGGCCGGAACGCGCGACGGCGGAGCGGTTCGCCGAGTACGCGGGGCGCACGGCGGAAGCCCTGGGCGACCGGGTCTCCACCTGGACCACGCTCAACGAGCCGTGGTGCGCGGCCTTCCTCGGGTACGGCTCCGGGGAGCACGCCCCGGGCCGCACCGACGCCCGGGCCGCGCTGCGCGCCGCCCACCACCTGAATCTGGCGCACGGTCTCGGGGTACGGGCGCTGCGGGCCGCGCTGCCGGCCTCCGCCGAGGTGTCCCTGACGCTCAACCTGCACGCGCTGCGGCCGGCCACGGACTCCCCGGAGGACCGGGACGCGGTCCGGCGGATCGACGCCGTCGGCAACCGGATCTTCCTGGACCCGGTCTTCCACGGGCGGCTGCCCGCCGACCTGGTCGCCGACACGGCCTCCCTCACCGACTGGTCCTTCGTCCACGACGGCGACCTCGACGCGATCGCCGCGCCGATCGACGCGCTGGGGGTCAACTACTACTCCCCGGCCGTGGTCGCGGCGGGCACCTCGGCGGCGCCGTCCCCGTGGCCGGGCGCCGCCGGGCACGTACGCTTCGTGCCGCTGCCGGGACCGCGCACCGCGATGGACTGGCCGGTGGACGCGGACGGGCTGTACGAGCTGCTCGTCCGGCTGCGGGACGAGCTGCCGCACGTACCGCTGCTGATCACGGAGAACGGGGCCGCGTACGACGACTACGCCGACCCCGAGGGCGGGGTGCACGACCCCGAGCGCGTCGCCTACCTGGCGGCGCACCTCGCGGCGGCGCGGCGGGCCCTGGCCGACGGGGTCGACCTGCGCGGGTACTTCCTGTGGTCGCTGCTGGACAACTTCGAGTGGGCCCACGGCTACGGCAGGCGGTTCGGGATCGTCCACGTGGACTTCCCGACCGGCCGCCGCACGCCGAAGGACAGCTTCCGCTGGTACGGGGAGGTCATCGCCCGGAACGGGCCGCCGCCCCGGTGAGCCGGGCCGCACGGCGCGCCTCGCGGGCCAACGGCAGATAGCGCAGCCGCTCGGGGAGGACGGGCACCACGGCCCGTACGACCCGGGCGAGGCGGCGCAGGCGCCGCTCCTGGGCGTCCGTCCACTCCAGCCCGATCGCCTCGCGCGCGTCCGGCGGCATGAGGCCGACGGTCAGGAAGGCCCGGGCCCGCAGGAACGGTCCCCGGAGCAGCGGCCACAGCGCCTTCAGGGCGAGCCGTACGGGCAGCGGGCCGCGGTCGGGCGCCGGGACGGGCAGGTCGGTGGCGAGGAGCTCGCGGACCACGACGGTGGCCTCCAGCTCCTCGGCGAGGACCCGGCGGTAGTACGGCCAGAACTCCTCGATCGTCTGCGGCATGTCCCGGTCGTGGATGCCGAGCACCCGGCCGACTCGGAGCCACTCCGCGTAGAGCGCGCGGTCCTGGGCCTCGGTGAGGGGGCGGGCCAGGTAGCGCAGGCCGTGGCGGTAGACGGGGTAGCCGGTGGCGTGCACCCAGGCGTAGTAGGCGGGGGTCAGCGCGTGGTAGCGGCGTCCATGGGCGTCGGTGCCCTGGATCTCCTTGTGGAGGGCCCGCAGCCTGCGCCCCTCCTCGGCGGCGGCCTCCCCGCCGTAGATCCACAGCTGGAGCGAGCGCAGGGAGCGTTCGCCGCGGCCCCAGGGGTCGGTGCGGAAGACCGAGTGGGCGTCGACGCCGGCGCCGATGGCGGGGTGCGCCACCTGCATGGTGAGCGCGGCGGGCAGCATGAGCAGGGCGCGGACGTCTCCGGCGACGCTCCACAGGACGCCGCCGACGGGGGGCGGGGCGGGGTCGGTCCGCCGCTCCCTGTCCTGCTCCCGCTCCTGCTGCCGCTCGGTTCGCTGGGGCACGCGTACGTCCTCTCGCTCTCGCTTCTCAGGCTGCCCGGGGCCGCTCGCACGGGCAAGGGCGGGCGGTGCGCACATGACGCGGGGCCGCGTCCCGGGCGGGTGGGCCCGGGGCGCGGCCCCGTACGGGCGTGCGCGTGGCGCGTCAGGCGCGGTCGGCGCCGACCGGCTCGCCGACGATGCGGCCGGCCAGGGCGTGGGCCCAGGCGTCGACGTCGGCGTTGAGCTCGCGCTCGGCGGCGGCGCGCTCCGTGGCGATGCGCTCGGAGCCGGCGGTCAGGATGGCCTCGCGCTCGCGCAGACCCTCGGCGCGGGCGGCGGCGATGGCGGCGGCACCCTCCTCGGTGGCCTGCGAGCGGATGCGGGCGGCGTCGTGGCGGGCCTCGGCCAGCTCGGCCTCGTACTGCTCGCGGATCGCGGTGGCCTCGCTGCGCAGGTCGTCGGCGCGCTCGGTGCCGCCGTCGATGGCGTCCTCACGCTGGGTGAGGGTGCGGTTGATCTTCGGGAGGATCCCCTTGGCGAGGATCAGGAAGGTGATGCCGAAGATCACGAAGCCGATGATGAGCTCGGCCCACACCGGGTTGAGCGGACCGAGGTCCATGTCGAAGATCTGCGAGTTCTGCGCGAGGGTCATGGGCGCATCCTACCTAATCGCAAAAGCGGCAATTCGGGCTGTTGAACGAGAGTTGGCGCGTTCGTGCGAGTCACGCAAGATTCGCGGCATCCAACGGCTACCGGAAGGTAACTACGGCTGATTTGATGTGCGGCGCCGGTCCTCCAGCCCCCATACTTTCACGGGAGTTCCCAGTGCCGTTCTCCTCGCTCCGCCGGATCCCCGGCGCGGCCCTGTCGGTCGTGCTCGCCGCCGCCACCCTCACCGCGGTCGCGCCGGCCGCCTCGGCGGCCGACGCCTCCGCGACGACCCCGCGGCTGAAGGTGCTGACGTACAACACCTTCCTGATGTCCAAGAACCTCTACCCGAACTGGGGCCAGGACCACCGCGCGGCCGCGATCCCCGCCGCCCCCTTCTTCCAGGGCAACGACGTCGTCGTCCTCCAGGAGGCCTTCGACAACGCCGCCTCGGACGCGCTCAAGGCGAACGCCGCCGGGCAGTACCCGTACCAGACCCCCGTCGTGGGCCGCTCCAAGTCGGGCTGGGACGCCACCGGCGGCTCCTACTCGGCGACGACCCCGGAGGACGGCGGGGTCACCCTGCTCAGCAAGTGGCCGGTGGTCCGCAAGGAGCAGTACGTCTACAAGGACGCGTGCGGCGCGGACTGGTACTCGAACAAGGGCTTCGTCTACGCGGTCCTCGACGTGAACGGCACCAAGGTCCACGTCGTCGGCACGCACGCGCAGTCGACCGACCCCGGCTGCTCGGCGGGCGAGGCGGCGCAGATGCGCAGCCGCCAGTTCAAGACCATCGACGCGTTCCTCGACGCCAAGAACATCCCGGCGGACGAGGAGGTGATCGTCGCGGGCGACATGAACGTGGACTCGCACACGCCCGAGTACGCGACCATGCTCGCCGACGCGGACCTGGCCCCGGCGGACGCCCGCACCGGCCACCCGTACTCCTTCGACACGGCCCTGAACTCGATCGCCCACTACCGCTACCCGACCGACCCGCGCGAGGACCTGGACTACGTCCTGTACCGCGCCGGGAACGCGCGCCCGGCGGGCTGGACGAACAACGTGGTCCTGGAGCAGAGCGCCCCCTGGACCGTCTCCAGCTGGGGCAAGAGCTACACGTACAGCAACCTGTCCGACCACTACCCGGTGACGGCCTACGCGGCGAACTGACCGACCGGGCACACGACCGCCCGAAGCCCGGCCCCCGATCGCCGGGGGCCGGGCCGGACTCACCGGTTCGGGCGGGCGGCGGGGCTCAGCTCACCTGGAGCGAGACGTCGTCCAGGACGAACGAGGTCTGCAGCGACTGGTCCTCCACCGACGTGAACCCGACGGTGACGGTCTGGCCGGCGAAGGACGAGAGGTCGTACGACTTCTCGACGTAGCCCGCGGCCGCGTCCAGGTTGGAGTAGGACGCCAGCTGCCGGCCGCCCACCGTGACCGTGGCCACGTCGTAGGCGACGCTCTCGGTCTCGTCCGTGTCGATGTGGACGAAGAACGAGAGCCGGTACGAGGTGCAGCCCGCGGGGACGGACACGGACTGCGCGGCGTTCTCGGTGTAGCTGGAACCCCTTCCGCCCAGCCACGCCTTGTAACTGCCGCCGTGCGCCGCCTGCCGCGCGTCGTTGGTGATCACGCCCGCGCTCGCGCTCCACGGGCTGCCGCCGTTCTCGAAGCCGCCGTTGACCACGAGCTGGCGCGGCGTGCAGGAGCCGCCACCGCCCGTGACGGTCAGCGTGTAGGTGGTGGTGTGGCTGACGGTGCCCGAGCCGGTGACCGTCAGGGTGTAGGTGCCGGGCGTGGTGCTCGGGCCGACCTGGACGGACAGGGCCGAGGAGCTGCCGGACTGGACGGACGTCGGGCTGAGCGTGGCGGTCACGCCGGCCGGCGCGCCGGAGACGGAGAGAGCCACGGTCTGGGCGGCGCCGCTCACGGTGGCGGTGTTCACCGTCGCCGAGACGGACCCGTCGGGGGCAGCGCTGCCCGCGGACGGGCTGACGCCGACGGAGAAGTCCTGCGCCGGGGCGGTGTCGCCGACGGCCTGCTTCCAGACGGCGTAGGCGATCCCGTCGGAGCTGCGGTTCAGCACCGTCGCGTTGATGTTGCTCGTGGTGTCACAGGCGCTGTGGTAGCAGGAGTCGTAGGCGGTGTTGGCGGAGCCGCCCCACTTCTGCGCCTGCGCCGCGGTCTTGCGGGCGCTCGCGCCGGCCGCGTATCCGGAGGTCGGGACGCCGCCCTGCTGGAAGGAGTAGTCGTCGCTGCGGCCCTGGCCCTCGGTGTTCTCCTCGGGCGCCAGGTTCAGGGAGGTCCAGTACGCCTTGAGGGGCGCGGCGGCGGCGGAGTTGAGGTTGTTGACGAAGTAGCCGCCGTTGGTGGAGCCGACCATGTCGAAGTTGTAGTAGGCCTTGATGGTCGCGCGCTGCGAGGCGGTGAGCCGGTTGACGTAGAACGCGGAGCCGTTGAGGCCCTGCTCCTCGTCGGTCCACCAGGCGAAGCGCACGTGCTTGGTCATCGTCGGGTTCTTCTGGGCGAGGACGAGGGCGTTCTCCAGCAGGGCCGCGGAGCCCGAGCCGTTGTCGTTGATGCCGGGTCCCGCCGAGACGCCGTCCAGGTGCGCGCCGAACATGACGACCTGGTCGGCGGGGCCGCCCGGCCAGTCGGCGATCAGGTTGTTCGACGGGTAGGTGCAGGAGGTGCAGTTCTGCTCGGTCACCGTGTACCCGGCGGCCTGCAGCTTGCCCTTCACGTAGGCCAGCGACTGGGTGTGGCCGGCGCTGCCCGCACGGCGGTTGCCGCCGTTCTGGCCGGCGATGGTGTGGAGCTGGGCCAGGTGCGCCTGCACGTTGGCGACATCGACGTCCGGCGGGTCGTTGCCGGGCTGGGTCCCGCCGACGTTGAGCGTGTAGTCGGTGGTGTGCGACAGCGTGGCGCCCTGGCCCTTGACGACGACCGTGGACGTGCCGGGAGCCGCGTTGGAGGTGGCGGTCAGGGTCAGCACCGAGGACTGGCCGGACTGCACCGTCGCGGGGTTGAAGGAGGCCGTCACCCCGGCGGGCAGGCCGGTGGCGGTCAGCGTCACCGACTGCGCGGTGCCGGTCGTGACGGCGGTGCCGACGGTGGTGGTCACGGAGCCGCCCTGCTGGACGGTGCCGGACGAGGGGCTGAGCGACATCGAGAAGTCGTTGTTCTGACCGCTCGGGGTGCAGGTCGGGTCGGCCGCCTGGGCGGGCACGCTGATCGCGTCCCACGCCGCCTTCGTCTTGCCGAAGAGGCCGCAGGTCGCGTCGAGCGACTTCGCGGAACTGAGCGTCGCCGTGCGGTACTTCTTGTAACTCATGCTGCTGGTCTTGAGCAGCATGCCGCCGTAGAAGATCTTGCCGGCGGTCTGTATCCCCACGCCCGTCAGGGTGCTCTGGTTGCACGTGCTGCTGCTGGGCTTGCCGCCGCCGGGGCTGGTGCCCTCGGACAGCAGGTAGAACCAGTGGTTCAGCGGGCCTGCGGCGGCGTGCACCTCGGTGCCGGGGATCGCCGAGCTGTAGCAGGCCGGGTCGTTGTTGACGGCGGGCGGGTCGTACATGTTGCGGATCGGGCCCCGCCCCTGGAGGTTGATGACCTCGCCCACCAGGTAGTCGGGGACGTCGTAGGGGGCCGGCTGGTTGATGTACGCCTCGGTCAGCGCACCGAAGATGTCACCGGTGCCCTCGCCGAGCCCGGCCTCCTGACCGCTGGTGCCGCCGGGGGTGTTGGAGTCGATGGCGTGCCCGTACTCGTGGGCCACCACGTCCACGCCGGCGATCCACTCGCTGGCGCTGTTGCGCCCGATGGTCACCGAGCTGCCGTCCCAGTAGGCGTTGAGGTCGCTGAGCCCGACCTTGCCGGGGAAGCTGCGGCCGTTGCCGCTGACGCCGTTGCGGCCCAGCCACTGGCCGAGCATGTCCCACTGCTTCTGCGCGGCGAACATCAGGTCGACGCAGCCGGTCTCCTTGCTCGTGGGGTTGCCGGTGCCCCAGGAGTCGGAGGACTTCGAGAAGACCGCGTTGGTGCTGTAGTCGGCGCAGCTCAGACCGGTCCGGCTCGGGTCGCGGAGGGAGTAGGTGGAGCCCGAGGCGGTGGTGTCGATGGTGACCGGGCCGGGCCCGTTCCACTTGCTGTTGCCGGTGCCCGCCACCACGTCGTCGTAGCTGTCGACGACGGCACCGGTACGGGCGTCGACGAAGACGTGCAGCCTGCTGGGCGCGGTCGCGGTACGGCCGCGCAGCACCGTCTCCCAGGCCAGCGCCGGCTTGTCGTCCTTGAGGCGGACGACGAGCCGGCTGCTCTCGACCTTGTCGACCGAGGCCAGCTTCTTCCGCGAGGCCGTCTCGGCCTTCCTCGCGGTGACCGACGGCCTGGTCGCCACGTCGACGCGCACGGAGGAGGCCGACTGGAGGGCGCGGATCCTGCCGGAACCGTCGGCGAGGACCACGGCGTCACCGCCGACGACCGGCAGACCGCGGTAGCTGCGCTCGTACGACACCGAGTAGAGGTCCTTCACCCAAGGGGTGACGAGACGTCGCTCGTACTGCTCCTGGGCCGAGTTGACCAGCGTGTCGAGACCGCTGTCGACTGCCAGGTCCGCGGCCGCGACCGCGCGGGACACGGGGCTGTCCTTCTGGGCTGAGGCCGGCCGCGCCGCCGACGCCGTTCCGGCGAGGGCACCGACGAGGCTGGCGGACAGTGCCATCGCTGTCACGGCCGCCGTCCATCTGATGGGCTGCAACGTCCACTCCGATCGTGGGGGTTCGGGTGTCATTGCCGCCGAGTATGGGCGTGGACATGACGAACAGGAGTCATCCCTGCGGGCATAAGACCCGCGTTATGACCCCTCGACCGCACCCCTCGCGCCACCGGAAGTGGCCGATTCCGGTCCGCCAGGACACCGACGACCCGCACCCCCGGCCCCACATGCCACCGGTCGGCCGCCACCGAGGACGGTCGGGCCACCCGCCCACCCTCATCGGCTCAGCCGAAGCCGGCGGCCCCGTCATCGGCGCGGGCGCCCCGCCCCGCCCGGGGCTCGGGATCCGCCACCGCCACGCGGCCTAGTAGAGCGAACCGAAGACGCTGTACGCCCAGAAGGCCACGACGCCCGCGACACAGAGCAGCGCCACCCACGAGCCGAAGCCGGTGTGCCGGCCCTTGCGCGGGCGCGGCGCCCTTGCCGCACGGGCCCGCCGGGGGGTGGCCGCGGACGAGGACGGCTCGGATTCGGCGGCCGTCTCGGCGAGCAGCCGACGGCAGACCGCGGCCAGCTCGGACGTCCCCGCCGACAGATCCACGACGACCTCCAGCCGCGCGGGCGCGGTCGTCCCCCCGTCCAGGATCCGCCCAGCCCGCACCAGCGCCTGGTCCTTGCCACCGGTCGGCGCCAGACTGATCCACCGCCGGACGTGCTCGCCCCGGATGACCACCCCGCCCCCGCGCTCGCGGTAGACGGTGTGCTCCTTCCACAGCACCGCGGCCAACTCGGCGGCCTTCTCCCTGAGTTGCGCCTGCATACCCTGCCCCCTGCCAAGCAACCGAATTCGAACAGCCGCATGACTCTAGCGGCACCCCGCCCCCCACCCCCGCCGGGGTACCCGCCCCACCCCTCACGGGCCCGCTACACGCCGAAGTCGTACACCGTGACCGGTATCCCCCGCGCCACGATCTTGACCCCCTTGCCGCGCGGCGCGGTGGCGTCTCCCCGTACGTACTCGATCACGCTCATGGCCTCACCGTACGAGCCGCCACTGACAACGGAAGGCCGTCAGAAGTCGTACGGCTTCTCGGTGTTCCAGTTCAGGACGTCGGCCTCGTTCCAGCTGAACCGCGGCTTCTCGCCCTTGGCGTCGACGGAGTAGAAGGGGCCCTCGCGTCCGTCCGCGCCGCGCAGCGCGAGGGCGAAGGACTGCGCCGTGCGGTGCTTCGAGCCGTAGTCGAAGAGGTTGACCGCGCTGTACACCTTGGCTCCGGCCCGGAGCGTGATGCGGCGGTCGCCGCCCGGGTTGTCCTTCTTGGAGTGCGGCAGCGACGCGGTGCCGACGTCACCACCCAGCTTCACGGCCGGGTACGAGGTGACCCAGCAGGGCTTGGTGCCCGCGTTCGAGGCGGTGACCAGCAGGTGGTCGCCCTGCTCACCGGCGAACCGGTGCACGGCGGTGACCATGAGCTCGTCCCCTCGGCACGCCTGGACGCCGGCCGCCGCGCCCTTGCCCGGGGCCTCGCCCTTCGCGCCCGAGGGAGTCACGCTCGACCCTCGTGTGGGGGCGGCACCGTCGGCGGTCTGCCGCGTGCCGCCCTTGCCGCTCGCGTCGGGCGCGGGCCGGCTCTTCGCGGTACCCGCGGGGCGGTCGCCGCCCGGCGTCTTCGCGTCGGCGTCGCCACCGCCACAGGCGGCGAGGCCCAGCGCCAGCGTGGCGGTGACGGCGGCCAGGGCGGCGGAACGGGCGGTACGGCGGGAAAGGTGCGTGGTGGTCATGAGGAAAGCTCTCCCCTGCTCGATGGGGACACGGCACCTCCCCCCACTCCCGCGGGGGAACCGACCGTGTCGGCTGTTTCGCTGCACCCCATGAGATGCCGCGCGGGAGGGCGGCGTTCACTCCGTTCTGTCCGCATTCGGTAACAAGCCGCATTCGGAACGCCGGCCCGGGAGGGGGCTGGGGCTCCGCCACCGGATCCCGCCGCCGGTGACCGCACTCTTTTACAGACCTGGTGAGACAGCAATACTGTTGAACCATGGAGCAGGCCAGCGACGAGCACCAGGGTGACGGGCCCGTCTATACCGTCGACGAGTTGGCCGCGCGGGCCGGGGTGACCGTGCGGACGGTGCGGTTCTACGGGACGCGCGGGCTGTTGCCGCCGCCCGTGATCGGGGCGCGGCGGGTCGGGTGGTACGGGGCCGGGCATCTGTCGCGGCTCGCGTTGATCGAGGAGCTTCAGCGGCAGGGGATGACCCTCGCGGCGATCGAGCGGTATCTGGAGCAGTTGCCGGCCGATCTCAGCGCGCGGGATCTGGCCGTGCACCGGGCGCTCGTCGCGGCCTGGGCGCCCGAGTCGGCCGAGGAGATCACCCGGCGCGAGCTGGAGCGGCGGGCCGGGCGGGCGCTCGGGGAGCGGGACGTCGACCGGCTGGCCGCCATGGGGGTGCTGGTCAGGGGGGCGGACCCGGAGGTGTTCCGGCTGGACGGGTCGTTGTTGCGGCTCGGGGTGGAGCTGCTGGACGTGCCCATCGAGCACGAGACGATCCTCGCCTCCCGGACCGTGCTCCTCGCGCACGCGCGCGCGGCCGCGCAAGAGCTGGCCCGGCTCTTCCAGGAGCAGGTGTGGAACCCGTACCGGGAGAGCGGCGAGGACCCGGATCACCTGACCGCGATGAAGTCGCTCTCGGCGGACATGCAGCCGATGGTGATCCAGGCCCTCGTCACGGCCTTTCAGCGGTCGTTGAGCGAGGAGCTCAGGACGGCGTTCAGGACGCCGAGTCCGTGAAGACCTCGCCCCGTTCGGCCTTCTCGACCAGGAGGGCCGGCGGGGTGAAGCGCTCGCCGTAGGTGGCCGCCAGCTCGCGGGCGCGCGTGACGAAGCCGGCGACGCCTCCCTCGTAACCGTTGATGTACTGGAGCACGCCGCCCGTCCACGCGGGGAAGCCGATGCCCAGGATGGAGCCGATGTTGGCGTCGGCGACCGAGGTCAGGACGCCCTCCTCGACGAGGCGGACGGTGTCGAGGGCCTCCGCGAAGAGCATGCGCTCCTGCATGTCGCGGAAGGGAATGTCGGTGCCGGGCTTGGTGAAGTGCTCGCGCAGGCCGGGCCAGAGCTTGCCGCGCTTGCCGTCCTCGGCGTAGTCGTAGAAGCCCGCGCCGCCGCTGCGGCCGGTGCGCCCGAACTCGTCGACCATGCGGTCGATGACGGTCTCGCCGGGGTGGGACGTCCAGGTGCCGCCGGCCTCCTCGACGGCCTTGCGCGTCTCGTTGCGGATCTTGCGCGGCAGCGTGAGGGTCAGCTCGTCCATGAGGGAGAGGACCTTGGCCGGGTAGCCGGCCTGGGCGGCGGCCTGCTCGACGGAGGCGGGTTCGGCGCCCTCGCCGACCATGGCGACGCCCTCGTTGATGAAGTGGCCGATGACGCGGGAGGTGAAGAAGCCGCGCGAGTCGTTGACGACGATCGGGGTCTTGTTGATCTGGCGGACCAGGTCGAAGGCGCGGGCGAGGGCCTCGTCGCCGGTCCGCTCGCCCTTGATGATCTCGACCAGCGGCATCTTGTCGACGGGCGAGAAGAAGTGCAGGCCGATGAAGTCGCTCTGGCGCTCCACGCCCTCCGCGAGGACCGTGATGGGCAGGGTGGAGGTGTTGGAGCAGAGCAGCGCGTCGGGCTCGACGACGTGCTGGATCTCCTGGAACACCTTGTGCTTGAGGGCCGTGTCCTCGAAGACCGCCTCGATGACGGCGTCGCAGCCGGCCAGGTCGGCGGCGTCGCCGGTCGGGGTGATCAGGGCGAGGAGCGCGTCGGCCTTCTCCTGTGTCGTGCGCCCCTTGGCGACGGCCTTGGCGCAGAGCTTCTCGGAGTAGGCCTTGCCCTTGGCGGCGGATTCCGTCGAAACGTCCTTGAGGACGACCTGGATCCCCGCGCGGGCGCAGGAGTACGCGATGCCGGCGCCCATCATGCCGGCGCCGAGGACGGCGACCTTGCGGACCGGGCGGGGCTCGACGCCCCGGGGCCGGTTGGCGCCCGAGTTGACGGCCTGGAGGTCGAAGAAGAACGCCTGGATCATGTTCTTCGCGGTCTGGCCGGTGACCAGCTCGGTGAAGTAGCGGCTCTCGATGGTGAGCGCGGTCTCGAAGTCGACCTGCGAGCCTTCGACGGCCGCCGCCATGATGTTGCGGGGCGCCGGGTAGGGGGCTCCGTTGAGCTGCTTGCGCAGGTTGGCGGGGAAGGCCGGCAGGTTGGCGGCGAACCGCGGGTTCGACGGGGTGCCGCCGGGGATCTTGTAGCCGGGCACGTCCCAGGGCTGGTGCGACTCGGGGTGGGCGTCGATGAAGGCGCGGGCCTTGGCCAGCATCTCCTCGGGGGTGGCGGCCAGCTCGTGCACGAGGCCGTTGTCGAGCGCGCGCTGCGGGTTGTACTGGGTGCCCTGGAGCAGCACCTTCAGCAGCGCGTCGGTGATGCCCATGAGGCGTACGGTGCGGGCGACACCGCCGCCGCCGGGCAGCAGGCCCAGGGTGACCTCGGGCAGGCCGATCTTGGAGCCGGGGGCGTCGAGGGCGACGCGGTGGTGGGAGGCGAGCGCGATCTCGTAGCCGCCGCCGAGCGCGGCGCCGTTGATGGCGGCGACGACCGGCTTGCCGAGGGTCTCGATGCGGCGCAGCGCGTTCTTGATCTCGATGGCGGTGTCGAAGATCGCCTGGGCGTCCTCGGGACCGGCCTTGACCATGTCCTTGAGGTCGCCGCCCGCGAAGAAGGTCTTCTTCGCGGAGGTGTAGACGATGCCCCGGATGGTGTCCTTCTCGGCCTCCGCGCGCTCGGCGATCGCCGTGATGGAGGCCCGGAAGGCCTGGTTCATGGTGTTCGCGGACTGGTTCGGGTCGTCGAGGACGAGGGTGACGACACCGGTCTCGTCCTGCTCCCAGCGGATCGTGGTGCTCTCGCTCATGGCTGCTGCTTCTCCGTAAGGGGGTTCGGACCGGGCGGTCAGACGCGCTCGACGATGGTGGCGATGCCCATGCCGCCGCCGACGCAGAGGGTGGCGAGGCCGTAGCGCTTGTCCTGGCGCTCCAGCTCGTCGACGAGCGTGCCGAGGATCATCGCGCCGGTGGCGCCGAGGGGGTGGCCGAGCGCGATGGCGCCGCCGTTGACGTTGACCTTGTCGAGGGTGATGCCCATGTCCTTGACGAAGCGCAGGACGACCGCGGCGAAGGCCTCGTTGATCTCGATCAGGTCGATGTCGTCGATGGTGAGACCGGCCTTGGCGAGCGCCTTGCGGGTGGCGGGGGCGGGTCCGGTGAGCATGATGGTCGGCTCGGAGCCGGAGACGGCGGCGGCGACGATCCGGGCGCGCGGGGTGAGACCGTAGCGCTCGCCGATCTCGCGGGAGCCGATGGCGACGAGGGAGGCGCCGTCGACGATGCCGGAGGAGTTGCCGGCGTGGTGGACGTGGTCGATCTCCTCGACCCAGTGGTACTTCTGCAGCGCGACGGCGTCGAAGCCGCCGAGCTCGCCGATGTCGGCGAAGGAGGGCTTGAGCCGGGCGAGGGAGTCGGCGGTGGTGCCGGGGCGCAGGAACTCGTCGTGGTCGAGGACGGTGAGCCCGGCGCGGTCCTTGACGGGGACGACGGAGCGGTCGAAGCGCCCGGCCTTGACGGCCGCGGCGGCGCGCTCCTGGGAGAGGGCGGCGTACTCGTCGACGTCGCGGCGGGTGAAGCCCTCGATGGTGGCGATGAGGTCGGCGCCGATGCCCTGGGGGACGAAGTTGGTGGCGATGTTGGTCATCGGGTCGGCGAACCAGGCGCCGCCGTCGGAGGCCATCGGCACCCGGGACATGGACTCGACGCCGCCGGCCAGGACGAGGTCCTCCCAGCCGGAGCGGACCTTCATCGCGGCCATGTTGACGGCTTCGAGGCCGGAGGCGCAGAAGCGGTTCTCCTGGACTCCGGCGACGGTGTCGGGCAGTCCGGCGGCGATGGCGGCGATACGGGCGATGTCGGAGCCCTGGTCGCCGACCGGGCCGACGACGCCGAGGACGATGTCGTCGACGGCGGCCGGGTCGAGGCCGGGGAAGCGGGAGCGGATCTCGTGGATGAGGCCGACGACGAGGTCGATCGGCTTGGTGCCGTGCAGGCTCCCGTTGGCCTTGCCGCGGCCGCGGGGGGTGCGGATAGCGTCGTAGACGTACGCTTCGGTGGTCACGATGTTGCCTTTCGCATGAGGGTCAGGCGAGCAGGGAACGGCCGATGATCTCCTTCATGATCTCGGTCGTCCCGCCGTAGATGGTCTGGATGCGGCCGTCCGTGAAGGCCCTGGCCACCGGAAATTCGCTCATGTAGCCGTATCCGCCGTGCAGTTGCAGGCACCGGTCGGCGACCCGCTTCTGGAGTTCGGTGGCCCACCACTTGGCCATGGAGGCGTGTACGGCGTCGAGGCCGGGCCCGCCGGGCGCGGTGTGCTCCTCGACGCAGCGGTCGACGAAGGTGCGCGTGACGGCGCACTCGGTGGCCATCTCGGCGATCTCGAAGCGGACGTGCTGGAGCTTGGCGAGCGGCCGGCCGAAGGCCTCGCGCTCCTTGACGTACGTGGTGGTGAGCTCCAGGAGGTGTTCCGCGCCGGCGATCGCGGCGACGGCGATGGCGAGCCGCTCCTGGGCGAGGTTGGTCATGAGGTGGAGGAAGGCGCCGTTGAGCTCGCCGAGCAGGTTCTCCTTGGGGACGCGGACGTCGGTGAAGAAGAGTTCGGCGGTGTCCTGGGACTTCTGGCCGATCTTGTCGAGGTTGCGGCCGCGCTCGAAGCCCTCCGCGCCGCGTTCGACGACGAGCAGGGAGAGGCCGTGGGCGCCGCCCTCGGGGGTGGTCTTCGCGACGACGACGACCAGGTCGGCGAGGATGCCGTTGGAGATGAAGGTCTTGGAGCCGTTGAGGATCCAGTGGTCGCCGTGGTCCTCGGCGCTGGTGCGGATGGCCTGGAGGTCGGATCCGGCCCCGGGCTCGGTCATGGCGATCGCGGTGACCAGCTCGCCGCTGCAGAAGCCGGGCAGCCAGCGCCGCTTCTGCTCCTCGGTGGCGAGCGAGGTGAGGTAGGGGCCGATGATGTCGTTGTGCAGCCCGATGGCGAGGCCGGGGGTGCCGGCGCGGGTGAACTCCTCGGCGAGGACGACGCTGTAGCGGAAGTCCGGGGTGCCGCCGCCTCCGTACTCCTCGTCGACGGCGAGGCCGAGCAGGCCCTGCCGGCCGGCGGCGCGCCAGACCTCGCGGGAGACGATGCCGTCCTTCTCCCACTGGGCGTAGTGCGGCAGCACCTCCTTGGCGAGGAAGGTGCGGACGGTCTCGCGGAAGGCCTCGTGGTCGGCGGTGTAGAGCTGGCGCTTCATGCGGAGGGCTCCTTGGCGGCTGCGTCGGGGGGCGGGGTGGCGCCGGTGAGCGAGGGTACGGACCAGTCGCGGGCGACCTCGTCGGTGTCGGCGCCGGGCCGGGCGGGTCCGGTGCGGACGGCGCCGGGGGTGGCGGAGAAGCGGGGCGCGGGGGCGGGCTGGACGAGGCCCTCGTGGGTGACGAAGGTGCCGCGGGCGGCGAGGTGCGGGTGGCCGGGCGCCTCGCGCAGCGAGAGCACGGGGGCCACGCAGGCGTCGGTGCCCTCGAAGACGGCGGTCCACTCGTCCCGGGTGCGGGTGCGGAAGCGCGCGGCGACGGCGTCCCGGAGTTCGGGCCAGCGGGCGAGGTCGTCGCGGGCCTCCGCGGTCTCCCCCAGGCCGAGCAGGCGGGCGAACTCGGCGTAGAACCGCTGTTCCAGGGCGCCGACCGCCATGTGTCCGCCGTCGGCGGTCGCGTAGACGCCGTAGAAGGGGCAGCCGCCGTCGAGGAGGTTGACGCCGCGCCGGTCCTGCCAGGATCCGGCGGCGAGCATGCCGTGGATCATCATGGCGAGGTGGGCGGCGCCGTCGACGATGGCGGCGTCGACGATCTGGCCCTCGCCGTGCTCGCGGGCGTGTCGGAGGGCGGCGAGGACGCCGATGACGAGGTAGAGGGAGCCGCCCGCGTAGTCGCCGACCAGGTTGGCGGGGACGGTGGGCGGGCCTTCCGGGTCGGGGCCGATCATGCCGAGGGTGCCGGTGACGGCGAGGTACGCGATGTCGTGCCCGGCGGCGGGGGCGAGCGGACCGGTCTGGCCCCAGCCGGTCATCCGGCCGTAGACGAGCCGCGGGTTGCGGGCGAGGCAGGGCTCGGGGCCGACGCCGAGGCGTTCGGCGACGTCGGGCCGGTAGCCCTCGATGAGGACGTCGGCCCGGGCCACCAGGTCGAGCACGGTCTCCGCGCCGCCGTCGGCCTTGAGGTCGACGAGGACGGAGCGCTTGTTGCGGTTGGTGAGGTCGTACGCGGGGTCGATGCCGAGGACGGCGCCGCCGGGCCGGTCGACGCGGACGACGTCGGCGCCGAGGTCGGCGAGGAGCATGGCCGCGAAGGGTCCGGGGCCGATGCCCGCGAGTTCCACCACCCGGACTCCGGAGAGCGGGCCGGGGCGGGCGTGGCGCGGTGTGCTCATCGAGCCCCCAGAGGTATGTGACAGTGATGATGTAACACCGGAGATGCTAGGAACGTGTTCCACTCGGCACAAGCCCCCGAGCCGAGCAAGCGCTTGGAAATTGCCCCGGGCACGACTTCCGCTAGAGTCCGCCGACGACATCCGCGCCGGGGGACGGCGCGGGGCGCGGACCGAGGGGCTGGGCGGGATGGAGACAGGGGCGGCCGGACGGCCGTACGACGTGGTTCTCTTCGGGGCGACCGGGTTCGCGGGCGAGCTCACCGCGGAGTACCTCGCCGCGCACGCCCCGGCCGGGTGCCGCTGGGCGCTGGCCGGGCGCAGCCGGGCCAAGCTGTTCGCCCTGCGCGAGCGGCTCGCGAAGCGGTGGCCGCGCTGCGCCGACCTGCCGCTGCTCGTCGCGGACTCCGAGGACCCGCACGCGCTGCGCGAACTGGCCGGATCCGCCCGGGTGGTGGCGAGCACCGTCGGCCCCTACGTCTGGTACGGCGAGGGCCTGGTGGCGGCCTGCGCGGAGGCCGGCACCGACTATGTGGACCTGACCGGCGAGGCGGAGTTCGTCGACCGGATGTACGTACGGTACGACGCCCGCGCCCGGGAGACCGGGGCCCGGCTGGTGCACGCGTGCGGCTTCGACTCCGTCCCGCACGACCTGGGCGTCTGGTTCACCGTGGGGCAGCTGCCGGAGGGGGTGCCGCTGCGGATCGACGGGTTCGTGCGGGCCGGGGCGGTCTTCTCGGGCGGCACCCTGGCCTCGGCCCTGACCGCCTTCGGCCGCGGCCGGCAGATCCTGGGCGCCGCGCGCGAGCGGCGGCTGCACGAGCCCCGGCTGGTGACCCGGCGGGCCCACGCGCCGCTGGGCCGACCGCGGTTCAGCCGCGAGACCGGCACCTGGGCGCTGCCGCTGCCCACCCTGGACCCGCAGGTGGTGAGGCGCTCCGCGGCGGCGCTGGAGCGGTACGGGCCGGACTTCCGCTACCGCCACTACGCCTCGGTGAAGACCCTGCCGATGGCGCTCGGCGGCGCCGCGGTCGTCGGCACCGGCGTCCTCGCGGCCCAACTTCCCGCAGTACGGACCTGGCTGATGGACCGTTATGAGCCGGGCCAGGGTCCGGACGCCGAGCGGCGGGCTCGTAGCTGGTTCTCCGTGCGCTTCGTCGGCGAGGGCGGCGGCCGGCGCGTGTTCACCGAGGTGTCGGGCGGCGACCCGGGGTACGACGAGACCGCGAAGATGCTCGCCGAGTCCGCGCTCTGCCTGGCCCACGACACCCTGCCGAAGACCGCCGGGCAGGTCACGACGGCGGTGGCGATGGGCGACGCGCTGCTCGACCGGCTGCGGGCGGCCGGGCTGCGCTTCCGGGTGGCGCACTCGGGCTGACCTCCCGGGAGGTCAGTGGCGCACCAGGCAGAACGGGTGGCCGGCCGGGTCGGCGTAGATCCGCCAGCCCCGGTCGCCCTCGCCCCCGCCGGAGTCGAGCCGCCAGGCGCCGAGCGCGAGCACCGCCTCGTGGGCGGCGTCCAGGTCCTGGACCCGTACGTCGATGTGGAACTGCTGCTCGGGCGCCCCCCAGACCGGCGGCCGGTGGTCGGCCACGCCCTGGAAGGCGAGCACGGGCGCTCCGGAGACGCCGTGGAGCGTGGCCCAGGCGTCGCCGACCGCCCACTGGGGGTCCGGGCGGTTGATCTCGCCGCCGAGCAACGCCTGGTAGAACTCGGCGAGTTCCATGACGTCGGGACAGTCGAGGACCACGCACTGCAGGGTGCCGATCGCACCGGGGCTTGTCATGCCCCACACTGTGCCGCCCCCGAAACCGGCCCGGTATCCGTACTCGTACTCAGGCGCCCCGGGCGCCACAGGGTCCTCGTGCTCATTCCGCCGCGAGGGCCTCCGCGAGGGCGCGGCGGCACAGGGAGTCCGCGTGGCGGGTGGTCTCGGGCAGCCGGAAGCGGGGGGTGAGGTGCAGGGTGTGGGCGCAGGCGCTCTCCAGCGAGACGCGGTGGCCGACGGAGACGAAGACCGGCTTCACCCCGGCGCGGGTGCGCAGCGCGCGGCCGACGGTCTCGCCCTCGGCGATCAGGTCGGTGAACGCGCCCCGGGCGGTGCCGGGTTGCTCGTACGTGAAGGTGAACGGGTTCTTGGCGACGCCGACCGAGGGCCGGCCGGTGACCACCCCGAGGTGGCTGGCGAGGCCGAAGCGGCGGGGGTGGGCGAGGCCGTAGCCGTCGCAGACGAGCAGCCCCGGGTCGGCGGTGAGGCGCCCGAGCGCGGCGAGCACGGTCGGGATCTCGCGGAAGGCGAGGAGCCCCGGCACATAGGGGAAGGAGACCCGCCCGACGGCGGTGGTCTCCTCCACCACCTCCAGGGTGCGCCCGTCGAGGACGACGGCGGCCGCCGCGACCAGGTCCCGCTCGTCGTCGTAGGCGACGTCGAGGCCGGTGACGTTCCCGGTCCCGGGGCCGGGCCCCTCGTCGGCGGTCACGAGCCGCCCGCGCAGCTCCTGCTGCACGGCCCGTGCCGATTCCTCGTCGGCGGGCCATCCCTCGGGAATCTCGATGATCGTCATGAGTCGGCACCCTACGGCCGGGCGGGTGGGGGCGGGCGCGTAGCCTGGCACCCATGTTCGTACTTGAACTCTCCTACACCGCGCCCGTCGAGCAGGTCGACGCGCTCCTCGACGCGCACATCGAGTGGCTCGACGTGCAGTACGCCGCCGGCGTGTTCCTCGCGTCCGGGCGGAAGAACCCCCGTGACGGCGGGGTGATCCTGGCCGCCGGGGTCGACCGCGCGGAGATCGAGAAGATCGCGGCGGCCGACCCGTTCAGCGTCGGGGGCGTCTGCGCGTACCGGATCACCGAGTTCTACGCGACCAAGACGGTCGCCGGACTGGCGTCGTACCGCGAGGAGTTGCCCGCCTAGGACAGGCAGCCCCGGGCCTGTCCTCGCCCGCTAGCGGGCGAGGCGGGCGATCCGGCCCTTCTCCCCCGAGGCCCAGCAGGCGCCGTCGGCGGCGCAGTCGACGGTGTCGTACGAGCCGGTGTCGACCGTGCGCCAGGTGCGGCCGCCGTCCGTGGTGAGGTCCGTGCCGGTGGGGCCGACCGCGAGGGCGGTGTCCTCGCGGTGCGGGAGCCAGGCGACGCCCGAGCGGTAGGCGGGCGGCGGGGTGGCGGACGCCGTCCAGGTGCGGCCCGCGTCGCCGGTGACGGCGGCGGCCCGCGGCGAGGGCTGGTCCTTGCGGTAGTCGCCGCCGACGGCGATGCCGTGGGCGCGGTCGCGGAAGGCGAGGCCGAAGACGCCCTTGGCGCCCTCACCGGCGGGGAGGGTGGTGTCCGTGGCGGTCCAGGTCAGGCCGCGGTCCGCGGAGTGCAGGACCCGGCCGCTGGCGCCGCCGCCGGTCGCGAGCCACGCGTCCTTCGGCCCCGCGGAGACCAGGCACTGGCCGCTGGCCGCGAACCCGGCCTCGCCGGGCAGCGCGGCGGGCATGCCCTCGTTCGGCAGGACCCGCCAGGACCGGCCGCCGTCGGCGGTGGACAGGATGCGGTACCTGCCGTCGACCGGGTCGCTCATCGCGAGGCCGTGCCTGCGGTCGAAGAAGGTCATGCAGTCGTAGAAGGCCCGCGGGTCGGTGTTGCGGAAGGACTCGGTCCAGGTCGCCCCGCCGTCCTCGGTGCGCAGCACCCGGGAGGCCTCCCCCTCGCCGATCGCGAGGACCACGGCCCGGCGGGCGTCGAAGGCCTCCACGTCGCGGAACTCCAGCTCCGCCGCCCCCGGCGGGGAGACGTTCCGCCAGCTCCTGCCCCCGTCGGTGGTGCGCAGCACCGTGCCCTGGGAGCCGGCCGCCCAGGCGGTGGACCGGTCCACCGCCGCGAGGCCGCGGAAGCGGGCGTCGGTGTCGGTGCGGGTGAGCCGCCACCCGGCGGGCTCGTGGCCGGGCGCGGCCTGCGCCGGGGCCCCCAGGGCCATGGCGAGGGCAGCCCCCGCCAGTCCCACGGCCGTCATTCGTCTCGTGTTCCCCATGGACGTCATGGCGCCGGAAGCTAGCCCACCCCGAAGATCCCGTCCAGGGTGCGTACCCCGCCGCCCCTTCCTAGGCTGGGCGTATGAGCGAACCCACGGCAGAGGAAGAGCCGAGGATCAAGGAGTACGACGGCGAGGGCATCACCGTCACGTACGAACCCCGCCGCTGTCTCCACGCCGCCGAGTGCCTCCGCGGCCTGCCGAGCGTGTTCGACCTGGGCAAGCGCCCCTGGATCCAGCCCGACCAGGCCCCCGCCGACCTGGTCGCCGAGGTCGTCCGCCGCTGCCCGTCCGGGGCGCTCCAGTACCGCCCGGCCGACGCCTCGGCCGAGGCCGGGGACGTCCCCACCACGGTGCGGCGCATGCCGGACGGCCGGCTCGTGGTCCGCGGTGACCTCCTGGTCCGCGACGAGCAGGGCGGACGGCACGAGACCCGGGCGGTGCTGTGCGGCTGCGGCGCCTCCGGCAACCAGCCGTACTGCGACCACTCCGGTCCGTGCGCGGGCGGCGAGTTCGAGCCCTTCGAGCAGGCGGAGAAGGCCTAGGACCGGCCCTTCGCGGACATCCCGGACGCGGCGGTGACACAGCTCACGTACCCCCGCAGTGCACGATCCGGCCCCGCGGTTCGTCTCTTCTGGTGTCAGGGAGACCAGGAGAACGTAGCCGCGCAACAGGAGGCTGGCCTTGTCCACCGTCATCGAGCAGGCCGTCCAGGCCCGGCTGGTCGCGTCCGTCCCACGGATGGAGACCGTGTCCGCCACACTCCGTTACGACCGCGAGGACCCGTTCGCGGTCCGCATGGCCTTTCCGCCGCCCGCGACCCTGGAGGGCGTCGAGGTGTCCTGGGCCTTCGCGCGCGAGCTGCTCGCGCAGGGGATCGACGAGCCCGCGGGGTTCGGGGACGTGCGGCTGCGCCCGTACGGCTACGACCGGACGGTGGTGGAGTTCCACGCGCCCGAGGGTGTCGCCATGGTGCACCTGCGCACGTCCGAGCTGCGCCGCTTCCTGAAGGCCTCGCAGGTCCTGGTGCCGCGGGGGCGTGAGCACCAGTACCTCGACTGGGACGGGAACCTCGCCCAGCTCCTGGAGGAGCGCCCGTGAGGCGTGCCGGCTAATTCGATTGCGGTCTCCCCCGCCCGCTGCGTACCGTCCTGACCTGGCCCTGTTTGTCGCCCGATCGGAGAAGGCCGTTGCTCGTCTGAGGTTGCGAGACACCGTGCCGCGCGTGCCGCCCCGCCGCCGCGTGTGCCGTCCTCGACCTCGGCGTACGAGCGCTGCTCCGCTCTCCCCTTCCCGCCCGCGCCCCGGTGTCTCCCGCGTAGTCCTCATCCACGCCCCTGCCACCGGGAGGCTCTCATGGCGCCCCGCCCCACCTTCGTCACCTGCACGTCCCTCTCCTTCTCCTGGCCCGACGGGACCCCGGTCCTCGACGACTTCCGGCTCGCCGTGGGGGCCGGCCGGACCGGTCTGGTCGGGCTGAACGGTTCGGGGAAGTCCACCCTGCTCAAGCTGATCGCCGGCGAGCTCGCCCCGGCCTCCGGCACCGTCCAGGTCGCGGGCGAGGTCGGATACCTCCCGCAGAACCTGGTCCTCGACACCGGGCTGCGGGTCGACCGGGCCCTCGGCATCGACCGCGCCCGGGCCGCGCTGCACGCGATCGAGGCGGGCGACACGTCCGCCGAGCACTTCACGGCCGTCGGCGAGGACTGGGACGTCGAGGAGCGGGCCCGCGCCGTGCTCGACCGGCTCGGTCTCGGGCACGTCGGGCTCGACCGCACGATCGGCGAGGTCTCCGGCGGCGAGTCGGTCCTGCTCCGGCTGGCCGCGCTGCTGCTCGCCGAACCCGAGGTGCTGCTGCTCGACGAGCCGACGAACAACCTGGACCTGTTCGCCCGCCGCAGGCTGTACGAGGCGGTGGACGCCTGGCCCGGCGTGCTGATCGTGGTCAGCCACGACCGCGAACTCCTGGAGCGGGTCGACCAGATCGCCGACCTGCGGGACGGCGAGGTCGCCTGGTACGGCGGAGCCTGGTCCGACTACCGGGCGGCGCTCGCCGCCGAACAGGAGGCGGCCGAGCGCATGGTGCGGGTCGCCGAGGCCGACGTACAGCGTCAGAAGCGGGAACTGTCAGACGCCCAGGCCAAGTTGGCCCGGCGCAAGCGCTACGCGCAGAAGAGCGCGGAGAACAAGGTCGTGCCGAAGGTCGTGGCGAACACCCGCAAGGCCCAGGCCGAGGTGTCGGCGGGCAAGCACCGCCGGCTGCACGCGGACCGGCTCGCCGAGGCGCGCTCGCGGCTCGACGCGGCGGTGGAGGCGGTGCGGGACGACGACGAGATCCGGATCGAGCTGCCGTACACGACGGTCCCGCCGGGCCGGGAGGTGCTGCTGCTGCACGACCTGGAGCTGCGGTACGGGGCACGGGTCGCCGGCGAGTTCGAGCTGCGGGGTCCGGAGCGGGTGGCGCTGGTCGGCCGCAACGGGGCCGGCAAGACGACACTGCTGCGGACGCTCGCGGGCGGGCTCGATCCGGTCGCGGGCGAGGCGGTGGCGCGGGTCCCGCTGCGCTTTCTTCCGCAGCGGCTCGATGTGCTGGACGACGGGCTGAGCGTGGTGGAGAACGTGGCCCGGCTGGCGCCCGGCGCGACGCCGAACGCGATCAGGGCGCGGCTGGCCCGGTTCCTCTTCCGGGGCGCCCGGGCCGATCGGCCGGTGGGAACACTGTCCGGCGGCGAGCGGTTCCGTGCGACGCTGGCGGCGCTGCTGCTCGCCGAGCCGGCGCCGCAGCTGCTGTTGCTCGACGAGCCGACCAACAATCTGGACCTGGCGTCGGTACGGAGCCTGACGGCCGCGCTCGACGCGTACGAGGGGGCACTGGTCGTGGTCAGTCACGACGTGCCGTTCCTGGAGTCGCTGGGGATCACCCGCTGGCTGGAGCTCGACGGCGAACTGCGGCCCACGACGGCCGAGGCGGTACGGGAGGGGGCGCTAGCGGTGGAGTAACGCCCAGGACTTGGTGCCGCCGCCCGGGGTGAGGACGGGGGCGAGCCCCCAGTCCCCGCCGTGCGCCCCGACCGCCGCGGCCAGCAGCCACATGCTGCGGCTGCGGCGGTCGCGGCAGGCGTCGGCCTCGTCCGGTGCGGGGTGGGCCGGATGCTGGTCGTAGAGGACGATCCGCAGCGCGTCGAACTGCCAGCGCACCCGCAGGACCATCTCGCGGTCCGGGGTGAAGCGGTACGCGGCGGAGACGAGTTCGGAGGCGGCGAGGACCGCGGTCTCGGTGAGTTCGGCGAGGCCGTGGCGGTCGACCAGGGTGCGGATGGAGTCTCGGGCCAGTCCGGCGCAGTAGGCGCCCCCGGGCAGGAGCATCGAGTAGCTGAGGTTCTCGGTGGCGGGGGGTATGGGGCCGGCCGCGACGGCGGACGGGAGGCAACGCAGTGCGCCCTTCATCGGTTTTGCTCACATTTCCTGTGCGTGTGGGGGTGCTCACACGTCGAACACGATTGCCCCGTGTGAGACTTGCGCTACCGACCGTAGCCTAGAACCGGAGCACGGTGCTACTACTTGGCAGTAGATACCCGCACTTATGCCGAACCGGGCCATTTCTCCGGACCGCGAGCCCGGAACCGAAGGGGGAGAACGAGCGTGCCGCCAAGGAGCACCCCGACCGCGCGCCAGCAGCGACTCGGACACGAGCTGCGCAAACTGCGCGAACAGTCGGGCATGTCGGTCCAGCAGGCCGCCGCCCTCCTGGGCGTCGACCGCACCCGCATCCCCAACATCGAGTCGGGACGCTTCGGCATCAGCGCCGAGCGGGTGCGCACGCTCGCCTTCAACTACGGCTGTCCGGACACCCCCCTGATCGACCTGCTCGCCGCCATGGCCCAGGAGCGCGACCGCGGCTGGTGGGAACAGCACCGGGGGCTGCTGCCGCCGGCACTGATCGACATCGCCGAACTGGAGTTCCACGCGGCGGAGTTGCACACCGCCGTCACGACGCACCTCCCCGGCCTGCTGCAGACCGAGGAGCACGCCCGGGCCGTCTTCGACACCGCCGACCCACCACTGCCCGGGCCCGACCTGGAGGCCCGGGTGGACCTGCGGCTGCGCCGCCAGGAGGTACTCGACCGGGACCGGCCGACGCTCTACGGGGCAGTGATCCACGAGGCAGCGCTGCGCATGCAGTTCGGCGGCCCGAAGGTCGCGCGGGCGCAGCTGGAGTACATCCTGGAGCGCTCGGAGCGGGACACGATCTCCGTGCGGGTCATCCCGTTCACGGCGGGGGGTTTCCCCGGGGCGGGTCAGTCGTTCACCTGTGTGTCCGCACCGGTGCCGCAGCTCGACACGGTGCAGCTCGACTCCTCCCACGGCTCCATACTTCTCGACACCGATATGCAACTGCGGCGCTATCGCGGCCTGTTGGAGCGACTGAACGGACTGGCCCTGCCACCGTCCGCCTCCCGCGACTTCATCCGCACCCTCGCCCAGGACCTCTGAAGGACCCCCCACCATGAACCTCACCGACCACCCCGCCGCCGCCCGGGAGATCGCCTGGAACCAGGCCTTCTGCAGCGAGGGCGCCAACTGCTTCCGCTTCGGCCTCGACGACTCCGGCCGCGCCTACATCGGCTCCACCCTCGCCCCCGACGCGTACGTCAGCGATTCGGTCGAGGCGCTGCGGGCGCTGATCTCGGCCGTGAAGGCCGGCGCCGCCGATCATCTGCTCTGAGTAGCCGCGCCGGGGCCCGCCCGCGGGCCCGGACTCCCGTGACCTGGGTCTCCCGCCACCCCGCGGGAACTGGGGGCATGACGGAACGTGACCGGGTGTTTCCGGGACGGGCTTGGCCGCCCCCTTATCGGGGCTTTAACCTACGGTCTCGTAACCTACGAGTGCGTAGGTAGTTCCGTATGCCCCCTCTCCGTCCCCAGGAGTTCCCGTGACGCTCACCTCTCCCCACCTCGGCAGCTCCG
Organism: Streptomyces sp. NPDC023157; assembly: GCF_055560575.1. NCBI lineage: Bacteria > Bacillati > Actinomycetota > Actinomycetes > Kitasatosporales > Streptomycetaceae > Streptomyces > Streptomyces sp. NPDC023157. The sequence goes on from NZ_JBVHIL010000002.1 coordinate 931,700, forward strand.
CAGGGTGGACCGACGCGCGGCTCCTGTACGCCTTGGAAGAGGTCGTGGAGACGGAGCTCAACCGGCACCTGAAGGTCACCAAGGACTGGATGCCGCACGACTACGTGCCGTGGTCGGACGCCCGGAACTTCCCGGCCCTCTTCGAGGACGGCGAGGCCTGGGACCGCTCGCAGTCCAAGGTCACCGACATCGGCCGGATCGCCCTCGTGGTGAACCTGCTCACCGAGGACAACCTCCCGAGCTACCACCACGAGATCGCCAGCCTCTTCGGCCGCGACGGCGCCTGGGGCACCTGGGTGCACCGCTGGACCGCGGAGGAGGGCCGGCACGGCATCGTCATGCGCGACTACCTGCTGGCCTCGCGGGCGGTCGACCCGGACGAGCTGGAGCGCTTCCGCATGGCGCACATGAGCGAGGGCTTCGAGTCGGACAACCGGCACTCGATGCTGCACTCGGTCGCGTACGTGGCCTTCCAGGAGCTCGCCACCCGCATCTCGCACCGCAACACCGGCCACCAGTCCGGCGACCCCGTCTGCGACCGGATGCTGGCCCGCATCGCGCTCGACGAGAACCTGCACATGGTCTTCTACCGCAACCTGCTGGGCGCGGCCTTCGAGATCGCCCCCGACCTCACCATGCAGGCCGTGCGGGACGTCGTCGTCGGCTTCCGGATGCCCGGTCACGGCATGCCCGGCTTCGAGCGGGCCGCCGCCCAGATGGCGATCGGCGAGATCTACAACCTGCGCATCCACCACGACGACGTGCTGCAGCCGGTGCTCCGCTTCCTCAAGGTCCTCCAGATCGACGGCCTCGGCCCCGACGGGCTGCGGGCCCAGGAGGAGCTCGGCCTCTACATGAACGGCCTGGACAGCGAGGCGGCCAAGTTCGACGAGCGGCTCGCGGCGCGCAAGGCGCGCATGGCGGCCCGCGAGGCGGGCTGAGCCCTCACCCGAGAGGCGCCGGAGGCGGTCAGCCCCGGCGCCGCTTGAGGCTGATCCGCTCCTTCTCCGAGAGCCCGCCCCACACGCCGAAGCGCTCGTCGTGCGTCAGCGCGTACTCCAGGCACGCCGCGCGGCCCGGGCACGCCCCGCAGAGCTGCTTCGCCTCGCGGGTCGAGGAGCCGGGCGCCGGGAAGAAGAACTCCGGCCCCGCCTGCGCGCACAGCGCGTCCTCCTGCCAGGAGAGGTCCGGGGCCCCGAGGGTCTGCGGGGCGAGAAGCATCGTGTCGGTCTGCATGGGAAGAGACTCCCGCGGCCGCCTAAACGGGCCATCAACGTCCGATCAACGCGGCGCGCCGAGGACCGGCGGGACCGTTTTTCCGGCGCCCCGTCCGCTCCGGCGCGCCTCTCCGCCACGCCCTCCCGGCGGGTTCCGGCCAACTTCGACGCGTCTCCCACGATGTGGGATCCCACATGAACGGCATGTTTCCGACCTCGTCCTGATGCTGCCTCGGCTCCCGCCATATGGGAGCGTGGGAGGCCGTTGAGAGCATGCGGCGAGGGGGAGCGAACCACATGACGACCGAGGCTGGACCGGTCCGCGCACCGGCCGGGGCCCAGGCGGTGCGCCGGGCCCTGGACGTCCTGCACTGCTTCCACGACAACGGGCCCGATCTCAGCGCCTCGGACCTGGCGCGCCGGCTCGCCCTGTCGACGTCGACCGCGCACCGGCTGGCCAGGACGCTGCTGGGGGCCGGCTTCCTGGAGCAGGACGCCCGCACGGCCCGCTACCGGCTCGGCCCGGCCGTCACCGAGCTGGGTCGGCTCTCGTACCACCAGCGCGGGCTGCACCTGGCCGCGCCGGAGCTGAGCGACCTGGCCGCGCGGACCGGGGCCACCGCCGACCTGGCCCTGCGCGGCGGCGCGTACGCGGTGATCGTGGCGGGCGGTTCGGTCACGCCGAAGACGGGACTGCGGCGGCCGCTCCACTCGACGGCGCTCGGCAAGGTGCTGCTCGCCTGGCCGCGCCCGGGGAGCCCCGGCGAATCCGGCGGCCTCGCGGGCGAGCTGGCCCGGGTGCGGGAGCAGGGGTACGCCCTGGACGACGGCGAACCGGCGCTCGGGACGCGGACCCTCGCGGTGCCGGTCCTGGAACGGGCCGGGCACGCGCGCTTCGCGCTCTCGGTGCGGGCGGCGCCGTCGCTGATCACCGACGAGCGGCTCGACTGGTTCCTGGCCAGGGCCCGGGCCTGCGCCCGCGCCCTGGAGGTGCTGCTGCTCGCACCGGGCGAGCGGCGCACGCCGGAGGCGTAAGCCCCCGCACGAGGGCCACCGCGCACAGTGTCCGCACGATCGTGCGTTCAGTACGATGGGGTCATGAGCGGCAGCACCAGCACCGACGGGCGCGTCGAGCGCGGCAACCAGACCCGGCGGCTCGTCCTCGGCCGCACGATGGACATCGCCTCGGTCGAGGGCCTGGAGGGCCTGTCGCTCGGCCGGCTCGCCACCGAGCTCAAGCTGAGCAAGAGCGGTGTCTTCGCCCTGTTCGGCTCCAAGGAGGAGCTTCAGCTGGCGACGGTACGGGCGGCCGCCGCCGTCTTCGCCCGCCGGGTCGTGACCCCGCTGGCCGAACTGCCGCCCGGCCCCGGCAAGGTGTGGGCGCTGTGCCGCAACTGGCTCGCGTACTCCGCGGAGCGGGTCTTCGCGGGCGGCTGCTTCTTCTACGCGGTCTCCGCCGAGTTCGACGCCCGCACGGGCCCGGTGCACGACGCGATCGCGCGGGCCCGGCAGGAGTGGATCACCTACGTGGAGGGGACGGTCGACGAGGCCCGGCAGGCCGGCGGTCTCGTCGAGGACGTCGACGCCCCGCAGCTCGCCTTCGAGATCATCGCCCTGATGGAGTCGGCCAACGCCCAGTCCGTCCTGCTCGCCGACCCCTCCGCGTACGAGCGGGCCCGACGCGGCATCGTCCGCCGCCTGCGGGCCGAGGCGACGGACGGGGCACGGGACGAGATCGACGCCGCCGGGGCCTGATCCGGCGGAAGGTCAGCGGGAAGCGGCCTCGGCCGTCACGGCAGGCGCGTCGGCGAGGCCGGCGGCTTCGGCTGCTCCAGCCGCTCCGGCTGCTCCGGCTGCTCCGGCCACGAACTCCACGGCCTCGGCGACGACCTGAGTGTCCATCAGGATGCGGCGATGACCGAGGCCCTGGGTGACCACGAGCCGGGCGCGGGTGCCGTGGGCCTTCCGGATGACGTGGGCGTGGGCGAGCGGCACCAGGTCGTCGGTCTCGTCGTGGATCAGTAGGAGGGGGGCGCCGAGGTCCTCGGGCCGCCAGGAGGCGTCGAAGTGGCCCCAGACGCCGGGCTCTTCGGGGGCCAGCTTCCGCTCGACGTGCCGGCGCATCGCGGCGAGCGCGCGCTCCCCGAAGCCGCTCATGACCTGGAAGGCGTCGGTGAGCAGGCCGAAGGAGCCGACCCCGGCGATGCCGACGAACCGCTTCGTCCGGACGCCGTCGCGGAGCGCGAAGAGCGAGGCGATGACGCCGAAGGAGTGCGCGACGACGGCGTCGAAGTCGCCGTGGCGGGCGTGCAGTTCCCGGATGATCTCGCGGTGTTCGAGGATGTTGCTCGCCCGGCCGGTCGCCTCCCCGTTCCCGGGGGCGTCGAAGGCGATCGGGCTGTAGCCGCGGGCGAGCAGCGCCTCGGCGAAGGCGGCGAGCCGCGAGGCGCGCGAGGACCAGCCGTGGACGAGCAGGACGGGCCGTTCGCCGTCACCCCAGGCGTACGTGACGGCCTCCTTGCGGCCGACCCGTATCCGGTCGACGCGGGCGGTGCCCATCAGGCGCTCCTCTGCCGGTTTGACGCGGACCCGCCCGAGGGGGCGGACGAAGAGGTGGAAGACGGCCCGCCCGGTCGGCCCCGGGGCGACGTGCGCGGTGGCGTTCAGTGCGGTGCGGGCCAGCAGGGCCATGGGATGCATGCCGGATCTCCTCGATCGTTCTCGCGCGCCCTCGACAGGAAAAATGCTAGCACGATCGTTCGTTTAGTTTCAGTCGCACGGAAAGGGCAGGTGAGCGCGGCGAACGGGCGCCGCGCTCACCGCCTCACTCGGTTTCCTTCTTCGCCCGGCTCGGCTGGACCCGCTTCGGCTCGCCCGGCATCTTCGGGTACTCCGGCGGATAGGGCAGGTCGCCCAGGCCGTGCTCCGCCTCGTCGCGGCGGGCCAGCTCCAGGAGCGGCTCCAGGCTGAAGCGCTCGTCGTCCATGTCCGCGTGCACGTCGCCGAGTTCGGCGTACCGCTGCGGCATGGTGCGGATGTCGAAGTCGCGCGGCACGGCGTCGTCGATCTCGTCCCAGCGCAGCGGCGCGGAGACCGGGGCGTGCGGGCGGGGGCGGACGGAGTACGCGGAGGCGATGGTGCGGTCGCGGGCGGTCTGGTTGTAGTCCACGAAGATGCGCTCGCCGCGCTCCTCCTTCCACCACTTGATCGTGACCTGGTCCGGCATCCGCCGCTCCAGCTCCCGGCCGCAGGCGATCGCGGCCCGCCTGACCTGCGTGAACGTCCAGTTCGGCAGGATCGGCACGAAGACGTGCAGCCCGCGCCCGCCGGAGGTCTTCGGCCAGCCGCGCAGCCCGTGCTCGTCGAGGACGGCCCGCAGCTCGTGGGCCGCGCGGACGGCGTCGGCGTAGTCGGTGCCGGGCTGGGGGTCGAGGTCGATGCGCAGTTCGTCGGGGTGGTCGGTGTCCTCCCTGCGTACCGGCCAGGGATGGAAGGTGACGGCCCCGAGGTTGGCCGCCCACAGCACGGCGGCCGGCTCGGTCGGGCACATCTCGTCGGCCGAGCGCCCGCTGGGGAAGGTGATGTGGGCCGTCGGGATCCACTCCGGGAGGTACTTCGGCGCCCGCTTCTGGAAGAAGGACTCCCCCGTCACACCGTCGGGGTAGCGCTCCAGCGTGGTGGGCCGGTCCCGCAGGGCGCGGGTGATGCCGTCGCCGACCGCGAGGTAGTAGCGGGCCATGTCCAGCTTGGTGTAGCCGGGCTCGGGAAAGTACACCTTGTCCGGATGGGACACCCGCACGGTCCGGTCGCCGACCTCGAGCTCCACCGCGTCCGCCTTGCCTGCCATGGCGGCCAGCCTAGGCGGGACGCCCGTAAGCCGCATATCGGCACTTAATGACACCGATCGCCCCGGATCGTCTCTAGAATCGCTCCATGGACCTGCCGGTGATGCCACCTCTGAAGCCGATGCTGGCGAAGGCGGTGAAGAAGATCCCGCCGGGGATGCAGTACGAGGCGAAGTGGGACGGCTTCCGCGCCCTGGTGCACCGGGACGGCCCCGAGCTGTTCCTCGGCAGCCGCACGGGCAAGCCGCTGACCCGCTACTTCCCCGAACTCGTCGAGGCCCTGCTCGTCCGGCTCCCCGCGCGCTGCGTGGTGGACGGGGAGATCGTCGTCGAGCACGACGGGCGCCTCGACTTCGACCGGCTCAGCGAACGGATCCACCCGGCCGCTTCGCGGGTACGGATGCTCGCGGAGACGACCCCGGCGCGGTTCATCGCCTTCGACCTGCTCGCCCTCGGCGACGACTCCTTCCTCGACACCCCGCTCGCCGAGCGCCGGGCCGCCCTCGAACGCGCCCTCGCCGGCGTCGCCGCCCCGGTCCATCTCGCGCCCGCCACCAGGGACGCGGAGCTCGCCGCGCGCTGGTTCGAGCAGTACGAGGGCGCCGGTCTGGACGGCGTGATCGCCAAACCCCTCGATCTGCTGTACCGGCCCGACGCCCGGCTGATGTACAAGATCAAGCACGAGCGCACGGCCGACGTGGTCGTGGCCGGGTACCGCTTCCACAAGAGCGGCCCGGTGGTCGGCTCGCTGCTGCTCGGCCTGTACGACGCCGGGGGCGCCCTCCAGCACGTCGGCGTCTGCGCGGCGTTCACCGCGAAGCGGCGTGCCGAGCTGGTCGACGAGCTGGAGCCGCTGCGCATGGACCCGCCCGACGGGCATCCGTGGGCGGCGTGGGCGGACGAGGCGGCGCACGCGGGGGCGCGGCTGCCGGGTGCGCCGAGCCGCTGGTCCGGGAAGAAGGACCTGTCCTGGGTGGCGCTGCGCCCGGAGCGGGTCTGCGAGGTGGGGTACGACCACATGGAGGGCGACCGGTTCCGGCACACGGCGCAGTTCAAGCGCTGGCGCCCGGACCGTACCCCGGAGTCCTGTGGGTACGGGCAGTTGGAGGAGCCGGTCTCGTACGACCTGAACGCGATCCTGGGGTGAGATGCCCCACACCCCGGAGGTACCGCAACTCCCTTGCGCCGGATCGGCGTTCGGTGGACTGGCGGGCGATCCGGGCGGCGGACCCGCGCGCACCTGCGGGAACGCGCGCCGGCCCGGTCGTACGGACCGTACGGCACGCCGGATCCGGCGCGGGCGTGTTGCCGCGCGGTGACGGACCCGTCGTCGAACCGCTACCGCGATCCGGTACGTATGGAGGGGAGAACCTCTCTCGCCCGACAGACCCACAAGGACTGACCTTGATCGCCTCGCCCTCGCCGCTCGTACCCGTCCCGATCCCCGACAGCGTCGCCGCGCTGATCGGGTCCTGCCTGCCGCTGGACGTGCTCCAGGCCGAGGTCGACGCCGACTGCGCGGCGCGCGAGGTGTACCGCTTCCGGGGGCCGCTGTGCGCGGAGGACCGCGCCGACCGCGAGCACGCGCTCGCCGCGCTCGCCCGGGCCAACAAGGTGCTGGCCAAGCACCATCCGCAGCTGCCGGTGCAGCCGGGGTTCTGACGCCGGGGCGCTGACCTCGGTGCGCTCGCTTCGGGGTGCCGTCCTCGGGGAGCAGGCCTCGGGGCGCTGACGCGGGACCCTCGGGGTGCCGTCCTCGGGGTGCCGTCCTCGGGGTGCCGTCCTCGGGGTGCCCCCTCTCCGTCCCCGCGCCGCTCGGCCGTTCGGGGCGCGGCCCCGGTGCCGCACCGGTTCGGACGTACTCCACATGCGCGTCGCGGCCGCCGGTGTGAGGCTGCGAGGGTGACCACCACCAGCGAAGCCGCTCCCGCGCCCCGGGCCACCGAGCCGCCCGTGCTCGACCGCCGTCGCCGCAACATCGTCTTCGGCACGATCATGCTCGGCGTGCTCCTGGCCGCCCTGGACCAGACGATCGTGGGCACCGCGCTGCCGACGATCGTCTCGGATCTCGGCGGTGCCGCCCACATGTCCTGGGTGGTCACCGCGTACCTGCTGGCCGAGACGGTCGCGACCGTGCTCGTCGGCAAGTTCGGCGATCTCTTCGGCCGCAAGGTGATCTTCCAGATCTCCGCGATCGTCTTCATCACCGGCTCGTTCCTGTGCGGTCTCGCCACCAACATGACGCTGCTGATCGTCTGGCGCGGTCTCCAGGGCATCGGCGCCGGCGGGCTCATGGTCACCTCGATGGCGCTGATCGCCGATGTGATCCCGCTGCGCGAGCGCGGCAAGTACCAGGGCGCCATCGGCGCGGTGTTCGGCGTGTCGACCGTCATCGGGCCGCTCCTCGGCGGCCTGTTCACCGACCACCTCACCTGGCGCTGGGCGTTCTACGTCAACGTGCCGATCGCGATCCTGGTCGTCATCGCCGCCGCCCGCACCATCCCCTCCGTGCGCTCCGTGAGCCGCCCGGTCATCGACTACGCGGGCATCGCGCTCGTCGCCGCCGGATCCAGCGCCCTGATCCTGGCGACCAGTTGGGGCGGGAACGAGTACGCGTGGAACTCGGGCGTCATCATCGGACTGTTCGCCGGCGGTCTGCTCGCCCTCGGCCTGTTCTGCTGGGTGGAGACCCGCGCGGCCGAACCCATGCTGCCCATGAGGCTCTTCCACAACCCGGTCTTCACCGTCTGCTCGGTGCTCAGCTTCGTCGTCGGTTTCGCGATGCTCGGCGCGATGACCTTCCTGCCGACCTATCTGCAGTACGTCGACGGGGACTCGGCGACGATCTCCGGCATCCGGACCCTCCCCATGGTCGTCGGTCTGCTCATCGCGTCCATCTTCAGCGGCAACGTCGTCAGCAAGACCGGTCACTACCGGACCTTCCCCATCGTGGGCTGCCTCGTGATGGGCCTGGGACTGTATCTGCTCTCCCTGATGGAGCCGGGCACCAGCACCTGGCTGGCGTCCCTGTACATGTTCGTCCTCGGCGTCGGCATCGGTCTGTGCATGCAGGTGCTCACCATCGCCGTGCAGAACACCGTCGACTACGCGGACCTCGGCACGGCCACCTCGGGCGTCACCTTCTTCCGTACGCTGGGCAGCTCCTTCGGCACCGCCGTCTTCGGCACCATCTACGCCAACTCCCTCAAGCCCAACCTGACCGAGGGCACCGCCGAGGCCTCGGCGATCGCCGCGGGCCTGGGGCTGGACCCGGCGACCGTCGCCAAGGCCGCGCAGAGCCCGGCCGGCGTCCACGGACTGCCGGACCAGGTGGCGGAGCCGATCGTGCAGGCGTACGCCGACACCCTGCACACCGTCTTCCTCTGGACCGTGCCGGTGGCGGCCGTCGGATTCGTCGTGGCGCTCTTCCTCAAGCAGGTGGCGCTGCGCGACACGGCCCGCGCCTCGGCCCCCGACATGGGCGAGGGTTTCGCCTCCCCCACCGGCAGCGGCGACTCCGCCGCGTACCTGGAACTGTCCGTGGGGCGGATCATCCGCAAGACCGACCTCGACACGGCCCGGCGGATCATCGACAGCTCCGACACCCGGCTCGACATCGCCGGCGCGTGGGCGGTCATGCAGGTGGAGCTCTACACCCGGGTGGTCGGCCACGCCAGCCTCGGCCTGGTCTCGGCCGGCCGCCGCGTGCCGCCGGAGGTGCTGCTGCCGGTCTTCGACCGCATGGTCGACGAGGGCTTCCTCACCCGGGACGGCAGCCTGCTCTCCCACACCACCGCCGGGAAGCGGGAGGCGGACGTCATCACCCGGGCGTGGGGCGACTGGCTGAGCGACCGGGTGGAGCAGGAGCGCGGCCGTCCCAGCGGCCCGGAGCTGCGGGCCGCGACGGACGCCATCGCGAAGAAGCTGATCGCGGAGGACCTGGCACAGGGGCTGCCGCAGGAGGAGCAGGTACCGGTGGGCGCCCCGGCACGGTGACGTGACGGTCCGGCGCGGTGACGTGCCGCTCCGGCCGGGGCCGCCGGAGCGCTCGGAGGAGCCGCGTCTCTCCGATCGGCGCCGCTCCGGTCAGTCCAGGAACTCCCCGTCCACGTACACCCACGCCCCCTCGTGCCGCTCGAACCGGCTCCGCTCGTGGAGTTCGCCCGCCGTGCCGCCCTGGCGGTAGTGGGCCCGGAAGGTGACGGTGCCGTGCTGGTGGAAGGCGGTGCCGTCGCCGGTCTCCTCGATGTCCAGGCCGGTCCAGCGCAGCGCCGGGTCGAAGTCGACGTCCGCGGGCCGGGTCCGCGGTGCCCAGGTGCGCAGCAGGTACGGCTCGTCGCGGGCGACGAAGGCGCTGTAGCGGGAGCGCATGAGCAGTTCGGCGGTGGGCGCGCCGGCCGGTCCGGCGTGGAAGCGCCCGCAGCACGCGCCGTACGAGGCGTCGAGGCCGCAGGGGCAGGGCGCGTCCGGCGTGAGGGCGGGGCGGGCGGGGGCGGCTGGGCGGGCGGGCTTGGTGCGGGCGTTGCGTCGGGACATGCCGTCATTGTCTCGTGCGCGTGCGGGGTCGGGTTCGCGCCATGTGCGGGGCGGGCGGCGCACGGCGCTTCCGGTGTCCGGTGGGCGCCCCTATGCTCCTGCGCCGGACCCGACTGTTACCAGCGGTAAAGGGGTGGGGCATGGAGCGCACGGGCACCTCACGGCGCGGATTCGTGGCGGGCGCGGCGGCGGTCACCGGGGCGGCCGTCGCCGGAGGGGTCGTCGTCGACGCCCGGCCGGCGGTCGCGGCCGAAGCGGCGGCCGGGGCGGCGGCCAGGGCATCGGCGGCACCCTCCGTCGCCGTCCTCGGCGGCGGGGTCGCGGGGCTGACCGCGGCCCATGAACTCGCCGAACGCGGCTACCGCGTCACCGTCTACGAGCGCCGGGCGCTGGGCGGCAAGGCGCGTTCCATGGACGTGCCGGAGAGCGCGCGCGGCGGGCGCCGCCCGCTCCCCGCCGAGCACGGCTTCCGGTTCATCCCCGGCATCTACCACAACCTCCCCGACACGATGCGGCGCATCCCGTTCCCCGGCAACGCCAACGGGGTGTGGGACAACCTCGTGGCCCCGGCCGAGATGTCCTTCGCCCGGACCGGCCGCGAGGACCTGCGCATCCCGCTGCCCTGGCCGGGCCACCGGTCGGCCGAGCTCACCCTCGACGAGATCCGGCGTGCGCTGACCGCCCTCCTGGACACCGCCCGCTCCATCCCGCTCCACGAGGCCGCGTACTTCGTCGACCGCTTCCTCGTCTTCCTCACCAGCTGCGACGAGCGCCGCGACGACACCTGGGAGCGCACGCCCTGGTGGGAGTTCCTGCGGGCCGAGCGGATGAGCTACGACTACCAGCGCGTCCTCGCCGTGGGGCTGACCCGCAACATCGTGGCCACCAAGGCCGAGGAGGCCAGTACCCGCACGGTCGCCACGCTCCTGGAGGCCTTCGCCTTCAACGCGCTGGGGCGCGGCGCCGACGGCCCCCTCGACCGGATCCTCGACCTGCCCACCAACGAGGCCTGGATCGACCCGTGGGTGACCCACCTGACCGGCCTCGGCGTGGAGTTCCGGGTCGGCTGGACCGTACGGGAGCTCGACTACGACGCCACGGCCGGGCGGATCGCGGCGGCGGTGACCGAGGACCCGCAGGGGGTCCGCCGGCGGGTGACCGCGGACCACTACGTCAGCGCGATGCCGGTCGAGCACGCCCGGCGGACCTGGAGCGCCGCCCTGCGCGCGGCCGACCCGCAGCTGGCCCGCTGCGACGCGCTGGAGACGGACTGGATGACCGGCATCCAGTTCTATCTGACCGAGAGCGCCCCGCTGCTCGCCGGGCACGCCAACTGCATCGACTCGCCCTGGTCGCTGACCGCCATCCAGCAGGCGCGGCACTGGCCGTCGCGGTCCTTCGCCGCCGACTACGGCGACGGGACGGTCGTCGACTGCCTGTCGGTGGACATCTCCGAGTGGGACCGGCCCGGCATCCTCTACGGCAAGACGGCGAAGCAGTGCACCCGCGCGGAGGTCGCCCGGGAGGTGTGGGCCCAGCTGAAGGCGGCGTTCAACGACACGGGCCGCACGGCCCTGAAGGACAGTGCCCTGCACTCCTGGTTCCTGGACCCCGGGGTGGACGGTCTCGGCACCCCGAACCCGACCAACGAGGACCAGCTGCTCGTCCACCCGGTCGGCACCTTCCACAACCGGCCGCAGGCGGCCACCAGGGTCCCGAACCTGTACCTGGCGGGCGACTACGTGGCCGTGGACATCGATCTGGCCACCATGGAGGGCGCCAACGCCTCCGCGCGCCAGGCCGTCAACGCGCTGCTCGACCGTACGGGCTCGACCGCCGCCCGCTGCACGGTCCAGCCGCTGTTCCGCCCGCCGGAGCTGGAGGGCCTCAAGCGGCACGACCGGCTGCGCTACCGCCTGGGGCTGCGCAACGCGCTCGACCTGGGGTGAGGGGCGCCGCGCTCCCCGGGGGTTCCGGCGGGGCGTCCACGGGCTGGTCACGGAAACGGACGGGCGGGGCCGAATCCCGTGGCCGCCGCGTCCGGCCGAGTAGCGTACGCGCATGAAACTGACGATTCTCGGAGGCGGCGGATTCCGGGTGCCGCTCGTGTACGGCGCCCTCCTCGGCGACCACGCCGAGGGCCGGGTCACCCATGTGACCCTGTACGACCTGGACGCGGGGCGCCTGTCGGCGATCGCCCGGGTCCTCGCCGAGCAGGGCGAGGGCGTGCCGGACGCGCCGGTGGTGACCGCGACGACGGAGCTCGACGAGGCCCTGCGCGGAGCGGACTTCGTCTTCTCGGCGATCCGCGTGGGCGGGCTCGCCGGGCGGGCCGCCGACGAGCGGATCGCCCTCGCCGAGGGCGTGCTCGGCCAGGAGACCGTGGGCGCCGGCGGCATCGCGTACGGGCTGCGGACGCTGCCGGTGGTGACGCACATCGCGCGCCGGATCGCCGAACTCGCCCCGGACGCCTGGGTCATCAACTTCACCAACCCGGCGGGCATGGTCACCGAGGCGATGTCGCGGATCCTCGGCGACCGGGTGATCGGCATCTGCGACTCCCCCGTGGGCCTCGGCCGCCGGGTCGCGCGGGTGCTCGGCGCGCGTCCGGGCGAGGCGTGGATCGACTACGTGGGGCTCAACCACCTCGGCTGGCTGCGGGGGTTGCGGGTCGGCAGGGAGGATCTGCTGCCGCGCCTCTTCGAGGACGACCAGTTGCTCGGCTCGTTCGAGGAGGGCAAGCTCTTCGGCACCGAGTGGCTGCGGTCGCTCGGCGCGGTGCCCAACGAGTACCTGCACTACTACTACTTCAACCGGGAGGCGGTGCGCGCCTACCGGGAGGCCGAGCGGACCCGGGGCGCCTACCTCCTGGACCAGCAGTCCGGTTTCTACGACGAGATGGCCCGGCCGGACGCGCCCGCCCTGCCCGCCTGGCACCGCACCCTCGCCGAGCGCGAGGCGACCTACATGGCGCACAACCGGGAGGCGGCCGGGGTCGGCGAGCGGGACGAGGAGGACCTGGAGTCGGGCGGCTACGAGAAGGTGGCGCTCGCGCTGATGCGGGCCATCGCCCGCAACGAGCGGGCCACGCTGATCCTCAACGTGCGCAACCGGCACACCCTGTCGGTCCTCGACGCGGACGCGGTGATCGAGGTGCCCTGCTTCGTCGACGCGGCCGGCGCCCACCCGGTCTCCGTGGACCCGCTGCCGTACCACGCGGTGGGCCTGGTGACGGCGGTGAAGGCGGTCGAGCGGGAGGTGCTCGCGGCGGCGGAAAGCGGGGAGCGGGCGACGGCGGTGAAGGCCTTCGCGCTGCATCCGCTGGTCGACTCGGTGACGGTGGCCCGCCGGCTGGTCGAGGGGTACACGGCCGAGCACGCGGGCCTTGCGTATTTGCGTCACTGAACTGGACGGCCGACGAACATCTTTACGGGGTCAGGGGCGCGGCCTAGGCTCGCGCCCCATGACTTCACAGCGACGCAAGGGTGTGCGAAGAGGAGTGGCCCGGCTCGCCGCGGGCTGTCTGCTGGCCGTGGGCCTGGTGGGCACCGGGTCCGTGGCCGGCGGCGGCAGCCCGGCCGCCGCGGGCACCGCGGCGGAGGCGGGCGGGGCGACGGTCGTGCCGGTCCAGTCCACCGGGCCCGCCGACCGGCGGTTCAACCTGGTGGTCATGGGCGACGGGTACACCGCCGCCGAGCTGCCGAAGTTCCGGGCGGACGTCGAACGGCACCTGAGCACGCTGTGGAGCATCGAACCGTTCGCCTCGTACCGCTCGTACATCAACGTGTGGGCGGTGGAGGTGCCGTCGCGGGACTCGGGCGTGGACTGCGACCCGGGGCTCGACGCGCCCGCCCGTGACACGGCGCTCGACATGGGCTTCTGGGGCGGCTGCAACTCCGGCAGCGTGCAGCGGCTGCTCACCGTCGACAGCGCGAAGGCCGCCGCGTTCGCCGATCTCGTCCCGGGGACGAGCCGCGCCAACCGGCAGATCGTGGCGCTGGCGAACAGCTCCACCTACGGCGGCGCGGGCGGGAGTTACGCCACCGCGTCCGGCGGGAACGCGCTGTCCGCGCTCATCACCCCGCACGAGATCGGGCATTCGCTGGGCGGGCTCCAGGACGAGTACGACTACTACGGGCGCGGCGTGCCGGGCGGCGCGTACACCGACGCCGAACCGTCCTCCGCGCACCACACCCTCCTGACGGAGCGGCAGATGCGGGACCAGCGCGCCAAGTGGTGGCGCTGGCTCGGCGAGGAGAGCGAGTCGGGCGGGGTCATCGGCCGCCACGAGGGCGGTCTCTACAGCACCACCGGCGTGTGGCGGCCCAGCCGGCACTCGATGATGAAGACCCTCGGCTACGCCTTCGACCAGGTGGAGCGCGAGGTGATGGTGCGGGCGATCGCCGCGAAGGTGGACCTGGTCCAGGAGCACACCCCGAACACGGCGCCGGTCGGCGCCGACCGCACCCTGTGGGTGGACACCCTGCACCCCGTGGGCGGTGAACTGGCCGTCTCCTGGCGGCTCGACGGACGCCCGCTGCGGACCGGCGGGGCCCGCTCCCTGGACCTGCGCGGTCTGGACCTGGCCCCGGGGCGTACGTACGCGCTGACGGCGACGGTCACCGACCCGACCCCGTTCGTCCGCGACCCCGCGGTGCGCGCCTCGGCGGCGCTGACCCGTACGGTCGGCTGGACCGTGGACCCGGCGCTGAGCACGCCGAAGGACACCACGCCGGCGGTCTTCACCGGGCACACGGCGACCGGCGTCCCGGTGGGCGCGCGGTCCGTCGTGCACGCGGACACCACCCACCCGGCGCGCCGGATCCCGGCCGTGCGGTGGACCCTCGACGGGCGGACGGTGCCGAACCCGGGCAACGACCGCGACCTGGACCTGGGCGCGCTGCGCCTCTCCCCCGGCACGCACACCGTGACGGCCGGGATCCCGGGCACGGACGAGAAGCTGAGCTGGACGGTGGACGCGGTCGCCGCCTCCGCCGGGTACGAGCTGTCGCCGCCGCTGCGTACGGTGAAGCGCCCGGGGCGGCCCGTCGAGTACGTCTACGACGCCGCGTTCACGATGCGGCTGACCGCGCGGGACGACCGGGACGGGGCCGTGGTGAGCCAGTTCCGGGTGGACGGCGACGGCTGGTACACGTACTACGGCTGGCCGACGGACGCCTCGGCGCCGTTCCGCTTCTCGCCCTCGGGCACGGTGATCGACGACCTGGTCTACGGCAAGCTGGGCCGCAGCCGGGCGGTGCCGTGGGACGACGCGACCCCGGACTACGGCACGCACACGGTGGAGTACCGCACGGTCGACGCGGCGGGGAACGTCGGCCCGGCGCGCGGCTTCCTGGTGACGCTGGTGAAGCCGTAGGACGCCGGTCGACCGAGCCGTAGGACGCCGAAGGCCCGCCGGATCCCGGCGGGCCTTCGTGCGTCGTACGTCGTGCGCCGTGCCTCGTGCGCCGTACGGGTCGGTCAGCGCTTGCGGCCGACGGCGGCCCAGCCGGGGATGGGGTCGTCGCCCAGGACCTGGACCGGCTCGCCCAGCTCCGGGTGCCACTCGGCGGTGAGCGAGACGCCCGGCTCGACCAGGTCGAGGCCGTCGAAGAAGGCGGCCAGCTCGTCGCGGGAGCGCGGCCGCAGGGTCAGCCCGCGCGCCTTGTACATGGCGGCGGCCTTCGCCGCGCCCTCGGGGTCGAAGTCCCCGGTGACGTGCGAGAGGACGAGGTAGCTGCCCGGGGCCAGCTTCTCGACCAGCTTGCCGACCAAGTCGTAGGCGCCGTCCTCGTCGCCGACGAAGTGCAGCAGCGCGAGCATCGACAGGGCGATGGGCTGGTCGAAGTCAAGGACCTTTCCGGCCCTTTCGAGGATCAGTTCGGGGTCGCGGGCGTCCGCCTGGATGTACTCGGTGGCCCCTTCGGGGGTCGAGCGCAGCAGCGCGGCCGCGTGGGCGAGCACGATCGGGTCGTTGTCGCAGTAGACGATCCGGGAGTCCGACGCGACCCCCTGCGCGATCTGGTGCAGGTTGGGCTCGGTCGGGATGCCGGTGCCGACGTCCAGGTACTGGCGTACGCCGGCGGCGCTGAGCCAGCGGATGGCGCGGTGCATGAAGGCCCGGTTGACGCGGGCCATGTCCCGGCCCCGGGCGTCGACGGTGAGGAGCTGGCGGGCCATCTCCTCGTCGACGGGATAGTTGTCCTTGCCGCCCAGGAACCAGTCGTACATGCGCGCGGGGTGCGGCTTGCTGGTGTCGATGCTCAATCCACCATGCGGGGCTGCGGGGTCCTGGGTCATCGGCTCTCTCCTCGGCGGGTCCAACGGTGGTGCTCACTGCAAGAGTTACGCGACAAGCGGGGTGGGACGGAAGGGGTCAGGTGAGCAGGAAGTCAGCCTGACCTGATTTGGCCCCCTGGATGAATGCGGCGATCTCTCCGTGGGTGTAGATGAGCGCGGGTCCTTCAGGGTCTGCGGACTGTCGCACGGCGACCCTGCCGTCGGCCAGCTTCATGGCCTCGACGCAGTTGCCCCCGTTCCCGCCGCTCCACGGCTTGTGCCATCCCTCGGCACCGAGCTCAGCGGCGGGCATGCCGTTGTATATGCGATCCATTCACAGCTCCTTGCGGAGGTTCCGCAGAACCTCCTTCGTGCGTTGTGCAGTCGCGGCCTGAGCCGCCATGCGGTCCATGACCTCGAGGTGGGAAGCCACCTCGGGACGCGCGTCGAGATAGACGGCGCCTGTCAGGTACTCGCTGTAGACCATGTCCGGGAGTTCGGGCATGGCGAAGCGGAAGAGGACGAACGGCCCGTAGGTGCCGGGGTGGTGGCCGGAGCCGAACTCCGCGATCTGCAGGGTGACGTTCGGCAGCTCGGACGCTTCGAGCAGCCGGTCGAGCTGGTCGCGCATCACCTGTGGCCCGTCACCGACCGGTCGGCGGAAGACCGTCTCGTCCATGATCACCCAGAACTTGGGCGCGTCCTCCCTGGTGAGCAGGGACTGGCGCTCCATGCGGAGGGCTACATGACGGTCGATCTCCTCGGCGTCGTTGCTGCCGCCGACCGCCCCGCTGCGCAGAATGGCGCGGGCGTACTCCTCGGTCTGCAGCAGACCGGGGACGAACTGGGGCTCGTACGCGCGGATGAGGCTCGCGGCCCCCTCCAGGCTGACGTACATCGAGAACCAGCCGGGCAGCACGTCGTGGAACCGCTGCCACCAGCCGGGGAGGTTGGCCTCCTCCGCGAGGGCGATGAAGCCCTCGGCCTCGGAGTCCGTGATGCCGTACGCCTTCAGCAGGAGCTGGACGTACGGGATCTTCAGCGCGACCTCGGCGGTCTCCATGCGGCGGATCGTGGCCGGGGCCACCCGAAGGATCTTCGCGGCCTCTTCCCGCTTGAGGCCGGCCCGCTCCCGCAGATCCTGCAGACGCCTGCCGAGTACGACCTGTCCCACCGTGGGGGCGGACCGCGGCTCGCTCACTCTCAAGACCTCCCCGACGCGCTGTGTGCGTCGAGTGTGCCACGAACACCGCCAGAGAGAACACAGCACTCTGCATTTTTCAGAGTGCCTCTTGCCAAGTGTCCGAGTCAGGAGCACAGTATTCCGGTGAACCAGTACGCACTGCCGCCGTGCGCCGCCGCGGAGGAGTGTGTACGGCACCCTGCCCACAGTTGTGAGGACCCGGTCGTGGCTTCTGGTAACGCGCACTCCTCAGGTCTCATGAGCCCTCGCGTCATGACCCAGCGCCCACGCCCCCACTCCGACGTCCGCAGGTTCGCCTTCGAACTGCCCGCACGCACCGCGTCCGTCGCCCGCGCCCGGCACCTCGCCGAGGAACGGCTCGTCCTGTGGGGCTGCGACCCGGAGATCCGCGACACCGTCGCCCTCGTCGTCTCCGAACTCTTCACCAACGCCATCGTCCACACCGCGAGCGACCGCGTCGTCTGCGAACTGCGCGAGGGCGAGGAGCGGCTGCGGATAGCCGTACGCGACGAGGGCGGCCCCGCCGGGCCCTGCATACGCGAATGCGGCGAGGATGAACGGGGCCGGGGCCTCATCCTCGTCGACGCCCTCTGCGCGGCCTGGGGCGCCGACCGCACCGGTCACGGCACCGCGCAGGTGGTCTGGGCGGAACTCGCGCACGGCATGGCGGAACCGTGCTGAGGTCCATGGCGACGCTGCTCGTCCCCCGCGCCCGCAAGAGCCCCGAGAACTCCCCCGCCCCCCGCACCCCGGTCGGCGTCACCCGCCTCCCGGTCCCCGTCGACCTCCCCGCCACCCTGGGCTGCGACGCCGTCGGCGTCCCCGCCCGCTACGGCTTCCGCATCCTGTCCCGGCTGCCCGCCAAGGGCTGTGTGTACGCGGACGGCAACTGGTGGTGGTGGCTGGTCCCGGCCGGCTCCGACCTCGACCTGACCTGGCCCCTCCCGGCCTGCTACGCCCCCGGCGCCGTGGTCCCCGACCGCCGCCCCCGCCTGATCCACCACCCGGACGGCGGCTCCCCGTACACCCCGCCCATCCCGCTCTACCTGCTGATCTGCCAGCTGACCGGGATCGCCCCCGCCTGGAGCGTCCCGCCGCAGGTGCGCAGCACCCTGTGACCGATCGCGGACGGACCATAGGCTCGGACCATGTTCTCCCCCGAGGGCCCCACCCTCCGTGAGCTGACCGCGCAGGCACTCTCGTCGGTCGAGCACGGCTACGACCTGCTGGCCACGAAGTTCGACACCACCCCGTTCCGCACCCCGGACCGGCTGCTCGGCGCGGTCGCCGACGCCCTGGAACCGCTCGGCCCCTTCGGCACGGGCCTCGACGTCTGCTGCGGCACGGGCGCGGGGCTCTCCGTGCTGCGCTCGGTGTGCGCCGGTCCGGTCACCGGCGTCGACTTCAGCGCCGGGATGCTCGCCGAGGCCCGCGCGGCCCACCCGGACGCGACCCTGGTCCGTGCCGACGCGCTCGCCCTCCCCTTCGCCCCGGCCTTCGACCTCGCGGTCAGCTTCGGCGCCTTCGGCCACTTCCTCCCGGCCGAACAGGAAACCCTCTTCCGCCGCGTGCACGCCTCCCTGCGCCCCGGCGGCACCCTCGCCTTCCCGCTCCCCGCCCCACCCCGCGTCGGCTCCGCCCCCTACTGGGCGCTGTGGGCCTTCGACACGGCGATGCGCGTCCGCAACGCGCTGTGGCACCCCCCGTTCGTCATGTACTACCGCACCTTCCGCCTCACGGACGTCCACGACCGCCTGACCACGGCCGGCTTCCACGTGGACCTCCTGCCGCTGCCTTCCCTGGGCGCACGGGAGGACGGGAGCCCCCGGTGCCGGCTGGTGGTGGCCCGGAAGGCCGATGCCGCGTAGTGATCGGCCAGGTCACCGGTACCCCTTCGGCGGGCTCGCTTTCCACGCTCGGTCGAGGGAGTCGTCCCACGTGCCGTCCCGATCGAAGCTGGCGGCCCGGCAGCCACGCGACATGGGCGCCGCGGCACTGTGCCGCCAGGAGGCCTCCCCGACT
The DNA here is from genome assembly GCF_055560575.1 of Streptomyces sp. NPDC023157. NCBI lineage: Bacteria > Bacillati > Actinomycetota > Actinomycetes > Kitasatosporales > Streptomycetaceae > Streptomyces > Streptomyces sp. NPDC023157. Next base: position 950,803 of record NZ_JBVHIL010000002.1, read on the forward strand.
CGGGCGATCGCGTGCCCACAGTGCCGGCAGACCGTGTGCCCCATCAGCTCGTCAGCCAGTCGCTCGAACTGCGCCGTGCGGTCCACGACCTCTTCTTCCATCCCCCGCAGCACCTCTTCGGCCCTGGAGATCCCCGTGGAGGAGATGAGGTCGCGCACCAGCACGGCCGCTTCGGTGGCGATGTCGACTCGGCGGGCGGCATCGACAAGGCTCCGCGCAGAACCGCTGTTCGGAGACTTGCGCACCGTCCGCTCGGCCAGTTGAACCGACAGACCGCTCGACACCGGCGCCCCCTTCTCGTCGGCCTCAGGCTCGGTCACCCCGTCGCGCAGGCGCTTGCGGGCCACTTCGAAGGCCCACGCCTCGGTGGACGCCTTCTTCGCGACGTTGAAGTGGGTACCGGTCGCCGCCTCCATCACGGTGTGGAACTCCTCCATCAGCGCGCCCCAGCGGTCACCGCCGGCGAAGTCGTCCGGGCTCCAGCCGTAGTGCCGTACGAGTTCGTCCCGCACGTGACCGAAGTGGTGAAGGCTCTTCCGCACGGGTCCGGCCGTGTCGACACGGAGGCCGATCCGTTCCGCGTCGGCCAGCAGCTCCGGGTCCACGCCTTTCCACTTCATGTGCCCGTCGCGGGCACACGCGTAGTCGACCCAGGACCAGAAGGCCTCGGCATCCGCGACATCGGGAGCCTCCCGGTGGTGCTGTCGGCAGAGAAGGGCGAAGTTGCGCACGTCGTTGGAACCGCCGAGCGACTCGGGGACCACGTGGGCCCTCTCCACCGGGGTCTGCCAGCAGATGAGACAGATCGGCTCATCGATGCCCAGGTAGTCGGCGATGGCCTGGACCGGAGGCCTGGATCGGCGTCGGTCCGGTGTGCTGTCCCGGTTGCGCACACTCAGTTCGCGGTGATCGTAGGCGTGTTCACGGTCCGGGTCGCCTATCTGCAGGAAGTCAGGAACGTCCTCGCGTTGCGGCCTGGGGTTCTTCGCCCGGTAGAGGGGCGTGCTGATCTCCGTGAGGTAGGGGCTGAGGAAACCCAGGAGGAACTCGTTGATGATCTCGATGGCATCCGTGTCATAGCCGCCGACGGCGTTGCGATGCCCTTGGACGTCGAGGTAGAGGTAGCGCGGGGCGCCCGGGCACGTGGCCGCGGCCTGCTGGAGAACCGAGAAGAGGCGGGTGGCGCACTTGGTGAAGTCTTCTTCGACCCGCATGTCGTGGTAGAGCGCGATGCCCTTCGGAGTCGCCTCGGCCGGCGACCCGTCGCGTGGGGCTGCCCCCTGCGTGGTCTCGTCGCGCGCCGATCGCCGATCCGGGATCGGCTTCTGTGGGTTGTCGTTCATGAGCGCACAGTAGGCGCGGGCACTGACAGTCGGGGCTCGCGGGAGCACGCTCGGTGTCGGCGATGACGCCAGAGCCGGGAAACGCGGAAGGACCCCAGCTTTCGCTGGGGTCCTTCCGTCTGGTGTCCGAGGGGGGACTTGAACCCCCACGCCCGTTAAAGGGCACTAGCACCTCAAGCTAGCGCGTCTGCCATTCCGCCACCCGGACTAGGTGGTGTGTCGCTCCGGGTGTTCCCCGCGGCGACATGGACAACTCTACCAGGGGTTCGAGGTGCCTTTCACCAGCGTTTTCCGTGGTCAGTGGGGTGAACCCGGCGGGGCGGCCCCGGCCGCGTCCCGTACGCCCGGAGGGCCGTTCCGGGTACGACCGGGGGCGCACGGGGCGTCGCCGCTCCCTGGGGGGCACCGGCACCTAATCTGCCCCGGATGAACCAATTCACGCCCGCCGTCCCGTATCGCCGGCCCCGGATGCTCTCTCCGCTGCGCGAGCATCTGCGGGACACCTTCTGGTTCGCGCCCGTCGCGTCGATGGTCCTGGTCACCCTGTTGTGGTGGGGCTGCTCCGGGATCGACACGGCGATCGTCGAGACGCTTCAGGACGCCGGCGAGTACGAGGTGGTCGCCGATCTCGCCGGGGTCGCCGAGGACGCGAAGACGATCGTCACCACCATCAGCTCCGCGATGATGACCTTCATCGGTGTCGTCTTCTCGATCTCCCTGGTCGCGGTGCAGATGGCGAGCGGGCAGTTCAGCCCCCGGATCGTGCGGATCTTCATCAGGAGCCGCATCACCAAGGCGACGTTCTCCGTCTTCCTCTCCACCTTCCTGCTGTCGCTGCTGGTGCTGACCTCGTACGAGAGCGAGACGGACCCCAAGCTGATGTCGACGGTGCCCCTGGTGCAGTCGATCCTGACGCTCCTGATGGTGGGACTGAGCCTGCTGTTGTTCGTGGCGTACGTGAACCAGACGCTGCGGCTGATGCGGGTGGGCCACGTGGTGGACCGGATCACGTGGGAGGCGTTCCGGGTGATCGAGAAGACCCCGGCGTACGCGGCGGAGGCCCGGGACCTCGGGCAGCCGACCGGCGAGCTCGTGCACCGGGGCCGCGCGGGGGTGCTCCGGGACGTGAACGTGGTGCTCCTGGTGGCGGCGGCCCGGCGGCACGGGGTGGTGCTGCGGCTGCTGCCGCGCATCGGCGACTTCGTGGTGCCGGGGACCCCGATCCTGGCCGTGCACGGCGGGACGGTGCCGCTCCGGGTGTCGGGCGCCGTGTCGGTGGGCATCGAGCGGACCTTCCACCAGGACCTGGGCTTCGGGCTGCGGCAGCTCTCGGACATCGCGCTGCGGGCCCTGTCCCCCGCCGTCAACGACCCGACGACGGCCGTGCAGGCCCTGGACCGGATCATCCAGTTGCTGACGGCGCTCGCCACCCGGCCGCTGGGCCCGGTGGAGTTCCGGGACGGGCGGCACGGCAGCGGGGTGGTCCGGTTCGTGCAGGGCGGGCCCGAGTGGGCGGACCTGGTGGATCTGGGGTTCGCCGAGATCCGGGGGTGCGCGGGGGACAGTCCGCAGGTGTCGCGGCGGATGCTCGCGGGCCTCGACGACCTGCTGGCCCGGGTGCCTCCGGAGCGGGCGGCGCCCCTGCTGCGGCACCGGACGCTGCTGGTCCAGCTGGTGGAGCGCACCGTGCCGGAGGCGGCGGACCGGGCGTTCGCCCTGGAGCCGGACCGGCAGGGTATCGGCTGAGCCCATCGGCTGAACCGGACCCGGGGGAAGCGAGGATGGGGAGGTGGGAGCCCGACGCCCCCCGACGCCGGCTCCGTGCAGCCAACATCGACGACCCCCGGGCCCAGGTCCAGTCCAATCCGGAAGTCCGTCAGGTCGGCCGGGCCGCGCACCGGGCGAGAGCGGGGCTCGGCCGCGTGCGCGGGCGGGGTCAGCGGGTGCCGGGGCGGATCTCCGTCAGCCGGGCCGAGACGACCACGTTGCCCGTGTAGCCGCCGTCCCGCGCGTAGAGCCCGCCGCAGGTGATCAGGCGGAGTTCGGGGCGTCCCGTGGAGCCGTAGACGCGGGCGGCGGGGAAGCCGTCCTTGGGGACGACCTCGATGCCGTACACGGTGAAGACGGCGGTCCGCCCGTCCGCGCGGACGATCTCGACGCGCCGGTCCTTGGTGAGGGCGCCGAGGTCGTAGAAGACCCCGCGGCCCTCGGGGGTGTCGACGTGCCCGACGACGACGGCCGTGCCGCGTTCGCCGGGGGTGACGGCGCCGGTGAACCAGCCGGCCGACGCGCGCTCCTCCGGGGGCGGCGCCTCGATCCAGCCGTCGGCGTCCAGGCCCACCTCGGCGACCGGCGCGTCGATGCGCAGGGACGGCACCCTGACCCGTACGGGCGGCGAGGCGGGCAGCGGGTCGGGGGCGGCGGCCCCGGGGAGGAGGCCGGCGGTGTCCGGGGCGGCGGCCGCGAGGGGCTGCGGGGGTCCGTCGGCCCGCAGCTCGTCCGCGCCGCCGCGCAGGAGGTGCACCCCGATCAGGAGGACGACGGCGACGACGCCCCAGGCGCCGCGCCGTCCCGGCCCGTTCGACCCGTGCACCGTCCGGCCCTCGCCCTCTCCTCGTACCCCCGCGCGGGGGTGAATGGCGCCCCTTCGCCCCGGTCCTCGTCACACCGGGGCGAAGGGGCCGTCTCGGGTTCCCCTCGGGCCCGGCTCAGGTGCCGGAGGTGTCGCGTCGGCGGATCAGCACCACGGCGGCGCCGAGCGCGCCCACGATGAGCACGGCGCCGGTGACGGCCTCGGTGACGCCGATGCCGGCCGAGCCGTCGGTTCCGGCGGCGGTGCCGAAGCCGGCCTTGACGCCCTTGTGGGCGCCGGTGGTGCCCGCGTTCTCATGGCCGGCGTTCTCATGGCCGGCGTTCTCATGGCCGGCGTTCTCATGGCCGGCGTTCTCGTGACCGCCACCGCTACCGCCTGAGACGGTGAGCTTGGCGGTGCCGCGTTCGCCCTTGCAGTCGAAGGTGACCTCGTACTGGGTGCCCGCCTTGGCGTCGACGTCGACCGTGGCGGTGCCCTGGCGGCCCTCGCTGAGGGTGACGGTGTCGAAGATCCCGGACTCCACGGTCACCGAGGGCACCTCGCAGCCGTCGGCCTTGAGGGTGACGGTGCCGCCGGGCGCGACGGTCTGGGGCGTGACGGAGAAGCCGAACGACGTGATGCCGTGGCCCGTGCCGTCGTTCGGACCGCCGCCGTCCTCCGCCAGGGCCGCCGGAGCGGCGAGGACCAGAGCGGTGGCGGCGAGGGGGGCGGCGAGCAGGGCTGCGGCAGCGACGCGTATCGCACGCATGGCGGATCCTCCAGATCACGCGAGGGGCGGACGCGGAGGGTTCCGCGGACGGGCCGTCGAAAGACCCTCGCCGCGATCGAAGCTAGGCGCGCCCCCGGGGCCCCGCCACCGGGCTCCGCCGAACGGGGCAGCGGGGCGGGACGCCCCCTCGGCGGGGGCGTCCGCCGCCCCCGCCCGGGTGTCACGGGACGCGGACGACCTGCCCCGCGTACGACAGGTTGCCGCCGAAGCCGAAGAGCAGGACCGGCGCGCCGGAGGGCAGGGCGCCGCGCTCGACCAGCTTGGACAGGGCCAGCGGTACGGAGGCGGCGGAGGTGTTGCCGGAGTCGACGACGTCGCGGGCGACGACGGCGTTGACGGCGCCGATCTTCGCGGCGAGCGGCTCGACGATCCGCAGGTTGGCCTGGTGCAGCACCAAGCCGGCCAGCTCCTCGGGGCTGACGCCGGAGCGCGCGCAGGCCTGGCGGGCCAGGGCGGGGAGCTGCTGGGTGGCCCAGCGGTAGACGGACTGGCCCTCCTGGGCGAAGCGCGGCGGGGTGCCCTCGATGCGGACGGCGTGGCCCATCTCGGGGACCGAGCCCCACAGGACCGGGCCGATGGCGCCGGTGTCGGTCTCGGTGGCCTCGACGACCGCCGCGCCCGCGCCGTCGCCGACGAGCACGCAGGTGGTGCGGTCGGTCCAGTCGGTGACGTCGGTCATCTTGTCGGCGCCGATGACCAGGGCGCGGCGGGCGGCCCCGGCCCGTACGGCGTGGTCGGCGGTGGCCAGCGCGTGGGTGAACCCGGCGCAGACCACGTTGAGGTCCATGGTGGCGGGCGACGCCATGCCGAGCCGGGCGGCCACCCGGGCGGCGGTGTTCGGCGAGCGGTCGATCGCCGTGGAGGTGGCGACCAGGACCAGGTCGATGTCGGCCGCGGTGAGGCCGGCGGCGGCGAGCGCCTTGCCGCCGGCGTGCGCGGCGAGCTCGTCGACCGGCTCCTCGGGGCCGGCCATGTGCCGGGTGCGGATGCCGACCCGGCTGGTGATCCAGTCGTCGCTGGTGTCGACCAGGGCGGCCAGGTCGGCGTTGGTGAGCACCTTGGCGGGCTGGTAGTGCCCGAGCGCGGCGATTCGAGTGCCCGTCATGCTCGGGACCCCCTCGGTGGTTCGTTCGTCGGCAGGACCTCCCAGTCTCGTGAGCGACTGATGGGTAACAGGTGACGTAAACCACCAAGATTCGCCCTAAGTGCCTGTCCGACCGTGACAAGAGGAGAATGGGGCGGTCAGGCCTCTCGGGGCTTACCGCACGGACGGAATCGAGTGCAGCCAATGGGACGGGTCACCGAACGACGGCGTGTCGTGCGCATACGGGGCGGGGCGGTGAACGAGCGGCCGGACACCCTGGTGGCGGAGGAGCCGCTGGAGATCCGTCTGAACGGCCGGCCGATCGCGATCACCATGCGCACGCCGGGCGACGACTTCGCGCTCGCCGCGGGGTTCCTGGTGAGCGAGGGGGTGCTCGGCGCCGCCTCCGACGTGCGGAACATCGTGTACTGCGCCGGGGCGAAGGACGACGGCTCCAACACGTACAACGTGGTGGACGTGCAGCTCGCGCCGGGCGTGCCCGTCCCGGACATCACGCTGGAGCGGAACGTCTACACCACCTCCTCGTGCGGCCTGTGCGGCAAGGCCAGCCTGGACGCGGTGCGCACGACGGCGCGCTTCCCCATCGCCGACGCTCCCCCGCTGCGGCTCACCCCCGCCCTGCTCTCCGCCCTCCCCGACCGGCTGCGCGCGGCACAGCGCGTCTTCGACCGGACCGGCGGCCTGCACGCGGCGGCGCTGTTCTCGGAGGACGGCGAGCTGCTGGACGTACGGGAGGACGTGGGCCGGCACAACGCGGTGGACAAGCTGGTCGGCCGGGCGCTGCGCGAGGGCCTGCTGCCGCTGACGCGCGCGGTGCTGCTGGTCTCGGGGCGTGCCTCGTTCGAGCTGGCGCAGAAGGCGGTGATGGCGGGCCTCCCGGTGCTCGCGGCGGTGTCGGCGCCGTCCTCGCTGGCGGTGGACCTGGCGGCGGAGACGGGCCTGACGCTGGTGGGCTTCCTGCGCGGGGAGGACATGAACGTGTACGCGGGCGAGCACCGGATCGCGCTGGAGCGGGTGCCGTAACTCCGGGGCGGTCAGGCCGGGTTCCGCCGAGGGTGAAGAGCGGCCCGGACTTGCCGGGCGGTCGCTAGCGTCGGGTCGTATGACCACGATCACGACGCGCACGGTCGCGTACCCGGCCGACGGACTGACGATGACCGGGCATCTCGCGCTGCCCGCCGGCACCGGCCGCCGGCCCGGGGTCCTGGTCGGGCCGGAGGGGCCGGGGCTCAGCGACGTCGAGCGCGGCCGGGCCGAGGCCCTGGCGGAGCTGGGGTACGTGGCGCTGGCCTTCGACCTGCACGGCGGGCGTCTGCTGGAGGACCCCGAGGAGATGCTGGCCCGTTGCATGCCGCTGCTCGCGGATCCGGACCGGATGCGGGGCATCGGGCACGCGGCGCTCGACGTGCTGCGCGCGGAGCCGCGGACCGACCCCGGCCGGATCGCGGCCGTCGGGTACGGCACCGGGGGCGCGGTCGCGCTGGAGCTGGGGCGGGACGGGGTCGGGCTGCGGGCCATCGCGACGGTGAACGGGCTGATCACGGGCCGGCCGGGCGAGGCGGCACGGATCCGCTGCCCCGTGTGGGCGGGGGTCGGATCGGAGGACCCGATCATGTCGCCCGCCCAACGGGAGGCGTTCGCCGCCGAGATGGAGGAGGCGGGCGTCGACTGGCGGCTGGTGGTCTACGGCGGGGCCCTGCACGCCTTCCACCACCCGCCGGTCGACGGGCCGGTCGTCCCGGGGGTCGGCCACCACCCGGTGCACGCTCAGCGGGCCTGGAGGGACGTGGTCTCTCTGCTCGACGAGTGCGTGCCCCTGGCGGCGCGGGTCACGGCCTCCCACTGATCGCGGGTCGGGCCGTCGTCGCCCGGTGTGAACTCCGGGTGGGCGTCCAGCCAGGCGGTGAGGTGCCGTTCGACCTCCTCGGTGCCGTACGCGTCGGCGGCCGGGAGCAGGAGGTGCCGCACCTGGGCGCGGGCGCGCATGACGACGGGGTCGTCGAAGGCGCAGGCGGCCCGGGCGGCGGCCCGTCGATCCGTGGAGGGTTCGCTGTCGGCGAGCCGGCGTTCGCCGGCGCGGTCGGCCGTGACCTGGGCGTCGAACCAGGGGCGGAGGGTCCGGTGAGTCCAGGCGTGGTAGCCGGTGGGGTCCGCGGCGACGGCGTCGGCGTGGGCGGCGAGGTACTGGGCGGCCTGGAGGCCGAGGGCCACGCCGTGCCCCAGGGTGGGGTTGGTGTGGAGGAGGCTGTCGCCGGCGTTGACCAGGCCGGTGACGACGGGGCCTTCGGCGTCGGCGAGGGAGGTCCAGCGGTTGTCGAGGCCGGCCATCGCCAGGACGGCGGACTGCGGTTCGGGGGCCAGGTCGAGCCAGGCGGCGGTGGCGGGGAAGCGGCGTGCGGCGGCCTCGAAGACGGCGGGGTCGGTGAGCGCGCCGCGGGTGGGGTCGCCCGTGGAGACCACCAGGTGCAGCGCGAAGGTGTCGTTGTCGGAGGGGAAGACGCCGGCGAGGGCGAACGGCGCGGACGAGCCGGTCTTCACCCGCCCGGGGTCGCGCGGGCCGTCGTCGCGCAGCCGGTACCAGCGGCACAGGTAGGCGATGCCGGCGCGGTGGGCCTCGACGACGGGCGGGCGGCAGCCGGCCTCGGCCAGCCAGCCGGGCACCGGCGAACGGCGTCCGGAGGCGTCGACGACGAGGTCCGCCCCGTGGGTCTCCTCACCAGTCTCCTCGCGGGTGTCCTCGTGGGTATCCTCGCCCGTCCGCACGCCCGTCCGCACGCCCGTCCGCACGCCGGTGACGCGGGCGGGGCGGCCCGCCTCGACGATGAGGCCGCGCACCCGGCGCCCGGTCCGGACGTCGACGCCGCCTTCCCGCCGTACGGCCGCCGCGAGGGCGGCCTCCAGCACGATGCGGCGGGTCCGCAGGGTCACGAGGTCCTCGTCGCCCGGCCGGTGCGGCGGAGGCGCTTCGAACCAGTCGAAGTCGTGGTACTCCCGGGCGCCGCGGGCCAGCAGGTCCGCGTAGACGTCGGGGGCCTCGGTGCGCAGCACGGTGCGCACGGGCGCGAGGAAGGAGTGGGGCTGGACGGCCTGGGGGACGCGGGGCCGGGGCCAGTGGTGGAAGTCCTGGTGCGGGTCGTCCCCGGCCTGCCGCGCGTCCTGCTCGAACAGGGTGACCCGGTGGCCCCGTCTGCCGAGCATCAGGGCCGTGCCCAGTCCGCTGATCCCCCCGCCGACCACCGCAACCCGCGCCACCCGTACTCCTTCGCGTCGTGTTGCGAACGGAGCCTATCGAACGGCCTGTTCTAGTTCTTGGGCGGGTCGATCATCTGGAGTCGGAGGGTGGCCGGGGGCGGGACGACGCCCGGGCCGCCGGCCGCGGTCCAGGCGAGGACCTCGTCGAGGCAGTCCTGGTCGGCGCTCCAGCCGATCCACGCGGCGCGGCCTCCGCGCCGGCGGCCCTCGGTGGAGGGCTGGACGACGAGGACGTCGGCCTGGGCGCAGGGGCCGAGGCAGTCGCTGGTGCGGACGACGAGCCGCCCGCCGGAGGCCGCGGCGGCCTCGCGGAGGCGGGCGAGCTGCCCGTCGTGGTCCATGCCGGGGTTCTTGCGGGCGTCGCCGCAGCAGCAGCCGCGGCAGACGACGAGCGAGCAGGGGCGGGCCCCGTAACGTATCGGCACCCGGGTCACGCGGGGCCGTCCAGGGCGACGGCGGCGGTGGGGGCGACGGTGCCCAGGCGCGGGAAGTCGAGCTGGACGGAGGCGCGGTGTTCGTCGGCGGTGAGGGCGGTCATGGCGTCCTCGGCGAAGACGAGGTCGTAGCCCAGGTCGGCGGCGGCGCGGGCGGTGGACTCGACGCCGAGGTTGGTGGCGATGCCGCCGAACACGAGGGTGGAGACGCCGTGTCCGGCGAGCAGTTCGTGCAGACCGGTGTCGTGGAAGCCGCCGATGGTGCGCTTGACGACCACGGCGTCGTCCGGGTGGACGAGCGCGGCGACGAGCTCGCTGCCGGGCGGCTGGGTGTCGACGCCCGGCCGTTCGACCCGGATGTGGACGACGGGGGCGCCGGCGGTCCGGAAGACACGGGCGAGGCGGTCGGCCGCGGCGAGGACGTCGGTGCCGGAGTGGGGGGCGAGGGGCAGCGCGACGATGCGTTCCATCAGGTCGACGAGGACGAGCGCGGTGCTGCCGGGATCGAGTGCGGGCATGGGAGCACCGTAGCGGCCCCGTTGATCATCGCGGGGCGGCCGGGGATGTAATCCCGCCAACGGACTCGGCGTCCGGGGCGGCCGGGGCGGCCGGTCCCTGGCTGGTGTCCTGGCTGGTGTCCCGGCTGGTGATCTGGCTGATGTCCCCGTCCACGTCCGCGTCCTCCGGGTCCCGCGAGCGGCGCTTCGCGATCACCGCGCAGACCATCAGCTGCATCTGGTGGAAGAGCATCAACGGCAGCACCGCGAGCGAGGCCTGGGCGCCGAACAGGACGCTCGCCATGGGGAGTCCGGCCGCCAGGCTCTTCTTGGAGCCGGCGAACTGGATCGCGATCCGGTCGGCCCGCCCGAAGCCGAGCCGCTGCGCGCCGTACCAGCTCAGCGAGAGCATCACGGCGAGCAGCACCGCCTCCACCGCCACCAGCATCCCGAGCCTGGCCGGGGTGACCAGGTGCCAGACGCCCTGGGTCATGCCCGCGCTGAAGGCGGTGTAGACGACGAGGAGGATCGAGCCCCGGTCGACGTGACCGAGCACCTTCTTGTTCCGGACGAGGAAGCCGCCGACCCAGCGGCGCAGCAGCTGTCCCGCCACGAAGGGCACGAGCAGCTGGAGCACGATCTTCACCAGCGCGTCCGCGGAGAGGCCGCCCGCGCTGTTGCCGAGCAGGGCGGCGGCGAGGAGCGGGGTGAGGACGATGCCGGCGAGCGAGGAGAAGGAGCCCGCGCAGATCGCGGCGGGCACGTTGCCGCGCGCGATCGACGTGAAGGCGATCGAGGACTGGATGGTGGACGGCACCAGGCACAGGAAGAGGAGGCCGCTGTGGAGGGAGGGCGTGAGCACCGTCGGCACCAGAGCGCGCGCCGCGAGCCCGAGCACCGGGAAGAGGACGAAGGTGCAGGCCAGGACGGTGACGTGGAGCCGCCAGTGCTTGAGTCCTTCCAGCGCCTCGCGGGTCGAGAGGCGTGCCCCGTAGAGGAAGAACAGCAGCGCGACGGCCGCCTTCGAGGTGCCCTCCGCCACCGTCGCGGCCGTCCCGGAGGCGGGCAGCAGCGCGGCCAGGCCGACCGTGCCGAGCAGCGCCAGTATGTACGGGTCGACCGGCAGCCAGGAGGGCAGCAGGGGCCTGCGGGACGTGCGGGGCGGGCGGGGACTCATGCGTCCATCCTGGTGGACCGGACCTCGATCGGGAATCCCGTACAGCACACTGACTGTCATCACGAAACGTGATAGCCGGCCCTGTGAGCGGTACGGTCGGCGGGTGACCGTGACCGTGTACGAGCCGACCCAGTTGCGCACCTTCCTCGCGGTCGCGCAGACCCTGAGCTTCACCCAGGCCGCCCGGCGGCTCGGGCTGCGCCAGTCGACCGTGAGCCAGCACGTGCGCCGCCTGGAGGAGGCGGCCGGCCGCCCCCTCTTCGTCCGCGACACGCACGGCGTGGAGCTGACCGAGGACGGCGAGGCCATGCTCGGCTTCGCCCGCGCGATCCTGGAGGCGCACGAGCGGGCGGCGGCCTTCTTCACCGGGACCCGGCTGCGCGGGCGGCTGCGTTTCGGGGCCTCCGAGGACTTCGTGACGACCCGCCTGCCGGAGATCCTGGAGGCCTTCCGCCGCGAGCACCCCGAGGTCGACCTGGAGCTCACGGTGGAGCTCTCCGGCACGCTCCAGGCCCGTCTGGAGGCCGGGCGGCTCGACCTGATCCTCGCCAAGCGGCGGGGCGACGAGACCGGCGGCGAGCTGGTCTGGCAGGACGTGCTGGTGTGGATCGGTTCCCCGAGACTGCGGCTCGACCCGGAACGCCCGGTGCCGCTGATCGTCTTCCCGCCGCCCGGGATCACCCGGGCCCGCGCGCTGGAGGCCCTGCGGGAGCAGGGGCGGCCCTGGCGGATCGCGTGCACCAGCACGAGCCTGAGCGCGAACGTGGCGGCGGCCCGCGCCGGCCTCGGCGTGATGGCGCACACCCGCGGCCTGGTCCCGCCGGGCCTGGTCGAGGTCCCGGGGCGGGCGGGGCTCCCGGAGCTCGGCGCGGTCGACTTCGTGCTGCGCAAGGGGCGGCGGGGCGGGGCGACCCAGGACGCGGCGGACGCGCTCGCGGCGGCGATCCTGGCGGGCGGGGACCGGCTGCACCGGCCACGGTGAGGACGGGCGGCCAGGACGGCGTCGGCGTGCGGCCCTCCCCGCCGAGAACGGCCGACATCCCTCTTGCGCTCCCGCCACCCCCTCCGGACCCGTTGCCCCGGTGAGCGCTCGGTACAGATTCCGTGGAGATTCCCGACCGTGCGGCTTACCGGCGGTCACGCAACGAGCCCCCGGCTCCTTCCACTTGCCCGGTTTCCCGGGCCTGACCTGTGGATACGGTCAATGTCGCGGCTTGGTGAAGGCCCTCCCGCCCGTGAGCGCCGTGGGGTACCGTCACCGGCGCCGTACGGATGGCGACATCGAGTGGGCGAGGAGCAGGTCAGTGCGCGAGTTCACCGTGCCGCCCGTCGAGGCGGCGCCTCAGGTCGGCGGTCTGGCGGACGCCGTGTTCGATCATGCCGAGCGGGATCCGGACAGGGTCGCCCTCGGCCGCAAGGACGCCGAGGGAGTGTGGCGTGATGTGACCGCCGCCGCGTTCCGCGACGAGGTGCTGGCCCTGGCGAAGGGGCTCATCGCGCACGGGGTGCGGTTCGGCGACCGGGTCGCGATCATGTCGCGGACCCGGTACGAGTGGACGCTCTTCGACTTCGCGCTGTGGACGCTGGGCGCGCAGCCCGTGCCGGTCTATCCGACCTCCGCGGCCGAGCAGGTCTTCTGGATGCTGCACGACGCCGAGGTCACGGCGTGCGTGGTGGAGCACGAGGACCACGCGATGACGATCGGTTCGGTGATCGACCGGCTGCCCCGGCTCCAGCGCCTGTGGCAGCTCGACGCGGGCCGCGGCGCCGTCGCCGAGCTGGTCGAGGCGGGCGTCGAGATCGACGAGGACGTGGTGCACCGGCACCGGCGGGCGGTGACGCCCGAGTCGGTGGCGACGGTCATCTACACCTCGGGGACCACGGGCCGCCCCAAGGGCTGTGTGATCACCCATGCCAATTTCATGTTCGAGACGGACATGCTGATCGGGCGCTGGGAGCCGGTCTTCCGCTCCCGCCCGGGGGACGCCGCGTCCACGCTGCTCTTCCTGCCGCTCGCGCACGTCTTCGGGCGGATGGTGGAGGTGGCGGCGATCCGGGGCGCGGTGAAGGTGGGCCACCAGCCGGTGATGGCCGCGGCCGAGCTGCTGCCGGATCTGGCCGCGTTCCGGCCCACGTTCGTGCTGGCGGTGCCGTACGTCTTCGAGAAGGTCTTCAACGCGGCCCGGCGCCGCGCCGAGGCGGAGGGGCGGAGGGGCCCGTTCGACAAGGCCGTGGAGGTGGCGGTCCGCTACGCGGAGGCGTTGGAGCACAAGGCCTTCGGCATCGGCCCTGGCCCGTCGGCGGCGCTGCGGATGCAGCACCAGTTCTTCGAGAAGACGGTGTACGGGAAGGTCCGCGACGCGCTCGGCGGCCGGGTGCGGCACGCGATGTCGGGCGGCTCGGGGATGGACCGGCAGCTGGGTCTGTTCTTCGAGGGCGCCGGGGTGACGGTCTTCGAGGGGTACGGCCTGACGGAGTCGTCGGCGGCGGCGACGGCGAACCCGCCGGAGCGCACCAAATACGGGACCGTGGGGCAGCCGGTGCCGGGGACGACGGTGCACATCGCGGAGGACGGCGAGGTGTGGCTGCACGGCGGGCAGGTGTTCTCCGGCTATCTCAACGACCCCCGGTCGACGGCGGCCGTGCTGAACGACGGCTGGCTGGCCACCGGGGACCTGGGCGCGCTCGACGAGGACGGCTATCTGACGATCACCGGGCGGAAGAAGGAGATCCTGGTGACCTCGGGCGGCAAGAGCGTCGCACCGTCCGGCCTGGAGGAGCGGGTGCGCAACCATCCGCTGGTGGCCCAGTGCATCGTCGTGGGCAACGACCGGCCGTACGTCGCCGCGCTGGTGACGCTGGATCAGGAGGCGGTGGACCACTGGCTCTCGATGCAGAACCGGGCGCCGCTGCCGGCCGCCGAGCTGGTGCGGGACCCGGCTCTGGAGGCGGAGATACGGCGCGCGGTGGTGACGGCGAACATCGCGGTGTCGCAGGCGGAGTCGATCCGCACCTTCCGCATCCTGGCGCACCCGTTCAGCGAGGAGCACGGGCTGCTCACCCCGTCCCTGAAGCTGAAGCGGAAGGCGATCGAGAAGGCGTACGCGGTGGAGGTCGACGCGCTGTACGGCTGAGGCGGGCGGGGCCACAGAGCGGTCCGAAGGACCGGCGAATGCCTCGCCAAACCCCTTCACTTCATCATCAATTGACGTTGCGTCAGTTATTGACGGTTCATCAGGCCACTCACAGAATGCGGTCACCCGACGGAGGGATGACCGACCGTGTCCAGAACGCTCCGCACCCTCGCCACCGCGGCGGCGGCCCTGCTCCTCGCCACCGCCTGCAACTCCGCCTCCACCAACGGCGATCCGACGAACCCCACGGACGCGAAGGGGACGGTACGCGGAGTGAGCGCCGACTCGGTCAAGGTCGGCGGCATCGTCTCCATGACCAGCGCCAGCGGCTACTCCAAGAAGGACACCGACCTCGGCGCCCGGGCCCGCTACGCCCGGGCCAACGCCGAGGGCGGGGTCAACGGGCGCCGCATCGAGTACCTGGGCGCCGAGGACGACGGCCAGGACCCCGCGCGCAACCTCGCCGCCGCCCGCAGACTGGTCCAGCAGGAACAGGTCTTCGCGGTCGCGCCGATGAGCTCGGTGACCTTCGCGGGCGCCGACTTCCTCGACTCCCGGGCCGTCCCCACCGTCGGCTGGGGCACCCTCCCGTCCTTCTGCGGCCCGAAGCACCTCTACGGCTTCAACGGCTGCCTCGTCCCCACCCCCGGCGGCACCCTCAACCAGACCTGGCCCGAGGGCCTGGCCACCGTCCTCGGCGGCGCGAAGGGCCGCTCGGTCGCGCTGATCGCCGGCGACAGCGACGCCGGCCGCTTCGGCATCCGCACGTTCACCCAGGGCTTCCGGTCCGCCGGGTTCGCACTCGCCTACGCCAAGGCCTCCGTGCCCGCCACCTCCCTGCCGAGCGACTGGTCCGCGTACACCAAGGAGATCCTGCGCTCCGGGCCCGGCGGCCGGGCCCCCGACGCCGTGGTGTCGGTCATGCAGACCCCGTACAACATCGGTCTGTTCACCGCGCTCAAGCGGGCCGGGTACAAGGGCGTGCTCTCCGACCCGACCGACTACGACCCCGGGCTGCTCGCCAAGGACGCCACCCGGCAGGCCCTCGACGGGGTCGTCGTCCTCCTCCAGTTCCAGCCCTTCGAGTCCGACAGCCCGGCGATGAGCCAGTTCAAGGCGGACATCAGGAAGGCGGCGGGCGGCAAGGACGTGCCGCTCAACATGCACATGCTCACCGGGTACATGAGTGCCGACCTCTTCCTCTCCATCGCCGCCAAGGCCGGCAAGGACCTCAGTGTCGAGTCCTTCCAGAAGGCGGCGGCCGGCTTCTCCGACACCGGCACCCTCGTCGGCGACCGGGCCGAGCCCAAGGGCCAGAAGGAGAGCTTCGGCTGCGGCGCGCTGGTCCGGCTGACCAACGGGCGGTACGAGGTGGCCGTGCCGTTCCGCTGCTACCCGCCGATCCCCTTCAAGTAGGGGGCGCGGTCACGTGGGCGACCTCCTGGGCTTCGTGCTGAGCGGTCTGGTCTCCGGGGCGCTGTACGCGCTGCTCGCGACCGGGCTCGTGCTCTCCTCCGCCGCCTCCGGTCTGTTCAACTTCGCGCACGGCGCGACGGCGTACCTGTGCGCGCTCGCCTTCTACGAGCTCCACTCCGGCTTCGGCTGGCCCGCCGTGCCGACCGCCCTGCTGCTCGTCCTCGGCGTGGCGCCCGGTCTCGGCTGGGCGCTGGACCGGCTGATGTTCCGGAAGCTGGCCCGGGTCGGCGAGACCGCGCAGATCACGGCGACGATCGGGCTGCTGGTCGCGCTCCCGGCGGCCGGGCTGTGGGCGGTGGAGCTCCTGGAACGGGCCGGGGCCCCCGTCCGGCCCGCCGAGAACCAGTTCGGTCTGCCGGGTGTCGGGCCGAGCCCGGCGGTTTCCTGGCAGCCGTTCGCGGGCCTCGGCGTCGACGGGGTCGGCGTCGACTCCGACCAGCTGATCACCTGGGTGGTGACGGCGGCGGTGGCGGCCGGCCTGTGGGTGCTGCTGCGGCACACCCGGCTCGGGCTGCGGCTGCGGGCCGCCGTCGACAACCGCTCCCTCGCGGAACTGCGCGGCGTGGACGCCGACCGGCTCTCGTCCGTCGCCTGGATGCTGTCGTCCGGGCTCGCCGGTCTCGCCGGGGTGCTCGCCACGCCGCTGCTCGGGCTCTCCGCGCACGACTACACCCTCTTCCTCTTCGTGTCGGCGACCGCGGCGGTCCTCGGCCGCTTCGCCTCCGTGCCGCTCGCGTTCGCGGGCGGGCTCGCGCTGGGCGTGGTGCAGAACCTGGTCGCCGGGTACGCGAGTTTCGCCGAGGGCCTGACCGGCTTCCGCACGGCGGTGCCGTTCCTCATCCTGTTCGCCGGCCTGGTGGTGCTGGCCAGGCGGGAGCGGGCCGCGGGCACCGCCGCCGCCGACCCGCCGCCCGACGACCGGCTCGCGGGCCTGGGGCCGCTACGCCGCTGGGGGCCGTGGGCGCTGGCCGGGGCGCTGCTCTGCGGGGCCTTCTACACCGTCACCACCCCGTTCTGGAGCGGCATCCTCGCGCAGGGCCTCGCCATCGGGCTGGTCTTCCTCTCCTTCGCGGTGGTGACCGGGCTCGGCGCGATGGTGTCACTGGCCCAGGCCACGTTCGTGACCAGCGCGGCGCTCGTGGCCGGGCTGCTGATGAGCCGCGGCTGGCCGTTCGCGGCGGCGGCGCTCGCGGGCACGGCGGTGGCCGCGCTGCTCGGCGCGGTCGTGGCGCTGCCCGCACTGCGCCTCGGCGGGCGTTCGCTGGCGCTGGCGACGCTGGCCCTGGCCTTCCTGGCCGACCAGGTCCTCTTCCAGTTCGGGTGGCTGCGCAACGGCGACACCGGCTGGGAGATCCCCCGCCCGGTCCTCGGGCCGCTCGACCTGTCCGACGACCGCGCGATGGGCGTCGTCCTCGTCCTGCTGAGCGCGGCGGGCGTGGCCGGGCTGACCCGGCTGCGGAACTCCCGGCGGGGCCGGGCGATGCTCGCGGTCCGCTCGGCGCCCGCCGCCGCGGCGGCCTCCGGGGTGTCGGTGGTGCGCACCAAGCTGCTGGTGTTCACGGTGTCGGCGGCCCTCGCCGGTTTCGGCGGGGTGCTCTACGCCTCGTACAACACGCGTGTCACGGCGACCGACTTCCCGGCGATGACGGGCCTGATATGGCTCGCGGTGGTGGTCGCGGCGGGCGTGCGGCGCCCGCAGTACGCGGTGCTCGCGGGCCTGGTCTTCGCGGTGGCCCCGCAGCTGCTCGCCCAATACGTGACCGACTCCGCCCATCTGCCCGTCGTCCTGTTCGGCCTCGCCGGCCTGGCCCTCGCCAACGACCCCGACGGCTACGCGGCGGCCGTCCCCGCCCGCTGGGCGGCCCGCCGGGCGAAGGCCGCCGCGCGCACCGAGGCCGGAGCCGGGCACGGCACGGTCGCGCCGCCCCGGCCCGCGGCCCTGGAGCTCACCTCCGTACGGGCCGGGTACGGCGGCGGAGCGGACGTGCTGCACGGCGTCGACCTGCTCGTACGGCCCGGGGAGATCGTCGCCGTCCTCGGCGCCAACGGCGCCGGGAAGTCCACCCTGTGCCGGGTCGCCGGCGGGCTCCTCGCGGCCCGGAACGGCGCCGTACGGGTCGACGGGGCCGAGGCGCGCGGCGACACGGCGGTCGCGCGGGCCCGGCGCGGGGTGCGGCTCGCTCCCGAGGGGCGGGGCATCTTCGCGGGCCTCTCCATCGAGGAGAACCTGGCGCTCCAACTCCCCGACGCCGGGGACCGGGAGGCCGTCTACGCCCGCTTCCCCGCGCTCGCCGCCCGCCGCACCGTGGCCGCCGGCTCGCTCTCCGGCGGCGAGCAGCAACTCCTCGCCCTCGCCCCGCTGCTCCAGCGCCCGCCCGCCGTCCTCGTCGCCGACGAGCCGTCCCTCGGCCTCGCGCCCCGGGTCGTCGACGAGGTGTTCCGGCTGCTCGCCGAGCTCAGGGCGCGGGGCACCGCGCTCCTCCTGGTCGAGGAGAAGGCCGCCGAGGCGCTGGGGCTCGCGGACACCGTGGCCTACCTGGCCGAGGGCCGGATCGTGTGGTGCGGGCCGCGCGCCGAGGCCGACGCCGACCGACTGGCCGACGCCTACCTGGGAATGGGGGTCCGCACATGAGCGACGGGACGCTGCTCGACGCCCGGGGCATCGGGGTCCGCTTCGGCGGGGTCCGCGCCCTCGACGACGTCGACATCTCCGTACGGTCCGGTGAGGTCTGCGGCCTCATCGGGCCCAACGGCGCCGGGAAGACCACCCTCTTCGACGTGCTGTCCGGGATCCGGCGCCCGGACCGCGGCCGGGTCCTCCTGGACGGTACGGACGTCTCGCGCCGCTCCCCCGTGTGGCTGGCCCGGCACGGGGTACGGCGCACCTTCCAGCGCCAGCAGCTGTTCGGGCAGCTGACGGTGACGGACAACCTGGTCGTCGCCCAGGAGTGGCGCCGGGGCCCGCTCGCGGCCCGCCGGGCCCGCGCCGCCCAGGTGCTGCGCTCCTGCGGGCTCGACGCGCTCGCCGGCACGTACGCGGGCGCGCTGCCCGTCGGGCAGGCCCGGATGGTGGAGCTGGCCCGGGCGCTCGCCGACCCACCACGGCTGCTCCTGCTCGACGAGCCGGCCTCCGGCATGTCGGCCGAGGAACGCGGACAACTCGCCGCCGTGGTGCGGTACATGGCGGACGAGGAGGGCTGCGCGGTGCTGCTCGTCGAGCACCATGTCTCCTTCGTGATGGAGCTGTGCGCCCGGGTCGTGGTGCTCGACCTGGGCCGGGTCCTGGCCGAGGGACCGGCGGAACGGGTACGGGCCGACCCGAGGGTGCGGGCGGCGTATCTGGGGACGGGGGAAGGGGCGGAGACCCCCGGACCGGCGACGACTCCCGGACCGGCGACGGCTCCCGGGCCGCGCGCGGCGTCCGGCCCGGCGGGTGTCCCGCACCCGCCGGATTCCCACCCGGCGGATTCCTCCCACCCGGTCGATTCCTCCCGCCCGGCCGGGTCGCCCGGCACGGCGGAATGAGATCGGCGCGCTGATCGTTGAAGCTGACACCTGCATTGCAATGGACGACGAACGTAAGGATCGACCGCTCGTGAGCACGGACAGCAAGGTCCCCTTCCTCACCCTCAACAACGGCGTGCGGATGCCGCAGCTCGGCTTCGGCGTCTGGCAGGTGCCGGACGCGGAGGCCGAGCAGGCCGTCGGCACGGCCCTGGAGGCGGGCTACCGCTCCATCGACACCGCCGCGATCTACGGCAACGAGACCGGCACCGGCAAGGCCGTCGCCGCCTCGGGCCTCCCCCGCGAGGAGCTCTTCGTCACCACGAAGCTGTGGAACAGCGACCAGGGCTACGAGTCGACCCTGCGCGCCTTCGACGACTCCCTCGGCAAGCTGGGCCTGGAGTACGTCGACCTGTACCTGATCCACTGGCCCGTGCCGAACAAGGACGCGTACGTCGACACGTACCGCGCCTTCGAGAAGATCCTGGCCGACGGGCGCGCCCGGGCCATCGGCGTGTCGAACTTCCTGCCCGAGCACCTGGAGCGCCTGATCGGCGAGACCTCGGTGGTGCCGGCGGTCAACCAGATCGAGCTGCACCCGCAGCTCCAGCAGGCCGCCTCCCGCGCCGCGCACGCGCGGCACGGCATCGCGACCGAGGCGTGGTCGCCGCTGGGCCAGGGCCGGGGGCTGCTCGACGTCCCCGCGATCGTGGCGATCGCCCGCAAGCACGCCCGCACCCCGGCCCAGGTGGTGCTGCGCTGGCACGTCCAGCTCGGCAACCTGGTCATCCCCAAGTCGGTGACCCCGTCCCGCATCCGCGAGAACATCGCCGTGTTCGACTTCGAGCTGGACGCCGAGGACCTCGCGGGCCTCGCCGCCCTCGACGAGGGCCGCCGTCTCGGCCCCGACCCGGCCGAGTTCCACGTCGGAGCCTGATCCGTGCGGGTCGCGGAGGGGGTCTACCGGGTACGGAACGTGGCCAGCGGGCTCCTTCTGGAGGTGTACGAGGGGTCCACGCGCAGCGGGGCCCCGGTGCGGCAGGCCGTGGACCGGGGCACCCCGGGCCAGCACTGGCACATAGCGCCGGTCCCGAACGGCGGCGGCCTCTACCACCTGGTGAACGTCGCGGGCGGCAAGCGCCTCGACGTGAAGGGCGCCTCGACCGAGAACGGCGCCGCGATCCAGCAGTGGAAGCCGAACAACTTCGGCGCCCAGGAATGGACCATCGAGGAGGACCTCCAGTCGCCCGGCACGGTCGCGCTGGTCAGCTTCGTCAGCGGCCTGCTCCTGGAGGTGGCGGACGGCTCGCCGGAGGACGGCGCCGACGTGCGCCAGTGGGAGGACACCGACTCCCCGGCGCAGTGGTGGCGCCTGGAGCCGGTGTCCTGAGGCGGTGTCCTGAAACGGTGTCCTGAGCCGGTGTCCTGAGTTGGGGCAGGTGAGCCCCGGCCTCAGCCGTCCTTGCGCGCCGTGTGGACCGTACGGGCGGTGAGCAGGAACAGGTCGGGGCGGCGGTGCAGGGACAGCGGGTCGGCCGGGTCGAGCAGCCGGTCGAGGGCGGCGCGGTCGTCGGCGGCGAGGCTCTCGACCAGGCCGCCGCGCTGCCGCTCGTAGTGGGCGACGATCTGTCCCCGTACCTCCGCCGGCAGCGGCGCCGGTACGTCGGACAGGAAGCTGCGGGTGCCGCTCGGGGTGAGCCCGGCGCCGGTGAGCAGCCCGTTCCAGTCGTCGATCTCCTCCTTGGCGTCGGGCAGCGAGGCCCGCATCTCGCCGAACCAGTCGGCGGCGGCCGCGTCGATCCGGGCCTCCAGGCCCGGGCGTCCGACGCCGGCGTTCCACGGCAGGTGCCGGGCCGGCAGCCCGCCCTCGGCGAGGGCGATGATCCCGCCGGGGTTGAGCACCTTGGCGAAGGAGGTGAGCGCGGCCTGCTGGTCGCCAATGTGGTGCAGGGAGTGGCTGGCCCAGATCAGGTCGGCGGTACCCAGGGCGTCGAAGTCCCCGGGGAGTTCGGCGCGCAGGGTGGTGACCCGGTCGCCGAGCCCGCGGGCCTCGGCGCGCTCCTTGGCGAGAGCGAGGAGTTCGGGAGTCGCGTCGACGGCGACGACCTCCGCCTCCGGGAAGGCCTCGGCGAGCAGGGCGGTGACGACGCCGGGCCCGCTGCCGAAGTCCAGGACCCTGCGGACCCGCGAGGCGGGGACGAGGGCGGCCAGCCAGGCGGCGGCCTCCGTGTAGAGGGGGCTCGCGGTCTCGGCCTGGACGGTGAGGAGCGGCGCGAGCTCGGCCCAGTCGAGGTGGGTGTGGTCGTGGTGGCCGTGGCCGTGCCCCTTGCCATGACCGTGGCCGTGACCGTCGCCCTTGCCGTGGCCGTGCCCGTCGCCGT
Organism: Streptomyces sp. NPDC023157; assembly: GCF_055560575.1. Taxonomy (NCBI): domain Bacteria; kingdom Bacillati; phylum Actinomycetota; class Actinomycetes; order Kitasatosporales; family Streptomycetaceae; genus Streptomyces; species Streptomyces sp. NPDC023157. The sequence goes on from NZ_JBVHIL010000002.1 coordinate 972,468, forward strand.
GGCCCTTGCCGTGGCCGTGGCGGTGTCCGTCGTGGAGGTCGTTTTCGCTCATGCGGACAGCGTGCGCCGCTTCTGCCGGAAGCGCGAGGAAACTTGCCGTTCCGGCAAGGATCCGGGCGCCGGTTTCCGGCGCCCGGGTCAGCTCCGCCCGCCGCGGTGCTCCTGCGGGCTCACCCCGCGGACCCGCTTGAAGGCGGCGCTCAGCGCGAACGCGCTGCTGTAGCCGACCTGGCGGGCGACGGACTCGACGGTGGCGTCGGTCTGCCGCAGCAGGTCCGCGGCGCGCGCGATGCGCCAGCCGGTGAGGTACGCCATCGGGGGCTCCCCCACCAGTTCGGCGAAGCGCCGGGCGAGCGCGGCCCGGGACACGCCCGCCTTCTCGGCCAGCGAGGCGACGGTCCACGGGTGGGCCGGGTCGTTCTGCAGCAACCGCAGCGCGCGCCCCACCACGGGGTCGCCCATCGCCCGGTACCAGGCGGGCGCCTCGGCTCCGGGCCGGGAGAACCAGGCGCGGACGGCGGCGATCAGGAGCAGGTCGAGCACCCGGTCGAGGACGACGCTCTGGCCGGGCTCGTCGCGGGAGATCTCGTCCTCCAGGAACGGCATGAGCGGGCAGTCCCACACCTCGGCCGGCAGGTGGAGCAGCCCCGGCAGCGCGTCCATGAGCCGACGGCTGACCTCGCCGGCCAGCAGGTAGGTGCCGACGAGGACGCTGGTGCCGCCGTCGGGGGCGTTGCCCCAGGTCCGTACGCCAAGGTTCATCGCCTCGGCGAGCGGCTCGCCGCGCAAGGTGGTGCACCGGCCGCCGGGCCCGATGACGGCGGACGGCGGCGCGTCGGGGGCGTGGGCGACGGTGTACGGCACGGGGCCGCGGGCGATGGCGATGTCACCGGGGCGCAGCAGGACGGGCGCGCCGCCCTCGGGCACGATCCAGGCCTCGCCGTTGGTGACGCACATCAGGCAGAGCGGGGCCCGGTCGTCGATCCGTACGGACCAGGGCGGGTCCATGACCATGCGGAGGATGAAGGCGCCTTGGGCCCTCGGCCCGTCGAGCAGGCCGGCGAGTGCGTCCATGGCGGCAAGCGTAGACGGACGCGTATGCGGGTGAGCCGGTGGAGCATGGGAACGCGGTGGCCGGGCCGCGAAGGTGGAGCCATGACGAACACGACGAAGAACACGACCGGCACGACGGACACCACGAACGGCGCGAACGGCGCGAACGGCACGGACGGCACCACGGCGTCGACGGTCCTCGTGACCGCCGCGACCGGGAAGACCGGCCGCCGGGTGGCGCAGGGACTGACGGAGCACGGCGCGCGGGTGCGGGCGGGATCGCGGGCGGGCACCACCCGGTTCGACTGGGAGGACACGGCCACCTGGGGCCCGGCCCTGGACGGCGCGGACGCCGCGTACGTCAACTACTACCCCGATCTCGCCGCGCCCGGCGCGGTGGAGGCGCTGCGGGCCTTCGGCGAGCTGGCGGTCGCGCACGGGCTGCGGCGGGTGACGCTGCTGTCCGGGCGGGGCGAGCCGGAAGCGGTGGCGGCGGAGGAGGCGCTGCGCGCGACGGGGGTCGAACTGACCGTGGTCCGGGCCTCGTTCTTCGCGCAGAACTTCGACGAGGGGCTGCTCGCGGAGGGCGTCGCGGCCGGCACGATCGCGTTCCCGGCGGGCGACACGGCCGAGCCGTTCATCGACGCGGACGACCTCGCGGACGTCATCGTGGCGACGCTGGTCCAGGACGGGCACGCGGGCCTGGTGCACGAGGTGACGGGCCCGCGGCTGCTGACCTTCGCCGAGGTGGCCGCGGAGGTGTCCCGCGCGGCCGGGCACGAGGTCGTGTACGTGCCGCTGAGCGAGCCCGAATTCGCGGGCATGCTCGGCGAGTTCGGGCTTCCGGAGCCGGAGGCGGCCTGGCTGGCGGGCCTGTTCGCGATGCTGCTCGACGGGCACAACGCGTCGGTGACGGACGGGGTGAAGCGGGTCCTGGGCCGGGAGCCTCGGGACTTCTCGGTGTACGCGGAGCGGGCGTTCGGCGCGCAGGCGGGGACGCCGGCGGACGTACGGGCGTGACGCCGAGCGGGGCGGCGCACGCCGGGTGCCCCGGACCCGGGCGCGACGCCGGTCGCGGCCACCGCCGTGCCGCGGTGGCCGCGCCGGGCCGGGCGCCGTCCGGCGGGAGCAACGGACCGCCGGGCCTCTGTACGGCGGCGGAAGCCGCGCCGTCCCGGGGGCCCGGGACGGCCGCCCGCGCCTCACCCGTACCGCGCCGCCAGCGTCCGTACCGTCGTGGCGATCCGCTCGCGGAGGTCCTCGGGGGCGAGGACCTCCACCTCCTCGCCGAGGGCCAGGAGGAAGCCGTGCGCGTGCTCGGGGGACTCCACGGGCAGGGTGGCCCGGGTCCAGCCGTCGGGCTCCGGGGTGCCGTTCTCGACGAGGGCCCGGGCGGCGGCGCCGGTGAGCCGGGCGGCGCCGCGCGGGGAGATCCGGACGAGGGCGTCGCCCTGGTGCAGCCGGGCGTGGAAGTCGGCCTGGCTCGCCCGCCAGTGGGCCGCCAGGTCGAAGCCGTCGGGGAGGCGGGCCTCCTCCTCGGTGACGGTGAGGTCGAGGATCTGGTCGACCCGGTAGGTGCGCGGCCCGGGCCCGGCGACCAGGTACCAGCGGCCGGCCTTCAGGACCAGCCCGTACGGTTCGAGCCTGCGGTCGACCTCGCTCGGCTCCTTCCAGCGCCGGTAGCGGACCGCGAGCACCCGGCCGGTGCGCACGGCCTCGGCGACCTGGGCGAGGAAGGGGACCTCGGTCTCCTCCGCGTACCAGCCGGGCGCGTCGATGTGGAAGCGGGCGCGCAGCCGGTCGACGTGTTCCCGCAGCGGGACGGGGAGCGCGGCGCGCAGTTTGAGCTGGGCGTCCGCGAAGTGCCCGCCGAGGCCGAGTTCGTCGGCGGCGACGGGCAGGCCGGCGAGGACGAGGGCCTCGGCCTCGCGCGCGTACAGGTCGGTGAGGCGGGAGCGGTGTCCGGCGAGCAGCTGGTAGCCGCCACGGTGTCCGGCGTCCCCGTACAGCGGCACACCGGCGGCGTGCAGCGCCTCGACGTCCCGGTAGACGGTCCGGACCGAGACCTCCAACTCCTCGGCGAGCCGGGCGGCGGTCATCGTGCCCCGGGTCTGGAGGAGCAGCAGGATCGACAGGAGTCGGCTGGACTTCACTGACACAAGGTGTCAGTGAAGGGTTCCTACAGTCCAGCCATGGCTTTCGCAGAGAAGAACCTCTTCGTCCTGGAACCGGTCGAGATCGCCGGCCGGCACGTCAAGCGCTACCACGTCACCGCCGACCCGGCCGGCATCGAGCCGGAGGTGGAGAAGGCGGCGTACGCGCTGCTGCCCGAGCTCCTTCCGGAGCCCGACGGCACCCCGGCGGCGGCCTTCGCCGTGCTGCACCGGGGCGGCGACACGGGCGCGTACCTGAACGTGTACAGCTGGGTGTGGGACAACGTGCTCCACTTCGGTGGCGCGGCGGCGGGCCAGCCGGCCCTGGACTGCCCCGACACCGATCCGGCGCACTTCGTCCGCGTCGCCCCGGGCGCGCGGAACTGGATCGGCTGCGTGTGGGAACTGGCGCCGTTCGGCCACGAACGGGACGCCTGGGTGCGGCACATGCTGGCCCCGGACCGCCCCGACCTGGCGGGCTACCTCGCGGACGCGCTGACCTCCGGGACGACGGGGAGGACTTCGCGGCCGGATACCCGACGGGCCGGTTGACGGTGCCGGAGTTCAGCCGCGCCTGACGTCGGGGGCAGGACCCCCGGCGGGCGTCAGAGGCTCGCGTCGTGCTTCACGAACAGGGCCAGCCGGTATTCGGGGTCGGCGCGGGGGCGGTCCTGGTCGGGGAGGGCGGCGAGGGCGGTCGTCAGACGGTCCACGGTCGCGGGGGTGCCGTGGAACCAGGAGGCGTAGTAGCCGCGGCGCAGCTTCTCGGCGGTGCCGCGCGGAGTGGTGCCCTGGCCGTGGCCGGTGAAGGTCGTGCCGGGTGCGGGGACGAAGCCGTGGGCGGCGGCGTGGGCGGTGACGAGGCCGGCCCGGTCGGAGCCGGTGTCGGGGGCGCGGTGCGGGCGCAGCAGGGCGTCGATGTCGCTGCCGACGTCGTGGGCGGCGTCCTTGTCGACGGTGGCGACGAGGACGCCGCCGGGACGCAGCACCCGGGCCGCCTCGGCGACGATCAGCGCGGCGAAGGGCACGAGGTGCAGCAGCCAGATCGCGCTGACCGCGTCGACGGAGGCGTCCGGCAGCGGGAGGTGACGGGCGTCGGCGCGCACGGCGCGGCCCGGGAGGCGCGCGGCGGCGGTGCGCAGCATGGCGTGCGCGGCGTCGGCCCCGTAGACGGCGAGGCCGGGCCGGGCGAGGCGTTCGGTGACGAGGCCGGTGCCGCAGGCGACGTCGACGAGGGTGCGGGTGCCGGGCGGCAGGAGCCGCAGCACGGCGGCCGCGGCTCCTGCCGCCCGGGGCACCCCGCCGCGGGTCTCGTCGTAGCGCGCGGCTTCGGTCTCGTAGTCGAGCATCGTCTCCCCCATGCGGTGATCGTACGGGGGAGGTGACGCGACGGTCAGTTCGCGCCGTGTCCGGGGGCCACGGCCTCGACGCGGTCGGCGAGCGCGAAGTCCTTGTCGGTGACGCCGCCGGCGGTGTGGGTGTTCACGGACAGGACGACGCTGTTGTAACCGAGCGTCAGATCGCTGTGGTGGTCCAGCTCCTGCTGGATCGAGGCGACGTGGACGACGAGGGCGGTCGCGGCGAAGTGGTCGGCGAGCCGGTAGGTGCGGGTGATGCGGTCACCGTCGAGGGACCAGCCGGGGAGCTCCCGCAGGCGGTCCTCGATCTCCTTCTGCGACAGCGGCTGAGTGGGCACGTGCTGCTCCCTCCGGTCGGGTCCTGCCGTGACCGGGTGGTCACCGGGGAGAAGGTACCCGAGTACCCCTCTGGGATACCGTCCGCCCATGACAACTGTCGCGACCGACACGGGTGTGGGTCCGCTGCTGCGCGGCTGGCGCGAGCAGCGGCGGCTGAGCCAGCTGGAGCTGGCGCTGCGGGCGGAGTCGTCCGCGCGGCACATCTCCTTCGTCGAGACGGGCCGCGCGCGGCCGAGCGAGGAGATGGTCCTGCGGCTGGCCGAGCACCTGGAGGTGCCGGTGCGCGAGCGCAACGCACTTCTGCTGGCGGCTGGTTACGCCCCGCGGTACACCGAGTCGCCGCTGGACGCGCCGCTCCTGGAGTCGCTGCGCGACGGCATCGAGCGGCTGCTCCAGGGCTATGAGCCGTATCCGGCGCTGGTCGTGGACGGCTCGTACACGGTGGTGGCGGCCAATCAGGGGATCGGGATGCTGCTGACGGGGCTGCCGGAGCATCTGCTGACCCCGCCGCTGAACGCCATGCGGATCACGCTGCACCCCGAGGGCCTCGCCCCGCGCATCCGTAATCTGCGCGAGTGGCGCGGGCACCTGCTCGCCCAGATGGAGCGTCAGATCGGGCTCGCCCGTTCGGAGTCGCTGCGGGCGCTGTACGAGGAGGTGGCGGCCTATCCGCTGCCGGAGGGGGCCGGGGATCCGGCGGACCGGGAGGCCCCGGAGCCGTACCCCTACTTCGCGCTGCCGCTGCGGATCGAGCACGACGGGCGGGTGCTGTCGTTCGTGTCGTCGATCTCGACGTTCAACACGCCGCTGGACGTGACCGTCGCCGAGCTGGCCATCGAGACCTTCCTGCCGGCCGACCCGGAGACGGTCGCGTACCTCCAGTCGCTCAAGGGGTAGCGGTCGCCCGCAGCGCGCCCCACTGGAGGGCGGCGAAACCGGCCACGGTGCACGCCTGGAGCAGGGTCCAGACGGCGCCCGCGGTGCTGGGCTCCAGCCAGGCGACGAGCGCGAGGACGCTGAGCGCCGCCCACAGCAGGTTGGCGTCGACGACGGCCTTGACGGCGAGGACGGGCGGCTGCGGCCGGCTCGCCAGCCAGGCCACCCCGGCCGCGAAGACGGTGAGGAAGACGCCGAGTCCGAGCAGCAGCCCCCGGCTCACTCCGAGGAACTCGCCCAGGGGCCCGGAGGCGGCGAGGTAGGCGAGCCCGTTGCCGCCGGTGACGACGGCGTCGAGGGCGAGGAACCGGCGCACCATGGACCGCGGCTGAGTGGTGCGGGAGATTCCGGCGAGCAGGGCCTGGGACATGGTGGATCACCCTCCTGAAAGGCTGTTTCTACGGGATCGGGGCCGGTGCCCGGGCGGAGTGCGCCGCCCGGGACCCGGTGCTCACGAGCATGCCGGGGCGGGCGACGGGGGTCGATTACTCCGGAGGTAAGGGCGGTGCGTGGTCGGGGGGTTGCCGGGGCGTTGTAGGGTGCGCGCCTGGATGGCCGGAAGTGTGTGCTGCGCAAGGGGGATGCGGTGGCTGGCAGGGAACGGGCGCGGATGGTCGCGGCCGGGGGCGATCACAAGGTGACGCCCGCCGAACTCTTCTTCGACCTGGTCTTCGTCTACGCGATCACCCAGGTGACCGCGTTGATGGCGGCCCACCCGACCCCGGTGCGGGTGGTCGGCGCGATGACGGTGCTGGCGCTGCTGTGGTGGTGCTGGTGCTGCTTCGCCTGGCTGGGCAATGTCGTACGGGCGGACTCCGGCGCCCTGTTCGCGGTGCTCGTCACCGTGATGACCGTGGTGTTCGTGGTGTCGCTCGCGGTCCCGGAGGTGTTCGCGGACGCGCCGGGCGGGCTGCCCGCGCCCGTGGTGTTCGTGGTCTGCTACGGCCTGGTGCGAGTGCTGCACCTCGTCTCGTACTGGGTGTCCAGCCCGGGCGACACGGCCCTGCGGGCCACCCTGCGGCGCACGGCCCTGCTGTCGGTGGCGCCGCCGTTCGTGCTGCTGCTCATGGGCTGCGCGTACGACGGGACGCCGCGGCTGCTGCTGTGGCTGGGCGCGGTGGTCGTGGACTACGGCGGCATCTACGTCACCGGCGCGTCCGGCTGGCGGATCGTCTCCCCCGGGCACTTCTCCGAGCGGCACGGGCTCATCGTGATCATCGCGCTCGGCGAGTCCATCGTGGCGATGGGCGTGGGCATGGCCGGTTTCCCGCTGACGGTGGCGGTGATCGGGGCGTGCGCGGCGGGGCTGCTGCTCGCGGCGGCGCTGTGGGCCCTGTACTTCCGGCGCTTCGGGGAGCCCGCGGAGCACCGGCTCGCGGCGCTCGACGGCGACGAGCGCACCCGCTTCGCCCGGGACACGTACACGTTCCTGCACCTGCCGCTGGTCGCGGGCGTCGTGCTGACCGCGCTCGGCATGAAGAAGGTGCTCACCCAGGTCGCCGACACCGGCCACTACGGCCTCGCCGAGCCCCTGCACGGCACGGTGGCCTGGTCCCTGACGGGCGGCGTCGGGGTCTTCCTGCTCGGCGCGGCGGCGATCGTCCTGCGCTGCTCGGGCCGCCGCCCGACCGCCCTCCTCGTGGGCGGCGTGTGCTGCCTGGCGGCGGGCCCGCTGGTGGCCCTGGTCCCGGCACTGCTCGCACTGGCGCTGCTGGCGGCGGTGGTGACGGCCCTGGTGGTGGCACACGGCCACCGGGCGCGGGCGGCGGGCGGCGCCGCCGGGTAGCGGGCGGTGGGTGGCGCCTCCGGGTAGCAGGCGGGCGGTGGCACCCTCGGATAGCGGGCGGAGGGCGGCGCCTTCGGGTAGCGGGCGGTCGGTGCGCGACGAGGACGCGCTGATGTGGCGGCTGGCGCGGGTGCGGCGGGGCGACCCGGTGCACGAGGTGGAGGAGTACGTGCTGGGCACGGTGTGCGCGGCGGTGCCGGTCACGGTCGGCGGGGTGGTGGCGTCGGTGGGGTTCTCGCTGCCCCTGGCCGGACTCGACCGGCTGCGGCCCACCGCGGTCCGGCTCCGGGACCGCCTGGAGCGGGCGCTGGTCACGCAGGCGTTCACGCTCCTGCCGTGAGCGGGCCCGCGTGGCCGACCCGCCGGGGCGGGTCCCGGGCCTGACCGGGCGGGGGGTCAGTCCGCCGTGGGTTCCGGTGCGGGGGCCGACCCGGGGGCGGCCCGGAGCGGGCGCCGTTCGGATTCGCGTTCCGGTGCGACGGGGTGGTCGGCGCGTTCCTGACGGGCCGCCTCGGCGCGCAGCAGCGCGTTGAGCACGGCGAAGGGGTCCACGGGCATGACGAAGCTCCTTGCGGTGGGGTGAGGGGGTGCTGGGGAGGCCTGGCCTCTCAGCACCGCATCACCGCCGACCGGCGCGCGTCGTCGCACGGGGGCGGTACGGGCGCCTGCGGGGGAGCGGGAGTGGCGGCGGGCGCGGGTGTGCGCACGCCGCGGGGCGGCGCCGGGCGGCGCGCTCCGCGTACGGGGGTGGTCGCGTCGGTCTCGGCGAGGTCGTGTACCTCGGGCACGGGGTCGGCCGCCGCACCGACGGTGCGCGGTTCCGCGCCGGACGTCCCGGCGAGGGCTCCCCCGGTGCCGAGCAGCGCGGCGAGCACGAGCAGCACCACGACGGCGAGCCGCCGGGCCCGCACGGCGGGGACGCCGGGGCGCGCGGGGAGGGACCTCATGGAGATCCGTCCTGCCCCGTAGGGGCGGCCCCGATCCGCCCGGGGCGCCACAACCGCCCGGGCGGCCTACGCGCAGGGCCCGGAATTCACCGCACCGGCGGGCGCGTGCGCCGGAGCGCGGGGGCGCACATGCCCGCAGCACGTCGGCTCGCCCGGCGGTCAGCCCTCGGCGCGCCCGACCGTCGTCGCACCCGTCCCGCCCGCCGCGGTCACGCTCGCCACCTTCGCGCCCGGCCCGCCCCCCGCCGTCGCGCGCGTCCTGCGCGCCGCCATCGCCGCGTACACGAGGACGCCGGCGAAGAGGAAGAGGACGCCCTGGTAGACCGCCGCGTAGCCGGAGCCCGCGACGAGCCAGAGGGAGAAGCCGAAGGCGGCGACGGCGAGGACGGCGTCGCGGGTGAGGCGGGCCGGCGAGACCTTCTCGCCCTGTCCGGAGAGCAGGAAGTAGACCTGGGCGGCCGTGGAGAGCAGGTAGGGGACGGTGGCGGTGAAGGTGGTGACGAGCACCAGCATCTCGAACACGCCCTGGGTGCCGGCCGTGTAGTTGTAGACGGTCAGCAGCGAGGCGAGGACGACGGTCACGAGGACGCCGACGGTGGGGACGCCGCGCCGCTTGACGGTGAAGGCCTTCGGGAAGAGGCCGTCGCGGGCGGCGGCGTACGGCGCCTGGGCGCTGAGCAGGGTCCAGCCGTTGAGCGCGCCGACCATCGAGACGAGGGCCATGCAGGCGACGGCGGCGCCGCCCCAGGAGCCGCCGAACATGACGTCGACGGCGTCGGAGAAGGGCGCGGCGGAGGTGATCAGCTTGTCGTGGGCGACGGTGCCGAAGACGGCGAGGGTGCCGAGCAGGTAGAGCGCGGCGGCGGCGAGGGTGCCGAGGACGGTGGCGCGGCCGACGTTGCGGCGCGGGTCGCGGACCTCGCCGGCGCTGACGGCGGCGGACTCGACGCCGAGGTAGCTGAAGAGCAGGATCGCGGCGGAGGCGGAGATCGCGCCGAGCGCGCTGGTGTCGCCGGTCCGGAAGGGGCCGAGGTTGGCGCTGTCGAAGAAGAACAGTCCGCCGACGGCGACCAGGAGCAGCGGGACGAACTTGAGCACGGTGGCGACGAGCTGGACGGCGCCGACGTACCGGGTGCCGGCCAGGTTGGCGAGCGCGGGCAGCCACTGGATGAGCAGGGCGGCGCCGATGGTGGCGGCCTTGGAGTCGTGGATCGGGACGAGCACGTCGAGGTAGCCGACGGCGGCGACGGCGAGGGCGGCGTTGGAGACCCAGGTGGTGATCCAGTACGACCAGGCGGCGAGGAAGCCGGCGAAGTCGCCGAAGGCGGCGCGGGCGTAGACGTACGGGCCGCCGGTCTGCGGGTGGCGGCGGGCGAGCCGGCCGAAGACCAGCGCGAGGGAGAGCGCGCCGAGGGTGAGGATGCCGAAGGCGACCAGGCTGATGGTGCCGTAGGGGGCGACGGAGGCGGGGAGGAGGAAGATGCCGCCGCCGATGATGTTGCCGACGACGAGGGCGGTGGCGACGGGGAGGCCGAAGCCGCGGGTGTGCTTCCCGGTCGTCTCCCCGTCCGGCCGGTGCTCGGGCTGCGGCTCCTCGTCGGGGGTGCCGCGGTGGGTCTCAAGGGTGGCCGTGCTCATGGGGGGTGGTGCGCCTCTCGTCGTACAAACGCACCTATCGTCCGCCTGCTGAGACGGCGCTCCAAATCACCCGCTTTTGTCCTGTACGGCCGGGTCATCAACCGGAAGAAACGCTTCCGCATCCCTGCCGGACGGTGAAATCTCCAGCGGCACCTGCGGCCCCTCGTTCTGCCGCAGCCACTCCCGCAGCACCCGGTGGACCTGCTCCGCCCCCACGATCCCGGCGGGCGGCTCCGCCAGGTCGCGCGGCCAGAGCAGGAACGGACGCCCCTGCTCGCCGCCGAGGCCGCCGTGGGAGCCGATCTGCTCCTCGAAGGCGTGCACGGTGCCCGTCGCCGGGTCGTACATCGAGTTGACCATGATGTCGGCGACGTGCGGGAACCCGTCGGTGCGCCGCACCGCGTCCGCCGCGCCCGGGCCGAAGACGGCCAGCGGCCCGTCGTCGGCCAGCTCGGCGACCGGCACCTCGACCCCGTCGCGGGCCAGCACCACCGAGCCGTGCTCCTCGCTCGCCACCAGCAGGAAGCCGATGCCCGGGTGGTGGGCGAGGGTGCGCAGGAGCGCGGGGTGGAGCCGGTCGATCTCCTCGCGGGTCATCCGGTGCGGCACGCCCGGGAAGGAGATCAGGCCGAGGTTGCCGGAGGCCAGCACCAGCGGCTCGTGCGCCCGGGCCGCCGCCACCGCGGCCGCCTCCGCCCCCTCCCTGCCCTGCTCGGCCGTCTCGTCGACGCTCCGGTGCAGCGCGCCGCGCAGCGCGTCGCGGGCCGCGTCCCTCGCCTCGGAGCCGCCCCCGGACTCCGTCGGGGCGTGCCCCCGGCGGATGCGCCGCACCCGGCGCGGCACCGGCAGCCCGCAGCCGGCCCGTACGAGATCGCGCAGGCTCAGCCCGTACGCGCCCTCGAAGGTCTCCCCCGGGCTCTGGCCGTGATCGGAGAGCAGCACGATCCGGTACGGGCGGGGCGCGTGCTCGGCGACCTGGGCGATCAGGGCGAGCGAGCGGTCGAGCCGCCGGAGCACCTGGTCGGTGTCGTGGCCGTTCGGCCCGGAGTGGTGGGCGACCTCGTCGTAGGCGACCAGGTCGGCGTAGACGGCGGTCCGGCCGGCGAGCATGTCGCCCATCACCGCCGCGACCACCACGTCCCGCTCGATGACGGTGGCGAAGGCACGGACGAGGGGGTAGAGGCCGCCGCGGGAGACCCGGGGCGTCTCGCGGCGCAGCCGCGCCCGGGTCGACTGGGCCATCTCGCGCAGCGTCTCGGTGACGAAGGAGCCGGCGGTGCGGACCGCGTTGGCGGGGTCGGAGAAGTACGCGAAGTAGCCGGACCGCGAACGGTTGCGGCGGCCCCGGCGGGCGGCCATCGACAGGACCAGGGCGAGCTGGTCGGCGCCGCCGCTGAACAGGTTGCCCCGGGAGGCGCCGTCGAAGGTGAGCAGTCCGCCGTCGCCGGTGCGCTCGACGGCGCGGCGCTGGAGTTCGACGGCGCTGGCGGGCCGGTTGGAGACCATGAGCCGGCCGGTGTCCTTCTCGTACCACCGGAAGGCCGGCACGTCCTCGTTGGAGCCGTGCAGGATGCCGAGCTGGCTGGCGCCGGTCTGGCTGGACCAGTCGGTGCGCCAGTCGGTGAGCCGGTGGGTGGTGGCGAGCCAGTCGGCGACCGTGGGCATCAGGCCGTCGTCGACGGCGTCGCGGAGCACCCGGTGGCCGACGCCGTCGAGCTGGAGGAAGACCGTGCCGGGGGCGGGTTCGGGGCCCCGCGCGACACGGGGACGCCGGCGGTCGGCGAGCCGGTAGAGGCGCCGCCGGTACGCCTCGTCGTCGCGCACGGCGAGGGCGGTGGAGGTGGCCGAGGCGACCGCGGACATCACGGCGGCCACCAGGACGGCGGTCTCCGGGGCCGCGCTGCCGCGCCCGTCGGGGGTGAACCAGAGCGCGACGAGCAGCAGCGAGCCGTTGAGGAAGAACACGAGCAGGCCGAGCACCAGTGCCGGTACGAGGAGCAGCGCGCGCACGATCAGCGGCCACACGAGGGCGCTGAGCAGTCCGAAGGCCCCGGCGCCCAGGGCGGCGGTGAACGCGATCGTGGTGAGGCTGTCGCCGTCGCGGGACTGGAGCTGGAAGTCGGGCAGGAGGCCTGCGAGGACCAGCAGGGTGAGGGTGGAGACCGCCCAGACCGTGATCACCCGTATCGCGGCCCGGCCCGCGCTCCGCCAGCGGCCGGGGGGCTGCCCTCGCCGTTCACCCACGCCTGGTTCACCTTTCACCCGTTTCCTGCCCCAAGCGTGGCACAACGGCCACCGCACGCAGGTCGGACGGGGAAAGGCGCGTGTGTCCGGGCGCTCTCAGCAGCCGTCGTACCCGGCGGTGGGCATGGACATGCGCCGGTGCACCCCGGCCTTCATCGGCGCGTCGTACGCGGGTTCGTCGAGCCCCGCCGTCTCCAGCCGCACCCCGCGCCGCTCGCACTCGGCGAGGAACCCGGGCACGTCGGTCAGCGCGCGGGCCAGGACGCGCTCGTTCGGGGCGACGAACAGGTCCACGACCCCCGCGTCGACGTCCGCCCACAGCGCCTCGTGGTCCGGCCGGATGCCGTAGAACAGCAGCCGCCTCGCCACCACGTACCCCTTGTCGACGGCCCAGCGGACGCACATGGCGTGCTGGCTGCGGGTGTCGACCAGGAAGGGATCTTCGTCGAGCTCTTCGAGCGGGGTGAGGCTGGCGATCGCCGCCACCCGAACGTCGTCCATGGGGGGGACCTTACTGCGTCGCCGACACCCGAGGAGATCTTCCGCACCCCGACTCCGGGCGGTCCGGCGAAGACCGGCCACACCGACGGCACCGGACATTTACCCTCGTTACGGAAGGGCCTGCGGACCGGCCGGGGCGGCGGGCGGAACGGACGAGGAAGGGCGGCGTGCCGGTGGAGGTCACCTGGTGGGGTCATGCCACATGCACGGTCGAGGACTCCGGGGTCCGTTTCCTGACGGACCCGCTGTTCACGCGCCGGCTCGCGCACCTGCGCCGCCGCCGCGGCGAGCTGCCCCCGCCCGAGGCGGCCCGCGCGGAGGCGGTGCTCGTGTCGCACCTGCACGCCGACCACCTCCACCTGCCCTCGCTGGCCCGGCTCGCCCCCGGCACCCGGGTGATCGTCCCGGCCGGCGCCCCGCGGGCCGTACCGGCGCTGCGGCGGCTCGGCGGGCTCGGCCTGCGGCTCACCGAGATGGCGCCGGGCGACGAGGTGGGCGTCGAGGGCGTGACCGTACGGGCCGTCCCCGCCCTGCACGACGGGCGGCGGCTGCCGGTCGGACCGCACCGCTCCCCCGCGCTCGGCTACGTGGTGGAGGGCGAGGCGCGGACCTACTTCGCCGGTGACACCGGCCTGTTCGACGCCATGGCGGAGGCCGTCGGCCCCGTGGACGTGGCGCTCCTCCCGGTCGGCGGCTGGGGGCCGTACCTCGGCCACGGGCACCTCGACGCGGGCCGGGCCGCGCAGGCGCTCGCCGCGCTGTCGCCCGCCGCCGCGGTGCCGGTGCACTACGGCACGTACTGGCCGATCGGCATGGACGCGATCCGGCCCCACGAGTTCCACGCGCCGGGCGACGAGTTCGTGCGGCACGCGGCCCGGCTGGCGCCCAAGGTGGCGGTGCACCGCCTCGGCCACGGCGAACGGGTGCGGCCGGAGGTCGCCCGGTGATCGACCGGATCGTGACGGCGGTGCGGGAGCTGCCGCCGGAGTCGACGCAGCAGGCCGTCGGCTATCCCTCGCTGTTCCTGCTCGTGGCGCTCGGCGCGCTGGTGCCGGTGGTGCCGACCGGGGCGATCGTGAGCTCGGCGGCGGTGGTGGCCTTCCATCAGACGGCGCCGCTGGCCCTGCTCTACGTCTTCCTGGTGTCGGCCTCCGCCGCGTTCCTGGGCGACCTGGCCCTGTACTGGCTCGGGCAGCGCGGAGTCCGCTCCCGCAACGGCTCGCGCTGGCTGGCCGCGCTGCGCGGCCGGGTCACCCCGGAGCGGCTCGCCCAGGCCCAGGAGCGCCTGGAGACCCATCAGGTGCCGGTGCTGGTCCTCTCCCGACTGGTGCCGGCGGGCCGGATCCCGGTGATGCTGGCCTGCCTGCTCGCCGGGATGCCCCTGCGCCGCTTCGCCCGCGGCGACCTCCCGGCATGCCTTGCGTGGGCGGCGACGTACCAGCTCATCGGCATCCTGGGCGGCTCGCTCTTCCCCGAACCGTGGGAGGGCGTGGTGGCGGCGGTCGGCCTGACGGTCCTGCTGGGCGCGCTGCCCACGCTGTGGCGGCGGCTGCGGGGGCGGACGGCGGCACAGCCTGGGGGGAGGTCCTAAGAGCTCACCGCCCGTGAGGCGCCGACCGGGAGGTCCCACAGGTCCTCGCGGGGCAGCCCGGCGCGCTCCCAGGCGGCGCGCACGCGGGTGAGCGGTTCGAGGACGGGTTCGGAGGAGAGGACGAAGGTGGCCCAGTGCATGGGCGCCATCCGGCGCGCGCCGAGGTCCTGGAAGGCCCGCACGGCCTCCTCCGGGTCGGTGTGGACGTCGCTGAGCCACCAGCGCGGGTCGTACGCGCCGATCGGGAGCAGCGCGAGGTCGATGCCGGGGTGGCGCCGGCCGATCTCGGCGAACCAGTGGCCGTAGCCGGTGTCCCCGGCGAAGTAGAGGCGCTGCCCCTCCCGGTCGCCGATCACCCAGCCGCCCCACAGGGAGCGGCAGGTGTCCAGGAGGGTGCGCTTGGACCAGTGGTGGGCGGGGACGAACTCGAAGCGCACACCGTCGAGTTCGGCCGCCTCCCACCAGTCGAGCTCGGTGACCCGGCTGAACCGGCGGCGGGTGAACCAGCGGCCGAGCCCGGCGGGCACGAAGACCGGGGTGTGGCGCGGGAGGCGCCTGAGGGTGGGGGCGTCGAGGTGGTCGAAGTGGTTGTGGCTGATGACGACGGCGTCGACGCGCGGCAGGTCCTCCCAGCGGACGCCGACGGGCGTGAGCCGCGCCGAGGTGCCGAGGATCCGGCGCGACCAGACGGGGTCGGTGAGCACGGTCAGGCCGCCGATCCGCACCACCCAGCTGGCGTGCCCGGCCCAGGTGACGGCGAGGGTGCCGGGCCCGGCCTCGGGCAGCGGTCCGGGGGCGAAGGGCAGCAGCGGGATGTCCCGCAGCCCCTCGGGCCCGGGCCGGACGGCACCCTCGCGGGCGAGCCGGGCCATGGCGCGGACGCCGGGCAGCGGCGCGGTGAGCCGGTCGGCGAAGGAGCGCGGCCAGTCGTGGCGCACCCGGCCGAGGGGTTGGAGGGCGGGCGCGGGACGCGGGGCGTGAGGGGTGCCGGCGGTGTGCGGGGCCCGGGGTGGCCGGGCGGTCTGTTCCGTCATCGCTGCGACCTCCGTCTCTAGCGGGCCAGTTCGTCGAGCGCGGCCCCGAAGGTGCTCAACGCGCGGGCCACGTGCGGTGATTCCTCGGGGCGGGCGGAGGCGAGGGCCTCGTTCCGCTCCTCCTCGGTGGCGCCCAGGAAGGCGGCGGTGTCGAACCGGACGCGCAGCGCGCCGAGTTCGTCGCCGAAGCGGTGGCCGCCGGGGACGGGCGTGCCGAGCAGCCCGGTGAGGTGGTTCTCCAGCTCCAGGGAGTCCGTGACCCCGCGGGCGGCGAGTCCGGCGCGCAGCGGGCCCAGGTCGGCGTAGAGGTGGCGGCCGGCCTGCGGGGGCCGGGCGAGGGCCCCGGCGGCGAGGACGGCGCGGTGGGCGGCCGCGGCGATCCGGCCGTGCAGGACGGCCGTCGTGCGGACCCGTACGGTGACGTCCTCGGGTTCGTCGAGGGCGTGGGCGGCGGCCGGGGCGACCGGGCCGGCCACGAGGGCGCCGAGCGCGGTGAGGATGTCGAGGGTGCGGGCCCTGGGGTCGGCGTACCGGTCCGTGCGGGTGGCGGCGGTGGGCGGGAAACGGGCGACGGCGCAGGGCCAGCCGGCGGGCGTGAGGGCGCCCGAGAGGTCGCTGAGGACGGTCACGTCGTCGGGGCACATCTCGGCGGGGCTGAGCAGCACCGTCTCCTGCGGGCGGTGCACGGTGTCGCGCCAGGTCTCGTCGCTGATGATGTGCAGTCCCTCGGCGACGGCCGCCTCGCAGGCCTCGCGGACGAGTTCGGGCGGGGCGACGGTGGCGGTGGGGTCGTCGGCGACGGAGAGGAACAGCAGGCGGGGGCTGCCGCCCTCGGCGCGGACCCGCCGTACGGTCTCCAGGAGGGCGTACGGGTCGGGGACGCCGCCGCACTCGGCGGGCGTGGGCACGTGGTAGGCGGGCCGGCCGAGCAGCCGGGCCTGCGGGGTCCACCAGGCGGGGCAGGGCCGGGGCAGCAGGAGGTCGCCGCCGTGGGCGGCGATGAGGGCGAGCAGCAGCGGCGGGGCGCCGGGGGCGGCGACGACGTCCTCGGCGTGGGTGCGCAGGCCGCGGCGCCACCAGTAGCCGGCGGCGGCCCCGCGCAGGACCGGTCCGCCGCCGGGCGGTTCGGGCGCGGTGCGGCCGGCCGAGGCGGCGAGGAGGGCGGCGAGACCGGGCAGGACGGGGAGGCCGGGCTCCGGCGCGGGCGGTCCGTAACGCACCGGTCCGCGGCCTTCCGGAGCTGTCTGCCGCATCTTCCGAACCTCCCGGACCCTGCTGGGGACTCTGCCGGGGCGCGCACGGCGCCGACGGCACCCCAGTGCCCTTTATACGGAGGTTCGGGGCATCTCGCCGCTCGGGCGGGCCCGCCCCGGCTCAGGCGAGGGTGACGGGGTGCCGGACGATCCCGTCGAAGAGGTACCCCTGGGTGTTGGGGACGGCCCGCTCGGGCTGGACGTTGCCGGCCGCGTCGGTGACCCGGGACAGCAGGGTGGCGGGCCCGGTGCCGTGCGGGTGCCAGGACGTCGTCCAGCGGACCCAACCGGCCCGTCGGGGCGTGTCGAGGAGCCGCGCGGGCCGCCAGTGGGCGCCGCCGTCGGTGGAGACGTCGACGCGGCGCACGGGCGCGAGGGCGGACCAGGCGCGGCCGGTGAGCCTGTGCGTGCGGCGGGTCTCCAGGGTGGCGCCGAAGGGGAGTTCGTAGGCGCTCTTGAGGGTCTGACGGGTGAGCGGGGCGCTGCCGCCGGGCGGGTGGGCGGCGCCGAACAGGCGGTAGTAGTCGGTGTTCCACGGCGAGGCGAGCGGGGTGCGGGAGACCTCGATGTCGCCGAGCCACTTGATGGAGGCGATGCCGATCCACGACGGCACGATGAGCCGGACCGGGTGCCCGTGGTCGTACGGGAGGGGCTCGCCGTTCATCTCGTACGCGAGGATGACGTCGTCCAGGGCCTTGGCGACGGGCAGCGGGCGGCGGACCCGGCCGAGGTCGACGCCGCCGGTGACGTACGGGTCGTCGAGCCCGCGGGGCTGGACGTCGACCGCGTCGGCGGCGATCCCGGCGAGCCGCAGCACGTCGGAGAGGCGGGCGCCGCGCCAGCGGGCGGCGCCGATCGCGCCGAGGGTCCACGGGGTGCCGGTGACCGTCTCGCCCTGCTGGGTGGCGTAGAGGCTGCGGCCGTTCCCGGCGCACTCCACGAGGGCCGTCCGGGTGACGGCGGGCAGGTCGCGCAGCTGCCCGTACCCGAAGCGGACCGGGCTGCGCCCGTGCAGTCCGTCGCCCCAGACGGTGAGGCTCCAGGTGGAGGCGTCGAGGACGGGCGTGGACGTGTGGTTGCGGACGAAGAAGCGGTCGACGGGGGTGAGCGCGCCGGTGTCGGCGAAGGTCTCGTACCGGGCCTCGGCGTTGGTGCCGCGGAGGGTGAAGTACGCGGACGGCGTCGGCTTCACGATGCCGGGGGCGAGGGCGGGCGCCGGGGCGGCCGCGGCGGGCGTGTTGCCCAGGAGCGGCAGGGCGGGGGCGCCGGCGAGCGCCTTCAGGAGGGTGCGGCGGGCGGGCACGGGGGTTCTCCTCGACGCGTCGGGGCGGGGTCCGCCACACCCTAGGGGCGGTCCGGGGGTCGGCACGGGCCGTTCATGGAGCCGTCATATGAACATCTGTCAGGTCGGCCGGGATCGTGTGGATCCCAGGCACCTCACATGGCACATCTGTCTCGGGGACCTCACGTACCTCATGTGCCCCACATGCCTCACGTGCCTCACGTGCCTCACGCGATACTTGTCTCATGATCCCTGTCGTCACCGCCGTTCCCCTGCGCACCGCCCGTCTGGACCTGGAGCCGCTGCGGCTCGGCCACGCGCCCGAGATGGCCGAGGCGTTGGCCGACCCGGCGCTGCACGCCTTCATCGGGGGTGCCCCGCTGTCCGAGCCGGAGCTGCGGGCCCGTTACGCGCGGATGCTGGCGGGGCCGACGGAGCCGGGGACGGCCTGGTGCAACTGGGTGCTGCGGCTGCGGGAGACGGGTGCCGCCGTCGGCACCGTGCAGGCGACGGTGACGGGTGAGGCGGCCGAGATCGCCTGGGTGGCCGGCACCGCCTGGCAGGGCCAGGGGCTCTCGAAGGAGGCGGCGGGTGCGCTGGCCGACTGGCTGCGTTCGCTCGGCACGTCGGTGATCCTGGCGCACGTCCACCCGGATCACCACGCCTCGGCGGCGGTGGCCGCGGCGGCGGGCCTGGCGCCCACGGAGAGCTTCGAGGACGGGGAGCGGCGCTGGGAGTGGCGGGCCTGAGCCGGTCCACCTCCCGGAAGAACGCCACGGCACCCTCGCCGAACGCGCGTGACTCACGGACCTGTTGACGGAGACGGGGGCCGCGGAGCCTGGGCGCGACCTGGAGTAGGCGCGGCGAAACCGGCTGGCCGCCCGCCCCGCCGGGTCTCCAGAATGCGCCCATGCCGATCCGTGAAGCAGCACCCTCCGACGCCGCGGCCGTCGCGGCCGTGCACATCCGCTCCTGGCGCGCCGCGTACCGCGGCCTGGTGCCTGACGCGTACCTCGATTCCCTCGACGTCGGGGAGCGGACGGGGGCGTGGCGGGGCCGGCTGTCGGCGTCCGACGCGCCCACCGTCCTGGTGGCCGAGGAGGAGGGCGGCGGCCCGGTGGCGTTCTCCTGCTTCCGCCCGTGGCCCGACGGGGAGTCGGACGCGGCGGTGACGGCCGAGCTCTCGGCCCTGTACGCCGTGCCGGAGGTCTGGGGCCGGGGCGTGGGGCGCGAGCTGCTGGCCGCGACGGTCGCGGCGATGACGACGGCCGATTTCCGCGAGGCGGGGCTCTGGGTGCTGGAGGGGAACTCCCGGGCGCGGGCCTTCTACGAGGCGGCCGGATGGCGTCCGGACGGGACCTCCGTGACGGAGGAGACGGGCGGCCGCATGCTGCCCGAACTCCGTTACCGGATGGCCCTGTTCCGCTGACGCGTCTCTCGGCTGTCCACATGGCGAGAACAGGGTCTCACGATGCGAGTGATCGGCGTACCGTTGCCGTACCCACTCAGACGAGCACGAGGGAGTCCGGCCATGACGCATGCCGAGGAGCGGACCGCGCCGCACGAGACCGCCGTCTACACCCACGGGCACCACGAGTCGGTGCTGCGGTCGCACAGCTGGCGCACGGTGGAGAACTCCGCCGCCTATCTGATCCCCGAGCTGCGGGCCGGACTGGAGGTGCTGGACGTCGGGTGCGGGCCGGGGACCATCACCGCCGATCTGGCCGCGCGGGTCGCGCCGGGCCGGGTCACCGCGGTGGACGCGGCCGAGGACGTCCTGGTGAAGGCCCGCGCGACGGCGGCCGAACGGGGTCTGGACAACGTGGAGTTCGCGGTCGCCGACGTCCACGCCCTGGACTTCCCCGACGACTCCTTCGACCTCGTCCACGCCCACCAGGTGCTCCAGCACGTCGGCGACCCGGTCCAGGCGCTGCGGGAGATGCGGCGGGTGTGCCGGCCGGGCGGTGTGGTCGCCGCCCGGGACAGTGACTACGGGGCGTTCACCTGGTTCCCCGAGCACCCGGGGCTGGACCGCTGGTCCGACCTGTACCGGCAGGTCGCGCGCGTCAACGGCGGTGAGCCCGACGCTGGGCGGCGGCTGTTCTCCTGGGCCCGCCGGGCCGGGTTCACCGAGGTGACCACCACCGCCGGCACCTGGTGTTTCGCCCAGCCCGACGAGCGGGCCTGGTGGAGCGGCCTGTGGGCGGACCGCACCACGCAGTCCTCGTACGCGCGGCTGACCGTCGACGGCGGCCACGCGACGCGGGAGGAACTGGACGAGATCGCCGGGGCGTGGCGCGCCTGGGGCGCCGAGGAGGACGCCTGGTTCATGGTGCCGCACGGCGAGATCCTGTGCCGCGTCTGACGACCGCCGCCGCCCCGGCCCCGGCCCCGCCTCAGCTGGGACGCATCCTGAACTCGTAGGCGTCCGGCAGCGGTTCGTCCGTGATCCGCGCCCACACCTCGCCCAGGACCTCCGCGCCCTCGCGCAGGTCGGCCACCTCGAAGCCCGCGTCGAACACGGCGCGGGCCTCGTCCTTCCGGCCCTCGGCGAGCAGCAGCCGCGCCTCCAGGAACCGGAACGCGCCCCGCGCCCGCGCCTCGGCGGGCAGCCGCTCCAGGACGGCGCGGGCCCGCGCGGTGCCGCCGGTCTCCAGGAGCACGGTCACCGTCTCGCGCCCGAGGGCCGCGGTGACCAGCGGATCTCCCCCGTACTGCTCCTCGAACGCCTCCTCGTGGCGCTCGGCGGCCCGGCGCGGGTGGCCGCACTCCCGGTCGGCGACGGCCAGGCAGTACAGCAGCGGCCAGCGCACGGCGGCGTTCTTCAGGCCGCGTTCCCAGCTGCGTACGGCCTGGGCGAGGTCACCCGCGGCCCACTGGGCGACGCCGAGGTGGTACTCGGTGGCCGGATCCGCCGGGGCGGTCTCCAGCATGTCCCGCCAGGCCCCCGACACCGGCGTACGCCCGGCGGGCGCCGCCTCGGACGACGGCAGGGCGCCCGTGCGCAGCAGATGCACCCACGGCCGCTGCTCGTCGCCGAGCTGCTCCTCGGTGAACGGCGTGCCGGGCAACGCGTATCCCCCGCGCAGCACTTCTAGCGCGCCCCACCCCGAACCGGCGGCGAGCGGCGCACCCGGCTCGGCGTCGGCACCCCGCTCCCGCCACAGCGTGTACGCGGCCTCGATCTCGTCCCGGGGCAGCACCCGGCCGAGCTCCTCCTCGACGCTCCCGGTGGCCGCGGCCCAGTCCGTGCCGTGGACGGCCGCCGCGTCGACGGAGAGCGGGCCGTACACCTCCATCCAGGAGATCTCCGTCTCCGGTTCCAGGGTGGGGTGCTCCAGTTGGGTGCGGGCGAGCCCGGCCTGGATCTCGGCGTATCCGGGGGTGCCGGGTTCGGTCAGCCACTCCTGCCAGCGGCGCCCGCCGCGGCCCGAGCCCCACAGGAACAGCTTGCGGCCGCGCAGCACGTCCGTGGAGGTCTGCACGAGTCCCGTGCCGCTCGCGTCGAGCGCGGCGATCCAGCGGCGCCGCCCGTCCGGCAGCTCGTAGAAGTAGTCGGCGGCGTGGGTGCTCCGCAGGGGGTACGTGTGGTCGGCGCCGTCGGGGGCGACGGGCACCGGCACCCGGCGCAGGGCGCGCTCGTAGCCGTACTGCCAGGCCCGGTCGGCGGGGGCGAGGATCCGGCGGTCCTCGGGGACGGCCGTGTTGGACCACCAGTACGTGGGGACGGGCCGTTCGTGCGGGTTGCGGATCCGGATGCCGACGCGCAGGTGGGCGGCCCCGGCCGGCAGCCACAGGTCGACCTGGAACGGCAGGTCGCGCAGCGGCTCCCACTCCCACAGCCGGAGCATCTCGCCGCCGTCGGGCGCGGGCACGACGGCCGCGTGCAGGGGGGCGCAGGAGAGGGTGGTGTGGCCGCGGGCGCCGATGTTCCACTCGATGCCGCCGGAGAACCAGGCGCCGTTCAGGGCGAACGCCGCGGGCTGGAACACCGGGTTGCGGTAGAGGAGTTCGCGGCCGCCCGTCTTGTCGAACAGGGAGTGGACCCGCCCGCCGAGACCGGGCAGCACGGTGACCCGCAGCCGCTCGTTCTCGAGCACGAGCGCGTCGAGGTCCAGGGGCGTCCGCTCGCGCCCGTAGCCGTCCCGGACCGGGACGGGCAGCAGGGTGCGCAGCGGGGCGTGCCCGAGCTGGCGGGCCATGTCACGCGGGAGTGCGGCCCGTTCGTCGACCGCGGGGGCGGCGAACCCGTCGAGGAGACGCAGGGCCGGGAGGGGGTTGTCCGGGCCCAACGGCGCCGCGGGCAGGGTGAGTACGGCACGTCGTACGGTCGTCATGACGCCCATGGAACACGCCGGAACCACTGCTGGCCAGAGGGTGGACAACGCCCCGCGCGGGCGCCCGGAAAATCCGTTGCGGCGTACACCCGTCACCGTAGGGTGGTTGCTTTGCGGTTGTTTTACCGAGGAGGCAGGGCATGGGCACGCAGCACACCTACCGGGTGATCGTGCGCGGTACGTTCGACGGGCTGACCGACGCGAGCCGCGAGCGACTGCTCGCCGAGGTCGAGGAGCACGGGATGTCGGCGATGCAGTTCACCGAGGAGGGCTCCCTCGCCTACGACCGGACCCTGAAGCCCTTCTCGTACCGCCTGGTCGTCGTCTCGGACGCGGCGGACGGCGACGAGATGGCGGGGGCGATCGCCGAGGACCGGGTGGAGAGCGCCCTGAAGGAGCTGGGGCACGGCTTCCGCGGCCTGAAGTCCACGGTCACCGACATGGACACGATGAAGATCAACTACAAGCGCTGAGCGCCGGATCGGGGGCGGGGCCGGGTCCGGGGCGTGCGAGGCCGGGCCGCCGTCACCCGCGGCCGGGTCACCACCGCCCTCGCCCCGCTGCCGTCACCCTGCGGCCGGGTCACCCCCGCCGGGACGCCGTCACCGGGTCACCGCCGGGACGCCGTCACCCGGGCCGGGCAGACCTCGCCCTTCTTCACCACGCCCACCACCACCCTCCCCCGCGCGCGCCGCTGGACACCCGGCGCGGGGTGCTGCGTGCAGACGCGCCAGTTCGGCGGCCAGAGCACCCGCCGGTCGCCGCCGCCCACGTCGTGGACGTCGAGCCGGGTGCGCGGGTCGAGCGAGGTGAACACCCGCCACAGCCCCTTGCCCAGGAAGTCCGGCATCGGCGACCCGCCCGCGCCGGTCACGTCCGCCGTCTCCTCCGTCTCGGCCTCCGCCGCCTCCGCCGCCGCCTCGGCCGAGCTGACGGCCATCGCGGCGAGCGCGAGCACGGCCCCCGCGCCCACGATCGCCGCGCGCCTCACTTGCGCCTCCGGGCCGTCGCGTAGGAGCCGCAGACCGCGCCGAGGAGCGCGGTGGCCAGCAGGGCCAGGTAGAGCGGCATGGAGACCTCGGGGATCAGCAGCCGGATCCGTACCTGCCGGGTGTTCTCGAAGATGAAGACGAGCAACAGGACCAGGACCACCCCGATCGCGATCCGGCCGGGCGTGAAGAGCCCGTCGGCGCGGGCCGCCCTTTCCGTGCTCGACGTCTCCCTGGCACTCATCGCCGGCCCTCTTCTCCGTCGTCCGTCCCACCAGGATGGGCCGATTCGCACCTCGTGGCGGCGGTGAACACGCCCGTCCGAGTGACTTGTCAGACAACGTGGGGCGGCTACCGTAAGAGCGCAGGCGCAGGCAGACAGGCGGCACGAGCACGAGGAGGATCCGTGGCAGCCGGCGGACAGCAGCGGCGACCGGTCGTCGCGCTCTACGAGCGGATCGCGGACGCCGTCCACGAGGGCACCTACCCCCCGGGCTCGACGCTCCCCTCCGAGCCCAAGCTGGCGCGCGAGCTCGGCGTGAGCCGGCCCGCCCTGCGCGAGGCCCTGCTGCTGCTCCAGGAGGACGGGCTGCTCACCGTACGGCGTGGGGTCGGCCGGACGGTCAACGCGCACCCGCCCCGGCGCGGCTTCGAACACCTCCAGCCCCTGGAGGACCTGCTCGGCGGGACCGTGAGGCTGCGTGTACGGGGCCTGCTGCGCTCCACGGAGGAGCCCACCGACTTCACCACCCAGCATCTGCTGGCCCCGGCCGGGGCCGAGCTGCGTTTCTGGGAGTCCGTGCTCACGGGCGAGGCCGGTCCGGCCGCGCTGAGCCACGAGTGGGCGGCGGCCGACGAGGTCCTGGAGCGGACCCACCCGGCCTTCGCCGGGGCGCTGCGCGCGGCGCCCTCGCCGGAGCGCACCTCGATGCTGGCCGTCCTCGCCGGGGCCTCGCGCGGGGTGCAGCTCGCGGGGCACACCGCCGTCACCGCGACCCTCCTCGGGCGCCGCAGGGGCGAGCAGCTCGGGCGTTCGGCGGACACCCCGGCGGTGCTGGTCACCCAGGTCGTACGGGTCGGGGAGACCCCGGTCCTCGCAGCCAAGCACATGCTGCCGACCGGAGCCCCCGCCCTGCCGGTCCTCCAGTCGAACTGACGGCTGTCACCCGGTCGGACTGACCGCTGCCGCCCGGTCGGACTTAACGCTGCCGCCCGGTCGGACCGACCGCTGTCGCGCAGTCGGCCTGACCGGTGGCGCGCGGCCGGAACCGACCGGTGTCACCGGCGTCACATCCCGGCCCGGCCACGGTGGCGTACACTTCCCGGCCATGCACTTGTCTGACAACCCTGCCGCCCCTGCCTCCGCCCCGGTCCCCACCCCGGTCTCCCTGGCGTCCGCCCCCACCGTCGCCGACTGGATCCGCGAGGCCCCGAAGGCCGTCCTGCACGACCACCTCGACGGCGGCCTCCGCCCGGCCACGATCATCGAACTGGCCCGGGCCTGCGGCTACACCGCGCTGCCCACCGAGGACCCGGCGGAGCTCGCCGTGTGGTTCCGGGACGCCGCCGACTCCGGTTCGCTGGAGCGGTACCTGGAGACCTTCGCCCACACCTGCGCGGTGATGCAGACCCGCGAGGCCCTGGAGCGGATCGCGGCCGAGTGCGCCGAGGACCTGGCCGCGGACGGTGTCGTCTACGCCGAGATCCGGTACGCCCCCGAGCAGCACCTGGAGGGCGGGCTGACCCTCGACGAGGTCGTCGAGGCCGTGAACGAGGGCTTCCGCGAGGGCGAGCGCCGCTCCGGCGGCCGGATCACCGTCCGCACCCTGCTCACCGGCATGCGGCACACCGACCGCTCGCTGGAGATAGCCGAACTCACCGTCGCCCACCGGGACAAGGGCGTGGCGGGCTTCGACATCGCCGGCGGCGAGATCGGCAACCCGCCGGCCCGCCACCTCCCCGCCTTCCAGCACCTGAAGCGCGAGAACTGCCACTTCACCATCCACGCGGGCGAGGCCGTCGGCGCGGAGTCGATCCACGAGGCCGTGCAGGTCTGCGGCACCGAGCGGATCGGCCACGGCGTGCGGATCACCGACGACATCGCCGAGGACGGCACGCTCGGCCGGCTCGCCGCGTACGTGCGGGACAACGGCATCGCCCTGGAGGTCTGCCCGACCTCCAACCTGCAGACCGGCGCCGCGAAGGACTACGCCTCGCACCCGATCGACGAGCTGCGCCGGCTGGGCTTCCGGATCACCCTGAACACGGACAACCGGCTGGTCTCCGGCACCACCATGAGCGAGGAGTTCCAGCACATGGCGGACACCTTCGGCTACGGCCCGGAGGTCTTCGAGGAGTTCACGGTCGCCGCCCTGGAGGCCGCGTTCCTGCCGCTGCCGGAGCGCCGTCGCCTGATCGACGAGCTGGTCCGCCCCGGGTACGCGGCCCTGGCGGCGCGCTAGTCGCTACTCGACCCGCCCCCGCACCAGGGGCAGCTCCAGCGCCCCCGTCTCCTCGGGGGCGCTGGTGACGGTCACCGGCTTGACGCCCCGGTTGCCGAAGTACGCCGTGTCGCTCGCCGCGATCACGAACTCCAGCCGGTGACCGGTCTCGTAGCGGTGCACGATGCCGGGGAGTTCGACGGTGAAGGGCCGGGTGACGTCCGGCACGCGGACCGGGGCGACCAGCCGGTTGACCAGGGTCCGGGTGCCGTCCGGGGCGAGGTCGTACAGCTTCGCGAAGAGGACCAGCTTGTCGGCGGCGTCGCCGGAGTCCTGGACGCGCTCGGTCCACGGCGAGTCGACCCGGAGCGTCACGCGCGGCGCGCCGACGAGGTCGACGGGCGCGGTGAGCGGGGCGCTGCGCCAGCCGAGGTAGGTGCCGGCGAGGTCGTACGGGGCGGGGTCGGGCAGTCCGATCAGGCCGGCGATCGAGGACTCGGAATGACTGGTCGGCAGCGGCCAGTTGACGTACGAGCGGGAGCCGCGGGCCACCTTGGACCGGGCGTCGACCAGCTTGCCGTCGCCGGAGAGGTACAGCTTCTGGCTGAGCGCGGGCACGGTGGCGGCGGTGCCGTAGCCGCTCTCCCAGTCGCGGTAGTAGGCGAACGCGGGGCCGGTGTCGGCGGTCCGGTCGCCGCGCAGGTGCCGGTCGAACCAGCCGAGGATGCGCCGGCCGACGTAGCTGGTCTCCAGATCCCCCTGCCCGAGGTCGAGTTCGCCGGGCTTCTGGCCGCCGCTGTGGCCCCAGGACTGCCAGATCATCCGTGTCTCGACGCCCCGGGCCGCCAGCCGGTCGTAGGTGGCGCGGGCCTCGTTGAGGTTGAACAGGCTGTCGGCCTGGCCCTGGACGATCAGGGTGGGGGCCTTGACCCGGTCGAGGTAGGAGACCGGCGAGACACTGCGGGCGAAGTCGAGCACCTTCCTGGTCTCGGCGTCCGGGTAGGTACCGGAGTTGAGCAGCCGGACCGTGTCGCAGGCGTCGGTGACGAAGTGCAGGCAGTTCAGGGAGTTGATCCGGCTGGGGTCGAGCGAGGGCACGAGCAGCGGCTGGCCCTCGCCCATGAGGTAGAAGCCGTTGGCCCACTGCCATTTGAAGACGCCGGGGGTGGTGCGGTCGGCGCCGTTGGGCGCGAGGGAGTAGGCCAGGTCGTTCCAGGTGATGAGGGGGACGAGCGCGTCGAGCCGGGGGTCGACGGAGGCGGTGGCGAGCTGGACGGCGCCGCCGTAGGAGCCGCCGATCATGCCGACGCGGGGGTCGCCCGTGCCGTCCTGGGTGACGAAGTCGGCGCGGGTGCCGTCGTCGGCGGTCCGGCCGCCGGCCAGGAAGTCGACGAGCCGGGTGGCGGCCTGGCCGTCGATGCGCGGGTCGTCGAGGGAGATGAGGCAGCCGGTCCGGCCGAAGCCGAGGCCGGAGTAGACGAGGGCGACGTAGCCGCGGGAGGCGACGGCCCTGCCGATGGCGTCGGTGGTGCCGTCTGTCTTGCTGCCGCCGAAGCCGTTGGTGGCGAGGACGGCCGGGGCGGGGTGGGCGGCGTCGACGCCCTCGGGCCGGTAGAGGTCGGCGTCCACGGTGCAACGACGGCCGCCCGCCTCCACGGTGAAGCTGAGCGGGGTGACGGTGTACGTGCCGGCGCCGGCGCCCTGCGCCGGGGCGGCGAGCGCGAGGGGCGCGGCCAGGGCGGCCCCGGCCGTGAGCGTCGCGAGCAGGGTTCGGGAGCGGGGCAGGGCACGGGACACGGGGACCTCCACACCGAGGACGCACGAGGTGACTGCCTACCGGTAGGCACCGATCCGCGCCCATGGTGTGACACGCGTCACCGGGTCGTCAACGCGCCGGGCGGGGCTTGTTGACGGAGATTCAGTGAAAGGCCGCGCGCCCCCGCGCCGGTCACCGCAGGGCCGGCACCTCCAGTGTGAGCGTCCCCGCCTCCGCGTCCAGCACCCCGGGGATCCCGAACGGCACGGTCGGCGCGCTCGCCTCGTGCCCGAAGCCCATCCGCTCGACGACGGGGACCCCGAGCCCGCCGAGCCGGTCGGCGAGCACCGCGCGCACCTCCTCGTACGGACCGCACTCCTCCCAGGACCCGAGCCCGATCCCGGCGACCCCGTCCAGCCAGCCGGAGCGCAGCAGTTGGGTGAGGATCCGGTCCAGCCGGTACGGCTCCTCCCCCACGTCCTCCAGGAGCAGCAGCCCGCCACGGGCGGAGGGCCGGGCGTGCGGGGTGCCGAGCTCGGCCGCGAGCAGGCTGACGCAGCCGCCGAGGGTGACACCGCGGGCCCGGCCCGGCACCAGGGCGCCGGCCGTCGCCGTGGCGATGGTGCGCACCGACTCGGGCTCGAAGAGGGTGGCCCGCAGGGACTCGCGGGTGTGCGGGTCCTGGAGGAAGGCGGCGGCCGCGACCATGGGGCCGTGCAGGGTGGCGAGGCCGAGCCGGGTGGCGAAGGCCTCGTGGAGGGCGGTGATGTCGCTGTACCCGACGAGGACCTTGGGGGTGGCGGCCCGCATCGCCGTCCAGTCGACGAGGTCGGCCATCCGCTGGGCGCCGTAGCCGCCGCGCGCGCAGAACACGGCGGAGACGTCCGGGTCGCACCAGGCCTCGGTGAGGTCGCGGGCGCGGGCCGCGTCCACCCCGGCGAGGTAGCCGAGGCCGGGGTGGGTGGCGAGGACGTGCGGGGCGACGACCGGGTCGAGGTCCCAGCCGCGGAGGATGTCGAGGCCGGCCCGGAGCCGGTCCTCCGGGATGGGGCCGCTGGGCGCGACGACGGCCACCCGGGCGCCGGGGCGCAACCGGGGCGGCCGGGTGAGCGCGGGCACCGGTCCGGTCTCGGGCGGGCCGGCGTGCGGCGTCCTGGCGGTGGCGGTCACGTCCGGAACTCCAGGAGGGGGACGTCGGTCCGCTCGATTCCGAAGGTCCGGACATAGAGCGCGAGTTCGGCTTCGAGGGCGCGGATCATCGTGTCGGCCCTGCGGAAGCCGTGCCCCTCGCCCTCGAAGGCGAGGTAGGCGTGCGGGACGCCCCGGCCGGCCATCCGGGTGAGGAAGCGCTCGGCCTGCGCGGGCGGGCAGATGACGTCGTCGAGCCCCTGGAGCAGCACGAAGGGTGCGGTGATCTTCTCGACGTGCTCCAGAGGGGAGCGCTCGCGGTACCGGTCGGGCACCTCGTCGAGCGGGCCGATCAGCGAGTGCAGGTACTGCGACTCGAAGTCGTGGGTCTCCTCGGTGCCCCAGCCGGTCAGGTCCAGGACCGGGTAGATGATCGTGCCGCAGGCGTACACGTCGCTCCGCGCGAGGGAGGCGGCGCTGGTCCAGCCGCCCGCGCTGCCGCCGCGGATCGCGAGGCGGTCCGGGTCGGCGGTGCCCTCGTCGGCGAGCGCGCGGGCGACGGCGGCGCAGTCCTCCACGTCGACCACGCCCCACTGCTCGCGCAGCCGTTCGCGGTACTCCCTGCCGTAGCCGGTGGAGCCGCCGTAGTTGACCTCGGCGACGCCGATGCCACGGGAGGTGAAGTAGGCGATCTCCAGGTCGAGGACGAGCGGGGAGTGCCCGGTGGGGCCGCCGTGCGCCCACACCACGAAGGGCGGGCGCTCCGTGTCGGGCGCGGTCCGGTCGGGGCTGTGCGGCGGGTGGACGTGGGCGTGGATCTCCCGGCCGTCGGGTCCGGTGAAGGTGCGGCTCCGGGGCTCGGGGTAGTACGCGGGGTCGACCGGGTCGGTGTGCGGGGCGCCGATCA
Organism: Streptomyces sp. NPDC023157; assembly: GCF_055560575.1. Classification (NCBI taxonomy): domain Bacteria; kingdom Bacillati; phylum Actinomycetota; class Actinomycetes; order Kitasatosporales; family Streptomycetaceae; genus Streptomyces; species Streptomyces sp. NPDC023157. The sequence goes on from NZ_JBVHIL010000002.1 coordinate 1,002,141, forward strand.
CCCGGGCCCGGCCGGTGCGGGTGTCCAGCTCGACGACCTCGGCGCCGCTGCGGGGGCCGGCGGCGACTCCGACGACGCGGGTGCCGTGCACGGCGAGGGTGGCGGCCCATTCGGTCCAGGGGCCGACGGCGTCGACGAGGTCGCCGCTGTCGGGGTCGAGTATGCCGAGGGCGGTGGCGCCCTTGCCGTGGACGACGGCGATCAGGCCGTTCTCCAGGGGGGCGAACCAGCTGCGGCCCAGCGTCCAGAGCGGTCCGCCGAACTCCTCGGGGCGGGGGGTGAGCGCGACCGGGTCGCCGTCCGGGCCGGTGCGGTAGAGGTTCCACCAGCCGGTGCGGTCGCTGAGGTGGAGCAGCTGCCCGTCGGCGGTCCAGCCGACCTGGGGCACCGACTCCTCGGGTCCGCCGGCGACGGTGCGGGCCGCGTGGAAGGTGCCGTCGTCGCCGACCCGGGCGAGCTGCACCTCGGTGCCGTCCCACGGCATCCGGGGGTGGTCCCAGCCGATCCAGGCGGCCTGCCGGCCGTCCGGCGAGAGGCGCGGTCCGGTGACGAACCGGTGCCGCCCGTCGGAGAGTTCGCGCACCCGGCCGCGGTCCTCGGCGGCCGAGCCGTCCAGCGGTACGGCGACGATCACCCGGCGCACGTCGGTCGGCGCGGGCCCGGTGAACTCCTCCAGGACGCACCACACCTCGCCCCGGTCGGCTTGGACGACGGGGTCGGCCCAGCGCAGTCCGCCGCCGGTCGCCGAGACCGGGGTGAGCGGCCGGGGCTCGGCGCCCGGTGCCGCGTCCGGCTCGTAGGCGTAGAGGCGCTGGTCGGGGAAGTGGCAGAAGACGAGGAGCGGCGAGCCGTCGGCCCGTGTCGTGCCGGCCCAGGGCTGTCCGCCGTACTCGATGACCCGGCTGCGCACGTTCCACGGCGCGGGCAGGACGGATTCCTCGGTGCCGTCGGGGCGGCGCCGCACCAGCGCGCGGCGGCCTCCCTCCGTGGGGCGCGGAGCGGTCCACCACACGTCGTCGCCGAGCACCCCGACATGGTCGGGGCGCCCGTCGTGTGCGGCGGCGAGCGCGGCGCCGATGGGTGACGGCCAGCTGCCGTAGGCGGCCGTGGTTACCATCTCGATCCCCCCTGGGCGGAACGTGAGTAGCGGTCGGGTGTCGGAACCGCGGCGGGCCGCCGCGGTGGTCAGGCGGACCGCAGGTAGCGGTCGAGGACGCGGACGCCGAAGTGGAGCGCGTCGACGGGGACGCGTTCGTCGACGCCGTGGAAGAGCGCCCCGTAGTCGAGCTCCGGGGGCAGCTTCAGCGGCGAGAAGCCGTAGCCGGTGATGCCGAGGCGGGAGAACTGCTTGGCGTCGGTGCCGCCCGACATGGAGAAGGGGATGACGTGCCCGGCCGGGTCGACGTGCTCGACGGCCGCGCGCAGCTTGGCGAAGGTCGGCGAGTCGACGGGGGCCTGGAGCGGCACCTCGCGGTGGTGGAACTCCCAGGAGACGTCGGGGCCGGTGAGCCGGTCCATGGTCGTGATGAACTCGTCCTCGGCGCCCGGCAGCATCCGCCCGTCGACGTAGGCCACGGCGTGGCCCGGGATCACGTTCACCTTGTAGCCCGCGTCCAGCATCGTGGGGTTGGCGCTGTTGCGGACGGTGGGCGCGACCAGGGCGGCGGCCGGTCCCAGCTTCTCCAGGAGCAGGTCCGTGTCGAAGTCGGGGGCGTCGACGTCGACGTCGATGCCGTACACGGCGGCCAGTTCGGTGAGCGCGGCCCGCACCGTGCGGGTGAGCCGGACGGGCCAGGTGTGGGCGCCGATGCGGGCGACGGCCTCGGCGAGGCGGGTGACCGCGTTGGCCGTGTTGACCTTGGAGCCGTGGCCCGCCCGGCCGTGGGCGGTGAGCTTGATCCAGGCGGTGCCGCGCTCGCCCGCGGCGATCGGGTAGAGGGTCGTCCGGGGGTCCGGGTGGAAGCTGAAGGCGCCCGACTCGCTGATGCCCTCGGTGCAGCCCTCGAAGAGGCCGGGGTGCCGGTCGACGAGGAAATCGGAGCCGTCCTCGGCGCTGGCCTCCTCGTCGGCGGTGTAGGCGAGGACGATGTCACGGCGCGGCCGGAAGCCCTCCCGGGCCCAGGAGCGGACGACGGCGAGCACCATCGCGTCCATGTTCTTCATGTCGACGGCGCCGCGCCCCCACACGACGCCGTCGCGGACCTCGCCGGAGAAGGGGTGGACGGTCCAGTCGGCGGCCTCGGCCGGGACGACGTCCAGGTGCCCGTGGACCAGCAGGGCCTCGGCGGCCGGGTCGGTGCCGGGGATGCGGGCGACGACGTTGGTGCGGCCCGGGGTCCGCTCCAGCAGGGTCGGTTCGAGGCCGGCGCCGGCGAGCCGCTCCGCCACGTACTCGGCGGCGGGCCGCTCGCGGCAGTCGCCGCCGCCGCGGTTGGTGGTGTCGATCCTGATCAGCTCGGAGGTGAAGGTGACCACCTCGTCGAGCGCCGTCGCGTCCGGGCCCCGGACCTCCTCAGCCATACTGCTCCTCCACTGCGGCGGAGACGATGGTCGTGACCGCCTTGAACGTGCGAATCGCCTCGTACATCGTCTCGCTGGTGTAGGCGGTCCTGCGTTCGCCACTCCGCTCGGCGCCGGGGACCACCGTGGCGGCGGCGGCCAGATGTTCCGCGTCGAACTCCAGCTCCACCGTGAACGGCCCGCCGCTGACCGGCTCGTGCCGCACGGCGAGCGCGGCCGCGGCCTTCGCCGCCGCGCGGATGTCGGCGGCCGTCCTGGTGGGGGTGCGGCACACCGCCGCGTACCGCGAGACGTGGTCCTTGACGGCGACCTTGTGCGCCTCCGGCGCGTACCCCAGGGCGTCGTCGCAGGTGAGGTCGTCGCCGGTGACGAGGACGACGGGGACCCCGTACTCGGCGACCACGTGCGCGTTGAGCAGGCCCTCGCTGGCGCGCACCCCGTTGAGCCAGACACCGGTGATGGAGTTGGCGAGGTAGGTGTGGGCGAGGACGCCCTCGGCCCCCGCTCCCGTGTGGTAGCCGACGAAGGCGATGCCGTCGACGTCCCCGTGCTGGACGCCCTCGACCATGGAGAGCGACTTGTGGCGCCCGGTGAGCATCTCGGCCCGCTCGTCGAGCCGCTCCAGCAGCAGGTTGCGCATGCTCCAGTGCGCCTCGTTGATCAGCACCTCGTCGGCGCCGCCGTCGAAGAAGCCGAGCACCGCCGCGTTCACGTCCGAGGTGAACATGGACCGGCATCTCTCCCACTGGGGAGTGCCGGGCAGCACGTCGGCGGGCCAGGTCACACCGGTGGCGCCTTCCATGTCGGCGCTGATCAGGATCTTCATGCCTGGCACCGTACGCGCCGACCGGCGGACCCGACCACCCCTGTGGAAAAGTGTCGGAGGCGTGGACCAGTGGCGGTTCCGGGGGCCCGTCTCGGGCAGTGATTCGGGCGAATCCTTTCATCTCGTACGTATAGGCTGACGGGCGCAGTTTTCTCGCCCCGCAGACCCAGGAGACCCCTCGGTGACCACCTCTCTCGCCCCGTCCGAGACCCCCGCCGACATCGAGACCGAGACCTACATCGAGACCGAGACCGAGACCGGCACGGAGCCCGGCACGGAGCCCGACGCCGATACGCCCGACCTCGATGCCCCCGTCGTCCTCGACACCGGCGAGTGGGTCGAGCCCGCCGCGGAGGCCGTCGCCGAGGTCGTCGTCCGGGACGCCCACGACTTCGGCGTGTACGCGCGGACGGGCGGCTGGGCGTTCGCGCTCAAGGTGGCACGGAGCGTGCGGCCGGGCGGTCAGGCCGCCGAGGGCACGGAGAAGGTGTCGGCGAAGGCCTTCGCCGAGCTCGCCGGCTGCTCCCCCGAGCGGGTCATGCGCTACTACAAGGCGTGGGACATGGCCGCGGACGACGGCCTCGTGCCGCAGTTCGAAGCCCTGGCCCCCGGGCAGGAGGTCGAGCTGCCCGAGGCCGACGCCTGGCTCTCGTACTACTCCTCCCGCTCCAGCGCGACCTCCGTGCGCGGCCACGCGATCAGCGCGGCGGCCGAGGCCGAGGGCATCAAGCCGACGAAGGCGCTGGAGGTGGCCGAGAACCCGACCGCGCTGCGCGCGGCCATCCTCGCCGACCCCGGCACGGCCGAAGCGGCGCGGGGCGCGCTGCTCGACCGGATGAAGGAGGACCCGGCGCTGCAGACCGAGATGGCCCGGGCCATCGCCCGCACCGGCGACCTGAAGAAGGCGGTGGCGCAGGAGGCGAAGGCGGCCGACCGGATCGAGTACGTCCGGCAGATCGCCGAGGGCGGGCAGATCAGGACGCCCGCGGGGCAGACCGTCGACGCCCCGGCGGAGCTGCGCGCGGAGGCCGAGCGGCACCTGTCGCTCATCGACGAACTCGACGAGTCGGAGGAGGCCGGCGAGTGGGCCGGCGAGGCCTACGACACGGTGAAGTCGCTGGTCGTCCAGGCCGTGGAGGCGGACCCGGCGCTGCGGGTGCAGGAGCGCCGCACCAAGTTCTACAACAGCCTGCAGAAGGCGACGAAGGTCTTCGAGGAGCTGACCCTGGACGAGGTCCTGGAGGAGGACGTCGTCGAGGAGGACATGCTCCAGCGCCTTGAGGCGCTCCAGGAGGCGATCGGCGCCTGCATCAGCGCGATCCGCAAGGCGACCACCACCTCCTGATCCGACCGATTCCGACTGATCGATCTGGTCTGTCCGATCCGTCTGATCCGTCTGATCCATCTGATCCGTACGGGCCGGCCCGGGCGACCAGGCCGGCCCTTCGGTAGCGCCGCGCGCGCTCAGTCCTCGTGGCCGAGCTGGAGGTCGCGCTCGGTGCGGCCGCCGCCCGCGACCTGGAGGACGGTGGCGACCGGCGGGTATCCGGCGGCGATGACCGTGTACTCGCCGGAGGACAGGTCGACGAAGCGGAAGGTCCCGTCGGGGCCGGTGGTGAGGGTGTCGACGACGTTGCCGGCGGCGTCGAGCAGGGTCACCCGGGCGTCCTCGACGGGCCGCCCGCCGCCCGCCCGCACCGTGCCGCGCAGCACCGCGCCGCCGGCCAGCTCGATGTCCTGGCGGGTCTCGCGGGAGGCCTGGACGCTCACCGGGAGGGCGGCGGGCCGGAAGGCGGGGGCGCTCGCGGCCAGGGTGTACTCGCCGGCGACCAGCTCCCCGATGACGTAGCCGCCCTCGCGCCCGCTGCGGGTGGAGGCGACGACCTCGCCGCGGACGTCGGTGAGGGTGACGGCCGCGTCCCGTACGGGGGTGCCGTCGGCGGTGACGACGGCCCCGGCGAGCCGCCCGGCGCCGCCGAGGACGACGTCGAGGTCGACCGGGCGCTCCCCGACGGTGACGGCGACGGCCTGCGGCTGGTGGCCGCCGGCGGCCGCGATCAGGACGTACGCGCCGGGGCCGGGCGCGCTCAGCGCGTACCGTCCGTCGTCGCCGCTCGCGCCGCGCCCGACCTGGCGGCCCTGGACGTCGATGAGGGTGAGGGCGGCGCGCGGCACGCAGCTGCCGTCGTGGTGCTGGACGGTGCCGCAGACGGGCACGCCCGCGAGCAGCGGGGCGGGGGCGCCGGTGGGGATGCCGGGCCGGGCGTGCGGGACGGCGGTGGCCGGAGCGGGGGCGGGGGCCTCGGTGGCGGGGGTGTGGTGGGACACCAGCGGTTTCTCCTTGAGGAAGAAGGCGAGGACGAGGCCGAGCACGAGGACCGGCACGAGGTAGAGGAAGATCCGGGGCATCGCGTCGGCGTACGCCTGGACGAAGGCGTCGCGCAGGGCGGGTGGCAGCGCGTGGACCGCCTGCGGGGTGATCGAGTCGGCGGCGGGCAGCGCGGCGGCGCCGTTCTCGGGGAGCCGGTCGGCGAGGGCGGTGTCGAGGCGGGAGGCGAAGAGGGTGCCGAAGACCGCGGCGCCGACGCTGCCGCCGATCTGCCGGAAGTAGGTGTGGGCGCTGGTGGCGGTCCCGAGGTCGGCGGGGCGCACCGAGTTCTGCACGGCGAGCACGAGGACCGGCATGACGAGGCCGATGCCGAGGCCGAGGACGGCCTGCCAGAGGCCCTGCTGGAGGCGGGGCGTGTCGGTGTCCAGGCGGGAGAGCAGCCACATGCCGAGGGTGGCGACGGCGCCGCCGAGCACGGGGTAGACCTTGTAGTGGCCGGTGCGGCTGATGAGCTGGCCTGAGACGACGGAGGCGATGACGATGCCTCCCATCAGCGGGAGCATGAGCAGGCCGGACTCGGTGGCGGTGGCACCCTCGACCATCTGCAGGAAGGTCGGCAGATAGCTGGCGGCGCCGAAGAGCGCGATGCCGACCACCATGCCGACGAGGCTGGTGACGGTGAAGACGGAGTCGCGGAACAGGCGCAGCGGGATGAGCGGTTCGGGGGCGAGGCGCTCGACGAGGAGGAAGAGGGCGGCGGCCGCGACGGCGCCGCAGCCGAGGCCGAGGATGACCCGGGAGTCCCAGGCATACCGGGTGCCGCCCCAACTGGTCAGCAGGACCAGGCAGGTGGAGGCGGTGGCGAGCAGCAGGGCGCCGAGGACGTCGAAGCGGGCCCGGACGGCGGGCTTGGGCAGCTTGAGGACGACGGCGACGACGGCGAGGGTGACGAGGCCGAAGGGCACGTTGAAGTAGAAGCACCAGCGCCAGGAGACGTGGTCGGTGAAGAACCCGCCGAGCAGCGGCCCGGCGACGGAGGCGAGTCCGAAGGCGGCGCCGATGAGGCCCATGTAGCGGCCGCGTTCCCGGGAGGGGACGATGTCGGCGATGATCGCCTGGACGCCGATCATCAGTCCGCCCGCCCCGGCGCCCTGGAGGGCGCGGAAGGCGATGAGCTGGTCCATGCTGCGCGACCAGCCCGCGAGGCCGGAGCCGATCACGAAGACGACGATGGCGAAGAGGAAGACGCCCTTGCGGCCGAGGAGGTCGCCCAGCTTCCCGTAGACGGGCAGGCCGATGGTGGCGGTGAGCAGGTAGGCGGTGATCGCCCAGGACATCCGGTCCAGGCCCTGGAGTTCGCCGACGATCTTCGGCAGGGCGGTGGCGACGATCATCTGCTCCAGCGCGGCGAGCAGCAGCGCGAGCATGAGGCCGCAGAAGACGAGCCGGACCCGTCGCGGGTCGAGCTCGGCCTGCGGGCCGGGCGGTGGCGCCTGGGCGGCGGGCGGGCCGACGACGGGAAGCGGGACCGTTTCACCGTCCTCTTGGGCGGCCTGGGCGGCTTCGGTTCCTCGGGCGTGCTTCGCAAGCGTGATCGCACCCACGTGCTGCTCCCCTCGTCACGGCGTCTGCGCGCGTCATTCTTCGCATTGCGCGCGAAGCGGGAGCAAGTCGGGCGGTACGGGAGGAGGGTGGGCCGCCGGGCCCCGAACGCCCCTCGGGGACCGCGCACTTGGGGCGCTCATCAGGGCGTTTACGGGGCTTCCCGCGACCCCTGGGTGCGCCGGGCGCTCTGGTGGGGGTCGCGGGGAAACCACTCGAATCGGTGAGGGATCGGAGCGTTACTTCCCCGATCCGTTTCCCGAGGCTACTTCTCGACCTCGGCGGCCAGCTTGGCCAGCACGGCGTCGTAGATGCGCCCGAGACCCTTGGGCGCGAAGGTCCGCTCGAAGAAGCCGCCGATGCCGCCGGCGCCGTTCCAGACGGTGCTGACGACGACCTTCGCGCTGCCCTCGCCGGCCGGGGTGACGGTCCAGGTGGTGACCATGGAGGAGTTGCGGTCCTTCTCGACGAGCTGCCCGTCGGTGGGCTCGCCGACCTCCAGGAGGCAGTCGCGGACGCGCTTGCTGGTGGCCTGCAGCTTCCAGTGGACGAGGGTGCCCTGCCCGTCGCCGCCCTCGCGCACCTCGTACTCGCTGAAGTGCTCGGGGAGCAGCTTCGCGCGCGTGCCGCTGTAGTCGGCCAGGGCATCGAACACCGTCTCCGCGTCGGCGGCGATGACCCGCTCCGTCGTGGCCTCGACCTGCGCCATGGGACTTCCTCCAGCTTGATCTCTCAGGGATGTGCGTCAAGCCAACCACCTGCGCGCCGGGGCGCGAAATCCGGGTTGCGACGATCAAGGGAACATGTGTTCTATTCTGGTTTCCACCCCCGCTCCCGAGGAGGCGCCATGCGATGGGACCGTCTGGCCGACAGCCCTGCCACCGCCGCCACGCCCACCGCGCCCGCCGACATCGCCCTGTTCGGCACGGACGCGGTCACCCGCACGTTCGACACGCCCGAGTTCCGCGGCATCACCTTCCACGAGGTGCGGGCCCGGTCGATCGTCAACCGGGTGCCCGGCGCCTCCCGGATGCCGTTCGAGTGGACGGTCAACCCGTACCGGGGCTGCACCCACGCCTGCGTGTACTGCTTCGCCCGCAAGACCCACGCCTATCTGGACCTGGACACCGGGATCGGCTTCGACTCCCAGATCGTGGTCAAGGTCAACGCCCCGGAGCTGCTCCGCGCCCGGCTCTCCTCCCGGAGCTGGCAGGGCGCGCACATCGCCATGGGCACCAACGTGGACTGCTATCAGCGCGCCGAAGGCAGATACAGACTGATGCCCGGCATCATCGAGGCGCTGCGGGACCGCGCCAACCCGTTCTCCATCCTCACCAAGGGGACGCTGATCCTGCGCGACCAGGAGCTCATCCGGCAGGCCGCCGAGGTGACGGAGGTCGGCGTGTCCGTCTCCGTCGGCTTCACCGACCGCGAGTTGTGGCGCACCGTCGAGCCCGGCACCCCCTCCCCCGAGCGGCGCCTCGACGTCGTACGCGCCTTCGCCGGGCACGGCATCGACGTCGGGGTCCTGATGGCCCCGGTCGTGCCCTTCCTGGGCGACCGGCCCGAGCAGCTGCGCGACACGGTCCGCGCCATCGCCGAGGCCGGCGCCACCTCCGTCACCCCGCTCGTGCTCCATCTGCGACCCGGCGCCCGCGAGTGGTTCTTCGGCTGGCTGCGGCACCACCACCCGGAACTGGTGGGGCGTTACGAGCGGATGTACGCGGCCGGGGCCTACGCGCCGACCTGGTACCAGCGCCGGATCACCCGTCAGGTGCACGAACTGGCCGCCGAGTTCGGCATCGGCCCCGCCCACCGGGGCGCCCCGCGCCGCATACCGGTCCCCGACCACCACGCTCCCCCGGCGGCGGCCGAACAGCTGACCCTGCTCTGAATCGGCGTACCGGAGGCGCCGGAACGTCCTCCGAACGGGTCAACTCTGGGCGGAACCGGTCCCTCCGGGCCGTGGTCGGGGCACGGACGCCGTATGACACCACGCGCAGGAACGCTGATCGCCGCTGGGGCGCTGGTCGCCGGGGCGGTCACCGTCCTGCCCGCGTCCGCCTCGGCCACCACCCCCGACGCGACCGGTCCGGCCCCCCGCCCCACCGCCCCGCTCCGCTGGACCGGCTGCGCCACCACGGCGTACCCGAAGCTCCAGTGCGCCACCCTGAAGGTGCCGCTGGACCACGACCGGCCCACCGGGCGGACGATCACGCTGGCCCTCACCCGGGTCGCGCACACGGCGAAGGCCTCCCAGGGGCCGCTGCTGGTCAACCCCGGCGGCCCGGGCGGCAGCGGGCGCGGGATGGCCGGGTACGTGGCGGCCGCCCTGAAGCCTGAGGTGGCCGCGCAGTACGACGTCATCGGCTTCGATCCGCGCGGCGTCGGCAAGAGCGAGCCCGCCCTGGACTGCCGGCCCGGCCACTTCACCCCCGTCCGCCCCGACTCCGTCCCGCGCGGCGCAGACGACGAGCGGGCGGGCGTCGAGCGCGCCCAGGCCTTCGCCAAGGCCTGCGGCGACAAGTACGCCGACGTCCTGCCGCACATCGACACCGTCTCCACGGCCCGGGACCTCGACGCCATCCGCGCGGCGCTCGGCGCGCCGAAGCTCAGCTACCTCGGCTACTCCTACGGCACCTACCTGGGCGCCGTGTACGCCCGCCTGTTCCCCGAGCGGGTCCGGCGCATGGCCCTGGACTCCGTCGTCAACCCGCACGGCGTCTGGTACGAGGACAACCTGGCGCAGGACTATGCCTTCGACACCCGGCACAAGGACTTCGCCGCCTGGGTGGCCCGCAACGACGCCACGTACCGGCTCGGCACCGACCCCGAGGAGGTCGACGCGGCCTGGTACCGGATGCGCGAGGCGCTGCGCACCGCGCCGGCCGGCGGCAAGGTCGGCCCGGCGGAGCTGGAGGACACCTTCCTGCCGGGCGGCTACTACGACGGCTACTGGCCGCGGCTCGCGGGCGCGTTCGCCGCGTACGTCAACGACGCCGACCCCGCCCCGCTGGTGAAGGCGTACGAGGCCTTCGGCGCCGCGGACGCCGCCACGGACAACGGCTACTCGGTCTACACGAGCGTCCAGTGCCGCGACGCCGCCTGGCCGCGCGACTGGAACGTCTGGCGCAAGGACAACTGGGAGGCGCACACCAAGGCGCCGTTCTCCACCTGGAACAACGCCTGGTACAACGCGCCCTGCGCGTTCTGGCCGGTCGCCTCGCTGACCCCGCCCGACGTCACCAACGACCGGCTGCCCCCGGTGCTGATCCTCCAGGCGACCGAGGACGCGGCCACCCCCTACGAGGGCGGGGTCGCCCTGCACCGGATGATCAGCGGCTCCAGCCTGGTGGTCGAGCAGGGCGGCGGCAACCACGGGGTGACCCTGGCCGGCAACGCCTGCCTGGACAACCACCTCGACGCGTACCTCGCCACCGGCACGGTGCCGCGCGGCGAGGCCGGGTCGGAGACGGACGCGGTCTGCGAGACGCTCCCGGAGCCCGAGCCCGCGAAGGCCTCCGCGGCCCGCGAGGACGCCCCGTCGGCGGGCACCGCACTGCACGGAGTGCTCGGCCACGAGCACTGAGCGGGCCCGGGGCGGGCCCGGGGCGCGGCCGCCCGGCCGGACTGTCAGTGGGGTGCGTCAGGATGTGACGCATGACCACGCATCTGACTCATGTGTCCGCGCCCGAGGGCCTCGCCCCGAGCCCGCAGTACAGCCATGTCGTGTGGGGCACCGGCCGGTTCGTGGCCGTGTCCGGGCAGTGCGCCTTCGACGCCTCCGGCGCGGTCGTCGGCGTCGGCGACCCGGCGGCGCAGGCCCACCAGGTCTTCGACAACCTGCGCCGGTGCCTGGCCTCGGCCGGCGCGGATTTCGAGGACGTCGTGAAGCTCACGTACTTCGTGACGGACGTGGCGCACCTCCCCGCGGTCCGCGCCGCCCGTGACGCCGCCTTCGGCGCGGCCCCGCTGCCGGCGAGCTCCGCGGTGCAGGTGAGCGCCCTGGTCCGGCCCGAACTCCTCATCGAGATCGAGGCGTTCGCGCTCATACCGGAGGACCGGACCTGAGAGGCGGACCCGAGGCCTGGCGCTACGGGGATCCGGGGGTGCCCGTCGGGTCGGCCGGTCTCGGGCAGGCGACCGCGCCGCGCTTCACCGACAGGGTCAGCCGCGGGGTGGTCAGCAGGCCGGGGATCTGCATGTCCTGCGCGGTGCCGGTGATCGAGTCGAACTTGGCGTAGCGGGCCTGGATGCCGAAGCGGTGCTGCGTGCTGTCCAGCGGGTTGACGACGTAGCCGCCCGAGGCGTCCTTGACGGTCTTCACGTCGGCGCCGTTGACGTTGAGGTCGACGATGCCGTCCATGTCGAGGGTGCCGGTGGCGGTGCGCAGGTCGAGGACGGTGTTCCTGGTCCGGATCTCCCAGGTCCCCGGGTCGCTGTCGCCGAGGGTCAGCAGCAGGGTGTACGTGAGTCCCCCGATCTGCTGCCGCCGGCTCAGGCACAGCCCGTTGAGGACACCGTCGGCGAAGCCCATCCGCAGGACGCGCACGGTGCCGGTGGTGCCGTCGGGCCTGCCGACGGTCTGGTCGACGACGGCGGCGCCGTACTGCGTGCCGTACAGGCTGCTGGTGGTGAAGTCGACGGGCTGGTCCTGCATCCGGAGTCCGACGGCCAGCGCGCCCCGAGCCATCGCGGCCGCGAGGAGGCCCGCGACGAGCAGCGCGGGCAGGGCGACGGCGAGCGAGCGGCGCCAGTGGGTGCGCCCCTCCTGGGACGTCTCGGCGCCGCTCACGGGCCGGTCACCGTGATCGTGCCGGGCAGGTGGACGGGGTTGTCGGTGCTGCCGAGGGCGGCGTGGTCGTCGGTGGTGCGGATCGCGTAAATGGTGCCCGCGAACTCGGTGGCACCGGCGGTGAGGGGGATGAACTGGCCGAACCAGTCGAGCAGCCCCTGCACGTTGCAGGCGATGACCAGGACGCAGATGCGGTCGATGCGGCCCCACATCACGGTCGTCTCGGCCTTGCCCGCGCTGTCGTAGCCGCCGAGCGAGCCCTCGTCGGGCACGTCGATGGTGACGGTGTGACCGGCCGCGCGCTGGGTCACGCTCATATGGCGCCGGATCTTCAACTTGGTGAAGGTGTACTTGTTCGTCCGCACCTCGCTGCCGTCGGAGAGCCGGATCGTCACGTCCTTCTCCACCGTGAGGGAGACCGCGAGCAAGCTGTCGATCCGTACGTCCAGGGGGTCCGGCGAGGGCAGGAACGGCACCCCCAGGGGGGCGGGCGCGGCGGCCCGCGGTGCGGCGTCGCTGAGCTGCGGCGGTCCGACGGCCGTGCCGACGGCGGCCAGGAGGACGGCGCCGACGACGAGGGCGCGACGCCAGGCCCGTGTCCCGCTCATCGCGCCTCCCGAGTCCCGTATCCCGGCGGACGCGCCTCCCGTATCGCGTGTCCCGGCGGACGCGCCTCCCGTATCCCGTGTCCCGGTCATCGCGCCTCCCGCAGGGCGCTCCGGCGGGGGCGCTTGGGGCCCCAACCGACGAGCATCGCGCCGCCGAGGACGCCCAGGGCCATGCCGAGGAGGAAGCCGCCCAGGTTGGAGACGACGAGCGAGACGACGGCCAGCACGCACCCGATCAGGCCGAAGGTGTAGCGCTGCCGGGGGGCCACCAGCGGGATGAGCCCGCACAGGATCATCCCGCCGCCGGTGAGGTAGCCGGCCAGTGCGCCGAAGCCGGTGCTGACGATCAGCTGGACCGAGCTGAGCGAGAAGCGGAGCACGGTCCAGCCGCCCGCCACCAGCCACACCGCGCCCCAGAACGGGCGCGTCCGCCGGAAGGCGCGGAACCAGCGGTGCGCGGCCACCGCCCGCGCGGCGAGGGCGCTCAGCATGTCGTCGCCGTTCCGCCGACGATCCTGATGTCGAGCTCGGGCAGCACCAGCGCGCCCGCGATCTCCGCGTCGTAGGCCGTGGCGTCCAGGCCGTGCAGGTTCACCGAGCTGCCGCCCGGTCCGCCGGCCGAGCCGAGCCCGAAGCCGCCCGGGACGGCGCCGGTGAGCGGCTTGCCGTCCACGAGGACCTGGTCGGCGGACTGCCCGATCACCGCGTTCTGCAGGGTGGTGGGGCCGTACGACCTGAGCTCGGTGGCCTGGATGAAGAGGTTCGAGGCGTCGATGTCGGTGGTGAACGCGGCGGGCGGGGTCGCGGTCACCTTCTGCCCGGCCGTCAGGAGCAGCGAGTACGGCACCCCGGCGATCGACTGGTGGACGATCCCGCACAGTCCGGCGAGGCCCGCGCTGGCGAAGCCGACCCGGGCCATGCCCGTGTCGGTGGTGGTGCTGCCGTCCGCGTGCCCGACCGGCGGGGTGTTGACGACGGCGCCGAAGCCGGTGCCCGAGATGCCGTTGGAGGTGAGCGAGAAGGGCTGGCCGGTGACGCTGAAGTTGGCTGCGAGGGCTCCCTGGGCCAGGGCGGCGCCGAGCGCGCCGGCGGCGAGCACGGAGGGGACGAAGGCGAGGGCGCCGCGTCCCCACCGGGTGCCCCGGCGGGTGCCGTCCGCCGCCTCGGCGAGCATGGCGGCGTTCCGGGCGGCGGCGGCGCGGGCGAGGGACCGGGCGGCGTCACGGGCGCCGGGCAGGGGGCTCATGCGGCCGCGCTCCCCTCGTACGCCCGGCGGCGCCTCAGCCGCTTGGCCGGTTTCCCGGGCAGCCAGGAGAAGGCCATCGAGCCGCCGAGCACGGCGAGGAACATGCCCACGAACAGGCCGCCGAGATTGGACAGCGGGAAGGAGGCGACGCCCGCGATCACGGCGATGACGCCTGCGGTGTGCCGCTGGCTCGGCAGCAGCAGGATGAGCAGGGCCATGGCCATCAGGACGACGCCGCCGGACATCCCGGCGATGCCGCCGACGCCGATCTGCAGGATCTTGCCGAGCGGGGCAAGCGGCAGGAAGAAGATCACGAAGCCGCCGAGGCCGGTCCACAGGCCCGCCCAGAAGGGCCGGGTGCGGCGCCAGCGCCGGAAGGCGAGCCGGGCCCGGTGCACGGCGCCGGTCCCGGGCCGTTCGATTGCCGGATCAGGGGTCATGGAGGGCCTCGCAGCGGTCTGGGTGGGGACGTACGGGGAGGGGCGGCCGGCGGGGGGGGCGGCTGGGCCACGGGGTGGCCCGGGGCTCACGGGGTGGTCTGGGGAGCGTGGCCCGCAGGGTGGTCCGGGGAGGGTGACCCGCTCCGGATCACCCCGGGGAGCGTGGCCCGCAGGGTGGTCCGGGGCGCCGCGTCCCGTGCGGCGTCCCGGACCGGTGGGGCGGGTCGTGCGGTGCGGGGCGCCCCGGTCAGCAGCTGGTGGTGCCGTGGGCGATGCCGATGGTGAGGTCCGGCAGGGTGATCGCGCCCGCGATGGTCGCGCCGTTCGCGTCGGCCTTGAGGCCCTCGATCGTGGTGCGGCCGCCGGTGGCGTCGAGGCCGAACTGGCCCGGGGCGCCGTCGTTGATGCCGCTGCTCTTGATGCCGCTGCCGTCGGCGGCGGCACCGATCACGTTGGGCGTGGTGTCGCTGGCCGTGAGGGTGGCCTTGGAGGTCTTGAGGGCCTGGGCGTCGAGGATCAGTTTGCGCGCCTGGAGGCCCTCGCCCCCGGCGAGCTGGTCGGGGGTGAGCGGGGTCGCCGCGGCGGGCGAGGAGATGTTCAGCGACCAGGTGCCGAGGCTGCCGATGACCGGCAGGTTGACGGCCTGGGTGGCGTGGACGCAGAGCCCGTCCAGGCCGGCCTGGGCGATGCCGACCTCGGCGGCGCCCTTGGCCCCGCCCGCGTCGATGGTGTGCATGACGGCGCCGATGCCCGTGGGCGCGGCGACCGTGCGGGAGCTGAGGGTGAAGGGGACGCTGGTCAGCGAGAGGTTCGCGGCGAGCGCGCCCTGCACCATCGCGGTGGCCATCCCGGCGACGGCCGCGGTGGCCGGCAGCGCCAGGAACACGGACCTGCGCCAGCGGGTGACGCCGCGCGGCTCGGGGGCCGTCCGTCTCGTCTCTTCGGTCATGTGCTTTCTCCAACTGGCGTGTGAGGGAGCGGAGTCAGGACAGCGCGTGGCCACTCGTCCGAGAATTGGACACTATGAGAGAAGGTGTCAACAGTTTGGACAGTCTCGCCCTAAAATCCTGCTGGACTAGGCTGGGTCGATGGCCAGGTTCAGGGAGACGGTGCGCACGCTGCTGCGCGAGCGCCTTTTGGATGCCGCGTACGAACTCGTCACGGAACGCGGCTTCGAGAAGCTGCGCATGGCGCACGTCGCCGCCGCCGTGGGCGTGAGCCGGCAGACGCTGTACTCGGAGTTCCCCTCCAAGGAGGCGGTCGGCGAGGCGCTGCTCCAACGCGAGCTGGAACGCTGCCTGGTCGGCGTCCAGGCAGCCCTCGACGAGCACCGTGACGACCTGCGGGAGGCCGTGTCGGCCGCCGTCTGCTTCACGCTGACGCTCGCCGCCCGCAACCCCCTGGTGAAGGCGACGCTCACCAGTACCGGCGACGACGGACTGCTCCCCTTCCTGACCACCCGCGCCACGTCGGCCTTCGCCACGGCGACGGCGATGACCGACGCCTATGTGGCCGAGGCCTGGCCCGCCGTCGACCCGGTCGCGCGGGATCTGGCGGTCGACGCGGCCGTGCGCCTGACCACCAGCCACATGGTCCAGGCCACGGGCTCCCCCGAGGAGTCGGCCCACCGCATCGCGGACACCTTCCTGCGGATCGCGCTCAGCAGGGGGGACACACCCCCCGCCCCCTAGGGAGGCATCCCCTCCCCCCTCAAGGAATCGGCCCCCGGTCCACCTCCAGGACCGGCCGTCCGCCCAGCTCCGACGAGGTCGGCAAGGGGCTGCCACTGAGCCCCACCCGGCCCTCGACGCGCGTGATCTCGCCCCAGCCGTAGCTCCGGGAGTCGTCGGAGAGATCGGGGTTGTCCCCCAGATAGAAGAAGGACCCGGCCGGGACGGTCCGCAGCGCGGGCCGGGCCGAGCGGATGCCCTCCGATGTGCAGCAGTTGCCGGTCCGCCGCGCCCGGTCCGTCCACTGAGGGGCCGTCACCCGGCGTACGGGGCCGGTGCCGTGCTCCTGGAGCAGGACCCGGAAGGGCTCGTCGGCGGTGGACACGATCGCGATCCGGTCACCCGGCACCGCGATGACCCGCTTCACGAGCAGGGCGTCCTGGTGGCGTGAGCGGAGCAGCACCACGTCGAACCGGCGCACCTCGCCCGCCGAGCCGGGCACAGGGAGGAGCCGGTCGCCGTCCTGGAGGGTGGGCGTCATGCTCACCCCGTCGACCCGGACGCTCAGCGCCGTCACGGCGACGCCCGCGAGCAGCGCGAGCACGGCCAGGGCGCCGAGGCCGGCCGCCGCCACCCGGGGGAGCCCGCGGGACCGGGGGACCGACGGGTCGGTCGGACTCACAGAGGGCATGACACGCCTCCGTTGACAGAAGCATGGAGAGTGGATGGCATCCGACACTCTAGCGAAAACTGTCAAGGCCGACAGCCCTGTCGGTCAGGTCGAGCAGCCCCTACCCCTCCAACCGCCCCAGCGCCTCCCGCGCCGCTCCCCCGAGCCGCGGGTGCGGCAGCGCCGCCTCCAGGACCCCGCGGGCGCGCGCGTCGGCGAGTGAGCCGAGGCCCTCCACGCACGCGAGGCCGACCCGCCAGTGCGGGTCGCCGGCGGCCAGCCGTCGCTCCAGGACCTCGACCAGTGCGGGCACGCTCTCCGGGGCGCGCAGTGCGGCGAGCAGCCGGACCGGCAACAGGGCGTAGGCGACCCGCAGTTCGTTGGTGGCGAGCGCGGCGGCGGCGCGCGCCGTGCGCGGGTCGCCGAGCCGGGTCAGGGCGTAGGCGGCGGAGACGCAGCGCTCGGCGTCGCGGTGGTTGAGGAGGAGGACCAGCGCCTCGAAGGCCCGGGGGTCGCCGGCGAGGCCGAGCCGGAAGGCGGCGATCTCGCGGGCCCACAGCGGCTGCCCGGGGGCGGTGAGGGCCTCGTGCAGTTCCTCCGCCCCGAGCGGCCCGGCGAGTTCCTCGAATGCGGCGGGGAGGGAGCCTTCCGCATTCTCGACCTCTTCCCTCAATCGATCGATCATCGAGCAGAATTCGGGATCCTCGGCGCTGTTCATGAATCGGGCCATGAATCGGAGCCTATCCGCGATCCAGATCACATCTTCCTCAACTTCCCGGGACTGGCGCGCTCGTTACCGGCCGGTTAGTCTCAGGTGAGCGGGTCACCCCCCGCACTTCTCCCTACGGCCTGGTGACGCAGCCGTAGTGAGCGCTTGTCGGTTCGGCAGTTTCGACGTGACTCCGGGACAGAGTCCGTCCCCTTCTTCTTTTCCGTGCGCCCTCGCGCGCCCTCCCCCGGCATTCCGCGTGCCTTTCCGCGCGGCTTTCGCCGCACTGCCTTCAGTCGTCACTCTTCCTCCCAGGAGTCCCCTGATGGACACCCCTCTCTCCACCATCGCCGTCGTCGGTCTCGGCACCATGGGCGCCGGCATCGCCGACGTCCTCGCCCGGGCCGGCCGCGAGGTCATCGGCATCGACATCAGCGAGAACGCAGCCGCCAAGGCCGTCGCCGCCCTGGAGGCCTCCACCGCCCGCGCGGTGGACCGCGGCCGCATCACCGAGGAGGAGCGGCAGGACGTCCTGGCCCGTTTCCGTACCTTCTCCGACCTCCAGGCGGCCGCCGAGGCCGACCTCGTCATCGAGGTCGTGCCCGAGTCGTACGAGACGAAGCAGGAGGTGTTCCGCGCCCTGGACGGCATCGTCCGGCCCGACACGATCCTCGCCACCGGCACCAACGCGCTCTCCGTCACCCGGCTGGCCGCCGACTCCGCCCACCCCGAGCGGGTCCTCGGGCTGCACTTCTTCACCCCGGTCCAGGCGATGAAGCTGGTCGAGGTGGTCTCCTCGGTGCTGACCTCCCCGCAGGCCGTCGACGCCGTGACCGTCCTCGCGCAGGAGCTCGGCAAGGAGCCCGTCGCGGTCGGCGACCGGCCCGGATTCGTCGCCGACGGCCTGCTCTTCGGCTACCTCAACCAGGCCGCCGCGATGTACGAGGCCAAGTACGCCTCCCGCGAGGACATCGACGCGGCCATGCGGCTCGGCTGCGGTCTGCCGATGGGCCCGCTGGCGCTGCTCGACCTGATCGGCGTCGACACCGCCCGTACCGTCCTGGAGGCGATGTACTCCTCCTCGCAGGACCGGCTGCACGCCCCCGCCCCGATCCTCAAGCAGCTCAGCGAGGCGGGCCTGACCGGCCGCAAGGCGGGCCGCGGCTTCTACACGTACGAGGCCCCGGGCTCCGCCGAGGTGGTGCGCGACGCGCTGACCCCGGCGGACGCCGTGGCCGCGGGCGAGAGCCGCGAGGTCCGCTCGGTGGGCGTCGCCGGCTCCGGCACCATGGCCTCCGGCATCGCCGAGGTCTTCGCCAAGGCCGGTTACGGGGTCGTCCTCGCGGCCCGCTCGCAGGAGAAGGCGGACACCGCGAAGGCCCGGATCGCCAAGTCCCTGGCCCGTTCCGTCGACAAGGGCCGGATGACGGGCGAGGCGCGCGACGAGACGCTGGCCCGGATCGTCGCGGCCGGCTCGCTGGACGCCTTCGCCGAGGTCGACCTGGCGGTCGAGGCGGTCGCCGAGAACCTGGAGATCAAGCAGGAGCTGTTCGCCCGCCTGGACAAGATCTGCAAGCCGGGCGCGGTGCTCGCCACCACGACCTCCTCGCTGCCGGTCGTCGCCTGCGCCCGGGCCACCTCGCGCCCGCAGGACGTCATCGGGATGCACTTCTTCAACCCGGCGCCGGCGATGAAGCTGGTCGAGATCGTCCGTACGGTCCTGACGGCCGACGACGTCCACGCCACCGTCCGCGAGGTCACCACGAAGATCCGCAAGCACCCGGTGGACTGCGGCGACCGGGCCGGGTTCATCGTGAACGCGCTGCTCTTCCCGTACCTGAACAACGCGGTCAAGATGGTCCAGGAGCACTACGCGACCCTGGACGACATCGACGCCGCGATGAAGCTGGGCGGCGGCTACCCGATGGGGCCCTTCGAGCTCCTCGACGTGGTCGGTCTGGACGTCTCGCTCGCCATCGAGCAGGTGCTGCACCGCGAGTTCCGCGACCCGGGTCTCGCTCCGGCGCCGCTCCTGGAGCACCTGGTGGCCGCGGGCTGCCTGGGCCGCAAGACCGGGCGCGGCTTCCGCGAATATGCCCGCCGCTGAGGCCCCCACCGAGGCGTACGGGCAGTGGGGAGGGCTGCTGAGCCCCTCCGGCACCACCGGTGCCGGGCCGGGCTCCCCTCCCCCACCTGGGCACACTGCCGCTCCGATGCAGTACGTTCGGGACATGTCCAAGGCCGCGAAGACACCCCGTGCCACGTCCACGCCCGACGCTCAGGAGAGCGCGGCGGGGACCCGAGCCGCCGCACAGCGGCTCAAGATGCGCCGGGAGCTCGCGACCGCGGCCATGGAGCTCTTCGCGACGAAGGGGTACGAGGCCACCACGGTCGACGAGATCGCCGCGGCGGCCGGGGTGGCCCGGCGGACCTTCTTCCGTCACTTCCGCTCCAAGGAAGAGGCGATCTTCCCGGACCACGACGACACCCTGGTGCGCGCCGAGGCGGTCCTGAACGCGGCCCCGCCGCACGAGCACCCGCTCGACACGGTGTGCCGGGGCATCAAGGAAGTCATGAAGATGTACGCCGGCTCGCCCGCGGTCTCCGTGGAGCGCTACCGACTCACCCGCGAGGTGCCGACGCTGCGGGAGCGCGAGATCGCCTCCGTGGCCCGGTACGAGCGCCTGTTCACGCGCTATCTGCTCGGGCACTTCGACGAGCGCGACCACCACGAGGGCAACGACGACCCGCTGCTCGCCGAGGTGGCGGCCTCCGCGGTGGTCACCGCCCACAACCACGTGCTGCGGCGCTGGCTGCGGGCGGGCGGCCAGGGCGACGTGGAGACGCAGCTCGACCACGCCTTCGCGATCGTGCGGGAGACCTTCGGCACGGGCATAGGCGCGGGCCGGCCGACGACGCCCGCAGGGACGCCGGCGGCCGCCTCGGCCGCCGAGCAGGCGCCGTCCGCGACCGTCTCGGCGGCGGGTGACGTGGTCATCGCCGTCGCCCGGACGGACGCACCGCTCGACGAGGTCATGCGGACGATCCAGAAGGCTCTCCAGCAGGGCTGAGCGCCTCCGCACCTCTCTCAGACATGGGCCGTTCCCGGTTTTCCGGGGGCGGCCCATGTCACGTTTGCGCAGCTCAGCCCGCTTTTCGATCGATCATCGCTCATCCGTGACCACCAGATTGCATCTGAGTGAAATTGTTGGCACGCAGTGCCTTGTCACGTGACACGGCGTGCCATACGTTGAGGGTGTCCGGGCGGTCGGCACGCAGCGAATCTCCTCGCGCGCCGGCTGTCCCCACGAGCGATCCCTGCCCGTGCGCCCGGACGCCTGCGTCACAGGCACCCCTCGCGCCCACCCGGCGCCGCCACCGCACCACCCAGCCGAACCGACGGCACACCTCCACAGCACCAACCCCGACGAAACCCTCAGCGCGTCCCCCTCAGACGCCGCACCGCCGGAGGCATCCCGTGAAGGACATCCTGGACGCGATCCAGTCGCCCGACTCCACCTCGGCCGACTTCGCCCACATCAAGCTCCCCGAGTCGTACCGCGCCGTGACCGTCCACAAGGACGAGGCCGACATGTTCGCCGGGCTCGCCAGCCGCGACAAGGACCCGCGCAAGTCGCTGCACCTCGACGACGTGGCCCTGCCCGAGCTCGGCCCGGGCGAGGCCCTGGTCGCCGTCATGGCCAGCTCGGTCAACTACAACTCGGTGTGGACCTCGATCTTCGAGCCCGTCTCGACCTTCGGCTTCCTGGAGCGCTACGGCCGCCTGTCGGAGCTCAGCAAGCGCCACGACCTGCCGTACCACGTCATCGGCTCCGACCTCGCGGGCGTCGTCCTGCGCACCGGCCCGGGCGTCAACTCCTGGAAGCCGGGCGACGAGGTCGTCGCGCACTGCCTGAGCGTCGAGCTGGAGTCCTCGGACGGCCACAACGACACGATGCTCGACCCCGAGCAGCGCATCTGGGGCTTCGAGACCAACTTCGGCGGGCTCGCCGAGATCGCCCTGGTCAAGTCGAACCAGCTGATGCCGAAGCCGGACCACCTCAGTTGGGAGGAGGCCGCCTCCCCCGGCCTGGTCAACTCCACCGCGTACCGCCAGCTGGTCTCCCGCAACGGCGCCGGCATGAAGCAGGGCGACAACGTCCTCATCTGGGGCGCGAGCGGCGGCCTCGGCTCGTACGCCACCCAGTTCGCGCTGGCCGGTGGCGCCAACCCGATCTGTGTCGTCTCCTCCCCCGAGAAGGCCGACATCTGCCGGTCCATGGGCGCGGACGCGGTCATCGACCGCAACGCCGAGGGCTACAAGTTCTGGAAGGACGAGCACACCCAGGACCCGCGGGAGTGGAAGCGCTTCGGCTCGAAGATCCGTGAGCTCACCGGCGGCGAGGACATCGACATCGTCTTCGAGCACCCGGGCCGCGAGACCTTCGGCGCCAGCGTCTACGTCACCCGCAAGGGCGGCACCATCACCACCTGCGCCTCGACCTCGGGCTACATGCACCAGTACGACAACCGCTACCTGTGGATGTCGCTGAAGCGGATCATCGGCTCGCACTTCGCCAACTACCGCGAGGCGTGGGAGGCCAACCGCCTGATCGCCAAGGGCAAGATCCACCCCACCCTCTCCAAGGTCTACTCCCTGGCGGACACCGGCCAGGCCGCGTACGACGTGCACCGCAACCTGCACCAGGGCAAGGTCGGCGTCCTCGCCCTCGCCCCGGAGGAGGGCCTCGGCGTCCGCGACCCGGAGATGCGCGCCAAGCACATCGACGCCATCAACCGCTTCCGTAACATCTGACCCCGGGACCACAGATGACAGAGCGTCAGAAGGACCGGCCGTGGCTCATGCGGACCTACGCCGGCCACTCGACCGCCGAGGCGTCGAACGAGCTCTACCGGCGGAACCTCGCCAAGGGCCAGACCGGCCTCTCGGTCGCGTTCGACCTGCCCACCCAGACCGGCTACGACCCCGACCACGTCCTCGCCCGCGGCGAGGTCGGCCGGGTCGGGGTGCCCGTCTCGCACCTCGGTGACATGCGGCGGCTGTTCCAGGACATCCCCCTGGAGCAGATGAACACCTCGATGACCATCAACGCCACCGCGATGTGGCTGCTGGCGCTCTACCAGGTGGTGGCCGAGGAGCAGGGCGCGGACATCACCAAGCTCCAGGGCACCACCCAGAACGACATCGTGAAGGAGTACCTCTCGCGCGGGACGCACGTCTTCCCGCCCGGGCCCTCGCTCCGCCTCACGACGGACATGATCGCGTACACGGTCAACCACATCCCGAAGTGGAACCCGATCAACATCTGCAGCTACCACCTGCAGGAGGCGGGAGCCACTCCGGTCCAGGAGATCGCGTACGCGATGTCCACGGCCATCGCCGTCCTCGACGCCGTCCGCGACTCCGGGCAGGTGCCCGAGGAGCGGTTCGGCGAGGTCGTCGCCCGGATCTCCTTCTTCGTCAACGCCGGGGTCCGCTTCGTCGAGGAGATGTGCAAGATGCGCGCCTTCGGGCGCATCTGGGACACCGTCACCCGCGAGCGGTACGGCATCGAGGACGCCAAGCAGCGCCGCTTCCGCTACGGCGTGCAGGTCAACTCGCTGGGCCTGACCGAGGCCCAGCCGGAGAACAACGTCCAGCGGATCGTCCTGGAGATGCTGGCCGTCACCCTCTCCAAGGACGCCCGCGCCCGCGCCGTGCAGCTGCCCGCCTGGAACGAGGCGCTCGGCCTGCCGCGCCCCTGGGACCAGCAGTGGTCGCTGCGCATCCAGCAGGTCCTCGCCCACGAGTCCGACCTGCTGGAGTACGAGGACATCTTCGCCGGCTCGCACGTCATCGAGGCCAAGGTGGACTCCCTCGTCGCCGAGTGCCTGGCCGAGATCGAGCGGATCCAGGAGATGGGCGGCGCCATGGCCGCCGTCGAGTCCGGCTACCTCAAGGCGCAGCTGGTCTCCTCGCACGCCGAGCGGCGCGCCCGCATCGAGTCCGGCGAGGACAAGATCATCGGCGTCAACATCTTCGAGACGACCGAGCCCAACCCGCTCACCGCCGACCTGGACACCGCGATCCAGACGGTCGACCCGGCCGTCGAGGCCCAGGTGGTCTCCGCCGTCGGCCGCTGGCGCGCCGAGCGCCAGGAGTCCACGGACCGGCAGGGCAACGGCGACCCCTTCGTCTTCCCCACCACCCAGCAGGCCCTGGACCAGCTCAAGGAAGCCGCGAAGGGCACCGGGAACCTGATGGAGGCCACCCTGGAGTGCGCCAGGGCCGGCGTCACCACCGGCGAGTGGTCCGGGGCGCTGCGCGAGGTCTTCGGCGAGTTCCGCGCCCCCACCGGCGTCTCCTCCGCCCCCGTGGCCGTCCCGGCCGAGCCGGGCTCCCCGATGGCCGAGGTGCGCCGCAAGGTGGACCGTACGGCCGAGGACATGGGCGTCGGAAAGCTGCGCTTCCTGGTCGGCAAGCCGGGCCTCGACGGGCACTCCAACGGCGCCGAGCAGATCGCCGTACGGGCCCGCGACGCCGGGTTCGAGGTGGTCTACCAGGGCATCCGGCTGACCCCGGAGCAGATCGTGGACGCGGCCCTGGAGGAGGATGTGCACGCCGTCGGCCTGTCGATCCTCTCCGGCTCCCACGCCCAGCTCGTGCCGGACGTGCTGGACCGCCTCAGGGTGGCCGGCGCGGCCGACATCCCGGTGGTCGTCGGCGGGATCATCCCGAACGCCGACGCCGAGGAGCTCAAGGCCGCCGGCGTGGCCGCGGTCTTCACACCGAAGGACTTCGGCATCACCGGGATCATCGGCCGTATCGTCGACGAGATCCGCAAAGCGAACCAGCTCAGCCCCCTTGAAAGTACGGAGGTCCCCGCATGACCAGCACGCCCGTGAACCGGCTGCGCCCCCGCCGCTCCTGCCTCGCGGTCCCCGGTTCCAACCCGCGCTTCCTGGAGAAGGCCCAGGGCCTCGCCGCCGACCAGGTCTTCCTGGACCTGGAGGACGCGTGCGCGCCGCTGGCCAAGCCGGAGGCCCGGCACACCATCGTGAAGTTCCTGAACGAGGGCGACTGGACCGGCAAGACCCGTGTGGTCCGCGTCAACGACTGGACCACCCACTGGACGTACCGTGACGTCGTCACCGTCGTCGAGGGCGCCGGCCAGAACCTCGACTGCATCATGCTGCCGAAGGTCCAGAACGCCGAGCAGATCGTCGCGCTCGACCTGCTGCTCACCCAGATCGAGAAGACCATGGGCTTCGAGGTCGGCAAGATCGGCATCGAGGCGCAGATCGAGAACGCCCAGGGCCTCACCCAGGTCAACGCGATCGCCCAGGCCTCGCAGCGCGTGGAGACCATCATCTTCGGCCCGGCCGACTTCATGGCCTCCATCAACATGAAGTCCCTGGTCGTCGGCGAGCAGCCGCCCGGCTACCCGGCGGACGCCTACCACCACATCCTGATGAGCATCCTGATGGCCGCCCGCGCCAACAACCTCCAGGCGATCGACGGCCCCTACCTGCAGATCCGCAACCAGGAGGGCTACCGCGCGGTCGCCCAGCGCGCCGCCGCCCTCGGCTTCGACGGCAAGTGGGTGCTGCACCCGGACCAGGTCGCCGCGGCGAACGAGATCTTCTCGCCCGCGCAGGAGGACTTCGACCACGCCGAGCTCATCCTCGACGCGTACGACTACTACACCTCCGAGGCCGGCGGGAAGAAGGGCTCGGCCATGCTCGGCGACGAGATGATCGACGAGGCCTCCCGCAAGATGGCCCTGGTCATCTCCGGCAAGGGCCGCGCCGCCGGCATGCAGCGCACCACCAAGTTCGAGATCCCGGAGGCCTGAGTTCCATGCAGTTCGGCCGCACCTACGAAGAGTTCGAGATCGGCGCCGTCTACAAGCACTGGCCCGGGAAGACGGTCACCGAATACGACGACCATCTTTTCTGTCTGCTGACGATGAACCACCATCCGCTGCACATGGACGTGAATTACGCGGAGAACACGACGGACTTCAAGCGGAACGTCGTCGTCGGCAACTACATCTACTCGCTGCTGCTCGGCATGTCCGTCCCGGACGTCTCGGGCAAGGCGATCGCCAACCTGGAGATCGAGTCGCTGCGCCACGTCGCGCCGACCTTCCACGGCGACACGATCTACGGCGAGACGACCGTCCTGGACAAGACGCCGTCGAAGTCGAAGAGCGACCGCGGCATCGTCCACGTCGAGACCAAGGGCTACAAGCAGGACGGCACCCTGGTGTGCGTCTTCCGCCGCAAGGTGATGGTCCCGACCGCCGAGTACATCGAAGCGCGCGGCGGCGAGCAGCCCGGCCGCCCCCAGCTGAAGGAACAGGGGAAGTAGTCATGGCGCGACTCGCCCAGACCCACGGTCTGACCGACGTCCAGCAGGAGATCCTCGCCACCGTCCGGGACTTCGTCGACAAGGAGATCATCCCGGTCGCCACGGAGCTGGAGCACCGTGACGAGTACCCCCAGCAGATCGTCGACGGGCTCAAGGAGCTCGGTGTCTTCGGTCTGATGATCCCCGAGGAGTACGGGGGCCTGGGTGAGTCGCTGCTCACCTACGCGCTGTGCGTGGAGGAGATCGCGCGTGGCTGGATGTCGGTCTCCGGCATCATCAACACCCACTTCATCGTGGCGTACATGCTGAAGCAGCACGGCACGCAGGAGCAGAAGGACTACTTCCTCCCGCGGATGGCGGCCGGCGAGACGCGGGGCGCGTTCTCGATGTCGGAGCCGGGCCTCGGCTCGGACGTGTCGGCCATCACCTCCAAGGCGGTCAGGGACGGCGACGAGTACGTCCTCAACGGCCAGAAGATGTGGCTGACGAACGGCGGCACGTCCACGCTGGTCGCCGTGCTCGTCCGAAGTGACGAAGGACACCCCGAGGGGACCGCCCCCCACAAGTCGATGACGACCTTCCTCGTCGAGAAGGAGCCGGGCTTCGGGGAGGTCCGTCCCGGACTCACCATTCCCGGCAAGATCGAGAAGATGGGTTACAAGGGCGTCGACACGACCGAACTCATCATGGACGGACTGCGCATTCCGGCCAATCGGGTCCTCGGCGGCGAGACCGGACGAGGGTTTTACCAAATGATGGACGGCGTGGAAGTCGGGCGCGTGAACGTGGCCGCCCGTGGTTGCGGTGTCGCGCAGCGTGCTTTCGAACTCGGCGTCCAGTATGCCCAGCAGCGTCACACTTTCGGTAAGCCGATCGCCCAGCACCAGGCGATTCAGTTCAAGCTGGCCGAGATGGCTACCAAGGTCGAGGCCGCCCATGCCATGATGGTGAACGCAGCACGCAAAAAGGACTCCGGGGAACGAAACGACCTCGAAGCGGGGATGGCGAAGTACCTCGCCTCCGAATACTGCAAGGAGGTCGTCGAGGATGCGTTCCGCATTCACGGTGGCTACGGCTTCTCTAAGGAGTACGAGATCGAGCGCCTCTACCGCGAGGCCCCGATGCTGCTCATCGGTGAAGGTACCGCCGAGATCCAGAAAATGATCATTGGCCGCCGCCTCCTGGAGGAGTACCGATTCCAGGGCTGATTGTCGCTTTTGGGTCGGTTCGGCCGCGAAGAAGATCACACCCTGTGTTCGTCTTCCGGCCGCCGACTCGGTTCCTGGCTTGCCCAGTTGCGCCCCGCAACCGATAGCATCGCCGGAAAGCCGCCGTCCCCCTGTTGCCAGCGCGGCATCATCCGCTACGAAGGTCATCCATGCCCCACAGCCAAACCTCTGCACCTCGCGACAGCCGCAAGGGCGTTCGCATCGCACGCGGAGCATCGCCGTGGCTTCTGCCGACCGTCGCCACCGCGGCGCTCAGCCTCGCGCGCTCGCGGAAGTCGAAGCGCGCCGCGGCCCTCGCCGTGCCGGCCACCGCTCTCGCGGCCGGCATGCTGTGGTTCTTCCGCGACCCCGAGCGCGAGATCGCGCAGGGTCGGGTCATCTCGCCCGCCGACGGCGTGGTGCAGAGCATCATGCCGTGGAAGGACGGGCGCACCCGCGTCGCCATCTTCATGAGCCCGCTGAACGTGCACGTCAACCGCGCGCCGCTGGCCGGCACGGTCACGTCCGTGGAGCACGTCCCCGGCGGCTTCGTGCCCGCGTTCAACAAGGAGAGCGAGAACAACGAGCGCGTTGTCTGGCACTTCGACACCGAACTCGGCGACATCGAGATGATCCAGATCGCGGGCGCCGTCGCCCGGCGCATCGTGCCGTACATCCCGCAGGGGACGAAGGTCGAGCAGGGTGACCGCATCGGTCTGATCCGCTTCGGGTCGCGCGTCGACATCTACCTTCCGGAGGGTGTCGAGGTCGCCGTCGAGGTCGGACAGACCACGACCGCGGGGGTGACTCGCATTGACCGTGATTGATCCCGACACACGGGCGGCCGACTGGGCCGCCGACGCGGAGACGGAGGCCGCCGACGAGGCCGAGGAGATGCCGCTGTCGCTGAGGCTGTCCATAGCGGACGCCCTCACGCTCGGTAACGCCACGTGCGGCTTCATGGCGGTGTACTTCACCACCACGGGCATCCTCATCCCGCACCTCACCGGCAGCAGCGAGACCGGCATGGCGCGCAACAGCGCCGCCACCGCCGTGATCCTGATGCTGGCCGCGGCGATCTTCGACCTCTTCGACGGCATCGTGGCCCGCAAGCTGCGCAGCTCGCCGATGGGTGCCGAGCTCGACAACCTGTCGGACCTGATCAGCTTCGGTCTCGCCCCGGCCTACTTCGTGCTCGTGTACGGCATGGTCGCGGACGACGCACAGCAGAAGGTCTCGGCGCTGGCCGCGATCGTGGTGCTGCTGGCCGTGGTGCTGAGACTCGCGCGGTTCTCCTGCGTGACGATGAAGGACGGCATGTTCCAGGGCATGCCGAGCCCCTTCGGCGCGCTGACCGTCGTGTCGATCATCCTGCTCGAGCTGCCGTTCATCCCGACGCTGCTCGCGATCATCGGGGTCGCCTGGCTGATGGTGAGCCGGGTCGAGTACCCGAAGCCGCGGGGCATCCTCGCGGTGGCGATGCTCAGCTGGATCGTCGGCGCGATGGCGATGCTGGCCGCGTGGGCGTTCGACGCACCGGGCGGAGCGTTCCTGCTCCAGACCGGCTGCGCACTGCAGGTGGTGCTGGGCGCCGTGATCCCCCTCTTCGCGACCGCCCGCCGCGTGAACACCTTCCGCGACAACCGGCGTGAGAGCCGGGAGGCGCGGCAGGCGCAGGCGGCGCAGCTCCCCTAGCGGAGACCGCAGGACATACGGAAGGGCCCCGGACGTGAGACCGTCCGGGGCCCTTCCGTCGTACGGGCCGGGGCTCGGCCGCCTCCAGGTCAGCCGAG
Source organism: Streptomyces sp. NPDC023157 (assembly GCF_055560575.1). Classification (NCBI taxonomy): domain Bacteria; kingdom Bacillati; phylum Actinomycetota; class Actinomycetes; order Kitasatosporales; family Streptomycetaceae; genus Streptomyces; species Streptomyces sp. NPDC023157. Next base: position 1,030,931 of record NZ_JBVHIL010000002.1, read on the forward strand.
CCGCTTGTAGAACAGGGTGGTGGCCCGCAGCGTGCCCCCGGGGTCGGCCGCGAAGTCCGGGACGACCCCGGCGGCGGTCCAGCCGGCCGCGCGGTAGAGCCGTTCGGCGGGGCTGCCGGTCTCGGTGTCGAGGACGAGCAGGGTGAGCCCGGTGGCCACGGCGTGGGCCTCGGCGGCGGCCAGCAGCCGGGGGCCGAGGCCACGGCCGCGGGCCCCGCTGTGCACGACCAGCTTGGCGATCTCTCCCCGGTGCCGCCCGTTGGCCTTGTCGTCCCGGACCAGGGTGACCGCCCCCAGCACTTCGCCCTCGGGGCCGTACGCCGCCCAGACCTCCCGGGTGGAGGCCGCGGCGGACCACCAGGCGGCGGCCTCCGCGGCGTCCAGGGGTGCCAGGAAGCCGATGGAGGCCCCTCCGGCCACCGCGTCCACGAGGAGGGCCGCGAGCCCGTCAGGGGCCCGCTGGAGCACTTCCTCGGGCGGGAGCAGCCGGATGGTGTCGTCGTGTGCGTGCATGGGGGCGAGCCTCACATGTGCGTGTTACGTGCACGTGTCCGGCGGCTCAGGGCGGGCGGGGCGCGGCCGTCAGGGCTGCAGCCGCCAGAGCCGGGCCGCGGCCCGGCCGTCGCGGCCCGGCCGTCGCGGCCCGGCCGTCGTGGCCTAGCCGAGGAAGTCCCGCGCGATGTTCGCCGCGACCCGCTCCAGGAGGGGGCCCGCGTTCGCCATGGACTTCGCGGGCTCGGGCTCCAGGTCGGTCAGCGGGTAGGCGCGCCGGATCCCGGCGGTGCCCAGGGCCTCGGGGGCCAGGGCGAGGCGCCCGCAGACCGCGACGACCTCCTTGCCGGCCGCGCGGGCCGCCGCGGCGACGCCCGCCGGGGCCTTGCCGTGCAGGGTCTGCTCGTCGAGGGAGCCCTCACCGGTGATGACGAGGGTCGCGCGCTCCAGGGCCGGGGCGAAGCCCAGCACCTCCAGCATCAGCTCGATGCCGGGCCGGAAGCTCGCGTCGAGGAGCAGCGCGCCGTAGCCGATGCCGCCGGCGCCGCCGGCGCCCGGGGAGGCGGCCAGCTCGGCGGCCTTGGGCCCGATGGCCTTCTCCAGGATCCGGGCGTAGTGCGCGAGGGCCGCGTCCAGGGTCGCCACGTCCTCGGGAGTGGCACCCTTCTGCGGGCCGTACACGGCGGCGCAGCCCTTCGGGCCGGTCAGCGGGTTGTCCACGTCGCTGGCGAGGACGAGGTCCACGGCGGCGAAGCGCGGGTCAACGCCCGACAGGTCGGCGGTGGCCAGGGCCGCGAGGGCGCCGCCGCCGGGGCCGACCGGGGCGCCGTCCGCGTCCAGGAAGACCGCGCCGAGCGCGGCGAGCATGCCGGCGCCGCCGTCGGTGGTGGCGCTGCCGCCCACGCCGAAGACGATCGAGGTGGCACCGGCGTCGAGGGCCGCGCGCAGCAGCTCGCCGGAGCCGTAGGTGGTGGCGGTGAGCGGCGCGAAGACGCCGGCCGGCAGGAGCTGGAGACCGGAGGCCTCCGCCATCTCCACCACCGCGGTGGTCCCGCGCAGCGCGAACGCCGCGGTGACGGGCTCGCCGAGCGGCCCGGTCACGGTGACCTCATGGCGCTCGAATCCGGCCGCGACCGCGGCGGCGACGGTGCCGTCGCCGCCGTCCGCGACGGGCAGTGTCTCCACTTCGAGCTCCGGGACGACCTGTCGCAGGCCGGCCGTGACCCGCTCGGCGACCTGTACGGCCGTGAGCGAACCCTTGAACTTGTCAGCCGCGACCAGTACGCGGGCGACCTCAGTTACTGCTCCGTCCGTCACCTTGCATCCCTTGCTTTCGAACAGGCAGTCGCGCCGTGGCCGACCCTATCCGCACGGCAAGACGGCGTGCCACCCCCTGATAAAGCGAAATTCCGCACCATAGTGGGCCATCATGAGTACCGAACTGATCGATCAAACATCACAAGAAGGCCCTGATCCCGCCCCTTCCTCCGGCCCCGACGTGAAAGTCATCGCCATCGGAATGGCGGTCGTGGTCGGCGTGGTCGGCTGGGCGGCGCTCGGCAAGCACTCCTTCGACAGCGCCTCGTCCTCCGCCCTGGACTGGGTCCTGTCGAATTTCGCCTGGCTCTTCGTCACCGCCGCCGATGTCTTCCTGGTGCTGTGCGTGGTGATCGCGCTGAGCCGCTACGGGCGGATCCGGCTCGGCGCCGACGACTCGGAGCCGGAGTTCACCAATCTGGCCTGGATCGCGATGATGTTCAGCGCCGGCATGGGCATCGGCCTGATGTTCTACGGGGTGGGGGAACCGCTCCAGCACTTCCTGAGCCCGCCCCCGGCGAGCGGGGTGCCTGCCCAGTCCGGCGAGGCGGCCCGTACGGCCCTGGAGTACTCGTTCTTCCACTGGACGCTGACCCCGTGGGCGATCTACGGCATCGCCGGCCTCGCCCTGGCGTACGCGGGCTTCCGCAAGGGGCGCGGCAACACCCTCAGCGCCGCCTTCGTGCCGCTGATGGGCGAGCGCCGGGCGCGGTCCTGGCCCGGGAAGGCGATCGACCTGCTGGCCGTCTTCGCGACCGTCTTCGGCACCGCGACCAGCCTGGGGCTCGGCGCCCTCCAGGTCGCCGAGGGCCTGAACCTGACGGTGGGCGTGAAGGACTCCACGGCCACCGAGCTGATCATCATCGTGGCGCTGTCGGGGGCCTTCGTCCTGTCGGCCTTCTCGGGCCTGCACAAGGGCGTGAAGTGGCTCTCCACCCTGAACATCGTCCTCGCCGCGTGCATGGCGCTCTTCGTCTTCCTGCTCGGCCCGACCGTCTACATCCTCGACACCATCCCCGCCTCGGTCGGCGGCTACCTGCACCAGCTGCTGCCGATGGCCAGCCGCACCGGCGCGTTCACGGACCGGACGTGGCTGGGCGCGTGGACGATCTTCTACTGGGCGTGGTGGCTGTCCTGGGCCCCGTTCGTCGGCACCTTCATCGCCCGCATCTCGCGCGGCCGGACCGTGCGCGAGTTCCTCTTCGGGGTGCTGCTCGTGCCCTCGGGGGCGACCGTCATCTGGTTCTGCGTGATGGGCGGCACCGCGATCCGGCTCCAGTCCACCGGCGAGGCGGACCTGGCGACCGCGGTCAAGGACGGCCCGGAGGCCTCGCTGTTCGCGATGCTCGACGCGCTGCCGATCGGCACGGTCACCTCGTACCTGGCGATGCTCCTGGTGATGACGTACTTCGTGACGAGCGCCGACTCGGCCTCCCTGGTGATGGGCTCGCTGACCAGCCGGGGCGCGCTGGACCCGCCGACCTGGCTCGTGGTGGCCTGGGGCGTGCTGATGGCCGCGGTCGCGGCGGTCCTGCTGGTGGCGGGCGGGCTCAGCTCGCTGCAGACGGCGACGATCCTGGTCGCGCTGCCCTTCGTGCTGGTGATGCTGGGCCTGTGCTGGGCGCTCCTGAAGGAGCTCCGGGAGGACCCGGGCGCGGGCCCGGCCCGGCACCAGGCGCTGCACGGCGTACTGGACGCGGTCCGCACGGCGGTCGGCGAGGCGATCAGCGAGCAGGGGGCGTCCCGGCACCACCGGCTGCGCCGGGCGGCGAAGTCCCGCTCGGGCTCGGAGGAGGACTGAGGCCGACGGAGGACGCGGGGCCGCGCGGGTGCGTCGGCGCGCGGCCCGGCGGCGGATTCGGTAGACCGGTGCCATGGGCCTCCTCAAGCACAGCGAACTCGCCGACCGGATCCTCGGCGGCTGGACGGGGCGGATCGCCGGGAACATGCTCGGCAAGCCCGTCGAGCGCGGCGACCACTGGACGCCCGAGCGGATCGACGCCTATCTGCGCCTGACGGACGCCCTGCCGCTCACCGACTACCTGCCCCCGCCGCCCGCCGCCGGCGCGGACGGCTTCGAGCTGCGGCCCGAGTGGCCGCAGTGCGTGCGAGGCCGGATCCACGGCAGTTGCCGGGACGACGACATCGACTACTCGATCCTGGGCCTGCACCTCCTGGAGACGCGGGGCTTCGCGTTCACCACGGAGCAGGTGGGCGAGGTGTGGCTGCTGCGGCTGCCGTATCTGCAGACCTTCACCGCCGAGCGGGTCGCGTACCGCAACCTCGTCAACGGGCTGAAGCCGCCGCTGACGGCCACGTACGACAATCCGCACCAGGAGTGGATCGGCGCGCTGATCCGGGCGGACGTCTACGGCTGGACCTCCCCCGGCGACCCGCGCCGGGCCGCCTCGCTGGCCCGCCGGGACGCGGTCCTGTCGCACACGGGCAACGGGGTGTACGGGGCGATGTGGGCGGCCGCCCTGGTCGCCGCCGCCTTCACGGCGCCCGGCCCGCGCGCCGCCCTGGAGACCGCTCTCGACCGCGTCCCCGCCGGCAGCCGGCTGGCCAGGGCGGTGCGGCACACCATGGCCCTGCACGAGGCGGGCCTGGAGTGGGCCGAGACCCTCGCCGAGCTGCGGAAGGAGACCGGCGGGCTCGGCTGGATCCACACCGTCCCGAACGCGGCCGTGCTGACCGCCGGACTCCTGTACGGGGAGGGCGACTTCACCCGCACCATCACGCTCACCGTGCGCGGCGGCCTGGACACCGACTCCAACGGGGCGACGGCCGGCTCGGTGGCGGGGGTGCTGTGCGGGGCGGCGGCGATCCCCCCGCAGTGGTCGGAGCCGCTGCGCGACCGGGTGCGCAGCGCGGTGTCCGGCTTCGACGGCGTACGGATCGGCGAGCTGGCCGAACGCACCCTGCGGCTGGCTACGCTGACGGGATGACGACCTCCGAATCCTCCGCGTACGCCACGTACATCGCGGGCCTGCCCCGTGTCCTGGCCGGCGCGGCCGCCCTGTTCCGCGACGCCGACGGCCGCATCCTCGTGGTCGAGCCGAACTACCGGGAGGGCTGGACGCTGCCGGGCGGCACGATCGAGTCCGACACGGGCGAGACGCCCCGCCAGGCGGCCCGCCGCGAGACGGCCGAGGAGATCGGCCTCGACCTGGAACTGGGCGCGCTCCTCGCGGTCGACTGGGTCCACGGGGCGGCCCGGCCGCCGCTCGTGGCGTACGTCTACGACGGCGGGGTCCTGCCGGACGCGCGGTTCGCGGCGATCCGCCTCCAGGAGGAGGAGCTGCTGTCCTGGAAGCTGATCGACCCGTCCGAAGCCACCGCCTACCTGCCGAGCGCCCTCGGCCTCCGCGTCCTGGCCGCCCTCGACGCCCTGGCCTCGGGCCGCGGCCCGGTGGAGCTGGAGAACGGCCGCGCGGCGCGTTGAGCCGCCGGCCGGTCTCGTCCTCGGCCCCGCCCGGGCTCGGGCTCGGGCGGGCTGAGGCCGCCGGTGCGCACGGGCTCGTCGCACGAGCCCGTGCGCGGCCGTGCCAGGGAACGCGGCACCGGAATATCGGCTCGCGTGAGCCGTTCGGGCCGCTCTACGCTCGCGGTATGACCATGGTCGCGATCCTCAGCGGAGCAGGCATCTCCACCGACTCGGGCATTCCCGACTACCGGGGGCCCGACGGCCTGTGGCGGCGCGACCCGGAGGCCGAGCGGCTCGTCACCTACGGGCCGTACATGGCCGACCCGGAGATCCGCCGCCGCTCCTGGCGGATGCGGCTCGACGGTCCGGTCCTGCGGGCCGAGCCGAACGTGGCGCACCACGCGATCGCGGCCTTCGAGAAGAGCGGGCACGCGCTGCGGGTCGTCACGCAGAACGTGGACGGGCTGCACCAGGCCGCCGGGGTGCCGGAGCGCAAGGTGCTCGAACTGCACGGCTCGGCGCGGTCGGTGGTGTGCACCGCGTGCCACGCCCGGTCGTCGATGGCCGAGGCGCTGGAACGGGTGCGGGGCGGCGAGGACGATCCGGCCTGTCTGGTGTGCGGCGGGATCCTGAAGTCGGCGACCGTCATGTTCGGGCAGCGGCTCGATCCGAAGGTGCTCGGCGACGCGATGTCCGTCGCCAAGGCGGCGGAGGTGTTCCTCGCCGTCGGCACCAGCCTGCAGGTGCAGCCCGCGGCCTCCCTCGCGGGGATCGCGGCGGAGCACGGGGCCCGGCTGATCATCGTGAACGCCGAGCCCACGCCGTACGATCCGCTGGCCGACGAGGTGGTGCGGGAGCCGATCGGGACGGCGCTGCCCGCGCTGCTGGAGCGGCTGCGTTAGAAGAGGGTGTCCTCGCGGCCCGACTCGAAGGCGAGCAGGCGCTTCTTGCGGTCCAGGCCGCCGCCGTAGCCGGTCAGGGAGCCGCCGGCGCCGATGACGCGGTGGCAGGGGACGATCAGGGAGACCGGGTTCTTGCCGTTGGCCAGGCCGACCGCGCGGGAGGCGCCGGGGGTGCCGAGGGCCTCGGCGAGTTCGCCGTACGTCCGGGTCTCCCCGTACGGGATGAGGCGCAGCTGTTCCCAGACGCGCAGCTGGAACGGGGTGCCGAGGAGACGCAACCGCAGGTCGAACTCCGTGAGTTCGCCGGCGAAGTAGGCGTCGAGCTGGCGGATCGCCTCGGCGAAGGGGCGGGGGTCGGGCGAGCCGAAGGTGTCCTGCGGCGGGCGGTGGCGCTGGTCGGTCATGTGGACGCGGCTGAGGACTCCGTCGACGGCGACCAGGGTCAGCGCGTCGTAGGGGCTGTCCACGACCGTGTGCTGGACGGTGGGCATGGGCGGGGTTCCTTACGCGGGGAGATGGTTGATCGGGTGGGCGTCGGTGGCCCAGAGGTACTGGACCGCGTACGCGCGCCAGGGGCGCCAGCGGGCGGCGCGGGCGGTGAGCGCGGCGGGGGTCGCGGGCAGCCCGAGGCCCTGGGCGGCGCGGCGGACGCCGAGGTCGCCGGGGAGGAAGGCGTCGGGGTCGCCGAGCGCCCGCATCGCGATGACCTCGGTGGTCCACGGGCCGAAGCCGGGCAGGCCGAGGAGCCGGGCGCGGGCCTCGGCCCAGTCGCTCTCCGGGCCGAGGGTCAGGCTGCCGTCGGCGAGCGACGCGACGAGGGTGAGCAGGGTGGCGCGGCGGCTGCGGGGCAGCGCCAGGGTCTCCGGGTCGAGACCGGCGAGCGCCTCGGGGGCCGGGAAGAGGTGGGTGAGGCCGCCCTCGGGGTCGTCGACGGGGACGCCGTGCGCGACGACCAGGCGGGCCGCGTGGGTGCGGGCGGCGGCGGTGGACACCTGCTGGCCGAGGACGGCCCGTACGGCGAACTCGGCGGCGTCCACGGTGCGCGGCACCCGCCGTCCGGGCGCCGCGTCGACGAGGGGGGCGAGCAGCGGGTCGGCGCGCAGCTGTCCGTCGACGGCGACGGGGTCGGCGTCCAGGTCGAGCAGCCAGCGGCAGCGGCTGATGGCGTGGGTGAGGTCGCGCGGGTCGGTCAGGGAGAGCCGGCACAGGACGTGGTCGGCGCGGGGCGCGAGGGCGACGATCCCGTGCCCGTACGGCAGGGCGAGCGTCCTGCGGTAGGCGCCGTCGCGCCACTCCTCGACGCCGGGGACGCCGGTCGCGGCGAGGTGGCCGAAGAGGTTGGACGGGTTGAGCGGGGCGCGGAACGGCAGCCGGAGGGTGATCGTGCCGGGGGTGACGGCGGGCGCGGCGCGTGAGCGGCCGGCGCGGGCGCGGAGTTCGCCTGGGGCGAGGGCGAAGACCTCGCGGACGGTGTCGTTGAAGGTGCGGACGGAGGAGAAGCCGGCCGCGAAGGCGATCTCCGCCATCGGCAGCGCGGTGGTCTCGATGAGCAGCCGCGCGGTCTGGGCGCGCTGGGCGCGGGCCAGCGCGAGCGGTCCGGCGCCGAGCTCGGCGAGCAGCTGCCGCTCGATCTGGCGGGCGGAGTAGCCGAGCCGGGCGGCGAGCCCCGGCACGCCCTCCCGGTCCACGACGCCGTCCCGGATGAGCCGCATGGCGCGGGCGACGGCGTCGGCCCGTACGTCCCACTGGGGTGAGCCGGGGCTGGTGTCGGGGCGGCAGCGCTTGCAGGCCCGGAACCCGGCCCGCTGGCAGGCGGCGGCGCTGGGGTGGAACTCCATGTTCTCGGCCTTGGGCGGGACGGCCGGGCAGCTGGGGCGGCAGTAGATCCGCGTGGTGCGGACGGCGGTGAAGAAGATGCCGTCGAAGCGGGCGTCCTTCGACCGGACGGCCCGCACGCAGCGCTCGGTGTCGGTGTGCATGGGTCAAGGATCGGTGATCGACGGCGGTCGGGGCTGGCGAGAAAACGACATCAACGTCCGGTGGCGTCGGCCTCGGCGAGCGCCGTGGCGAAGACGGTGTGGGCGGCCGTGTCGAAGAGCACGAAGCGGACCTCCCGGACGGGCGCGGTGGCCTCCTCGCGGACGGTGCGGATCGCGAGGCGCGCGGCGTCCTCCATGGGCCAGCCGAAGATGCCGGTGGAGACGGCCGGGAAGGCGACCGTCTCGGCGCCCAGTTCGGCGGCCACCCGCAGGGATTCCGCGTAGCAGGAGGCCAGCAGCTCCGAGCGGTCCTCCTCCGCGCTGTACACGGGGCCGACGGTGTGGACGACCCAGCGGGCGGGGAGGTCGCCGGCGGTGGTGGCGACGGCGCGCCCGGTGGGCAGGCCGCGGCCGTAGTGCCCCGCGCGCAGGGCGCGGCACTCGGCGAGGATGGCGGGGCCGCCCTTGCGGTGGATCGCGCCGTCCACTCCCCCGCCGCCGAGCAGCGAGGAGTTGGCGGCGTTCACGATGACGTCGGCGTGCTGGTGGGTGATGTCGCCGAGGACGAGGACGATCGCGGGCCGGTTGCTCATGCCTCCATCCTCCCGCCGCACCGCCGGGCCCCGCACGTGGTTTGCCGGGGCCGACGGGTGGCTGCGCTGGGCTCCCGGGCTGCCGGGGCTGGCGGGGGCTACCGTCCGACGGGGGTGCGCAGTCTGCGCCAGACCGCCTTGGCCGCGTTGTGGCCGGACATGCCGTGGACGCCGGGGCCGGGCGGGGTGGCGGAGGAGCAGAGGAAGACCGCGGGATGCGGGGTGGAGTAGGGGAAGAGGGACAGCTTGGGGCGCAGCAGCAGCTGGAGGCCGCGGGCCGCGCCGCAGGCGATGTCGCCGCCGATGTAGTTGGCGTTGCGCTCGGCCAGCTCGGGCGGCCCGGCGGTGGCGCGGGCGAGGACGAGGTCGCGGAAGCCGGGGGCGAAGCGCTCGATCTGCCGCTCGATGGCGTCGGTGAGGTCGCCCTGCCAGCCGTTGGGGACGTGGCCGTAGACCCAGAAGACGTGCTTGCCCTCGGGGGCGCGGCCGGGGTCGACGAGGCTGGGCTGGGCGGCGATGAGGAAGGGCGTGCCGGGGGCCGTGCCGGAGGAGGCCTGGCGCAGGGCGGTGCCGATCTCCCCCGCGGTGGGGCCGATCTGGACGGTGCCGGCGCGGCGCGCGGCCTCGGCGGTCCAGGGCACGGGGCCCGAGAGCGCGTAGTCGATCTTGAAGGCGCTGGCGCCGTAGCGGTAGGCGTCGTAGTGGCCGCCGAGGCCGGCGATCCGGGCGAGCGCGGTGGGCGAGGTGTCGAAGACGTACGCGCGGGCCGGCGGCAGGTCGTCGAGCCGCTTGACCTCGTAGTCGGTGTGGACGGCGCCGCCCAGCTCCGTCAGGTACGAGGTGAGGGCGTCGGAGATGGACTGGGAGCCGCCCCGGGGCAGCGGCCAGCCGCCCGCGTGCGCGGCGAGCGCGAAGACCAGGCCGACCGCGCCGGTGGCGATGCCGTCGAGCGGGGCGATGACATGGCCGACCAGGCCGGCGAAGAGGGCGCGCGCCTTGTCGTCGCGGAAGCGGCGCGTCAGCCAGGTGGACGGCGGCAGTCCGGCGAGTCCGAAGCGGGCCAGGGTGACCGGGTCGCGGGGCAGTGCCGTGAGCGGCAGCTGCATGAAGTCCGCGGCGAGGCGGTCCCACTTGCCGAGGAAGGGCGCGACGAGCCGCCGGTAGGTGCCGGCGTCGCGCGGCCCGAAGGAGGCGGCGGTCTCGGCGACGGAGCGGGAGAGGACGGCCGCGGTGCCGTCGTCCCAGGGGTGGGCCATGGGCAGCGCGGGATGCAGCCACTCCAGGCCGTGGCGGTCCAGCGGCATCGTCTTGAAGACCGGCGATCCGGCGCCCAGCGGGTGCACCGCCGAGCACGGGTCGTGGCGGAAGCCGGGGAGGGTGAGCTCCTCGGTCCGGGCCCCGCCGCCCACGGTGGACTTCGCCTCGAAGACCGCGACGGAGAATCCGCGCCGCGCCAGCTCCACGGCGGCGGTCAGTCCGTTGGGGCCCGCCCCCACGACGACGGCATCGAGCATCGACGGCACCTTCGGACTCCTTCGTCAGCCGATAGCCAGGGATCTCAGCATATGCGCGGCCCCGTAAGGGACTTACCCGGCCCCGAGCAGGGCCCGGATCCGCGCCGCGGTGGCCGCGTCACGGGCCGCGGTGAACGGCAGCGCGTTGCCGCCCGTGACGCGGAACCGCTCGCCGGTGAGGGTGACATCGGTGCCGCCCGCCTCCTCGACGAGGAGCAGCCCGGCGGCGTGGTCCCAGGCGTACTCCCAGGAGAAGGCGACGGCGTCGAGCTCGCCCTTGGCGACGGCCAGGTACTCCAGGCCGGCCGAGCCGCAGGGGCGGGGGCGGACGCCCTCGGTGCGCAGGCCGAGCAGGGCGCGCTTCTGGTCCGGGGTGGTGTAGTCGGGGTGCGAGGTGGCGACGTCCAGGACCGCTCCCGGGGCGGGCGCGCCCGAGCGTATGCGCTGCCCGTTCACCGTGGCGCCGCGGCCGCGCACCGCGACGGCCAGCTCCTCCAGGACGGGGGCGTACGTCCAGGAGGCGAGCAGCTCGCCGTGCCGGGCCAGGGCGACCAGGGTGCAGAAGCCCGCCTCGCCGTGCACGAACTGGCGGGTGCCGTCCACCGGGTCGACGATCCAGACGGGAGCGTCGCCCTGGAGCGCCTCGTACACCCCGGGGTCGGCGTGCACGGCCTCCTCGCCGACGACGACGGAGCCGGGGAGCAGGGCGGTGAGGGAGGCGGTCAGATGGGCCTCGGCGGCCCGGTCGGCGACGGTGACCAGGTCGTGCGGCCCGTTCTTCTCGACGATCTCCTCCGCGCCGAGCTGCCGGAAGCGCGGCATGATCTCGGCGGCGGCGGCCTTGCGGACCGCTTCCTCCACCTCGGTCGTACCGCCGGCGAGGACGTGGTCGAGGAAGGCTGCGCTGCCGGCACTGTCTGTGCGGTCTGCGCTGTCTGTACGGTCTGCGCTGTCTGTGCCGTCTGCGCCGTCGAGGTATGCGGTCATGTGACCAGCCAAGCACACCCGGCTGACATTCCGGAGGCCCCGTGACGACCTGTGGACAACCGGAGGGCGACCTGCCGGCCGCGAGTACGCTTTGATCGAGTTCACCCCTTTACCTCCAGGGAGGGCCCCGTGCACGGCGAGTACAAGGTTCCGGGCGGCAAGCTGGTCGTCGTCGACCTCGACGCGGAGGACGGCGTCCTGCGCCGGGTCCGGGTCGCGGGCGACTTCTTCCTGGAACCGGACGAGGCGATCCTGGCGATCGACCGCGCCCTGGAGGGCGCCCCGGCCGACACGGACGCGGCCGGTCTCGCGGCCCGGATCGACGCCGCGCTGCCGCCCGGGACGCAGATGTACGGGCTGACCACGGAGGGCATCGGGGTGGCGGTCCGGCGGGCCCTCGCGCACGCCACGGACTGGACCGACTACGACTGGCAGCTGGTCCACGAGCCGCCGCAGTCCCCCGCCCTGCACATGGCGCTCGACGAGGTGCTGACCGCCGAGGTCGCGGCGGGCCGCCGTCCGCCGACCCTGCGGGTGTGGGAGTGGGGCTCGCCCGCCGTCGTCATCGGCAGCTTCCAGTCGCTGCGCAACGAGGTGGACGCGGAGGCGGCGGAGCGGCACGGCATCGAGGTGGTGCGCCGGATCAGCGGCGGCGGGGCCATGTTCATCGAGCCGGGCAACACCATCACGTACTCGCTCTCGGTCCCCGACGCCCTGGTCCAGGGCCTGTCCTTCACCGACAGCTACGCGTATCTGGACGACTGGGTGCTGGGCGCGCTCGGCGACATGGGCGTCAAGGCGTGGTACCAGCCGCTCAACGACATCGCGACCGAGGCCGGCAAGATCGCCGGGGCCGCGCAGAAGCGGATGGTCACGGGCGACGGGGCGGTGCTGCACCACGTGACCATGGCGTACGACATCGACGCCGACAAGATGACCGAGGTGCTGCGCATCGGCCGGGAGAAGCTGTCCGACAAGGGCACCAAGAGCGCCAAGAAGCGCGTGGACCCGCTGCGCCGCCAGACCGGACTGCCCCGGGAGGCGGTCATCGACCGCATGGTCGCCTCCTTCCGCTCCCGTTACGGCCTGTCCGAGGGCACGGTCACGGAGGAGGAGCTGACCCGCGCGAAGGAGCTGGCGGAGACGAAGTTCGCCACGCCGGAGTGGACCGCCCGGGTGCCGTGAGACGGGGGCCGGGGGCCGACTCTCCGGACTGGCCCGGAGCCGGTCCGGGCCGTAGCCGGTCCGGACCGCCCCGAATCCGCCTCAGGTGCGGGCGACGAGGATGAACTCGTTGTACGGGAAGACCTTGCCCATCGACCGTGCGAAGGGGAACGAGTACGTGCGGTCGATGGTCAGGCCCACCTTCTCCGCGTGCCCGCGCAGGCCCTCGAAGTCGACGAAGCGGACGTGGGTGGCGTCCGTCTTGTAGCCGGCCTCCTGCGGGGTGATGAGGACGACCGAACCGCCCGGCTTCACCAGCGGCAGGTACTGCTCGAGGATCGAGTTCGCCAGCGACTCGTCCATGTGCTCCAGGACGTGGGCGCACAGCAGCGAGTCGAAGGAGCCGGGCCCGCAGTCCGGGGCGGCGGCGAGCTCGTCGGGCGTGTAGGCCGTGAGGCCCCGCTCGCGACAGGTGGCGACCGAGGTCGCGTTGTGGTCGACGCCCACGCTCTCGGGACCGCAGTTCAGCAGGTTGCGCCCGAGGCCGCAGCCCACGTCCAGGACCCGGCCGAGACCGAGGCGCTTGAGGTTCCACCGGTAGGGGGCCTGTGTCGGCAACAGACGCTTGATCCCCGAGGTCTCCAGCCTCGCGAGCCGCTGGGTGTAGTCGGAGGACTCCGTACCGGGCATTGATGACCGCCTTCGTTGCGTCGTGAAAGACGCAGAACGACACCGTGGGAAGCGAGTTACGGAGGCGGACGCCCGTCCGGACACGGGCAGGCACCGGACCGGGGCACGCCGCCGTGTCTCGGTATGTGGAGGCTATGGCACGGGGGACGGTCGGGTCCAGGGTTCACGGCGCGTCGTCAGGATCGGTGCCGCCGGGGATCCGGCGGGGCAGTTCCACGCGGACCGTGAGGCCGCCGTGGGGGCGGGGTGCGGCGGTGACCTCGCCGTGGTGGGTGGCGGTGATCGCGCGGACCACGGCGAGTCCGAGACCGGTGCCGTCGGCGCGGCGCTCCGTTCCCCGCCGGAACGGCTCGAACAGCTCGGGGACCTCCGCCGGGTCGAGGACCGGGCCGGTGTTGCCGACCTCGACGAAGGCCCGGTCGCCCACGGTGCCGGTGGTCACCGTCGCCGTGCCGCCGCGGTGGTTGTGCCGCACCGCGTTGGCCACCAGGTTGAGGGCGATCTGGTGCAGCAGGGACAGGTCGCCGGTGACCGGCGCGGGCCTCGTGTCGGCGGTGATCCGGATGCCGGCCGCGCGGGCCTCCTCGGCCAGGTCCCCGACCGCGGCCCCGGCCACGTCCGCCAGGTCGGCCGGGTACGGCGCGGGCCGCTCGCTCTCGCCGCGGGCCAGGGTCAGCAGCGCCGCGATGAGGCGCTCCGTACGGGCGTTGGCGTCCAGGGCGCGCTGGACGTCGGGGCGCAGGTCGGCGGGGACCCGGCCCTGGGCGAGCGGGATCTCCAGGGCGGTGCGCTGGAGGGTGAGCGGGGTGCGCAGCTCGTGGGAGGCGTGGGCGGTGAAGCGGCGCTGGGCGGTGAAGCTGCGGTCCAGGCGGTCGAGCATCGCGTCGAAGGTGTCGCCGAGCTCGCGGACCTCGTCGTGCGGTCCGGTCAGGGCGAGCCGCTCGTCCAGGGTGCTGCCGGAGCCGATCCGCCGGGCGGCGGCGGTGACCTGGGTGAGGCGGAGCAGCGACCGGCGTCCGGCCCACCAGGCGAGCAGCGCGGCGAGCGCGGTGAAGACGAGGAGCAGCAGCAGGGAGCGCGCCAGCAGATCGCCGAGGACGCTGCGCTGGAACGCCTCGAAGCTCTCCGCGGGCGTGACCGTCGCGGCGGGCACCTCGAACGTGGCGGAGGGGTCGGGGAGTTCGAGGGGGTCGGGTCTCGTCGCCGGGTTCTCCGCGGGGGTCGTGACGAGCGCGGGGACGATCAGGTAGCGGTTGTCCTCGATGAGCTGACGGGAGCTCAGCCAGTTCAGGACGAGCAGTCCGCAGCCCAGGAGCGCGAAGACCACCGTCGTGACCAGGGTCAGCCGGCCGCGCAGCGGCAGTCGCGGGCGCGGGGTCCGGCGGCCGGTCCGGGCGCGGCTCACAGCCGGTACCCGAATCCGGGGTCGTGGGTGATCAGGGCGGGCTCGCCCAGCTTGCGGCGCAGGGAGTGGACGGTGACCCGCACGGCGGTGGTGGCCGGGTCGAGCGCCGCGTCCCACAGGCTGTCGCGCAGCTCCTCGGTGGTGACCGGCGCGCCGTCGGCGGCGAGCAGCATCTCCAGGACGCCGAGTTCCCTGGGGGTCAGCTTGAGCGGCCGCCCGTCGCGTTCGGCGACCCGGCGGGCGGTGTCCAGGCTGAGGCCGCGCCGGCTCAGCACCGTGGGGAGGCCGCCGCCGGAGGTGCGGCGGCCCAGCGCGCGCAGCCGGGCGACCAGCTCCAGGTAGGAGAACGGTTTGGTCATGTAGTCGTCGGCGCCCTGGCCGAGGCCGTCGACGAGGTCGGACAGGGCGCCGGCGGCGGTCAGCATGAGGATCCTGGCCGGGTAGCCGGCGGTGTTCAGCGCCCGGCAGACGGCGTCCCCGCTGAGCCGGGGCAGGTCCCGGTCCAGGACGAGCACGTCGTACGTGGTGGCGGCCGTGAGTTCGAGGGCGCGGGCGCCGTCGTGGGCGACGTCGCAGACCATGCCCTCGCCGCGCAGGCCGTCGGCGAGCATCGCGGCCAGCTCGGCCTCGTCCTCGACGATGAGCACGCGCATCCTGTCCCCACCACTCCACTCGGCCGCGCCCCGCGCCGCCCTCGCCCGCTGCTCCTGCCCGTCAAGGATGCCCCGGCGCCGGTTAGCCGCACGTTAGGCGCACGCTCACGGGTGGCTCACCGGCCCCTCCGTAGAACTGGCCGATGTCAGCGACGACTGCCGGCAGGGAGAACGGACATGCGAAGCGGAACACGACGAGGGGTACTGGCGGCGACCGCCGTGGCGGCCGTACTGGTGGCGAGCGGCTGCTCGGCCGAGGACGCGGCCCCCCGGGTGGCCGGCGCCGACGGCACGGTGAAGAGCGGCCCGCAGAACGACGACGCGGTGCGCAAGGCCTGGGTGGACTGCATGCACGCGCAGGGGCAGAGCAGCGTCGAGCAGGACGAGGAGGGCAACATCACCATCCCGGCCGCCGGTACCGACGGCGGCTCCGTCGAGGGGTACGAGACCGCCGCCAAGGTGTGCGACGCGAAGGTCCCCGGCATCCACCAGGTGAAATCCAAGAACGACGCGAAGTTCGCGGAGCAGGGCCGTGCCTTCGTCGCGTGCGCGCGGAAGAACGGCTACCCGGACCTGCCCGACCCCGACGCGCAGGGCGTCCTCGTCATCCCGACGAAGCTCTTCGACGCGGCCAAGTGGGACGCCATCCAGCCGGCCTGCGGCAAGCTGCCGATGCCCGGCTACCGGATCGGTCAGTGACCATGACCGACACTCTGGAGAACACCGGGGGCACCGGCACCTCCGTGCCCCCCGACCGCGCGCACGGGCGGGCCCGGCGCGGGCGGCGCCGGATCGTCGTCCCGCTCGCCCTGATCGCCGTCATCGGCGGCTCGGGCGCCCTCGCCGTGACGCGCCCCTGGGAGGGGCCCGGCACCGCGTCCGCGCAGCCGTCCCTCGGCCACGGCACCGCGGTCGTGGAGAAGGGCTCGCTGTCCAGCGGCATCCAGGTCGCCGGCACGCTCGCGTTCGACGCGCCCACGCCCGTCGTCCCCTCCGGCCAGGGGACGCTCACGGCCCTGCCCCCGGTCGGCTCCGTCGTCAAGGCCGGCGGGAAACTGTACGAGGTCGACGGGCGTCCGGTGATCCTGATGACCGGGAAGCGGCCGCTGTGGCGCGACCTCGGGCCCGGGGTCCCCGACGGCCCGGACGTGGAGCAGCTGGAGCGCAACCTGGTGCGCCTGGGCCACGCGGACGGACTCGGCCTCAGCGTGGACGGGAAGTTCACCAAGGCCACGGCGGCGGCGGTGAAGCGCTGGCAGAAGGCGCTCGGCGCACGGCAGACCGGGACGGTCGCCCGCGGTGACGTCGTCATGCTGCCGCACTCCACCGTCCGGGTGGAGCGGCTCGGCGCCCAGCTCGGCTCGGCCGTCGCCTCAGCCTCGATCATGACGGTCACCGACACGGCCCTCGTCGCCCTCGTGCGGCCCGCCGAGAACCAGCTCTCCCGGTTCAAGCCGAACGGGCGGGTGACGGTGAAGCTGTCCGACGGCAGCACGGTCGAGGGCCGCGTCCGCTCCCTCATACGCGGCGGCGCCGACAGCGGCGGCGACGGCGAACAGGGCGGCTCCGGCGGCGGGGAGAAGACCAAGGTCACCATCGCCCTGGACGGGCAGCGGCAGGCCCTCCGGGCCGGTCCCTCCTCCGTGACCGTCACGATCGTCGGCGACACCGCGCAGGACGCGCTCATCGTCCCCGTCACCGCGCTCCTCGCCCTCGACGGCGGCGGCTACGGCGTGCGGATCGAGGAGGGCGGCGGCACCCGGCTGGTCAAGGTCCAGCTGGGTCTGGTCGCCGACGCGCGGGCGCAGGTCAGCGGCGAGGTCCGCGCCGGCGACCGGGTGGTGGTCCCGAAGTGACGCCCCGGCAGTCCCCGGGGGCGGCCCCCGTACTGGAGCTCACCGGCGTCGTGAAGGAGTACCCGGGCTCCCCTCCGCTGCGGATCCTGCACGGCATCGACCTGACGGTCGAGGCGGGCGAACTCCTCGCCGTCGTCGGGCCGTCCGGCTCCGGCAAGTCGACCCTCCTCGCCCTGCTCGGCTCGCTGGACCGGCCCACCGCCGGGCGGCTGCGCTTCGAGGGGCGCGATCTGGACAGCCTCTCCGACCCCGAGCTGGCCGCGCTGCGCGCCCACCGGATCGGCTTCGTCTTCCAGCAGTTCTTCCTGCTCGCGGGCCTCAGCACGGTCGAGAACGTCGCCACCGGGCTGCTGTACAGCGGCGTGCCCGCCGCGCGGCGCCGCGCCGCCGCCGTGGAGGCCCTGCGCGAGGTGGGGCTCGGGCACCGGCTCGACCACCGCCCGGACCAGCTGTCCGGCGGGGAGAAGCAGCGCGTGGCCATCGCCCGCGCACTGGTCGGCCGCCCGGCCCTCCTCCTCGCCGACGAGCCCACGGGCGCCCTGGACAGCGTCTCCGGGGCGGCCGTCGTCGACCTGCTGCGCGCACTGAACGGGAAGGGCACCACGGTCGTCGTCATCACCCACGACCGCGAGCTCGCCGCCTCGTTCCCCCGGCGCATCGGCATCCACGACGGCCGCGTCGACTTCGACGAACGCGGCCCCCACCCCGTAGGAGCTGCCCTGTGACGACCGCACCACGCCGCACCCGGCTGCGGCCGACGGACCTGCTGCGCCTGGGCATGATCGGACCGCGCACCCGCAGGACCCGCTCCGCGCTCTCCGCCCTCGGCATAGCGCTGGGCATCGCCGCCGTCATCGCGGTCACCGGGATCTCCCTGTCCAACCAGGCACACCTGCTGGCCCGGCTGGACCAGCTCGGCTCCAACCTGATCACCGTGGGCCCCGGCAAGGACGCCGAGCAGCGGCCGGTGCCGCTGCCGGCCACGGCCGAGAAGATGCTCGCCGACATCGCCCCCGTGCGGCGGGTCACCGCGACCGGGGCCACCAAGGCCGAGGTGTACCGCAACGACCTCGTGCCGAAGGAGCAGACCGGCAGCCTCAGCGTGCTGGCGGCCCGGCTCGACCTCCTGGACGTCCTGCACGCGAAGCTGCGGAGCGGCACGTGGCTGGACCGGGCCGGCGAGCGGCTCCCGGTGACGGTCCTCGGCGACCAGGCCGCCGAGCGCCTCGGCGTCACCGCCCCCGGCGAACGGGTCTGGCTCGGCGGTCAGTCGTACGTCGTCACCGGGATCCTGGCGCCGAACGAGCTCGCGCCCGAACTGGGCACCGCCGCGCTCGTCGGCTGGCCGCAGGCGACCGCCCACCTCGGCGCGGACGGCACGGCCGCGACGATCTACCTGCGGTCCTACCCCGAGCGCGTCCCCGACGTGCAGGCCGTGGCCGGGGCGACCGCCAACCCCGCCAACCCGAGCGGCGTGGCCGTCAGCCGCCCCTCCGACCTGCTCACCGCGCGCGGCGAGGCGAAGGACGCGCTCACCGGCCTGGTGCTCTCCCTCGCGGCGGTCGCCCTCCTCGTGGGCGGCGTCGGCATCGCCAACACCATGGTGGTGGGCGTCATGGAACGGCGCGGCGAGATCGGGCTGCGCCGCGCGCTCGGCGCGAGGGGCGGCCAGATCGCCACCCAGTTCCTGCTGGAGGCCGTCCTGATGGGCTTCGTCGGAGGGATCGGCGGACTCGTCATGGGCGCCCTCACCGTGTACGGCTACGCCCTCGCGCGGGGCTGGCCCGCGGCCGTCCCCCTGTCGATGGTCGTCGCGGGCCCGGTGGTGTCCGTGGTGGTCGCCGCCCTCGCCGGCATCTACCCGGCCCTGCGCGCGGCCGGCTCGTCCCCGACGGACGCGCTGCGGTCGGCCTGACGGGGACGGTACGAAAGGGGGCGGTACGAAAGGGGGGCCGTACGAAGGGCGGCGGTACGAAAGGGGCCGGTACGAAAGGCGCAGGTACGAAGGGCGCCGGTACGAAGGAACCCCCGTGGAGGAGCCGGGAGGGGGAGGTCCGGCCGGGGCGGGGAGTGGTCTCCCGGCCCCGGCCGTGCGTCCGGCGGCTGCCTGCGTGCGCGGCCGCGCGGGTGCGTCAGGGGCTGCGTCAGCGGACGGGCTGCTGCTGGGTGACGCAGTGGATCCCGCCGCCGCCGGTGCCGAGGCGGTCGATGTCGAGCTGCTCGATCACGCGGCCGGGGTAGAGCCGGGCGAGGGTGGCGCGGGCGGCGGTGTCGGCGGCGGTGTCACCGAACTGGCCGGAGATGACGGCCCCGTTGCACAGGTAGTAGTTGGCGTAGGAGGCGAGGAAGTCCCGGTTGGTGGAGCGGATCTTGTAGTAGTCGGGGCCCTGGAGCTTGCTCGCGGCCATGGGGGCGCCGGTCGCCGTGGTGGCCGTCGACAGGAGCTGGTACTGCTGGCGGGCGTCCTCGGCGTAGGCGTCGGTGTCGGTGGACAGACACGCTGACCGGCACCGCCGCCGTGTTGCGGACGGGCAGAGAGTATGGCCATGGCCGCATCCGCGAAGGACTCCCGGAACGTCACCACTCCCCCGCCCCCGAGGGCCGCGACACCGCGCTCACTGGCCTCGGCGGAACGCCTCACGGCCCTCCAGGAACGCCTCACGGCCCTCCTGGAGGGCCTGAGCACCCGTTGGCTGACCGACACCCTGTCCGTGGTCCACGCCCGCACCCTGATGCGCGAGGCCGTCACCGTGGAAATCACCCACCTGCGCCGGAGCTGGGCTCCGGAAAACGCGTGAACAGGCCCTGCTTCAGGGCGCATTGCCGATTCAGGTCCCCACCCGGCCGGTGTCGTACGCCCACATCGCGATCTCCACCCTGTTTCGGGCGCCGATTTTGGTCAGCAGGCTGGCGACGTGGGTCTTGGCGGTCGTCAAGCCGATGAACAGCTCGGCGGCGATCTCGGCGTTCGTGCGGCCACGGGCGACCAGCGTCAGCACCTCCTCCTCGCGTTCGGTGAGCGGCTCGACCGGTTGGGTCCGTCGGCTCGACGGTTCCCTGGCGGCCAGGGTGGCCAGCAGCCGCCGGGTGATGTTCGGCGCGATCAGGGCATCGCCGACGGCGGCGGCATGGACGGCCTGGACGAGCAGCGCCGGCCCGGCGTCCTTGAGCAGAAAGCCTCGGGCGCCGGCCCGGAGCGCGCCGTGGACGTACTCGTCGAGGTCGAATGTCGTGATCACCACTACCGCGATCGGGTCCGGGACGCCCCGCCCTGCGAGGAGCTTGGTCACCTCGATGCCGTCGAGCCCGGGCATCTGGATGTCGACCAGGCACACGTCGGGGCGGAGCCGCTGCGCCAGCTCGACGGCTGCGTGGCCGTCGGCGGCCTGGCCGACGACCTCGATGTCGGGCTGCGCGTCAAGGATCATCGACAGACCGGTGCGCACCAGATCCTGGTCGTCGGCCACCAGCACACGTACCGTCATCGGCGTACCTTCGTCGGCATCTCGGCCTCGACCGTCCACCCGCCCTCGGGCGCCGGCCCGGCACGCAGCGTGCCGCCGAGCAGCTGCACGCGCTCGGTCATCCCCAGCAGCCCGAAGCCGTGGTTCACCGGCCGTGCCGGGTCGATCTGTCCGTCGTCGGTCACGCGTAGTCGCAGCCTTCCCTCGCCCACTACGACCCGGATCTCCACACGCGAGGCGTTGCGGGCGTGCCGCAGGGCGTTGGTCAGCGCCTCTTGCGCCAGCCGGTAGACCGCCGCGTCGACCTGGGGCGGAAGTTCTTCCATGCCATCCGGCAACTCTACGTCGACGACCGGGACCGGGGCGCGTCGGGAGAGGGACACCAGGTCAGCGACGCCGGGCTGGGGGGCGCACTCCGCCGGCGCTCCGTCGCGCAGCACCCGGACCATCGCCCGCATCTCCGCGAGCGTCCGCGACGCTTCCCTTTCGATGACCACCAGCGCCTCGAGCGCCGCTTCAGGTCGCTGTCCGGCCATCGCCCGGCCTGCCTGCGCCTGCACGGCGATCGCCGAGACGTGGTGGGCGACGATGTCATGCAGCTCGCGCGCGAGACCGACCCGCTCCTGGCTGCGGCTCTGCTCCAACGCCCGGCGCCAGCTCTCGGCGCGGTAGCGGAACGCCGCTCCGCCCGCCGCCGCCGCCACCAGGACGGCGAACCCGCCGATGACGCCGGCCGGCCCGGTGTAGTCGGCGACCGTACCGATTCCCGCAGCGACCGCCACCACCGCCAGCCCGATGGCGACCTCGCGCCCTGAGCCCCAGCGGACCAGCGCGTAGACGAACACCAGGAAGTAGACCATCGTGTCGAGGCCCACACTCGGGGCCCCGCCCAGCAGGCGAGCCAGTCCCAACGCCATCGCGGTGCCGAAGGCCACCAGGACACAGGCCAAGGGGTGAGTACGCCGCCACAGCAGCACCGGCGCGAATCCGACCGCCACGATCGTCGCAAACGGCCGCCAGGCGACATCGTCCCGGAGGACTCCTTCGAGCAGCGCCGTCACCATCAGCACCCCGACCAGCACCCAGTCGCGCGGCACCCGTTCGGGAGCGTCCGTGGCGCGGGGCTCGGCCCACAGCGAGCTCAGGGCGTTGGTGGTCACACACCCAGCCTAGGGTGCCGCCGAGGCGCCGGGGACCGGCCGAAAGAACGAGACGCCGCCCCTCCCAACGGCCGAGGCGGGTCCGGCCTCGACGTCGATGTGCCCGCCGCCGGGCTCAGCGATCGTGGGCCTACCAGTCCTCACGACAACAACGGACGGAGCCTACGATGGGAACGCGTCGACCCACCACGACCGTACTGGAAAGCCAGCGGATCCCGGTGAGAGCCAAGCTCGCCGCAGCGTGGACAAGCTTCATGTTCCTGTACGTCTACGTGGACATCCTCGCCTTCTTCAAGCCCGGCGTCATCGACGACATCAAGGGCGGCATCGTCTGGGAGTTCCACATCAGCCAGACGCTGTTGACCACCTTCCTCCTGCTCATGGCGATCCCGATCCTCATGATCGTGCTGTCCATGACGCTGCCCGCCCGGGCGAACCGCCTCACGAACCTCATCGTGGCCTCGGTACAGGTCCCCTTCGCGGCATTCAACGCGGTGGGCGAGTCCTGGACGTACTTCTACGGCCTCGGCGTCGCACTGGAACTGATCGTCCTCGCCCTGATCCTCCGATACGCCTGGACCTGGCCCCGCACCACACCGCCGGCGACCACGGCGACCGGCCCGGCCCATGGAACCGCTCGCACCCGACAGCAAGCATGACCCCACTCACGTGCAGTGACAGACCGGCAGAGGAGTCCGAAAGGGCCATGCGGGAGGGCCGGTTCAGGCGTTGAGGGCGGGGATGACCTCGGAGCCGTACGCGTCGATGGTGCCCTCCCTGTTGTCGTGCATGTCGTAGACGGCGAACTGGTCGACACCCAGGCTCTTCAGGTGGCGGAGCTTCTCGATGTGGGTCTCGGCGGGGCCGAGGAGGCAGAAGCGGTCGACGATCTCGTCGGGGACGAAGGCGGTGTCGGGGTTGTCGGCGCGGCCGTGGTGGGAGTAGTCGTAGCCCTGCCGGTCCTTGATGTACGCCGTCAACTCCTCGGGGACCATCGACGAGTGCTCGCCGTACTTGGACACCAGGTCGGCGACGTGGTTGCCGACCATCCCGCCGAACCACCGGCACTGGTCGCGGGCGTGCGCCAGGGCTTCGGGCGAGTCGTCGGCCGTGACGTAGGCGGGGGCGGCGACGCAGATGGTGAGGGCGTCGGGGTCGCGGCCGGCGTCGGTGGCGGCCTGGCGGACGGCCTTGACCATCCACTCGGTGAGGAACGGGTCGGCGAGCTGGAGGATGAAGCCGTCGGCCTTCTGCCCGGCGAGGGCGAGGGCTCTGGGGCCGTACGCGGCCATCCAGACGGGCAGTTTCCCGTCCCGTACCCAAGGGAGCCGGATCGCGCTGCCGTCGACCTCCGCCTCCCGGCCCTCCGCGAGGTCACGGATGACGTCGATGGCCTCGCCGAGGCGGGCCAGGGTGTTGGGTTTGCGGCCGGCGACGCGCATGGCGGAGTCGCCGCGGCCGATGCCGCAGACCGTCCGGTTGCCGTACATGTCGTTGAGGGTGGCGAAGGTGGAGGCCGTCACCTCCCATGTACGCGTACCCGGGTTGGTGACCATGGGGCCGATGTGCAGCTTGGTGGTGTGGGCGAGGATCTGGCTGTAGATGACGAAGGGTTCCTGCCAGAGCACGGCGGAGTCGAAGGTCCAGCCGTAGCGGAAGCCGTTGCGTTCCGCCCGGCGCATCAGGCCGACGACCTGCGAGGCGGGCGGGTCGGTCTGCAGGACGAGTCCGAAGTCCACGGGGCGGTCTCCTAGTTCAGGTACTGGCAGGTGGAGCGGGGGATGAAGGCGCCGTGGCCGGCGTGGCCGACGTATGTGCGCCGGTCGATGACGGGTTCGCCGCGGGACAGGACCGTCTCGACCTGGCCGGTGACCGTCTTCCCCTCGTAGGCCGAGTAGTCGACGTTCATGTGGTGGGTGGCGGCGGACAGCGTCTGTGTGACGTGCGGGTCGTAGATGACGACGTCCGCGTCCGCGCCGGGGGCGATGGTGCCCTTCTGCGGGTAGAGGCCGAACATGCGGGCGGGGGTGGCGCAGGCGATCTCGATCCAGCGGCGGCGCGTGAGGTGCCCGTCGACGACGGCCTGGTGGAGCAGGTCCATGCGGTTCTCGACGCCCGGCAGGCCGTTGGGGATCTTGGAGAAGTCGCCCCGGCCGAGGTCCTTCTGCCCGACGAAGCAGAAGGGGCAGTGGTCGGTCGAGACCACCTGGAGGTCGTTGGTGCGCAGGCCACGCCACAGCGCCGCCTGGTGCTCCTTCGGCCTCAGGGGCGTACTGCACACGTACTTGGCGCCCTCGAAGTCCGGCTCCGCCAGGTTGTCCGTCGACAGGAACAGGTACTGCGGGCAGGTCTCGCCGAAGACCGGCAGGCCCTTGTCGCGGGCCGACGCCAGCTCGGCCACGGCCTCCTCGGCCGAGACGTGGACGACGTACAGCGGGGATCCCGCCACCCGGGCGAGCTGGATCGCCCGGTGCGTGGCCTCGGCCTCCAACAGGGCCTTGCGGACCTCCCCGTGGTACCGGGGATCGGTCTCGCCGCGGGCCAGGGCCTGCTCGACCAGGACGTCGATGGCGATGCCGTTCTCGGCGTGCATCATGATCAACCCGCCGTTGCCGGAGGCGCGCTGCATGGCCCGCAGGATCTTTCCGTCGTCGCTGTAGAAGACGCCGGGGTAGGCCATGAAGAGCTTGAAGGACGTGATGCCCTCCTGGACCAGCTTGTCCATCTCCTTCAGGGAGTGCTCGTCGACGTCGGAGAGGATCATGTGGAAGGCGTAGTCGATGGCGCAGACGCCGTCGGCCTTGGCGTACCAGGTGTCGAGGCCTTCGCGCAGGGAGTGGCCGACGCTCTGTACGGCGAAGTCGACGATGGTGGTGGTGCCGCCCCAGGCGGCGGCGCGGGTGCCGGTCTCGAAGGTGTCGGAGGCGGCGGTGCCGCCGAACGGGAGCTCCATGTGGGTGTGGGCGTCGACGCCGCCCGGGATGACGTAGCGGTCGGTGGCGTCGATGGTCCGCCCGGCGGTCCAGCCGGCGGCGATGTCGGAGCCGTGGGCGGCGAGGGCGACGATCCGGCCGTCCTCGATGAGCACGTCGGCGTGGAGCTCGTCGGCGGCGGTGATCACCAGACCGCCCCGGATGAGAGTACGGGTGCTGCTCACGGACTTCTCCCCTGCGAACGGGTCGGGCGCGGTCTGGTGCGTTCGGGCGGCGTGCGGGCGGCGTGCGGTGCGGCTACACCGAGCGGAGGGCGTGTTCGAGGACGGCCGCGCCCTCCTCGGCCTCGGCGACGGTGAGGGAGAGCGGGGGTGCGACGCGCAGGGCGCTGGTGTTGTGGCCGCCGCCCTTGCCGAGGAGCAGGCCCCCGGCGCGGGCGGCCTCCAGGACGGCACCGGCCGCTTCGGGGTTGGCGCGGTCGGTGCCGGGCTCGGTGAGTTCGATGCCGATCATCAGGCCGCGGCCGCGGACCTCGCGGACGCACTCCACTCCCGCGGCGGCGGCCCGCAGCCGTTCGATGAGGAGGCCGCCGACGCGGCGGGCGTTGCCCTGGAGGTCGTGTTCGAGGAGGTACGTGAGGTTGGCGAGGCCGGCGGCCATGGTGACGGGCGAGCCGCCGAAGGTGGAGATGGAGTTGGCGTCGAGGCAGTTCATGATCTCGGCGCGGGCGACGACCCCGCCGATGGACATGCCGTTGCCGATGCCCTTGGCGAAGGTGAGGATGTCGGGCGGTCCGGCCTGGCCGTGCGCCTGCCAGCCCCAGAAGTGCTCGCCGGTGCGGCCCCAGCCCGTCTGCACCTCGTCGGCGATCCAGAGGATGCCGTGCCGGTCGAGGACGCGGCGGAAGGCGGCGTAGAGGCCGTCGGGCGGGGAGGTGAAGCCGCCGACGCCCTGGATGGGTTCGGCGATGAGGGCGGCGACGTCGCGGGTGTGGCCGAGGAGGTCTTCCAGGTCGGCGACGCAGGCGTCGACGAACCGCTCGTCGGTGTACTGGGCGTAGGGGCCGCGGTTGCGGACGCCGCCGTGCACGTAAAGGGTCTGCAACGGGGACAGGCCGGTGGGCGACCAGGTGCGGTTGCCGGTGATGCCGACGGTGGAGAAGGAGCGCCCGTGGTAGCTGTTGCGCATCGCCAGGATCTGGGAGGAGCGGCGGTACGCGGTGGCGAGGAGCAGGGCGGTGTCGTTGGCCTCGGTGCCGGAGGTGGTGAAGAAGACGCGGGCGTCGGGGATGCCGGAGAGGGTGGCGATCCGTTCGGCGAGCTCCACCATGGGGCGGTTGAGGTAGAGGGTGGAGGAGTGGATGATCCGCCCGGCCTGTTCGGCGACGGCCTTGGTGACCTCGGGGAGGGCGTGGGCGGTCATCGTGGTGAGGATGCCGCCGAAGAAGTCGAGGTAGCGGTTGCCGTCGGCGTCCCAGACGTGGCGGCCCTCGCCGTGGGTGAGCTCGATGGGGTCGCGGTAGTAGAGGGCGACCCAGTCGGGGATGACGGCGCGGTGGCGCGCGTAGAGGCTGCTCACGGCTGCACCAGCCCGTCGTAGGCGTCGGGGCGGCGGTCCCGGTAGAAGGCCCACTGCTGCCGGACCTGTTCGATGAGGCCGAAGTCGAGGTCGCGGACGACGAGTTCCTCGCCCTTGTCGGAGGCGACGTCGCCGACGAACTGGCCGCGGGGATCGACGAAGTAGCTGGTGCCGTAGAAGTCGTTGTCGCCGTACTCCTCCTGGCCGACGCGGTTGATGGCGGCGACGAAGTACTCGTTGGCGACGGCGGCGGCGGGCTGTTCGAGCTGCCAGAGGTGGGCGGAGAGCCCGCGCGAGGTGGCGGACGGGTTGTACACCAACTGGGCTCCGTTCAAGCCGAGTTGGCGCCAGCCCTCCGGGAAGTGCCGGTCGTAGCAGATGTAGACGCCGACGCGGCCGACGGCGGTGTCGAAGACGGGCCAGCCGATGTTGCCCGGGCGGAAGTAGTACTTCTCCCAGAAGCCCCTGACCTGCGGGATGTGGTGCTTGCGGTACTTGCCGAGGTAGCTCCCGTCGGCGTCGATGACGGCGGCGGTGTTGTAGTAGAACCCGGCGCCCTCGATCTCGAAGACGGGGACGACGATCACCATCCCGGTCTCCCGGGCGAGCTCCCGCATCCGGCGCACGGTGGGCCCGTCGGGCACGGGCTCGGCCCAGCGGTAGTGCTCGGGCTCCTGCACCTGGCAGAAGTACGGGGCGTTGAACACCTCCTGGAACCCGATGACCTTCGCCCCCTGCCGGGCCGCCTCGCGGGCGTGTTCCTCATGCTTGGCGATCATGGATTCGGTGTCGCCGGTCCAGGTCGCCTGGACGAGCGCGGCGCGTACGACATCGGTCATGAGCTGCTCCTTCGGCACGGCGTCAGAGAGCCTCTACGCACGTAGACGCGGTGCGTAGGAGGAGAACGTAAGCCCCGTCACAGCCCGGAGCAAGACCACTGCCGTGAACCGGCCGAGTCGATCATGTTTCATACCCGAGTGGTCCACATCGGACACGTACCGACACGTCCACTTCGGCCCGATCGCGCCCTTGTGCGAGACTTCCGCGGCCGGCCGTCGGGCGCGACGGCCCGTCGCCTCAGGCCGGACCGGCGACCCGCAGCGCGTGCAGCAGGTCGCGCGCGTGGGACGGCGAGACGGCGCGGGCGGCGGCGAGCAGGCGGGGCGTGAGGGTGGCGGGGTCGAGGGCGGCCAGGCGGGCCGCGTCCTCCGGGGTGCGGGCGCGGACGAACGCGGTGAGCAGGGCCCGCGCCTCGGGTTCGCGCCCCTCGGCGAACAGGACGGCACAGGCGCCGGCCAGTTCCTCCACCGGGCGGGCGACGCCCTGGCGGAGGAGCTGGTCGCAGTCCTGGGGGCGGCCCGCGTCGGCGAGGGCGCCCGCGACGGCGGCCAGCCGGGCCGGGGGCAGCGAGGCGGCCTCCCAGAGCAGGGTGGCCCAGTCGGCGGCCAGACCGGCGCGGTGGAGTTCGGCCGCCAGGACGGGCAGCCAGGCGGGCGGCCCGGCGAGCGCCTCGCACAGCAGCCCGTGCGCGTCGCCGCCCCGCCCCTGGGCGCGCAGCCGCCGCAGGGCGTAGACGGCGTTCCCGGCGGCGCGGGCCGCCTGCCCGGGGTCGACGACCGGCGCGGGCGCGGGCACCGGTTCGGCGGCCGGGGCGCCGCCGAACCGCGCGCCGCGCGGGGCCGCGGCCCCTACGGGCAGGTCGGGGACGGCGGCCTGCGCCGGACCCTCGGGGGCGTCGAGCCACGCGTAGCGGGCACCACGGGGGCGGCGCTTGGGCGGGGGCGCCGAAGGCGCCGGGGCCGGAGCCGCGAGCGGGGCCGCCGAGGCTCCCCCGGCCCCCTCCACCCGCGCCAGCCTCGCCCCCAGTTCCGCGACCCGCGCCCGCGCCCGGGTCAGATCGTCGCGGGCCCAGGCCAGGGCGGGCCCCGGGGTGGCGGCCAGGTGACGGAGGCGGGTCTCGGCCTCGGCGGCCTCCTGCCGGGTCAGGCGGTGGCGGGCAGCGAGGGTTTCCGCCGCGTCCGGGGCACGGTCGTGGGCGGCCGCCGCGGCCTCGTGCAGGGCGCGGCCGCGGACGGCGCGGGGGGTGCCGGGCGGTTCGCCGAGGTCCTGGAGCAGGGAGGCGACGACGTCCCAGGGCGGGAGTTCCGTACCGTCGAAGCAGGCGCGCAGGCCTTCCGGGTCGCGGGCGGCGAAGACCCCGTACCAGCCCTCGCCCGGCCGGAGCCGACCGGCGAGCTCGCTGAGCCAGCCGGCGAACGCGACGAGTTCCACCGGAAGTTGATGCACCGTCATTACACTGCCTTTCGGTCCCCGGCATTGGACCGCAGTCGTGTTACGGGACGGCTACGCAGAGTTTTCGGTCAGGCGCCCGGGAAGCTCACGACGATCCCGGTGTGGGGGCGCTTGCCGAGGCGGGCGACGGTCGCGGGCCAGTCGACGGCCCAGAACTGCCAGGTGTACTTGCGGGAGAGCAGCCGGCGCACCCGGCGCAGCTCCTCCCCCGTGACCAGCCGTGCCGTGCCTTCCACCCGGACGGCCCCCTCGGCGATGTTCCCGCGCACGTCGCAGACGGCGGCCACGACCCGGGGGTCGCGGCGCAGCCGCTTCACCTTCCAGGAGTCGGTGCGGGTCCAGGCGTACAGCCGGTCGCCGTCCACCGCGTACCAGACGGGGGTGGCGACCCCGGTGCCGTTCTTACGGAAGGTGGTGAGGCTGACGTAGCGGCCGCGGCGCAGCTCGTCGGGGATCGTGTCGGGCGTCATGCCCGGGAGCCTACGCAGGGGTCGGATCGGCGGCGTGGCTGAGGGTCTCCCAGGCCACGCATCTGCTACTGGGCCACCGGGCGGCCGTCGCGGAGGCGGCGGCTCGCGGGCACCGGGTGACGGCCGTGGTCCGGGACCCGGCCAAGCACCGGGATCTGGACGGGGACCGCGTCACCGTCGTACGGGGTGACGCCACCGACGCGGAGTCGGTGGCGGCCCTCGCCGCGGGGCACGACGCCGCGCTGAACGCGGCGGCCCGACTGGACGTCCCCTCCGAGGAGTTCTTCACGGCCGCCGCCCGGGCCCTGGTGACCGGCCTGACGGCGGCGGGGGTGGAGCGGCTGCTCACCCTCGGCATCGCCACCACGCTGGAGACCGCCCCGGGCCCGCGCCTGATGGACGCGCCGGACTTCCCCGCCGCCTGGCGGGCGTTCGCGCAGGGGCATGTGGCCGAGTTCGCGCTGCTGACCGCCGAGGCGGGCGCGCTGGACTGGCTGATGGTCGTGCCGACGCTCGACCTGGACCCGGAGGCCGAGCGGACCGGCTCCTACCGGACCGCGGTGGGCACGGTGCTCGACGGGCCGGGCCGGATCGCGCACGCGGATCTCGCGCTCGCGCTCCTGGACGAGATCGAGCACCCGCGCCACAGCAGGACGCAGCTCGCGGTGTCCGCGTAGAGCCCGGAGAAGGGACCGGGGCGAGGGGGGACGGACGGGGGCGGGGCGGCTCGGTGCGGTCAGCCCTTGGGCTGGATGGCGGCCAGGCCCCTGCGCAGGTCCTCCGGGTTCATGACCGGCGAGTAGTGGACCTTGGCGTCGAGTCCGATGAAGAACGGCTCCGAGATCATCGGCAGGTCGGACGGGTCGATCAGGTCGAAGAAGATGTACGCCGTCCGGCAGCCGTTCTCGACGGTGAAGTAGGCGGCTTCGGGGCGCAGTTTCTGGAGCGCGGTCTCCATGGTCTTCTGGAGGGTGCCCGCCTTGATCGCCTCGTTCGAGGCCGGGGTGGCCATCTCAACCTTCAGCAGCATGCGCATGACGCGGTCCTTCCCGACCGGGAGGAGGCTCCGTTCGGTACGCCCTCGGCACACCCGGACGCTTGGTTCCAGCGTCCTCCCTCCGCCGCGGCGGGTCCACTCGACGCACGCCGCGGCGGAGGGCCTACACCGCGGCGAGCGCGCAGCGGATCACCAGCTCGTCCATCGACAGGCCGAGCACTCCGGCGAGGGCGGCGACGGTGAAGAAGGCGGGGGTCGGCGCCCGGCCGGTCTCGATCTTGCGGAGGGTCTCGGCGGAGAGGCCGGCCGCCGCGGCGATCTCGGCCATCGAGCGTCCGCCACGGGCTTCGCGCAGCAGCGTGCCGAGGCGTTCGCCGCGTTCGCGCTCTTCTGGGGTGAGGGGGGTGCGCACCATGTCACCCATTCTAATACCGGTATAGTAATTGGCATGATGGAGATCAAGACGGATGCGACCCTGCTGGCGATGCGCGAGTCGGGCCGGGTGGTCGCCCAGGCCCTCGCGGCCGTACGGGAGAAGGCGGCGCCCGGCGTCACCCCGGCCGAACTGGACCGCGCGGCCCGGGAGGTGCTGGCCGCGGCGGGGGCGGGATCGCCCTTCCTCGACTACCACCCGGAGTGGGCCCCGATGCCCTTCCCCGCGGTGCTCTGCCTCTCGGTGAACGACGCGATCGTGCACGGCATCCCGGACGACACCCCGCTCGCCGACGGCGACCTGGTCAGCGCGGACTGCGGGGCCGTCCTGGGCGGCTGGGTCGGGGACGCGGCCGTGAGCTTCACGGTCGGCCGGGCCCGCCCCGAGGACACCCGGCTCGTCGACACGGCGTACGAGGCGCTGGAGGCGGGGATCGCGGCGGCGACCGTCGGCAACCGGGTCGGCGACATCGCGCACGCGATCGGCCGGGTCTGCCGCCGCGCCGGCTACGGCATCCCCGACGGCCTCGGCGGCCACGGCGTGGGCCGCACGATGCACGAGGACCCGGGCATCCCCAACGAGGGACGCCCGGGCCGGGGTGTGCCGCTGCGGCACGGCATGGTGATCGCGATCGAACCGATGCTCGTCGGCGGCGGCCGCGACGCCCACTACACGGCACGCGACGGCTGGACCATCCGCACCCTGGACGGCTCCCGCGCGGCCCACACCGAACACACCGTGGCGATCACGGACGAGGGACCGCGCATCCTGACGGCGCTGTGAGCCGGGACCGCGCGTCCACGGCGCCGCGCGCCCCGGTCCCCGCCGTGAGCCTTCAGGGCGCCGGCCGGACCACCATCGCCGAGCCGCCGCCCCTGCGGGCGGGCTCCGCCGCGGCGAGCCAGCGGCCGTCCGGGAGGCGCTGGACGCCGGTCGCGGCGCCGATCTCCGGGTTCTGGCGGAAGCCGTGGCCGATCGCTTCGAGTTGCGTGCGCAGCGGGCTGTTCCACAGGCCGGGTTCGAGTTCCGTGGTGGCCTGGTTGCGCTGGCTGGCCCGGGGTGCGGCGATGGCGTCGACCAGCGGCAGGCCCCGGTCCACGACCCCGGTGAGGGTCTGGAGGACGGTGGTGATGATGGTCGCGCCGCCCGGCGAGCCGAGGGCGAGCACCGGCCGGCCGGTCTTGTCGAGCACGATCGTCGGCGAGATGGAGGACCGCGGGCGCTTGCCGGGGCCCGGCAGGTTGGGGTCGTGGACGGCCGGGTTGGCCGGGGCGAAGGAGAAGTCGGTCAGCTCGTTGTTGAGCAGGAAGCCGCGGCCCGGGACGGTGATGCCGCTGCCGCCCGTCGACTCGATGGTGAGGGTGTAGGCGACGACGTTGCCCCACTTGTCGGCGACCGTCAGGTGGGTGGTGTTCTCGCCCTCGTACGGCGTCGGCGCGGCCGTCCCGCCGCTCGCGCAGGCCGCCGGGTGGCGCGGGTCGCCGGGTGCGAGCGGGCTGGTCAGGGCGGCGTCGTCGCGGATCAGGCAGGCCCGGGAGTCGGCGAACCGCTGGGAGAGCAGCGCGCGGGCCGGGACGTCCTCGAAGGCCGGGTCGCCGACCCAGCGGCCCCGGTCGGCGAAGGCGATCCGGCTGGCCTCGATGAAGCGGTGCAGGTAGCGGGCCTGCGAGGCACGGGAGAGGTCGGTGCCCTCCAGGATGTTGAGCGCCTCGCCGACGGTGGTGCCGCCGGAGGAGGAAGGGGCCATGGAGTACACGTCGAGGCCGCGGTAGGACACCTTCGTGGGCTTGCGCAGGATCGTCCCGTACGCGGCGAGGTCCCGTTCCGTCAGGTCGCCGGAGCGCACCACGCGGGTGGCGTCGGGGCGGACCGGCGGATGCTGGACGGTGTTCACGATGTCGCGGGCGAGCGGGCCCCGGTAGAGCGCGCCGACGCCCTCGCGGCCCAGCTTGGCGTACGTGCGCGCCAGGTCGGGGTTCTTGAACGTCGCGCCGACGACGGGCAGCTGCCCGCCGGGCAGGAAGAGTTCGGAGGTGGCGGGGAAGTCGCGGAAGCGGGCCTCGTTCGCGGCGGTCTGCGCGCGGAAGGTCGCGTCCACGGTGAAGCCGTCGCGGGCGAGCCGCTGGGCCGGTTCGAGGAGCCGGCCCAGCGGCTTGCTGCCCCACTCGTCGAGCACGGTGTCCCAGGTGGCGGGGGTGCCGGGGGTGCCGACGCCACGGCCGCTGGTCTGGCCCTCCTCGAAGGGGATGGGCTTGCCGTTCTCCACGAAGAGTCCGGCGTCGGCGGAGCGGGGCGCGGTCTCGCGTCCGTCGACGGTGTGGACCGTACGGGTCCTGGCGTCGTAGTAGACAAAGTAGCCGCCTCCGCCGATGCCGGCCGAGTAGGGCTCGGTGACGCCGAGCGCCGCTGCGACGGCGACGGCGGCGTCCACCGCGTTGCCGCCCTTGCGGAGCACCTCGATGCCGGCGGCCGACGCGTCCGCGTCGACGCTGGACACGGCCCCGCCCCAGCCGCTGGCGACGGGCACCTTGGCGGGTGGCGGCGGTGCCGCCGCCGTCGGCGGGGCGGCGGCACCCACCGAGAGGACCGTCGCGGCGACGGTGAGGACCGCCAGGTTCCGTGCGGTGGATCGCCGCATTCGAGACTGCATCCGTACCTCCAGTCAACGCCCGTCCGCGCAGCGTAACTTCTGCCCGTGCTTCCCGTCAGGAGCGCGTCCGGGCCGCAACAGGACTGTCACGCGGACGCCCCTCGAACAACCGCCCGGTCCCCCGCTAGCATGCGCGCCCATGAACGAAGACCTGCGCAACATCGTGCTGGGCGTGCTCGCCACCGGGGTCAGCGGCTCCCTCGGCTGGCTGACCCGCACCCACCTCTGGCGGCGGCGGCTCCGCCGGAAGCAGGCCTTCTTCGGCCTCCCCCACCACTCGGAGTGCCTGCTCGTCGTCAACCGGGAGGCGGGCAACGACGGCGCCGTGCACCGCTTCGACGTCTCGGCGCTGCTCGAACTCGCCGCGCTGATCAAGGACTGCGGGGCGCACGCGCAGATCGTCCAGCACGACCTGGCCCAGCTCGGCTTCGGCGACCGCACGGAGTTCTGCGTCGGCGGCCCGGGCTCGAACCGGCGGATGGCCGCGCACCTCGCATCCCTGCTGCCGGGTCTGACGATGAGCGTGGAGCGGGAGCCGGTGGCGGAGCGGGGGGCGATACGGATCGGCGAGGACCGCTACCTCATGGAGCCGGGCGTCTCCGAGTACGTCCTGCTCGCGCGGGTCACGGCGGGCGAGGGCGGGCGCCCGGTCTTCCTCTTCTGCGGCCAGCGGGCGATCACCAACCAGGCGGCCACCCGCTATCTGGCCCGGCACCACGAACGGCTCGCCCGCTCCCACCGGGGCGGCTCCTTCGTCCTGCTCCTGAAGGTGGTCAACTCGCAGGCGTACGGCCCCGATGTCGTCGAGCTGGTGGCCGACGTGACCCGGCGGGCGCTGACGCCTAGCCCCGCCACTCCAGCCGCACCGGCAGCGACTTGATGCCGTTGATGAAGTGGGAGACCAGGCGCCGTGGCGGTCCCGCGGTCTCCAGGTCCGCGCAGGCGTCCCGGATCTCCTCGTGCAACAGGCGGAGTTGGAGCCGGGCGAAGTGGGCGCCGAGGCACACGTGCGGGCCGTCGCCGAAGGCGAGCTGCTGATTCGGCGTACGGGTGAGGTCGAGGCGGTGGGGGTCGGCGAAGACGCGTTCGTCGAAGTTGGCGGAGGCGTGGAAGACGACGACCTTGTCCCCGGCACGGATCGGCACCCCGGCGAGTTCGGTGTCGCGGGCGGCGGTACGCCGGATGTGCAGCACGGGCGGGTGGACGCGCAGGAGTTCGCCGACGGCCGTGTCGACGTCCCGCTCGCCGTCCCAGAGGCGGCGCCGTTCGTCGGGGTGTCCGGCGAGCGCGAGGACTCCGCCGGGGGCGGCGCTGCGGACGGTGTCGTTGCCCGCGACGGTGAGCAGGAAGAAGAACATCTCCAGTTCGGCGTCCTGGAGTTCGGAGTGGGCGAGCACGGTCATGACGTCGTCGGCGGGGTGGGCGCGCTTGTGCGCGGCGAGTTCCTGCGCGTAGCCGAACATCTCGGCGAGCATGGCCGGCGAGCGGGGGTTGACCGGGCGTCCGCCGGCGTCCAGGACGGGCGGCTCGTCGGGGTCCTGGTAGGCGATGACCCGTTCGGTCCAGGTGTGCAGCAGGGTGCGGTCGTCCGGTGGCACGCCGAGGATGTCGGTGAGGTTGAGCAGCGCGTAGTCGTCCGTGACGGCCCGTACGAGATCGGTCTCAGCCCCCGCCTCCCGCGCGTCGCGCAGCAGCCGGCGGGCCCGCAGCCGCGCGGTGTCGGCGAAGCGCTCGATCCGGCCGGGGGTGAAGGCGCGGCTGACCAGGCGTCTCAACCGCCCGTGGTGGGGCGGGTCCTGATTGAGCATCATGCGCCGGATGAACGGCAGGTCGGCGGGGTCGGGGTCACGGATCTGGGTGGCGCCGAGGTGCGAGGACCAGGTGCCGGGGTCCTTCAGGACGCGCAGGACGTCGGCGTGCCGGGTCACGGCCCAGAACCCGGGGCCCGCGGGCCAGCCGAGCACCTCGTACTCGTCCTGACGGGCGACGGGGTGGTGGTCGCGGAGGACACGGAACCGGTCGTGCGGGATGCCCTCGGCGTAGAGCCGCGGGTCGAAGACGTCAGGCACCTCGGGCACCTCACGCACGTCGGACACCTCGGGCACGTCGGGCGCATCGAGCCCTTCGCGTACGTCGCTCGCGTCGCTCAACGGCCCTCCCGTAGGGGTGAAGACGTCACCATCATGACAGGTCAGCGGCGTTTTTCGTAGGACGGAACGCACAGTTCGGGAGCCTTGTCCGGCCTGCCCGCCGACTCCCAGAATCTCCCTCGTGCATCGGACGGAGAACAGGGGGCACATGGGAGACACGGGCAACATCGGGGGCAAGGGCAACACGGGGACCACGGGGACCACGGGGACCACGGGGACCACGGGGACCACGGGGAAGATCGATCATGACGCGGTGCTGCGCGCACGGGTGCTGCTGCTGGGGTCCGGGCGGCTGAGCCTGTGGCAGGAGGTGGGGGCGTACCGGGTGCTGGCCGAGGTGAGCCCGCGCGCGTACCTCCCGAAGCTGGTCGGCGCGCTGGTCACGCAGAGCTACCAGGTCGAGGACCCCGCATCCGCCCTGGCGCTGACCGAGGAAGCGGCGTCCGCGGCGCGGCGTCTCGACGCCGGCACGCCGAACGGGACGGAGCTGCGCCGTCGCGCACTGGGCGCCTACGAACGGGAGTTGTTCGCCGCGGGGCGGCGCGACGAGGGACGCGCGGTGTGCGCGGAGCTGGCGGCGGCTGGGGCGTTCGGGCGGCTGGCCACGGTGCTGGCCGAGGAGGGGCGGCACGCGGAGGCGGCCGATCTGTACGAGCGGCACGTCGGGAGCACCGGGGGCGAGGTGTCCGACTGGACCCTGATCGAGTGGGCGGGCGTCCTCGACGCGGCCGGGCGGACGGAGCGGGCCCTGGAGGTGTTCGGACGGCTCGTGGAGGAGAGCCGGAGGAGGACGGCGGCGGATCGCGGACCGGTGGCGTCGCTGGTGTGGGAGCTGCACCACTACGCCGGGATGCTCCTGGCGGCGGGGCGGCACGCCGAGGCGGCGGGCGTCCGGCG
Organism: Streptomyces sp. NPDC023157; assembly: GCF_055560575.1. Taxonomy (NCBI): domain Bacteria; kingdom Bacillati; phylum Actinomycetota; class Actinomycetes; order Kitasatosporales; family Streptomycetaceae; genus Streptomyces; species Streptomyces sp. NPDC023157. The sequence goes on from NZ_JBVHIL010000002.1 coordinate 1,066,934, forward strand.
GGACGCGCTCGGCCTGCTCGACCGGCTCGCCCGGGGCGGCGAGCCGGTGAGCTGGAGCAACATCCAGGCGAGCTGGGTGACCCTGTTCACCCTGTCGGGGCGGGAGGACGAACCGGCGGCCACGTCCGACGCCCCGTTGCCGGACTTCGGCCGCTACCTGGTGCACGGCTGGTCGCCCGACGTGCGGGAGGCCTGGTTCGCCTCTGTTCCCGGCCTCGAACAGCGGGCCGACGCCCTGCGCGCGTCCGGCGACCTCCCGGGGCTGCTCTCCGTCCACCGGCGCCTGACGGTCCGGCGGGCGCTGCTCGGGGAGAGCCGGGGCCGCCCGGCCGTGGCGGCGCTGCTCCCGTCGTACGACGAGGGGGTCGCGCTGGCCCGCCGGCTCCCCGGCTCCCCGTCCGTCCTGGCGCGGGCGCTCGCCGATCGCGCGATGTTCCTCCTCGCCGTGAAGCGGTACGGGGACGCGCGGCGGGACTTCGCGGACGCCGTGACGCTGCTGGACGATCCGGTATCGCCCATGTCACATCCGACATCCCCGGAATAGTCCATATTTTCGGAACCATCCCCGGCCACAGCGGCTCTCTCCCTCCGTAAGAGATCGTCAACGGAGGTCGTTCCCGTGCGCCGCATACCCGTCCCCGCCCTGCTCGCCACCACTGCCCTGGCCCTCACGCTCGGGGCCTGCTCCGGTGGATCCGGCGGCAAGGGCGGGGCGGGCGACGCCGCGGGGGCGGCGCCGCCGGTGCGGATCTCGGTGAACCTGACCGGTACGGGGGCGGCGCCGGGCACGCCCGTCGTGGTGCGGGCGCCGGAGGGGCAGCGGCTTCAGCAGGTCACCGTGACGGACTCGCGGGGCGGGAACCTGGCCGGGAAGGTCGCCGCCGACGGGGCGAGCTGGACGTCGGAGCGGCGGGCGGCGCCGGGGACCGCGTACGCGGTGGAGGCGCGGGTCGCCGACGGCGGCAGCGCGAAGGCCTCGTTCACCACCGCCGCGGCCGACAAGGTGAACAAGCTGACCCTGGCGCCCGGGAAGAACACCACGGTCGGCATCGCGCAGCCGCTGTCGATCGTCTTCGACCACCCGGTGAAGAACAAGGCCGAGGTGGAGCGGCAGTTGAAGGTGACCACCTCGAACGGCACCGTCGGCTCCTGGGGGTGGATGCAGGACTGGTCGGGCAAGGACCGGGTCGACTGGCGTCCCGAGGAGTACTGGAAGTCGGGGACGAAGGTCACCCTGGACGCGGATCTGAACGGGATCGACTCGGGCACGGGCGGCTGGTTCGTGCGCGACTACACGACCACCTTCACCATCGGCCGCAGCCAGGTCGTGAAGGTCGACCTGGACTCCCACCGGCTGCGGCTGCTGCGCGACGGGCAGCAGGTCGCGGACCTGCCGATGTCGGCCGGCACGCCGGGCGGCGAGAAGGCGTCCTGGCGCGGCAGGACGGTCCTGATGGCCAAGGAGGGCACGATCAACATGCGTTCCGAGACGGTCGGGCTCGGGGACGCGTACGACAAGATGGTCGACTACTCGATGCGGCTGACCTGGTCGGGCATGTACGCGCACGCGGCCCCGTGGAACGCGGCCTACTTCGGGCGCGCCAACCACAGCTCCGGCTGCATCGGGATGAGCGACGCGAACGCGAAGGCCGTGTACGACCAGGTGCAGGTGGGCGACCCGTTCGAGATCACCGGCTCCGACGCCAAGGGGACGCAGGCGCTGAACAACGGCTACGGCGAGTGGAACCTGTCGTGGGCCGACTGGCAGGGCAAGAGCGCGCTGCGGTGAGGTAGACGCCTCAACAATCGTTACCCTCGCGTAACTTACCGGACAGTTACCTTGAGTAAGCCACTGAGGTTACCGTCGGGTCACTTTCACTGCCCCCCAGTCAGTGCACCAGTGAGGAGTGACCCGTGCGCACAGCCCTGGCCTTCGCCGTCTCGGCCGCCCTCGTCGCCGGGACGGCCCTCGGGCTCGCACCCGCCGCCCAGGCCACCGGAACCGACGCCTCCATCCGCTTCGTCGACATCGCCGGGGACGGCGGGACCATCCTCAAGGCCAACGTCATCACCCCTGCCGGAGCCGACGACTCGGCCCGCTACCCGGTGATCGTGCTCCCCACCAGCTGGGCCATGCCCCAGGTCGAGTACCTCGCCCAGGCCAAGAAGCTGGCCGACTCCGGCTACATCGTGGTCGGTTACAACTCGCGCGGCTTCTGGCAGTCCGGCGGCGAGATCGAGACCGCGGGCCCCAAGGACATCGCGGACGCCTCCCTCGTCATCGACTGGGCGCTCGCCCACACCCCCGCGGACCCCGCCAAGGTCGGCATGGCCGGCGTCTCCTACGGCGCCGGCATCAGCCTGCTCGCCGCCGCGCACGACAAGCGGATCAAGGCCGTCGCCGCGCTCAGCGGCTGGGCCGACCTCATCGACTCCATCTACAGCGGGCGCACCCAGCACCTCCAGGCCGCCGCCCTGCTCGGCGGCGCCGGCTACCTCACCGGCCGCCCCGGCCCCGAACTCCGGTCGATCCTCGGCGACTTCCTCTCGTCCAACCTGGACAAGGAGGACGAGATGATCGCCTGGGGGCGCGAGCGCTCCGCCGTCACCTACCTCGACGCGCTCAACACCAACCGCCCGGCCGTCATGCTCGGCAACGCCTGGGGCGACACGATCTTCCCGCCCAACCAGTTCGCGAGCTTCTACGAGAAGCTCAGCGGCCCCAAGCGGCTGGAGTTCCGCCCCGGCGACCACGCCACCGCCGAGGCCACCGGCCTGCTCGGGCTGCCCAACGACACCTGGACCAACGCCCACCGCTGGTTCGACCACTACCTCAAGGGCGCCGACAACGGCATCGACCGCGAGCAGCCCGTCCAGCTCAAGCCGCGCTCCGACGCCGGCTACGAGGGGTACGCGGACTGGAAGTCGGTCCACGCGAACCGGCGGAAGTTCGCGCTCGCCGACTCCGAGCACGTCTGGGCCAACGTGGACTCCGGCGCCAACGGCGGCATCGTCATGCTCTCCAACCTGCTCGACCAGTTCTTCCAGGCGCCGCCGATCGCGTCGATCCCGCTGCTCCCCCGCGCCTTCGCCGGCGTCTGGCAGTCCGAGCGGTACGCCACCGGGCAGCGGGTGCGCGGCACGGCACGGCTGCACACCACGGTCACCCCGACCGCGGAGAGCGGCACCTTCGTCGCGTACCTCTACGACGTGGGCCCGCTCGGCGTCGGCAAGCTGGTGACCAACGCCCCGTACACCTTCCACGACCGGACCCCGGGGAAGTCCTTCGCCGTCGACCTGGACCTGTTCTCCACGGCGTACGACGTGCCCGCCGGACACCGGCTCGCGCTGGTCGTCGACACCGTCGACCCGCTCTACATCGAGCACAACCCGACCGGCGCGCAGCTGACCTTCTCCTCCCCCGCGGCCGACCCCTCGTACGTGTCGGTACCGCTTCGGGCGGAGTGATCACCGGCTGGCGCCGACCGGGCAGGGCCCGTGCGGGGCGGGCTACTCCCGGCCCGGCAGCACCGTGACCGGCTCGGCGGGAGCGACGTCCACGGCCCTGGTCCGCGGACTGCGCCGCTCCCGCCTGGCCACCCAGGTGGCGAACCAGGAGAGCAGCATGCACATCCCGATGTAGATCGGGGAGATCACCATCACGACCGGGATGAACGGCAGGTCGTAGTCGAGGTTGGACGCGATCAGCTTGCCGGCGTGCAGGAACTCCTCGTAGGTGATGAGGTAGCCGAGCGAGGTGTCCTTCAGCGCGACCACCAGCTGGCTGATGATGGCGGGCAGCATGGCCCGCACCGCCTGCGGCACCAGGACGTACGTCATCACCTGGGTCTTGCGCATGCCGAGCGCGTACGCCGCCTCCCGCTGGCCGCGGGCCACCGCGTGGATGCCGGTGCGGAAGACCTCGGCCAGCACCGAGCCGTTGTACAGGGCGAGGCCGGCCACGAGCGCGGGCAGCGGCTGGACTTTGAGGGCCACGAAGATGAAGAAGATCATCACCAGCACCGGCATGGCCCGGAAGAACTCCACGAGCACCGTGCAGGTCCAGCGGAGGACCCGGTGCTCGGAGAGCCGCCCGGTGGCGAGCACCCCGCCGAGCACGAGCGAGAGCACCGAGGCGTACGCGAAGGCCTTCAGGGTGTTGCCGAGGCCGCGCAGCAGCAGCTCCTGGATCCCCTTGTACGTGAAGGGCGCCCACTTGGTGGCGGTGAACTGGCCGGTGTCGAAGAGGAGATAGAGGATCCAGGCGGCGAGGCCCAGGAGGACGACGGTCGAGATCAGCCCGTAGATCAGGTGGCGCCTGCGGGTGCGCGGGCCCGGGATGTCGTAGAGCGCGGTGGAGGAGGCTGCGGTGGCGGTGGTCATCGGGCGACTCCCCAGCGCTTCTCCAGGACGTGGAAGAGCGCGCTGATGGCGAGGGTGATGATGAGGTAGCCGACGGCGATCCAGACGAAGGTCCAGATGATGTTGTAGCCGAGCTCGCTCAGGGTCTTGTACGTGCCGAGGAGTTCGGTGACGCTGAACGCCCCGGCGATGGCCGAGTTCTTGGCGAGGGCGATGAGGGTGGAGCCGATCGGCGGGATGACCGAGCGGAAGGCCTGCGGCAGGACGACGGTGCCGAGGGTCTGCCCGAAGCTCATGCCGAGGCTGCGGGCGGCCTCGCCCTGCCCGAGGGGCACGGTGTTGATGCCGGAGCGCAGCACCTCGCAGATGAAGGCCGAGGTGTAGCAGCCGAGGGCGAGGATCGCGAACAGCTTGAAGGGCAGCACGAGTCCGAACCGGGGCAGTCCCAGCATGACCGCGAAGAACAGCAGGGTGAGCGGGGTGTTGCGCAGGATGGTCACCCACACGGTGCCGAAGACCCGGAAGGAGCCCACGGGCGCGACCCGGAACGAGGCCATCAGGAAGCCGAGGACGAGGGCCAGGACCGAGGCGTAGAAGGTGAGTTCGACGGTGCCGAGGAAGCCCTCGCCGTAGAGCGAGAAGTTCTGTGTCAGGACGTCCATGGGAGGCGGTGCTCCTTCCTCAGCCCGCCGGGTAGCGGTCGATGGCGGGCGGTGTCGGGGCGGGCACGCCGGACAGGCCGAGGGTCACGTCGTAGGCCTTCTTCCAATCGCCGTTCTTCTCGTGGGCCGCGATGGCGTCGTCGAGGGCGAAGCGCAGCGCGTTGTCGTCGTGCGGCACGCCGATGCCGTAGGGCTCCTCCGAGAACGGCTTCCCGGCTAGCTTGAGCTCGTCGGGGACCTTGGCCGCGTACCCCATGAGGATGGTGTCGTCCGTGGTGACCGCGTCGACCTGGTAGGTGAGCAGGTTGTCGACGCAGACCGAGTAGGTGTCGTACGCGACGAGTTCGGCCTTCGGGTACTCCTTCTGGATGCGCTGGTACGGGGTCGATCCGGCGGCCGAGCAGACCCGTTTGCCGTCGAGGTCCTGCGGCCCATGGATGTCGTTCTCGTCGGTGCGCACGAGGAGCGACTGGCCGGCCAGGTAGTAGGGGCCGGCGAACCCGACCAGCTTCTTGCGGTTGTCGTTGATGGTGTAGGTGCCGACGTAGTAGTCGATCTGGCCGTTCTGCAGGGCGGTCTCGCGGTTGGCCGAGGCGATCGTGCGGAACTGGATGCCGGCCGGGTCGAAGCCGAGCGAGGCGGACATCATGCGGGCGATCTCGATGTCGAAGCCCGAGTAGGTGCCGGTGGCGGGGTCCTTCTCGCCCATGTAGGGCTGGTCCTCCTTGGCGCCGACCACCAGGTGGCCGCGTTTCCTCGCCCGGTTCCAGGTCGGCGAGTCCGGCAGGGTGAAGCCCGACTGGACCTGGTAGACGGGGAGTTCGCCGGGCTTGGGCCCCTTGACCGGGGGGCTGCCCTCCTTGCCGCAGCCCGCGGTGCCGCCGAGCGCGGCGGCGAGCAGCAGGGCGAGCGCGGCGAGGGTTCGTTTCGTACGCTGCATGGCTCCCGGTCCGGTCAGTGCTTGAGGATCTTGGACAGGAAGTCCTTGGCGCGCTCGCTGCGCGGGGCGGTGAAGAAGTCCTCGGGGGCGCGGTCCTCGACGATCCTGCCGTCGGCCATGAAGACCACGCGGTTGGCGGCGGAGCGCGCGAAGCCCATCTCGTGGGTGACGACCACCATCGTCATGCCCTCCTGCGCCAGCTGCTGCATGACCTCCAGGACCTCGTTGATCATCTCCGGGTCGAGGGCGGAGGTCGGCTCGTCGAAGAGCAGCGCCTTGGGGTCCATGGCGAGGGCGCGGGCGATGGCCACGCGCTGCTGCTGGCCGCCGGAGAGCTGGGCGGGGAACTTGTCGGCGTGCGCGGCGAGTCCGACCCGTTCGAGGAGTTCGCGCGAGCGCCGGTCCGCCTCGTCCCGCTTGCGTCTGCGGACCTTGATCTGCGCGAGGGAGACGTTGGCGAGGACGGTCTTGTGGGCGAAGAGGTTGAAGGACTGGAAGACCATGCCGACCTCGGCGCGCAGCCGGGCGAGCGCCCGGCCCTCGTCGGGCAGCGGCTGTCCCTCGATGAGGATCTCGCCCGACTCCACGGCCTCCAGGCGGTTCATGGCACGGCAGAGCGTCGACTTGCCGGAGCCGGAGGGGCCGATGACGACGACCACTTCGCCGCGGCCGACGGTGAGATCGATGTCCTGGAGGACGTGCAGGCTGCCGTAGTGCTTGTTGACGCCACGCAGTTCGATCAACGGTTCATCGCCGACGGCCATACGCTGCCCTGCCCCTGTGTCTCTCGGCTGGTGTCGAGGTCAGCGCAAACTATCCAGCTCGGAAAGGGACTTCACCGCCGACACGCATGAAAGCGGGAGAAGCGCGATAAGCCGTATTTACTGCGGAAGGACCGGCGGCCCGGTCAGTACTCCGCCGATTCCGCGTAGACCTGGGAGAGCTCGGGGGTCCCGGTGGCGGCCCAGTCGAGCCCGGCCTCGACCACGTTGACCTCGCGGCCGGAGGGCAGCAGCACGACCGGCTGCCCGTCGGGGCGGAGCCGCCAGCCGGCTGCGGCGACCGTGCGCACGATGACCGTGCCCAGATAGAGCCCCGCGTCGTTGCCGAGCCAGGGCAGCTCCTCGGGGTCGTCCCGCCAGCGCGGCGGGAGCTGGTCGAGCGCCGCGAGGGAGCGGGGCGTGTCGTCGAGGACCACCCCGGCCTCCTGGGCACGGGCGCGCAGCAGCTCGCACTCGGCGAGCAGTTCGGCGGCCCCCTCCGGGTCACGGTCGAAGGCCGAGACCAGAGGGGAACGCCCCGCATCATGCTTCTTGCGCCAGTTGTCCAGGAAAGGAATGTTCATCCGAACAGCGTCGCACCGCACCCTCCCGGGGCACCACCCGGCGCGCGGAGATCACCGGGAGCGGAAGACCCGGCCGGTACGCGCCGGCCGGGGAGGGGCGGCGTCGGTCACACGTCGAGGTCGACGACGACCGGGGCGTGGTCGGAGGCGCCCTTGCCCTTGCGCTCCTCGCGGTCGACGTAGCTGTCCTTGACGGCGTCCGCGAAGGGCTTGTTGCCGTAGACCAGGTCGATGCGCATGCCCTTGTTCTTCGGGAAGCGCAGCTGGCGGTAGTCCCAGTACGTGTACGGGTGGGCGTACTTCAGCGGGCGGGGCACCACGTCGCCGAGCCCGGTCTCGCGCAGTCCGGCGAGCGCGGCCCGCTCCGGCGCGGTGACATGGGTCGCGCCCTCGAACACGGCGATGTCCCAGACGTCCTCGTCGGTCGGGGCGATGTTGTAGTCACCGAGCACCGCGAAGGGGCGCTCGCCCGCCGCGTCCTCGGCGACGGCGGCCTTCAGCGCCTCCAGCCAGCGCAGCTTGTACGCGTAGTGCTCGTGGTCCACCTCCCGCCCGTTCGGCACGTAGACCGACCAGACGCGGACGCCGCCGCAGGTCGCGGAGATGGCCCGGGGCTCCTGCACGCCCTCGTAGTCGGGGCCGCCGGGCAGCCCGGTGACGACGTCCTCCAGGCCCACCCGGGAGACCAGGGCGACCCCGTTCCACCGGCCGGTGGCGTTGACCACCGACTCGTACCCCAGCGCGCGGAGCTCCTCGGTGGGGAACTGCTCGGCGGTGCACTTGGTCTCCTGGATGCACAGCACGTCGGTGCCGGTGCTCTCCAGCCAGGCCAGGAGCCGGGGCAGTCGGGCCGTGATCGAATTGACGTTCCAGGTGGCGATGCGCATGAGCGCAAGCCTAGCCGCGCCCTGTGACAGTCACCGGGACCCGGCTCACAGCTCGGCGGAGGCCCCCGGCGCGAGCCGCCCGTGGTCGGTGCCGCCGAGGGCGCCGATCTGGCGGTCGTAGATCGGGCGGGCGAGATCGGTGAGCAGGGCGTCGTGGACGTCGTACGCGCGCCGCGGCTTGACCTCGCGTACGTAGTCGATGACCTCGGAGATCTTGCTCCACGGGGCCATCACGGGGAGCAGCAGGGTCTCCACCGGGTGGTCGGGGACGGTGAGGGCGTCGCCGGGGTGGAAGACGGACCCGTCGATCAGATAGCCGACGTTGGTGATCCGGGGGATGTCGGGGTGGATCACGGCGTGCAGCTCGCCGTGGACCTGGACGTCGAAGCCGGCCGCGGTGAAGGTGTCGCCGTGCCCGACGGTGCGGACCCGGCCGGGGAACGCCGCCGCCAGCTGCTCGGCGACGCTCCGCAGCGTCCACAGCTCGGCGGCCGGGTTCGCCTCCAGGGCGGCCCGCAGCCGCCCCTCGTCGTAGTGGTCGGGGTGCTCGTGGGTGACGAGCAGGACGTCCGCGCCGATCGCGGCGTCCTGCTCGGTGAACGCGCCGGGATCGATGACGAGCGAGCGCCCGTCCTTCTCCAGCCGGACACAGGCATGCGTGTTCTTCGTCAGCTTCACGGCCCCCAGCCTAGGGCGGTCACACGTGCGGTGTGGTGTCCTCCTTGACGACGCGACCGACGACCCGCAGCGCGCTCTCGGCCGCGGGCAGTCCGCAGTAGACGGCGGTCTGCAGCAGGACCTCGCGGATCTCGTCCGGGGTGAGCCCGTTGCGCAGGGCGGCCCGGGTGTGGTCGGCGAGGGCCTCGTGGTGGCCGCCGGCGATCAGCGCGGCGAGGGTCACGGCGCTGCGGGTGCGCCGGTCGAGGCCGTCGCGGCTCCACACCTCGCCCCAGGCGAAGCGGGTGAACAGACCCTGGAAGTCGGTGCCGAACTCGTCGGCCAGGGCCTCGTCGACATGGGCGTCGCCGAGGATCTCCCGCCGCAGCTTGAGCCCGTTCTCGTACGGGTCGGGGCGCGGCGCCTCCTCGTCCTCGGCGGGTGCGGCCGGGGCCGGCTCCCCGGCGGCCACGGCGGGGGCGGGGACCGGCGGCATCGGCGGGGCGGTGAGGGAGCCCGTGTCGGTGGCGAGGCCGGCGAAGTGCCCGACGAGCAGTTCGGTGACGGCGGCGGGCTGCTCGACGGGCGCGAGGTGGGAGGCGCCCGGGACGACGGCCAGGGGCGCGTCGGCGATCCCGGCGACGAGCGTACGGGCCTCGGCCGGGCCGGTGACCTGGTCGTCGGCGCCGACCAGCACCAGGGCGGGGACCCCGATCCGGCCCAGGGCCTCGCGGACGTCGAAGACGGCGAGCGCCTCGCAGGCGGCGATGTAGCAGCTCGGGTCGGTGGTGCGGACCATCTGCACGGCCCAGTCGACGATGGCGGGCTGGGCGGCGGCGAAGGCGGGGGTGAACCACTGTTCGGGCGAGATGCGGGCGATCGGCTCCAGACCGTTGGTGCGCACGATCACCCCGCGCTGGCGGAACTCGTCGGGGGTGCCGAAGCGGGGCGAGGTCGCGACCAGGGCGAGCGAGGCCACCCGGTGCGGCGCCCGCAGCGCCAGATCGAGCCCGATGGCACCGCCGAGCGCACAGCCCGCGTACCCGAACCGCTGGATCCCCAGCTCGTCGAGGGTCGCGAGCACCCGGTCCCCGAGCTCGGCCACCGACCCGGCGGGCCGCACGGGCGCGCCGCCGTGCCCCGGCAGGTCGAAGCGGACGACCCGCCATTCACGGGTGAGCTCCGGTATCTGCCGGTCCCACATGTGCCAGGTGGTGCCCAGGGACGGGCCCAGGACCAGGACAGGGGCGTCTTCGGGGCCGTCGGATCGGTATTGCAGGGTGTTCGTCGCTGTCTCACTCACCCGCAAGACCCTCTCATCTCCCGCCGGACCTCGCGTCGCCGGGTCGGATCCCGCACGGTTTCTCCATGAGGGAGCGCCGGCGCGCGCTCAGCGCACGCCGAGCCACTGCTCCGTCCCGTACGCCTCGAAGCGTTCCACCTCGGTGAAGCCCAGCTTCTCCGCGAGGCGTAGGGCGCGGGTGTTGGCGGCCTGGGTGGTGAGGAGGACGGGCTCGTCGGGGTGGGTGGTGGTGAACCAGTCGAGGGCGGCCGCGCAGGCCTCGACGGCGTAGCCCCTGCCCCAGGCGTGCGGCAGGAAGAGGTAGCCGAGTTCGGTGGCGCCGGGGGCCGGGCGGTCCGTGGTGCGCGGGTCGAGGGTGACCAGGCCGATCATCGTGCCGTCGAGGTCGACGACGAAGCAGCCGGGGCGCTGCCCGGGGACCTCGGGCATCGCGCGTTCGAGCTCCTCGCGCGGGCGGGCGCCGCCGGTGTGGGTGCCGACGTCCGGCGAGGAGAACAGGTCGACGAACGCCGCCCGGTCCCGGGCCTCGGACGCGCGGAGCGCGAGCCGGGCGGTGCGGATCGGGGCGGGCGGCGGCCAGGCGGCGGGGCCGGGTGCGGTCGTTCCGGTCGGTGCGGTCATGGCGGGAAGCTACCGCAACTGCCCGGAACGGCCCCGGGGTTGCGTCAGAGGGTGGGGATGCCGGTCCACGGACGGACGGCCTCGATCGCGGCGGCGGTACGGAACACCGTCGTGTCGTCGTAGGTGCGGCCGACGACCTGCACGCCGGTCGGCACCCCGTTGGAGGCGAAGCCGGACGGCACGCTCAGCACCGGGCAGCGGCTCGCGATGTTGAAGACCGTGGTCAGGGCCGCGTCCATGTAGTGGTCGAGGGTCACGCCGTCGACGACGACCTTGGTCGAGGTGTAGTCGTCGTCGGCGTCGAAGGCCGGGATGGCGAGGGTCGGGCAGAGCAGGACGTCGTGGCGGTCGAGCAGCGCGCCGAGCACGGCCTGCACCTCGCCCTCGACGACCAGGCCCTCAAGGAAGCTGCCGGGCTCGGCGACGTACGCGGCGGAGTCCTCGGCGAAGGCGAGCGCGTACGAGGTGAGCAGCTCGGCGTGTTCGGCGGCGACGGAGGCCACGTACGGGCCGAAGACGGAACCGAAGTGGATCATCGACGCCTTGCGGACCTGGGCCCGGGTGATGGGGACCTCGACCTCCTCGACGATCGCCCCGGCGGCGCGCAGCGCGTCGGCGACGGCCCGGGTGTTGGCCTCGACCTCGGGGTCGACCGGCCAGTCGCCGAGGCCGACGGAGAGCGCGACCCGCAGCCCCGCGACGCCCTCGAACCGCTCGGGCAGCACCAGCTTGGGCCGCAGCGACACCGCGTCGAGCGGGTGCGGTCCTGCGATGACGTTCTGCAGCAGGGCGCAGTCGGCGACGGTGCGGGCCATCGGGCCGTCGTGGCAGTAGGTGTCGAGGTTGAACGGCGCCATGGCCGGCACCCGGCCGTACGGGGGCTTGAAGCCGACGGTGCCGGTGGCCGAAGCGGGGATGCGGATGGAGCCGCCGATGTCGGAGCCGGTGGCGAGGGTGGTCTCGCCCGCCGCGAGGGCCGCGCCCGCGCCGCCGGAGGAGCCGCCCGGCGAGTAGGCCGGGTTCCACGGGTTGCGGGTGACGCCCCACAGCCGCGACTGGGTGAAGGCGGCGCTGCTGAACTCCGGCGTGGTGGTGCGGGCGTGCACGATGCCGCCGGCGGCGAGGATCCGCTCGACGACGGGGTGGGTCTCGTCCGCGATCTCGTCCTTGAAGGCGAGGGAGCCGTCGGTGGCCAGGCGGCCGGCGATCGGCTGTTCCTCCTTGGTGGCGACGGCGAGCCCTTCCAGGGGGCGCGGCGCCTCGCCCTTGCCCGCGTAGCGCGCCTCGGCGGCCCGGGCGGCCTCCATCGCCGCGTCGAAGGTGCGCTCGGCCAGGGCGTTGACGGTCGGCTCCGTGGCCTCGGCGCGGGCGATGACGGCGCCCATCAGCTCGACGGGCGACAGGGTGCGGTCGCGGAACCGGCGCAGGGCCTCGGTGGCGGGGAGGTAGGCGAGCTCGGTGGTGTCGGTCATGTGTCTGTTCCTTGTGACGTACTGCCCGATGGGTACGGCCTGTTGACGCATGCGTGCTCCGGATGGGCGTCATGAAAGCCGCCGCGCTCCTGAAACGTCAATGCTGTTGTCGTAAGGCCGGGCCACCTTTCCGCTCAGGTTCCGTCGCCTCCCGCCCAGGTCAGAGCGGCCTCCCGGGTGCCGAACACCTCCCAGGACGGCGGGCGCTGCCCCTCCCCCGCCTTCTCGAAGGTCAGCTGGGCGGCGACGGCGACGCGGTGGCCCCGGTCGACGAGGTCGGCCAGGACGGCGGACAGGGCGGTCGCCGCGCCGGGGAGGACGCGGGAGACGCCCGTCAGGTCGAGGACCAGTCGGCCGGGCGTGGGCGGGGTGAGGTCGCGGAGGGCGTACAGGAGGGCTTCGGTCTCGGTGAACTCCAGGGTTCCCTGGGCGGTCACGACGCCGATGCTCCGGCCGTCGCGTTCGACGCGTTCGGCGCCGGTCACCGTCGCCGCGTGGAGCCCCGAGTTGTGCATGATGTGCAGCCCGAAGCGCTCCGACATCTCCCCGAGGGCCGCCACGGCCCGGACCGGGTTGCCGGAGGCGTCGAGCGGGGGGCTGTGGACGGCGACGCCGAAGCGGCCCGGGCTGGCGGCGATGAGGCCGCCCGAGACGCCGCTCTTGGCGGGCAGGCCGACGTCCAGGAGCCACTGTCCCGCGCCGTCGTACATGCCGCAGGTGGCCATGACGGCGAGGGTGCGGACCGCGTCCGGTTCGGCGACGACGCGGACGCCGGTGACGGGGTTGCGGCCGCCGTTGGCGAGGGTCGCGGCCATGACGGCGAGGTCGCTCGCGGTGACCCGGACCGCGCACTGCCGGAAGTACGTGTCGGCCGTCTCCGCCGGGTCGGCGCGCAGCGATCCGGCGGAGCGCATCAGGTAGGCGAGGGCGCGGTTGCGGTCCCCCGTGGCGGCCTCGCTGGCGTAGACGTCCTCGTCGACGTCGAGGGGGCGGCCGGCGAACGCGGAGAGGCAGGCGAGGATGCGGGCGAAGCGTTCGGCCGGCCCGTCGGCCCGTACGAGTGCGGTGGTGGCGATGGCGCCGGCGTTGATCATCGGGTTGGCCGGGCGGCCGGTGCCGGGCTCCAGGCTGATGGCGTTGAACGCGTTGCCGCTGGGCTCGACGCCGACGTGGCGCAGGGTCTCGCGCGGGCCGAGGTCGCCCAGCGCGAGGGCGTAGACGAAGGGCTTGGACACCGACTGGACGGTGAACTCGCTGTCCGCCTTCCCGGCCCGGTACACGTGTCCGCCCATGCTGACCAGGGCGAGGCCGAAGTCGTCGGGATCGGCCCCGGCCAGTTCGGGGATGTAGTCGGCGACCCGTCCGTCCCGCAGGCCGTTGAGCCTGCGGTGGATCTCGTTCAGGGATTCGGTCACCGGATCCATGGCACCGGACCTTCGTCGCGCGGGAGTGCTGGCGGGACAGATCCTTCCCCGCGGCTCAGGAAACCTCTGCCGCCTCGCGGGCGATCCGCTCGAACTGGGCCCCCATGGCCTCGGCGAGCGCCTGGGCCGCGGAGAGCGGGCGGACCATGACGGTGAAGTCGTCGATCCTGCCGTCCTCGTCGAAGTGGAGGAAGTCGCAGCCCTGGATCCGCCGGCCGCCGACGGTGGCGGTGAAGACGAGGGCGTGGTCACGGCCGCCGGGGTCGGCGATCTCGCGCACGTACGTGAAGTCCTCGAAGACGCGCAGCACGGCGCGCAGGATCGCGGCGGCGATCGCCTTGCCGGCGTACGGCTTGAAGGCGACCGGGCTGGTGAAGACGACGTCCTCGGCGAGCAGCGCCTCGATGGCGGCCGTGTCGCGGGCTTCGACCGCCGTGCGGAACGGGTGCATGGGAAGCGTACCCCTTGATACTCAACGAGTTGATTAGGTACGTCGGACAGTACTGTCTCGCCGGACGGCCGACAAGGCGCGGGGCCCGCGCGTCAGGGCGAGGTCGCCGAGACGCGTCAGGGCGAGGTAGCCGAGACCACGTACACGCGCGGGAAGGCCGGGTCCGTGAGGTTGACGGTGATGTCGCTCGTGGGGCGGGGCTTCTCGCGGGTGACGGTCGTGCCGCTCCAGGTGTGGGCCGGGGCGAAGTCCCAGCCGACGATGCCGGCGTCGTGGTCGCCGACGGAGGCGCCCGGGGTGAGCGCGGAGCGGCTGGTGCCGCTGTCGTGGAGGTAGCTGTCGAGGCCGTTCGCGGTGGTCGTGAACTGGACGTAGAGACGGCTGGTCTTCCAGTTGCTGGTCTCGTAGTAGCTGACGTCCCAGGCGCCCGAGGGGACGGGGATCTCGAAGACCCGGCGCTTCATCTGGGACGGCCAGTTGTCCTGGAGGCCGGCGGCGGAGGACTCGCGCTCCTTGTCGCGGCCGCTGTCGCGGCTCTGGCCGGCCGAGATGACCAGGTAGCCGGCCGGGATGCCGACGAGGAGCACGATGGTGATGGCGGTGAGCCAGCGGCGGCGCAGCATGTGCCGCCGGTCCTCGGGGAGCTTTCCGTCCTGGGGGGCCTTCGGGTGGGGCACGGTCATGAACGCGGGTCCTGGGGGTTGCGGGGGTCCCGGTCCGTCGCGGGGACACCGCGCAGGACCTGGGCGTAGCGGCCGTAGCGCTCGTAGCGCTCGACACGGCGGCGGTTGGCGCGGCGGAAGCGGCGGGCGACCAGCCGGGCGAGGTCGGCGGCACCGACCATGCCGGCCTCGGGGCCGAGCTGGGCGCGGGCGATCCGGGCCTCGGGGCGGTAGCCGCGGCCGGTGAGGTGGCGGCGGAAGGCGTCCCTGGCGGGGCCGATGAGCAGGTCGTCGGCGGCCGAGACGCCGCCGCCGATGACGAAGCAGGAGGGGTCGAGGGCGGCGGCCAGGTTGGCGATGCCGACACCGAGCCACTGGCCGATGTCCTGGAGCAGCTCGACGCACATGGCGTCGCCCTCGCGGGCCAGCTCGGTGATGAGGGGGCCGGTGATGTCGGGGACGTTGCCCTTGACCCGCTCGATGATGTTGTACGCGACCGGGGAGTCGGCGGCGGCCAGCTCACGCGCCTCGCGGACCAGCGCGTTGCCCGAGCTGTACTGCTCCCAGCAGCCGCGGTTGCCGCAGGGGCAGCGGTGGCCGCCCGGGACGACCTGCATGTGCCCGAACTCGCCGGCCACCCCGTACTTGCCCCGCTTGACCTGGCCGTCCTCCAGGATGGCGCCGCCGATGCCGGTGCCGAGCGTGATCATGACCAGGTGGTCCTCGCCGCGGCCGGCGCCGAAGCGCCATTCGGCCCAGGCGGCGGTGTTGGCGTCGTTGTCCACCATGACGGGGACGGCGAGCCGGTCCTGGAGGGCGTCGCGCAGCGGCTCGTTGCGCCAGGCGAGGTGGGGGGCGAAGAGCACCCTGGCCCGGTCGGCGTCCACCCAGCCGGCCGCGCCGATGCCGACGGCGTGCACGTCGTGCCGGTCGGAGAGGTCGAGGACGAGCTCGGTGATGGTGTCCTCGACGACCTTGGCGCTCTTCGACTTGTCGGGCGTCTCGGTCTTGATCTTCTCCAGGATGTTGCCGTCCGCGTCGACGACGCCGGCCATCACCTTCGTACCGCCGATGTCGATGCCGACGGTCGGCACCCGGGGCGCCGTCAGGTGCGAGCGCCGCTCCCGGGTGCCGACGGTCCGCAGGACCGTGCCGCGAGCCGAGCCGCGGTGCGTGAGGTCACGGTAGGTACTCATCGGCTCGATTCTGCCAGCTGTGGTGTGTGGGGCGCGTTACGAAGCGGAGGACGGTCCGGAGGGGCGTTCCAGCTCGTGGCGCAGGTCCTCCAGCTCGCTGCCGCCGGCCATCTGGCGGGTCAACTCGTCCAGGGTGACGGAGTCCTTGGTGTGGCTGCCCGCCATGAGACCGCGCTTCAGCAGCACGAAACGATCACCCACGAGATACGCGTGATGCGGGTTGTGGGTGATGAGGACCACGCCGAGGCCCTGGTCACGTGCGGCGGCCACATACTTCAGGACCACCCCGGACTGCTTGACGCCCAGCGCGGCCGTCGGCTCGTCGAGGACCAGGACCTTGGCGCCGAAGTGGACCGCGCGGGCGATCGCCACGCACTGCCGCTCGCCGCCCGACAGGGTGCCGATCGGCTGGTCGACGTCGCGCAGGTCGATGCCCATGCGCAGCAGCTCGGTACGGGTGGTGGCGCGCATCAGCTCGACGTCGAGGCGCTTGAAGGGGCCCTTGCCCTTCGTGGGCTCGGAGCCGAGGAAGAAGTTGCGCCAGACCGGCATCAGCGGGACGACGGCGAGGTCCTGGTAGACGGTGGCGATGCCCCGGTCCAGGGCGTCGCGCGGGTTGGCCAGCTCGACGTCCTCGCCCTCGATGCGGAAGGTGCCGCCGTCGTGCCGGTGCAGACCGGCGACGATCTTGATGAGGGTGGACTTGCCCGCGCCGTTGTCGCCGAGGACACAGGAGATCTCGCCCGCGCGGACCTCCAGGGACACCCCTTCGAGGGCGCGGATGTTGCCGTAGTACTTGCTGACGTCGTCGAGCTCCACGAGGGGAGCGGGCGAGGTGCCCGTGGAGGTGGGTTCCGTGGTCACTTCGTGGCCTCCACGCGCTTGCGGATCCAGGCGTTCAGGAGCGTCGCGAGCAGCAGCATGGCGCCCAGGAAGAACTTGAACCAGTCGGGGTTCCACTCCGCGTACACGATGCCCTTGCTCGTCATGCCGAAGATGAGGGCACCGACCGCCGAACCGATCGCGGAGCCGTAGCCGCCGGTGATCAGACAGCCGCCGATGACGGCCGCGATGATGTAGATCAGCTCGTTGCCGACGCCCTCGCCCGACTGGACGACGTCGAAGGAGAAGAGCAGGTGCTGGCCGGAGATCCAGGCGCAGAAGGCCACGCCCATGTAGAGGCCGATCTTGGTCTTGTAGACCGGGACGCCGACCGCGCGGGCCGCGTCGGCCCCGCCGCCGACCGCGAAGATCCAGTTGCCGAAGCGGGTGCGCAGCAGGATCCAGGTGGCGACGGCCACCAGGCCGATCCACCACAGGATGGTGACCTTCAGCTCGACGCCGCCGACGGTCCACGTCGAGGCGAAGAGCTTCTTGGCGGAGGGGAAGCCCTCCATGTCGGCGATCGACTTGGTGGAGACCGTGCCGCTGATCAGCTTGGTGAAGCCGAGGTTCAGACCGGTCAGCATGAGGAAGGTGCCGAGCGTGATGATGAAGCTGGGCAGCTTCGTGCGGGTCAGCATGAAGCCGTTGAACACGCCGATGGCGAGGGTGACGAGCAGCGAGACACCGACGCCGACCCACACGTTCGCGGTCATCTGGTAGCTGAACATCGAGGAGATCAGCGCCGAGCTGGTGACGAGCACACCGGCGGAGAGGTCGAACTCGCCGCCGATCATCAGCAGCGCGACCGGCACGGCCATGATGCCGATGGTGGAGGCCGCGTACAGCACGGTGCCGAGGCTGGCGGCGCGCACGAAGCTGTCGGCGGCCAGCGCGAAGAAGACGAAGACGGCCAGCGCGCCGACCACCGAGCCGAGCTCGGGGCGGGCCAGCAGCTTCTTCATCGGCGAGGTGCGCAGCAGCCGCTCGTCGACGTGGTCCAGGCCGTCGGCGGGCGCCGGTGGCGGGGCGGCGGCGCTCATCGGGTACCCCGCTCCGTGTAGCCCTTGAGCGCGGCGGCGTCGTCCTTGGTGATGATCTGCGGGCCGGTCAGGACCGGCTTGCCGCCGCCGAGGACGTCGGCGTTGTAGCGGTAGAGCCAGAGCAGGTCGACGGCCTCGTACCCCTGGAGGTACGGCTGCTG
The DNA here is from genome assembly GCF_055560575.1 of Streptomyces sp. NPDC023157. Lineage (NCBI taxonomy): Bacteria > Bacillati > Actinomycetota > Actinomycetes > Kitasatosporales > Streptomycetaceae > Streptomyces > Streptomyces sp. NPDC023157. The sequence continues at coordinate 1,085,002 of NZ_JBVHIL010000002.1, forward strand.
GTCGACGGCGAAGCCCAGGGTGCCGGCGGTGAGCGCGTCGGCGACCTTGGCGTTGAGGTCGAAGGTGTCGACCTCGGCCTTGCTGCCCGCGCTCTTCTTCGCCTGGACGGCGGCGTCGGCGAACGGCGCGCCGAGGGTGACAACCGCGTCGATGGACGGGTCGGACTGCAGCTTGGCGAGGATGGACGCCTGCACGTCGGGCATGTTGGTGCCGTCGACGTAGAGGTTCTGCAGGTCGCCGCCGAAGGTCTTCTTCGCCCCGGCGCAGCGCTGCTCGTGGCCCACGTTGCCCTGCTCGTGCAGGACGCACAGGGCCTTCTTGCGGCCCCGCTGGTCCAGCTCGTCGCCGACCGCCTCGCCCGCGACGGTCTCGTCCTGGCCGATGTGGGTGAGGGCGCCGAAGGCCTTGGAGACGTCGGCGCCGGAGTTCACCGTGATCACCGGGATGCCGGCCTTCACGGCCTTCTCCACGGCCGTCTTCATCGCGTCCGGCTTGGCGAGCGTGACGATGAGACCGTCGACGCCCTTCGCCACGTACGAGTCGATGAGCTGGGCCTGCTGCTGCGCCTCGTCGCTGTGGGCGTAGAGGAAGTTGATGTTGTCCTTGACGGCCGCCTGCTTGGCGCCGTTCTGGACGATGTCCCAGAAGGTGTCGCCGTCGCCCGAGTGGGTGACCATGGCGAAGGTCCAGCGGGGGGTGTCCACCGCTGCCCGCCCCTGGGCCGCGGCCGCCTTGCGGGCGTCCTCCGCGCGCTTGCCGCCGGTGCTGCTGCATCCCGCGAGCGCGGCGGTCAGCGCCACCGCGAGCACGGCGCCGATGGCCGCGCGTACCCCTCCATTAGGAACCCTGGTCACGAGGCCGTGCCCTCCTTTGTGTCCTTCTGCGTGCATTGCAGTATCGGTCATGGGGGTCGCGCGGATCTTCAGGGGGCCTACCCACGGGCCAGCAACTGGAACTCGAAGGAGTAACGCGAGGCCCGGTAGAGGTGCGAACCGAACTCCACGGCACGGCCCGTCGCGTCGAAAGTGGTGCGTTCCATCGTCAGCAACGGGGCACCCGGACGCTCCCCGAGCTGCTCCGCCTCCCCCCGTCCCGCGGCGCGCGCCCCCACGGTCTGGCGGGCGCTGTGCAGGGTGAGTCCGGCGGCCCGCAGCAGCCGGTAGAGGCCGGTCTCCGCGACCCCCTCGGCGTCCGCGTCGAGCAGGCCGGCCGGGAGGTGGTTGCGCAGCAGCGCGAGGGGCTCGCCGTGCGCGGAGCGCAGCCGCTCCAGGTAGCGCACCTCGGCGCCCTCCGCGACACCGAGGGCGGCGGCGACCCGTGGATCCGCCGCTTCGAGCCGGTCGGCCAGGACGCGGGTGGCGGGCCGCTGCCCGGACGCCTCCAGGTCGTCGTACAGGCTGCTCAGCTCCAGCGGGCGGCGGACGCTGCTGTGCACGACCTGGGTGCCCACGCCCCTGCGGCGCACCAGGAGGCCCTTGTCGACGAGCGACTGGATGGCCTGGCGGACGGTGGGCCGGGACAGGCCCAGGCGCGTGGCGAGGTCGATCTCGTTGCCGAGCAGGGTGCCCGGGGTCAGCGCGCCGCTCTCGATCGCCGCCTGGAGCTGCCGGGCGAGCTGGAAGTAGAGGGGCACCGGGCTGGCGCGGTCCACGGACAGCGGGAGCGAGGACGGGGATGGGGGTGGGGATGGGGGCGACGGCGGGGCCGGTGAGGGGGCTGGGACCGGTGCCGGGGCTGGGGGTGGCGTGGAGGGTGGGGTTGGTGGGGACTGCGGCGGCTGGGGAAGCACGTCCGGGAGCGTAGCCCCGGGGGTCGGCCCCGGGAAGGCATGGCGTCCTGTTGTCCTGACATTTCCTTGACAGGGGGTCCGTTCCGCACCACCTTGGGGCCATGCGTATCGGACTGATCGGCACGGGACGGATCGGGGCCTTCCACGCGGGGGTGCTCGCCCGGCATCCTGAGGTCGAGGCGCTCCTCCTCGCCGACGCCGACGCGGAGCGGGCGGCCCGGGTGGCGGGGGCGCTCGGCGCCGAGGCCGCCCCGACGGTCGACGCCCTGCTCGGGCACCCGCTGGACGCCGTGGTGATCGCGTCGGCCACCGCCGCGCACGCGGAGCTGATCGGGCGCGCCGCGGCGGCGGGGCTGCCGGCCTTCTGCGAGAAGCCGATCGCCCTGGACGTGCCGGGGACGCTGGAGGCGCTGCGGGCGGTCGAGGCGGCCGGCACCGAGCTGCAGCTGGGGTTCATGCGCCGGTTCGACGCCGGGTACCGGGCGGCGCGGGACGCCGTGCTCGACGGACGGCTCGGGCGCCTGCACACCGTCCGCGCGGCCACCTCCGACCCGGCGCCGCCGCCCGCCGCGTACCTGCCCCGGTCGGGCGGGCTGTTCCGGGACTGCCTGGTGCACGACTTCGACATCGTGCGCTGGGTGACCGGCCGGGAGATCGTGGAGGTGTACGCGACCGGGTCGGACGCGGGGCCCGCGATGTTCCGGGAGGCCGGGGACGTGGACACGGCGGCCGCGCTGCTGACCCTGGACGACGGCACGCTGGTGACGGTGACCGGGACCCGGTGCAACGGGGCCGGGTACGACGTGCGGATGGAGCTGGCGGGCGAGCTGGACCAGATCGCGGTGGGCTGGGACGAGCGGACCCCGGTCGAGTCGGTCGAGCCGCTGGGCCCGCGCCCGCCCGCCAAGCCGTGGAGCGGCTTCCTCGACCGGTTCACGCCGGCGTACGAGGCGGAGCTGGACGCGTTCGTACGCCTGGTGCGCGGCGAGCGGGACAACCCCTGCGACGGGACCGAGGCGCTCGCCGCGCTGCGCGTCGCGGAGGCGTGCGAGCGGTCGCGGCGGGAGCGGCGCGTGGTGCGCCTGGCGGAGGTGGGCTAGGGCCTGTCGTCAAACTCCTGTCGTCGCCCGAAGGGCGGCCCCGCGGCGTCGGGTGCGTGCTCTCGGTGTGCCGGGTGGAAGCCCTCGTACTGGACCGTACTCGGGCTTTCGCCCGGTGCGGCGAGAGCGCGTGCCAGGCGTCGCGGGGCAGACGGGAGTGTGACGACAGGCCCTAGGGGACCTCGGGCGCCGGCTGGGCGGCCGTCGACAGGACCGTGCCCTGGGCCACGGCGCACAGGATCTCGGTGGCGTCGGTAGCGGCTCCGTCGGTGTCGGTGTCCACGGTGAGCAGGTCGCAGCGGACGACCGCCTGGCGGCGGCCCGCGTGGACCACCGAGGCGCGGGCGCGCAGCAGTGTGCCGCGCGCCGGGCGGACGTACTGGATGGAGAAGCCCGCGGTCAGGACGGCCGGGCCGAGGGCGGCGCCCGCCGCGAAGGTCAGGGCGTTGTCGGCGGCGTAGGAGAGGACCCCGCCGTGGACGAACCCGTTCTGCTGGTGCAGCTCCTCGCGGATGTCGAGCTCCAGGGTCGCCGCGCCCGCACCGAAGGCGGTGATCCGGGCGCCGAGGAGCCGGCTGAAGGGCTGGGCGTCCAGGACCTTCTGGGCCATGTGCAGGTCGAAGCTCACGGGCGTCACCATACGACCGGCAGGCGGCGGGTGCCGCGGATCAGCATGCCGGGGAGCCACTCCAGCGGACCGGCCTCGGGGGCGAGTTCCAGCCGCGGGAAGCGTTCGAGGAGCGTCCGGATCGCTATCTTGCCTTCCAGGCGGGCGAGCGGGGCGCCCAGGCAGAAGTGGATGCCGTGGCCGAAGGCGAGGTGGCCGCGCGGGTCGCGGTGGATGTCGAAGCGGTCCGGCTCCGGGAAGCGGTCCGGGTCGTGGGCGCCGGCGGCGAGGCCGACCAGGACGATGGCACCGGCGGGGATCTCGGCGCCGCCGAGGGTGAGCGCCTCGGGGGCGAAGCGGAGGGTGGCGTTCTCCACCGGGCCGTCGTAGCGCAGCCCCTCCTCGATCGCGCCGTCCAGGAGGCCGAAGTCGGCGCGCAGGGCCGCCAGTTGCTCGGGGTGCGTGAGCAGGGCGCGGACCGTGTTGGAGATCAGGTTGACGGTGGTCTCGTGGCCCGCGATGAGCAGCAGGTAGGCGAGGGCACGGAGTTCGGGCAGGGAGAGCCGGTCGCCGTCCTCGGCGCGGGTGGCGATGAGGGCGGAGAGCAGGTCGTCGGCGGGGCCCGCGGCCCGCTTGTCCTCGATGAGCTCGTCGAGGTAGCCGCCGAAGCCCTCGACGGCCTCCCGGTCGGTCAAGGCGCCGGTCGGCGCGACCAGTTCGTTGGACCAGGCGCGGAAGGAGTCGCGGTCGGCGGCCGGGACGCCGAGCAGCTCGCAGATGACGGTGATGGGCAGCGGGAAGGCGAAGGAGTCGACGAGGTCGGCGCGGCCGTCCGGCTCCATCGCGTCGAGGAGTTCGTCGGTGAGCCGCTGGACGCGCGGGCGCAGGGCCTCCACCCGGCGGCCGGTGAACTCGCCCGCGACCAGCTTGCGCAGCCGGGTGTGGTCCGGCGGGTCGACGATGAGCAGGTTCGGCCCGACGACCTCTTCCTCGGGCAGCGGCATGCCGAAGGCGGAGAAGGACTTGGAGAGGCGCTGGTCGGCGAGGGCGGCGCGGGCCTCCTCGTAACCGACGACCAGCCAGGCCGGCATGCCGTCCGGTGTCAGGACCTCATGGACGGGCCCCTGTGCGCGGAGCTTGGCGTAATACGGGTACGGGTTCGCGGTGAAGTCCGCGCCGTACTCCCCCAGATCGATGACGGACATCGGTCAAGCCTATAGACCGTTCTCGCCCTCGTGAAGATCAAGAAGTCCGGCGTCGTGGACGAGCAGGGCGATCTGGACACGGTTGTTGAGGCCGAGTTTGGCCAGAATGCGCGAGACGTGCGTCTTGACGGTGGGGACGCTCATGTACAGGGTGGCGGCGATCTCGGCGTTGGACCGGCCCTGTCCGACGGCGACGGCGACCTCGCGCTCGCGGTCGGCGAGCAGGGCCAGGCGCTCGGCGGCGGTGGCGCGGCGGGGCGGTTCGTGCGCCTGCGCGGCGACATGGCTCATCAGCTGGCGGGTGACGGCCGGGGAGAGCACGGGGTCGCCGGCGGCCACCCGGCGGACGGCGGTGACGATCTCGGCGGGCGGGGTGTCCTTGAGGACGAAGCCGGCGGCTCCGGCCCGCAGCGCCCGCAGCACCTGCTCGTCGGCGTGGAAGGTGGTGAGGACGACGACCTCGGGGGCGCCGCTCGTGGCGCGCAGCCGTTCGGTGGCGGTGAGGCCGTCGACGTGCGGCATGCGGATGTCCATGAGGACGACGTCGGGGGCGTGCCGTTCGACGAGCGCGGGCACCTCGGATCCGTCGGCGCCCTCGCCGACGATCTCGATGTCCTCGGCGCCGCCGAGCATCAGGGCGAGTCCGCCGCGGACCAGGGGGTCGTCGTCGACGATGAGCAGACGGATGGTCATGCTGGCCACGGTAGCCAGGCGCGCAGGGCGAACCCTCCGTCGGGGGCGGGTCCGTGCTCCAGCCGGCCGCCGGCGAGGGTGGCGCGTTCGGTGAGTCCGATGAGGCCCTGTCCGGAGCCGGGCACCTCCGGGACGGGCCCGGCGGGGGCGGGGTTGCGGACCTCGACGCTCAGGCCCTCGCCGGGGCGGCCGCGCAGGGTGAGGGTGACCTCGGCGCCCGGGGCGTGCTTGCGGGCGTTGGTGAGGGCCTCCTGGACGATGCGGTAGACGGTGCGCCCGGTGGACGCGGGGACGGACCCGGGGTCGGTGACGGTGGTGTCGAGGACGACCCGCATCCCGGCCTCGCGGACCTCCTCGACCAGGGCGTCGAGGGTGGCGAGGGTGGGCTGGGGCCGGTCGGCGGCCTCCTCCCCGGGGGCGCGCAGGACGCCGATGATCTCGCGCAGGTCCTGGAGGGCCTCGTGGGCGCTGTCGCGGATGACCCCGGCGGCGCGGGCGACCTGCGCGGGCGGGGCGTCGGGCCGGAACTCCAGGGCGCCGGCGTGCACGCTGAGCAGGGTGAGCCGGTGCGCGAGGACGTCGTGCATCTCGCGGGCGATCGCTTCCCGGGCGAGCCGCTGGGCCTGCTCGAAGCGCAGTTCGGCCTCGGCCTCGGCGCGCAGGGCCCGGTCCCGCAGGGCCTCGACGAGCTGGCGGCGGGAGCGGACGAGCATGCCCCAGGCGGTGACGAGGAGGATGAGGACGACGCCGAGGCCGATGGCGACGACGACGTGGACGCTGGGGTCGGGCCGGACGAAGACCTGGACGACGGCGGCGGCCGTGGCGAGGGCGCCGATCCAGGCGACCTCCCGGAAGGGGCGCCGTACGGCGACGCTGAACAGGCTCGCGAGGACGGCGCCGCTCGCGGTGGGCGCGGCGACGCTGACCGCGGAGAGGGTGACGGCGAGCCCGGTGGGCCAGCGGCGGCGCAGCCACAGGGCGCAGCAGGCGAGGCCGCCGACGATCTGGTCGGTGAGGGCGACCGGCTCGCTGCTGTACTTGACGCTGGTCTCGGCCGCGAGCAGCCCGACGAAGGCGGCGAGCAGGAAGATGGTGGTGTCGACGATCCAGTCCCGCACGGTGCGCCGCGGCCGGCCGCGCGGACCGGGCGTCTCGGTCCCGGCGGCCTCGACGAGGTGGGAGGGGAGCAGCCAGGTGTGCCGCCCCGGGCGTGCCGTGCGTGTCATACCGGAAATGTACGCAGGCGGGGACGGGGACCGCGGGGTGGAGCGGCCGGTCGGATACCAAAGTCGTACGGGTGTCGACTTCGGTCGTACGGCGGGGGGCGGGGCGGGATACCGGTGGCCGACGCGGCCCGGAGCGCGTGTGGATCATGCTCGGGGCATGAAGAGGATTCTTGAGGTCACGGGTTTTCTGGTCCTGGTCTTCGGCGTGTGCGGGGTGGTCCGCGAGCTCACCGACGGCTGGTTCAAGCTGATGGGGGTGACCCGGTTCCTGACGGACCACGTGTGGTTCCTGGAGGGCCGCAAGCTGTTCGCGAACATCGTGATCGCGGCTCTCGGCCTGGTGGTCATGGTCGTGTCGGACCGGGTCCCGAAGTCCTGACGCCCGCCGCCGGCACTACCGCGCGTCGGCGGTGTCGGCGCCGTCTGCGGCCCGGCGGCCCCAGGTGGTGCCGGCCAGGACGAGGACCGCGCCCGCGAGGCCGAGGGTGCCGGGGCGGTCGCCGGCGAGGGCGATGCCCGCGGCGGCGGCCCACAGCGGCTCGGTGCCGAGCAGCAGGCTGACCCGGGACGGGGAGGTGCGGCGTACGGCCCACATCTGCACGAAGAAGGCGAAGAGCGTGCAGAAGACGGAGAGGAAGAGCAGTCCGGCCCACTCGCGCGGCCCGAAGCCGAGCGCCACGGACCAGGGCGAGGCACCGGTTCCGGGCAGCGCCGCCAGGACGCCGAAGACGGCGACGGCGGAGCCGAGCTGGACGGTGGTGAGGGAGAGGGAGTCCGCGCTCCGCACCGCCTTGATCCGGGACATCGCGAGGACGTGCACGGTACGGGCGAGGGCCGCGAGCAGCATCAGCAGGTCGCCGAGGGTGGGCGCGGTGAAGCCGCCGCCCTGCGTCAGCAGCACCACGCCCGCGACGGAGAGCGCGGCGGCGGCGAGGAAGGCGCGGGGCGGCCGGGTGCCGGTGACGGCGGCCTCGGCGAGCGGGGTGAGGACCATGGTGAGGCTGATGATCAGGCCCGCGTTGGTGGCGGAGGTGTGGACGACCCCGTACGTCTCCAGGAGGAAGATCCCGGCGAGGATCAGCCCCAGCGTCCCCGCCCCGCGCCACTGGGCGGCGCTCAGGGCCCGCAGCCTGCGCCATCCGGCCGCCACGAGGACGGGCAGAACCACGGCGAAGCGCAGGACCAGCACCGCGATGACGGTGTGGGTGGTGGTGATGCCCTTGGCGGCGAGGTAGCTGGCGCCCCACACGACCGCGACCAGCAGGACGGGCAGGTCCGTGAGCCAGGCGCGGCGCTGGGCGTCGAGGGGTACGGGTACGGCGACGGAGGACATGGCAGCCGGGCTCCAACTCGATGAACGGGGTGGAGACTTCGACGGCTCGCACGCGGACGATCACCGTACCCAAAGCGGCCCGTGGTGGCTACACCTTGTCTGCGTCTGCGGCGAGGCGGTCAGTAGCTCCCGTACGTGGGGCGTCCCGCCCGCTCGTACGTCTGGATGGCGACCCCGGCGGCCGTGGTGCGGGCGGCGGTGAGCCGGAAGGCGGTGGGCGTGGCGCCGTCCGCGAAGAATCGGAGGCCCTTGCCGAGGACCACGGGGAAGACGGCCAGGTGCAGGGTGTCGATGAGGTCGTGCTCCATCAGGGTCTTGGCGAGGCCGGCGCTGCCGTGCATCTGGATCTCGCCGTCGAGCCGTTCCTTGAGCGCGGCGACCTCCTGGGCGACGTCGCCGGAGAGGAGGGTGGTGCCGTTCCAGTCGGCGCGGGTGAGGGTGCGCGAGGCGACGTACTTGGGGAGGCCGTTGAGCTTGCTCGCGACCGGGTCGTCCGGGTCGGTGCGCTTCGGCCAGTAGCCCGCGAAGATGTCGTACGTACGGCGGCCCAGCAGGAAGGCGGTGGGCCGTTCGAAGACCTCGGTGATGAAGCGGCCGAAGTCCTCGTCGCCGTACGGGACGGACCAGCCGCCGAGGTCGAAGTCGTCGCTGGGGTCCTCCTCGGGGCCGCCGGGGGCCTGGTGGACGCCGTCGAGGGAGAGGAACTGGGTGAGGCTCAGGGTGGCCATGACAGGTGCCCTTTCTCTTCCGGACCATCGTGTCTCACCGGTGTCGACCGCGCCGCCCGGCGGAACTCATCGGTGATCGCCTCACCGTCCGATTCCCGCCAGCACCGGAACCGCGCCGCGCGTTTGATTGAAACCACAACGACAGCCTGCGGTTTCGAAGGAGTGCGACATGGCCGGCATGAGCGGCAAGGCGGTTCTGGTCACCGGTGGCAGCCGGGGCGTGGGGGCGGCGACGGCCGTCCGGTTCGCCCGGGAGGGCGCGGACGTGGCCTTCACCTACGTCCAGGGCGAGGAGTCGGCCCGCGAGGTCGCCGCGCGCGTCGAGGCGGCCGGGGGGAAGGCGCTGGCGCTGCGCGCCGACGCGGCGAGCGCCGGCGACGCGGCCGGCGCGGTGGAGTGGGCGGCGGACGCGCTCGGACGGCTCGACGTGCTCGTCAACAACGTCGGCGTCGGGGTGCTCGGCCCGCTGGAGTCGCTGACCCTGGCCGACGTGGACCGGGTCCTCGCGGTGAACGTCCGCGCGGCCTTCCTGGCCTCGCAGGCGGCCGCCGCGCGGATGGAGCGGGGCGGGCGGATCGTCACGGTCGGCACCTGCATGACCCAGCGGGTCCCGGGCCCCGGCGGCACGCTGTACGCGACGAGCAAGGCGGCGCTGGTCGGCCTGACGAAGGCGCTGGCGCGGGAGCTGGGCGACCGCGGCATCACCGCGAACATCGTCCACCCGGGCCCGACGGACACCGACATGAACCCGGCCGACGGCCCGTACGCGGAGTCCCAGTCCCGGCTGACGGCCCTCGGCCGCTTCGGCACCGCCGAGGAGGTCGCGGCGATGGTCACGTTCCTGGCCGGCCCGGACGCGGCGTACGTGACGGGCGCGGAGTTCTCGGTGGACGGCGGGCACGCGGCGTAGGCGAGGCGCACGACGCGGGCCGGGTCTCGGAAAGTACGGCGAGGGCGCACCGATGCTGTCGGTCGGTGCGCCCTCGATTGCCGGGCGGGGTGTCGTGCCCGCCCAGTTCATGGGTCCGGGTGGCGTCAGCCGCCCGGCTCAGGGTCCGGGTGGCGTCAGCCGCCCGGCTCAGGGTCCGGGTGGGCGTCAGCCGCCCGGCTCAAGGTCCGGGTGGGCGTCAGCCGCCCGGCTCAAGGTCCAGGTGGCGTCAGCCGCCCGGCTCAAGGTCCAGGTGGCGTCAGCCGCCCAGTTCCTGGTGGCGGGCGGTCAGGCGGGCCGTGCCCGCTTCGGTGAGCGAGCCGAAGAGGCGGAGGCGGGAGATGCCGCCGTCGGGGAAGATGTCGATCCGCACCCGCGAGCCGACGGCCGGCGTGTCGAGCACGAAGCGGTGGTTGGTGTCGGGCTGGAGGCGGGTCCGGGGCAGGATCTCGGTCCAGTCCTCGGAGCCCTCGGCGGCCACGGAGAGCGCGGCCCAGCCGGCGCTGTTGCCCTTGAGGTACGCGGTGTCGATCTCGACGGCGCGGATCTCGGCCTCGGCGGCGAGGCTGTAGCGGATCCAGTCGTTGCCCTTGTCGCGGCGGCGGCGGGTCTCCCACCCGTCGTCCATCTTGCGCGAGCGGCCGGGCTGGATGGTGTTGGTGGCCGGGGAGTAGAAGCGGTCGGAGGCGTCCTCGACCTGGCCGCCGTTCTCCAGGGCCGCGAGGTCGAAGGTGCCGAGCACGCCGAGCCACCGCGGGTCGGGGGCGACCTCGCCGTACACGCGCAGGCGGGCGATGCCGCCGTCGGGGTGCTGGTTGACGCGCAGGTGGGTGAAGCGCTGTTCGACGTCGACGGCGAAGCCGTTGGCGGCGTGGCCGCCGATGGCGGTGCGCGGGACGAGCGTCGTCCACTTCACGTCGTCGGCGAGCAGTTCCTCGGGCGAGGGCGAGCCGGCGACCGAGGCGGCCTCGACGGAGACGGCCTGCGGGTAGTTGCCGCGGAAGTGGGCGGTGTCGACGACGAGGCCGCGGATGACGCCGGGGGCGCCGAGGCGTACGAGGGCCCAGTCGTGGTCGTCCTCGGTGGGGTGCGGCACGGCGGCGGAGACGCCGCGGCGGCGGCGGGTCTCCCAGCCGTCCATGATCTTGCCCTTGTGGCCGAAGTGCTCGGGGTCGAACTCGGCGGCCTCGGGCTTGAGCAGGTTCTCGCGCTCGGCGAAGAACTCGTCGTTGGCGGCGATCACGCCCGCGCCGAGGCGGCGGTCGGCGAGGTCGGCGTACTGGGTGAAGGGGAAGTCCGCCGTGCGGTAGTCGGCGTACGGGTCGCCGCCGCCGTAGGGGCTCGCGTCACCGGTGAAGCGGGGTATGGACGACACGTCAGTTGTTCCTTTCGAGGAGGCGGCCGGAGGGCTCGGCGAGGGTGCCGCGGTCGGCGATCCGCTCTCCGCGCAGCCAGGTGGAGGTGACGACGCCGTACAGGGTGCGGCCCGCGTAGGCGGTGACCCGGTTGCGGTGCTGGAGCTCCGCCGGGTCGACGGTGAAGGTGGCGTCGGGGTCGACCACGGCGAAGTCGGCGTCGCGGCCGGCCTCGATGGCGCCCTTCCGCGCGAGGCCGGCGAGCCGGGCCGGCGCCTCGGACATCCAGCGGGCCACGTCGGTGAGGTCGTGGCCGCGGCGGCGCGCCTCGGTCCAGATGGCGGGCAGACCGAGCTGGAGGGAGGAGATGCCGCCCCAGGCGGAGGCGAAGTCGGGGGTCTTGAGGTCGGCGGTGGACGGCGAGTGGTCCGAGACGATGCAGTCGATGGTGCCGTCGGCGAGGCCCTGCCAGAGCAGGTCCTGGTTGGCTTCCTCGCGGATCGGCGGGCAGCACTTGAACTCGGTGGCGCCGTCCGGGACTTCCTCGGCCGTGAGGGTGAGGAAGTGCGGGCAGGACTCGACGGTGATGCGGACGCCCTCGGCCTTGGCGGCGGCGATCAGCGGCAGCGCGTCGGAGGAGGAGAGGTGCAGCACGTGGACGCGGGCGCCGAGGCGTCGGGCCTGGTTGATCAGGTTCTCGATCGCGGTGTTCTCGGCGACGCGCGGCCGGGAGGCGAGGAAGGCCGCGTACTCGACGGCCTTCCCGCCCGACATCTGCGGGGCGGCGGCGAGCTCGTGCGGGTCCTCGGCGTGGACGATCATCAGTCCGCCGAAGCCGGCGATCTCGGCGAGCGAGGCGGCCAGCTGGTCCTGGTCGAGCTGCGGGAACTCGTCGACGCCGGACGGCGAGAGGAAGCACTTGAAGCCGAAGACGCCGGCGTCGTGCAGGGGGCGCAGGTCCTTGACGTTGTCGGGGAGCGCGCCGCCCCAGAAGCCGGTGTCGACGTGCGCCTTGGTCCGGGCGACGTCCTGCTTGACGCGCAGGTGGTCGACGGTGGTGGTGGGCGGCAGCGAGTTGAGCGGCATGTCGATGAGGGTGGTGATGCCGCCGGCGGCCGCGGCGCGGGTGGCGGTCCAGAAACCCTCCCACTCGGTGCGGCCGGGGTCGTTCACATGCACGTGGGTGTCGACGAGTCCGGGCAGGACGACGTCGTCGCCGACGTCCTCCAGCCGGGCGCCGGCCGGTACGTCGGCGTCGTACGGCAGCACGGCCGCGATCGTCCCGCCGGCGATGGCGATCGACGCGGCGCGCGTCCCCTCGGGAGTGATGACGCGCGTCGAGCGCAGGACCAGGTTGACGTCCACCCGTACCCCTTCTTCCACGAAATTCAACGAACTGTTGAAGGAGTCTTCACGCGAGACGACATGTCGTCAAGGGCACACTTCCAGCATGGGCCGCCGCTGAACCCGCCTTGGATGTTTCCACAGAGTGGAATGTAAATTTCGTACAGTAGAACGTAGCTCCGTACATGCGGGGCCGACCAGGCCGCCTCCCGGGGGCCTCCGACACCGGACAAACACCCCCCTGACCGGCGCGGACGCCGGAACCGGGCCGTGTGTCCCGGCCACCCGCCCGGTAGGCTGCTGCCTTGCCCGCCTGCCCCGAAAGGACCGTTGCCGTGCCGACGTCCAGCGCCAGCACCACCGACGCCGCCAAGCCCGCCGCCGCGAGCGGTGGCGTCCAGTCCCTCGAGCGTGCCTTCGATCTCCTGGAGCGGATGGCCGACGCCGGCGGCGAGGTCGGGCTGAGCGAGCTCTCCGCCAGCAGCGGGCTCCCGCTGCCCACCATCCACCGCCTCATGCGCACCCTCGTCGCCTGCGGGTACGTACGCCAGCAGCCCAACCGCCGGTACGCGCTCGGCCCCCGCCTGATCCGCCTCGGCGAGTCCGCCTCCCGCCTGCTCGGCACCTGGGCCCGGCCGTACCTGGCCCGGCTCGTCGAGGAGACCGGCGAGACGGCGAACATGGCGCTGCTCGACGGCGACGAGATCGTGTACGTCGCGCAGGTGCCGTCCAAGCACTCCATGCGCATGTTCACCGAGGTCGGCCGCCGGGTGCTGCCGCACTCCACCGGCGTCGGCAAGGCGCTGCTCGCGTACACCCCGGCGGACGAGGTGCGCGCGCTCCTCGCCCGTACCGGCATGCCGGCCGCCACCGAGAAGACCATCACCACGCCCGACGGGTTCCTCGACGCGCTCGCCGCGGTACGGGACGCCGGGTACGCGGTCGACGACAACGAGCAGGAGATAGGAGTCCGCTGCCTCGCGGTCTCCGTCCCCGACTCCCCCACCGCGGCGGCCATCTCCATCTCCGGCCCGGCCGGCCGGGTCACCGAGGCGGCCACGGAGAAGATCGTCCCGATCCTCCAGCAGGTCGCCGAGGAACTCTCCGCGGCCCTCGCGAACACGACGGGCAACGGGCAGGGCTGAGACCCGTACGGCGAAGGGGGCGCCCGGAGTCCGAAGACCCCGGGCGCCCCCTTCGCCGTACCCGCGCCGGATCAGACCGTGGCGTGGTCCTCGGCGTCCTTACTGTCCCCGGCGTCCCCGGCGTCCTCGGTGAGGCGCCCGTCCCGCACCGTCACCACCCGGTCCGCGCGGTTCAGGTGGGTGCGGTCGTGGGTGACCAGGACGGTGGCGGTGCCCCGCTCCCGGGTGAGGCCGGCGAGCAGTTCCATGACCGCCGCCCCCCGCTCGTGGTCCAGCGCGCTGGTCGGCTCGTCGACCAGGAGGACCGAGGGCTCGTTCATCAGGGCCCGCGCGATGTTCACGCGCTGGCGCTGACCGCCGGACAGCTGGTGCGGGCGCTTGTGCGCCTGGTCCGCGAGGCCGACCGCGTCGAGGAGCGCCATGGCCCGCTGCCGCGCCTCCCGGCCCATCCGCCCGGACAGGTGCGCCATCACCTCCAGCTGCTCCACCGCGTTGAGCGAGGGCAGCAGGTTGGGCTGCTGGAAGACGATGCCGATCTTCTCGCGCCGCAGCTCCGCCTTGGCGGCCTGGCTCAGCGGCCCGGTGTCCGTGCCGGCCACCAGGACCCGGCCGCTGTCCGGGGTCACCAGGGTCGCGGCCACCGCGAGCAGGCTGGACTTGCCGGAGCCCGAGGGGCCGACGACGGCGGCGAGGGAGCCCGCGGGGACGTCCAGGGAGACCGCGTCGAGGGCGGTGAGCCGTCCGTCGCCGTCGGGGTAGGTCAGGGTCACGTCGTCGAGGACGAGGTTGTCGGTGTTCACCGCGCGCTCCCAAGGGCGGTCAGAGGGTCGACGGCGGTGATCCGCCGGATGGACAGCGCCGCGCCGAGCACACCGAGCACGATGATCACGGCGGCCGGGCCCAGCACGGTCAGCGGCTGGAGCACGAAGGGCACGTCCCCGCCGCTGATCAGCGCGCCGATGCCGGTGGCGAGACCGGTGCCGATCAGGGTGCCCGCGCCGAGCATGATCACGGCCTGGCCGAGCGCGTCCTTGAGGAGGTACGGGGTGGAGGCCCCGAGCGCCTTGAGGACGGCCACGTCACCGCTGCGCTGGATGGTCCAGACGGTGAAGAAGGCTCCTATGACGAGCGCGGAGATCGCGAACAGGAAGCCGCGCATCATCTGCAGCGAGCCGTTCTCGGCCTGGTAGGACCCTATGGCGGTGAGCGCCTCGTCGGGCGTCTTCGCCGAGGTCTTCCCGGCCGCGTCGCCGGCGGCCCAGTCCACGTCGGAGCCGCTGAGCGCGATCACCGTGGCCTGCTCCTCCGGCGCGGTGCCGCTGTGGCCCAGCTCCTGCCAGTCGTCGAGCGAGGTCCACACGACGGGCGTGTGGCTGTACGAGGCGTCGCCGGAGATCGCGGCGACCGTGGCCTCCACGGGGCCGAGGCGCACGGCGTCGCCCACCCGGACGTCCAGTTCCTCGGCCGCCGACTCCGACAGGACCGCCTTGCCGGGGGCCAGCTTGCCGCTCTCCGGGGCGATCCCGGTGCCCGGGTTCGTACCGAAGGCGGAGAGCGCGGCCGTGCGGTCACCGGCGGTGGCGTTGAGGCTGCGGATGCCGAGCGGCTCGGCGCTCTCGACACCCGGGCGCCCGGCCCAGTCCCGCCACTGGCTCTCGGTGACGGTCGAGTTGGTGAAGGAGACCGACTGGCCCGCGGGCGGGGCCGCGAAGGCCAGCCGGTCCGCCGACAGACCGGTGATCGCGGAGATGTTCTCCCGCGCGAGCCCGGCGGTCAGACCGGACAGCAGTCCTACCAGCAGGGTGATCAGGACGATCACCGTGCCCATCAACGTGAATCGCCCCTTGGCGAATCTCAGGTCTCTCCATGCCACGAACATGAGGTCAAGCCTGCTCGGCGGGGCCGCCCCCGGGCATCGCGCCACGGATTGCTCCGCAATCAAACTTTCGGTTGAGTCCGGATTGTCCGGACCGGCCCTCGCGCGCGCATACGCTGGACGGACCATGGATCCCCGTTCGCTGACCCCCGCCCTGCGCGCCCTGCGCCTCTGCCTCCATCTGCTGATGGCGGGCCTGCTGGTACTCGCCGCCCTGCGCTCCGAGTCGGCCGCCGGAGTGGCGGCGGCCGCGCTGACCGGCGCGGTCTACGCGGCGGGTTCGCTGCTGCCTTCGGTACGGGAGTCGTGGCGGGCCGCGGCGGTGTGGCTGGGCGCGGTGTGCGCGGCCTGGATCCTGCTGCTCTGGATCACGCCCGACGCGCTGTGGGTGGCCTTCCCGCTCTACTTCCTGCAACTGCACCTGCTGCCGGTGCGCTGGTCGCTGCCGGCCGTGGGACTGACGGCGGGCGCCGCGATCCTGTCGTACGTGCGGCACGGCGCCCCGATCACCCCGGGCGTCTTCATCGGGCCGCTGCTCGGCGCGGCGGTGGCCGTGGCGACCGTCCTCGGCTACCAGGCGCTGTACCGGGAGAGCGAACGGCGGCGGCGCCTCATCGAGGAGCTGATCTCCACCCGGGCCGAGCTCGCGGCGGCCGAGCGGAACGCGGGGACGCTGGCCGAGCGCGAGCGGCTCGCCCGGGAGATCCACGACACCCTGGCGCAGGGGCTGTCCTCGATCCAGCTGCTGCTGCGGGCCGCCGAGCGGGCGCTGCCGGAGGGTTCCCCGGCGGCCGGGCACATCGAGGGGGCCCGGCGGGCCGCGCAGGACAACCTGGCGGAGGCCCGGCGCTTCGTCCGCGCCCTCTCCCCGCCCGACCTGGAGCACGGCTCGCTCGCCGGGGCGCTGGAGCGCCTGTGCGAGACGGCCGGGCCGGACGGTCCCCGGGTGCGGTTCTCGGTGAGCGGCGCGCCGGCCGAGCTGCCCACCCCGTACGAGGTGGCGCTGCTGCGGATCGCGCAGTCGGCGCTGGCCAACACGGTCCGGCACGCCTCGGCCTCGCGGGCCGAGATCACGCTGTCGTTCATGGGCGGCTCGGTCGCCCTGGACGTCGTCGACGACGGCGCGGGCTTCGAGCCGGGCGCGGTGCGGCCCTCCTCGGAGGGCGGCTTCGGGCTGCCCGCGATGCGGTCCCGGGCCGAGTCGCTGGGCGGTGCGTTCACCGTCGAGTCGGCGCCCGGCCAGGGCACCGCCGTGGCCGTCACCCTTCCCCTGCCCGCCGCCCCCCTGCCCGCTGGAGCCGACGCATGACCATCCGACTGCTGCTCGCCGACGACCATCCGGTGGTACGGGCCGGGCTGCGGGCCGTCCTCGACACGGAGCCGGACTTCGCCGTGGTCGCGGAGGCCGCGACGGCCGAACGGGCGGTGGAGCTGGCCGCCGCCGGGGGTGTGGACGTGGTCCTGATGGACCTCCAGTTCGGTGCCGGGATGCACGGCTCGGAGGCGACGGCGGCGATCACGGGCGTGCCGGGCGGGCCGCGGGTGCTGGTCCTCACGACGTACGACACGGACGCGGACATCCTGGCGGCGGTGGAGGCCGGGGCCTCGGGCTACCTGCTGAAGGACGCCCCGCCGGAGGAGCTCGCGGCGGCGGTACGGACGGCCGCGGCCGGCCAGTCGGCACTGGCACCGGCGGTGGCGCACCGGCTGATGGACCGGATGCGGACCCCGTCGGAGGCGCTGACCAAGCGGGAGCTGGAGGTGCTCCAGCTGGTCGGCGAGGGCCTGTCGAACCAGCAGATCAGCAAGGCGCTGTTCCTGAGCCAGGCGACGGTGAAGTCCCATCTGGTGCACGTCTTCGCCAAGCTGGGCGTCGACTCGCGCACGGCGGCGGTGGCGACGGCGACGGCCCGGCGGCTGATCAGGCGCTGAGGCGGCCGGGCGGGGGCGGGGCGGGTTCGGGCCGGTCAGGCCTCGGCTGTCGGGCCCCGCTCGCCCTCCGGCGCCGTCGGCGGCCCGAACAGGTCCACCGCTCGGCGCAGCGCCGTGAGGCCGTCGGCGAGGGCGCTGACGGAGCCGACCGAGCCGGCGACGAGCAGCAGCGAGCGGCGCAGCCGCCGTACCTCGGGGGCGCCGCCCGCGGCCATCGCGTCCAGTGCCGCGAGTTCGTCCTCGGCGATGCCCCGGTCGGTGAAGTCGGTGCGCAGCGCTGCCAGTTCGCGCCTGAGCCGGGAGACGGCGGCCCTCAGCCCGTCCACCCTGGGGTCCACGCCCTCGCCGGTCACTCGCCTCTGCCCCACGCTTCGCAACATGGTTCTCCCCCTCGCGCACGTCCTTGTGCCGGCCCGTCGGGCGTGGCCGGGCGCCCGGGGTCGCGGGCCAGTTAACTCCTTCGCGCGCCCGGCGCGCCAGCGGACGGACGTAATTCAGGCGTCCGTGTGACCGGGGCGTGGGGAGGGCGATGCGGTATGCAGTCCTCATGACTGGTGAGATGACTGGTGAGACGGAAGAACCCCTCGTGGCGGGCCTCCTGCTGGCCGCCGGTGGCGGTCGGCGGCTCGGCGGCCGGCCCAAGGCGCTGCTCGCGCACCGCGGGCGCCCGCTCGTCGAGAACGCGGTGCGGGCGCTGCGCGAGGGCGGCTGCGAGGTGGTGCACGTGGTGCTCGGCGCGGCGGCCGACCGGGTGCGGGAGCGGGCCGTGCTGCCGGGCTGCGTGCTGGTGGACAACCCGGACTGGGCCGAGGGCATGGGGTCCTCGCTGCGGGCGGGCCTCGCCTCCCTGAGGGCGGCGGCGCTGCCGGTGGACGCGGCGCTGGTGTCGCTGGTGGACCAGCCGGGGATCGGGGCGGCGGCGGTGGCCCGGGTGCGGGCCGCGTACCGCTCGCGGGACACCCTGGCGGCGGCCTCGTACGAGGGGAAGCGCGGCCATCCGGTGCTGTTCGGCTCGGGGCGCTGGGCGGGGATCGCGGCGGGGGCGGTCGGGGACCAGGGGGCGCGCGACTACCTGCGGGCGCACCGGGATGCGATCACGCTCGTGGACTGTTCGGATGTGGCCGAGCCCTATGACATCGACACGGAGGCGGATCTGGCGCACCTGGAGTGAAGGCGGTGGCACCGAGCGCCACGTTGTGTCGACCCGAAGAATCTCGACATCAACAAACCATTGAACTTCCACCATGAGGAAACTAGTATCCACTGTTCAGAAGCGCCTGCTCTTTGAGACGGCGCTCGCGGCCGTACCTCGGCGCCTGTGGCACTCCGTGCCGTACGCGACGCCCGGCGGCCGTCTGGCACCGCCCGTGAAGCCCGCTGAAGGAAGTGACAGTTCATGTCCGCACCAGCGCCGTCCTCCCTGGTCGTCGTCGAAGCCGAGCCCCTGCCGCGCCAGGAGGAGGTGCTCACCGACGCGGCCCTCGCCTTCGTGGCCGAGCTGCACCGCCGGTTCACCCCGCGCCGCGACGAGCTGCTCGCCCGCCGGGCCGAGCGCCGCGCCGAGATCGCCCGCACCTCCTCGCTGGACTTCCTTCCCGATACCGCGGCGGTCCGCGCCGACGACTCCTGGAAGGTCGCGCCCGCCCCGGCGGCCCTGAACGACCGGCGCGTCGAGATCACCGGCCCGACCGACCGCAAGATGACGATCAACGCGCTGAACTCGGGCGCGAGGGTCTGGCTCGCGGACTTCGAGGACGCCTCGGCGCCGACCTGGGAGAACGTGGTCCTCGGCCAGGTCAACCTGGTCGACGCGTACACCCGGAACATCGACTTCACCGACCCGCGGTCGGGCAAGTCGTACGCGCTGAAGCCGAACGACGAGCTCGCCACGGTCGTCATGCGGCCGCGCGGCTGGCACCTGGAGGAGCGTCACCTGACCGTCGACGGGCGCCCGGTGCCCGGCGCCCTGGTCGACTTCGGCCTCTACTTCTTCCACAACGCCCAGCGCCTCATCGACCTCGGCAAGGGCCCGTACTTCTACCTGCCGAAGACCGAGTCGCACCTGGAGGCCCGCCTCTGGAACGAGATCTTCGTCTTCGCCCAGGACTACGTCGGCATCCCGCAGGGCACCGTCCGCGCCACGGTCCTCATCGAGACCATCACGGCCGCGTACGAGATGGAGGAGATCCTCTACGAACTCCGCGACCACGCCGCCGGGTTGAACGCGGGCCGCTGGGACTACCTGTTCTCCATCGTCAAGAACTTCCGTGACGGCGGCACCAAGTTCGTCCTCCCGGACCGCAACGCGGTCACGATGACGGCCCCGTTCATGCGCGCGTACACCGAACTCCTCGTCCGCACCTGCCACAAGCGCGGCGCGCACGCGATCGGCGGCATGGCGGCCTTCATCCCGTCCCGCCGGGACGCCGAGGTCAACAAGGTCGCCTTCGAGAAGGTCAAGGCCGACAAGGACCGCGAGGCCGGCGACGGCTTCGACGGCTCCTGGGTCGCCCACCCGGACCTGGTCCCGATCGCCATGGCCTCCTTCGACGCGGTGCTCGGCGAGAAGCCGAACCAGAAGGACCGGCTGCGCGAGGACGTGCACGTCGAGGGCCCCGAGCTCATCGACATCGCCTCCCTGGACGCCCG
This sequence comes from Streptomyces sp. NPDC023157, assembly GCF_055560575.1. Taxonomy (NCBI): domain Bacteria; kingdom Bacillati; phylum Actinomycetota; class Actinomycetes; order Kitasatosporales; family Streptomycetaceae; genus Streptomyces; species Streptomyces sp. NPDC023157. The sequence continues at coordinate 1,104,913 of NZ_JBVHIL010000002.1, forward strand.
CCCGACCTACGACGGCCTGCGCAACGCGGTCCAGGTCGGCATCCGCTACATCGAGGCCTGGCTGCGCGGCCTGGGCGCCGTCGCGATCTTCAACCTGATGGAGGACGCGGCGACCGCCGAGATCTCCCGCTCGCAGATCTGGCAGTGGATCAACGCCGAGGTCGTCTTCGAGAACGGCAAGCAGGCCACCCCGGAGCTGGCCCGCACGGTGGCCGCCGAGGAGCTGGCCGCGATCCGCGCGGAGATCGGCGACGAGGCGTTCGCGGCCGGGAAGTGGCAGCAGGCGCACGACCTCCTGCTGCATGTCTCCCTGGACGCCGACTACGCCGACTTCCTGACCCTCCCCGCGTACGACCAGCTGGTCGGCTGACCGCACAGCGGCCGAACAGCACCGGCGTTCACGCGCCGAGCACCCGCGCGCGGCTCGCGCGCACCGGCTCCGCCCCCGCTGCCCAGGCACCGGGGGCGGAGCCCTTTCCGTATGCCGTTCGCACGTTTGCCCGCCTTTCGATCCATGGCGTTTCACAAGTCACGTGACGCAACCGAGATACGCGGCTACCTAGCGGTAATAAGTCGCGCCGTGCGAGATTCCGCCATGCCACCGGCCGGCGGCTGTCCCCCACTCACTGCGCACCGCATACCGCAGGAGCACAGCCATGCCTTCGTCCCCCCACCGCGCCCTGCGCGGACTGCTCACCCTGTGCGTCGCCGCCGGACTCGCCTCACTGGCCCCCTCCCCCGCCGTGGCCGCACCCGGCTCCGGGCCCACCGCCGTCGTCACCATGGGCGACAGCTACATCTCCGGCGAGGCCGGCCGCTGGCAGGGCAACAGCCTGACCGGCAGCGGAAACCGCAACGGCACCGACCGCTCCTGGACCGGCAGCGGCTACGACCCGAGCCGCGTGTACGGCAGCTCGCAGACCAATGGCTGCCACCGCTCGGACTCGGCCGAGGTGAAGAGCGCGGGCGCCCTCGCCACCGAGCAGATCAACCTGGCCTGCTCCGGGGCCACCACCCGCAACGTCTTCCGCGCGTCCAACGGCGGGGTCGCCTACAAGGGCGAGGCCCCGCAGGCCGACCAGCTCGCGGCGGTCGCCGCCACCCGTGACGTGAAGCTGATCGCGCTGTCGATCGGCGGCAACGACCTCGGTTTCGCCGATGTCATCACCACCTGCGCCACCGACTACATCGTCTGGTACTCCTACTGCCACGACGACCAGCAGGCCGCCGTCGACGCGAGGATCGACGGGGCGATGGCCGCCGTCGGCACGTCGATCGACGAGATCAGAGCCGTGATGACCGGCGCCGGATACAGCTCCGCGGACTACCGGATCGTCCTCCAGTCGTACCCCTCCCCCATCCCCCGCGCCACGGAGAACCGTTACGGCGAGAGCGGCTGGTCCCGGACGAACACCGGCGGCTGCCCCTTCTGGAACGCCGACTCCGACTGGGCCCGCGACTCCCTCGTCCCGCAGATCGCGAACCGCCTGAAGGCGGTCGCGCGGGCCAAGGGCGCGCAGTTCATGGATCTGCGCGACATGCTCCAGGGCCGTGAGGTGTGCGCGAAGACCAGCAAGCTGGTCAGCTCCACCGTCCCCGCCTCGGCGACGACGAGCGAGTGGGCGCGCTGGATCGACCAGAACGAGACCCAGGGGCCGCTCCAGGAGGACATGCACCCCAACTACTACGGGCAGTTGGCACTGGGCCGCTGCCTGGCGCTGGTCAACGCCCGGACCACCGGTGACTACAGCTGCCGCAACACGGCGGGCGCGGGCGCCTCGGGGATGTACCTCACGGCGGGGTGACACCGCCCGGCCGGGTCACGGCGGGGCGATGCCCAAGGGCCCGAGGACCCGCGCGGTCTCGTGCGGGTCGGCCGCGGCCATCGCGGCCACCAGCGCGGCCGAACCGCCGGGCCAGCGCCCGGCCGCCGTGTCGAAGGCCGTACGGCGGGACTCCAGCGGCCCCCTCTTGCCGGGCAGCCCGTCGAGGACGTCCAGGGCCCGGGCGGACGCCGGCACCGCCTTCGGGTCGACGTCCTCGCCCCGGGCCCGCAGGGCCGCCTCCGCGCGGGCGCCGGCCACCGGGTCGGCGAGCGCGCGGCGCAGGGCGCCGACCGGGGCGGCGGACAGGTCGAGGACACCGAGCAGCGCCCGGGTGGCGGCCGCGTCGGAGGTGCCGGCGTTGACCCGGCCGACGGCGCCGAGCAGCTCCGCCCAGGCCTGCTCGTCGACATCGCCGGGGGCCGCTTCGAGGGCCCGCAGCCACTCCCCGAGCACCCGCTCGGCGACGGCCGGGGGCCAGCCCGCGGCGGCGGCCACCAGCGTGGGCGCGTCCCAGGCGGTGGTGTCGGCGGCGTCGGGCACGACGACCCCGCGGACGGCGAGCAGATAGCGGACGGCGGCGGCGCCGTCCGGCGTGAGGCCGAAGGCGTCGCCCCGGCGGAAGACCAGCCCGGTCGCGGCCAGCCGGTCGACGACGGCCGCCAGCTCGTGGGCGGGCCCGTCGAGCCGGGCCCGGTCGGTGTCGTTGACGCCCGGCAGGCCGAGCAGGCGGGCGAGCTCGCCGGCCGTCGGTGTCGTGTACGCGGGTGAGGCCGGCGGCGGTACGCGGACGGGGGCGTCCTCCAGGGCCGGGTCGACCGGCCAGTCCTCGAACTCGGCGGCGCGGCGGGCGACCGACTCGGCGGAGCAGCCGCGCTGGTAGAGCGTGTAGAGCAGGTGGGCGGCCTCGCTGCCGTACGTGCCCTCGTCGGCGAGGGCGTCGACGGCGGCGGCGAGCAGGTCGGCGTCGCCCTCCGGATCCGGCGGGTCGGCGGCCTCCTCGGGCGGGGGCAGGGGCTCGGCGGGGTCGCCGTAGTAGTCGAGGTGTTCGTCGAGCAGGGCGTCGGCGAGGACGAGGTGCGGGAAGGCGTCCGGTCCGGGCGCCAGGTGCGCGTAGGCACCCGTGAGGCCTTCGGCGAGGCCGGCCGCGGTCCACCGGTCGAGCAGCGCGGCGGCGACCGTCCCGATCCCCTGGGCCACGTCGTGGTCGGTCAGCACCGGACCGGCGGGCGGCGCTTGCTCCGCGTCGCGCACATAGGCCCGGGTCAGCGCCTCGGCGAGCAGGACGTCGGCGACGGCCGTGCGCCCCATGAGGTCGGCCCGCCGCACCCCGTCGGGGACCGGCGGCCCGTCGAGCCGCGCGAGCCAGGCCCGTACGGCCGCGGGGTCGTCGGGGTCGGTGCCGTCGGCCCGCAGGAGCTGGGCGTACCAGCGGGGCCAGGTGAGGTTGCCGGGGTCGCCCATGGCGCGTTCGAAGTCGTCGGCGGCCTCCCCGATCACCCCCTCGACCCCCGCCCGGCCGGCGCCGTCGAAGCGGCGGGCGAGCGCCCGGAGCACGGCCGGGTACGCGGCCAGCTCCTCGGGCGCCGCGCACACGAACGCGGGCAGGTCCTCCACGAGCAGCCGCCGCACCAGAGCGGGCGTCGGCTCGGGCAGCCCCGTGGCCCGGTCCGCCCCGCGCAGCGCGAGCAGACCCAGCACGGCATCGGCGGCCCTGCGCGATCCAGGGCCCCGGAACTCGGGGCTCGCCTCCAGGAACGCGGCGAGCCCGGTGTTGGTGAGAACGATCTCGGCCACGCTCCCAGCGTAGTTCCGACGCGGTGTGCGTGCGTGCCTTCAAGGGGTCACCCCTCAGGGGGACACCGCCGTGCGCGGCGCCGAGAAGTCGCCCCAGGTGCCGTCGGGGAGCCGGGCGCGGAGGGTGACGGTGTAGCGGGTGCCGGGGGTGGGGGGCACGGTGAGGGTGTACGTGACGGGGCCGGGCGGGGGCTGGGCGCCCCAGACGATGGTGGTGGCGAATCGGCCGTTCAGGTAGAGCTGGTGCTCCTTGACGGGAGCGCTGGTGCGGGGCGGGGTCCAGGTGAGGGTGACGGCGCCCTTCGTGGCCCTCGCGGTGACGGCGGTGGGGGCGGTGTTGGGCGGGGCGCCGGGGGCGGGGGCCGTGGTGAGGTCGGCGGGGTCGCTGTCCGGGGAGGAGTTCTCGGCGGCGTCGCGGGCCCGGACGGTGAACGAGTAGGCGGTGCCGGGGCGCAGGCCGGTGAGCCGGGCGGTGGTCTCGGTGCCGGGGACGGTGTGGACGCGGGCGTCGCCCTGGTAGACGTCGTAGGCGGTGACCCGGGTGTCGTCGCGGGCGGGGCGCCAGGCCAGGGCGGCGCCGTCCGGTCCGGCGGCGGCGACGCGCAGGGCGGTCGGGCGGGTGGGGGGCGTGCGGTCCTCGGCGGTGGCGGGGAGGGTCGTGGCGGAGACGGGGGCACTGTCCGGGGAGAGGTTCCCCGCGGCGTCGCGGGCGCGGACGGTGAAGGTCTGCGGGGTGGCGGGGGCGAGGCCGGTGACGTCGGTCATGAGGGTGTCGGCCGGAAGCTCCTTGACCTTGCGGCCCTGGCGGTAGACGGCGTAGCCGGTGACGGCGCGGTCGTCGGTGGCGGCGCTCCACATGACATGGACGGTGCTGGCGCTGCCCGCGGCGGCGGTGACGCCGGTGGGGGCGGCAGGGGCGCGGGTGTCCTGGGCGGGCGGCGCGGAACAGGCGGCGAGCCCGAGGAGGGCGGCGGTGAGGGCGGCGAGGGCGCCGGTGACGGCGCCGGCCCTTGGGGGCAACAGGCTGGCTGCGAGCGGGCGTTGCACGGGACGCCTCCGTCCGGCCGGGCGATCCGGGAAAGGTCTGGACCTGTATGACACAGGGGCGGGCGGATCGACAAGGGGTGGACGGGGAGGGGCGTTGTCAGTGGGGTGCGCTTCACTGATTCCATCACTCTCCGTAGTCGAAATCAGGGGGATCCGTGACGGACCGTACGACCTATGTGACCGTGACCGGGCTGCGCCTGCGCGGCTGGAGCGACGCGATGATCGGCGAGCTGCTGGGCCAGCCGGACGTACAGGGCCGGGACCCGAGGCGCTGGTCCCTCGCCCCGGTGCGGCTCTATCTGCTCGCCCGGATCGAGGCGGTCGAACGCACCCCGGAGTTCCTCCACGCCGCCGCCGTCGCCGGGCGGGGCTCGGCGGCGGCCGGGGCCGGAGCCGAGCGGCGGCGCAGGGCGGTGCTGGCGGCGATCCGGGCCGAGCCCATCGAGGTCCCCCGGCTGCCCGCCGCCGAACTGGAGCGCCGCGCGGTCCGCCACCGGCACCTGCTCGGGGCCCGCGGTCCGGGCGGGATCACCGCGGGCGCCATGGTCCGCTGGCAGGTCGGCTACCTGCGCCAGGCGCTCGCCCGGTACGAGACCCTCCTCGACGGCCTGTACGGCGACACCGGCCGCGCCGAGGCGGAACGACTCCTGCGCCGCCGCCTGTACGAGGCGATCGCGGCGGCGTATCCGGCGCTGGCCCACGAGTGCGGGCGGCGGATGGAGCTGGAGCGGTGAGGGCGGAAGCCGTGAGTGCGGGGTGCGGTGGTCGGGAACCGGCCGTGCCGCCGTGGGCGGGCCGTCAGGTGTCGGAGGCGCCCAGCAGCCGGGCCACCCGGGCGCAGGCCGCCGGGATCGGGGCGATCACGGGTACGGGCAGGCGGGTGCGCAGGGTGGCGGCCGCGTCGCCCAGTGGGCCGCCGCCGATGACGACGGCCTCGGCGCCGTCCCGTAGGACGCAGGTGCGGACGGCGTCCTCCAGGGCAGTGAGCAGCGCTTCGGGGTGGGCGGTGAGGCCTCGGGGGTCGCCCGCGGTGAAGCGGGGGCCGGTGTACGCCGGGCCCAGGCCGAGTCGCTCGACGTGGCCGGCGATCGCGTCGGCGAGGAGCGGGGTGGTCGTGGCGATGCCGAAGCGGCGCCCGTCGGCCGCGGCTTCGGTGAGAGCGGCCTCGCCGATGCCTACGACGGGCAGGGCGTCCCCGAGTGCCGCCCGCAGCTCGGCCACGCCCGGGTCTCCGAACGCGCCCACGATCAGGGCCCCGCCGTCGCCCCCGGCGAGGGCGGCGCGCGCGGCGGCGACGGTGTGCGGGGCGGCGGCGCGCAGGGCGGCCGGGTCGGTCAGCATCGCCGGGCCGTGCGCGGCGGTCACGCCGCGGACGCGCAGGACCGTGCCCGCGAGGGCGCGGCGGGCGAGCGAGGTCATCATCCGGGTGGTCGCCGTGGAGGTGTTGGGGTTGACCAGCACCACCGCCCCGGGCCCCGCGGCGTGCGCGGGGACCGGGGCGGGCGGGGGCGGCGTACGGCGGCTCAGTGGACGTGCGCCGCCTTGGCCGCTCTGGTCTCGGAGATCTCCTCGCCGGGCTCCATCGGCGCGGTCACGGTGTCGTCGTCATGGCGCTTGCCCAGGTGGTTGAAGACCAGGTTGAGCAGGACGGCCGCGACACAGCCGGTGGAGATGCCGGAGTCCAGGATGATCTTCGCGGTCTCCGGGAAGGCGTGGTAGAACTCCGGCTTCGTGATGGGGATGATGCCGACCGCCAGCGAGACGGCGACGATCAGCACGTTGTTGTCCTTCTCCAGGCCGGCCTTGGCCAGGGTCTGGATGCCGCTCGCGGCGACCGAGCCGAAGAGGACGATGCCCGCGCCGCCGAGGACCGGCCGGGGCACGACCGAGATCAGCGAGGCGGCCACCGGCGACAGGCCCATGAGGACCAGGAAGCCGCCGCCGCAGGCGACCACGAAGCGGCTGCGGATCCGGGTCATGGCGACCAGGCCGATGTTCTGCGCGAAGGCGCTGCACATGAAGCCGTTGAAGAGCGGGCTGAGCGCGGAGCCGAGGGTGTCGGCCCGCAGTCCGGCCGCGATCGTCTTCTCGTCGGCCGGCCGTTCGACGATCTCGCCGAGCGCCAGCATGTCGGCGGTCGACTCGGTCATGGAGACCAGCATGACCACGCACATGGAGATGATCGCGGCGACGGCGAACTGCGGGGCGCCGAAGTGGAACGGGCTCGGGAAGCCGACGATGTCCGCCTCGGTCACCGGAGTGAAGTCGGTGACGCCGAACGGTATCGCGAGGAGCGTGCCCACGACGAGGCCGACGAGGACGGCGACCTGCTTGAGGAAGCCGCGGGTGAAGCGGCGCAGCAGCAGCACGATGACGAGGGTGATGCCCGCGAGGGACAGGAAGGTGGTCGAACCGTAGTCGTCCGCCTTGGGGTTGGGCCCCTGGGCCCAGCCGAAGGCGACCGGGAGGAGGGAGACTCCGATGAGGGTGATCACGGAGCCGGTGACGACCGGCGGGAAGAACCGCACGAGCCGGGAGAAGAAGGGGGCGGCGAGGAAGCCGAGGAGTCCGGCGACGATGATCGCGCCGAAGATCACCGGCAGGGCGTCGGCCTTGTCCTTCGTGGTGTCGACGATGGCGAGCATCGGGGCGACGCCGGCGAAGGTGACGCCGTTGACGAACGGCAGCCGGGCGCCGATCTTCCAGACGCCGAGGGTCTGGAGGAAGGTGGCGAGTCCGGCGGTGAAGAGACTCGCCCCGGTGAGGAAGGTGAGTTCGGTTCCGGAGAGGCCCACGGCCGCTCCGACGATCAGCGGCGGGGCGACGACTCCCGCGTACATGGCGGCCACGTGCTGGAGGCCGCTGGTTGCCATCTTCAGTGGGGGCAGGACCTCGTCTACCGGGTGTGTGTCCCGGGCCTCAAGGGCGGACCCTGCGTCTTGTGCATTGCGAACCTGGGGCTTGGCGGCCACGGCGGTTCCTCCGGTCGGGTACACGTCGGCGGAGACGTGGGTGTCAGGGAGGTGGTGCGATGCGGTGCGAGGTGCAGGAGGTGCGGCTCGATGCGGCGCCGGCGGAGGGGGTGCGGCGCTGGCGGGGTGTCCGATGGGGAAAGCCCGGGTGGGGCGCGGAAACCGTTCACCGTCCCAGGGGGTGCGTACGACTGGGCGCACGTCACCCCCCGGTCCGGCTGCCGCGGACCCCGCTCGGGCCCGCGGCGACCGGTCGAGGGCCGTCCCCCTCGACCGGACTCCTTGGGGAGGGTCAGGCCTGGGCCGCGATACGGGCCAGGCGCTGCGCCTCCGTGCGCGCGTCGCGCGCGATCCGGTCCTCGTCGGCGGTCAGCAGACGGTTGTTCTCCACGATCTGCCTGCCGTTGACGAAGGACGCGGTGACCGGGGCGGCCGCGCCGAAGACGATGGCGGTGACCGGGTCGGCGATGGACGAGTGGCCGAGGCCGTCGATCTTCCAGAGCACGAAGTCGGCCAGCTTGCCGGCCTCCAGCGAGCCGATGCTGTCGGCGCGGCCGAGGACCTGCGCACCGCCGTAGGTGCCGAGGCGCAGGGCCTGGCGGGCGTTGAGCGCGGCCTCGCGGTGGGCGCCGAGCCGGTTGATCAGGAGGGCGTTGCGCAGCTCGGTGTGGAGTTCGCCCGACTCGTTGGAGGCGGTGCCGTCGACGCCGAGGCCGACCGGCACGCCCGCCTTGAGCATGTCGGGTACGCGGGCGATGCCGGCGGCGAGGCGCGCGTTGGAGGACGGGCAGTGCGCCACACCGGTCTTGGTGCGGGCGAAGGCCGCGATGTCGGAGTCGTTCATGTGGACGCAGTGCGCCATCCACACGTCCTCGCCGAGGAAGCCGGTGGACTCGAAGTAGTCCGTGGGGCCCATGCCGAAGAGCTCGTGGCAGAACTTCTCCTCCTCCACGGTCTCCGAGCCGTGGGTGTGCATGCGCACGCCCAGGCGGCGGCCGAGCGCCGCGCCCTCCCGGAGCAGTTCGGTGGAGATGGAGAAGGGCGAACAGGGGGCGACGGCGACCTGGGTCATCGAGTCGAAGGAGGCGTCGTGGAACTTCCTGACGGTCTCCTCGGTCGCGGCGAGCGCGCCCTCGGTGGTCTCGACGGCGAAGTCCGGCGGCAGGCCGCCGTCCTTCTGGCTGCGGTCCATGGAGCCGCGGGCGAGGGTGAAGCGGACGCCCATGTCACTGGCGGCACCGATGATGGCGCCGGACAGGTCGCCGGAGCCCTGCGGGTAGACGTAGTGGTGGTCCATGGCGGTGGTGACACCGCCGCGGGCCATCATCGCCAGCGATCCCTGGGCGGCGACGCGCACCATCTGCTCGTCGATGCGGGCCCAGGTCGGGTAGAGCGCGACCAGCCAGTTGAAGAGGTTGTGGTCGGTCGCGAGACCCCGGGTGATCCACTGGTAGAAGTGGTGGTGGGTGTTGACGAGACCCGGCGTGATCAGATGGCCGGTGGCGTCGATCCGCCGGACCACGTTCTCCAGGCCCTCGGGGGCCTTCCCGGCACCGATGGACTCGATCTTGTTGTCGGCGACGACGAGGTAACCGGTGGCGTACTCGGTGTCGTTCGCGTCGACGGTCGCGATCGCCGCGTTCTCGATGACGATGCGCTGGGCTGCCGAAGGTGCTGCCATGACGGTGCTTCCTTCATTCCTGGGGGGATGGTTGGGCACGGCAGGACCCTAGGAGGATTTGAGTGCCGGAGCCGCGTGACGGCTCCGGGTGCCGAGATGGTGGAAGAAGAGGTTCAGCAGGACGGCGACGAGCGCCCCCGCGCTGATGCCGGACCCGAGCACGGTCTGCGCCCAGGCGGGGAATCCGGCGTAGAAGGTGGGTGCGGCGAGCGGGATGATGCCCGCTCCGAGCGCGACGGCCACCAGGATGATGTTGGAGCTGTCGTCGAGTCCGGCCTCGGACAGGGTCCGGATGCCGCTCACGGCGATCGAGCCGAAGAGCACGATGCCCGCGCCGCCGAGGACCGGCATGGGCACCAGGGAGACCACCGCGCCGAGCACCGGGAAGGCGCCGAGGACGAGGAGGGCGCCGCCGGCGACGGCGACGACGTACCGGCTGCGCACCCGGGTCAGCGAGACGACGCCGACGTTCTGGGCGAAGGCCGAGGTGGGGAAGCCGCCGAAGACGGGGCCGAGCAGGGTGGCGATGCCGTCGGTGCGCAGTCCGCGGGTGATGGTCCGGCCGTCGCTGCGCCGTTCGCAGATCTCGCCGAGGGCGAGCATGCCGGCGCTGGACTCGGTCATCAGGACCAGCATCACGAGGCACAGGGAGAGGATCGCGGCGGGCTGGAACTCGGGGGCGCCGAAGGCGAAGGGCGCGGGCAGCGCGGCGACCGGGGCCTCCCGCAGGGCGGTGAAGTCGGCCATGCCGAAGGGGACCGCGGCGAGCGTGCCGATGAACAGGCCGAGCAGCAGGGCGATCTGCTTGACGAAGCCCTTGCCGAAGCGCTGGAAGAGCAGGACGACGACGAGGGTGAAGCCGGCCAGCGCCAGGTACTTCATGGCACCGAAGTCGGCGGCGTTCTTGTCGCCGCCCTGGGCCCAGCCGACCGGCACGGGCATCAGGGTGACCCCGATGAGGGTGATGACGACGCCGGTGACGAGCGGCGGGAAGAAGCGCAGGAGCCGGCCGAAGAAGGGGCCGACGGCGAGGCAGAAGACTCCGGCGACCATCACCGCGCCGTAGATGGCGGGGAGTTGGTGTCCCGGGGCGGTGTTCTCGGCGATGGCGAGCATCGGGGTGATGCCGGCCGAGGAGGCCGCGTTCACGAACGGGAGCCGGTTGCCGGCGAAGCGGCCGAGGCCGAGGGTCTGCAGGATGGTCGCGCAGCCGGCGATCAGCAGGCTGGCTGCGATGAGCCGGGTCATGCCGGCGGTGTCCAGGCCGACCGCCTGGCCGACGATGAGCGGAGGGGTGACGACGCCCGCGTACATGGCGGCGATGTGCTGGAGTGCCGCGGGGACGAGCCGCGAGGCGGGGAGTTTCTCGTCCACCGGGTGGCAGGCGGCCTCGGTGGTGGACGGGGTGGAACACGGGCCTTCGGCGGTTGCCGGCCCCTTTGCAGGCTGTGCCATGGAAGTTCCCTCCGGTGCGCACGCCCCCGCCCGACTGCGGGGCGGGCGGGGGCGAGCACTCAGTGCCGCTTAGAGGTTGGTCATGTCGACCGGGATCTGCGCCGAGGCGCCGTCGCGCAGGACCGTGGCCTCGATGAGGCCGTACATGCGGTCGGCGGCGTAGTAGACCTCGTTGTCGTTCTTCAGACCGAAGGGCTCGAGGTCGACCAGGAAGTGGTGCTTGTTCGGGAGCGAGAAACGGACCTCGTCGATCTCCGAACGGTGGTTGATGATCCGCGTGGCCATCTGGTAAAGCGTCTGCTGGAGGGAGTACGAGTACGTCTCCGCGAAGGCCTCGAGCATGTGCTTCCGGGTCTGCTCGTAGGACCGCTCCCAGTTGGGCATCCGCTGCTCGTCGTCGGTCCAGTTGAACCGCCAGCGGCCGGACACCTGCGTGGCCAGGATGCGGTCGTAAGCCTCCTGGAGGGTCGTGTACTTGTCCTTGATGTAGCCCCAGAACTCCGAGTTGGTGGAGTTCATGACGACGAGGTCCTTGAGGCCGGAGATGACCTCCCAGTTCTTGCCGTCATAGGTGATCTGGGTGACGCGGGTCTCCTGGCCCTTGCGGACGAAGGAGTGGTTGACCTCGTCCGAGCCGATGAACTTGGAGTTGGCGTCCGAGCCGGCGATCCGCTCCCAGGAGTACTCCTCGATCTGGATGCGGGCCCGGTGGATCGGCTCCTGGCTGGTCACGAAGTGACGGGCCAGGTGGATGCCGAACTGCTCGGCGGACTCGATGCCGTACTCCTTGGCGAACGCGAAGACGGTGTTCTTCGTCGTGTCGGTGGGGAGGCAGTGGGCGTTCGAGCCGGTGAGGTGGACGTCGTCGAGGTCACCGGAGAGGGCGACGGAGACGTTCAGGTCCTTGATGTGGTGGGTCGCGCCGTCCCGCGTGATCCTGACGACGCGGTTCTCTGCTTTGCCGTACTGGTTCTGGCCGAGGATCACAGGGTGGGCAGGGCGGGAAAGGGGTGTCATGTCTGCTAGCTCCCTCGGTAAACGGAGTAGCCGAACGGGTTGAGCAGCAGCGGCACGTGGTAGTGCTCGCCCGGGACGACGGCGAACGTGATCGCCACCTCCGGGAAGAACGCTCCGGTCGTGCCGCTGTCCCGATTCGCGGGGGCGTCCTGCTGCGCCTCGGCTTGCTTGTTCTGCTTGCTCAGGAAGTACGCCTCGGTCTGGAAGTCGAGCCGTACGTGGGTCGTGCCCTCCGGCAGGGCCGGGAGGTCCTTGCATCGCCCGTCCGCGTCGGTGGCGGAGCCGCCCAGGGCGGTCCACTCCGCGTCGGAGCCGGCGCGGGCCGCGAGCGTGATCGCCACGCCCTCGGCCGGACGGCCGACGCTGGTGTCCAGGATGTGGGTGGACACGGAGCTGCTCGGCGAAGCCGAGGTGTCGGTGCTCATCAGTTCTCTTCCTCGGTCTCGACGAGACGGGTCAGACGGATGCGGTTGATCTTGCCCAGTTCGGTGCGGACGATCTCCCGCTCCTGCTCGGGCGAGTTCTCGATCCGCTCGCGGACCGCGTCGCGCATCTGCTCGCCGGTCCTGCCGGTGGCGCAGATGAGGAAGACATGCCCGAACTTGTCCTGGTAGGCCAGGTTGAGTGCGAGCATCTCGGCCTTGAGCTCCGCGGAGGCGCCGGCCATCCCGCTCTGCTCGCGGGAGGAGGTCGGGTCCCCTGCCTTCGGACGACCGATCGGCGGGTGGCCCGCCATCGCGTCGGCCAGGTCCTCGGTGGTCAGTTCCGCCGTGGCGGCGTCACTGGCGAGGAAGAGGGCTTCCGCGGTGGCGTACGGGCGCTGGGCGAGCAGCTTGCTCCCCCACGCCGAACTGGAGCACACCTCGTGGAGTGCGGCGACGGCGTCGCCGTCCGCCGAGGTGTTGAACCGGGTGAGACCCGGTGTCGTACCTGAAGTCACGGGAAGCCTCCGTGGCTGTTTTTCGCTGTGCGTCGGACGGGCTGCGGATAGCTAACGCCCTCCGCAACACGACGTCAACACTTTGTTGAAAACTCGGCCACACAAAAGCCGTCGTCCCGACATCTGGACGACGGCTTGTGGTCACTCATGATCAACTACCCGCCCTTGGGGGCCTTTTCCCTGTTCAGGGCGGTCTCCCTGTTCAGGTAGTTGTACACGGTGAAGCGACTGACGCCCAGCGCCCCCGCCACCGTCTCCACTCCATGACGCACGGAGAAGGCACCCCGTGCCTCCAGGATCCGCACGACCTCCTGCTTGCTCTTGCGGTCGAGCTCGGCGAGCGGCATCCCGTGCCGCCGTTCCATCGCGGCCAGAATGTGATCCAGCGATTCGGACAGCTGCGGCAGCCGCACCGCGAGCACGTCCTCGCCCTCCCAGGCGAGCACCACGTCGTCCACTCCGGCCTGCTCCGGCACCAGCAGCTCGGCGCCCATCGCGTCGACGAGCGGCTTCACCGCCGCCACCAGGGGGTGTTCGTTCACTTCTCCCCCTCCTTGGAGCCCTGGGAGTCCCGCGACTCACCGATCACGTTCACCTGGAGCGAGACCCGGGTCGCCCCGGCCTCCAGGGACTTGCGCAGCAGCGCGTCCACCGCGGTGAGCACCGCGTCGGCACCGCCTTCCGCCGTGTTGCCGAAGGGCCCCACATCGACCGCGTCCAGTTCGGCCGACTGGATGACCTCACGTGCCACGACCGCGTGCGCCGGCGCCTCTTCCAGGTCGAACGGCTCGGTCGTGAACTCCACTCTCAAACGCACCATGCCCCCACGCTACGGCCCGGCCACGAGCCACGGGAGCCCCGGACCTGCGGGGAGCCCTTGACAAGTCGGCCGGTCCACTTGCAACATTCCGTCAGACAGAAACTTACTTCCGCAATACGGAAGGAGCGCCGCCCCTCATGGGATACACGGACCAGCGCTTCGATGTGAACCTGTCGATCCTCTTCACGGAACTCCCGCTCCTGGAGCGCCCCGCGGCCGCCGCCGCGGCGGGCTTCACCGCGGTCGAGCTGTGGTGGCCCTGGATCGACACCGCCACCCCCGAGCAGAGCGAGCTCGACGCCCTCAAGAAGGCTCTTGAGGACGCCGGCACCCAGCTGGTGGGCCTGAACTTCTACGCCGGACAACTCCCCGGCCCGGACCGCGGCGCGGTCTCGGTGCCCGGTGAGGAGTCCGACCGCTTCCGGGCCAACATCGACATCGCCGCGGACTTCGCGGCCTCGGTCGGCTGCAAGGCGCTCAACGCGCTCTACGGCAACCGCGTCGAGGGTGTGGACCCGGCCGTCCAGGACGAGCTCGCCCTGGAGAACCTGGTGCTGGCCGCCCGCGCGGCCGACCGGGTGGGCGCGATCCTGCTGATCGAGACCCTCAACAAGCCGGAGTCGCCGCTCTACCCGCTGGTGAGCGCCCCCGCCGGCGTCGAGATCGTCGACAAGGTGAACACGGCCACCGGCCTCGGCAACGCCAAGTTCCTCCTCGACATCTACCACCTGGCCATGAACGGCGAGGACGTCAGCCGGGTCATCGCGGAGTACGCGGACAGGACCGGCCACGTCCAGATCGCCGACAAGCCGGGCCGTGGCGCACCGGGCACCGGCGAGCTGCCGCTGGAGCAGCTCCTCGACGAGCTGAGGAAGGCCGGTTACGACGGCTGGGTGGGCCTGGAGTACAAGGCCGCCGACGCCGCCACGTCCTTCGCATGGCTCGCCCCCGAGGCCCGCCCCGCCCGCTGACGCAGGCCCCCTCCCCGTACCACCTTGTTTTGAGAGGCACCCTCATGAGCACCCTTGCTGACTCCTCCCAGCCCACCCGCCCCGCGATCGCGTGGATCGGTCTCGGCATCATGGGCTCCCCCATGTCCGAGAACCTGATCAAGGCCGGCTACTCGGTCACCGGCTTCACCCTGGAGCAGGACAAGCTGGACCGCCTCGCCGCGGCGGGCGGCACCGTCGCCGGCTCGATCGCCGAGGCCGTCAAGGACGCCGACGTGGTCATCACGATGGTGCCCGCCTCCCCGCAGGTCGAGGCCATCTCGTACGGCCCCGCCGGCATCCTGGAGAACGCGAAGCCGGGCGCGCTGGTCATCGACATGTCGTCGATCACCCCGCAGACCTCGGTCGACCTGGCGAAGAACGCCAAGGAGAAGGGCATCCGCGTCATCGACGCCCCCGTCTCCGGCGGCGAGGCCGGCGCCATCGAGGCCGTCCTGTCGATCATGGTGGGTGGCGAGCAGGCCGACTTCGACGAGGCCCTCCCGATCCTGGAGGCCCTCGGCAAGGTCATCGTCCTGTGCGGCCCGCACGGTTCCGGCCAGACGGTGAAGGCGGCCAACCAGCTGATCGTCGCCGTGAACATCCAGGCGTGCGCCGAGGCCGTGGTCTTCCTCGAGAAGTCCGGCGTGAACCTCCAGGCCGCCCTGGACGTCCTCAACGGCGGTCTGGCCGGCTCCACGGTCCTGACCCGCAAGAAGGACAACTTCCTGAACCGGGACTTCAAGCCCGGCTTCCGGATCGACCTGCACCACAAGGACATGGGCATCGTCACCGACGCCGCCCGCAACGTCGGTGCGGCCCTCCCGGTCGGCGCCGTGGTCGCCCAGCTGGTCGCGTCGCTGCGCGCCCAGGGCGACGGCGGCCTGGACCACTCGGCCCTGCTGCGCGCCGTCGAGCGTCTCTCCGGCCAGCAGGTCTGACCCCGCCCCCCGTCCTGACGGGGCCCTGATTTCCGGGCGGCGGCGGCGCTGACACCTGTCCTGTCGCGCCCAGGCGTCGCCGCCGTCCGGAACACCACACTTCAATTTCAACAAACTGTTGACGCTGCTCGGCGGGCCTACATACGCTCCAGAGCACTCCCAGCAGTGCAGCTCCCGTACGGAAGGTCACGATGTCGAAGCGCGTGCTTACGACCGAGTCCGGCGCCCCTGTCGCCGACAACCAGAACTCCGCCACCGCCGGCGTCGGTGGCCCCCTCCTGCTCCAGGACCAGCACCTGCTCGAGAAGCTCGCGCGCTTCAACCGTGAGCGCATCCCGGAGCGCGTGGTGCACGCCCGCGGCTCCGGCGCGTACGGCTACTTCGAGGTGACCGACGACGTCACGGCCTACACCAAGGCGGACTTCCTCTCCCAGGTCGGCAAGAAGACCGAGACCTTCCTGCGCTTCTCCACCGTGGCCGACTCGCTGGGTGGCGCGGACGCGGTCCGCGACCCGCGCGGCTTCGCGCTGAAGTTCTACACCGAAGAGGGCAACTACGACCTCGTCGGCAACAACACCCCGGTGTTCTTCATCAAGGACCCGATCAAGTTCCCCGACTTCATCCACTCCCAGAAGCGCGACCCCTTCACGGGCAAGCAGGAGCCGGACAACGTCTGGGACTTCTGGGCGCACGCCCCCGAGGCGACCCACCAGGTGACCTGGCTCATGGGCGACCGCGGCATCCCCGCCTCGTACCGCCACATGAACGGCTACGGCTCCCACACCTACCAGTGGACCAACGAGGCGGGCGAGGCCTTCTTCGTCAAGTACCACTTCAAGACGAACCAGGGCATCCGCTCCCTCTCCGCCGAGCAGGCCGCCGAGCTCGTCGGCAAGGACGCCAACTCGCACCAGACCGACCTGCTCCAGTCGATCGAGCGCGGCGTGAGCCCCTCCTGGACCCTCTACGTCCAGGTGATGCCGGCCGCCGAGGCCGCCGACTACCGCTTCAACCCGTTCGACCTCACCAAGGTGTGGCCGCACAGCGACTACCCGCTGCGGCGCGTGGGCCGGCTGGTCCTCGACCGCAACCCGGACAACGTCTTCGCCGAGGTCGAGCAGGCCGCGTTCTCCCCGAACAACTTCGTTCCTGGCATCGGCCCCTCGCCCGACAAGATGCTCCAGGGCCGTCTCTTCGCCTACGCGGACGCCCACCGCTACCGCCTCGGCGTCAACCACACCCAGCTGCCGGTGAACGCCCCCAAGGCGACCTCCGCGGACAACTACGGCCGCGACGGCTACATGGCCACCCGCAACGGCTCGCGCCACGACAAGAACTACGAGCCCAACTCGTACTCGGGTCCGAAGCAGACCGACGCCGCGCTGTCCGCGCCGCTCGCCATCCACGGCTGGACCGGCACCCACGAGGCGCCGCAGCACGCCAAGGACGACGACTTCTTCCAGGCCGGCGAGCTCTACCGCCTGATGTCCGAGGACGAGAAGGGCCGCCTGATCGCCAACATCGCCGGCGGCCTCTCCCAGGTGTCCCGCGAGGACATCATCGAGAAGAACATCGCCCACTTCGCCGCCGCCGACGCCGAGTACGGCAAGCGCGTCGAGGAGGCCGTCCGCGCCCTGCGCGAGGACTGATCCTCCGAACACCCAGACAGCGTACGGTGCCTGACGGGAGGTCAGCACTGTACGCGGTCCGGGACACCGGCCCGGATGAGGGGTGGCCGGTGAACCGGACAGCGTGAGGACCGCGGCGGCTCCGAGCCAGTGCGGTGGTAAGGACGCCCGGCCCCCTTCCTGACCTGAAGGGAGGGGAACCGCCGGCGCGCCCGTCGGTACCGCCGCGGTCCCAACGCCCCTCCCCCACGGCGCTCCGGCGCCCGGGGAGGACCACGGACTCCGCCCGGCGGCGCGAACGTCCTGTCGCGCCAGCCTCGCACCGTCGGGCGGGCACCACGTGCGCAGTGCGGTTTACGGTCCCGCACCGCGCGCACCAAGGCCGAGGCCTGACCCACGCACAGGGGTCAGGCCTCGGCCCTTTTCCGCTTCCCGGCCACGGTCACCGGCCGCCCGGCGAGACCGAGGACGAGGGTGACCGCCAGCGAGGCCACGGCCAGCAGGCTCATCGCCGTGGCGGGCGAGGTGAGTTGGGCGAGGCCGCCGGCGAGGGCCGCGCTCAGCCCCTGGAAGGCGAGCATCCCGGAGGTGTGCAGCCCCAGCGCGTGCCCGCTCAGCTCCTCGGGGACCAGCGCCATCAGCCGCTCCTGATAGAGCAGGCTCGCGCCGTAGCCGACGGCCGACACCGTGATCGCGGCGACCGCGTACGGCAGCGCCGGGTCGAGCGCGAAGAGCAGGTACGGGGCCGCCAGCAGCGCCTGGAGCGGCGCGGCGGCCCGGCCCCGGAGCCCCGCCGGCAGGAACCGTCCCACCGCGATGTCCCCGGCCAGCATCCCGAGCGCGGCACAGGCGAACAGCAGCCCCGCGCGCTCGGGGGCGTACGGCACGAAGAGCGACTCGCAGCCGACGATCAGGCCGTTGGGCACCCAGAGGGCCAGATAGACCCGCCGCCGGGGCCCCGAGGCCCAGAGCCGCGCGTTCGTCCGCCAGGTCTCCGCGACCGAGACCCGGCCGCTCGCCCGCGGGGCCCGCCGGGACAGGCCACGCCCGGCGACCAGGGCCGCCAGGAGGTAGAGGGCCGCGCCGGTCGCCAGGGTGCCGCGCGGCGAGAGCAGCGCCAGCAGCAGCCCGCCCGTCGCGAACCCGGCGATCTGGCAGACGCCGGTCGACATGTTGAAGACGGAACGTCCCAGCAGGAAGGCCTCGGCGGGCAGCACCTCGCGCAGCAGCCCGTACCGCACGCCCCCGCCCAGGGAGCCGACGAGCCCCTGGACGAAGAGGATCGCGAAGACCGCCCCGACGGGCAGCCCGGGGACCGTCTGGGCGGCGGTGCCGGCCGCGAAGGCGAGCGAGACTCCGGTGAGGGCCGCGCGGGGCGGCAGCCGGTCCGCGGCCGACAGGAGCGTGGTGGCGCCGACCAGCTGGGCGAGCGCGGGCCCGAACATGGCGAGCGCGGAGAGCAGCGGGGAGCCCGTCGCCCGGAACACGAGGGTGGCGAGGCCGAGGCCCGACACGGTCTGGGCGGCGATCTGGGCGGCGCCGCTGAGGAAGAGCGGGGTGAATTCGGGGGTACGGAACAGATCGCGGTACCGGGGGGCCGGGAGTGACGAGGGGGCGGGCGGGTACGGGGGCATGCCGGAGAGTCTCGGGGACGGGCCGGGAGGCCCGATAGTGTTTCGCGCGGGGGCGAAACGAGAGCGGGGTGGACCCATGGGCTGGTGGCAGATCGGCACCGATTCCCTGGCCGGAGGACGGTTCGTCATCTCCCCGCTCGCCGAGACCGTCGCCGCGCTGAAGACCCTGCACGCCGAGGCCGCCGGCCACCCGGGCGAGCGCGCCTGGCTGGCCGGTCACCTCCCGGCGTACCGGGCCCGCCTCGCGGCCGATCCGGTCGACGCCCTGCTCGTACGGGCCGCCCTCGGGCGCACGTGGAACGCCGACTTCCTGACGCCGACGCCGCTGGGCGAGGGCGAGCAGACCTTCGAGGAGGAGGTCGAGGCGGTCCGGGAGGTCGAACCGGCGGACGCCGTGCCCCAGTTGGAGGTGTCCGTGGGCGGCCCCGTACCGGATCCGCTGCGCTCGGCGCGCGACCTGCCGCACCGGATGGCAGGGGTCCTGGAGTGGGTGTGGCGGGAGACGGTACTGCCCGACTGGACGCGCCGCCACCGGGTCCTGGAGGCCGATGTGGTGGCCAGAACCGCGCGGTTGGGCCAGGGCGGCTGGGCGGCGGCGCTCGACGAACTGTGCCCCGGCAAGATGCGCTGGCTGGGCGACGGCCGCCTCCAGGTCAACCCCCGCGCGTATCCGCCGCGTTGGGTCGACGGCGGCCGGCTGCTGTTCGTGCCGGTGACACCGGCCACGGGCTGGGTGTCCTGGGAGGGCACGGAGCGGTCCGCGATCGTGTACGCGTGCTCCGGCACCCTGGCCGACACGGCGGGACCCACCGTCCCCGAGGGCCTGGGCGCCCTGCTCGGCGGCGCCCGGGCCGGCGTCCTCGTACGACTCGAAACCCCCAAGTCGACCAGCCAGTTGGTGGCGCTGACAGGGCAGGGCCTCGGGTCGGTGGGGCGGCACCTGAAGGTGCTACTGGACGCCGGGCTCGTACGGCGCAGGAGGGCGGGGCGGTCGGTGCTGTACGACTGGACCGAGGCGGGGTCGGTGCTGGTCCGGGCACAGGCCGGACCCTAGGGCCTGAGCCGATCCGGGCACGGGGAGGCCCCCGCCCCGGTGCTCGTCGGGGCGGGGGCCGTCTCACGACTCCCTGATCGGACCTGGCGTGGTCGGACCCGGTCCGGTCAGACCTTGAGGGCCTTGATCGCGGTGGGCGCGTGGCCGGGCTCGGTGGCCAGGTCCTCGAACTCGGTGACGTCGCTCATGTCGACCGTCTTGCTCATCGCGATGTTGGTGATGCGCTCCAGGATCGCCTCGACGACGACCGGGACCTGGAACTCGACGGCCAGCTTCTTGGCCTGCTCCAGCGCCTCGCCCAGCTTGTCCGGGTCGGTGACGCGGATCGCCTTGACGCCCAGGCCCTCGGCGACCTTGACGTGGTCGACGCCGTAGACGCCGATCTCCGGGGTGTTGATGTTCTCGAACTCGAGGTTGACCTCGAAGTTGATGCCGAGGCCGCCCTGTGCCTGGCGGATCAGGCCCAGGTAGGCGTTGTTCACGAGGACGTGGACGTAGGGGACCTTGTGCTGGGCGGCGACCGCCAGCTCCTCGATCATGAACTGGAAGTCGTAGTCGCCGGAGAGGGCGACGACCGGGGTCTCCGGGTCCGCGGTGGCGGCACCGATGGCGGCCGGGATGGTCCAGCCGAGCGGGCCGGCCTGGCCGCAGTTGATCCAGTGGCGCGGCTTGTAGACGTGCAGGAACTGCGCGGCCGCGATCTGGGAGAGGCCGATGGTGGTGACGTAGCGCGTGTCCTGGCCGAAGGCCTTGTTCATCTCCTCGTAGACGCGCTGCGGCTTCATCGGGATGTTGTCGAAGTGCGTACGGCGCTGCAGGGTGGCCTTGCGCTCCTGCGCGGAGGCGGCCCAGGCGGAGAAGTCCGGCAGCTTGCCCTCGGCCTTGAGCTCCTTGGCGAGCTCGATGAAGAGCTCCAGGGCGGCCTTGGCGTCGGAGGCGATGCCGTAGTCCGGCGCGAAGATCTTGCCGAGCTGGGTGGGCTCGATGTCGACGTGGACGAACTTCCGGCCCTTGGTGTACGCCTCCAGGTTGTACCCGGTGTGGCGGTTGGCCCAGCGGTTGCCGATGCCGATGACGACGTCGGACTCCAGGAAGGTCGCGTTGCCGTAGCGGTGCGCGGTCTGGACGCCGACCATGCCGGCCGCCAGCTCGTGGTCGTCCGGGATGGTGCCCCAGCCCATGAGGGTGGAGATGACCGGGATGTTCGTCAGCTCGGCGAACTCGACCAGCAGGTCGGTGGCGTCGGCGTTGATGATGCCGCCGCCGGCGACGATCAGCGGGCGCTCGGACTCCAGGAGGAAGCTCAGGGCCTTCGCGGCCTGGGCGCGGGTCGCGGTCGGCTTGTAGACCGGCAGCGGCTCGTACGTCTCGGGGTCGAACTCGATCTCGGTCAGCTGGACGTCGATCGGCAGGTCGATGAGGACCGGGCCGGGGCGGCCGGAGCGCATCAGGTGGAAGGCCTGCTGGAAGACACCGGGGACCTGCGCGGCCTCCAGGACGGTCGTCGCGGCCTTGGTGACCGGCTTGGCGATGCTGGCGATGTCGACGGCCTGGAAGTCCTCCTTGTGGAGCTTCGAGACCGGCGCCTGGCCGGTGATGCAGAGGA
The DNA here is from genome assembly GCF_055560575.1 of Streptomyces sp. NPDC023157. NCBI lineage: Bacteria > Bacillati > Actinomycetota > Actinomycetes > Kitasatosporales > Streptomycetaceae > Streptomyces > Streptomyces sp. NPDC023157. Next base: position 1,126,317 of record NZ_JBVHIL010000002.1, read on the forward strand.
TCGGGATCGAGTCGGCGATCGCCGAGTACAGGCCGGTGATCATGTCCGTGCCGGCCGGGCCGGACGTACCGATGCAGACGCCGATGTTGCCGGCCTTGGCGCGGGTGTAGCCCTCGGCCATGTGGGACGCGCCCTCGACGTGACGGGCGAGGGTGTGGGCGATCCCGCCCACGTTCTTGAGCTCCCGGTAGAAGGGGTTGATGGCCGCGCCGGGCACACCGAACGCGTTGGTGACGCCTTCGCGCTTGAGGATCTCAACGGCCGCTGCGGCGGCGGTCATACGAGGCATGGGAGTGCTCCTGCTTCGGCCAGGAGGAGACAAGCGCGCCGGGCTCCGGCGGGGGGCTTCAGCGCCTTGTTTCCATAATGCGGAAATACTGTTCTACTATACGGAAGCAATGTAGGTGGGTCGAAGGAGAGGCGTCAAGAGACGATCTGCGGGGAGACCGTCCGAGGTGGCCGAAGTGGCTCCCCCGGGCGGCCGGAAGGGTGGACGATGGGTGCGGGAGCAGAGGGGGTTCGGTGTGGGTGAATCGGTACAGGTGCGCTGTCCGGAATGCCTCCGTACGCAGAGATACGCGCCACCCGTCTTCCCCTGCGTCTGCGGCACCCCGATCGCGCCCCCGGTGATCCACGGCGCGACCGCCCGGCCCGTCACCCACCGCAACTGGTCCGAGGAATGGGTCACCGTCCTCTGCCCCACCTGCGCCCACCCCTCCGACTGGCCCCACCCCGAGCTGGGCTGCGCGTGCGGGGCGGTGCTGCGGGTGCCGGTGAGGGGGACGGGGTACGCGGAGGGGGCGGAGGGGACGGACGAGGCGGGTGGGCCGGAGGGGCCCGGCGGGCCGGGTGAGCCGGGTGGAGCCGGCGGGACGGACGGTGCGCGCGGGACGGACGGTGCGCGCGGTGCGGATGGCGGGTACGACGGGGGCGGGGCGGACGGTGCGGACCGTGCGGGCGGCGGGGGCCCGGCCGGCGGGTCCGCCGTCGCACCCGCCGACGCCGATGACGGCCGGTCCGCCGCCGACACCACCCCGACCGCCGCACCCGCCACACCCGGGTCGCGGTCCCACGACGCCCCCGAGGCCACCCTCCGGCCGACCGCACGCAGCGGCACCCCGGCGCCCGCCCCCGCCCACTCCCCCGTACCCGACATCGATACCGACGCAGACGCCGACGCCGACACGGACACCGACGCCGACGCCGACATCGACGCCGATGGCTACCCCACCTTCACCCAGCGTCACCCCTCTCCCCCGCACCACACCCTCCCCAGCGCCCAGCAGGCCGCCGCGCTCCCCGCCAGGCCCGCCTTCCGGCCCGTGACGATCAGGACCGCGCGGGACGCGGTCGCGGCGTCCGCCGGATATCTGCGCTGGCTGGGGTTCCGGGACGTCGTGCAGCCGGAGGAGCGGTCGACGGTGGCCGTGGACCTGCGGGGGCCCGGGCTCGTCGCGCAGGTGGACCCGAGCACCCGGCCGACGGGACTGCGGGCCGTGGAGTGCCTCTGGCTGAACGGGCTGAGCAACGGGGCGACCAGCGTCTGCTTCTCCCTCGCGGGCTACACCCCCGAGGCCCACGAGCGCGCCGAGGGCCTGGGCGTCCCGCTCTTCGTGCTCGACCTCACCGGGACCCCGCAGCCCGTCAACGCCCCCGCCGACACCCTCGTCGACACCGGAGCCGCCTAGCATTTCCGGCCATTCACGGGTGACGAGCGGCCCTCCTCCGGGAACAACACACTCGGGGGGTGAACACCATGACGACGGGGACGTGGTGGTTCTTCGGAGTGACACTCGGTCAACTGGCACTCGCGGTCGTGCTGTTGCGTACCCGCAGCAGGGGGCGGCCCGAACTGCCCCCGCAGGCCCTGGCGCTGCTGCGCGGCGGCCCGCGGGCGGCCGTCACCGTCGCACTGGTCGCCCTGCACCAGCGCGGGGCGGTCGCGGCCGGGCGGCGGGGCACGATTCGCGCCAACGGCGGGGCCGGGCGGACCCGCGACCCGCTCCAGCTGGGCGTGCACCGCTCGCTGCAACGAGCGGTCGGTCTGAGGGTGTTGGCCACGCGCCCGAAGGCCCGCCAGGCGCTCGACGCGCTGCGCGCGGAGCTCGGTCGAACGGGCCTGCTCCGCCCGCCCGGCCGGCTGTGGGCGGCACGGATCCTGCTGGCCTGCGTGCCGGTCACCGTGAGCGTGGGCCTGCTCGCCACGGGGGTCACCGCGCCGGCCGTGCTGCTCGGTGCCGTGACGGTGCTCGCCGCCGCGCTGCTGCTCTGCGTGCCGCCGACCACCCGGGCCGCCCGCCGTCTCCTCGCGGGCCTGCGAGCACGGCACCCGCTGCCCGCGCACCGCCGCGAGGTCACGGACGGCAGGGACGTCCTGCTGTACGTGGCGCTGTACGGCGACCCCGCCCTGGCGCTCTTCCTGCCGCACTTCTCCCGTGACGGCGGCCTGCTCGTCCGCCGCGGCGACCGGGACGACGGCTACGCGACCGGCCGCGGCTGGAACCCGGAGAACGGCCCGACCTGCACGAGCGGCGCCCCGGACTGACCGGGTCCCCGCCGATCCGCCGCCACCCGGTTGACGCCTTCTTCACACCGGCGGGGCCATACTGGCGTATGCGCATCCGAGCGGCCGCACCGGCCGAACTCCCCCTGCTCCAGGACATCGAACGCGCCGCGGGCGAGGCATTCCGCCCGCTGGGCATGGAGCACATCGCCGACGACGAACCCCTGCCGCTGGACGTCCTGGAGGGCTACCGCAGCGCGGGCCGGGCCTGGGTCGCGGTGGACGCGGCCGACCGGCCCGTCGGGTACCTGCTGAGCGACACCGTGGACGGCGCCGCCCACATCGAACAGGTCTCGGTCCACCCGGACGCCGCCCGGCGGGGCGTCGGCCGGGCGCTCATCGAGCATCTGGCGTCGGCCGCCCGGGAGCAGGGCCTCGCGGCGCTGACCCTGACGACGTTCACCGAGGTCCCGTGGAACGCCCCGTACTACACCCGGCTCGGCTTCCGCCGCCTGGAGGAGAGCGATCCGGAGCTCAGCGAGGGCCTGCGGGAGATCAGCCGCGCGGAGGCGGCGCACGGACTGGCCGCCTGGCCCCGGGTCTGCATGCGCCGCGAGATCGCGGAGCCGCAGGCCCGGGAGCGGACGCGTTCCGAGGAAGGCCCGGCGGAAGGCCGCGAGGCGCGCCCCGAGGAACGGGCGCGCCTCCGGGAGCAGGCCCGTCCCCAGGAGCAGGCCGTTCAGCCCGCCCCGTAACGCTCCCGCAGCTCCACCTTCCGTACCTTCCCGCTCACCGTCATCGGGAACTCGGCCAGGATCTCCACGCGCCGGGGGATCTTGTAGTGCGCGAGGCGGTCGCGGCAGAAGGCGGTGACGTCGTCCAGGGTGGGCGGGTCGGCCGGGTCGCGCGGGATCACGCAGGCCAGGATCTCCTCGCCGTAGCGTGCGTCGGGGACGCCGACGACCTGGACGTCCGCGATCTTCGGGTGCGCGTAGAGGAACTCCTCGATCTCGCGCGGGTACACGTTCTCCCCGCCCCGGATGATCATGTCCTTGATCCGGCCGACGATCTGGACGTAGCCGTCCTCTCGGAGCACGGCGAGGTCGCCGGTGTGCATCCAGCGGCCCGGGTCGATCGCCTCGGCGGTCTTCCCGGGCTCGTCCCAGTAGCCGAGCATCACGCCGTAGCCGCGGGTGCACAGTTCGCCTGCGGTGCCGCGCGGGGCGGTGAGGCCGGTGCCCGGGTCGACGACCTTCACCTCGACGTGCGGCATGACCCGGCCGACCGTGCCCGTGCGGCGCTCCAGGTCGTCGTCGCGCCGGGTCTGGGTGGAGACGGGCGAGGTCTCCGTCATGCCGTAACAGATGGACACCTCGGCCATGTTCATCTCGGCGACCACCCGCTTCATCACCTCCACCGGGCACGGCGAGCCCGCCATGATCCCGGTGCGGAGGGTGGAGAGGTCGTACGAGGCGAAGTCGGGCAGGCCGAGTTCGGCGATGAACATCGTCGGCACGCCGTACAGGGAGGTACAGCGTTCCTCCTGCACCGCGCGGAGGGTGGCGGCCGGGTCGAAGGACGGGGCCGGGATCACCATGCAGGCGCCGTGCGAGGTGGCGGCGAGATTGCCCATGACCATGCCGAAGCAGTGGTAGAAGGGCACGGGGATGCAGATCCGGTCCTGCTCCGTGTAGGCGATCATCTCGCCGACGAAGTACCCGTTGTTGAGGATGTTGTGGTGGGAGAGGGTGGCGCCCTTCGGGAAGCCCGTCGTCCCCGAGGTGTACTGGATGTTGACGGGTTCGTCGCAGGACAGTGCGGCCGGCCGGACGCCCTCCGGCGCGGTGCGTGCGAGGAGTTCGTCCCAGCTCGCGTCGCCGAAGTAGACCACCTCGCGCAGCTGCGGGCACGCCGGCCGCACTTCCTCGACCATCGCCCGGTAGTCGCTGGTCTTGTGCGCGAGGGAGGCGAACAGCAGGGTGATGCCGGCCTGGTCGAGGACGTACCGCAACTCGTGGGAGCGGTAGGCCGGGTTGATGTTGACCATGATGGCGCCGAGGCGGGCGGTCGCGTACTGCACGAGCACCCACTCGGCGCGGTTGACCGCCCAGATGCCGACACGGTCGCCCTTGCGCACCCCGCTGCCGAGGAGCGCGTCCGCCAGCCGGTCGACGTCGGCGCCGAACGCCGCGTACGTCCAGCGGCGGCCGGTCGGCACGTCGACGAGCGCCTCCCGCTCGGGCCAGGCGGCGACGGCCCGGTCGAGGTTGCCGGCGATGGTGTCGCCGAGGAGGGGCGTGGGGTCGGCGCCGTGCGCGTACGAGAGCGGGGTGGTGGAGGACGGGGCGGGGGCAGAGGAGGGGGCCGGACCCGCAGGGCCGGAGGACGGGGCGGCGGCGGTCACGTGAGGTCCCCCTCGGCGTACTCCGTGCCGCCCTGGCCCTCGGCGGTCAGCCGGCGCAGCTCCACGCGGCGGATCTTGCCGGACACCGTCTTGGGCAGGTCGGCGAACTCGATGCGGCGGATGCGCTTGTAGGGCGCGAGGACCTCGCGGGAGTGCGCGAAGAGCGCCTTCGCCGTGTCGGCGTCCGGCCGCCAGCCCGCCGCGAGGACGACGTACGCCTTGGGGACGGCGAGCCGCAGCGGGTCGGGGGCGGGGACGACGGCGGCCTCGGCGACGGCCTCGTGCTCCAGGAGCGCGCTCTCCAGCTCGAACGGGGAGATCTTGTAGTCGCTCGCCTTGAAGACGTCGTCGGCGCGCCCGACGTACGTGATGTAGCCGTCGGCGTCGCGGGAGCCGATGTCGCCGGTGCGGTAGTAGCCGCCGGCCATCGCCTCGGCCGTACGCTCCGGGTCGCCGTGGTAGCCGGTCATCAGGCCCACCGGGTGGGCGGAGAGGTCGAGACAGATCTCGCCCTCCTCGACGCCGGCGCGCCCGGTGACCGGGTCGACGAGGGTCACCCGGTAGCCGGGGCTCGGCCGGCCCATCGAGCCTTCCTTGAGCCGCTGCCCCGGGCTGTTGGAGACCTGCACGGCCGTCTCGGTCTGGCCGAAGCCGTCCCGGATGGTGACGCCCCAGGCCCGCCGCACGGTCTCGATGACCTCGGGGTTGAGCGGTTCGCCGGCGGCGACGACCTCGCGGGGCGGGGTGGCCAGCTGCCCGAGGTCGGCCTGGATGAGCATGCGCCACACGGTGGGCGGGGCGCAGAAGCTGGTGATGCCGTGCCGGTCCATCTCGGCCATCAGGCGGGCCGGGTCGAAGCGGCTGTAGTTGTGGATGAAGACGGTCGCCTCGGCGTTCCAGGGGGCGAAGAGGTTGGACCAGGCGTGCTTGGCCCAGCCGGGCGAGGAGATGTTGAGGTGCACGTCGCCGGGCTGGAGACCGATCCAGTACATGGTCGCCAGGTGCCCGACGGGGTACGAGGTGTGGGTCTGCTCGACGAGTTTGGGGCGGGCTGTGGTGCCGGAGGTGAAGTAGAGCATGAGCGTGTCGTCGGCGAGGGTGACGCCGTCCGGGGTGAAGTCGGCGGACTCGCGGTAGGCGTGCTCGTATCCGAGCCAGCTCACGCCGTCGCCGCCGACGGCGATCCGGGTGTAGTCGCCGGGCACGTCGTCGAACTTGGCGGTGTCCTCGGCGCGGACCAGCACATGCCGGGCACGGCCGCGCTCGACCCGGTCGCGCAGGTCGGCGGGGCCGAGCAGCGGGGTGGCGGGGATGACGACGGCGCGCAGCTTCATCGCGGCGAGCATGGTCTCCCACAGCTCGGCCTGGTTGCCGAGCATGACGACGATCCGGTCACCGGGCCGGACGCCCTGGGCGCGCAGCCAGTTGGCGACCCGGTTGGAGCGGGCGGACATCTCCGCGAAGCTCAGCCGCGTCTCGGTGCCGTCCTCCTCGACGATGTGGAGGGCGGTGCGTTCGTTTCCGGCGGCGATGACGTCGAACCATTCGAGCGCCCAGTTGAAACGGTCGGGCCGGGGCCAGCTGAACCCCTCGTACGCCGTCTCGTAGTCCTCACGGTGCTGGAGCAGGAAGTCCCGGGCCGCCCGAAACCCCTGGGTCGCGTCCGTCGCGCTCGCTGCCGTCATGTGCCCTCCTCGTTGCGGGACCGGTCCCGGACATCGTGTAATCGGTGACCCAGGTCTCACTACCCCCGTTCGGGGGTGACCGCGCGGATCGGCGGACCGGACCGGCGGTCAGGCAGAAGGAGAGCGCACGGTGCCCGAGCACGTCGAATCGGTGGAGCTGCGCGGCGCCCTGCTGCGGCTGCGCCGCACCACCGGTCTCCAGGTGGTGTTCGGGGGCCTTCTGCACGACGGGCGCGCGCTGCGGATCGCCGAGCTGAACGGGGCGGTGACGCCGGCGCTGCGCGGGTTGACGATCTCGACCGGCTCCGGCCTGGGCGGGAAGTGCCTGGCCCTGTCGCGGCCGTGCGCGGTGACGGACTACGCATCGGCCCGGCACATCACGCACGAGTACGATCTCCCGGTCTCGGCGGAGGGCCTGCGTTCCGTGATCGCGGTGCCCCTCGTCGTACGCCGCAAGGTGCGCGGGGTGCTGTACGGGGCGCTGCGCGACGCCCTGCCGATCGGCGAGCGGGTCTTCGACGCGGCGGTCGCCGCGGCCCGAGACGTGGAGCAGGCCTTCGCCGTACGGGACGAGGTACGGGAGCTGTACGCGCGGGCGGCGAGCCCAGGACCCTCCTGGGAGGAGGTCCGGCAGGCATACGGGGAGCTGCGCGAACTGGCCCCGAAGGTCGCCGACCCGGAACTGCGCGCCCGCCTGCTCGCGGTGTGCGGCCGCCTGGAGACGGCCTCCGGCACCCCCGAGGCCGCCCCGGGGCGCGCGCCGGCGCCGTTGCTGACCCCGCGCGAGACGGACGTCCTGGCGGCGGTGGCCTCGGGGGCGACGAACGCGGCGGCGGCGCAGCGGCTGGGGCTGCGCCCGGAGACGGTGAAGGGCTACCTGCGCTCGGCGATGCGGAAACTGGGGGCACACACGCGCCTGGAGGCGGTGGTGGCGGCGAGACGGGCGGGGGTGATGCCATGAGCGGGCTGCCGTCAGGGGCGCTGCCGTGAGGGGGGCTGCCGTCAGGGGGGCTGCCGTCAGGGGCAGCCGTGAGGGGGGCTGCCGTCAGGGGCAGCCGTGAGGGGGGCTGCCGTCAGGGGCAGCCGTGAGGGGGGCTGCCGTCAGGGGGGCGGGCTTACGGCAGCGTCAGGACGATGTCGTACGGGACCCCTTCCCGTCCCGTGACGCCCAGCGTCCGTTCGGCCTCGGCGGTGAGCGCGGCGCGCTGGGTCCGGGTGACCGGCCCGAACGGCTCGATCGTCAGCGTCGTCCGCTCCTTGCCCTCGTCGAGGCGCCACAGCCCGGCGAGGAACCCGTCGAGGAGGAAGACCCTGTGGGCCTGGTTGGCGGTCCAGGTGCGGCCGTGGTGTTCGGCGGGGACGACGCGGGTGCGGTCGGCGTGGGAGAGCAGGAGGTTGTCGAACTCGGGCAGGAACCGCGCCGGCGCCGGGGTGTCCTCGTCGGGGCGGGGCGCCTCGGGGAGGTCGAACAGCTCGGTGCCCCGCTCGTCGCGGAAGACGAGCAGCCGCGACCGGAGCCGTTCGAAGGCGGGGCGCAGCCGGGTGAGTCCGCACCAGGTCTGGATGTCCCGCACGGAGGCGGGTCCGAAGGCGCCGAGGTAGCGCAGCACGGTCTCGTCGAGGGCGGCGTCGTCGACGACGCTGTCCACCACACCCCCCTCACCGAACCAGGCCCGGACCGTCGTGAGCGCGACCTGCCCGCTCTGCCGCCACAGTCCCCGGGGGGTGACCTGGACCATGAGCAGCAGGCAGCGGGCGGCGATGGTGAGCGCCAGCGGGTCGGCGTCCGGCCACACCTCCAGCAGGTGGGTGCGCAGGTCCTTGGGCGTCCGGGGCCGCTCCTCCACGAAGGCGGTGGCGAGGTCGGTCAGCCGGTCGAGGTCGACGCCGTCGAGCCCCTTGCGGAACATCCGCAGCTCGCGGTCGATGGCACCGGCCTGGACGAGCCGGCGCAGGACGACGGCGTCGCGGGCGGTGTGGGTGTGGACGGTGGACCGGAGGGAGACGATCCGGGCCACGGTGCGGGACTCCATGAGCCCGGACAGCGCCTCGGGCCGGAAGCCGTCGAGGCGGGCGGCGAGGGCGTAGTACGGGGGCTTGGTGTTCTGGGCCTGGAGACCGACGAGGTGGTGCACGGCCTGCTCGGCGGAGAGCGGGGAGGGCGCGAGCAGCAGCTGACGGTCGAGGGTGGCGCGGTTGAGGGCGCGGGTGCTGAGGACCGGGGGCGTCGTCTTCGGGGCCATGGGGAACACGCTAGCGACGATCTAGGTCAGATACCGTCCTCAATGCGCAGGGGATCTCCGGGGAAGACCGCCGACCACGCCCGGATGACGCCCGCCCCGCGCACCCTCCTCGGACATTCCCCCCTATATCCTGCACGGGACAACGCCCGCACCTGCCCGCACCCCCCTCAGGAGGTGAACGCACATGTCCGACCGCCGCCCCCGAGCGACCTGGCGCCGCCAGCCGGAGCAAACGCCCGCGGCACACGGGTCGTCCCCCTCGCCCACCTCTCCGCCCCCCGCGGAGCAGCGCCGGAGCGTCATACAGGCCACCCTCTACCGCGACGGCCGGCACGTCTCCTCCCCCACCACCCTCGCGGAAACCTTCCGCCAGCTGCGCGAGCACCCCGACGGCATGGCCTGGATCGGCCTGCACCGCCCGACGGAGAAGGAACTCCACTCGCTGGCCGCGGAGTTCGACCTGCACGAGCTGGCCGTCGAGGACGCGATGGAGGCCCACCAGCGCCCGAAGCTGGAGCGGTACGGGGACACGCTCTTCGTGGTGCTGCGAGCCGCCCGCTACCTGGACGCGCAGGAGGAGGTGGACTTCGGCGAACTCCACGTCTTCGTGGGCCCCGACTTCGTGATCACCGTCCGGCACGGCGCGGCCCCGGACCTGTCCGCGGTGCGCCGCCGCATGGAGGAGGACCCCGACCTGCTCGCGCTCGGCCCGGAGGCGGTGCTGTACGCGATCCTGGACGCGGTGGTCGACGGCTACGCCCCGGTGGTGGCCGGTGTCCAGAACGACATCGACGAGATCGAGACCGAGGTCTTCGGCGGCGACCCGGCGGTGTCCCGCCGCATCTACGAACTCTCCCGGGAGATGGTCGAGTTCCAGCGCGCCACCCGCCCCCTAGTGGGCATGCTCCACGGCCTGATGGCCGGCTTCGCCAAGTACGGCACGGACGAGGAACTCCAGCGCTACCTCCGCGACGTCGCCGACCACGTCACCCACACCAGCGAACGCGTCGACGGCTTCCGCCAGGCCCTGACGGAGATCCTCACCGTCAACGGCACCCTGGTCACCCAACAACAGAACGCGGAGATGCGCGCACTGGCGGAAGCGGGCTTCGAACAGAACGAGGAGATCAAGAAGATCTCCGCCTGGGCGGCCATCCTGTTCGCCCCCACGTTGGTGGGAACCATCTACGGGATGAACTTCGACACCATGCCGGAGCTGCATTGGGCGGCCGGGTATCCGTTCGCGATCCTGCTGATGGCAGTGGTCTGCACGAGCCTGTACGTGATCTTCAAGAAGCGGGACTGGCTGTAGCGCCCCCCCCCCCCGGACTCTCTGATCAATGTCACATACTCGAACACTGAGGAGTGGCTGTTGGTCGCCCCTGGGGAGAATCCGGGGGGGGAGAATCCACGACGGCGGGGAGTGGACGCTATTCGCCCCCGCTTGGGCCCCACCAAGGGGTCCGGCAGCCGTAGCCGGCACGGCGCTGCGGCGCAGCGCTCTTCAGCGGCACAGCGCCGTGTCGACGGCAGCCTCCACACGCTGGGAGGCTGCGCCCGTCGGGGTGGTGGTTACCGCGATGGCGGCGGCGCGTCCGTCCTCTGTGACGCCTCCTCGTGTCCGGTATCCCAGGGCGGTTCCGCCGTGGCCCCAGTAGACGCCGCCGCATGACAGCGGAGTGCTGGTGAGGCCCAGTCCGTAGCGGACGCCGGGGCCGCGTGCCTCTGCGGGGACGGTGGTGCGCATCTCGGCGAGCTGGGCCGGGGGCAGGAGCTTGCCGCCGAGGAGTGCGGTGTAGAAGCGGTTGAGGTCGCTGTTGGTGGTGATCACCGCACCCGCGGCCCAGGCCATGGACATGTCCATGGTGGTGTAGTCGATCAGAGGTCCGTCGTCCGTTTCCCGTTCGTAGCCCTTGGGGTGGGGCTCGTGGAGGGTCGTCTCTCCGGGGGTGGGGAAGTAGGTGTGGCGCAGTCCGAGGCGTTCGACGATGCGCCGGTCGATCTCCTCGCCTATGGGGCGGCCGGTGACCTTCTGGATGACCAGGCCCGCCACCAGGTAGTTCGTGTTGCTGTACTCCCACTTCACGCCCGGGGAGAAGTGGGCCTTCTGCGCGAGGGCGCCGTCAAGCAGGTCGCGTGGTTCGAAGTAGCGGTACCGGACGGCGGGGAAGTCCGCGAAGACGGGGGAATCCATGTACTCGGGCAGGCCGCTGGTGTGCTGGAGGAGTTGGCGGATGGTGACGTGGCGTCCGTCGATGCCTTCGCCGCGCAGCAGGCCGGGCAGATAGGTGTCGACGGGGGCGTCCAGTGCCAGCTTCTTCTCGGCGACCAGTTGCAGCGTGACCACGGCCGTGAAGGCCTTGGTGTTGCTGCCTGCCCGTACCTGCCCGTCCCTGGGTACCTTCGCGCCGGTCCTGAGGTCGCCGACACCTGCGGTGTACTGACGCGTCCGGCCCTCGCGGTCCACGACGCTCGCCAGCGCGGAGGGCATCTTGTCGTCAGTCACCAGGGCGTTCAGGCTCTTCTGAACGGGGTCAGGCTTGGCGGCGGAGGCCGCGGACGGGAACAGCGCGCCGGCGGTCATGACGACCCCGGTGAGCACGCTCACCGCGAGCAGGGTCTTACGTCGGCCGCCTCGCGGAAGAGCGGGACGGAACCTCGGCGATACATCTGCGTACATGGAACAACTCCTGTCGTGACAGTGGAGAGCAAGCGAGGAACGAGTCGGTACGCGCCCCGGTGACGGTGGCGGTCGCGCCAGTGGCCTGGCGACGCTCGTGGGCACGGGCCCGCCGGGGTATCGGTCGCCGTTCCCGGGAGCGGGAGCGGCGACCGATACCGTCAGGCGCCGGTGGCGGCAGGGGCCCGCCCACCGGCTTGACCCGCTCTCATCGGGCGTCCGCGGCCGCGGTGCGGGAGCGGCGGCTCTTCCGTTGGGTCAGTGAGGTTCTCAGCGGCACAGGGCCGTTTCGACGGCGGCTTGTGCGTGCTGGTCGGTGGCACTGTCGGCCGGCATGGCGGTCAGTGCGATGTTGACCGCACGGCCGTCCTCCGTGACACCTCCCGAGGTGACGTATCCCGGAATGGTTCCGCCGTGGCCCCAGTAGACGCCGCCGCACGGCAACGGCGTGCTGATCAGGCCCAGTCCATAGCGGACGCCCGGGGCGCCTGCGGGGACGGTGGTGCGCATCTGGGCGAGCTGGGCCGGGGGCAGGAGTTCGCCGCCGAGGAGCGCGGAGTAGAAGCGGTTGAGGTCGCTGTTGGTGCTGATCACCGCACCCGCGGCCCAGCCCCAGGACGGGTCGAGTTCGGTGACATCGCGCCAGGGCGAGTCGGCTGTGTCCCGGTGGTAGCCCTTGGCGTGGGGCTCGTGGATGGTCATGTCTCCGGGCGTGGGGAAGTAGGTGTGGCGCAGTCCGATGCGGTCGACGATGCGCCGGTTGATCTCCTCGCCCAGCGGGCGGCCGGTGACCTTCTGGATGATCAGGCCCGCCACCAGGTAGTTCGTGTTGTTGTACTCCCACTTCGCGCCCGGGGAGAAGTGGGCCTTCTGCGCGAGGGCGTTGTCGAGGAGCTCGCGCGGCTCGTAGTACCTCTGCGGATCCTTGAGGACTGCGCCCTTGTCCAGGTATTCGGGCAGGCCGCTGGTGTGCTGGAGGAGTTGGCGGATGGTGATGTGGCGTCCGTCGATGCCTTCGCCGCGCAGCAGGCCGGGCAGATAGGTGTCGACGGGAGCGTCCAGTGCCAGCTTCTTCTCGGCGACCAGTTGCAGCGTGACCACGGCCGTGAAGGCCTTGGTGTTGCTGGCCGCCCGTACCTGCCCGTCCCTGGGTACCTTCGCGCCGGTCCTGAGGTCGCCGACACCTGCGGTGTACTGACGCGTCCGGCCCTCGCGGTCCACGACGCTCGCCGACGCGGAGGGTATCTGGTCGTCAGTCACCAAGGTGTTCAGGCTCTTCTGAACGGGGTCAGGCTTGGCGGCGGAGGCCGCGGACGGGAACAGCGCGCCGGCGGTCATGACGACCCCGGTGAGCACGCTCACCGCGAGCAGGGTCTTACGTCGGCCGCCTCGCGGAAGAGCGGGACGGAACCTCGGCGATACATCTGCGTACATGGAACGACTCCTGTCAGTAGGGGAACAACGTCAGTGGGTCAGTGAGAGGTGGTCGTGGTGCGACGGGGCCTGCCGGTGGATCGGCCTGGTCCTGTCACGGTCGCGGCACATGAAGGAACGGCTTCCGCCCGTGCCCCCGCCCGCCCCAGGACGGGGAGCATGAGAGAGGCGGGACCTGGTTCCGTTACGTGATACGAGGAGACTTTCGGCGGTGCAGCAGCCGGCGGGCGGGCAGCATGACGGCCGCCGTGCCCGCCAGGAACACCGTGCCGAGTACGGCCGCGCAGACCGCGGGGGACACCGACAGCGCGGACAGACCGGTCACCGCGCCGCCGAAGGTCAGCAGGGTCACCGCCGCGACCAGGGAGCCGACGGCGGCCCCCGTACCGAGTACGAGGAAGGTCTCCAGCCGCAGCATCGCCAGAACCTGGCCGCGGGTCGCGCCGATGAGCCGGAGCAGAGCCAGTTCACGACGGCGGGACGCGGTGGCGACGGCCAGCGTGGTCACCACGCCGATCAGGGTGAACAGGGAGATCGCCGCGACCGCGAGCAGTCCGGGCAGGGCCTGCCGGCGTGCCTTCTCGGTGAGAGCCGCGCTGTACTGTCCGGCGGACGTGGCACGGGTTCCGGGGAAACGGTCGAGCACCGGTCGCAGGTCGGCCGCGCCCTTCACCAGGAGGTAGTCGTCGTGGCCCTCGTCGGTGACGTGGGCGGCGACCACATCATGAGGCAGCAGGACATCCCCGAAGCCCTGGCCCCGGTCGTACACGGCCACCACCTTCGGTCGGATCACGGTGCCGTCCCCGAGCCAGAGGGACACGGTCGAACCGACCTTGGCCGCGCTGGCCACGTTCGAACTGAGCGCGACCGTGTTCTTGCCGTGCAGGCCCTTCAGCAGGCCCGCCTTCACGTCCGGGTCCAGATTGGACAGTGCGCCCTTCACGCCTTGGGTGGGCAGGGACTGGAGCTGGGCCGCGACCGACATCACCACGGTGGTGCGTTTCACCGCGGTCACGGTCCCCGGTCCGGCAGTGCCTTCCACCGCCCGGTACATGGCCTGGGGCACGCCCGGCCCGTTCGAGACGAGGACCTGGTCCGCGTGCAGCCCCGCGGCCGCCTGCGTCCGGGTGGCGTTGACCGCGGTGGTCTGCACGAACAGCTGGCTGGCGCCGAAGGAGAGCGCGAGCGCGATCGGCGTGATCACCGACGCGAGTCGCACGGCCGCGGCGGTGGCCGTGTCGGTGGCGAGCCGGCCCGGGACCGGGAACAGGAGACGCATGACGGGGCTGAGGACGACGATTCCCCCTCGGGCGATCGAGGGACCCAGGAGGGCCGCCGCCCAGATGAGGGAGAGTACGAGTCCGCCCATGGCCGCGGTCGCCACCTGCCCGCCGAACGCGAACGCGGTGCCGGCCGAAGCGAGACCGACGACCAGGAGCACCAGGCCGGTGATCGCGCGCCAGCGCGGTAGCCGAGTCGGTTCGGCGGAGGTCTCGCTCACGGCCTGGGCCGGCCGGATACGGGATACACGTCGTGCCGCGAGCCAGGCGGAACCGACCGCGGTGAGCACCGTGAGCGCCAGGGCACCGACGACGGGAAACGGTCCCAGAGCGAGCCCCAGCCCCGCGGGCAGGACCCCCTGCTCGGCCATGAAGCGGTACAGCAGGGTGCCGAGCCCAAGCGACAGCAGACCGCCCAGGAGCGACGCCGGTACCGCGATCTTGAGCGTCTCGCGGACAATCACCCTGCGGACCTGCCGGGGGGTGGCACCGATGGCGCGCAGGACGGCGAGTTCGCGGGTCCGGTCCCGTACGGACGTGTCCAGGAGACCGGTCAGGATCAGCAGCACCACCAGGAGGGCGACTCCGCCCAGCGACGCACAGACGCCGATCAGGTCGAGTCGTGCTGCCGCCACCTCCGGGTTCTCGACGTCGCCACGGTCCGCGCCGGTCGCGACGACGAGACCGGGGGCGGCTGCCCGCAGCGTCTGGGCGGACGTCTCCTTCGTGCCGAGCACGACCAGCGCGTCCGCACGCTCGGGATGGCCGCTGAGGACCTGTGCCGTGCGCTGGCCGAACCAGACTTCACGGCCCGTACCGGACCCGTCGGCCACCAGACCGCTGACGCGGTACGGTTCCGGCGCCTTGCCGCCGACCTGGAGACGGACGGTGTCCCCGACGGCCCCGCCGCTGCCGGAGTCCACCGCGACTTCGTGATCCGCCCGCGGGGCCCGGCCGGCACGCAGTTCGACAGCGGTGAGCACGGTCGCGTCCCAGCCACGGCCGGTCAGCACGGCCCCGTCCGCGGTGACCACCGGCAAGGAGACGTCCGCGACCACCTCGGTGACCCCCGGTGCCGTCCGCACCCGGTCGGCCACCGATACCGGTACCCGGGCTCGTTCCACCAGAGGCCTGACGTCGGTCTGGTCGTCCTTGACGACCTCGACACGCTGGCTCTCGGCGACGACGGCCACGGCGCGCCCATAGCGGTCGGTCGATCCGTGCGCCCGTAGCGCGGACTCCAGCAGGACCCCGAACGCGCCCGTCAGCATGGCCGCGCACACCAGGGCCACCGCCACTCCGGCGGCGATGCCGCGCCTCACAGCGTCCCCCAGTGGGCCAGGACGGTCGCGGCGGAGGGAGCCGTCAGCTCGTCGACGATCCTGCCCTCGCTGAGGAAGACGACACTGTCGGCCCAGGCCGCGGCCGCCGGGTCGTGGGTGACCAGCACGACCGTCTGTCCCATCTCGTCGACCGCGTCACGCAGCAGCTTCAGGACGTGCTCGGCCGACCTCGGATCCAGCGCGGCCGTCGGCTCGTCGGCGAAGACGATCTCCGGGCGGGTGACGAGCGCTCGGGCGACCGCCACACGCTGCTGCTGACCGCCGGACAGACGTGCCGGGAGCCGGTCCAGATGGCCGGCCATCCCCACCCGGTGGACTACTTCGTCCAGCCAGCCCCTGTCCGCCTGGCGGCCGCCGAGGGACAACGGGAGGGTGATGTTGCGCTCGACGTCCATCGAGGGCATGAGGTTGTAGCCCTGGAAGACGAACCCGATCCGTTCACGGCGCAGCCGGGTCAGCTCCGTCTCACGGAGCCCGCCCATGTCCAGATCACCGAGCCGTACCGTTCCGCTGCTGGGCCGGTCGAGGCCGGAGGCGCAGTGCAGGAAGGTGCTCTTGCCCGATCCGGACGGGCCCATGATCGCGGTGAGAGTGCCCTTGCGGAACCCCCAGCTGACCCGGTCCAGCGCGGTCACTTCGCCGTAGGACTGGGAGACCTCCTCCAGGGACACGGCGAACGGCGTGGCCCGGGTCGTCGGCATGGGTTGCATGATGGGTCCTTCGGTTCCTCGATCGGTCAACGGGTACCGAACGTAATCGCGCAAGCCCAGCGGGTGGCAGCGGTCCCGCCCCCGAACCGAGGGTGTAGCGCGGTCCACCTGCCGGGTGTAGCGCGCACTTATGACAAGGGAACCCCGGTGACGTACGGTCTTGCCCCATGCACCTGAAGGCAAGAGCGCTCCACGGCCTGCGATCCACGAGGTATCTGCTGGGTGGACTCGCCACCGCCCTGCCTTCGCTGGCCGGTTACGTTCTGTTGCCGCTCGTCTGCTTCTCGCTGGTCTTCGCGCCGATCCTTCCGTGGGCGGTGCGGCCGTTGCGCGCCTTGACCGATGCGGAACGCCGACGCGCCGAACGCGTTCTCGGCCGCCCCGTGCGCCGGCCCTATCCGACGCCCGAAGGCAACGCCTACCAGCGGACGCGCCAACTGCTGCGGTTCCCGGGTACCCGCAAGGACACGGCATGGATGCTGGTTCACGGCATCGTGGGGCTCGTCCTTCCCGTCCTCGTCCTGGGAGTGCTGTTCAGTCTGCTGCTGACGATCTCCATCCCGCTGTGGTGGTGGACCGTTCCCGGCGGAACCCTCACCCTCCTCGCAGCCCCCCTCACCACCTGGATGCAGGCGATCGTCCTGTCCGCGGTGTGTGCCTGGCTCCTCGCTGCCCTCTTCTTGTGGCTGGCCCCGGCCACGGTGAGGCTGGAGACGTGGATCGCAGAGATCATGCTCGGCACGTGGACCGGCGCCGGCCGGCGGATCGAGGAACTGACCGCCTCGCGCGCGGGGGCCCTCCAGGCCCATGAGGCGGAACTCCGACGGATCGAACGCGACCTCCACGACGGCACCCAGGCGCAACTCGTGGCGGTGGCCATGCGCTTGGCCCTGGCCGACCGCCGGTTCGACAAGGACCCCCGGAGCGCCAGGAAATTGGTGCTCGATGCCAGGGCCACCGTGGACGAGGCACTTGTCCAGTTGCGCACGGTCATCCGCGGCATCCACCCGCCGATCCTCTCCGACCGGGGACTGAACGGAGCCATCCGCTCCCTGGCCGCGGGCCGGCCGATCCCCACCACCCTGGATCTGCCCGAGACCGACCGCCGTCCCCCCGCCGCCGTCGAGGCGGCCGCCTACTTCGTCGTCGCCGAGGCGCTGACCAACATCGCCCGGCACAGCGACGCGAGCCGAGCCGAGGTGTCGCTCCGGTACGACGGCCCCACGCTGCGCGTCGTCGTGCGGGACGACGGGTGCGGCGGGGCCGTACCCGGCTCCGGCTCGGGCAGCGGACTTGCCGGGGTGCGCCGACGGGTCGCCGCCCTGGACGGTACGACGAGGATCGACAGCCCTGTCGGTTCAGGAACGACGATTGAGGTGGTGCTGCCGTGCGGATCGTGATCGCGGAGGACAACGTCCTTCTCCGCGAGGGCCTGATTCTGCTCCTGGAGGATGTCGGGCACGAGATCGTGGCCGTCGTGGGAAGCGGGCCCGAGATTGTTCCCGCCCTGCTGGAACACCGGCCGGACGTCGCCGTCCTGGACGTCCGGCTGCCGCCCGGATTCCGCGACGAGGGGCTGCGTGCCGCCATCGAGGCCCGGAAGCTCATTCCCGGCCTGCCGCTGCTGGTGCTCTCCCAGTACGTCGAGGAGAGCTACGCCGCCGAACTGCTCGGACAGGGCGCCTCGGGGATCGGCTACCTGCTCAAGGACCGTGTGGGACACATCGAGGAGTTCCAGGACGCGCTGGAGCGCGTCGCCGCGGGCGGAACGGCGCTGGACCCCGAGGTCGTCTCCCAGCTGATGAGCCGCCGGGACCCGCTCGACGCGCTGTCCCCCCGGGAACGGGAGGTTCTCGGGCTGATGGCGCAGGGCCTGGACAATCCCACGATCGCCACGACCCTGTTCATCACCGAACGTTCCGTCAGCAAGCACATCGGCAGCATCCTCGCGAAGCTGAACCTGCCGCCGAGCGACAGCGGTCACCGCCGGGTCCTCGCGGTGCTCGCCTACCTGAACGCCTGACCTGCGTCGCGGACGCCGTCCCGTACGGCTGTCCCGTGCGGCCGTCCCCGTACGCGAGTCCCGTACGGGACGTGTCCGTCACCGCATGGGTGTAGCGGGCTACACCTCAGGATCGGGGGGACGGTCCGATGTGCCGACCGGGGGCGCGGAGAGAAGGTGAACAGCGTAAGAGTTCCCACCCCTGCCGCCCCTCGGGCCGCCGGGGGCGCACAACAGGAGGATCCCTGATGAAGCCCGTGCTCTGGCTGCTGCTCTCCGTCTCCACGGTGGCGGCGGTCTACGTCAGCACCTTCGCCCACTACACCGGCACCACGAGGGTCCTGGCCAGCGTCGGCACCGGCGTCGTCTTCGCCGGATCAGCGCTGGGACTGTGGCTGACCAGCGGCGAGAAGTGACCCATAGCGGCGAGAGCGCGTGAGGAGGGGGTGTCCGGCAGCGAGCCGGACACCCCCTCCTCACGCGTGACGCGGAGAACGGACACCCCTTCAGGAGGTGTAGTCCGCACCCCTCCCGAACGGGGAGTCATCCCTGTCGTTCCGAGAAGACGCCGTTCATAGGCTC
Organism: Streptomyces sp. NPDC023157; assembly: GCF_055560575.1. NCBI lineage: Bacteria > Bacillati > Actinomycetota > Actinomycetes > Kitasatosporales > Streptomycetaceae > Streptomyces > Streptomyces sp. NPDC023157. Next base: position 1,145,183 of record NZ_JBVHIL010000002.1, read on the forward strand.
TTTTGTACGGACACAGGGCCTTCCTTCCCTCGCCTCTACGGAGAAGCAATTGATGCGCTCGCTCACTCGGACCACGCGACGGCACACGGTGATCGCGGTATCGGCAGCCTGCCTGCTCGTTCCCCTGGCGGCCTGCACACCGGACGACGGACCGCGACCGGCCGCTTCCGCCGCCTCGACCGGGGGCGCGGCCTCGCACGCTCCGAAGAACGACGGGAAGCGCGACGGGCGAGGGGACGAGCGGCTGGACCGCGCCACGATCCTGGAACTCCAGGAGGACATGCAGGGCAAGCGGCTGACGTCCGGAGAACTGACCCAGGCATACCTGGACCGGATCCATCGCCTCAACCCCCGCCTCCATGCCGTCGTCACCGTGAACCCGGACGCACTGGACCTCGCGCGCAAGAGCGACGAGCGGCGCCGCGCCGGTGAAGTGCGGGGGCCGCTGGAAGGCATCCCCGTTCTCATCAAGGACAACATCGACACCGCGGACCGCCAGCCCACCACCGCCGGCTCCACGGCCCTGTCGCACTCCAAGCCGGCACAGGACGCCTTCCTGGTGAAGAAGCTGCGCGACGCGGGTGCGGTGATCCTGGGCAAGGCCAACATGTCGGAATGGGCCAACTTCAGGTCCCCCGGGCAGATCGCCGGATGGAGCGCCACTGGCGGCCAGACCCGTAACCCCTACGTACTCGACCGGAGCCCCTGCGGATCGTCCAGCGGCTCCGCGGTCGCCGCCGCAGCCGCCCTGGCCGCTGTGACCATCGGCTCCGAGACCGACGGCTCCATCGTGTGCCCCGCGAGCGCCACCTCCACCGTCGGCGTCAAGCCCACCCTCGGCATGGTCAGCCGCAGCGGCATGATCCCCATCACCAGCCGCCACGACACCGCCGGCCCGATCGCCCGCAACACGACGGACGCCGCCCTGGCGCTCTGGGCCATCCACGGATCGGACACCGCCGACACGGCCACCTCGGACGCCGACACCGCCCTCCCCTCCGACCACCGCGGGGTGCTCAACCCGAACGCCCTGCGCGGCAAGCGCATCGGCGTGTGGCGCAAGGGACACATGGGCATCGACCCGGACGTGGACCGTGCCTTCGACGCGGCAGTCCAGCGGCTCCGAGCGCTCGGCGCAACCGTCGTCGAGGGCGCGGACGTGGCCGACTCCAAAGACATGATGCAGAAGGACATGCTTCCCGCCGTGCTGACCGAGTTCAAGCACGACCTCAACGCCTACCTGGCCGCCACCCCGGGCCCCCACCCCAAGAACCTCACCGAACTCATCGCGTTCAACAAGCGGAACTCCACCGTCGAGATGCCGAAGTTCGGCCAGGAGCTCTTCGAGATGGCCGACAAGACCGACGGGGATGTCAACGCACCGGCCTACCGTCAGCACCGCGACGCCGCGACTCGCCAGGCCCGTCAGGCCATCGACGGCGTTCTCGCCGACCACCGGCTCGATGCCATCGTCACCCCCACCGGCCTCCCCTCTCCCACCGTCGAAGCACTCGACCCCACCCCCTTCGAAAGCTCCACCCGCAACTCCGCAGTGGCCGGCTACCCCCACATCACCGTGCCGGCCGGCTACGCACGGGACACACTGCCGCTGGGCCTCTCCTTCCTCGGAACGCGCTACAGCGACGCGAACCTGCTCAGCTACGCCTACGCCTTCGAGCAAGCCACCCCGATCCGCAAGACGCCCACCTACCTCCCGACCCTGCCCGGGCGGTCCTGAAGGGTGTTGCAGAAGGCTCCGATCCGGGCATCTTCCCTGTTTGGGCGGGGCGCTGAGGGCTGAGCCGTTGCGGGTGAAGACGTTCACGGGTCTGCGGATGCGGCAGTTCGCCCCGCTGTTCGGCTGCTCGCCCGCGACGGTGTGCCGCGTCATCCAGCGGCTGCGACCGCTACTCGCGATCGAGTTCGGCATCACTGGGAAATCCTCGGAAACGAGCAAACTCGCAGCTCGGCACAGGACTTGCACCGATCCGCACAGGTCAGCGCCCTGAGGGTGACGACTTCAAAAAATCTCCTCGTAGGCGGCCATCCTCTTCGCCCCCACACTCGTGGGAACGATCTACGGCATGAACTTCGAAACACATGCCGGAGCTCCATTGGGCGGCCGGGTATCCGTTCGCGATCCTGCTGATGGCCGTGGCGTGTACGAGCCTGTACGTCTACTGCCACGCAATGGGCTTACCCCGTCAGCAGGGCTGCTGCCGACAGTCACCGCCTGACGGGGCACTGAGCGCAGGGAGGGCTGGTTGGAACCGAGGAGCGCCGCGGCTGCGGGAATGGATTTCCCGTACACCGCACGTACAACGTGCTACATCGAGGTCCACGAAGACGGCAGGGTGACACACGGGTACGATCGCGCCGTCTACGAGCGGGCCTTGGCCGCCACGGCTGTGGGCTCTCGACCGAGGCGATGGCACCGTGCGACAACACTCCTTGGTTCGTACGCGGCGTGGCGTGCGGAGACGTCCTCACCACCCACCCGGACGAGGACGGCGTTCGCTGGGCGGGCCAGGTGGTCTCGCCGTCGCAGAACTGCACGATCCGGCTGATCGTGCTGCGTGACAAGGGATCTGGCGCGGCGCGGCAAAGCGTTCTGAACGCCTTCGCGGAACTGGGAGTGGGTGGAGAGGGGATCGAGCGGTTCTGCATGGTCGCTCTCGATGTGCCGCCGGAGGTGGACCTCGCGAAGGTCCAGCGGCTCCTCGATCACGGCGTAGCCCAGGGGTGGTGGGACATGGAAGAGGGCTGTATCACCGATGCCTGGCGGGCAGCGCGGGCCCGATGAGATGCGCACGCTCCGGCCACCCGCCGACAGTGTCAGCACAAGTCCCGTCCGGGCAGAGGTAGAGCGGCCTGCGTTGCATCCGTCGGGCGGCCGCTTCGAGCCCAGCCCGCTCCTGGGCTCGGCGGGAGGTATCCGGGGCTGTGAAACTGCGGTCCTACGTTCCGTCGGCCGATCAGAGCGACGGGAAGCAGAGTCACACAGTCGGCAGCCGCTTGGTGGTCGCCGGTCAGTAGTCGAATGCGTCGAGGTGCCGGCGCAGCAGGTCACCGATGTCTTCGCGGCCCCCTTCGACTGGCAGCGGCGAGGGGGTGTCCTCGCCGTTCGCCATGGCGAGGCTGCTGGCGAAGCGCACGAGGTTGGGCGCCGGGGCGAAGGAGTCGCGCAGCCAGACGGCGAAGGTGCCGGCTTCGTCCGCCGTCACATCGGTGAGGGTGATGTAGGCGTAGTCGGGGGCGGTGATAGCCGCGGTGCCGTCCAGCCACACGTCAGGCGCCAGCTCGATCTCGAAGTCCAGCACGGTCATCTCGTGGACGCCGGACCTCCGGTGCCCGATGGTGGGGTCGGGGAACGCCTCGCGCAGCGCCCGCTCCAGGGAGTCCAGCGTGGCGTGCCAGGCTCCGCCGTCCCCCTCGGGGGGATAGAAGGCGAAGTTCGTCCGGATGTTTCGTTCCGTGGCCATGGTCTTCCTTGTTCTCAGGGGACGTACCGCGTCGAGCCGGGCGTGCCCGTCATCGCCATCATGGACTGCCAGTAGACGGCGTTGTCCCGCCCGTTCGTCACGATCTCCAAGCCCCGGATCTCGCTGTTCGCGGGGTTGGCCATGGCCTGCTTGTAGCGGACGAGTTCCTTTTCGTCACCCGCGTACATGGAGTCGACGACGGGGTCCCAAGCGATCTTCCCCTGGTTGTTGATCTTCACAGGCTTTGCCAGTGTCTCCTCGACTCGGTCGAGGGTGCGGAAGCTCTTCTTGGTGCAGTCCGGGTCTCGTACGTGCTTCGCCTCGACGAGGTGGCCGTCGAGGGGGCGTATGCCGTCCACCATCAGTCCGCGCTTGCTCCCGAGCAACGGCACTTCTCGCTCGGGGTAGCCGGCCACGCGGAGCTGGTAGGCGTTGTCCGGGGCCGCCGGGCCACCGCCGCCGGCCAGGCCGCCGGGCCGGAGGGTACTCGCCCACGAGCGGAACTGCTGCTGCTCTGCCGCCGTGAGCAGACGGGTCGTCCCAGGGACCGGTGGAATCGGGTCGACGAAGGAGATTCCCGGGTCGACAGGGTTGATCATCGGAGCCAGGGCCGGCACCTGCCCGGTGTACGACGCGAGGACGACCGGGACGGGTACGGGAATTGGCGCGGGAATGAGGGGCGGCAGGAACGGGAGTCCCGGGATGGCGGGCGCTGCCGGCGGATCGGCCGCGGGGAGCTTGATGCGCGCGGCGGATGAGTCCAGCGCATGGCCCACGGAGCCGAGGTCCCGGATCCAGGAGTCCCCGAGCACGGCGTCGAGCAGTCCGCCGTCGTATCCGTTGCCCCCGAACATCAGCTGGTCCCAGGGCATGTCGACCGCGAAGAGGTCCAGCTTGCGTTCGGCGATCTTCCCCTTGGCAGCGTCCACGTGCTCGGCGTACCGGTCGCATGCCTTGGCGATCTGCGCGCAGGCAGCGACGAGGTTCGTCACCAGCGGCTCGCCTTCCTCCGCCTTCCCCGGTGGGCAGGTGAGGCCGAGGCTGTGCTTGACGTACGCCTGGAAGGCGTCGGCGGCCTCGCCTGAGTGTGCCTTGCTCGCGGTGAGGGCGTACGCCTGCGCGTCCTCCAGGAAGCGTTGCATGAGCACCCCGGCGTGACGCCAGGAGCCGGCGACGTCCCGGATCTTCTCCGGCGAGCCACGGAAGCGGTCGCTGCCGCCGCCGGGGGCGTACTGCTCGTACCAGGCGGTCTCCCCCACCACCTCGGGGAGCTCCTGGCCCAGCCCGAGGTAGTTCTCGGTGCAGTCGGCACCGGGGTCGCCCATCCCTGCGGTGAGGTCGGCCTGCCGTCCTAGGAAGGCCGAGACTTGTCGGCTCTCCTCGGCCATGAACTCACGGGCGTTACGCATCAGCCCCTTGCTCGTCTCGCCAAGGACGTAGGAGCTGAAGCCCATCTTGTCGAGCGTCGCGACGGCTGCCGAGACATACACCTTGGCAAAGGCTCGCCCAGCCTCGTCGTCACCTGCCATCCCGTGCTGCCGCGCCAGTTCGTGGCCGACGGCGATAGCCGTGTCACGCGCTCCCCGCATCGTGTCGAGAAGCCCCATGGACCCGCGGATCATTCCTTCCGCGATGAACTTGACGTCCGGAGCGAGACCGGTCACCGTCGCACCCCCTTGCAGACGTGAATCGTCAACCTATCTCAGGCGGATGCCGTCGTCTGGGCGATGTCAGCTGCTCGGCTCATTGCTTTCGGCGAACAGGCGGAAACCGAGCAGTGGAACCTCGTCCGGGTCGACGTCCTCGGGCAAGGGCCGGCCTTCCAGGAGGAAGCCGAAGAAGGCGCGCAGGGCTTCGTTGCCCAGTTCCAGGGGGTGGAAGGGCAGCGCGTAGGGCTCCTCGTCCCAGTCAAGGGCCTCTAACCGGCCGGAGGCCAGCAGGAGACCAGTCGTTGCCACCTCACCTCAAGCGGGTCGGTCACCCTCCGGAGGGCCACCACCCAGTACCGACAGTTGGTCGTGCCGGCTGCCCACTACGGCATGAGCCAGTGCCTGCTGCCGTTCAGCCTCTCCGAGCAGCGACAATCCACCACCACCGGCAACTGCCGCTGGGGAGAGTATGGGGAGAACGCCCTCGGCGGGGTTCAGCGGCACAGGGCGGTGTCCACGGCGCGTTCGAGATGTCTCCGGGCCGCCTCGTCGGTGCGCTGCATGGTGACCGCGACGTTGGCGGCGCGGCCGTCGTCGGTGGCGCCGCCCCGGGTCTCGTACCCGGGGAAGCTGCCGCCGTGGCCCCAGGAGAGGCTGCCGCAGGGCAGCGGCCTGCTGACGAGTCCGAGTCCGTAGCGGGCTCCGGGGCCGAAGGTCGCTTCGGCGGGGACGGTGGAGCGCATCTGGGCGAGCTGGGGTGCGGGCAGGAGGCGGCCGGCCAGGAGTGCGCTGAAGAAGCGGTTGAGGTCGGAGCCGGTGGAGACCATCTGGCCTGCCGCCCAGCCCCAGGAGGGGTCGATCTCCGTGATGTCGCGCAGCGGCGCGTCCGCCGATTCCCGGAGGTAGCCGTGGGGGTGGGGCTCCCGGATGCCCTCGTCGCCGGGGGCGGGGAAGTAGGTGTGGCGCAGTCCGATGTGCTTGATGACGCGCCGGTCGATCTGTTCGGCGAGGGGGCGGCCGGTGACCTTCTGGACGATCAGGCCGGCGAGCACGTAGTTGGTGTTGCTGTACTTCCAACTCGTCCCGGGGGCGAAGTCGGCCGGGTGCTGGAGGGCTGTGGTGAGCAGTTCGCGGGGGGCGTAGTACCGGACCTCGTCCCCGAGGTAGTTGCTGTAGTCGGGGAGTCCGCTGGTCTGCTGGAGGAGGTGGCGGACGGTGATGCGCCGTCCGTCGATCCCCTCCCCGCGGACGAGGCCGGGCAGGTACGTGTCGATGGCGGCGTCCAGGTCCACCCGCCGTTCGGCGACCAGTTGGAGGACGACGACCGCGACGAAGGTCTTGGTGTTGCTGCCGATCCGTACCTGGCCGTCGGCGGGTACCGGTTCGCCGGTGACCAGGTCGCCGACCCCCGCGGTGTAGGTGCGGGTACGGCCGCCGCGGTCCCGGACGCTCGCCAGCGCGGCGGGTATCCCGTCGTCGCGCACCAGCGCGTTCAGGTTCTGCTGGACGGCGTCCGGCCGGGCGGCAGAGGCCGTGGCGGGCGGGGTGAGGGCACTCAGGGCCATGACGGCGATGGCCGTCGCGGAGGCGGCGGGCAGGGCTCGGCGCCGCCTGCCGCCCCGTCGGCGGGTTGAGGAACGAAGGCCCTGCCGGGTCTGCGCACGCATGAGTCAACTCCTGGGGAATCGATGGGTTGTCGTTCTGATCGCCCGGCCGCCCTGCCGGGCGCTGCCGAGTGCCTGAGTCATCCGCACAAGGCCCTGTCCACGGCGTCCTTCACGTGCTGCGTGGCCGCTTCGTCCGTCGGGATGCTGGTGACCGCGACGCCGGCGGCGCGGCCGTCTTCGGTGACACCGCCCCGGGTCTCGTACCCCGCGATGTCGCCGCCGTGGCCCCAGTAGACGCCGCCGCACGACAGCGGCCTGCTCGTGAGTCCCAGCCCGTAGCGGAGGCCGGAGGTTCCGGCGGGTACGGTCGTGCGCATCTCGGCGAGCCGGGCCGCCGGGAGGAGGCGCCCGGCGAGGAGTGCCGCGAAGAAGCGGTTGAGGTCGGAGTTGGTGGAGATCAACTGGCCTGCCGCCCAGCCTACGGAGGGGTCCATCTCCGTGAAGTCGCGCAACGGTCCGTCCGCCGGGTTGCGGTGGTAGCCCCGGGGATGCGGCTCCCGGATTGTCATCTCTCCGGGCGCGGGGAAGTAGGTGTGGCGCAGCCCGATGCGCTTGACGATGCGCCGGTCGATCTCTTCGGCCAGGGGGCGGCCCGTGACCTTCTGGACGATCAGACCGGCCAGGATGTAATTGGTGTTGCTGTACCCCCACCTTGTTCCCGGAGCCGCGTCGGCCTTGTAGCGGAGGGCGATGTCGAGCAGCTCACGGGGCTCGAAGTACCGGTTCCTGATCTCGTCGTCGTCGACGTGGACGCCGTACTCGGGGAGTCCGCTGGTGTGCTGGAGGAGCTGGCGGACGGTGATGTGGCGCCCGTCGATCCCCTCCCCGCGGACGAGGCCGGGCAGGTAGGTGTCGACGGAGGCGTCGAGGCGGATCTTCCCTTCCCCGACCAGTTGAAGGACCACGACCGCCGTGAACGTCTTGGTGTTGCTGCCGATCCGTACCTGGCCGTCCTTGGGCACCTTCGAGCCGGTGGACAGGTCGCCGACTCCTGCGGTGTAGGTGCGGGTGCGGCCGTCGCGGTCCTGGACGCTCGCCAGGACGGCGGGCATACCGTCGTCGCGCACCAGGGTGTTCAGGGCCTGCTGGACGGCGTCCGGCCGGTCGGCGAAGGCGGCGGGCGGGGCGAGGGCGCCCAGGGTCATGACGGCGAGGGCCATCGCGGATGCGGCGGGCAGGGCCCGTCGTCGCCTGCCACTCTGCCGGCGGGTCTGAGCACGCATGAGTCAGCTCCTGGGGAATCGTCTGGTCGGGGTGTCGGAGCACGATCCTGGATTCCAGGGCCCTTTGACCGCATCGCGGGAAGGCGGGAGATGTCGCTCCCCCGATCGGGGGAGGCTGCTGGTCGGCTGCCCCGCGATACTGGCGATCATGATCAGGGGAATCCGGCCGCTGCTGCGCGGCTCCACGTACGCGGGTGCGCTGTTCGCCTACTGCGGCGCGCTGGCGAGCCTTCCGCTGCTGCCTCTCGCCCTGTTGCCGGCCCTGTCGTGGCGGTCCGCACCCGAGAGCGCCCGGATCGTCCTGGTCCTGCTCGTCTGGGCGGTGCTGGTCGGCCTGGTCGGACTGGTGCGCTCCGCAAGGCGGGCGCTGGTCGCGGCCGCCCGCCGGATGCTGCGGGTGCCGCTGCCCGATCCGGTGACCGGTCGGCGGAGCTCCGGTTCCCTCGGCCTCGACCGCTGGCGGACCCCCTTCTGGCTGGTGCTGCACGTGGCCGTCGGGTGGACGGGGGCGCTGGCGAGCGGGGTGCTGTTCGTCATGGGCCTCTCCCTGCCGGGGAACTGGCTCGGCGGCGAGGCGCGGCTGAGTCTGTTCGGCACGTCCGTCCGGGCTTCGGGCGGGTGGAGCTGGGTGGTGGCGGCCGTGTGCGTCCTGCTGGCGTTGACCGTCTGCGTACTGGTGTCGAAGGCCTTGCGATGGGCGGCGCCACGGCTGCTGGGGCCGTCGGCGGCCGAGCGTCTCGCGCTGGCGGCCGAACGGGAGCTTCTGCTGGCCGAACGCAACCGGCTGGCCCACGAGTTGCACGACTCCATCGGGCACACGCTGACGGCGGCCACCATCCAGGCGGCGGTGGCGGGCGAGATGCTCTCGGCCGACCCGGCGGCGGCGCGGGCCGCCATGCGCAGCATCGAGGAGTCGACGCGGGCCGCGCTGGAGGACCTGGACTACGTACTGGGCGTGCTGCGCGAGGAACAGTCGGGGACGGCGCCGGCCCGGACCCTGGCCGACCTCCCCGAGCTGCTGGACCGGCTGCGGCACACGGGGGCGGTGGTGGAAACGGAGCTGTCGGGCGAGCTGGCGCAGGTCCAGGGGACGCTCTCCCGGGCGGCGTACCGGATCCTCCAGGAGGGGCTGACCAACGCGCTGCGGCACGGGGCGGGCGGCCCGATCAGGGTCCGGGTGGCGGCCGGGCCGGACGGACTGGACATCACGGTGGTCAACCGGACGGGGGCGGGGACGGGGACGGGCACACGCGTCTTCCCTGCCTCCGGCCACGGTCTGCCCGGACTGGCCGAACGCGTCCGGCTGCTGCGCGGTGAGTTCCGGACCGGTCCGGACGGGACGCAGCACTGGCGACTGGCCGTACGGCTGCCGGCACAGGTGTCGGCGTGAGTGGATCCGACGCGGGCGAAGGCACGACCCCGCCCGCCGTCACGCTCCTCATCGCCGACGACGACGAGGTGACGCGCAGCGGGCTGCGCGTGCTGCTCGCCGCACAGCCGGGGATCACGGTGGTCGGCGAGGCCGCCGACGGCGTCGAGGCGGTCGAACGGGCCCGGCGCCTGCGGCCGGACGTGGTCCTGATGGACGTCCGGATGCCGCGCCGCAACGGGATCGAGGCCACCCGTCATCTGCTGGCCGAAGTGGCCGACCCGCCGAAGGTCGTGGTGATCACCACCTTCGAGAACGACAGCTACGTCACCGCCGCCCTCAGCGCGGGCGCCGGCGGCTTCGTCCTCAAGCGCCTCCCGGTCCGCCGGATCGCCGAGGCGGTACGGGTGGTGGCGGCGGGCGAAGCGGTCCTCTTCCCGGCCGCACTGGGCCGCATGGTCGCCCCCCGCCCCCTGGGCTCCGCCGAGGCCCTGCCGAGCGCCGCCCTGACCGGCCGGGAGGAGGAGGTACTGCGCCTGATGGCCACGGGGCTCTCCAATCCGGAGATCGCGGAGTCCCTCACGGTGAGCCTGGAGACGGTCAAGACCCACGTCGGAAACGTGCTGACCAAGCTCGGCGCGCAGAACCGGACCCATGCGGTCGTGATCGCGTACGAGTCCGGCCTGGTGGTCCCGGGCTTCACCGGATGACCGGCTTCCGCGGTCGCCCGGCAGCGGCGGTTCCCCCTTCTGGAATACCCCAGGGGGGTATATGGTTGTGATCATCGTCCAGAGTGGACGACGCCACGGCGCACCCCCCGGGGAGACACACCATGAAGAACCACACCGGCCACACAAGCCACGACGGTCACGGTGCCCACGGCAGCCACGCAGGCCAGACAGGCCGTGACGGTCACGCAGGCCACGCAGGCCACGGCGGAGGTCAGCCCGGCGGGCTGTCGGTCTCGGCGGGCGGGTACACCCTGGAGGTCGACTCCACGATCCTCGCCGCCGGTCCACGGCAGCACGTCGGGTTCCGGGTGATCGGCCCCGAGGGGCGGCGGGTGACCGAGTTCGTCGCCGAGCACGAGAAGGATCTGCACTTCATCGCCGTCCGGCGGGACACGGCCGGATTCCAGCACGTGCACCCGGTGCGGGACGAGAAGGGCGACTGGAGCACCGAGCTGGACCTGGCGCCCGGGGACTGGCGGTTCTTCACCGACATCCACCCGGTCGGGCACGACGGAGCCCTGACGCTGGGGATCGACGTCGCGGTCGCCGGACCGTACGACCCGCGACCGCTGCCCGAGGCCGCCCGGACCGCGCGGATCGGCGCGTACAGCGTCGCCCTCGACGGCGCGCTCGTGCCCGGCGAGGCGAGCGAGCTGACGCTCACCGTCAGCCTCGACGACCGGCCCGTCACCGACCTGGAGCCGTACCTGGCCGCCTACGGGCACCTCGTGGCCCTGCGCGTCGGCGACCTGGGCTACCTGCACGTCCACCCGGAGGGCCACCCCGGCGACGGCGTCACCGCGCCCGGGCCCGAGATCAGCTTCATGGCGGTCGCGCCCTCGGCCGGCACGTACCGCCTCTACCTGGACTTCCAGCACGACGGCGTCGTCCGGACCGCCGAGTTCACCGTGCACACCACCGACGCCGCGCCCGCGCACGGCGACCACCACCAGGGGCACGACGGGCACCACGCACACCACTGATCCGCCCGACCCGCCCCACACCCGGAAGAGCCGCACCCATGTCTGAGAAATCCCCCGCCTGTACGCGCGGGGCGCGGTCCCCGCCCCGGGGCCGCGCCCCACCGCATGGACCCGGAAGGAACCCGCCATGCGCCTGTTCGGCATCCGCGACTACCGCCATCTGTTCGGCGCCCAGGTCATCGCCCTGTTCGGGACCGGGCTGACCACGGTGGCCCTCGGACTCCTCGCCTACGACCTCGCCGGTCCGCGCGCCGGCGCGGTACTCGGCACGGCACTGACGATCAAGATGCTCATGTACGTGGCCATCGCGCCCCTGGCCGCCGCGTACGTCGACCGGCTTCCCCGAAGAACCTTCCTCTTCCTCCTCGACGTGATCCGCGGCGCGGTGGTCCTGGCCCTGCCGCTGGTCAGCGAGGTGTGGCACATCTACGTGCTGATCGGCCTGCTCCAGGCCGCCTCCGCGGCGTTCACCCCGACGTTCCAGGCCGTCATCCCCGACATCGTCGCCGACGAGGCCGACTACACACGCGCCCTGTCCGCCTCCCAGGTCGCCTCCACCATGGAGAGCCTGCTCAGCCCCGTACTGGCCGCCGTCGCCCTGACGTTCCTGAGCTTCGACCGGCTGTTCCTGGGCACCTCCGCCGGATTCCTCCTCTCCGCCGCGCTCGTCCTGTCGACCCGTATCCCCGACGCCCGCCCCAGCGGCCACACCAAGGCGTGGGACAAGGCTGCGGCCGGGATCAGGACCTTCCTCAGGACGCCACGGCTGCGCGGCGTCATGGCGCTGAACCTCGTGGTCGCGGCGGCCGGGTCGATCGTCGTCATCAGCACGGTCAACCACGTCCGTGACGAACTCGGCGGCACGCAGTCGGACGTCGCCTGGATGCTCGCCGCCTCCGGCACCGGCACCCTCCTGGCCGCCCTCGTCCTGCCCCGCGTCCTCGACCGGGTCCCCGCCCGCACCGTCATGACGGCCGGCGCCGGGGTCCTCGCCGGCAGCACGGTCGCCGCCGTCACGCTCACCGCGACCGGTCTCCTCACCTGGACCGGCACGGCGATCGTCTGGAGCGTGATCGGCGTCGGCATGGCCCTGGTCATCACGCCGACCGGCAAGGTCCTGCGCGCGTCCGTGGCCCGGAACGCGATCCCCGAGGCGTTCGCGGCCCAGTTCTCCCTGTCGCACCTCGCCTGGCTGATCACCTATCCCGTCGCGGGCGGGCTCGGCGCCACCGCCGGGTTCACCCTCACCTGGTCCGTCCTCGCGGCCCTCGCCGTGACAGGGGCGATCGGCGCCCTCCTCCTGTGGCCGCGCCACGACGGACGGGGAACCCCGACCGGCCTCATCCCACCCGCCCGGCACACGCGCCCCACGGACCGGTCCACCCTGACCAAGGCCGCGTGAAGCACCCCGCAGGGCACGTGGCGCGCGAGGCTCCCGGAAGCGGGTACCGTCCTTGTCATGTTCTTCCAGACGCCGATTTACGAGTGAGAGCGTGACGGGCCCCCGCTGACGTGCCGCAACGTCGCCGCGCCCGTCCCCCACCGGCGAATCCGTAGATCATCTTCACCTCACCACCGGGAGAACCCGTGACCGACAGCAAGAACATCAACAACCCCGTGGGCCAGGGCGGCGGCCAGCGCAAGCGCCAGTCCCGCGCCGAGCGGCAGAACAACGGTCCGCACCGCAACCTGGACCGCCAGGGTGCCGCCGACCAGAAGGCGGAGCTGGTGCGCAAGATGCGCGAGAAGGTGCGTGCCGCCGAGGACGCCGGGCAGACGGACGAGGGCACCGCGACGCGGAGCTGACGCGACGCAGAGCCGACGCGACGACGCCCGCCCCGCTGTCACCAGGACGCGGGGCGGGCGTGTGCGTGTGAGGGGTCAGCCCAGGGGCAGGTCGAGGCGGGCCTCGGTGCCGGCGGTGGAGCCGACGCGGAGGGTGGCCAGCGCCGGGAGGCGTCCGAGTAGAGGGCGTCCTTGGCGTTGACCGCCAGCATGATCCGGTGGTCGGCTGCCACGTCGTAGGCGGCTGCCTGGAGGTTCCAGGACACGGTGGTGGGTTCGCCCGCCGTCGCGTTCACCTGGCTCGTGATCCGCGGCCAGCCGGGTACGGCGTTGTCGGCGCCTCGAAGTGCTCCTGGGCGTAGTCGATCGCCGTGCAGGGCGAGGCGCAGGTAGAGGCCCGCGAAGATCGTCCAGCCCGGCGGCGTCCACCCGGACGGCACGATGACCACGGGGCGGGGCCGTCGTTCTCTTCGCCGTGGGTGCTCATCTGGTGCCGCCTTTCGTGGTGGACGAGGAGGGGGGTGGGGTGGCTCGGCGCCATGATCGCCACCGGGCCCGTCCGTGCGCCGGCACCCTGCGCCCCGTTCACCTGAACGGGTGGCCCTGGGCCGGATCGCTTGACGGGCGTCCGCTTCTCTCGCCGTGCCGATCTCCGGGGCACGTCGCAGGATGGAGGGTGAGCTGACGGCACCGGGGCGAGGAGCGGGGTGGATGGAGCGGGCGGGCGAGAGTGCGGGGCAGGTGGGGGCGGAGATGGGGCCCGATGCCGGGGCCGGAGAAGGAGCGGGCGGAGGGACGGGAGACGGGGTGGGAGACGGGACAGGAGACGGGGTGGGGAGTGGAGTCGGGGGTGCCGGGGAGCTGGGGGAAGCCGTGCTCGATGCCGTGTTCACCCAGTCGGCCGTGGGTCTGCACGTGCTCGACACCGAGCTGCGGGTCGTGCGCGTCAACCCGGTGGCCATGGGGATGCGCGGGGTGCGCGAGGAGGATGTCGTCGGGCGTTCGGCCGCCGAGGCGTACGCGTTCCTGGGGGTGACCGTCGACGAGGGCGTGCTGTCCGAGGTGCTGGCGACGGGGAGGCCCGTGCGGGACGCGCTGGTCCGGAGCCGGCCGCCCGCCGACCCCGGCCGCGAGCACGTCGTGTCCGTGTCGGTCTACCGGCTCCACGACGACGCGGGCCGGGTGGTGGGGCTGGTCGCCACCTCGGTGGACGTGACCGAGCGGGAGCGGGCGAACGCCCGGCTGCGGCTGCTGCACGAGGCGCGCGAGCGGATCGGGCGCACCCTGGACGTCGAGCAGACCGCCCGCGAGCTGGTCGACGTCGCGCTCGACGGCCGCTTCGCCGACGTGGTGGTCGTGGCCCTGACCGACGCCGTCCTCCAGGGTCAGGATCCGGAACTCGCCGGTACGGAGGGCATGTTGATGCGCTGTGCCGCCGTCGGGGCCAGGGACGCGGGCCGGCCGGCGCCGACGCCGGGGTGCGTGCTGCTCCCGGGTCTGTTCGGCGACCCGTTCCCGGTCACTCCCGCTCTGGTGCCCGCGGCGGACTCCGTACGGCTGGTGGCGCCGCTGGCCGTACGGGGGCAGGTGTTCGGGGCGGTGTCCTTCGAGCGGCTGCCGGGCACCGAGCCGTTCCTGCCCGCCGACCTCGACCTCGCGCACGGCATCATGACCCGCGCCGCGACGGCGCTGGAGAACGCGCTGCGGTTCACCCGCGAGCACGTCGTCATGACGGCCCTGCAGAGCTGGCCCCTGCGCCAGGAGCGGGAGACCCAGCGCGCCGCCGAGATCGCCCAGCGCCGCCGGGCGGGCGGCACCGGTGCCGGCTCCTGGTGCGACGCGCTGCCGCTCCCCGGGGCCCGGGTGGCCCTGGTGGTGGGGCAGGTCGAGCACCCGGGGCCGAGCGCCGTCGCCACCATGAGCCGGCTGCGGACCGCCGTCCACAGCCTCACCACGCTCGACCTCGACCCGCACGAGCTGCTCGCCCGCCTGCACGCGACGGTCCTCCGACTCGCCCGCGAGCAGGGTGACCCGCAGAGTGACGCGCCGGGCGACCCGCGCACCGCCGACGAGCCCACGGCGCACTGCACCTTCGCCGTGCACGACCCCGTCCACGGGCGGCTCGACATCGCGCGGGCCGGGGCCTCGCTGCTCACGATCGTCCGTCCGGACGGCTCCGTCGACACCGCGCCGCTCCCCGAGGGGCCGCCGCTCGGCGAGGAGGGGCCGCCGTTCGCCAGCGTCGGCCTCGTGCTGCCCGAGGGCAGCACGATCTGCCTCGCCTCACCCGCCACGTCGCGGGAGGAGGGCCCGACCACCGCCGAGGTCGTCGCCGCGCTCGCCGAGCCGGACCGCGACCCGGAGGCGATGGCGGACGACGTCGCCGCGCTGCTCTCCCCCGACCGGGTCCTGCTCGTCGCCCGGACCCGGCGGCTGCCGTCCCGGGACCTCGCGGTCTGGCCGGTGCCCGCCGAGCTCCGGGCCGTCGGACCCGCGAGGCGGCAGGCCGAGCGGCGGGTGAGGGAGTGGTGGCCGGACGCCGACACGTTCCCCGTCGAGGTCGTCGTCAGCGAACTCGTCACCAATGCCGTCCGCTACGGCACCGCGCCGATCACCCTGCGCCTGGTCCGGGGCGGGACGACGCTCGTGTGCGAGGTCGACGACGCCGCCCTGACCGCGCCGCACCTCCGCCACGCCAAGGCCGTGGACGAGGGCGGCCGCGGCCTGCACATCACCGCGGCGCTCGCCACCGGCTGGGGCGTGCGGTACCGGGAGGACGGCAAGACGGTGTGGGCCGAGCTGGACCTCCGGCCGCCGGGGAGCGGTTAGCGGGACACGGCCGCGGGCCGCCGGCCGCGCACCCCTCGACAGGCACCGCCCGCCCCCGTGCCACCCTTGATCACCGCGCCCCGGAGCACCGTCGAAGGGCGCGGACGAGGTCGCGGACGGGGTCACGGGGAGGGGTCATGGCGGAACGGATGCCGGTGGAGGAGTACCTGGAGGGGTACGTCGAGGTGCTGGCCGGTGTCTGCGCCACGGGCAGGCGGCTGACCCGTGAGGAGCTGGAGGCGCTGCGGGCGCGCGGGGAGCGGGCCGCGGAGGCCGGGCTCGGGCTGCGGTTCCTCGTACGGGCCCATCTGTCCGCCGCGCGGCAGGTGCGGCCGGGCGGGGCGCGGACCGACGGCGACCGGCTGCTCGCCGCCGTCGAGCAGGCGGTTGACGCGTTCGCGGAGGGGCACGAGCGGGCCCAGACCCTGGCCGTACGCCAGGAGGAGGCCGCGCGGCGCGAGTTCATCGACGATCTGCTGTACGGGCGGAGCGATCTGGGGCGGCTCGCGGAGCGGGCCGAGCGGTTCGGGCTGCTGCTCTCGCACGCGCACGCGGTGGCCGTCGCCCAGGGGCCGGAACCGTACGCCGACGGGTTCCCGGTCTCCCGGGCCGTCGAGTCCTCGCTGTTCGCCCGGTTCGGCGACCGGCGGGTCCTGCTGACCACGAAGGACGGGCGGCTGATCTGTGTCGCGCCCGCCGACGAGCCCGATGTGCTCGGCCACTTCGCCAAGCAGGCGTACGCGGCGACCGACGGCGGCCTGGTCGCCATCGGGCGGGCGCATCCGGGTCCGGGCGGGGTCGTCCACTCGTACGAGGAGGCGCTCAACGCCCTCGACCTGGCCGCGCGCCTGGGGCTTGAGGGGCCGGTGCTGCACGCCGCGGACCTGCTGGTCTATCCCGTCCTGACGCGGGACCGGCAGGCCATGGCCGACCTCGTGAGCACCGTGCTCGGTCCGGTCCGGCAGGCCCGGGGCGGTGCACGGCCGCTCCTCGACACCCTGACCGCGTACTTCGACAGCGGGTGCGTCACCACCGAGGCGGCCCGCCGCCTGTCGCTGAGCGTGCGCGCCGTCACGTACCGGCTCGACCGCATCCACCGTCTGACGGGGGTCGATCCCGCCGACCCCACGCAGCGGTACACGCTCCAGACCGCCGTCATCGGCTCCCGGCTGCTGGGCTGGCCCGAACGGGAGCTGTGAGGCGGCATCAAGAACGCGTAAAGATTGCCGGACTCCGGCAATGAATCCTCCCCCGGGTCGATGAAACGATTCCCCCGACGACAGGCAGCGCACCGCGGCCGAAGGGGGCAGAGGCATGGCATGGTTTCTCGGTCTCGGCATCGGCGGCCTCGTGCTGCTCGTCCTGAGCCTGCTCCTCGACGGGGTGCTGGAGAGCGTCCTCGACGGCTTCGGCGGGGCTCTGGACGGACTCGGCGGGGGACTCGACGGGTTCCTGTCGTTGCCGGCGATCGCCGGTTTCGTGTCGGCGCTCGGGTTCACGGGGGCGATCGTCCTCGGGACCACCGGTCTGGGGGCCGTGGGCGCCACGGGGGTGGGGGCCGGCGCGGGCGCCGTCGTCGCGTGGGGGGCGGGCCGGTTCAGCCGGATGCTGATGCGCGACGCCGGCGCGGCCGCCCCGAAGGGCGCGGACCTCACCGGTAGTTCGGGGTCCGTCGTCACCGCCATTCCGGCCGGCGGCTACGGCGAGGTGCTGCTCCGGCTCGCCGGACAGCCGGTGAAGTACGCCGCGAAGGCCGACGCGCCCGTCGCGCGCGGCGCCGAGGTCTGGGTCGAGGGTGTCCTCTCGCCGACCTCCGTCACGGTCCGCCCGGTCGAACGCTGACGGCTGCCGCGCACACCACCGCCCTCTCCTCCCCCGCCTGTTCCGTTCCGTTCCGCTCGAAGGGGGTCTCTCGTCATGAGCCCTGTCCTCTTGTCCGTCGTGGGCATGGTCGTGCTGCTCGTGCTGCTCGGTCTCGTCGTCATCACCCGGTACAAGGTCGCCGGCCCCAGCGAGGCGTTCATCGTCACGGGCCGCCGCGGCAAGAAGTCCACCGACCCGGACACCGGGCAGGTGTTCACCGACAACAGCGGCCAGAAGGTCGTGGTCGGCGGCGGCGTCTTCGTCATCCCGTTCGTGCAGCAGAAGTTCAGCCTCGACCTGTCCAGCCGGCACATCCCGATCGCCGTGCGCGGCGCCGTCACCCTGCGCGGTGTCAAGGCCAACCTGGACGGGGTAGCGATCGTCAAGGTCGGCGGCACCGAGGACTCCATCCGCGCCGCGGCCCAGCGTTTCCTGATGCAGCAGGACGGCATCGTCGGCTTCACCCAGGAGGTGCTGTCCGGCGCGCTGCGCTCGATCGTCGGCCGCATGTCGGTCGAGGACATCATCCGTGACCGGGCCGCGTTCGCCGGGCAGGTCGCCGAGGAGGCGGAGGCGAGCCTGTCCGGGCAGGGTCTGGTGCTCGACGCCTTCCAGATCCAGGACATCACGACCGAGGGCTCCTACCTGGAGGACCTCGGCAGGCCGGAGGCCGCCCGCGCCAAGCAGGAGGCCGACATCGCCGAGGCGAGCGCCCGGCGGGCGGCCGAGCAGGCCCGGCTGAAGGCGGAGGAGGAGATCGCGGTCGCGCAGCGCACGCTGTACCTGCGGCAGGCCGAGATCAAGGCCGAGACCGACGCGGCGGCCGCCCAGGCCAACGCCGCGGGCCCGATGGCGGAGGCGGCCCGGCAGCAGCAGATCCTGGCCGAGCAGGAGAAGGTCGCCGAGCGGCAGGCCGCCCTGACGGACCGGCAGCTCGACACCCAGGTCCGCAAGCCGGCCGACGCCAAGCGGTACGAGGCGGAGCAGCAGGCCGAGGCGCAGCGGGTGGCGCGGGTCAAGCAGGCGGAGGCCGAGCGGCTGGCCGCGATCGCGGCGGCCGAGGCGGAGGCCGCGCGGTCCCGTCTGACCGGTGAGGGCGAGAAGCAGCGCCGTCAGGCGCTGGCCGAGGCCGAGGCCATCGAGGGGGTCAAGCGCGGCGAGGCCGAGCGCGCCCGCCGTGCCGCCATCGCGGACGCCGTACGCCTGGAGGGTGACGCGGAGGCCGCGGCCATCGCGGCGAAGGGCGCGGCCCAGGCCGAGGCGATGCGGAAGCAGGCGGAGGCGTTCGACCGGTACGGGGACGCGGCGATGCTCCAGATGATGGTGGAGGCGCTGCCGCAGATCGTCGCCAAGGCGTCCGAGCCGCTGTCCGCCGTGGACAAGCTGACCGTCATCTCCACCGACGGCGCCGGCAGCCTGGCCCGTACCGTCACGGACAACGTCGCCCAGGGCATGGAGCTGCTCTCCTCCACCACCGGCGTCGACCTGGCCTCGCTCCTCCAGGGCATCTCCCGGCAGAAGGCGGTACCGGCCCAGGCGGCCCCGGTGCCAGGCCCGGCGCCGACGCCGGTCGGCAACGGGGTCATCGAGATCACCGACTAGCCCGGGGCCGCGGTCGGGCGGGCGGCGGGTGTCATGCCGCCGCCCGCGCGACCGCCCGCCGGTGCCTGAGGTTGATCGCGGCGGCCTTCGCCAGGATCGCGGGGTTCAGGAACCGGAGCGGGCCGATCAGGCGGGAGGCGAACAGGTACATGTGCCGGGCCATCGCCTCGTCGCGCGCCGCCGCCGAGAAGACCAGGCGTTCCATGGGGTTGAACGGCCGGGACGAGGCGAAGTCGGCGGCGATCTGCTGGTGGCCGCGGAGCCGGCGCTGGTGTCCTCGGGCGTAGGACTCCAGGGCCTTGTCGAGGGCGCCGAAGGCACCCCCGGCCGCGCCCGCGCCCGTATCCCCGCCCGTTCCCGTGCCCGGCGCGCCCCCGCCCGCCACCGCCGGAGCGATCGCGTCCGTCAGCCAGCGCGCCGACTGGAGGGCCCAGCCGCAGCCCACGCCCCACAGGGGGTCGCCGGTGAGGGCGGCGTCGCCGATGAGCGCGACGCCCGGCGCGGCCGGCTTGCGGCTGTGCAGCGGGTAGTCGACCGTGCCGACGATCTTCGAGACGCGCTCGGCGGAGTCGATCGGCGGCGCGTCGGGGAGGCCGCGGACGAAGGAGAGGAAGCTGCCTTCCAGGTTCTCCCGGAAGGCCGGCAGCCGCTTCTTGTCCGGGAGGACGGCGAGGGCGGTCACGCCGTCGTCGTTCGGGAAGGCGTACGCCATGTCGGGCTCCAGGAACCACGTCTGGCCTATCCCGCCCTCCAGCGGCAGGTTGCGGAAGTGCGCGAGGTAGCCGAACCGGCGGTTCTCGTGCCGCCGGGCGGGTATCCCGGCGAACTTCGCCACGGCCGAGTCCTTGCCGTCGGCGCCGACGACCAGGCGGGCCCGGATCTCGCGCTCGCCGTCGGGGGTCGACACGCGCACCCCCGCGGTGCGCCCGTCCTCTTGGAGCAGCCCGGTCACCTGGTGCCCGAGGAGCAGGTCGACGCCGGGGGGCTCGGCCGCGCGGGCCCTGATCATCGGGTCGAGGACGCTGCGCCGGACGTTGTACGCGTACGGCAGCTCGGGCCCGCCGGGTGCGGCGCGCGGCTCGATCCATCCCCAACGGGTGTACCAGCGGGCTTCGTTGCGGACTGCCCCGGCCTTCTCCAGGGCGGGGACGAGTCCGATCTCGTCCAGGACCGGGTAGGCGTTGGCGGTGATGGAGTGGGTGCAGAGCACCTTGTACGCGGCGGGGTCCGAGCGGCGTTCCAGCAGGGCGACGCGGACCCCGCGGCGGGCGAGCAGGATGGCGGCGGCGCTGCCGGCGAGGCTGGCGCCGCTGATGACGACGTCGTAGGCGGGTCCCGCGCCCTCAGGGCTGGTCATGCGCTGATCGCTCCCTTCGGGGTGTGGTGCCGTTCATGGGAGTGGCACGGTGCCACGACTGTCAGGCACATGCCCAACTATAGGGAGGGGAAGCGGGAGTGACGGGTGATCAGCGGACGCCATCGGCGCGCCGATCACCGCGGGCGGAGGGCCAGTGGCCCCGTACCCCCGGCGGTCGACGCGCCGCGCGTCCTCGTCTCAGCCGATCGTCCACTGCTGGCGTGAACTCCCCGTGTCCGCCTGCTGCGTGACCGGTGAGCCGTCGGCCGTGGTCGCCGTGGTCATGAGCAGGCCGCTGCCGACCGAGGCCAGCGTGTACGCGCCGTTCGCCAGGCGGGTGGCGGTCCAGCGCTGGTTGGGGCCGCCGTGGCAGGTCCACTGGATGACCTTGGCGCCCGCGCCGGCGGATCCGCTCTCGACGTCGGCGCACTTGCCGGAGTGCCCGTTCCTCAGCTCGTAACTCCCGTCGGTCTGGCGGGTGAAGGTCCACTTCTGGTTGGTGCCGCCGTTCGCGGTCCAGGTGATGAGCTGGGTGCCGTTCGCGGTGCTGCGGTCCGGGTCGTCGAGGGCCTTGCCGCCGGTGGTGACGGTGTGGACCCCGTCGAGGGAGCCGCCGCCGGGGACGTCGCCGGTCGCGGTGAGCGTCAGGGTCTGCTCACCGGCCGTGCGGCCGCCGCCGACGGGGCTGCCGGTGGTGTCGGTCCAGGCGCGGACGGGCGTGGTCTCGGCGGTGCGGCTGGTGTCGCCCGAGAGGCCGAGGACGAGCCCGCTGTAGCGGTTGACCAGCTTGTACGTGCCGGTGGGCGCGTTGTCCGCGGCGGCGGTGCCACGGCTGACGAACCACTCCTGGCCGGTGGTGGAGCCGCCGGGGCCGGCCGGGGTGACCGTGGGCTTCGTGCCCCAGGCGCGGCTCGTCAGGTCGGTGGCGGAGACGCCGAGGAGCTGCCCGGTGGCGGCGTTGGCGATCCGGTAGGAGCCGTCGCCCTTCGCGGTGAAGGTCCACGATTCGAGCGCGGAGCCCGTGGCGGCGGCCACCGAGGTGGTGGCGGAACCGCCCTGGACCTGGGCGAGGACCCGCCCGGCGGCGCTGCCGATGCGGTACGCCTTGGTGGTGTCGACGGGGGCGGCGGGCGCGCTCGTACCGATGCTCAGGTTGACGTACTCGCCACTCGCGCCGCCCGAGCAGCCGAAGGAGCAGTACGCGCGGAAGTCCTTGCCGACGGTCCCGGAGCCCGTCCTGCTGCCGCTGTCGAGGAACCAGCGGTACCAGGACGCGGTCTTGTATCCGCCGGTGTCGCCGAGCCGGAACCACTTCTGGGTGGTCAGGTCGTCGGTGGCGTACAGCTCCTGCGGGGCGTTGCCGCTCTGGTCGATGCCCTGCGGCTCGCCGATGTAGAGCCCGAGGTACGCGTTGTACGTGATGTCCATGACGAACAGCGGGGAGGTGGCGGGCGCCAGCCCCGCGGCGACCTGCTGGCCGACCGTGCCGCTGGTGGACGGGGAGTACTCCTTGGCCGTCGGGACGTATCCGGTGGCGCTGCCCGCGCCGACCGGGACCATGGTGCTCTCGCGCCCGCCGACGCCGGCCTCGGCCCAGGCGCCGCCGTACCACTTCTTCCAGGAACCGGGGGCCATCTTGCCGGCGATGGGGGCGCGGGCGACGTGCCCGTAGAAGGCGCGCCAGCTGCCGCCCTTGTCCACGATCCGGGAGCCGTAGAAGACGTAGAAGTAGCCGGACGCGGTGTCGACGAAGAGCCGCGGGTCACCGGTGCCGTAGTGGTAGGTCTGCTGCGGGAAGGCCGCGGTGTCGCCGCGCTTGGTGCTGTACGGCGAGGTGATGACGTGGTCCTTGACGGTCCAGGTCTTCCCCTGGTCCTTGGAGACGGCGTAGTCGATGCCGTCGTAGTGGAGGCCGTCGGCGAAGGGCTGCGGGGTGAACTCGTTGTGCACGAGTCCGTACCAGTCGCCGGTGTCGGGGTCGACCCACAGGCCGGTGAGGTCGCAGTAGTTGCGGTGGGCGTAGCCGCTGCCGGCGGGGGCCTGGGTGGACTCGACGCCGGTGGGGCTGTTGTCGCAGCGCCATGTGGTGTCGTTGTTGCGGTCGTTGGTGTTGGCGGGGTTCACCGCGTCGCTGAGGGTGCCGGAGCGGTTGGCGGTGTCGAAGTTCGTGCCGGTGTAGAAGGTCCAGCTGCGCCCGTCGTTCGCGCCGTAGAGCGCGTGGGCCTGCTGGTAGTAGAAGGTGCCGTCCTTGTCGAGGTACGGGCTCGCCGGGGTGTCGTCCGGGCGGGTCCAGGAGCCCTTCGCGCCGACGGTGACGGTGTACGTGGCGGCCGACGGGACGGCCTGGGGCGCCGGGGCCGCCGGGACCGCCGAGGCGGCCGGTGTCGCCGCGAGCGAGCCGCCGGCGGCGACGGCCAGTGCCGCCGCGGCGAGCACGCTCACGAGTCTGCTGCGCGGAGCTTTCACGAGTACTCCTCGGGTGAAGGGGTCAGGTCGGTGACGCGACTCGCGGTGCTGAAGCCGGGATGTTATCGATGCCAAGCGGGCCGGACTTCGTCCCGCTTTTCTCCACAACGACGGTGCTGTACAGGGCGGTTAGGCCCCCCGGCGATGGCCGAAACTATGGCAGAGACTGTTATCGATGCCAACAGTCGGCGCCGACCCTCGGCGCCGACCCTGGGTGCCCCCGGGCCCGGGGCGCTACCATCGGCGGCGGACGGCGGGAGGGGAACGATGGGCAGACGGAGCACGGTGGAAGGCGCACGCCCACCGGGGATGGCGGATGTCGCCCGGGTCGCCGGGGTCTCGGCGCAGACGGTGTCGCGCGCGCTCGCCGGGCACCCCCACGTGCAGGAGCGGACCCGCGCGAAGGTGCTGGCCGCCGTCGAACAGCTCGGCTACCGGCGCAACAACGCCGCCCGCGCGCTGTCCTCGGGGCGCAGCCGCACCCTCGGGGTGGTGACCCTGCAGACCAACTTCTACTCCAGGGCCGCCGTCACGACGGGCATCGAGAACGCGGCCCACGCGGTGGGTTACGCCATCAGCACCGCCACCACGACCTCGCTCGACACCTCCGCCATCGAGAACGCGCTGTCCCGCCTCGCCGAGCAGGACGTCGAGGGGATCATCCTCTCGGTGCCGCTGATCCACAGCAGCCCCCGGATCGAGCAGCTCACCCGCTCCACCCCCACCCTCACCACCGACGGCTCGCGCACCGACGCCACCGCCGTCGTCGCCCTCGACCAGGCCGAGGCCGCCCGGATGGCCACCCGGCACCTGCTGGACCTCGGGCACGAGACGGTCTGGCACATCGCGGGTCCCGACGAGTGGCTGGAGGCGGGCCTGCGCCGGGACGGCTGGCGGTCCGCCCTGGAGGCCGCGGGGCGCTCCGTACCGCCGCCGCTCGAAGGGGACTGGACGCCCGCGTCGGGCTACCGCAACGGCCTGGTGCTCGCCAGGATCCCCGACGTCACGGCGGTGTTCGTGGCCAGCGACGAGATGGCCTTCGGCGTGGTCCGCGCGCTGCACGAGGCCGGCCGGCGGGTGCCGGACGACGTCTCCGTGACCGGCTTCGACGACATCGAGCTCGCCGCGTACTGCTCGCCGTCGCTGACCACCGTCGCCCAGCCCTTCGAGGAGATCGGCGCCCAGGCCGTCACCGATCTCCTGCGCCGTATCGCGGCCCCCGGCTCCCTTCCCGAGCCGCGTTCCGTCGCACCCCGCCTCGTCGTGCGCGCGAGCACGGCGCCGCCGCCCCATCGGACGACCGGAAGCACGTGATGACGGAAGCATCGGAGCCGCGCCTGCGCAGGCAGCCGCGGCAGGCACGCAGCCGGGCCCGGGTCGAGGCCATCCTCGCCGCGGCCGACCGGATCCTCTCCCAGGAGGGGTACGAGGCCCTGACCATGCGCCGGGTCGCCGAGGAGTCGGGCGCGCCGGTCGGCAGCATCTACCAGTTCTACGCCGACAAGAGCGCCGTGGTGGACGCGCTCGGGCGACGCTACCTGGAGGGGTTCGAGCGGGCGATCGACGACCTCGTCGAGCGGGCGCTCGCGGACGAGCTGACGGACCTGGTCGGCACGATGGTCGACGTCTACGCGGACCTGTTCCGCGCCCAGCCGGGCGGGATGGCGCTCTGGGCCGGGCGGCACCTCAGCCCCGAGCTCGCGCGGGCCGACGAGGCGAGCAACGCGCTGGTCGCCGCGGGGCTCCAGCGCATCGTGGAGCACCTGACCGGAGGCCCCGGCGGGGAGCCGGCGCGGCGCGCGACCCGCATGGTGGTGTGGGCGGCCAACGCGGTGCTGCACGAGGTGTTCAAGGGCGGCGGGGAGCCGGACCGGGAGACCGTGGACGAGCTGAAGCGGATGCTGGACGTCTACTGGGCGGACCTGCGCCGACGCCTGACAGAGGCGGCTCGGCCCTGAGGGGAGCGGCCTCGCCGGCGCGTGCGCATCCGTAGAACATGAACAAGGGTTCATGTTATGTTGCGGCCCGCCGCGCACCCCCGCGGCCGAACGTGTGCGACTCCGCATCAGCGCGATGAAGGCAGGTGCCCGTGACTCCGAGCTCCACCGACCCCACCCGACTCCCCACGTTCCCGGCGGACTTCGTCTGGGGGGCGTCGACCGCCGCGTACCAGATCGAGGGCGCGGCGGACGAGGACGGCAAGGGCGCCTCGATCTGGGACACCTTCGTACGCCGCCCCGGAGCGGTCCGCGACGGGCACACCGGCGAGGTGGCCTGCGACCACTACCACCGCTTCGGTGAGGACGTCGCGCTGATGCGCCGGCTCGGCCTCGACGCGTACCGCTTCTCGCTCTCCTGGCCGCGCATTCTGCCGACCGGTGCGGGAAAGGTGGAGCCGCGCGGTCTCGACTACTACGACCGGCTGGTCGACGCCCTGCTCGACGCCGGGATCGAGCCCACCCCCACCCTGTTCCACTGGGACCTGCCGCAGGCCCTGGAGGACGAGGGCGGCTGGCTGAACCGTGACACCGCCCACCACTTCGGCGCGTACGCGGCCGTGGTCGCGGAGCGGCTCGGCGACCGGGTCAAGCGGTGGATCACCCTCAACGAGCCCTTCGTGCACATGTCGTTCGGCTATGCCTTCGGCGTCCACGCCCCCGGCCGCACCCTCATGCTGGACGCCCTGCCCGTCGCCCACCACCAGCTCCTCGGCCACGGACTCGCGACCGCCGCGCTGCGGGCCGCCGTCCCGGACGCGCGGGTCCTGGTCGCCAACAACTGCACCCCGGTGCGGCTGCGTTCCGACGCCCGCACCGACGCGGACGCCGCGGCCGCCGAGGCGTACGACAACCTGCACAACCGGCTCTTCAACGACCCGCTCCTGCACGGCACTTACCCCGATCTCTCGGCGTACGGGATGCCCGACCCGACCTGGGGCGGCCTGGTGCGCGACGGCGACCTCGCCACGATCGCCGCCCCGCTCGACGGGCTCGGCGTCAACTACTACAACCCGAGCTGGATCACCGCCCCCGTGGACCCGTCGCTCGGGCTGCCCTTCGACCTGGCCGAGTCCGAGGAGCCGTACGAGCGGACCTCGTTCGGCTGGCCGGTCGTCCCGGACGGCCTCACCGAGCTGCTCACCGGCCTGAAGGCCCGCTACGGCGACGCCCTGCCGCCGGTGTGGATCACCGAGAACGGCTGCTCGCAGCAGGCCGGGACGGACGACCAGGCCCGCGTCGACTACCTCGCCGGCCACCTCGCCGCCATCGGCCGGGCCATGGACCAGGGCGTCGACGTGCGCGGCTACTTCACCTGGTCCCTGCTCGACAACTTCGAGTGGGCAGAGGGCTACCACCAGCGCTTCGGCCTGGTCGAGGTCGACTTCGCCACCCAACTCCGCACCCCGCGCGCGAGTTTCGAGTGGTACCGCGCCCTGATCGCCGCCCAGCGGGCATGAGCGAGGGAGCCGGGATGGCCGACGCGGGGGGCCCTGGAGGGCCGAGAGGCAGGGGGGACGCGGGGGCGGGGGCCGGAGCGGGCGCGGAGGCCGGGGCGGACCTGGTGGCCGGAGCGGGCCCGACGGCCGGAGCGGACCTGGTGGCCGGAGCGGGCCTGGTGGCCGGAGCGGGCCTGGTGGCCGGAGCGGGCCTGAAGACCGGGCCGGATCCGGCGGCCGGGCCCGGTGGCTCCGCGCTGCTCGGTGAGCCCACCGTCCCCGTCGGGGCCGGGTGGACGGTGGGGCTGTCGTTGGCCACGCTCGCCGTCTTCATGGCCTTCATGACCCCGATCCAGATCCTGCTGCCGCTCCAGCTGGAGCGGATCGACCCGCAGGACAAGAACACCGCGCTCTCGCTCGTGACCGGGCTCGGCGCCCTCGTCGCCGTCCTCGTCAACCCGCTCGCCGGGGCCTGGTCGGACCGCACCACGAGCCGGTTCGGCCGGCGCCGCCCCTGGACACTGGGCGGCGCGCTCGCCGGGGCGGCGGGGCTCGTGTTCACCGCCGGTCAGCACACGGTCGCCGGGGTCGCCGTCGGCTGGTGCCTGGCGCAGGCGGGCCTGAACGCGATGCTGGCCGGGGTCACCACGCCGATCGCCGACCGGGTGCCGCTCGCCCAGCGCGCGCAGGTCTCCGGCTGGACCGGCCTCATGCAGTCCATCGGCCTCGTCCTCGGCGCGCTGATCACGACCCTGCTCGTCACCGGCGTCGGCTCGGGCTACGTCACCCTCGCGGTGCTCACCGTCGCCCTGGCCCTCCCGTTCGTGCTGCGCCACGGCGAACCGGCGCTGCCCCGGGCCCTGCGCCCCGCCTTCGACGCCCGCGCGTTCGCGAGGTCGTTCTGGGTCAGCCCCCGGCGCCACCCGGACTTCGGGTGGGCCTGGCTGAGCCGATTCCTGATCAACCTGGGCAACGCCCTCGGCACGCTCTACCTGTTCTACTTCCTCGCCGACGCCGTCCACTACGGCGACCCCGGCACCGGCGTGCTGATCCTCACCGGGGTGTACACGCTGAGCGCCGCCGCCACAGCCATCCCCGTGGGTGCGTTCTCCGACCGGGTCGGGCGCCGCAAGGCCTTCGTCGTCGTCTGCTCCGTCGTGATGACCGCCGCCGCGCTGCTGCTCGCCCTGCTCCACACCTGGCCGTCCGCCCTGCTGGCCGCGGCCGTCCTGGGGGCCGGGTACGGGATCTACCTCGCCGTCGACCAGGCCCTGGTGACCCAGGTGCTGCCGCGGGCCGCCGACCGGGCCAAGGACCTCGGCGTCATCAACATCGCCAACTCCGGCCCCCAGGTCCTCGCGCCCGCGCTCGCCGCACCGGTCATCGCCCACCTCGGCGGCTACACCGGTCTCTACATCGCCGCGGCCCTGGTCATCCTCCTCGGCGGCCTCCTCGTCACCCGGATCCGCGGCGTGGCCTGACGGACCCGCCGCCACCCGGCCGTCACCGGTTACGGGCTGCCCTGGCCGCCCGCCCGGGCGGCCGGGTCCGCGGCGGCCGGCTGACTCCAGTACGGGGCGAGCGCCCCTTCCTTGTACGGGGCGGGGCTCACGCTGAGCTCGCCGGCGAAGGGGCGGTCGAGGACGAAGACCAGCAGCAGGCTGAAGCCGACGAGTCCGGCCACGGCGGAGACGAAGAGCAGCTGGATGCGCAGGCGGCGCATGCCGTACAGGAAGGTGAGGGGGATGAGGACGATCGCGCCGCCGAAGGCCAGGACCTGGAGCAGCGGCGGGAGTTCCTGCTCCGCCATGGTCAGGCGGGCCCGGCGCTGCCCGGCGACGTCGTTGAGGCGGCCGACGGCCTCCTCGTAGAAGACCTCCTCGCGGGCGGTCTTCGGCTCGTACGCCTGGAGCGCGTCGAAGACGGTCTGCAGCTTCTCACCCGTGGCGCCGTAACTCGGCTGCCCCGCGCGCATCCGGGGCCACTGGTCCTCCACGACCGCGTGGACGTAGCCGCTGAGCGCGGCGTCGACGTCGGCGCGGACAGGGGCGGGGAAGGCGGCGGCGTCCCGGGCGATGAGCGCGACGTCGGTGGCCTCGGTCGCGACGATGGTCTGCGTGCTGTCCAGCTGCGTCCAGAGCGTGACGATGACGAAGGCGAGGATGATCCCGTAGATCGCGCCGAACATCCCGAGCGTCACACCCACCATCTCGTTGTGCTCGCCCTCGGCCAGCGACGGGTACCTGCGGCGGGCCAGCACGCTGCCCGCGACGGCCAGGGCGATGGTCCCGCCGACGGTGACGACGGTCAGGGTGAAGGTGCTGAAATGATTGAGCAGCCAGAGCGACATGTGCGGGAAGTCTAGGCTTCGTTCATCGGCCGGAGACGCCCGGAAGGGTCCCGGGGCCGCTTTCCACACCATCGAGTGAGAGGGGTCCGCGGTGCCGTCGTACAGCATGGGGCAGGCCGCGAAGCTGCTCGGCGTGAGTGCGGAGACCGTGCGCCGCTGGGCGGACGGCGGGCGGCTCCCTGTCGCACGGGACGGCGCGGGCGCCCGGGTCGTCGAGGGCGCCGATCTGGCCCGCTTCGCCGTGGAGCGGGGGGCCGGGCCGCACGCGGTGCCCGAGGACTCCGTGCCGACGTCGGTGCGGAACTCCTTCGTGGGGATCGTGACGGCGGTACGGGTCGACGACGTGGCCGCGCAGGTCGAGGTGCAGTCCGGTCCGCACCGGCTCGTGTCGCTGGTGACGCGGGAGGCGGTCGAGGAGCTGGGTCTCGCCGTGGGGGTCACCGTCACCGCGCGGGTGAAGTCGACCAGCGTCCACATCGACCTGCCCTGACCCGGCGCCGCCTGCCGCGCCGTCTCAGCGGCACAACAGGGCCGCCCGCAGGTCGAGTTTGTGGTCGAGCCGGGACAGGTCACGTCCGGTGAGGGCCTCCACGCGCTCGATGCGGTAGTGGACCGTGTTCACGTGCAGGTGCAGGGCCTCGGCGGTCCTGGCCCAGGAGCAGTCGTGCGCGAGGAAGACCTCCAGGGTCTCCAGGAGGGTCGCGTGCGACGCCCGGCCGGGGCCGAGGAGCGGGCCGAGGACCGTCGCGCGGTACACCTCCCGTACGGCGGCGGGGATCCCGGCCACCAGGGAGTCCAGGCCGCGCAGGTCGTCGAGGCCGGCGAGGCGCTGCCCCGAGGGTGCGGCGGCGCGGGCGGCGGCCAGCGCGTAACGGGCCTGCGCGAGCGCGGTGTCGAGCGCGTCCGGGCCGGTGACGGGCTCGCCGACCCCGGCGTGCAGGGCGTCCCCGGGCCGGCAGGCGTGCACCAGCGGCCACGCCTCACCGAGCACCGCCCGCAGCTCCGCCGCCGCACCCTCTCCGTGCGCGACGACGGCCATCGCCTCGCCGCCGGGGCACTCGGCGACGACGGAGGTGAAGGCGGCGGGAGGGAGATGGCCCAGCGCCTCCGCGAGGGCGGCGGCGGCCTCGGAGGCCGTGGCGGCGGAGAGTGCGGTGTCGGAGAGTGCGGTGTCGGAGGGCACAGCGTCGGAAAGCGCGTCGGCGGCGGCCGTAGCCCCCGCGGCCACAGCCTCGACGAGCTGCGCCGCCGCCTCGACCCCACCGTGGCCCGCCGCCGCCTCGGCTCGTCCCCTCTCACCCCCCTCACCTCCCTCGCCCCTCCCGGTCCGCCCGGTCCACCCGGTCCGCCCCGGGGCCCGGCCGAGGCCCGCGCCCGGCTCCAGGCTCGCCGCGACCAGCGTGTAGGCGCGCCCGTCGCCCAGGCCGCAGGCGGTGAGCGCGCCCCGTATCCGGTGCGCGTCGGGGTACGGGGCGCCCAGCGCGGCCAGGAGTTCGGCCGAGGCGGTCGCGCGGGCCGCGCGGCGGCGGTCCTCGCGGCGCCGGTGGCGGCCGAGGAGCTCGGCGATCTCCTGGAGGACCCGGGGCGGGACCTGCCCTTCCTCGGGCAGGTGCAGGTGCCAGGCGTCGAAGGCCGTGTCGTCGTCGGCCTCGACCCGGACGGTGGTGCCCCGCGTACCGCGCAGGAGTTCCGCGGCCCGCCGGGCCGGCAGCGGCGCGGCGCCGCCGGCCCGGGCGACCGTACGGCCGCTGCCGGTGAGCAGGTGGCAGTCGGGGGTGCCGAGGTGGGCGAAGGCGCGGTCCGTCAACTCGGCGATGGAGGCGCCGTGTTCGAGGGCGCGGTCGAGGTCGGCGCGGACGTTCTCCGGCAACGCGTAGTGGTCGGTGGGGCGGCGGCTGAGCTCGCCCCACTGGCGCAGGCAGACGGCCTCGGTGACCGCCCGGAAGCTGGTGTGCGCGGGGACGGCGAGCAGGGCGACGCGGTGCCGGCGGCAGGCGTCGACGACCTCGTCCGGCACTCCGCCGTGGGTCTCCTCCCCGGCGAGCAGGGCCACCGCGCCCGCCGCGCTGAGCCCCGACACGAACCGGTCGGCCTTGGCCGGGTCGCCCTCCCGGCTCCACCAGGGCAGTCCGCTGAGCACGATCTCGCCGGCCTCCAGGAACCGTGCCGGGTCCTCCAGGTCCGTGGCCGTCACGCCGCCGACCTCCTGACCGAGCAGGGCCCGGTCCCCCCAGACCAGCGCGAGGTCGAGACGGTCGAGGCGGAGAAGATGGTCGACCTGCATGCGGAACTCCTTGCCCCCTGAGGAATGCGCACGGGTGAACGCGCGCGTCTCCACCTCACATGCGCAAGGTGAATACGAGACGATCCATCGTAGATGCCACGCCAGGCCGCGAGAACGCCTCTCGTCCGAACACCCAGGCCCCGGCGGCCGGGTACGGAGCTTCCCGGAAAGCCCCGGGAGCCTGTTGGCCGTTCCTCCGAGCTTCCTCTCATTCGCGATGGAGGGTCCTCCATACTTGTTGCAGATGAGAGCGGAACGGCCCTACCGTGTCGCACATGCAGTCCTGCCGGGAGTGGAAGTCGGCCGCACCTGACGCCTGAGCCCTCATGCAGTACTTCCGTCCGCCCGAAGGAGTTCAGACCCTCATGTCCCTCACGCTCACCAGACGCCGTACCGCCGCCGCCGTGGCCACCGTCGCGCTGCTCGTACCGCTCGCGGCCTGCTCCGGCACCGGCGGCAAGGACAAGGCCACCGGCGGATCCACCACCGCCCCCGACACCAAGCTCACCGTGCTGGCCGCCGCCTCCCTCACGGACGTCTTCAAGACCGCCGGCGCCGCCTACGAGAAGACCCACCCCGGCACCACGGTCACCTTCTCCTTCGCCGGCTCGCAGGAACTCGTCGCCCAGGTCGCCCAGGGCGCACCGGCCGACGCCCTCGTCACCGCCGACACCAAGTCCATGGCCAAGGCGAGGAACGACACCGGCACCCCCACCGTCATCGCCAGGAACCGCCTCGTCATCGCCACCGGCGAAGGCAACCCGCACAAGGTCGACGAGCTGAAGGACCTCGCCGACCCCCGGCTGAAGGTCGTCCTGGCCGCGCCCGAGGTGCCCGCCGGCAAGTACAGCAAGAAGATCCTCGACGCCCAGAAGATCACCGTGAAGCCGGTCTCGCAGGAGCCGAACGTCCGCGCCGTCCTCAGCAAGGTCGAACTCGGCGAGGCCGACGCCGGACTCGTCTACAAGACCGACGCCGAGAGCGCCAAGGACAAGGTCGACGCCATCGGGATCCCCGACGCGCAGAACGCGATCGCCGAATACCCCGCGGCCACTCTCAACGACTCCAAGAACGCGAAGGCCGCCGCCGCGTTCGTCGCCTGGCTCAGCACCCCCGAAGCCCAGAAGATCCTCCAGGACGCCGGCTTCCAGAAGCCCTGACGGCCACCGGCCCCGCGCGGAGGAGTGGCTCTCGCCGCGCGGGGAGCACCGGTCGGGAAAGGCCCTGCGCGCCGTACGCGGTGTTCGGCGCGCAGGGGCCGACCCTCCGGGACACCGCGGACGGCCCCCGCGTCACGCCGGCGTCGCGGAAAGCCGCAGGTCAGTGGCCGACGCCGGGGCCCCTGCCGGGTTGACGGCGACGGACGGCGACTGACGGCGGGGTGACGGCCGTCGGGGTGGCGCTAGCTCTCCGCGAACACGACCACCGCGTCGCGCTCCCCGAAGACGAGCGGGGCCGTACGGGGCGGGTTGAGGAAGATGCCGTAGGTGGGGGCCTCTTCGGCGTGCCGGGCGAGACGGTAGCCGATGGCGGTCTCGCCGCGGCGGCGGGCGGCCTCGACGACGGTGGCGAAGTTCGCCTCGGCGCCGAGGATCACGTAGTCGCAGGCCGGTTTGAGGTAGATCTCCGAGCCCTCCGGGTCGAAGAGGTCGGCGAAGACCGCGTACAGGTCGCGGTTCTCGGTGAGCTGGGTGAGCAGGAGGCTGATCACCTTGGTGCTGACGATGAAGTCGTCGGCCTTGGTGACCTGGGCGACCTCGCGGTTGGCGTCGTCGTGCATCTCCGTGACGATCGAGTACGGATCTCCCAGGC
Organism: Streptomyces sp. NPDC023157; assembly: GCF_055560575.1. Taxonomy (NCBI): domain Bacteria; kingdom Bacillati; phylum Actinomycetota; class Actinomycetes; order Kitasatosporales; family Streptomycetaceae; genus Streptomyces; species Streptomyces sp. NPDC023157. The sequence goes on from NZ_JBVHIL010000002.1 coordinate 1,178,071, forward strand.
CCACCTCGATGTCCCGCAGGTGCAACAGGGTGACGAGCGTGCGGTCGTCGGCCCGGCCGGGGGCGATGGTGTCGTCCGAGAGCACCACGATGTGCTGGTAGCCGCCCAGGTCCAGGGCTTCCAAGGAGGACCGGCGGGTCGGCTCGCAGCGCTTGAACCCGACGGTGAGGTGGGCCAGTCGCCCGTGCAGGGCGGCCTCCGGGCGGCGGGGGGCGGCGATGTCGAGGGTCGAGCCGGGTTCGACGAAGCTGTCGAGCAGGTCGACCAGCTTCGCCGTGCGGGAGTTCTCGCCGATGAGGAGGGTCCGGTCGAGGTGCGGCGGCTGGACGGGCGCGGTCGTGATCGCCGTCTCGACGACCGGTGCCGGGGTCTCGGCCCGGCGGATCAGGAGGTCGTCCTCGGCGACCATGAGCAGCTGGTCGCCGGGGGCGATGACGGTGTCCATCGGCGGGTTGACCAGGACCTGGCCGTCGTTCCTGTGCAGCCCGGCCGGCACTCCGCGCGCGTAGGCGCCGAGGGCCTGCCCGTACGTGGCGCCGACCAGGGACGGTTCGTCGCGGAAGTAGAACTCGTTGCCGACGAAGCTGAGCAGTTCGTTGAAGACGGTCGACAGGCCGGTCTGCCGGTGCGCCTGCGCGATCAGGCGGACCGCGATGTCCTCGGCGTCGATCACCATGGCCGTCCCGCCGGCCGCGAGGCGGGCGGCGGCGAGGTTCTCCGAGTCGTGCACGGCCGCGACGACATGGGGGCGTACGGGCTTCCACGTACGGCTGTTGAGCAGCAGCAGCACCTTGATGACGTCGACGTCGCGGTCGTCGCCGGACGGCGGCAGCACCATGATCGACTTGGCGGTGTCGGGGCTGACCAGCTCCAGATCGGCCCGGACGAGCGGGTTGCCCGAGCGGCACACGACCCGGGTGCGCCCCGGTTCGGGGATGCGCTCGCGGATCGCGTCCTCCATGGCGACCTTGTCCCGGTCCGCGAGGATCACCACGCACGAGCGGCGTTCGCTCTGGTTCGCCTCGACGAGCTCGGCGACCACCGTGAAGACCTGCTCCGACCAGCCGAGCACGATGGTGTGCCCGCGCTCCATCAGCTGCGAACGGCCCTTGCGCAGTTGGTTGATCCGCTGGTTCAGGCCGGTGGTCAGCACACCGATGAGGGCGCTGACGATGAAGATGCCGCCGATCGTCACGGCCAGCATCAGACCGAGGAAGACCGGGCCGCCCGTGTCCCCGCCCATGGTGCCGGGGTCCAGGGTGCGCAGCAGGCTCATCCAGGCGACGCCCGCCCAGCCGCCGTTGTCCTCGGCGTCGGTGTCGGTGAACAGGACGACCAGCGTGGAGGCCACGCCGATGAGCAGCAGCGAGGCGAGCGCCAGCCAGCTGATCAGGGCGGGCGTGCCGCGGTCCATCGTGCCGTCGAACCAGTACCGGAACCGGGCCCGAAGCCGTTCGCGCACCACTTGCCGCCCCTCCCCCTGTTCCCCGGGAGAGGTCCGGGAAATGACAAAGGCAAGGAAGTCGCAGACTCCTTGCCACTATCAAGATATAGCGCACAGGGGGGCTTGCGGCAAGACCCGGTACAAGGCGCAGAATGGGCGGCCGATTCCATAAGCGGACGGAATGGGCATATCTCGTGAGTGGGTGTTCCGAAATGACGGACGTGATCGTGGTCGGCGGCGGGCCGACCGGCCTCATGCTCGCCGGTGAACTGCGGCTGCACGGCGTACGGGTGCTCGTCCTGGAGAAGTCGGCCGAACCGCTCGGGCACTCCCGGGGGCGCGGGCTGCACGCCCGGAGCGTCGAGGTGATGGACCAGCGCGGGCTGCTCGGCGGATTCCTCGCGGAGAGCGAGAAATTCCGGGTCGGCGGATTCTTCGGCGGCATCCACAAGGCGTGGCCGGAAGGCCTGGACACGGCCCATCCGTACGGGCTCACCACCCCGCAGCACGTGACCGAGCGGCTGCTCGAAACCCGTGCCGTCGCGCTCGGCGCCGAACTGCGGCGCGGCCACGAGGTGGTCGGGCTCGACCAGGACGACACCGGGGTGGACGTCCGGCTCGCCGACGGCACGCGGCTGCGCGCTCGCTATCTCGTGGGGTGCGACGGCGGGCGCAGCACGGTGCGCGAACTGGCCGGCATCGGCTTCCCCGGCGAGCCGTCGACGGTCGAGACCCTGCTGGGCGACATGGAGGTGACGGCGGACCGGGCGACGGTCATGGGCGTCGTCGAGGAGGTACGGAAAACCCAGCTGCGGTTCGGGGCCGTCCCGGACGTCGACGGGCACGCGGGCCTGTACCGCATCGTCGTGCCCGCCGACGGCGTCGCCGAGGACCGGGCGACCCCGACGACCCTCGACGAGTTCCGGCGGCAGCTGCGGGCGCACGCCGGCACCGACTTCGGAGCGCACTCACCGCGCCGGCTCTCCCGCTTCGGGAACGCCACCCGGCAGGCCGAGCGCTACCGCTCCGGCCGGGTGCTGCTGGCCGGGGACGCGGCCCACATCCATCCGCCGACCGGCGGGCAGGGCCTGAACCTCGGCGTGCAGGACGCGTTCAACCTCGGCTGGAAGCTGGCCGCCGAGGTCGACGGCCGGGCACCGGAGGGCCTCCTCGACAGCTACCACACCGAGCGGCACCCGGTCGGCGCCCGCGTCCTCGACAACGCCCGCGCGCAGATCACGCTCATGGGGACGGACGACCCCGGCGCGGCGGCGCTGCGGGCTCTGCTGTCGCGGCTGATGGACTTCGACGAGGTGAACCGGTACATGACCGGGATGGTCACCGCGATCGACATCCGCTACGACTTCGGCGACACCCACCCGCTCGTCGGCCGGCGGATGCGGGACGTCGCACTGAAGCGGGGACGCCTGTACGGGCTGACGCACGCCGGACGCGGGCTGCTGCTCGACCAGACCGGCCGGCTCTCGGTGACAGGCTGGGCGGACCGCGTCGACCGGGTCGTGGACCTCGTCAACGCCGCCGACGCCGACGTCTTCAAGGGCTCCGACGACACACCCGGCCCGCCCGCGGTGCTGCTGCGGCCGGACGGGCACGTGGCCTGGGTCGGCGAGGACCAGGGGGAGCTGGTGGCGCGGCTGGAACGGTGGTTCGGCGCGGGCGCGGGCGACGGCGGAGCATGACCCGAGGCGGCCGGCGGCGCGGCCGAGGTCACCGCCGGAGACCGACGCCGGGTGGCCACCGGCGGTGCAGCCGAAGCCGCTCCCGGCGGCTGACACGAGGTAGCCGCCGTCTGCGAAGGCCTGGCGCTCCTCCTGTGACGTTCCGTCAGGCGATGCTCCCCGCGCGCGCGTCGAGGATCCCCAGCAGCCTGGTGACCTCGTGGGTCATCGCCGTCCGTCCCGCGCCGAGGTAGCGGCGGGTGTCGGCCAGGGCCCGGTCCGCGTCGAGGACTTCGCGGGCGGCGCGGGTGAAGACCCGGTTCAGGTGGGTGGCGATGTTGACCTTGGTCATGCCGTGGGCGACGGCGGTGGCCAGGTCCTCGTCGCCGACGCCCGACGAGCCGTGCAACACCAGCGGCACGGGCAGCCGCGCGCGCAGGGCCGCGATGAGGTCGAAGTCGAGGGCGGCGTCACGGGTGGCCATGGCGTGCGAGGTGCCGACGGCGACCGCGAGGGCGTCCACGCCGGTGGCGGCGACGAACTCCGCGGCCTCGGCCGGGTCGGTCCGGGCGCCCGGGGCGTGGACGCCGTCCTTGCCGCCGACCTCGCCGAGTTCGGCCTCGACCCACACCCCGGAGGCGTGACACAGGGCCCGTACCCGCGCGGTGGCGCGGACGTTCTCCTCGTACGGCAGCGTGGAGGCGTCGTACATGACGGAGGAGAAACCGAGCGCGACGGCCTCCTCGACGAGTCCGGCGGAGGTCGCGTGGTCGAGGTGGACGGCGACGGGGACCCCGGCGGCCCGGGCGACCGCCAGGGTCGCGGTGCCGATCGCGGTGAGGGCGCCGTGGTAGCGGGCGGTGTTCTCGCTGACCTGGAGGATCACCGGCGTGCCGGCGGCCTCCGCGCCGGCCACGATGGCCTGGGCGTGTTCGAGCTGGATGACGTTGAAGGCGCCGACGCCGCGACCGGCGGCCGCGGCCGGTCCGACGATGTCGCCCGTTCCTACGAGGGGCATGACGGTTCTGCTCCTTGGTCGGCTGAATGCGGGTGCGAGTGGGGGCGGGTGTGGACGCGGATGCGGGGCCTGACGTCCCCGCCGCCGGAAGGGGGTCGGCGGCGGGGAGGCAGGTGACCGGCCGGGCGGGGTCAGGGACCGCCCGGCCGGGGTCAGGGCTTGGCTGGTCCGGGGCCAGAACTGACTGGCCGGGCCCAGGCGTCGGCCAGGAGCGGCCCGGCCCAGGTCAGGGCCTCCCGGTCCGCGTCACGACTCCGCCAGCACGATCGATCGGGTCAGGCCCCGGGGCTGGTCGGGGTCGAGGCCTCGGCGGGTGGCGAGGGTGACGGCGAGGCGCTGGGCGCGGATGAGGTCGGCGAGGGGGTCGGTGTCGGAGACCGAGGCGTACGCGCCGGTCGGGGCGATCTGGTCGAGGAGTCCGGCGGGCGGCGCGCCGAAGAACCAGACGGTGCTGGTGGGGCCGGTGACGCTGATCGGGCCGTGCCGGTACTCCATCGCCGCGTACGACTCGGTCCAGGCCCCGGCGGCCTCGCGCAGCTTGAGCGCGGCCTCGTTGGCGAGGCCGATGGTCCAGCCGGTGCCGAGGAAGGTGAACTGGCCGGATTCCACGGCGGCTTCGGGCAGCGGCTCGGCGACGGCCCGTTCGGCCTGCTCGACGAGGTCGTCCGGCACGAGGCCGAGGGCGGCGCGCAGCAGGACGAGGGCGGTGGTGGCGAAGCGGGTCTGTACGACGGACCGTTCGTCGGCGAAGGACAGGTCGACGACGGTGCCGGCGGCCCGGACGACGGGGGTGTCGAGGTCGCCGGTGAGCGCGACGGTCGGGGTGCCTTCGGGGACCCGGGCCAGGGCGGCGAGGACCTCGGTCGTGGTGCCGGAGCGGGTGAGGGCGACCACCCGGTCGTAGGAGCGGTTCGCCGGGTACTCGGACGCGGCGAAGGCGTCGGTCTCGCCGAGGCCGGCGGCTTCGCGCAGCACGGCGTACGCCTGGGCGATGTAGAGGGAGGTGCCGCAGCCGACGACGGCGACGCGTTCGCCGTCGGCGGGCAGGCCGGCGGGCTTGGTCTCCAGTGCGCGGCGCCAGCAGGCGGGCTGGCTGGCTATCTCCGTGTCGACATGACTCATGGCGGCGCCTCCCCGAACCAATGATGATTGAAGTTGTCTCCTTTATAGAGTCCGCGCGCAACTTTGAGCAAGCACGTGCAAGGAATGCTCATGTAGCGGGGAAGGGGCGTTAGGCTCGGCCCCCGAGGTCACGAGGCGAGGAGAACGGTGATGAGCACGCACGAGCGCTGGACGCGGCTGCTCGACGCGCTGGGCGAGAAGGGCAGCATCGAGGTCGGCGAGGCGGCCGAACTGCTCGGCGTCTCCCCCGCCACGGTCCGCCGCGACCTGGAGGAACTCGCCCGCCAGCAGCTGCTCACCCGCACCCGGGGCGGCGCCGTGCTCAGCGGGGTCACCTACGACCTCCCGCTGCGCTACAAGACCGCCCGCAAGGCCGACGAGAAGCAGCGCATCGCCCGCGCCGCCGCCGCGCTCGTCCCGCCGGGCGCGATCGTCGGGCTCAACGGCGGTACGACCACCTCGGAGGTCGCGCGCGAACTGGCCACCCGCGGCGACCTCGCTTCGCACACCGGCGGCCCGGCGCTGACCATCGTCACCAACGCCGTCAACATCGCCAACGAGCTCGCCGTCCGCCCGTACGTGAAGACGGTCGTGACCGGCGGGGTCGCCCGCCCGCAGTCCTACGAGCTGACCGGTCCGCTCGCGGCGGCCACGCTCCAGGGCCTCTCCCTGGACTACGCGATCCTCGGCATCGACGCGGTCGATCCCGACTTCGGGGCCTCCACGCACGACGAGGGCGAGGCGAGCGCCAACCGTTCCATGGCGGAGCGGGCGGCCACCCTCATCGTCGTGACCGACTCCACCAAGCTGGGCAGGCGGGCCTTCGCCCGCGTCTGCGCCATCTCCGACATCGACATCCTCGTCACCGACCACGACGCCCCCGACCCCGTCGTCGAGGCGCTCTCCGAGCAGGGCGTCGACGTCCGACGGGTCTAGGCTCCCCCCGCCACCGACCCCTGACAAGGCCGCCGACGACCCCGGCCACCGGCCGAGGGACCGGCTGAGCCCCGGCCACGCCCCCCGCTACGGGCCGAGCAGGGCCAGCGAGCCCCAGAGCGCCACCGTGGCGGCGGTCAGCGCGGTGGGGACGGTGAGGGCGCCTAGGAGCGTGAACTCCTTCAACCGCACGTCGTGGCCGCGCTCGTGGGCGATCCGGCGCCAGAGCAGCGTGGCGAGGGAACCGGCGTACGTCAGGTTGGGGCCGATGTTCACGCCGAGCAGGACGGCGAGGACGGCACCCGGCCCGGCGGGGGCGGCGAGCGGGGCGAGCGCGAGCACCGCCGGCAGGTTGTTGATCAGGTTCGCGAGAAGCGCGGCGAGGGCGGCGGTGCCGAGCAGCGCGGGCAGCGAGGTGCCGTCCGGCAGGGCGGTGCCGAGGGCGTCGCCGAGTCCGTTGTCGACGACGGCGCGGACGACGACACCGAGGGCGAGGACGAAGGCGAGGAACGGCAGCGCGGCCGAACGCACGAGCGCGGCCGGCCGGGTGTGCCCCCGCAGCAGGGCCCGCACCGCGAGCACCGCCGCGCCGGCCGCCGCCGCCCAGGCCGGGTCGACGCCGACCGCCGAGGCGACACCGAAGCCGACGAGGGTCGCGCCCACGGTCAGCAGCGGGAACAGCGGCACCTCGACGGGGCCGTCCGCACTCCCGCCGTCCGCGCTCCCGCCGCCCGCTCCCGAAGCGTCCGCTCCCTCACCGTTCGGCCCGGCGGCGAGCTCGGCGGCGAAGAAGCGGCGGAAGACCACGTACTCGACGCCGATGGCGGCCAGCCACGGCAGCAGCATCAGCAGCGCGAAGCGGCTGAAGCTGAGGCCGGTGGCGGCGAAGGCCAGCAGGTTGGTGAGGTTCGAGACCGGCAGCAGCAGCGAGGCCGTGTTCGACAGGTGGGCGGTCGCGTAGGCGTGGGGGCGGGCCGAGGTGCCCATGCGGGCGGCCGTGGCGAAGACGACGGGCGTGAGCAGGACGACGGTGGCGTCGAGGCTCAGCGCGGCGGTGATCAGCGAGGCCAGGGCGAAGACGGCGCCGAGCAGCCGCCGTGGCCGACGGCGTGCCCAGCGGGCCATCCAGCTGCCGCAGGCGTGGAAGAGCCCCTCGTCGTCGCAGAGTTTGGCCAGCACCAGGGCAGCCGCGAGAAACCCGATGACCGGCCCCAGCCGGTCCGCCTCCTCGCGCACGTGCTCCACGGGCACGGCGCCCACGACGACCAGGAGCACGGCGGCGGGCACCGCGAAGACCGCCTCCGACCACCCGAAGGGGCGGCCGACGGCGCAGGCCAGCACCACGACGAGTGCGGCGACCGAGAGGGACGCGAGGAGCATGCGTTCGATCATCCGGTACGGCGGAAAGGCGCCCACGGGCGGGTGCCGCCCGCTGCCACGGGCTGGGTCGCGCCGGACCTGGCGCCGCTGTCCGGCCGCCCCGCCGCGTAACGTCCCGTTCGCGGCCGGGCTGGGCCGCACGGGTCTGTCCCCGTCCCCGTGCGGGGTGTCCGGCGGAGTTGCGGGCGGCGGCGGGCGGGGTGGCATGGGGATAGTGCGGGCATGAGACGCACCACCCTTCGCGCGGCCCTCTGCGCCGCGCTCCTCGCCGTCGTGTCCCAGACCTCCGCCGTCGTGCCCGCCTCCGCCCGGGGCGCGGGGGGCCACGGGGACCGGCCGTGCGAGCGGACCCAGCGGCCGCTCGACGCGCAGGCCCGGCGGGTCCTCGACATCACCCGCAAGGCCAAGGCGGATCTGCGGCTGAACTCCGTGGAGGTGAAGGTCACCCTCGACGGGCGCGAGGTCCTCACCGACGCGCTCGGCGAGTCCATGACCGGCGTGCCCGCCGAGCCGGACATGCACTTCCGGGCCGGCTCGGTCGCCTTCGCGCACATCGGCACGGCCCTGCTCCAGCTGGTCCAGGAACACAAGGTGAGCCTGGACGACACCGTGGACCGCTGGCTGCCCGACGTCCCCAAGGCGCACCGGATCACCCTGCGGATGCTCGCGAACAACACCTCCGGCCTGCACGACTACGTCACCGACCCGGCGTTCCTGAAGGCGCTCCTCCCGCACCCGTTCCGCCAGTGGACCCCGGAGCAGCTGCTCTCCTACCCGTACAGCCACTCCTTCTGGTACGAGCCGGGCACCAGCTGGAGCTACTCGCACGCCAACTACGTGCTGCTCGTCTCCGCGCTGGAGAAGATCACCGGCATGCCGATCCAGGAGTTCGTGAAGCGGCGGGTCACCGGGCCGCTGGGGCTGCGCGACACCCGGAACAACTTCACCCCCGACATCCCGGCGCCGGTGCTGCACGCCTTCACCTCCGACCGCGGCCTGTACGAGGAGTCCACCTTCTGGAACCCGTCGTGGACCACGGCGCCCGGCGCGGTCATCACCACCCACATCTGCGACCTGGCCCGTTCCGCCGAGGGCATCGGCAGCGGTGAACTGCTCTCGCCCCGCGCGTACCGCACCCTGCTGAACCCGGGGACGGTCGGCCTCGGCGGCGGCACCGCCCGCTGTCCGGCCACGATCTGCCTGAAGCAGACCGAGGCCAAGCACTTCGGCCTCGGCGTCATCGTCGTCAACGGCTGGATCCTGCAGAACCCTTCGTTCTCGGGGTACGCGGCGATCCAGGCGTATCTGCCGTCCAAGCGGCTCGCCCTCGCGGTGTCCGCGACGAAGACCGCGACCACGCCGGACGGCAACCAGGCCGAGGTCGTCGCCGAGCGCATCGCGGCCGCCCTCGCCCCGGGGATCCCGCTGGCGATCAGCTGACGGCACCCTCGCGGACGGTCGGAGCGGCGTGGCCGCGTGAACGATCGCGGACGGCCGGAGCGGCGTGGCCGTGCGAACGATCGCGGACGGTCAGAGCGGCGTCGCCGTGTGGAGGATCGCGTACAGCGTGACCGCCGAGTTCGCCGAGGAGACGGCGGACGCGGCGGTCCCCACGGCCGCGCCCCAGGCCGCCATCCCCGTCGCCGTGCCCACCCCCGGCCAGGCCCGTGCGGCCGGCGCCGGGGCGAGCAGCGCGGCCACCCGGCGCGGTACGGGGCCGGCGGCGGCGAACCCGGCGAGGGTCGGCGTCGGCGCCCCCGCCGACACCAGGGCGGACTTGCCGATGGCGCGGGCCACCACCCGGCGGCTGCCGACCCGTACGGCGGCCTCCTCGTCGGCCCACCGTTCGGTGGTGTAGCCGACGGCCGTGCACAGGGGCCGCAGGAACGGGTTGGCCCGCGCCGCCACCCGGACGACGAGGAGGAACCGGTGGTGCCGCCCCTCCAGATGGGCCCGCTCGTGCGCGAAGAGCGCCCGGCGCTCCCGTGACGTCAGCCGCGCCAGCATCCCCCGGCTGACGACCACCCGGTCCCGGCGCCCGCCCGGCAGGGCGTACGCGTACGGGACGTCGTCCGGCAGCACGGCGACCGCGCGGGCGGGCAGCGGGGCGAGGGCGCGTTCCGCCCGCCGCCGTACCCGCCGGTGCCGCCACAGCGTCCATCCGCAGGCGCCCAGCACGGCGAGGAGCGCCGGGATCGCGAGCCGGCCGGCCACCTCGTCGTACGGCACCGCCGCCCGCACCTCCGGATCGGACCAGGCGTCCGGCAGCGGGTTGCCCGGCAGTTGGGCGGTGCCGACGACCACGAGGAGCGCCAGGCACAGCGTGCTGCACAGCGCGAGGACGGCGGCGACGGCGGTCAGCATCCGGGTCGCGGTCCGCGGGTGCAGATGCTGTTCGGCGAGGCGCGCGACCGGCCACGCGGTCAGCGGGAGGACGAGCGGCAGGAAGACGAAGACCCCCATGGCGTCAGACCTCCCCGTCCTCCCCGTCCTCTCCGGCTTGCGCCAGGAGGTCCCGCACCAACTGCTCCTCCGCCGACGACAGACCCGTCACGAACCGGGCGAGCACCGCCTCGCGGTCGGACTCGCCGTCCAGGACCCGGCGCATCCGCAGCGCGGCGAGACCCGCCTCGTCCGCGACCGGCGTCCACTCGAACGACCGGCCCGCCCGCTCCCGCGCGACGGCGCCCTTCACATGAAGACGCGTCAGGATCGTGATCACGGTGGTGTACGCGAGGCCGCCGCCGAGCCGCTCCTGCACCCAGCCCGCGGTCACCGGCCCGTCGGCGGCCCGCAAGGCGGCCAGCACCAGCGTCTCCAGCTCGCCCTGCCCACGCCGTCGCGGCACACCCGCCATCCCGCCGACCTCCGCCTCACCGCTCCCTGGACCGGCCGCCCATCGTACTGACGGGACACCGGGCGTCCCACCGGCGTCCCACCGGCGTTGGCCGGGAGGACGCGGAGGGGACGCCGGGCGAGACCTGGTCCTAGGTCCGGCCTAGGCCCTGCCCGGCCCCATCCTCCGTCCACGGCCCGTTACGCGCCCGCCGCCGGCCGCCTACCGTCCCCCCATGGACACGAGCAGGGACACGAGTACGGGTACACCCACGAGCATGGGAACGCCCACTGACCTGCGCGGGGATACGCGCACGGACACGACGGGCACGCTCGACGAGGCGCTCCAGCGGCTGCACTCCTCCGGGCCCGAGCGGCTCGGCCGGCTCACCAATCACGCCCCGATGGCCGTCGAGGCCCTCGCCGCCCGCGGGCAGGCCGCGGCGGTGCACCGCTGGCTGGACGGGTACGCGCCCAAGCTGGAGCAGTTCCCGGCCGGCGTCGAGCCGGTCACGGACGCCGACTGGCGGCGCGCGCTCGGGGACCCGCGGCGGGCCGCCGACTGGATCGCCCACTTCGAGCGCGCGATCGCCGAACGCCCCTGGCGCGAGGTGCTCGCCGAGTGGTGGCCACGGCTTCTGCCGGGGATGTACGGCGGTTCCACGCACCCCGTGATCCGGGTGGGGCACGCCGTGCGCACCCTGCTCGCGGCCGAGAGCACCGCTCCTCGGCTGGCCGAACTCGCGCACGGCCTCGGCTACTGGGCCGCGCGCCACCGCCCCGTCGAGGGCCTCGCCGTGCTGCCCGGCGCCGGGCGGGCCGTGGACGCGCTCGACGCCGTCCGGCCGATCGGCGAGCGGGACGGCGGCTTCCCCGCCCGGCTCGCCCGGGTCGACGCGCTGCCGGAGTGGGCGGCCGGGGTGACGGACCCGGAGGAGGCGCGGGCCCTGCTCGCCGAGCTCGTACGGGCGGCCACCCACCGGTACGCCACCCACGGCCACGGTGAGGAGACGATGCTGGTCCACGCGGCGACGGCCCCCAACGCGGTGCTGCGCGCCCTGCCCGCGCTCCCCCGCACGCTGTGGGTGCCGAGCCTGCGGGCCGCCTGGACGGCCTCGGCGGCGGTCACCGCCATGTACGCGCCGGACGCGCCGGTCCCGTACGCCCCGCCGGGCTCCGTCACCGCCGAGGAGGTCTTCGCACGGGCCCTCGCGCACGGCGACGAGCACGTCATCAAGCTGACGGACACGGCCCTCGACGTCGGCGACGAGCCGGCCCTCGCGGCGGCCCTGCGCGCGATCGAGCTGAGCGAACCCATGGGGTAGGGGCGGGGCGGACCCGCGGCGACGGCGGACCGCCCGCCGGCCTCCGCCCTCACCCGTTCGGCCGACTCCGCCTGGTCGTGCCCGCGGATCGCCACAAGGATCGGGGACACGTCGGGGTCGTCGGAGCACGGTCCGGACCGGCGTCCGTCGCGGCCGAGGAGGTCCCGTGTGCCCGGTGCGCCGTTATCCGCCGATCGCCGACCACGGGCTCGTCGGCGACCTCCAGACCGCGGCCCTGGTCTCCTCCGACGGGGTGGTCGACTGGTTCTGCTCGCCGCGCTTCGACGCGCCGAGCGTGTTCGCCGCCCTCCTCGACCACGAGCGCGGCGGGTACTTCGCCGTGACCGTCGACGCCCCCGACGTCACCACGCGGCAGCTGTACTTCGCCGACACCGCGATCCTCGTGACCCGCTTCCTGACCGCCGACGGGGTCGGCGAGGTCGCCGACTTCATGCCGCTGGACCGGCCGGAGACGGCGACGGCCCGCCACCGGCTGATCCGGGTGCTGCGGGTGGCGCGGGGCCGGGTGCGGTTCTCCGTGGAGTGCCGGCCGCGGTTCGACTACGGGCGGGCCGGGCACGAGCTGAGCCTCGACGGCTCGGGCACGGCCACCTTCGTCGGTGCGGGGCTCCAGGCGGTGCTCCAGGGCGCGGGCCCGGTCGAGCTGCACCGCGACGGGCGGGACGTGCGCGCGGAGGTGGAGCTGGAGCAGGGCCAGGTGGCGGCGTTCGTGCTGACCGTGGACGACGCGGGCGGCGCGGCTCCGCCACCGGCCGACCGGGCGTCGCTGACGGCGGAGTTCCGGCGGACCCGCGACTTCTGGCACCGCTGGATCCGGCGCAGCCGCTACCGGGGCAGGTGGCAGGCGGCCGTCAACCGTTCGGCGATCACGCTCAAGCTGCTCACGTACGCGCCGACGGGCGCTCCGGTCGCCGCGGCCACCATGGGGCTGCCCGAGCAGGTCGGCGGCGAACGCAACTGGGACTACCGCTACACGTGGGTGCGGGACGGCTCGCTGTCGGTGCACGCGCTGCTCGGTCTGGGCTTCGAGGAGGAGGCGGACGCGTTCCGGCTGTGGCTGGGCGCGCGGCTGAGCGAGCAGCGGACGGTGACCGGCGAGCCGTTGCAGATCATGTACCGGGTCGACGGCGATCCGTACCTCCCCGAGGAGATCCTGGACCACCTGGAGGGGTACCGCGGCTCCGCCCCGGTGCGCCGGGGCAACGGGGCGGCCGGTCAGCTCCAGCTCGACATCTACGGCGAGGCGGTCTTCGGCCTGGCCCGCGAGGGCGGGTCCGCCGCGCGGCGGATCGGCTGGGACGGCTGGGTCGCCGTGTCGGGGGTGCTGGACTGGCTGGCCGGCCACTGGGACCGGCCCGACGAGGGGATCTGGGAGACCCGTGGCGGGCGGCAGGACTTCACGTACAGCCGGGTGATGTGCTGGACCGCCTTCGACCGGGGCATCCGGCTGGCCACCCGCTTCGCCCGGCCGGCCGACCTGGCGGGGTGGACGGCGGCTCGCGACGCGATCCTGCGTCAGGTGATGGAGCGGGGCTGGAGCGCGGACCGGCGGGCCTTCGTGCAGCACTACGGGAGCGAGGTCCTCGACGCCTCGCTGCTGCTGATGCCGGCGGTCGGGTTCATCGCGCCGTCGGAGCCGCGCTGGCTGTCGACGCTCGACGCGATGGGGGCCGAGCTCGTCACCGACAGCCTCGTCTACCGGTACGACCCGGCCGCCTCGCCCGACGGGCTGCGCGGCGACGAGGGCACCTTCTCGCTGTGCAGCTTCCTCTACGTGGGGGCGCTCGCGCGGGCCGGGCGGCTCGACGAGGCGCGGTACTCGTTCGACAAGATGCTGACGTACGCGAACCACGTCGGGCTCTTCTCGGAGGAGATCGGCCCGGCGGGCGAGCAACTGGGGAACTTCCCGCAGGCGTTCACGCATCTCGCGCTGATCTCGGCGGCCATCGCCCTGGACGAGGAGCTCGACGGGGACCGGGACGGAGACGGGGGCGGAGACCGGGACGGGGGCATCGGCCGTGACGTCGACGGGTGACGTGACCCCGTCCGCGCGGGCCGGTGCGCGGGGTGGCCAGCATGGATGCGGTCCGTCGTTCAAGGCCGATCAGGGGAGGTCAAGGTCACAGCGGATCACCCTGCGCTCCTTTGTGAGGCTGGCCTAGCATCCGAGCATGACTGTGCTGCCTGACGACGGCCTTTCGCTGGCCGCCGAATTCCCCGCAGCGACCCATGCGCAGTGGCAGCGCCTCGTGGCGGGCGTACTGAGCAGGTCGGGCAAGGACGTTCCGGACACCGAGGCCGAGGACGTCCTGTCCACCGTGCTCGAGGACGGCCTGCGGGTCCGCCCCCTGTACACGGCCGACGGACATGCCGCCGGATCCGCCGACGGAGCGGCCGACGCGCCGGCCGACGGCGCCGCGGACCCGTCCGCGCCCGACGCCGGACTGCCCGGGTTCGCCCCCTTCGTCCGGGCCGGGCGCGCCGAGGGCAACACGGTGGACGGCTGGGACGTGCGCCAGCGGCACACCGTGGCCGACCCCGAGGCGGTCCTCACCGACCTGGAGAACGGCGTCACTTCGCTGTGGCTGGCCGTGGGTCCCGACGCCATCCCGGCCGGCGAGCTGGACCGGGTCCTCAAGGACGTGTACCTCGACCTGGCCCCCGTCGTCCTGGACGCCGGGGCGGAGACCCCGACGGCCGCGGCCGAGCTGCTCGACGTCTACGCGCGGCGCGGCGTCGCGCCCGAGGCCGCCCTCGGCAACCTGGGCGCCGACCCGCTGGGCACCGAGGCCCGTACCGGCGCCGCGTACGACGGCGACGGCTTCCCCGCGACGGTCGCCCTCACCCGGCTGTGCGCCGAGTCCTACCCGGGGCTGCGCGCGCTGACCGTGGACGCGCTGCCGTACCACGAGGCCGGCGGCTCCGCCGCGCAGGAGCTGGGCGCCTCGCTCGCCACCGGTGTCGCCTATCTGCGGGCGCTCACCGCGGGCGGTCTGACGGTGGAGCAGGCCCTCGGGCAGCTGGAGTTCCGCTACGCGGCCACCGCCGACCAGTTCCTGACGATCGCCAAGCTGCGCGCCGCGCGCCGGCTGTGGGCGCGGGTCGCGGAGGCCTGCGGGGCCCCGGCGGCCGGGGCGCAGCGGCAGCACGCCGTGACCTCGCCGGTGATGATGACGGGCCGCGACCCGTGGGTGAACATGCTGCGGACGACGCTCGCCACCCTGGCGGCGGGTGTCGGCGGCGCCGAGTCCGTCACGGTGCACCCCTTCGACCACGCCCTCGGTCTGCCGGACGCCTTCGCCCGCCGGATCGCGCGGAACACGTCGACGATCCTCATCGAGGAGTCGCATCTGGCCCGGGTGATCGACCCGGCCGGCGGTTCCTGGTACGTGGAGACGCTGACCGACGAACTGGCCCACGCCGCCTGGGAGTTCTTCCAGGGCATCGAGCGGGACGGCGGTCAGGCGGCGGTGCTGCGCTCGGGCCGGATCGGCCGGGACCTGGCCGCCACCTGGGCCGAGCGGTCCCGGGCGCTGGCCGAGCGCCGTGAACCCGTCACCGGTGTCAGCGAGTTCCCGCACCTCGGCGAGAAGCCCGTGGTGCGCGCGCCGGCTCCCGCCGGGCCGTCCGGCGGCCTGCCGCGGGTGCGGCGCGACGAGGCGTTCGAGGCGCTGCGCGCCCGGTCCGACGCCCATCTCGCGGCGACCGGCGCCCGGCCGAAGGTGTTCCTGGCCGCGCTGGGGCCCGCCGCCGCGCACACCGCCCGGCTCACCTTCGCCGCCAACCTGTTCCAGGCCGGCGGCATCGAGCCCGTCACCGAGGGCTCCTTCGAGGACAGCGGTGCCGCCGAGGCGTGCCTGTGCTCCAGCGACGCCCTGTACGAGGAGCGGGCCGCGGCCACCGCCGCCGAGCTGCGCGCGGCCGGTGCCGGGCACGTGTCCCTGGCCGGCCGGCCCGGCGCGTACGCCGGTGTCGACTCGTTCGTCTTCGCGGGGTGCGACGCGGTCGCCGTGCTCTCCGCCACCCTCGACCGCATCGGAGTGTCCTGATGGGAATCCCCGACTTCACCGGGATCGGCCTGGGATCCCCTTCGCCCGCCGGGAGCGCCGAGGAGTGGCGCGCCGCCCTCAAGCGGGCCTCCGGCGGGGACGACCTGCTGTGGGAGACGCCCGAGGGCATCGGCGTGAAGCCGCTGTACACCGGGCGTGACCTGGCGGACGTCGACTTCCTCGGCACGTACCCGGGCGTCGCGCCGTATCTGCGCGGCCCGTACCCGACGATGTACGTCAACCAGCCGTGGACCATCCGGCAGTACGCGGGCTTCTCCACCGCCGAGGAGTCCAACGCGTTCTACCGGCGCAACCTGGCGGCCGGCCAGAAGGGTCTGTCGGTCGCCTTCGACCTGCCCACGCACCGCGGCTACGACAGCGACCACCCGCGCGTGACCGGCGACGTCGGCATGGCGGGCGTGGCCATCGACTCGATCTACGACATGCGCCAGCTCTTCGACGGCATCCCGCTGGACCGGATGTCGGTGTCGATGACGATGAACGGCGCGGTGCTGCCCGTGCTCGCGCTGTACATCGTGGCCGCCGAGGAGCAGGGCGTGCCGGCCGAGAAGCTGGCGGGGACCATCCAGAACGACATCCTCAAGGAGTTCATGGTCCGCAACACCTACATCTACCCGCCGAAGCCGTCGATGCGGATCATCTCCGACATCTTCGCCTTCACCTCGCGGAACATGCCCCGCTACAACTCCATCTCCATCTCGGGCTACCACATCCAGGAGGCGGGTGCGACGGCCGATCTGGAGCTGGCGTACACGCTGGCCGACGGCGTCGAGTACCTGCGGGCGGGCCGGGAGGCGGGGCTCGACGTGGACGCGTTCGCGCCGCGGCTGTCGTTCTTCTGGGCGATCGGCATGAACTTCTTCATGGAGATCGCCAAGCTGCGCGCGGCCCGGCTGCTGTGGGCGAGGCTGGTGAAGCAGTTCGACCCGAAGAACGCCAAGTCGCTGTCGCTGCGCACCCATTCGCAGACCTCCGGCTGGTCGCTGACCGCGCAGGACGTCTTCAACAATGTCACCCGCACCTGCGTGGAGGCGATGGCGGCCACCCAGGGCCACACCCAGTCGCTGCACACCAACGCCCTCGACGAGGCGCTGGCGCTGCCGACGGACTTCTCGGCGCGGATCGCCCGCAACACGCAGCTGCTGCTCCAGCAGGAGTCGGGCACGACCCGGGTCATCGACCCGTGGGGCGGCAGCGCGTACGTGGAGCGGCTCACCTACGACCTGGCGCGCCGGGCCTGGCAGCACATCCAGGAGGTCGAGGCGGCCGGCGGCATGGCGCAGGCCATCGACGCGGGCATCCCGAAGCTGCGCGTCGAGGAGGCCGCGGCCCGGACGCAGGCGCGGATCGACTCGGGCCGGCAGCCGGTGATCGGCGTGAACAAGTACCGGGTGGACGGCGACGAGCAGATCGAGGTCCTGAAGGTCGACAACTCCTCGGTGCGGGCCCAGCAGATCGAGAAGCTGCGCCGGCTGCGCGAGGAGCGCGACGAGCGGGCCTGCCGGGACGCGCTCGACGACCTCACCCGGGCCGCCGGCGGCGAGGGCAACCTGCTGGAGCTGGCGGTCCGCGCGGCCCGCGCGAAGGCGACGGTCGGCGAGATCTCGGACGCCCTGGAGAAGGTGTACGGACGGCACGCGGGCCAGATCCGTACGATCTCCGGCGTGTACCGCAACGAAGCAGGCGAGTCCCCGTCCGTGGACGGCACCCGCGCCCTGGTGGACGCCTTCGAGGAGGCCGAGGGCCGCCGTCCGCGCATCCTGGTGGCCAAGATGGGCCAGGACGGCCACGACCGCGGCCAGAAGGTGATCGCGACGGCCTTCGCCGACCTGGGCTTCGACGTCGACGTCGGCCCGCTCTTCCAGACCCCCGCGGAGGTCGCCCGGCAGGCCGTCGAGGCGGACGTGCACATCGTGGGCGTCTCGTCGCTGGCGGCGGGCCACCTCACGCTCGTGCCCGCGCTGCGGGAGGAGCTGGCCGCGGAGGGCCGCGAGGACATCATGATCGTGGTCGGCGGGGTCATCCCGCCCCAGGACGTGCCGGTCCTCCTGGAGATGGGCGCCGCGGCGGTCTTCCCGCCCGGCACCGTGATCCCCGACGCGGCGGCGGACCTGGTGCGGCGCCTGTCGGCGGAGCTGGGGCACGCCGCGGGGCACGGCCTCTGATCCCATGGCGATCGACATCGACACGTACGCGAAGGGCGTACGGGACGGCAGGCGCGCCCTCGTGGCGCGCGCCATCACCCTCGTGGAGTCCACCCGGCCCGATCACCGGGTGCTCGCCCAGGAGCTGCTGACCCGGCTGCTGCCGCACAGCGGCCGGGCCCGGCGGATCGGGATCAGCGGGGTGCCGGGGGTGGGCAAGTCCACCTTCATCGACGCGTTCGGCACGATGCTGACGGGCCTCGGGCACCGGGTCGCGGTCCTCGCCGTGGACCCGTCGTCGACCCGTACCGGCGGGTCGATCCTCGGCGACAAGACGCGGATGGAACGGCTCGCGGTGGACCCGGCGGCGTTCGTCCGGCCCTCGCCGAGCGCGGGGACGCTCGGCGGCGTGGCCAAGGCGACCCGCGAGTCGATCGTGGTGATGGAGGCCGCCGGGTACGACGTGATCCTGGTGGAGACGGTCGGCGTCGGGCAGTCGGAGACGGCCGTCGCGAACATGGTCGACTCGTTCCTGCTGCTCACCCTCGCGCGCACCGGCGACCAGCTGCAGGGCATCAAGAAGGGCGTCCTGGAGCTGGCGGACGTCGTCGCCGTGAACAAGGCGGACGGCCCCCACGCCACGGACGCCCGCGCGGCGGCGCGCGAGCTGTCGGGCGCGCTGCGGCTCATGCACGGCGCGGACGCGGTGTGGGCGCCGCCGGTACTCAGCTGCAGCGCCCGCGAGTCGACCGGCCTGGACACCGTGTGGGGCCGCCTCGAACAGCACCGGACCCTCCTCGACGCCACCGGCCGGCTGACCGCCCGGCGCCGGGAGCAGCAGGTCGACTGGGCCTGGACGATGGTCCGCGACGAGCTCCTCGGCCGGCTGCACGCCGACCCCGCGGTGCGGGCCCTCGCCCCGGAGGTGGAGCGGCTGGTCCGGGACGGCGAGCTGACGGCGACGCTGGCGGCGGAGCGGATCCTGGGGGCGTTCGGCGACGGCACGCGGGGCTGACCCCTGCGCCGGCCGCACCGACGCTCCCCCATCGCCCCCTTCGGCGCTCGCCCCGGGCGCGGTCGGCATGCGGGGGCCCGAACGGGGGCAGTGGCCCTGTGGAGGCGCGGTGACCGTGTCTCCCGGTACAGCCGTACCGCCGGCAGCGGGTGCCGAAAGGGGGCGCCGTGATGATCCGGGAAGACCGCCCCGAGGCGCACTCCACGGAGACCTCGCACGACCGGCCCGAGGCGCGGACGTACCGGACGCCGTCCGGGACCGCGTGGGTGGTCCGCGAGCCGTCGCCCGCGCCGGGCACGGTGCTGCTGTCGGCGACCGGCGAGTTCGACGTGGACACCGTGGACTGCCTGCGCGCGGCGCTCGCCGACGCCCGGCACGAGGGTGCGCGCCGGACCGTCCTCGACATCTCGCAGATCGGCTTCGGGGACTCGTCCTTCCTGCACGAACTGGTGACGGCGCAGTACGCCGGCGACCGGTTCGTCCTGGTGGGGCCGGTCCCGCGCCAGCTGCGCCACTTGTTCACGATGACGGGGACGCTGCGGCTGTTCACCTTCGTCAGCGATCGTCACAGTCCGGACTTCGCCTGATCATGGGAGTGCCGGTTCGCACGGAAGGAGGCGCCGCGGCCATGGCACCGACGGATCGCGAAGAACACGCCGAACGCGCCGAGACCGGGGCGCGGCTCAGCGTACGGACACGCCCCGAGCCACGGGCCGGCACGGTCGTGCTGGCCGTGCACGGGGAACTCGACCACGACACGGCGGCCCCGCTCCGGGACGCCCTCGCCGAAGCCGACGGCTCCTCCCGGGTCGTCGTCGACTGCTCGGGCCTGCGCTTCTGCGACTCGACCGGGCTCAACGTGCTGCTCAGGGCCCGGCTGCGGCTGACCGAGGACGGCGGCCGCCTGGACCTGGCGGGGCTGCGCCCGCCGGTGGACCGGATGTTCGAGATCACCGGCGCGCACACGGTCTTCCAGGTGTACGAGGACACCGCCGCCGCCCTCGCCGACGAGGGCGGGGCCGACGGGCGTCCGGGCGCCTAGCGGGGGCGGAGGGATCATGACGAGCGAGGGCGCGGACGAGGAAGCCGCCGGGGACGCCGGGGCGACGGGCGTGCCCGGGGCGGTCGGCAGCCAGGTGCGGCGGCTGGTCCTCGGTGGTTCCGCCGGGGCCGTGACGCGCTGCCGGGACTTCACCGCGACGGCGCTGGCCGACTGGGGCTGGCTGCCGGCGCGGACGGCGGAGGGCCGGGAGCGGGCGGACGACGTGCTGCTCATGGTGTCGGAGGTCGTGACCAACGCGTGCCTGCACGCGGGGGGCCCGGAGGAGCTGGTGCTGCGGCACGCCGACGGGTGGCTGCGTGTGGAGGTGTCGGATCCGAGCCCCCGGTATCCGGCGTCCGGCGCCCCGCGGTCGCCCGCGCTGCCGGGCGGTCACGGGCTGATGGTTCTCGACCGGCTCGCGGGGGCCTGGGGCGCGGTGGCGAAGGCCGACGGCGCGCCGGGCAAGGTGGTGTGGCTGGAGGTCAGTCGGCCGTCCCGCCCGCCGTGGCGGCGCCGCCCTCGTCGAGCAGGCCCTTCCTGAGCTCGCCGAGGATCCGGGTGAGCAGCCGGGAGACGTGCATCTGGGACAGGCCGACCCGCTCGCCGATCTCGCTCTGGGTGAGTTCCTCCTCGCCGAAGCGCAGCGACAGGATGCGCCGGTCGCGTTCGTCGAGGCGGGCGAGGAGCGGTTTCAGGGCCTCCAGGTTCTCGATCAGCTCGTAGGAGGGTTCCGTGGCGCCGAGGCAGCACGCGTCGGGCCGGGGGATGTCGGGGTCGTCACCGAAGGTGGCTTCCAGGGAGCGGGCGGTGTACGCGTGGGAGGCGAGTTCGCCCTCGTCGACGCGTTCCTCGGTGGTGTGGAGCTGAGCGGCGAGTTCGGCGCGGCTGGGGCGGTGGCCGAGCCGCTGTTCCAGCTGGTCGGAGGACCTGACCAGGTCGAGGCGTAGCTCCTGGAGGCGCCGGGGCACCCGTACGGCCCAGCTGGTGTCGCGGAAGAAACGTTTCATCTCGCCGACGACGGTCGGCAGCGCGAAGGCCGAGAAATCGGTCCCCCGCGAGGGGTCGAACCGGTCGATCGCCTTGATCAGGCCGATCGTGCCGACCTGGACGACGTCCTCACGGTCCTCGGGCCGGTGCCGGAAACGGCGGGCGGCGAACTTCACCAGGCTGAGATTGAGCTCGATCAGGGTGTTGCGGACGTACGCGTGCTCCGGCGTGCCCTCCTCCAGCTCGCCCAGCCGCACGAGCAGCGCGGCGGACAGCGTCCGGGAGTCGTCCGTGGACGCCAGGGTCGGCCGGTCGATCTCCGGGAGCCCGGCCAGCGCCTCGCGGCGCGTCGCCGGCCCGGCAGGCGCGGGGCGGGTCTCTGTGACGGGCATGACGTTCGGCTCCTTCGACGGTGGCGGTGGGCCGGCGCCGCGCCGGAAGGCAGGCGGCGGGGGTCCGTCGGTTCGAGCATCTGAAGTGAGGATTCCCGTTCCCGGACCGTTTGACACGGCGCGGGAGGGAGAGCCGCAGGGTATGGCCACGGAAAAGCAGCCGACAGCCACCGACCGTTCCCTCCGGTACGAGATCACGGCGGGGCCGGGCGTCGTGGCGGAGTGTCGCGACCTCACACGGAGGGCGCTGCACACGTGGTTCGGTGCTGCGGGCGCGCCGGGCCGGCAGGGCGCCGAGGACGCCCTGCTGCTGGTCTCCGAGGTCGTCACCAACGCCTGCACGCACGGCGGTGTCCCGTA
This sequence comes from Streptomyces sp. NPDC023157, assembly GCF_055560575.1. NCBI lineage: Bacteria > Bacillati > Actinomycetota > Actinomycetes > Kitasatosporales > Streptomycetaceae > Streptomyces > Streptomyces sp. NPDC023157. The sequence continues at coordinate 1,199,841 of NZ_JBVHIL010000002.1, forward strand.
CGAGCTGGGGCTCGACCGGCGCGGCAGGGCGCTGTGGGTGCAGGTCAGCGACACCAGCCCGGTCCGGCCGCGCCCGCACGGCCCGCACCGCCCGAACCGCTCGTCGGGGCACGGTCTCTACCTCCTTCAGCGGCTGTCGGCGCGCTGGGGCTCGGTGCTCCGGGGCTCCCGGGGCAAGACGGTGTGGTTCGAGGTGGAGGTGCTCCCCCCGGCTCTCCCCGCCACCGCGGAGAGTCCGCCCGGTGTCGGCGCGTCCCGCGCATGGACCGGGCGCGCGGGGGCAGCGGCCGGAGCGGAAGCCCCGTACACCCCGTACAGCGGAGAGGAGCGGACGATGCCCCGCGGATCGAACGCCAAGCGAGAACGGCAGTACGAGCACATCAAGGAGAGCGCCGAGAAGCGCGGCGAGAGCGAGAAGCGCGCCGAGGAGATCGCCGCGCGCACCGTGAACAAGGAACGCGCCCGGGCGGGCGAGTCCAAGACCGCGAGCAAGACCTCCACCGAGGACATGTCGTCCTCGCGCCGGGGCGGGCTGCGCTCGCACAGCGGCGCCGAGGGCCGCACGTACGACCAGCTGTACGCGGAGGCGCGGAAGCGCGGCATCCACGGCCGGTCCGACATGAACAAGGCCGAGCTGAAGCGGGCCCTGGGGGGCGGCGGCTGAGCGAGAGGGCGGACTTCCGACCGTGCCCGAACTACCATGCCCCCGCAGGGCTTTCACGGGGGAAGCGGGGGAAGGAGCACGGCGTGAACTGGATCTGGGTGATCCTCATCCTCTTCTGGACGGGCGGTTTCGCATGGGCGGCCGACAACGTCAGGACGGCGCTGAAGCACCGGCACGAGCGCAGGATGGAGGTCCTGGAGGCGGCGAGGCAGGAGCGGCTCGCCCTGGAGGCCGCGCACCGGACGCCGGAGCCGGTCTGCGGCTGCACGCACCACCTGGCCAAGCACGACAAGCAGGGCCGGTGCCACGAGCGGGTCGAGGTGCCCACCGCCTGGGACGAGAACAAGAAGCCGGTGCGGTACGAGGCGGGGCAGTGCAACTGCCAGCAGTACGTCGGGCCGCAGCCGCTGTCGCGGATCTACGCGGACGAGCTGACCGACCTGGACTGACCCGGGCCCGGCGGCGTCTCACCCGAGGCGCCGCCGGGCCTCCTCGGCGCGGTCGCGGAGCAGCGGGATCAGGGCGCCCCGGAGGCGTGGCACGGCCGAACCCCGTTTGCGGTACTCCACGGCCGCCGTGACGCTGGGGGTGAGAGGAGAACACCCAGATGAACAAGGACCCGCTGTACTCGCAGAACCTGACCAACGCCGTCTGGCGGAAGAGCACGCACAGCGCCACCGACGGCTGTGTCGAGGTGACCCGTCTGGGCGCCGGGGCGGTCGCGCTGCGCGACTCCCGGAACCCCGAGGGCGGGGACCTGCGTTTCACCGCCGCCGAGTGGGCGGCCTTCTGCGCGGGCGTGCGCGCCGGCGAGTTCCGCTAGCGGACGACGGGGGCCCGGGTGGCGGTGGGCTGCCGACGGGCCCCCTCTCCGGGCGGCGCGCCCAGCCGCCGTCTCCGGTTCACCCGGTGGCCCCCGGCGCGCCACACGCTTCTCACCCGCGGTCTGGACCATCCGGCCATGACCACCGCTTCCCGCGTGCTGCGCGGCTCCGCCGCCGTTCTGCCGCTGTCCGCCGTCCTCGCTCTGACCGCGGTCGCCTGGCCCGCCGAGGGCACCCCGGCCCCGCACGGCTCCCCCGCCCGGGTCGTCTCCGCCTCGGTGCTGCCGGACATCCCGCTGGCGGAGTTCAGCAACCGGCTGCTGCCGGGCAGCGTCGCCGACGACCGCGGGATCGACCTGGGCGGCATCGGCAGCGACCTGTACCCGGCCGGGCGGCGCGGCGAGTACTGGACCGTCACCGACCGCGGGCCCAACGGCCAGATAGCCGTCGGCAAGGAGAAGCGGCGCACCTTCCCCGTGCCGGGCTTCGACCCGGCCATCGTGAAGATCCGTGCCGTCGGCGACCGCGTCGAGGTGCTGAAGGCCATCCCGCTGACCACGTCGTCCGGCGCGCCGGTGACCGGGCTGCCGAACCAGCCGGGCCGCGACGAGGCCCCGTACACCTACGACGCGAAGAACCCGCTGCGCCACGACCCGAACGGCCTGGACACCGAGGGTCTGGTGCGGGGCCGGGACGGCAGCTTCTGGCTGGCCGACGAGTACGGCCCGTCCCTGGTGCACGTCTCCGCGCACGGCCGGGTGCTCGCCCGGCACGTGCCGAAGGGGCTCGGTCTGACCGGCGCCGGCTACCCGGTGATCGAGTCGCTGCCGTCGATCTACCTCCAGCGCAAGGTCAACCGCGGCTTCGAGGGGCTGGCGCTGCTGCCCGACGGCGACCTGGTGATGGCGCTGCAGAGCCCGCTGCTCAACCCCGACAAGGACAGCGGCGAGAACTCCCGCACCACCCGGCTGCTGCGCTTCTCGCCGCGCGCGGCGAAGGTCACCGCCGAGTACGCGTACCGCTTCGACCCGGTCGGTGTGGTCGAGCCCGGCCAGACCAAGACCTCCGAGCTGAAGATCTCCGCGCTCGTCGCGCTGGGCGGCGACCGGCTGCTCGTCGAGGAGCGCACCGACAAGGCGGCCCGGCTGTACGAGATCCGGCTGCGGCGCGGCGCGGACATCCTGGGCTCCGCCTGGGACGCGGCCGGCACCAGCCCGGCCCTGGAGCAGCTCGACGACCCGGCGGCGGCCGGTGTCCCGGTGCCGGCCAAGCGTCTGGTGGTGGACCTGGGCACGGTCGAGGGCGTCCCCGGCAAGATCGAGGGGGTCGCGGTCGAGGGCGAGCGGACCCTGGTGCTGCTCAACGACAACGACTTCGGCATGACCGACGGCACCGGCGCGTTCGACGCGAACGGGCGCCTGGTCGACAGTGGCGTCGAGACCCGGCTGGTGAAGGTGCGGCTGGACCGGCCGCTGCGCTGACACGGGCCCGCCGCTCGTGCCGAGGCCCGCCCCTCTCCCCGGTTCGCCGGTGGAGAGGGGCGGGCCTCGTGGTGGGTACGGCGCCTTCGCACTGCCCCGGGGGTCCGGGGACCGTACCTACCGGCTCGCGAGCTGCCGGGCGACGGGCGCCGGGACGGCGGTCGCGCAGGAGCAGTCGGGCTTGACGGCGTAGCGGGTGAAGCCGGGGAGTTCCTCGGCCCTGCGCAGTCCGCCCTTGTGGAGGGTCACTCCGTACACGTTCGGTCCGTCGGTGCGCCAGCAGACCAGGGGGGTGCGGTAGACGTCGCCCTCGGGGGTGGTGAACACGGCGACGTAGCCGTCGGCGGGCAGCATCCGGTCACGCTTCCTTCGGTACGGCGCGGAAGAGGCGCCCGTAGTCGGTGACCCGCGCGGCGGCCTCGGCGGCGCCGGCCAGGTGCAGGGCGTGCCACAGGACGGCCTGGTTGGCGGTGAGGACGTGGAAGCCGAGCTCGTCCTCCAGGCCGCGGACGGTGCCGACGGCGCGGATGCCGTTGCCGGCGACGAGGATGGCCTCGGGGTGGGCGTCGGCGACGGTGGTGCGGATCCACTCCGACAGGTTCCGCGGGGTGATGGCGGTCTGCTCGGAGGGCAGGCCGACGGGTCCGTGGTGGACCACGGTGAAGCCCTGGGCCTCGAAGTACTCCTGGCCCTGGGTGGACAGCTTGTCGTCGAACCAGGGCGGGTTGACGATCGCGATCCGCCGGGCGCCGAGGGCGCGGAAGCCGGCGACGGCGGCCCTGGCGGTGCCGGTGACGGGGATGCCGCGGGTGACGGGGGCCAGGCGCTCGTAGAGGGCGTTCTCGCCGTCAACGCCAAGGACGTACGAGGAGCTGGTGAAGCCGAGCACGAGTGCGTGCAGCGGCGAGTCGGCCAGGAGCTTGACGGCGTTGTCGACGGCCGGGGGCTCGACGAACGCCGTGATGGGGTCCTGGGGGATCTTCTCCGCGACCATGTGCCCGCCGGGGAGCATCCCGCCGAAGTCGATGCGGGAGGCGTGGATCGTCACCGAGTCCGGTGCGAGGGCCTGGAGTTCGGCCTCGGGGCCGACATCGGCCGAGGGGACGACGACGCCGATGCGGGTGGTGGCGTCCCAGCCGTCGGACGGCGCTGTGGTGGCGCTGCTCATGCTCTCGGATCCTTATCTGCCGGCGGCGGGGTCGACGGCGGTGTCGGCCTCGGCGGCCAGTGAGCCGCCCTTGACGGTGCCGCTGCCCTCGCTGCTCAGGAAGTTGGGGTGCTTGGCGCGCATGGTGGAGATGACGAAGTCGTACGGGACGTCGTCGAAGGAGCCGTGGTCCTTGAGGAACTCCATGGAGCCCTTGCCGTCCTGGCCCGCGTACGGGTGGTAGAGGGAGTCGCCGGTGCCGTCGAACTCGAGCGCCTCCATGCCGTAGAGGCGGCAGAGCAGCTTGTTGAAGACGGGGGTGGCCTTGACCCAGCGGCCGTCCAGGTAGACCTGGGTGAGGCCGTGGAAGAAGACGTCGCCGCCGATGTGGGCGATCAGCCGGGGGCTGGCGAGGTGGTTGCGGACGTCGCCGTAGACCAGCTTGGAGGGGATGCCCAGGGCGCGGACGGCGGCGGCGTAGACGACCGACTTGTGGAGGCAGAAGCCCTGGCCGGCGGTGAGGACGCTGGAGGCCTTGAGGCCCTCGGGGCTGAGGTCGGTGTCGTAGACCTCGTAGTCGAGGCCGTCCCGGACGGCGTAGTAGAGCTTCACGGCGTTCTCGCGCCGGTCGGCGGCACGGTCCTTGACGACGGAGTCCACGAAGTTCTGGACCTCGTCGGACTCGTGGTCGAGGAAGTCCGTGGGCCGGGTCAGTGCGTGCAGTTCGTCGAGGGCGATGCTCATGACGGGAGAGCTCCTAGCTCAGAGTCCGAGGAGGGCGGCCATGCGGTTGCGCTGGATCTCGCTGCTGCCCGAGTAGATGGTTCCCGCGACGGAGTTGCGCAGGTCGCGCTCGATGCCGTACGAGGTGAGGACGCCGCGGCCGCCGTGGATCTGGACGGCGTCCAGGGCGGTCTTCACGTTGGCCTCGGAGACGACGATCTTGGTGGAGGCCAGGTCGAGGGAGATGTCCTCGCCGCGTTCGGCCTTGGCGCCAGTGTCGGCGAGCCACTTGGCGGCGGTCTCGACGGCGATCCGCATGTCGACGATCTTGTGGCTGATCGCCTGGTAGCCGGAGATGGGCTGCCCGAACTGGGTGCGCTCGGTGGCGAACCGGATGACGGTGTCGAGCCGGTGGCGCATCTCGCCGAGGGAGAGGGAGAAGGCGTAGAGGATCTCGCGCTTCATCACGTAGTCCAGGACGAGGAAGCCGCCGCCCTCGGCGCCGACCCGGTTGGTCACGGGGACGCGCAGCCGGTCGAAGCTCAGCCGGCCGAGGGGGGAGGTGCGCAGGCCGAGCTTGTCGAGGGGTTCGCCGATCTCCAGGCCCGGGGTGTCGCGTTCGACGAGCAGGCAGGTCAGGCCGAAGGGGCCGGGCTTGCCGGTGCGCACGTACAGCAGGAAGAGGTCGGCGACGGGGGCGTTGGTGATGAACATCTTGCCGCCGTCGACGACGTAGTGGTCGTCCTCGCGGACGGCGACGGTGCTGATGTTCATGGCGTCGGAGCCGCCGGACTCCTCGGTGATGGCGTGGGCGGTGACGGCCTCGCCGGAGAGGATGCGGGGCAGGTACCGGGCCTTCAGCTCGGCGGAGCCGAACTTCTCCAGCGGGGTGGCGAGGGAGACGATCTGCGTCGAGGTGGAGAAGGCGACGCCGGCGTCGCGGCAGTGGTAGCCGAGGCCTTCGAGGACCTTCATGGTCTCGGTGAAGCTGCGTCCGCTGCCGCCGTGCTCCTCCTTGAAGGGGGTGCGCAGGATGCCGCTGTCCCTGATCGCCTGCCACTTGGCGCGGGAGAAGACGCCGCCTGCGTCCAGCTCCGCGAGGTCGGCGTTCAGGACGTCGGCGTAGGGGGCGACGAGTGCGGTGAGCGGGCCGTCCCGGTCGGTCGGGGGCGGCAGTACTTCGGCGGTCACGGTCTTCCTTCCTGGTACGGACGGGGCGGGCGTTCCCGGCCGGGCCGTGTCGCGCCGACGGCCCGGCCGGGAACGGGAGGTGCCTAGTACTGGGAGAACCCGTCCTCGGAGAGTCTGTGCTGCTCCGCGCCCGTGAGCGGCGGGTTGAAGACCGAGATGAGGTGCAGGTCCTCGTGCTCGGAGGCTATGAGGTAGTGCGGGTCGTGCTCGTCGAGGACGTAGATCGTGCCCGGGTTGATCTTGAAGACGGTGCCGTCCTTGTGCACGACCGCGCCGGAGCCCGCGACGCAGTAGCAGGCCTCCAGGTGGTTGCGGTACTGGAGGGCGGAGTTGGTGCCCTTGCGGACCAGCGTCTTGCAGACGGTGAAGCCCATCTTGTCGGCCTCGGTCAGCAGCCGGTGGCTGGTGCCGTTGCCCCATTCGACCGGGGTGACGTCCTCGAGCGTGCGCGTGAACATGCGTGTCTCCTCTGCGGAATGTGCGGATACCTGGCAGATGCCTGAGGGGTGGCGTTCAGAGAGCGGTGTTGTCCGTGATCGTCTTGGTGATGGCGTCGATCGTGCGGAAGTTGTCCGGCCCGATCTCGATGTCGTCGATGGGGACGCCGTAGGTGTTGGCGATGTGCTGGATGAGCTTCACGAGGCCCAGCGAGTCGACGACGCCCGATTCGATCAGCTCGTAGTCGCCGGGCAGGTCCTCGGCGGTGATGTCCTCGCCCTTCAGGTACTGCGTGAGCAGGTGGGCGCGGATCTCTCCGGCGATGTCACGGGTGGGGGCGCTCATGCGCTGATCTCCTCCTTGATCTTGTTGCGGTCCGGCTTGCCGGTCGAGGTGCGCGGCAAGGGGATCTCGCTGATGCGGACGCTGGACGGAATGGCGTGGCGGGGCAGGTTGGCTCCCGCGTACGAGCGGATCGTGAGGGAGTTGAGGCCGGCTCCGGCGCGCTTGGTGAGGCGGGCGTACAGTCTCACTCCGGCCTCCGGGTCGGGGAGGGCGACGACGGCCGCCTCCTCGACGTCGGGGTGTTGGGCGAGGACGGACTCGACCTCCTGGAGGTTGGTGCGCACCCCGCGCACCTTGACCTGCCAGTCGGAGCGGCCTTCGAGCTGGTAGAGGCCGTCGGCGTTACGGGTGACGATGTCCCCGGTGCGGTAGAAGACCCGGCCCTCGCGGACGACGAACACGTCCGGGTTCAGGGATTCCTGGAGGTAGCCGGTGGTCTGGAAGGGGGTGCGGACGACGAGTTCGCCGCTGCCGGGTCCGGTCAGCGCCCGCCCCTCGTCGTCGAGGACGGTGGCCTCGACGCCGGGCAGCGGCCGGCCGATGGGGATCTTCCCGTGCGCGGTGCGCGGGTCGATGGGGTACAGGAAGCTGTCGTTGGTCTCGGTGCAGCCGTAGACGTTGTGGAACCGCGCGAGAGGAAACGATTCTGCGGCACGTTCCAGGAGGTCCTGCGGTACGGCGTCCCCGGTGAGGAGCACCTCGCGCACCCGCTCGAAGCTCCCCTCCCCCTCGGTGAGCAGGCGGTAGAGCAGCGGCACCCCCTGGACGAAGGTGACCGTGCCGTCCGCGACGAGGCTCCGCAGGTGCGGGGCGTCGGTGGCCTTCTCGCGGTCGACCAGGACGACCCGCGCCCCGGCGCCGAGGAAGGTCCACACGTCGAGCAGGGCCAGGTCGAAGTTGAGCGGGGCGTAGGACAGGGAGCTGTCCGCGGCGGTGATGCGGAACTCCTCGACGGCCCACGCGGCGAAGGCGTCGAAGGCCTCGGTCCCGATCGGCACCAGTTTGGGGGTGCCGGTGGAGCCGGAGGTGGTCAGGAGCAGCCGGGCCGCGTCGGCGGCGGGCCGGGCGAAGCCGTCCGCGGCGGCCTCGTCCTCCTCCTGGTACCGGACGGTCAGGGTGCCGTCGGCGGCGGCCGAGAGCCGTGCCGAGACCCGCGCCTGACGGCAGATCCGGTCGAGGGCGTCCTCGCCGAGTTCGGCGGAGGGCGCGAGGACGACCAGAGGCCGGCCGAAGGCGGCGAGCATCAGGGCGACGGTCGCCGGGTCCTTGCGGGCCGGTACGCACACCGGCCGGCCGGCCGGGAGGTCCGCCGCCGCGATCCGCTCCGACAGGAGCGTCACCAGGGCGGCGAGTTCACCGTAGGTCACCCGCTCGTCGTTGAGCACGAGTGCCGTCGAGGACGGCTGCCGCTCGGCGTGCGCGGCGATGTTCTGGGCAAGGCTGGGCGATGGCACGTTTCCCCCGCATGGTCTGGAAAAGACTGGGCCAAGCACCGTTCGATCCGTCCGGCCCTTCGTTCGAGTGAACGATCTCCGTTCGAACCGATCTGCGCCGAGATCAGAGATTACCGATTCTCCATGCACGGTCAAGCATATACCGAGCGGTCTCGTTGTGACCTAGGTCACCGCTTGTGCATGCAACTAATACTCTAAGTCAAGATCATTAAGTTGGTGCTGCAGCCGTGTGAACGCAAAAAGGCCGCGCCCTTCCGTCTCCGGCGGATGGAGACGGTGGGAGGCGACGGCCAGCGGTCGGGGAAGAGGTACGGGGAGAGGACGGAGGCGAGCCCGGGGGGACGGGGGTGCGCTCGGGACGAGCCCGGAACGAGGGGTTACGCCGGGCGGGCGCTGCGCAGCGAGGCCACGGTGGCCGCGAGCGCGGGGTCGGCGCCCTGCGAGTTGAGCGCGCCGGAGAGTACTTCCGCGTAGGTCGCGCGGGCGGCCACATAGCGGCTGCGGCCCTCGTCGGTGATCACCGCGTAGACCCCGCGCTTGTCCGAGGGACAGAGGTCCTTGAAGGCGTAACCGGCACCTTTGAGCCGCTCGACGAGGCGGGTCACCGAGGACTGCCCGAGCCCGATCTTGTCGGCGAGCTCCTGCATGCGCAGCTCGCTGGTGGGCGAGGAGGACAGGTTCTCGAGCGCCCGGTACTCCGAGAGGCCGATGCCGTGCCGGCGCTGGAGCGCGTTGGCGAGCTCGCGCTCGACCCGTGCATGGAGGGTGAGCACGCGGTCCCAGACGGCCTGGTCCGAGGTGGGCGCGGGAGACGTGGTGCTGGCGTTGTTCATGTACCTCTCCTCAAAAGGGGGTTTGACAACAGGTTATATGACCATGCAAGATCCTAGCTAACTTCGTGCCGTACTTAGGAGCCTCATGATCCTAAGGAACTTGCACGCACAAACAACAATGGAGGCAAAGTGTCCGCCGATCAGACACAGAAGAACCAGAACATCGGCTGGGCCTGGCTGCTGTTCTCGTCGCTGTTCGAGATCACCTTCGCCCTCTCCACCGAGGCCACCCACGCCTTCACCCGCCTCGGCCCCTCGCTCCTCACGGCCGCGGCCGCCTCGTGCGGCATCTACACGCTCTCCCAGGCCCTCAAGTACATCGACGTGGGCGTCGGTTACACCGTCTGGGCCGGCATCGGCGGCGTCGGCACCGTCATCTTCGGCACCCTGATCTACGACGAGCCGATGACGATCTGGAAGGTCCTCGCCTTCGTCCTGATCATCGGCGGCGGCACCACCCTGCGCATCACGGACAAGATCGCCGCGGACAAGAAGGTCGCGGCGGAGCGCGTCGCTGAAGAGCGCGCCACGGCCTCCGTCTGATCTCCCCACCCTCCCCCCCTCGCTTCCAGTAGAGAGAGCCGTTCCCATGACCTGGGTCTACCTCGGTATCGCCATCGTCTTCGAGATCCTCTTCGCGCTCGGCACCAACGCCACACAGGGCTTCACCAAGCTGTGGCCCAGCGTGCTGACCCTGCTGGCCGCGGCCGGCGGCATCTACACGCTGTCCCGCGCCCTGCTGGAGCTGGACGTGTCGGTCGGCTACACGATCTGGACCGGCATCGGCGGCGTCGGCACCGTCGTCTTCGGCGCGATCCTCTTCAAGGAGAAGATCACCCTCGCCCGGCTGCTGTCCTTCGCGTCGATCATCGGCGGCGCCATCATCCTGCGCGTGACCTCCGTCTGAGCCCCCTCATGACGACCGCAGCCAAGGACCACCTGACCAAGCAGGTGGAAGAAGCAGTCCGGATCAGCCGCGCACACGTCGCCGCCGGCGGCATCCCCTTCTCCGGCATCGTGGTCCGCCACGACGGCCGGGTCCTGGGAACCGGCTTCAACCGCGTCCGCGAGGACCGCGACGCCTCCGCCCACGCGGAGGTGGTCGCCCTGCGCAACGCCACCAAGCAGCACGGCTCGTTCGCCGTGCACGGGGCGACCCTGATCGCCTCCGGAGAGCCGTGCGCCCTGTGCTACCAGGTCGCCCTGTACTTCGGCGTCGAACACATCGTCTACGCCGCCGACCGCGAGGCCGCGGCCCAGTACGGCTTCGACTACTCCGGCTCGTACGGCATCTACCGCGCCGACCCGACCGCGTGGGGCATCAGGACCACCCACCTCCCGGTCGAGGGATACGAGGTGCCGTTCCAGGAGTACCTGGCCAACCGAGGGAGCAACCACTCGTGAGCACCGAGAGCACCGGGACGCCCGCGGCCACCGGGAGCGGCACCGAGAAGGTACGGATCCAGGTCTGGTCCGACTACGTGTGTCCCTTCTGCATGCTGGCCGAGGGCCCGCTGGAGGAGGCCGTCGAGGGTCTCGACGTCGAGATCGAGTGGAAGCCCTTCGAGCTCCGCGCCGAGCCCAAGCCGACGCTCCGCCCGGAGGACCCGTACCTCCCCGAGATCTGGAAGCGCGCCGTCTACCCGATGGCCCGCCGCCTGGGCGTGGACATCACCCTGCCCACCGTCTCGCCGCAGCCGTACACCCGACTGGCCTTCGAGGGCTGGCAGTTCGCCGTCGAGCACGGCCGGGGCGACGCGTACAACCAGCGCATGTTCCGGGCCTTCTTCCAGGAGAGCCTGGACCTCGGCCGGCTCGACGTCCTCGTCGGCCTCGCCGAGGAGATCGGCCTCGACGGCCCCGCGTACCGCAAGGCCCTGGAGGACGGCACGTACTACGAGCGCCACCAGGACGCCCTGCGCGACGCCGAGGCGAACCGCGTCCAGGCCGTCCCGACGATCCTCGTCGGCGACACCCGTCTGGAGGGCGTGCCCAGCACCGCGCAGATCCGCAAGGCCGTCCTGGACGAGCGGGCCAGGCTGGCCGAGTCCGCCGCGCTCGACGGCGTGGTCTGTCGCGCCGACGGCACGGGCTGCGCGTAACGCGTCCGCCCTTCACGCAGGCAGAAGTCAGAGAGACAGGCACAGCACCGCACAGCACTCCGCAACACAAAGGGGATCCCTTCATGACCACCTCCTCGCACCTTCGTGCGCCGGCGTTCGACCCGACTCTCCTCGCACTCGGCGAGGAGGTGTCAGAAGCCCTGGCCCACGGCAGACCCGTCGTGGCCCTGGAATCCTCCGTCCTCTCCGGCTTCCCCCACCCCGACAACCTGGAGCTGGCCCGGGAGATGGACGCCGGGATCCGCGCCCAGGGCGCCGTGCCGGCGCGGATCGCGCTGCTCGGCGGAAAGCTGCGGGTCGGTCTCGACGACGCGCTGCTCCAGGAGTTCTGCGCGTACGGGAAGGTGCCGAAGGTCTCCACCCGTGACATCGGCGTCACCCTCGCGGCCGGCGGCCCCGGCGGGACCACCGTCTCCTCGTCGCTGCTCGCCGCCGAACTGGCCGGGATCCGCGTCTTCGCCGTCGCCGGCATCGGCGGCGTCCACCGCGACGCCCCCGCCAGCTTCGACATCTCCACCGACCTCGTCCAGTTCACCCGCGCGCGGACCGCGGTGGTGTGCGCCGGGGCGAAGTCGATGCTGCACCCCCAGTGGACCCTGGAGTGGCTGGAGACCGCGGGCATCCCCGTCATCGGCTACCGCTGCGACGACTTCCCCGCCTACCTCTCCGTCTCCAGCGGCGTGCGCAACCCGCACCGCCTCGACGACCTCGCCGACATCGCCCGGGCCACCTGGGCCCACTGGCGCTCCGGCAACGACACCAGCGTCCTCGTCACCCACCCCATCGCCGAGGACGACGGCATCCCCTCGCAGGAGATCACCGACGCGCTCGCCGAGGCGACCGAGCGCGCCGCCCGCGAAGGGATCACGGGCCCGGCGGTCACCCCGTACCTGCTCAAGGCCATCGCCGAGGCCACCGAGGGCCGCACCGCCGACGCCAACGTGTCCGTGCTGAAGTCGACCACCGCGCTCGCGGCCGAGTTCGCGGTCCACCTCGCCAAGGAGGAGCAGCGGTGAGCGCGGTCCTCTTCGACCTGGACGGCACCCTGCTCGACACGCCGTCCGCCATCGCCGACACCCTCCACGCCACCCTCGCCGAGCGGGGCCGCAGCGCCTCCGACGCGCGGGTGCGGGCGACGATCGGCCGGCCGCTGGCCGCCTCCTTCGCGGAGCTGACGGACCTTCCCGAGGACCACGCCGAGGTGCACGCCGCGGTCGCCCTCTTCCGGCACCTCTTCCGCGAGCAGGCCGTGCCCCGCGCCCGCGAGCTGGTCTTCCCCGGCATCCGCGCCCTCCTCGAAGGGCTGCGCGAGGAGGGCCACCAGATCGCCATCGTGACCAGCAAGATCAGGCCGAGCGCCGAGGAACTCCTCAAGCCCGCCGGGCTGTACGACCTGTTCCACGCGGTGGTCTGCCACGGCATGGCCGAGCGCGGCAAGCCGCACCCGGACCTGGCGCTGCTGGCCGCCCGCCGGCTCGGCCGCGGCCCGGAGGCGTGCGTGGTCGTCGGGGACGCCGTCGACGACATGCGGATGGCCCGTTCGGCGGGCATGCGCGCGGTCGGCGTCACCTACGGCGTCGCCACCGGGGAGGCTCTGGCAGACGCGGGGGCGCACTCCGTCGTCCGCTCCGTCGACGCCCTCTCCGGCGTGCTCGGCACGCTGACGGCAGCGCCGCTGCCCGCACCGCACTAGAAGCCCGAACCAGCGAACCGTAGAGACCAGGGGACATGACAGCCACACTCACCTCCACCCATAAGCGGAGCGTCACGGGCAGCCTGCTGACCATCTCCGCCGCGCAGTTCCTGATCGCGCTGGACTTCTCCGTCATCTTCGTCGCCATGCCCAGCATGAGCGCCGACCTCGACCTGTCCGGCTCCGCCATGCAGTGGGTCGTCAGCGCCTACAGCGTGTTCTTCGCCGGCTTCCTGATCCTCGGCGGCCGGATCGCCGACCGGATCGGCCCGCGCACCCTGTTCATCGGCGCGCTCGCCCTCTTCGGCGTGGCCTCGCTCGCCGGCGGCCTCGCGGCCGGCGCGGCCGTGCTGCTGCTCGCCCGGGCCGCGCAGGGCATCGCCGCCGCCGCGCTGCAGCCGTCGATCCTCGCCCTGCTCAACACCAGCTTCGAGGCGGGCCGCGAGCGGACCCGGGCGATGGCCGTGTGGGGCACCGTCGGTGCCAGCGGGCTGGCCGCCGGGGTCGTCGTGGGCGGTCTGCTCACCACGGTGTCCTGGCGGTGGACCTTCTTCGTCAACCTGCCCTTCGCGCTGATCTGTGTGCTCGCCGCGCCGCGCTTCCTCGCCCAGCCGGACGTGCGCACGGCGAAGCCGCTGAACGTCCTCAGCGCCGTGGTGTGCACGGCGACCGTGCTGGCCTCGGTGTTCGGTCTGACCTTCGCCGCGGGCGACGGCTGGGGCGCCCCGTCGACGCTGGTGTCCTTCGGCGCCGCCGTGGTGGGCCTGGCCGTCTTCGTGGTGCGGGAGCGCAGCAGCTCGGTGCCGCTGATCGAGCGGTCCCTGCGCGGCACCCGCACGCTGCTCGTCGGCTGCGGGGCGACGGCGCTGTACATGGCGAGCGTCGCGGGCGTCGAGTTCTACATGGTGACGCTGTTCCTCCAGGAGAACCGGGACATGGCCCCGCTCGCCGCCGGCATCGCCTTCCTGCCGCTGGCCGTCTGCATCACGCTCGGCAACATGATCGCCGGCCGGATCATCCCGAAGGTGGGGGTCGGGGTCAGCACCCCGGTCGCCTTCCTGGTCGGCGCGGCCGGTCTGGTGCTGCTCGCCCTCGGCGTCCACACCACCTCGTACTGGACCGGCATGCTGCCGGGCCTGATCGTCTCGGGCCTGGGCCACGGCATGATCTACACGTCGATGTTCGTCGGCGGCACGCGCGACGTCGACGACGCCAACCAGGGTGTCGCGGGCGCCCTCATGACGACCAGTCAGTACGCGGGCGGGGCGCTCGGCGTGGCCGTCCTGGTCATCCTGCTCGGCGACGGCCCCGCGGACTCCCGCTTCCTGCCCGGCTTCCTGCTGGCCGCGGCCCTCGCCGCCGTCGGCGCGCTGTGGAGCTGGCGGGGCTTCGGGGGCCTGCGCGGAAAGGACTCGGTGGCATGACCCGCCTGGGCATCCTCGTCATCCACAACGACCCCGTGCCGGAGACCGAGATCTGGCGGACGGCCCCGGACGGCACCAGTGTCCACACGGCCCGCTTCGAGTGCCCGCGGCTCGACGACGCCGAGTACACCGGCAGCACGGCGCGGCTGCTCGCCGACGCGCCCGACGTGGTCCGCTCGCTGGACTTCCTCGGCCGGCTCGGCGTCGACCGGATCGCGTTCTGCTTCGGCTCGCCCAGCTTCTTCGGCGGCGAGGGCTTCGACGCCGAGTTCGCCGAGGCCGCCCTCGCGCACTCCCACGGCACGCCGGTCTACACCTCGGGGCAGGCCCTGACCGAGGCGCTGGCCGCCGTGGGCGTGCGGCGCCCGCTGGTGGTGATGCCGCCGTGGTTCACGCCGCCGACGCACCGCGCCGCGGAGGCGTACCTGACGGCGCACGGCGTCGAGGAGGTGTTCGTCCACCCCTTCGAGCTGGGCCCGGAGTGGGCGCACATCGAGCCGTACAACGCCTTCGACGAGGGCGCCCGTTGGGCGATCGACCCCGACGAGGTGCTGCGCCAGACCACCGCCGCCTTCGCGGCCACGGGCGGCCGGGCGGACGGGGTCCTCGTGCCCGGCAGCGGCTTCCGCAGCCAGACGCTGGTGCCCCTCCTGGAGAAGGCCCTGGACGTTCCGGTCGTCACCGCCAACCAGTCCGTGCTGTGGTCCGGGCTGCGCGCGGCGGGCGAGCGGGGGGACGAGCGGCACGGCCGCCTGTTCCTCTCCGACTAGGTCCCGCCCGGCAGACCTTGCCGGCTCCCCCGAGCTCCGTGCCCCGACGCGCCGTCCCCCGCCGTCGGGGCACGGTCATGCCAGGGTCCGGTACGGAACCTCCAACCCGGCGGTAGGCACGGGGCATTGACCGGGGCGGTGGTTGGCCCTACCTTCCTCGATAGTCCAGAAAGGACTATCGAGGGACGGGGGCGCCTCCATGGCCGGTGCGACAGACACACGCGGGGGTCGGCGCCGAGGACCGGAGCGGGAACCGCGACAGGAACGGCCTCGGGCCCCGCGTCGAGGTCCGCGCCGGGGTCGGATCGCCGCGATCGCCGTGACCGTCCTCTGCCTCCTCTACGCACCGATCGCCATGACCGAGCTGTGGCCGTACGCCAGCCCCGGAGCCCCGGCGTTCGGCGAGTGGCTGCTCGGCAGGTCGGTGTCGCCCGGGTACGTCGCCGACGCCGTCCGCGACCGGATGGGCCCGTACACCCGCAGCCTCGTCCCGCTGGTCGCGCACTCCGTCCTCGGCGGGCTGCTCATGCTGCTCGGCCCGCTCCAGCTGCTCTCGGCGGTCCGCCGCCGGATGCGGCCGCACCGGGCCGCCGGCGTCGCGTACGCCGTCGTCGTCCACGCCTCGATGGCCGGCGCCGCCGTCTACCTCGCCCGCACCCCGCCCCACGAGGCCTTCAGCGGCGCCGCGTTCTGGATCGTGCTCGCCACGATCCTGGTCGGCACCGTCTTCAGCGTGACCTTCGGCGTCCTCACCGCCGTCACCGGCCTCCCCGAACTGCACCAGCGGTGGATGCTGCTCGGCTACGCCTACCTGATGACCGCCCCGCTGCTGCGTCTCGAATGGGGCGTGCTGCCCGTGCTCTACCCCGGGCTCTCCCTCCAGGACGTCAACCGGGTCGCGATCATGCACCTGGGCGCCCTGGTGGCCTTCGGCGCGCTGCTCGCCTCCCGCGCCCTGGACCGGCGCGAGGAGCTGCCCACCGTCACCGGCAGCTGGTGCCCCGTGCCGGTGCTCGCCGCCGCCCATGTGCTGGGCGCGGCCGGTCTCGCCTGGCTCGGGCGGGCCTTCCTCGGCCACGGCGCCGAGGGCCGCCGACTGCTCCTCGCCTACCTCGTGCCGTACGTCGTGATCGCGGCCGTCCTGCACGTGCGGGCCCTGCGGGCGGGCCGGCGCGGCGCGCACTGGCCGCGCGAGGAGTGGCGCACCCAGCTGGCGGCCCTGTGCCTGGCGCCCGCCCTGTCGGCGGGCGCGGCGGTGCTCTTCGAGCGCGCGATGGGCCTCGACCCGCTGACGGCGCTGGTCGCGGGCGCCGGGATCGGCTGCGGCTTCATGGCCTTCGCGGCGAACACGGTGCTGAGCCTGCGGGTGCTGTACGGGCGGGAGGCGTTGCGGCGCGGGCCGGACGCCCAGGACAGCACAGCGCCGGACCCCGTACGGACGGCGGAGGCGGCCTGACCGCCACCCCTCGCCTCCTCCCTCTCCCACTCCCCACTCCCCCACTCCTCCCCTGGAGCAGCCATGACCAGCACCTCCGGCAGGACGGACGGCCGCGAGCTCGCCCCCGGGGTGGTCGTGCTCAGCACGGCCGTGGCCCTGATCAGCGTCGGCGTCGGCGCGCTCCTCGTCCTCGCGAGCGTCACCGGGCACGCGGCCGGGCCGTGGCAGTCGCCCGAGGCCCTGAGCCCCGGGCTCCTCGGGGCGGCGATGGCGGGTGTGGCACCGGCGCTGCTCACCGTCGGCCGGTCCGGGAGCTGGGAGGAGGTGCGGACCCTGATCTGGCCGCTCGCGGTCGTGCTCGTCGGCCTGTTCACGGTGTCGCTGCTCAACGGCGGTGCGCTGCGGGTGGTGTCCGGCGGCCCGGTCTTCCTCGTGCTGTTCAGCCTGGGCTGGGTCGCGACGCTCGCCCTGCTCGCGGTGGGCGCGGTGGTGTGCCTGGTGTCGCAGCTGCGCCGGCCGGTGCGGGCCCCGGTCGCGCGGACCGCCCCGCTGCCCGGCTGGTCGAAGCCCGCGCTGGCGTTGCTGGGGGCGGGCTGGTTCGGTCTCGGTACGGGGCTGCTCGTCGCCCCCGCGTTCTGGGGCGCCCTGGTGCCCTGGGCGGTGAGCCGGGCCGACGCGCAGGGACTCGGGGTGTGGGCGCTGGCGCTCGGGGTGGGGGTGCTGGGTTCGCTCGCCGAGGACGATCTGGCGCGCATCCGGCCCGCGCTGCTGTCGGTGCCGCTGGTGGCGCTCGCGGCGGCGGTGCTGCTGGCCGTGCACGCCTCGGCGGTCGACTGGGGATCCGGCCCGGCCCTGAGTCTCGTGGGTCTGGTCGTCGGGCTGCTGGTGACGGGGGTGTCCGGGCGGTTGCTGTGGAGCCGGCACCTGGCGGCGGCCACCGGCTGACCGGGTCCCGCGCGGTCGGCTGCGTGTACGGTCGCGGCATGTCTGAAGTCCGGTTGACCACGCCCTCGTTCCTGGTACTCGGCATCATCGACAAGCTGGGCGAGGCCAGCCCGTACGACGTGAAGGTCGAGGCGGCCCGTACGGTGGCGCCGTTCTGGTCGATGCCGCACGCGCAGGTGTACGCGCAGTGCGACCGGCTCCTGGAGGCGGGCCTGCTGTCGGAGACGCGCCGGGAGGGCGGGCGCAACCGGCGCCTCATGCGGCTCACTCAGGACGGCGCCGGGGTGCTGCGCGGCTGGCTCGACGACCCGGCGTTCGTCCCGGTCGAGGCGCGGGAACGCGGCATCCTCAAACTGTGGTTCGGCGCGAGCCCCCGGGTGCACGCCCCGGTCCAGGTCACGGAGCACGCCCGGACCCTGGAGGAGTACGAGGAGCTCGCCACGAGCGTCGGTGAACTCCTCAGCCGCGGCCAGCGCGAGGCGCTGGAGTTCGGCATCCGCTACGAGCGGATGATGGTCGACTTCTGGCGCTGGGTGGCGGACCGCGAACCCTCCGACGGCCCCGACGGCCCCGACAGCCCGGACGGCCCCGACAGCCCGGACGGCCGTGACGGCCGTGACACCTTCTAGAGGGCCTGCATGGCCTTCGCGGCGGCCTTCGCGGCCGTGACGAAGGCGTGGACGCAATCGTGGTCCTTGACGCCGGGGGCGGACTCGACGCCGCTGGAGACGTCGACGCCCCAGGGCCGGGCCTGCCGGATCGCCTCGGCGACGTTGTCGGGGGCGAGGCCGCCGGCGAGCAGCCACGGGCCCTCGGGGCGGGCGGTGTCGAGGAGGGAGAGGTCCCAGCGGGCACCGGATCCGGCGCGGGGCGAGTCGAGGAGCAGCACCTCCTCGCCGTAGGCGCCGACCCGGGTGTCGGGCTTCTCGTTCAGGGAGGTGGCCCGCCACAGGTGCGGGAAGGTGCGGGCCGCCTCGTCGAAGTCGGCCCGGGCGTAGGCGGGGCCGTGGAGCTGGAGGGCGTCGACGCCGAGTTCGCGCGCCGCGCGGGCGGCGTCGCCCGCGGGCGTGTCGTTGACGACGAGGACGGACCGTACGTGCGAGGGCACGTGGGCGGCGAGGCGCACGGCCCGGTCCCAGTCGAGGCCGCGGACGCTGGTCCCGCTGATCACCAGTCCGATCGCCTCGGCCCCGGCCCCGGCGGCCACGTCGATGTCGGCGGTCGTGGCGAGCCCGCACACCTTGACGAACACTGCTGCTCCTTGCTCGCGGACTTCTCCCGGGCGGCGGTCCGGGACCTCTCCCGGTCGGCCCGCCCCCGGGAGCCTACTGCCTACGCGTCCTCCGGCTCCTGGACCAGCTCGTCGGCGGCGTACGGGTGCACGTAGCGGTCCTCGCCGAAGGGGGTGAACCAGGTCCCGAAGCCGAGGACCGTCGGCTCGGTCGGGGTGTCGCCCGCGTCGTCGAAGAGCCACTCGAAGTCCTGGTCCTCGTAGACGCCGTTGGAGAAGCACTCCAGGGCCGCGGTGACCTCGTCGTCCAGGAGGCCGTACAGGTCGAGGGTGACGTGGGCCTGCTCCAGGAGGAACTTCAGCACGAGCTCCTCGGCCAGGCAGCCGAGCCGTTCGAAGCCGCCGTCGGTGAAGCGGGTGGTGAGGGCGACGGCGGTGACGAGGAAGCGGCGGGCGAACAGCTCGTCGTAGCGGGCGGCGTAGCGCACCGGGAGCTGGTCCAGGTGCCAGAGATGGCCCTCGCAGTCGGCGACGTTCGTGTCCTCCTCAGCGAGCGCCTGCACGTCGTCGAACAGCTCGTCGATGAGCACTTCGGCGCCGTAGACCAGGGCGCCGGCGGCCAGTTCGGCGGCGCCGGGACCGACACCGAACGCGTCCACGGGGTCGACGACCCCGAACGCGGCCGGGGGGAAGGACCGCAGCCGTGCGGCCATGCCCCGGATCTCGGCCTCGGGGTCGTGCGTCTCCTCGTCCGGTTCCACGGGCTCGTCGGCCTTCAGGGCGTGCTGGGCGCGCCGCGCCTGCGGATCGCTGGGCGGGGCGTCGGGCCCGTCGGCGGCCTCCAGGCTCTCCCGGGCGAGATCGGTGTGCAGCTTGACCTCGCTGCTCTCCACCACCCAGTCGGCCAGCACCTCGGACCGGTCGAGCACCTCCTGGGTCACGGAGCCGACGGCGTCCTCCGCGACCTCCAGGGAGGGTGCCTCGACGAACACGTTCAGCACCGCGCCGCCGGGATGGACCCCGACGACGACGTCGAGGACGCCGACCTCGACCCCGTCGGGCCCCTCGACCCCGGCCACGGAGTCGAACCCCCGCTCCAGCAGCGTCCCGGCCCCGATCCTGCGCAGCTCGTCCAGCTCGGGAGCACCCTCGGGTATGCACGTTTCCACGGTTACGACGTACGTCACGACGGCAAGCGTGCCAGCTCGCCGCGCGCGGATCGAGGTGATCGCGCAATCTCGTCACCCGAGGGCTCGGGACCGGCCGTTCCGGCGTCGCGTCGGGGACGTTCCGGCCGGCGATACGGCGCCACCTGGGAGCACGATCCGGCAGGCGGTTCGGCGCCACTTAGGCGCACGATTCGCGTCAAACCGGCGTCAGGGGTACGTCAGGGGAGGTCCCGGGCGCCCGGGGCGGGCGTAGCTTCGGCTCACCGCTCCGGCGCGAACGCCGCCGGGGCGCACACCCGTTCCCTGGAGGAACCATGCCCCACGTCCAGTGCGGTGAGCTGTGCGGCGACGATCCCGAGCCCTCCGAACGGATGCCGGCCGGACGGCTCTGCGTCCCCGTCCGGCCGGTCGCCCACGGCTGCGCCGCCCGCCTCTTCCGCAGCCCCGTCGGGGCCCGTACGGCGGTGGCGTTCACGACGCCGGCCCGGCTCCGTGCCGTCCTCGGCGCCGACCAGCCGTGGACGTCCCTCGCCGAGCCCGCGCTGCGGGCCCTGGTACGGCCGCTGGGCATCGACGCCCTGACTGTCGACCCGACGCTGACGGCACCGGGCACGGGTACGGGGAGGGGCGCGGGCAACGGCACGGGCGCCCCGGGCGGCACGGCCCCCGTCCGCCCCCTGACCGCGTCCGTGCGCTGAAGGGCGGCCCGAGATGACCGTGACGCCGCTGCCTCCGGTCGCCGTCCCCGCGGGCGACCTGTCCGTGTGGCCCGCCAGCACCGAAGAGCGGCCCCACGGACGCCTGTCCGTCGGCGGCGTGCCGCTGGACGAGCTCGCCGAGAGCCACGGCACCCCCGTCTACGTCCTCGACGAGGCCGAGGTCCGCGCGCGCTGCCGCACCTATCGTGACGCGTTCCCCGGGGCGGACGTCCACTACGCGGCCAAGGCGTTCCTGTGCCGCGCCCTGGCCCACTGGGTCGAGGAGGAGGGCCTCGGCCTGGACGTCTGTTCCGCCGGGGAGCTCGAACTCGCCGTCACCACCGGCTTTCCGCCCGAGCGGATCCTGCTGCACGGCAACGCCAAGTCCCCGGAGGACCTGCGGGCCGCGCTGCGGCTCGGCGTGGGCCGGATCGTCATCGACAGCCCCGCCGAGATCGCCCGGATCGCGGCCGCCGTCGGCCCGGGCGAGCGGCAGCGGGTGATGCTGCGGGTCACGCCCGGGATCAGCGCGGGCGGCCACGCCAAGATCCGTACCGGCTCCGACGACCAGAAGTTCGGGCTCTCGCTGCGGGACGGGCACGCCCAGCACGCGATCACCCGTGTCCTCGGCCAGCCCCGGCTGCGGCTCACCGGGCTGCACTGCCACCTCGGCTCGCAGATCACCGACGTCAAGCCGTATCTCGTCGCGGTCCGCCGACTGGTGGGGCTGATGGCCCGGACCCGGGACGCGCACGGGGTGGTGCTGTCGGAGCTCGACCTCGGCGGCGGGCACGGCATCGCGTACCGGCCCGGCGATCCCGCCCTCGACCTGACGGCCCTCGCCCGCAGGGTGCGGTCCGAACTGGCCGAGAGCTGCGCGGGCGCCGGGCTGCCCGTGCCCCGGCTCATCGTCGAACCGGGGCGGGCGGTGACGGGCCCGGCCGGGGTGGTGGTCTACCGGGTCCTCGCGGTCAAGGCGACGCCCGAGCGCTTCTTCGTCGCCGTGGACGGGGGCATGAGCGACAACCCGCGCCCGGCGCTGTACGGGGTGCGGTACGCGCCCCGGCTGATCGGGCGCCGGTCCGACGCGGAGGCGCGGCGGGCGACGGTCGTGGGGCGCCACTGCGAGGCCGGGGACGTCCTGGCCGAGGACGTCCCGCTGCCGGCGGACGTGCACCCGGGCGACCTGCTGGCGGTGCCGGCGGCCGGCGCGTACCACCTGTCGATGGCCTCCACGTACAACCTGGTCGGCCGTCCTCCGGTGGTGGCGGTCGCGGCGGGGACGAGCCGGCTGCTCGTGCGCCGCGAGACCCAGGCGGACCTGCGGGCCCGTGACGTGGGCCTGTAGGACCCGGGCGGCGGGGCCGCCCGGACCCTGGGTCGTGTCCGGAAGGTCCCGCCTGGCTTGGCCTGGCCTGGCTTGGCGGGCGAAAGGCGCCGTTTCCCGGCCCTAGGCGGAGGTCCAGACCGTGCCGCGGGCCTCGTACTCCAGCATCGTCTCCAGATCGGTGGCGGCGTCGGAGCCGAGCTCGCGGTGGACCAGCCAGAGGGCGAGTTCCAGGCCGGAGGTGACGCCGGCGGCGGTGACGAGGTCTCCGTCGTCGACGACCCGGGCGTTCTTGACCAGGCCGCCCTGGCCCTCCAGGTCGGCCTTGGCCTTGTGGTGGGTGGTGCAGGGGCGTCCCCGGGTCAGGCCGGCCGCCGACAGGAGCATGACGCCGGTGCAGAGCGCGGCGACGGTGAGGCCCGGGCGGGCGGCGGCCGCCAGGGCCCGGGGCAGGGTGCCCCGGTCGATCTCGGCCCAGACGCCCGGGCTGTCCCGTCGCGCGTACCCCCCGCCGGGGACGAGGAGGACGTCGGCCTCCTCGGGCGCCCAGGGGCGGATGCCGCGGACGGCCGTTCCGTAGGCGGCGGTGACGGAGCGGGCGCCGGTGGCGGAGACGTAACGGACCTCCACCGGGCGGGTGGTGAAGAAGCCCGCGCCGGAGAGGACCTCGTAGGGGGCGGCGAAGTCGAGTTCCTCGACGCCGTCGAAGAGGGGGATGTGCACGCGGAGCGGCCGGTCGGCGGCGGGGGCGGGCGTGGAGCCGGGGGCGGGCGCGGCGTTCGCCGGTGCGGCCGTGGCGGCGAGGGTGCCCGTGGCGCCGAGGGCGGTGGTGGCGCGGAGTAACTGCCTGCGGTTCATCGGAAGCTCCTGGGACTGCGGTGACGGGTGGGGTGAGTGAGGTGAGAGTTGCGCGTGTGTTCCTGGGAAGGGGTCGGTCCGTGCCGTCCGCGGGTTCCGGCGAATCCGCGGGAACCCCCGGGTGGCGCCCGCCGACTTCTCCCCCGCCCGCGAGGCAGGGCAGGGCTGAGAGGCAGGGCATGGGCGGACTGGAAATACGCATGCGCGGGGTCGGCTGCCGCCACGGGCGTACGGAGGCGGTCGCCGACGTCGACCTGGTGATCGCGGCGGGTGAGCGGGTGGCCCTGACCGGGACCAACGGTTCCGGGAAGACGACGCTGCTGCGCGCGGTCCTCGGACTGCACCCGCACACCACCGGCACCATCGAGGTCGGCGGCCGCACGGCCCGTTCGACGGCCGAGTGGGGCGCCCGGCGCCGGGCCTGCGCGTGGATTCCGCAGAAGCCGGCGGCGGGGCGCTTCCCGCTGCGCGGCGACGAGCTCCTGGCGAGCGGCGGCGCACCCGCCGAGGCGGCCGAGGCGGCCGGGCGGCTCGGTGTCGGCACACTCACGGACCGGCCCGTACACACCTTGTCCGGCGGCCAGTTGCAGCGCATGTACCTCGCGCGGGCGCTCGGCTGCGTGGCGGCCGGCGCGCAGGTGCTGCTCGCCGACGAGCCGACCGCCGCGCTGGACTTCGCGGGCCAGGAGGAGGCCGCCGACGTGCTGGCGGCACTGCCGGTGACGCTCGTGGTGGTGACCCACGACCGGGCCCTCGCCGCGCGCTGCGACCGGGTCCTGGAGATGGCCGCGGGGCGGCTGCGGGAGGTGCGGTGAGCGCGCTCGCGACCGCCGACCTGGGGACGCTGCTCGACCTGGTCCCCGTGCGGCGGGCGGGGTTCGCGCTGCTGCTCGCCGCCGTGGGGCTGCCGGTGGTCGGGGTGGTGATCGTCGGGCTCGACATCATGCCGGTGCGGTTCGCGATGATGCACGTGGCGCTGCTGGGCATCGCGGTCGGTCTGCTGACGGGGCTCGATCCGATGCTGTGCGCGCTGGTCGCCTGCGCGCTCTCGGGCGCGGGCGTGGCCCCGCTGGCCCGTACCCCGGACGGACTCTCGGGCGCGATGGGCCTGTTGATGAGCCTGGCCATCGCGGGCGCGCTGCTCGTCCTCGCCGTGTCCGGCGTCAACGCCTCTGGGGCGTTCGCCCTGTTGTGGGGGTCGATCCTGTCGGTCGGCACGGCGGACCTCGTCGTCCTGGCCGCACTCGCCGTGACCGTACCGGCGCTGCTGTGGTGGCGGCGGCGCGAGGTGGCGCTGCTGCTGTACGACCGGGAGCTCGCCCAGTGTTCGGGGGTGCCGGTCCGGCTGCTCACCACGGCGCTCCTGGTCCTCGTCGCGGTGGCGGTCGCCGGGGCGATCAAGCTCACCGGCGCCCTGCTCGTCGACGCCCTCACCCTCCTGCCGGCGCTGGCCGCGCGGCGCCTGGGCCGCTCGCTGCGGTCGATCGTGCTGTGGGCGGTCGGCATCGGCGTCGGCGTCAACCTGACGGGCTTCCTGCTGGCCCTGTGGCTGGACTGGCCGCCGGGTCCGGTCCTCGTCCTGACGGCGGGGTTCGTCGTCCTCGCCGTCCACCTCATCCCCGAACGGAGAATCCGCCCATGGCGCGCAGCCGCGTCCGCACCACCCACCTCCCCCGCCTCACTCCCCTCCTTCCCGTCCTCGCACTGAGCGCCGCCCTCCTCCTCACGTCGGCCTGCGGGAGTCCGGACCCGGCCCGGGGAACGGCCGGCGACCACGCGGCACCCGGCGCGAACGGCAAGCCGGTGGTCGTGGCGACGACGACCTGGGAGGGCGCCTTCGCGAAGGCGGCGGGGGCCGAGGACGTCACGGTCATCGTGCCGCGGTCGGTCCACCACGCCCCCGACTACGACCCGAAGCCCTCCGACCTGGCGGCCGTGGCCGGGGCGGACTTCGTGCTGTACGCGCCTTTCGAGCCGTACGCCGCGAAGATCAAGGAGGCGGCCGGGTCCAAAGCCCGGCTCGTCGAGGTGAACCTCGACAACGAGCCCGGCAAGGCCGCCGCCGAAGTCGCCCGCCTGGGAGCCCTGTTCGGCACGAAGGAGGCGGCGGCGCACTGGAAGACGGGGCTCGACGCGGAGGTGGCGAGGCTGCGCGGCGAACTGCGCGCGGCCTGGCCGGGCGGGCACAGCCCGACGGTCGTCACGCAGGTCTTCACCGGCTGGGCGGCCGGCCTCGCGGGCGCCACGACGGTCGGCACGTACGGCCCCGATCCCGTCACCCCGGCCCAGCTCGCGGCCCTGTCCGCGAAGAAGCCCGCGCTCGTCCTCGACAACGCCCACATGTCGACGGGCACGGTCCTGCCCGACTCGGGCGCCCGGCAGGTGGAGATCGCCAACTACCCCGGCGAGGACCTGGACCTGCTGGCGGTGTACCGGGGAGCGGCGAGGGAGCTGAGGAAGGGGATGGGCGGGGTGGACGGCTGACGTCCACCCCGGGGAGCGGAGACCGGGGCCCCGCCCTCCGCTCCCTCCCTCACGCCTCCGCGGGTACGGGCACGAGCGCGGCCCGCCTGCGCAGTTCGCCCCGGTCGGGCTTCCCGGCGGCGGTGAGCGGGAGCGCGTCGAGCAGAAGGAGCAGCTCGGGGTGCTTGTGGCGGTCGAGCCCGCGTGCGGTCAGGTGCGCGCCCAGCTCCGGGAGCGGCGGGACCGCGCCGGGCCCCCTGGGCACGACACACGCGGCGAGCCGCTCCCCCATGAGCGCGTCGGGAACCCCGACGCACACCACGTCGCGGATGCCGGGGTGGGCGGCGAGTTCGCGTTCCACCTCGGCGGGGCTGATGTTGGCGCCGCCCCGGATGACGACGTCCTTGAGTCGCCCGACGACGTGGAGCAGTCCTTCGGCGTCGAGGTAACCGAGGTCGCCGGTACGGACCCAGCCGTCGGGGGTGCGGTAGCGGGCGTCGAGTTCGGGGGCGGCGACGTAGCAGAGCGGGGTCATCGGCCCCCGCGAGACGATCTCGCCGACCCGGCCGCCGGGCAGCGGCTGGTGGGTGTCGGGATCGGCGATGCGGATGTCGGCGACCCGGGGGTCGGGTCGGCCGACGACGATGCCGATGGGGGGTACGGCCGGGTCGGAGGCCTTGGAGGGGGCGGGGGCCGTGCTCGACCCGGGCGCCGTGCTCGACCCGAGCGCCGTGCTCGACCCGAGCGCCACGGGCGTCGTGGAGGCCTCGGACACCTCGGGCACCCCGGACACCACGAGCGCCCCGGACACCTCGGGCACCTCGGGCACCTCGGGCACCCGGGGCACCATGAGCGCGCCAGCCACCCCGTTGCGGCGATCGGGGCTCGTGGGAGTGGTTCGCCCGGTGATCCCCGTATGGCAGTTGACGCCGTCCGCCGACCCGTACAGGTTGACGACGGGGCAGCCGAAGGCCGAGGTGGCGGCCGTGGCGGTGGCCTCGTCGAGGGGGGCGCCGCCGACGACGAGGGCGGTGGGGGCCGGGAGCGTTCCGCCTGCCCCCTCCGGCTCCAGGCGTTCGAGCATCATCCGGATCATGGTGGGGACGCCGAGGACGTGGGTGGGCGCGTGCGCGCGGACGGCCGCGAGGGCCGCCTCGGGCGTGAAGTGGTCGAGCAGGACGAGGGTGCCGCCGTGCCGGGCGAGGGTGACGGCGGTGCCGCTGGAGCCGAACGCGGAGGCCAGGGGGACGAGGAAGAGACAGCGCGGCGGGGTGGCGTCGGGCAGGAGGGAGGCGAGGAAGTTGCCTCGGCCGCCGGCCAGGGCGTTGTGCGAGTAGGCGACCATCTTCGGCGCGGCTTCGGTGCCGGAGGAGACCAGGATGCGGGCGGCACCGTCGGGGTCGGGGCGGGCGGGGACGAAACCGGTGGGGTCGGTCCGCAGCAGCCGGGCCAGCGGAATCGTTCCTTCTGGGGCGGCGCCCGGCCCGGCGGAGATCACGTGCCGCAGGGCGGGCAACGTGGGCGCGAGAGCGAGCAGATCGGCCGCGCGGGTCCGCCCCCGGTGCTCGGTGGCGGCGATGACGGCGACGGCCTCGGCCCGCCGCAGCAGCCCCTCGGCCTCCGGGGCAACGCGGCCGACGGGGAACGGCAGGGTGACGGCGCCCAGCGCGGCGAGCGCGAGATCGGCGACGACCGCGCCACGCCCGTCGGGGAGCTGGACGCCGACGACGTCCCCGGGCCCGACACCGAGCACTCTCAGCCCCTCGGCGAGACATCGGACCTTCCGGTCGAGCGCCGTGTAACAGAGCGCCCCTTTGGCGTCGATCACGGCCGTCCGGTGCGGGTCGGCGACTTGCCGGGCCCGGAACAGGCTGTACAGGTCGAGGTCGGGACAGAGCCCCTCCACCGCCCAGGAACGACGGAGCCGGGCGGGCAGCAGATCGTGCAGGACGACGGTCACGCGAAGCTCCAGGGGTCGGGAACGGTGGGCGCCCCGTGCCCGTCACGCCCGATCGGGCCGTGCGGGGACGGGTGGAGGGTGGAGGCGCGGGTGGCCACGAGGGTGGTGGGGACGGTGGTGGTGCCGCCGCACACGGTGTCGGCCCCTACGGCGTCGGGAAACGTGGTGGCGGCGCATGTGGTGCCGGTGAGGGAAATGTCGGCAGACATGGATCCGCCGCACATGGATCCGCCGCACATGGCTCCGCCACCCATGGCGTCGCCCCCCGCCAGCAACGCCCCCAGGTCGGTGACGACCCGGCTGGCGGTGAGGCCATGGGTACGGAGCAGGGTCAGGGCCTCCGTGGTCGGCAGGGTGTGGAGTGGGTACGTGGCGGCCGCGGCGGCGGAGGTGTCGGTGGGGGCGATCCGGCCGTCGGCGGTCGGCAGGGTGTCCCGGAAGCCTGCCGGTCTGCGCGGGGCGGCGCCCCCGGCGGCTCGGCGCAGGGCGGGTGCCAGGAGGGTGTCGGCCGCCCCGAGCAGCGAGGACTCCACCCGTACGCCGTGCCCGGTCCGTTCGCGCAGCAGGAGTCCGGCGAGGACGGCCTCGGTGCCGTGCAGTCCGCCGAGGAGATCGAGCAGGGTCATCAGGGACGGTACGGGCGGTTCACCCTCCGGGTGGACGGCCTCGCCGACGCCGGTGCGGGCCTGCACCATGAAGTCGGTGCCCATGGGGGCATCGGGCAGCCGCCCGGCCCAGCCGCCGGTGTAGGCGTACACGAGCGCCGGGTTGCCGACGCTCAAGTCCGCCGCTTCGAGGCCGAGTTCGGCGGCCTTGCCGGGGGCCCAGTTGTGCAGGAACACGTCCGCGTCGGCGGCGAGCGCGCGCAGTGCGTCCCGGTCGCCCGGGGACTTGATGTCGAGCTCGACCGCCTCTTTGCCCCGGTTGAGGGCGAGCCAGCGGGCGGAGACGCCGGAGCAGGCGGGCGGCATGCCGCGCAGCGGGTCGCCGCCCGGCGGCTCGATCCGGATGACCCGGGCCCCGAGCAGTCCGAGGAGGTGGGCGGCGAGGGGCGCCTGGATCCGGCGCCCGGCTTCCAGGACGGTCAGCCCTTCCAGCGGCCGGCCCGCAGGCGCCGCGACAGCACCGGATGCCGGTACGGCGCCGCGCCGGTGCCCGCCCGGCCCGAGCGGGCGCAAGGCCCACGGGTCGGCCCCGCCACTCTCCTCCTCCCGGGCGCGTTCGGCGAGCGTCCGCAGCCGGCACACCTCGGCGCCCGAGTGGGCGGCGGCCTGTCGGACGCGCTCCATGCCGTGGGCGCGGGCGGCGGCATGTAGGGCGGGCGGGAGGGGCGCGCAGGCGGTGGCGTAGCGGAACTGGAAGGGGCGCCATCCTCCCCGTATCGCGTCGGCGGGCGCGTCGAGGGCCCGCCAGAACGCGGCCCAGGCGCCCGGGTCCAGGGTCTCCAGCTCGAAGACGATCCCTTCGCGGGAGGTGAACGGGGGTCCGCCCGGGGCTAGTTCGACGGCCTCGGGTTCGTCGGCGCCCGCGGCGGCGAGGTACTGCGAGACGAGGAGGAGTCCCGTACGGTCGGCGGCCGTGTCCACGTGGTCGACGGATGCGGTGCCGCGGGCCCGGCCGATCAGCGCGGCGAGCAGCCCCTGGACGGTGAGGACGCCGGTGGCGGTGGCGAGGAGGTCGACGCCCAGGCCGCGCGGGGTGCCGTGGCGGCGTCCGTGCACGCCCATCACGCCGGTGGCGGCCTGCGCGGTGGCCTCGTCCTCGACTCCGGAGCCGGGCGCGCCCCAACGGGCGCGGGCGCGAACGGAGGGGAACCCGCCGCCGCCGAGGACGAACCGCGCGTCGCCCGCACGGGACCCACCGGCGGACCACCCGTCCCCGCCCCCGTCCCGCGCCCCCAGCCGGCGCAGGTGGTCGTCGACCACCCAGGTGAGCGCCGTGGGTCCGGCGAACGCGAAGTGGAGCCCGTCGAGGGGCCGGACGGGCCCCGGGTTCGTCGTAGCTGACGCCATGCCGCTCGTCTCCTGGCGCGTCTCGGGGGCGGGGACAGTGATGGAGGTGAATGTGGGGACGGGCCGCGGGAACCGGTGGGCGGAGGGGCCCGACCACTCCCACGGGCAGACAGTCGGACGCGTGTTCTGCCGAGTTCCCGGTGAGAGGGGCGAGCAGTGACGGAGCCGACGGCCGCGGCCGAGGGGGAGCGACTGCGGGAGCGGGTCGCCGTGTTCGTACGGGAGCGGGTGTTCCCGTACGAGGCGCGGCTGGACGCGGGCGGTCCGGAGGCCGCCCGGATCCGGGCGCGGCTGCGGGAGGAGGCCCGGGCGGCGGGCCTGTGGGCGTTGCCGCTTCCGGTCGAACTGGGCGGCGGGGGCCTGTCCTTGGGCGCGTACGCGGCGATCGCGGAGGCGGAGGGCGCCAGCGACCACGGCCCGGCCGCTCTGGGTTCGGCCCCGCTCCTGGACGTGACGATGCTGGCCCGGCACGGCTCGCCGCAGGTGCGGGCCGCCCATCTGCCGTCGCTCGTCTCGGGGGAGCTTCGCGCCTGTTACGCGATGACGGAGCCGGACACGCCCGGTACCGAGCCGGCCTTGACCGCGACGCGCGCCGAGCGGCGGTCGGGCGGCGGGTGGAGCGTGAGCGGGCGCAAGTGGTTCGTGTCGAACGCCCTGGACGCGGACCTGGTGACCGTGCTGGCCCGGACGAGCGGCGAGGCAGGCGACAAGTCCGGCCTCTCGCTCCTCCTCGTCCCCACCGCCTCCCCCGGCTTCCGCGTCGTGCGGGAGCTGCCGGTGTTCGGTGCGAGCGGACAGTACGAGATCGCCCTGGACGGGGTACGGGTCGACGAGGAGCAGCTGGTGGGCCCGTTGGGCGGGGCGCTGGCGGTGGCGGGTGAGCGACTGCAACTGGGGCGCACGTTGCGGGCGTTGCGCTGGCTCGGGCAGGCCGGCCGGGCCTTCGACCTGCTCTGCGGGCGGGCCGTCGCCCGGCAGGGCGCCCGGGGCCCGCTGGCGGGCCGTCAACTCGTCCAGCGGCACGTCTTCGAGGCGCTGCTGGCGCTGCGCTCCACCCGGCCCCTGGTGTACGAGGCTATGGCCCTGGTCGCGGAGGGCCGCGACGCGCACGTGGAGGTGGGTCTGGCGAAGACGGCGGCGGCCCGGACGCTGCAGGACGTGGCGGACCGTGCCGTCCAGGTCTTCGGCGCGGCGGGCCTCGGCCCGGACACCGCGCTCCCCGCCCTGCTGCGCACCGGCCGCACGGCCCGCGTCCTCGACGGCCCGGACGAGCTGCACATCACGTCGGTGGCGCGCAGGGTGCTGCGCGACCAGGGAACTTCCGAGGGTGTTCGTCCGTTCCCGAGGGCGACCTGATCGCTGAAAGAAGAGTGAGCGCAACCATGGCCATGGTGGGCCTGTTCTGGATCGCCGAGGGCGATGTGTACGTGGGCGCGAAGCCGTCCGGGCACGCGCCCGGGGTGCGACTGAGCCCGGAGGCGGTGGTGGGCCTCGGCGACGGGCAGTCCCGCCTCCATCTGTGGGAGGACGTACGGGACCTGACGGTGTCGGGCGTCCCCGTGAAGACGCTGATGCGGCAGGTCGGCGCGGTCAAGGACCTGGCGCTCGGCACGGTGCTGGAGCTGGCCATGGCCGGCGGCTCGGGCCTGGCGGGTGAGGCCCCGCCGCTGATGAGGGTCGGTGTGGAGACGGCGGACGGCGTCCACGAGCTGATGACGTACGTGGCCGCCGCCCGGGGTTACTCGCAGACCGAGGCCGATCTCTCCCACACGCTCCTGTCCCGCCTGACGGAGGGCGAGGCGACCTTGGAGACGACGTTGGCGACGATGGCTCGGTGGGGGCGTACGTGGGAGGGCGGGACGCCTCGCCGCGCGGAGCGCGAGGAGCTGCTGCGGGAGTGGCTGGGTTAGACCCGGCGCCATCCTGGGCCGGCGCCGCCCGGCGCTGACGGGTCCGTCGCGCGGTGGACCCCCGCCGGGACGGTCCACCCCACGTCGTCCACGAGACGCGCGGCGCCCCCACCCGGAGGGTGGGGGCGCTGTCGGTGGCAGGGGTGACAGGAGTCGAACCTGCGGCATCCGGTTTTGGAGACCGGCGCTCTGGCCATCTGAGCTACACCCCTCCGCGGACGCCAGCATGCCATCTTCCGGGACCCGCCCGCCAACCGGTTTTCCTGCCGGGCCCGATGCGGGTCCGCTCAGACCCGCGTCAGGTCCACGTCGCCGCGGAGGGCGGCGAGGCCCAGGGCCAGGAAGAAGTCTCCCCAGACGAGTTCGTGCCAGACGGCGGTGTGTTCGGTCGAGTCGTAGCAGCCGTCCAGGAGCATGCCGCCGGGGCGTGTGCCGTCGGAGGGGGTGAGGTGGGCGTGGACGAGGCGGTGGAGGATCGCGTCCGAGCGGGCCGTGCAGGCGGTGGTCCAGGGGGCGTCGGGGACCAGGGCGAGTTTGCGGAGGGCTACCGCGGCGATGGCGGCGGCGGAGGTGTCGAGGGGGCCGTCGCGGTGGTGGGCGGCGGCGGGCGGGATGAGGGGGCCGGTGAGGAACTCGCCGGTGCGGAGGAGTTGTTCGGCGGCTTCGGCCAGGGTCGCGGTGCCGGGGCGGTGGTCGGGGACGGTCACCGGGCGGTTCACGCCGACGCCCAGGAGGCCGTCGGCCACCGCGAGGAGGAGCCAGGCCTCGCCTCGGGTCCAGCCGGGGGCCGGTGCGGGTTCCGCGGTCCAGGTGGCGGACGTCTCGTCGTAACGCCAGGAGGGCTGGGGGCGCCGCCCGTCGCCGGGCAGGCACAGGTCGAGGTGGCGGCGCAGGTGCGCGTCGGCCGCCCGCTCGCCGTCGGGCCCTGCGGAAGCGAGCAGGGGTACGAGGCCGGGCACGCCGTCCGCCCGGGCCCGCAGGCGCTCGCCGCCGAGCGCCGTGCCCCACGGGACCAGGCCGTGCCGGGGCTCCCACGCCTCCAGGACCGTCCGGGCCGCGCGGGCCCGCAGCGCGTCGGCGCCCTTGTCGTCGAAGGCCAGCGCGGTCCCGTACCAGAGGATGAGCCCGCGGGTCGCGGTGTCGGCCGTGGCCCAGGGAGCGAGGCGGGCCGTGCACGCGGAGGCGGCGAGGACGTCCGAGGGGGCGATTCCGGCCCGGTGCCGGGCGCGCAGCCACAGCAGCCCGGCCCAGAAGCCGCCGGTCCAGGAGCCGCGGCCGGTCGTCGTCCAGCGCCCGTCGCCGGGTTCCGCGTACAACGGGAAGCGGGAGCCGACCTGTCGGGCGGTGCGGCCCGCCCGGTGGAGGAGCAGCGCGAGGGCCGACTCGGCCCAGTCCGGGGCGGTCACGCGACGCACTCCTTCGTACGGCGGTCCCGCAGCGCCCAGGTGAGGGCGACGGCTCCGGCGGCGGCGAACTCGGCCGCGACGAGGGTCCAGCCCTGGTCGTACCGGCCGTTGGCCGCGAGTGTCCCGAACAGCGGCGGGCCCACGGCGAATCCGGTGAAGAAGCCCGCCGAGACCAGTGCCGAGTCCTGTCCGGCGCGTCCCGGGGCGGAGCGCTGGAGCACCAGGACCATCGAGACGGCGTTGCCGGCGACGGCGAACCCGCCCACGGCGACCGCCCCCGCCCACACCAGCGGCGGGGCGTGTTCGGCGAGGGCGAGGAGCGCGGCGGCGGCCACCGCTCCGGCGGCGAGCCCGCCGGGCAGCCAGGGGGCCCGGCCGGGTACGGCGGCGCGGGACCAGCCGACGCGGCCCGCGATGCCCGCGACACCGAGGACGGCGACCAAGGCGCCGGCCACCGCCGGGCCCATGCCGAGCCGTCCGGCGCCGTACAGCGCGAGGTAGGTGTTGACGGAGGCGATGCCCGCGCCGAGGAAGACGGAGAAGGCGGCGAGCCAGCCCACCGTGCGCCGGTCCCCCGCCACCGGGGCACCGGGGGTGGCGGGTGCGGGAGACATGTGCGGCGGCACCATGTGCCAGGCCCACACGGCGGCGAGCGCCGCCACCGCGGCCGCCGCCCACACCGTGCCCCGCCAGCCGAGCACCCCCGCCGCGGAGGCGAGCGGCAGCCCCGCGGCGAACGCCCCCACCTGCACACCGGACTGCTTGGTCCCGGTGACCGCGCCCCGGCGGGCCGGCGGGACGGCCGCCAGGATCGCCTTGTTGGTCGCCGGGTTGGCCAGCGCCTGCGGTACGCCGCCCAGCGCGACCGCCGCCAGCAGGAACGCCGGTCCGGGCGCGGCGCCGATCAGCGCCAGGGCGAGCGCCGAGAGCCCGAGGAGGGTGACGAGCGCGCGCCGGGGGCCGACCCGGTCGACGATCCGGCCGCCGAGCGGCGACAGGACGGCGGCCGTGCCGAACCCGACGGTGGTGGTCAGACCGAGCAGGGTCTCGGAGACGCCGAGCCGCTCCACCAGACGCGGTCCGAGCGCGCCCAGCAGGAACAGCTGCATCATCGAGAACGCCATGGCCGTCGTGAGCAGCGCGGTCAGCCCGCGCGCCGGGCGCTCGTCACTCAACCGCCACCCCTCCCCCGTGCCGCGCCCGGTGCCTCCGGGACGTTTCCGGGAGGAGGAGTCGGCCGGGGCGGCCGGGGAGTTCCCGGGCCCTCTTGTGGGACGGACCACATGTCGCGTAGGCATGGGGGCCACGGTTCGAGGGGGCGGGCAGGCCACCGGGGAGGGGTGCGAGGATGGGCACGCCATGACACCGGGCCGATTAGCGCGTGCGGTACGGGCCGCCCTCTTCGCGGCCGTCTGCGTGCTGCTCGCGGCCACCGGCCACATCCTGATGTCGGGCCGTCCTGTCGCCGTCGGGGTGCTGGGCGCGGCCTTCGCGGCGACCTCGGCGGTGGCCTGGGCCGTCGGCGCCCGCGAGCGCGGCCTGTGTGCGGTGACGACGGCTGCCGTGGCCGTGCAGTCGGTGCTGCACTCGGTGTTCTCCTGGGCGCAGTCCGGCGGCGGCGCCGCGTCGCACGCGGGCATGGACATGGGTCAGGCCGGGCACACGGGGCATCTGTCCGTGGCGCGTCCGCCGGCCGCCATCGGCGCCCACGACGCCCACGACGCCCACGACGCCCACGACATGGCGTCGATGGCGTCCTCGCTCGGCGACGTGACCGACCTGACCGACCCGGCCCGCCTGGCCGATCTCTCGGGCTTCTCGCTCTCCTCGTCCTCCGGCATGCTCGCGGCGCACCTGCTCGCCGCGCTGCTCAGCGGTCTGTGGCTCGCGTACGGCGAGCGCGGGGCGTTCCGGCTGCTGCGGGCGCTGCCCGCCGGGCTGTTCCGGCCGCTCGGGCTGCTGCTGGCCGCCGGGCCCGTTCCCGTGGACCGGCCGCGCTTCCGCCCCGTACGCCCGGGTGACGAGCGTGCGCCCCGGCGGCTCCATCTCGCCCATTCCCTCGTCTCGCGTGGTCCTCCGCGGGCAGGCGCTGTCATCTGATCCGACAGCTGGTTCCCCGAGCCCGCCGGCCCTCGCAGAGGGCCGCCGCTCGGGCCTCGGCCGTGCCCTCCGGCAGGCCGTACCCTCCGCCTTCCTCAAGGATCCAAGGACCTGTGGCGATGACTCCTGCCCACGACCAGAACCCCCACCACACCCAGATCCAGCCCCACACCGACACCCACACCCAGCCCCACACCCCCACCCGGCCTCACACCCGTACCCACCACTCCGCCGAGTCCGACGCGGCCACGACCCTGCTGGCCCTCGCGGCCCGGGACGGGGACCCCGCGAAGGCCGACCAGTTCGTGCGGGCGCTGCACCGGGACGTCTGGCGGTACGTGGCCTACCTCAGCGCCGACCGTCAGGCGGCCGACGACCTCACCCAGGAGGTGTTCCTCAGAGCTCTCGCCGCCCTGCCCCGGTTCCAGGGCCGTTCGTCCGCCCGTACCTGGCTGCTCTCGATAGCGCGGCGCACGGTCGTCGACAGCCTGCGGCACGCCGCGGCCCGGCCCCGGCTCTCCGACCGTGACGACTGGCAGACCGCCGCCGAGCACGCGCAGCCCCGTGGCCTGCCCGGTTTCGAGGACGGCATCGCGCTCACCGAGCTGCTCTCCACCATCCCGGGCGAGCGCCGCGACGCCTTCGTCCTCACGCAGCTCCTGGGCCTGCCGTACGCGGAGGCCGCCGAGGCCATCGGCTGCCCGGTCGGCACGGTGCGCTCGCGGGTGGCACGGGCCCGGGCGGCGCTGCTCGCCCTGCTGAGGCTCGACGAGGGGGCGGGCAACTCACCGGTCCTCGCTGCCGCCTGACGCTCTGTCGGCTGTGCGGCCGGTGCCCTCGGTGCACCGGCCGCGCAGCCGGCGCGGCGCGTGGTCACCCCGCGACCAGGACCCCTCCCGCCACGGCCGCCGCCACGCCCACGAGGAGGGCCACGACGCCGAACGCGATCTCGCTTCTGCGGGACCGGTGTTCGCCCGCGAGGTCCGGGGTGAAGACGGCCGGGTCGTCGGGTGTGTAGTGGATGGTGAGGTCCCGGCCGAGCGAGCGGACGGGGTCGCGCAGTCCGTCGGGGCGGTACGCGGTGACGGCGGTGCCGTCGAGGGTGGTGAAGGCGACGACCGGGGTGTGACTGGTGAGGGTGTCGCCGTCCTCGTCGATCCTGACGTCCTTGAGCACGGCGATGACGCGGCCGGGGACCGGGCCGCCGGAGGCCAGCTTCTCGACGCGCAGGCGCGTGTCGCGTACGGCCCCGGGCAGGTAGGTCGCGCCGAGCAGGGTCCAGGGCACTCCGAAGCCGATCAGGGACCACGGCCACTCCCAGTCGATCGCGGCGAGGACGACAAGACCGACGTAGACCAGGAAGACCGCGAAGCCGGGCCAGCCGAGTCCGCGCCGGCCCGCCTCCAGGTCGGTGGTGAAGCGGTAGGCGTGCGGTCTGCCCGGGGGGTAGTGGATGCCGATCTCGCGTCCCGTCCAGGCCGTGCTGATCCGGTCGCCGTGCTCGCCGTCGTTGGTGACGGTGAACTCCTGCCCGGTGGACGGGTCGCGGAAGGTGACGACCACGGCTATCCCCTCACTCGCCGAGCTCCCGTGCCGCGGCTGCCGGACCCGCTCGATCCGGCCCATGACCCGGACCGCCCGCTGGGCTCGGGTCACCCCGGCCAGTGACCGCCCGTACCCGACCAGCGCGACCACGCCGAAGACGCCGCACCACCACAGCAGAAATCCGTGCCAGCCCATCCGTGCTCCTCCTGCTCCAAGCCGTCTGTTCCGCCCGCCCCGTCCGGACCGCCCGCCCCGTCCGTCACGTCCGGACCGCCCGTCCCGTCAGCGCGCCGGGATGCGTCGTACGACCTCGCCGTCTCCGTTCGCCTCCAGCGAGGCGGCGCCGTCGGCGCCGGTCACGCCGACCCTGAGGGTGAGGGAGCCGGTCAGGCTCTCGGCGGTGAGCTGCCAGGTCCGCGGGGAGCGGACGCCGAGGGCGGTCCTGGCCTCCCGGACGAGGGCGGGGATGCGCGCGTAGGGCAGGGCGTCCACGTCGAAGCCGGGGGCATGCGAGCCCGCGGGGGTGAAGACGACCGTGAGGAGGCGGTCCTGCACGACGACGGTGAGGGCCTGGCGCTTCTTCGCGCCCCTGGTGAGCGAGTCGACCGCCCGGCGCAGCGCGCCCTCGTCGAACATCGACTGGCCGGGGCCGAGGGCGACCGTGCCGGACTCCGCCGAGACGATCGTGGTGGACGAGGTGCCGGAGTCGGCGGGCCCGGCGGCCGAGGGGGGCCGCGCGGTGGTGTCGTCCGGGCCGAAGAGTTCGGCCCGGAAGAGGAAGACCACGCCGGCCGCGCCGAGCAGCAGGGCGAGGAGCGTGAGGTAGCCGCCGACGCCGCTGTCCCGGGTCGGCTCGCCGGCCAGGACGGGGCCGGGCACCGAGTCGATGTGGGCCCCGGCCGCGCGGTCCTCCCATTCCGGCGTCGGCCGCTTCACGAGCTTCACCTCCCACGGCCGGTGCGGCGGGTACTGGACGACGACGATGCCGCGGGGTTTGTAGTCGGGCAGGTCGACGAGGTTGACGAACTGTGTGGACTCGACGCGGTAGGCGGGCCCGTCGTCCGGGGCGACGGTGAGGTCGAAGCGGACGGGCACGTCGCTGGACTCCCCGCCGGTGGCGCGCAGGCTCTCGATCATCGCGAGCGCGGTACGGGGGACGACGGCCGCCTCGCGGGCGCGCCCGGGCGCTCCGGCGGCGAGGACCAGCAGGCCGTAGGCGACGGGGACGGCCAGGCCGCCGACCACCAGGGGAACGCGTTCGAGGACGGTGCCGACGACGAGCGCGGCGAGCGAGCTGCCGATCACCGCGCCCGTGAGGATTCCGCGGGCGAGGTCGAGGGCGGTGCGGCGCTTCGGCGGTGCGCCCGGGGTGACCGGCGTGATCGTCATACGGGGATTGTGTCGGGCCGGGTCGCGGTCCGGTAGGCGTCCGGGCGGCCTTCTGTTTCCCAACGGCGGTGCACGGGTTGCGTGTTGCGGCCGGTTCGCCCCCGAGGGGGGTGCCGCCGGCCCGGCGGCGCGGTCACTCTCCGCTCATGACCGGAATGGCCGGTTCTCGGTGACGTGACGACCGCCTCGCCGGGGACCCCTTGAAGGACGGGATGACGGTCGGGTTAGCATATGAGCACTGCCTAGCTCGATCGAGAGATGCTTTCTGTGACTGTCAACGAGGACTCGTTCACAAACTGGAAGAACCGCGAGGAGATCGCGGAGTCCATGATTCCGATCATCGGGAGGCTGCACCGGGAGCAGGACGTCACCGTCCTCCTGCACAGCCGCTCCCTGGTGAACAAGTCGGTGGTGAGCATTCTCAAGACCCACCGATTCGCCCGCCAGATCGACGGCGAGGAGCTCTCGGTCACCGAGACGATGCCGTTCCTGGAGGCGCTCACCACGCTTGACCTGGGTCCGTCCCAGATCGACATCGGCATGCTGGCCGCGGAGTACAAGGCCGACGACCGCGGTCTCTCGGTGGCGGAGTTCACCGCCGACGCCGTCGCCGGTGCCATCGGCGCCAACAAGATCGCGCGCGGTGACGGCCGTGACGTCGTCCTGTACGGCTTCGGCCGCATCGGCCGCCTGGTCGCCCGCCTGCTCATCGAGAAGGCCGGCTCCGGCAACGGTCTGCGCCTGCGGGCCATCGTCGTCCGCGGCGGCGGCGACCAGGACCTCGTGAAGCGCGCCTCGCTGCTGCGCCGGGACTCGATCCACGGCCAGTTCCAGGGCACCATCACCGTCGACGAGGCGAACAGCACGATCGTCGCCAACGGCAACACGATCCGCGTCATCTACGCCAACGACCCCTCCGAGGTCGACTACACGGCGTACGGCATCGAGAACGCCATCCTCATCGACAACACCGGCAAGTGGCGCGACCGCGAGGGCCTGTCCAAGCACCTGCGCCCCGGCATCGACAAGGTCGTGCTGACGGCTCCGGGTAAGGGCGACGTCCCGAACATCGTGCACGGTGTCAACCACGACACGATCAAGCCGGACGAGCAGGTCATCTCCTGCGCGTCCTGCACCACCAACGCCATCGTCCCGCCGCTGAAGGCCATGGACGACGAGTACGGCGTGCTGCGCGGTCACGTGGAGACCGTCCACTCGTTCACGAACGACCAGAACCTGCTGGACAACTACCACAAGGCCGACCGTCGTGGCCGGTCCGCGCCGCTCAACATGGTGATCACCGAGACCGGTGCCGCCTCGGCCGTCGCCAAGGCGCTGCCGGACCTGAAGGCCCCGATCACCGGCAGCTCGATCCGCGTCCCCGTCCCGGACGTCTCGATCGCCATCCTCAGCCTGCGCCTGGGCCGCGAGACCACCCGCGAGGAGGTCCTGGAGTACCTCCGCGACGTCTCGCTGCACTCGCCGCTGAAGCGCCAGATCGACTTCACCACGGCGCCCGACGCGGTCTCGATGGACTTCGTGGGCTCGCGCCACTCGTCGATCGTGGACGCCGGCGCGACCAAGGTCGACGGCGACAACGCGATCCTGTACCTGTGGTACGACAACGAGTTCGGCTACTCCTGCCAGGTCATCCGGGTCGTCCAGCACGTCTCGGGCGTCGAGTACCCGACCTTCCCGGCTCCGGCGGTCTGATCCGGCGGGTCGTGAGGCACTGCGTCGCGTGAACGGCGGTGGGGCGAAAGCCCCACCGCCGTTCCGCGTCACGGGGCGGGCGCCGGCCAGCGCCGGTGCAGGGCGTCGATGTGGAAGGCGTGGGTGTGCGGGCCCGCCGCTCCCGCCAGGTGCGGGTGGTCGGCCGGCAGCTCGGGGTGGACGTGCGCCAGGGCGACCGGGTCCGTACGCGGCCACAGGCGGGCCGCGGCCAGCGCGGCGGCCAGGGCGAGCCCCGCCAGGACCGCCGCCGTGGGCGCGGGTCCCGCGCGGGTGGCGAGGAGTCCGGCCAGCGGGTAGGCGAGCAGCCAGCACGCGTGCGAGAGCGAGAACTGCGCGGCGAACGCGGCGGGCAGGTCACCGGCGGCGGCCGAGCGGCGCAGCAGCCGCCCGCTGGGGGTGAGGACGGCGGAGGTGGCCGCGCCGACGAGCAGGTAGGCGGCGAGCAGCCCGGGCCAGGACCAGGCGCCGGGCGGGGCGGCGAGGACGAGCGCGAGCGGGCCGAGGACACCGGGCAGGGCGAAGGCGCCGGTGAGCATGAGCCGGCGGTCGTCGAGCCGGTCGAGGAGGCGGGGCAGCAGCAGCGCGACGCCCATGGAGCCCGCTCCGTACGCGCCGAGCGCGAGCGGCACGTCGGCGGCGGTGCGGCCGAGGGTGTCGCGGACGAGGACGACGGTGTCGACCAGGACCAGGGCGCCCGCCGCGGCCACGGCCAGGTCGAGGGCGAGCAGGGCGCGCAGCCGCGGGGTGGCGAGGAAGAGCCGCGCGCCGGAGCCGGCCCTCGGGCGCCGCCCGTTCCGGTCCGGGCCGGGCGCGGGCGGGCGCGGCAGGGCGACGGAGAGCACGAGCAGCCCGGAGGCGAGGAAGCCCGCGGCGGTGCCGGTGAAGAGCCAGGGGTACGGGACGATGGCGAGGAGCGCGGCGGCGAGGACCGGTGAGACGAGGCTCTCCAGGTCGTAGGCGAGCCGGGAGAGCGACAGGGCCTCGGTGTAGGCGCGTTCCTCGGGCAGGACGTCGGGGACGGTCGCCTGGAAGACCGGGGTGAAGGTGGCGGAGGCGGCCTGGAGCAGCAGGATCAGGCCGTAGATCTGCCAGACCTGGTCGACGAAGGGCAGGCTGAGCGCGGCGCAGGCCCGGACGAGGTCGGCGGAGACGAGCAGGGCCCGCCGGGGGACGCGGGCCGCGAGCGCGGCGGCGAGCGGGGCGACGACGACGTAGGCGCACATCTTGAGGGCGAGGGCGGTGCCGAGGACGGCGGCGGCGTCGGCACCGGCGAGGTCGTAGGCGAGCAGGCCGAGGGCCACGGTGGCGAGGCCGGTGCCCAGGAGGGCGACGACCTGGGCGACGAAGAGACGCCGGTAGGTGCGGTGGCGCAGTACGGAGACCACCGGGAGCACGGACGCTGCGGAGGGCACGGGCGGCACGTTTCCACCGTAACCGACGCGTGCGTGATTGCGCACATGTTGACGTCAAGGGGTGGGACGCGAGCCGGGCGACGGGTAAGCGCCGCCGGGCGACGGCGACGCGCGGCGGCTTCCGGATCAGTCGTGCCAGGGCTCTCCGCTCACCTCGTGGTCGGCGCGGCTGACCGCCTCGACCACCAGCCGCTTGAGGTGTCCGTCCGGCATCGCGTACACGACCCGCCGCCCGTCCCTGCGGGACTGGACGAGGCCGCCGAGCCGCAGCTTGGCCAGGTGCTGGCTGACCGCGGGCCGGGAGGCGCCGCACGCCTCGGTCAGGGCGCTCACGTCGGCCTCGCCCTTGGTGAGCAGCCAGACGAGCTGGAGGCGGGTGGGGTCGGCGAGGAGGGCGAAGACCGCCGCCGCGGCGGCGAGTTCGGGCGGGCCCGGGTTCCGCTCGTGGGTTTGACGTTCCGGCATGTCCTCATCGTAGGCAGGTCGGGAACCACCGGCCCCACTGGTACGTTCTACAGGCCAGTAGAAGTAACCGACGTCTGGAGTGCGTGGACATGGCCCTGTGGGACCGCATCAAGGAGTCCGCATCGACGATGCAGACCCAGCTGGTGGCGAAGAAGAACGACCTGAAGAGCGGCGCGTTCCGCGACGCGAGCATGGCGATGTGCGCGCTGGTCGCCGCCGCGGACGGTTCGATCGACCCGGCCGAGCGGCGCCGTGTCGCCCAGCTGATCACCTCCAACGAGGTGCTGCAGAACTTCGACGCGACCGATCTGCAGCGCCGCTTCGACGCCAACCTCGACAAGCTGGCCGCCGACTTCGACTTCGGCAAGGTCAGCGTGCTCCAGGAGATCGCCAAGGCGAAGAAGAAGCCGGCCGAGGCCCGCGCGGTCGTGCAGATCGGCATCGTCATCGGCGGCGCCGACGGCGACTTCGACAAGACCGAGCAGGCCGTGGTCCGCGAGGCCTGCTTCGCGCTCGACCTGCCGCCGCACGAGTTCGACCTGTAGAAGGCGCGCGAGCGGAGAGGTGCCACGGCGCACCGCCGCCCTCGGGGCCCGGTCGGGGGTGTGGGTCCGGGGAGGGGGCGGTGTGCCGTGGCACCCGTTTCAGGGGGTGGGCCGGCCCGCGACGCCCGGGTCGAGGGCGGGGAGCACGGCCGGGTCCTCGCCGCGGCCGAGGTCGACCGCGCAGGCGAGCGCGGTGGCCTGACGGAGCGTCTCGGTGAGGTTCTCCCAGTCGATCGCGGGACGGTCGTCGACACGGGCGGAGACCAGCGAGGCGTTCCAGCGCATCCGGGGGACGCCGGGCAGCGGGCGCAGTCCGGTGGACTCGCGCGGGGAGGCGGCGAGCGCCATGGGGAGCATCGCGCAGCCGAGCCCGGACTGGGCGGCGGCGCGGACTCCGGCCATGGAGCCGAGTTCGTGGATCTCGGGCGGCCCGTCGGAGCGGAGCCGGAGGAATTCGGGCAGCCAGCGCTGCGAGGGACAGTCGGGGTCCGCGATGACCACCTGGCGGCCGGCCGAGGCGCGGCCCCGGGCCCGGGAGACGCCGGTGACGGGGACGAACTCGACCTCCTGGACGCGTACTTCGGTGAGGTCGTCGGGACGTTCGACGCGCGGCTGGTCGGGCAGCCCGGCGGACAGCGCGGTGGGGTCCTCCGCCTCGACGACGGTGAGGACGAGGGCTCCGTCGATCGAGCCGGCGCGGAAGGCGTCGTGGATCTCGGCGGTGCCCATGACGCGCAGGGCCAGCTGGACGCCGGAGAGCAGGCGTCGGCCGATGTGGGTCACCCGGGCGAGCTGCTGTCCGTACGCGAGGGCGGGGACGATGCCGACGGTCATCCGCGGCGGGTTGGCCGCGGGGCGGCGCAGGGCGGTCTCCATCTCGCCGACGAGGGTGAGGATCTGACGCGCGTACTCCGTCAGGACGGTGCCTGCGCGGGTGAGGCGCACGCCGCTGGGCAGCCTTTCGAAGACAGGCTCCCCCACCTGCCGTTCCAGCGCACGCATCTGCGCCGTGACGCTGGACTGCGAGTACCCGAGGCGGCGGGCCGCCTGGGTGAAGGACCCGGTCAGGGTCACCTCGCGAAACGTTCTCAGGGTTCTTGCGTCGATGTCCACGTGAATAACCCCCTTGCCGCACCCCGGCGGCAGCTGGACTCGGATGGCCGGTCACGCCACCCGTTCGATCGCCCCAGTCGGTCTGTCACACCACAGGGGTGCCGGCACGCTCGGTCGCGCGCCGGCACCCCTGGTCGGCCGCAAGGACTCTACTCGGCCAGCTGGGCCGGGACCAACGGAAAGTCCAACTCCGGTTGCGCAACGTGATTGAAGAAGTTGGACAGCACGTTGAGCGCCACATGTCCGACGATTTCGGCCAGTTCGGCGTCGGAGA
Source organism: Streptomyces sp. NPDC023157 (assembly GCF_055560575.1). NCBI lineage: Bacteria > Bacillati > Actinomycetota > Actinomycetes > Kitasatosporales > Streptomycetaceae > Streptomyces > Streptomyces sp. NPDC023157. The sequence continues at coordinate 1,242,945 of NZ_JBVHIL010000002.1, forward strand.
CGCCGGCGGCGCGGGCCTCGGCGAGGGCGGAGTCGCTCACCCGGCCGCCGGTCTCCATGATCGCGCCGGTGATCCGGAGCACCTGGTCCATGTGCGGGTCGCCGGCGTCGGCGCCACGGCGGGTGGCGAGCAGGTCCTGCTCGCTCAGGCCGACCTTGCCGCCGCGCAGGGTGTGCGCGGAGACGCAGTAGGTGCAGTCGTTGCGCTGGGCGATGTAGAGCGCCAGCTGCTCGCGCTGCCGGGCGCTGAAGCTGCCGCCGACCAGGGACTCGCGCAGGGCGAGGTAACCGCGCAGCGCGGCCGGGCCGTTGGCGAGGGCGGCGTAGAGGTTGGGCAGCTTGCCGAGCTGCTTCAGGGTGCCTTCGAGCAGCTCGCGCTGCTCCTCGTTGGCGGTGTCGACGGTCAGTTGGGGCAGGCGGGGCATGGAGCTCTCCTTGAGCCGGACCAAGATGGCACTGATCGGTACCATCCCGACGGTACCGATCGGTTCCGTCTGACGCAACGGGAGGCGGTCGATCCGGTTCGGGGATCCCGCCGTGACGGAACCGAGTGGTACCGTCTGGTATGGCCACGAACGCTAAAGAACGGCTCCTCAGCGCGGCGGAGCGGCTCTTCTACGAGGAGGGCATCCGGGCCGTCGGCATCGAGCGGATCCTCTCCGAGTCCGGGGTGGGACGCGCCTCCTTCTACCGCCACTTCCCCAGCAAGGACGACGTCGTCGTCGAGGTGCTGCGGCGGCGCGACAGCATGTGGCGGGCCTGGCTCGACAGCCGGATCGACGCCTCCGGGCGCGACCCGGAGGAACTGGCGCTCGCCCTCTTCGACGGACTCGCCGAGCGCTTCGCCTCCGCCGACTTCCGCGGCTGCGCCTTCATCAACACGATGGTCGAGACGGCCGACCCCGAGAGCCCGGCCCACCACGTGGCCGCCGAGCACAAGGAGAAGGTCATCGCCCGCCTCGACGGCCTGCTCGCCGAGGGCGGCTACCGCGACCACGAAACCCTCGCCCGCCAGCTCGCCCTCCTCGGCGACGGCGCCATCGTCACCGCCCTGCGCGAAGGCACCACCGAGGCCGCGGTCCGCGCCCGCGCGGTCGCCACGGTCCTGCTGCGCACCGCCGACCGCGAACCGGCAGCGGACGCGCGGTAGACGCCGGTCGGCGTCATGTCCGGTCGGCGTCATGTCCGGTCAGCGTCATGTCCGGTCGGCGTCATGTCCGGTCGGCGGCACACCCGGGGGCGGCACACCCCCCGGTGTGCCGCCCCCGGACCGCCCCTGAGCGACCGCCCTACGCGACCACCCCGAGGCCGCCGCCCCTACGCGACCACCCCGCCCCCCGGCCGCAGCGCGCCCCGCCGGACCTTGCCCGAGCGGGTGCGGGGCAGTCGTGGCACCAGGTCCACGCCGTGGGGCACGAACACCGGGGCCAGGCGCTTCGCCGCGAGGGCGATCAGTTCCCGCTCCAGGAGTTCGGGCGGGTAGGCGTTGCGGGCTTCGACCACCGCGTACGGGGCGAGGCCGCCGGACTCGTCGCGGCAGGGGATCACGGCCGCGTCGGCGACCGCCGGGTGCGTGCGCAGGACCGCCTCGATCTCCATCGGGGAGACGCGGTGCCCGTACGACTTGAACACCTCGTCCAGCCGCCCGAGCAGCCGGATCGACCCGTCGGCGCAGCGCTCGCCCCGGTCGCCCGTGCGGTAGAAGCCGTCCGCGAAGACGGCCGCGGTCCGGGCGTCCGCGGCGGGGGCGCGGTCCGGGCCGGCCGCCTGGTCCGTCCCCTCCCTGGTGTCCACGTACCCCCGCATCAGGCCCGGCGGGCGCTCCGTCAGGTCGACGCACACCTCGCCCGCCTCGCCCACCAGGCCGGTCTCCGGGTCGCGCAGCACGATGCGGTAGCCCGGCAGCGGGTGGCCCAGGGGGGAGAGCGGGGGCGGGGTGTCGGGGGCGCGGCCGATGAGGGCGGTGGCCTCCGTCTGGCCGTAACCGTCCCTGACCCGTACCCCCCAGGCCGACTCGATGCGGTCGGTCACCTCGGCCGTCAGGGGCTCCCCCGCCGCCGTGGCCTCCCGCAGCCGGGGCGCGCCCCGGCCGTCCGTCACGTACGGGAGCATCGCCCGCCAGGCGCTCGGCGGGGCGCAGAGGCTGCTGATCCGCTGGGTGGTGAGGACGCCGGGCAGCACGGACGGCGGGAGGCCGCCGTCCGGGGGCGCGACGACGGTGGCGCCGGCCGTCCAGGGGACGAAGAAGCTGGACCAGGAGTGCTTGGCCCAGCCGGGCGCGGACAGGTTGAGGTGCCGGTCGCCGGGGCGCAGGCCGCTCCAGTACAGGCTGGAGAGGTGGCCGACGCCGTACCCGGCGTGGGAGTGCTCGACCAGCTTGGGCAGCGAGGTGGTGCCGGAGGTGAAGTAGCAGAAGGACGGGTCGGCCGAGAGGGTCGGGCCGGCCGGGAAGAAGGGGCGGCGGCGGTCGGGGTCGCGGGTGTCGGGGTACGCGGTCCAGCCGGGCAGTGCCGCCGCGCCCGGCGCCATCCGCAGACCCGCGACGGGCAACTCGCCCATCATGTAGACGAGTTCGGGTGCGCAGACGACATGTCGGATGCCGCCGCGCGCGATCCGGTCGGCGGCCTCGTCGCGGGTGAGGTCCTGGTAGCCGGGGACGACGACCGCGCCCAGTTTGATGCAGCCGAGGAGCGTCTCCCACAGTTCCGTACGGGTGCCGAGCAGGATCAGCACCCGGTCGCCGCGCGCCACCCCCGCCTCCGCCAGGGACACGGCCAACTCGTCGGAGCGGGCAGCAAGTTCGGCGAAGGTGACGCGTTCGGCCACGGGGACCGTGCCGTCCGGGGCCGGGCGGCCGAGGATCTCCAGGGCGGTCCGCTCGTTGCCCTCGGCGACGACGTCGAACCACTCCAGGGCCCAGTTGAAGTGCGGGGCGCGCGGCCACCGGAAGGCGGCCGAGGCCGCCTCGCGGTCGCCGCGCAGCCGCAGCAGCAGGTCCCGGGCGGTTCGGTACTCCTCGTGGGCCGCCGTGGCGCGGTGCGCGGCGTACGCGGCGCCGTGCCCTGTCGTGACGCTCATTCCGCCGCTCCCATCAGCGCCGCCGCGATCGCGTCGGCGTCCTTGGTGAAGGAGCCCCACGGGCCGGGGCGTCCGCTGCCCACCTGGGTGAACCAGCGGGTGTGCTCGCTCGGGATGCCGAGCACATGGGTGGCCCGGTCCGGCTCCCCGTCCGCGCCGATCGGGTGGAACGGCGCGTCGGTGCAGTCCATGCCGCCCGTGGCGAACTCCGACGTGCCGCCCTCGGGCCGCTCGGCCGCGTTGACGAAGGGCCGGATCCGCCCGTCGGCCAGCAGGCCGCGGATCAGCGGGTCGCGGTCCGCGGTGACGTCGGTGGCGGGGACCCGTGCGTCGATGAGGACGTCGAGCGGTGTCCACGAGTTCTCCACCCGCGCCGACTCGACCGTGAAGCGGCCCTCGACGGGGTCGGTGCCGAACCGGGCGCCCGGACCGACCGGTTCGAGCACGCCGGCCGCGAGGAGCGCGAGGAACTGTTCGGACCGCAGCTGCGGCGGACCCGTCGACACCAGCGAGGCGACCGGCCCGAACGTGGCGAGGAACCAGCGGTGCGAGTCCGGGGTGAGACCGCCGAAGTCGACGACCCCGCGGATGGTCTGCCGCACGTCCCGCAGGACGTCCGCCGCCGCCTTCATCGGGCCGTCCGCGTTGCCGAGCCGGGCGTCGCCGAGATCGGCGCGCAGCCACTCGGTGAGCACCTTGTGGTACTCGGACGGCGAACCGAAGCGGCGGTCGCCGAACGGGCGGGCTAGGGCGTCGAGTCCGGTGAGCGGCAGCGGGTCGACCCGGTAGCCGGCGGCGAGCCGCTGGAGCACCGGGAGCTCCGGCGTCAGGGCCAGCGCCTCCTCCGCCCGCTCGGTGAACTCGCGGGCCGCGTCGGGCCCGTGGACCTGCCGGATGCGGGTGGCGAGCAGCACCGTGTTCACCTCGGCCAGCAGCCACGGCAGCACGGACCGTTCGAAGTCGAGCGGCGCGTGCTCGGCGCGCAACCGCGTCATCCGCTCGGGGGTGAAGAGCACCGGGCGGTAACGGTGGCCGGGCTCCTTCTGGTTGAGGCCCCGGGTCAGCACCGGCACCCCGCCGCGCGAACCGGCGTGGATCCGGGGCTCCTTGCCGCTCGGCAGGTAGCGCAGCCCGTCGCCGCCCTCCGTGAACGTGCCGCCGCGCCCCAGGGTGAGTTCGGCCAGCACGTCGTAGAAGGTGAGCCCCATCCCGATGACGCCGACCCGGGCGCCCGCCGGGATGTCGGCCAGCTCGCTCTCGTCGGCGCAGCCGCCGGGCACGTACCGGACGGGGCGGGCGGGCGTCGAGTGGGTGCGGGCGAACCGCGTCCACTCGCGCTGCTGCGCGTCGGGTTCGTTGGCGGGGTGGCCGGTGGTGAGGACCAGCCGGTCGACGGTGAGGACGTCGCCCCGGTCGAGCCGCAGCCGGTGCGTCCCCTCACCGACGGCGCCGAACGGGCCGGCGGCGGTGGGCCCGGGCGGCTCCACGCGGTCCGCGCAGATCACCCGGGCCGGGACGCGGTGCACGGTCAGGCACGGCGGCAGGGTCGCCTCGACGCGCTCCATCACGTACGCGAGGTAGCGCCCGTAGACCCGGCGCGGCGCGTAGCCCTCCGGTTCCGCGTGCTCCGGGTCGTCCTCCGCCCACCACTCGGCGAGGCTGGGGCCCGCGCCGGGCCGGTGCGGGCCGGCGTCGGTCGGGCCGGAGAACATGGTGACCTCCTGCGCCGGGGTGTTCATCAGGAACCACGGCGACTGGTCCGTGCGCCAGATCCGGCCGGCGCCCGTCTCGTACGGGTCGATCGCGTGCACCTCGATCCGGCGCCCCGGCGGGTGCTCGGCGCAGTGGGCGGCGAGCCGTTCCAGTACGGACAGGCCGCGCGGTCCCATGCCCGCGAACGCCACCCGCAGCGGCGGGCGGACGGGGTCCGCGAGGCAGCGCTGCACGGGCGGCGGGGCGGGCTCGGGCGGCGGGTCGGTCTCGGCCGCCAGGTCGTGCTCGCGGGCGACCCGGCCGAGCATCCCGGAGAGCTGACGCGAGGTCATCGGGGTGGTCCTCCGGCTGGTGGTGAGCAGCGGCAGGGCGCCCAGGTCGGTCCACTGGAGCCGGCCGTCCGCGGCGACGGCCGAGCGGGCCTCGCCACGGTTGTCCGGGTGCAGACAGAACGGGACGTCGAGCAGGCCCCGGTCGAAGGCCTTCAGGAGCGCGACGCCGAGGTCGTCGGAGAGCGCGAGGACCGCGCCGACCAGGGCGCGGGCCTCGGCCAGGATCTCCTCCGCGTCCGCGCCGCCTGCGCCCGCCGGACCGGCGGCGTGCGGCCGGGCGCGGGCGGCGCGGGCCGCGTCGGCGGCGACCCTGAGCGCGGTCAGGTTCTCCTCGACGGTGGGGATGCGGTGCGCCTCGGTCTCGGTCTTCACGATGAGCCGCTGCGCCCCGCCGCGTACGGCGAGTTCGGCGCTGCGGCGCAGCAGCAGCCGGGCGCCGGGCACGGTCCGCGGGTAGACGCCCATGTACGTGTAGAGCACGACGTGCCGGTCCACGGTGGGCGGCAGCAGTTCGTCGGCGAGCCGCCGCAGCGCGGCGAGCGCGCCCGCGTCCTGGGCGGCGTGGGTCTGCTGGGCGTACGAGAGGGAGACGCTGGTGGCGCCGTTCGCCGCGAAGAACAGGCACTCCAGGACGGAGACGGCGACGAGCAGGGACGGCGGGCAGAGCTGGCCGAGGAGGCAGCCGCCGAAGGACTCCAGGTGGGCGCGGCGGCCCTGGTTCCGGCTCTCCTCGGTGAGGAACTGCACGGAGTCGCGCCAGGCGGCGACGGACTCGGCGAGCGGGGTGCGCCCGTAGGGCAGGCAGTACGAGACGGGGCCGCCTTCGCTCGCGGCGAGTCCGGCGGCGGTCATGGTGCGGAAGATGGCCATCGGGTCGGCGGAGCCGTGCCGGACCTGGACCGGGGTGCGGCGGCCGGCGGCGGAGGCGACCCGGGCGGTGGTTCTGGGCCCGTGGCTGACCAGCGGGAACCCGTTGAGGGGCCGGCCGGTGCGCAGGGCCTCGGTGGCGGCGGCGTGGTCGCCGACGCGGGTGTAGCTGTCGATGGTCAGGGTGGCCACGGTCCGCTCGGGGAGGTCGGCGACGGCGGTGACGCCGGCGGCCATGTCCTCGGGGGAGACCATGCCCATACGGGGCTGGACGACGAGCTCTCCGGCCTGGGCGGCCTCTTGGACGAACGCGCCGAGATCGGGCTGCGCGGCAAGGGTCACGCCGCGGCCCGCCCGGTACACGCGCCTCTCGGCCGGGCGGCCGGCGCCGCGGCCGTCCTGCCGGACTCGCCGAGCCGCCGCAGCAGGGCGGTGGGGGCGGTGCCGTCGGCGTACACCTCGTCGTATCCGGCGTCGAGCAGTTCGGCGGTGCGCTGTTCGGCGCCCTCGGGCGAGATGCCGAGGAGGCCGCCGATGACCATGGGGATGTCCTGGGTGCGCCGGTCCGCGCGCAAGGCCCGCGCGGCGCGCAGACCGTCCTGGTGGCCGTGTCCGTTGACGGAGGACAGGACGACGAGGTCGGGGTGGGTCATCCGGGCGGTGTCGACGAGCAGCCGCTCGGGCACGCACGGTCCGAGGTTGAGCACGGAGTGCCCGTGCTCCTCCAGGAACAGCTGGAGGTGGACCAGGTTCCAGGTGTGCGCGTCGGACGATCCGGTGGTGAGCAGGACCCGGCGCGGACTGTCGCTGTCCGGACTGTACGAGGGGTGCATGGTGGCTCCAATGCCGGTACGGATGCGGAGTGGTGCGGGTCGTGCGGGGCGCACGGGGCCGTGCGGCGGGTGCGAGGCGTGCGGGCGTGCGGGCGTGCGGGGCCCGCACGGCTCGTGCGCGGTCTGCGGCTGGTGCGCGGTGCAGGGCTCGTGCGCCGGGCGTGCGGGGCGCATGGGGCGTGCGGGACCGCACAGCGCGTGCGGCTCGTGCGGCTCGTGCGAGGCGTGCCTCTCGCGCGAGGTGCACGGCTCGCACGGCGCGTTCGGCGGGTGCGGGGGCGCGGCGGGAGAGCCCGCCGGGACCCGCGGGACCCGGCGGGCCCCGGCCGGGCCGCGCGACGGGCGGCCCGGCGTCGGGCCGCCACGAGGGGCGGCGGGGCCGCCGGGCCCTGCGGTCAGGCCGCGTCGGCGGAGGCGCCCGCGCCCACGCCGGTGGTGATCTCGCCGGGCAGCGGCGTCCGGGCGGACGCCGGGCGGGCGCGGACCGCGAGGACGGTGCAGCCGGTCTCGCTGGACATCTGGTGGCGGGTGCCCGGCTCCTCGATCACCAGGTCGCCGCGGTGGAAGCGGCGTCCGTCGCTGTGGTCGAGGGTGCCGTCGAGGACCAGCATCAGTTCATGGCCCAGGTGCTCGTGGAAGTCGCCGTGCGCGCCGGGCGGGAAGCGGAGCAGGAGAGACGCTGAGGACGCTGTGTCCTCCTCGCCGGCGTGCCCGGGGCCCCACAGGACGACGAACTCGACGCCTTCGCGGCCGGGTTCGGTCCACGGCACCCACGGCAGGTCGGTCTGCTCGAAGCCGTTGCGCAGGACATCGCGGAAGACGGTGACGTCAGGCACGGGCGGTGACCTCCGAGGGGTCGCGCTGGGCGACGATGGACGGGATGCCGTCGGGGCCCCAGGGCTGGGGTCCGTTGACGATGGGCGCGCCGATGAGCGAGCCGAACTCCCGCCAGGCGCCGTCGTAGTTGCGGACGTCGCGCAGGCCGAGCAGCTCGTGCAGGACGAACCAGCTGTGGGCGGAGCGCCAGCCGACCCGGCAGTAGACGACGGTGGGACGGTCGGTGGGCAGGGCGCCGTAGGCGGCGCGCAGCTCCTCGTCGTCGCGGAAGGTGCCGTCGGGGTGGATGGCGGTGTGCCAGGGCAGGTGCTCGGCGGAGAGGGCGTGGCCGCAGCGGACACCGATGTCCTCGGGGACGCCGGGCGGGGTGTTGCTCTGCCCGAGGTACTCCTCCAGGGAGCGGACGTCGAGCAGGGTGCGGCGGCCGATGTGGTCGAGCACGTCGTCGCGGCGGGCCCGGATGGACTCGTCGGCGCCCGCGGGCACCGGATAGTCGGTGCGGGGCCGTTCGGGCGCCTCGGGGGTGAGGGCGCCGCCGATGGCCTCCCAGCGGGCGCGCCCGCCGTCGAGGAGACGCAGCTCGCGGTGGCCGTAGAGGCGGAACTGCCAGTAGCCGGCGGCGGCCCACCAGTTGTTGTTGCCGCTGTAGAAGACGACGGTGTCGTCGGGGCCGATGCCGTGCCGGCCGAGGAGCTCCGCGAAGGCCTCCGGGCCGATGACGTCCCGGCGTACCGGGTCCTGGAGGTCGCCGGTCCAGTCGAGGCGTACGGCGCCGGGGATGCGGCCCTGGCGGCCGCCGCCGTCGTTGCCGCCGTCGGTGATCTCGACCAGGACGGGCCCGGTGGGCTGCCCCAGGCCGGCCTGAAGCGCTTCGGCGCTGACGAGGAGGGTGTCTCGGGTCATCGGGCTCACCACCAGTACGTCGGGTATGTGGCGATCACACCGGCCTTGGAGGCGATCAGGCCGACGAGGACAAGCAGCACGCTGCCGATCGTGAGGAGCACGAGGAAGCTCAGCGGCGCCGGGTGCTGGAGGACCGCGAGGACGGCGGTGGCCGCGGCGGGCGCGTGGATGGACCGCAGCAGCAGCATGAGGCCGACGCTGAGGCCGGCGGCGACGGACGCGACCCACAGGTTGTGCCCGAAGACGGCGACGGCGACGAGGCCGAGGACGCCGGAGCCGACCTGGCCGAGGAGCACGTTGCGGGGCTGGGCGGGCGGCAGCGCGGGCGTGCTGCAGATGATCATCGCGGTGGCGGCGAGCGGTGCGATCATCAGGAGGTGGCCGGTGGCCTCGCCGAGGGCCACGAGGACCAGCAGCGAGACGACGGTGGCGACGGTGCCGAGGACGGTGGCCTTGGCGCCCGGGAACGGCGGGGCGCCGCTGCCCGTCCTGGACGGGGTCGCGTTCTGGGTCTGGGTCATCGTTCGTCTCCTCAGCGGTGCGTGCCGGTGAAGTAACACTCGGCCTGGCGGTGGACGACCCGGCCGATCCGGTGGCCCATCTCGATGCCGGGCTCGTTGTCGAAGCTCCAGTGCATGCCGCCGTACACCCGGGAGATGCCGGCCTGGTGGGCGGCCTCGCTGAAGGTGGGCCAGGTGAGGACGGTGTCGGTGCGCGGGGTGAGACCGGGCTCGACGGTGGAGGCGCCCGCCTTGAAGCGGTACGAGTCGCCGAAGGCGTCGGTGCCGGTGAAGCGGCGCAGGAACTCGGCGGCGGCGCCGGAGAAGGTGCTGTGTCCGGAGACGGTGGCCGGGAACGGCGGCACGGCCACGTACGCCTGCCAGTCGACGCCGTCCATGGTGACGGTGCCCTGGCCGGGGCCGCCCCAGGACTGGACGCGCTGGCCGCGGCGGTCGTACGGGATGAGGGTGGAGGGGCGCGCGAAGTCGTACGCGGCCTTGACCGCCCAGGAGCCGATCGCGGCGTCGCACTCGGCCATGTTGAGGCCGAAGAACAGCTTGGCGTCCTCGTCGACGTCGTGGCCGTCACGGGCGGAGACGAAGCGGCCCCACATCTGCTGGGCGCCGGGCGGGGTGACGTCGTCGTTGAGCCAGAACTCCGCTATGCACTTCTGCTCGTCCGTCAGGTTCGCGCTGATGTCGAGGAGTTCCTCGATCGCGGCGGTCATCCGGACCGAGGGGTACGCGGGCGGCGCGGCGATCGTGAACTGGTCGGGGCGACTGAGCGCGAAGGGCTTCATGACGGCGAACTGCGGGGTGAGGTAGCGCTGGGTCTTGCCGCCGACGATCAGCGGGCTCCAGTGCTCGGGCGCGACGACGATCGAGGGGTCGAAGGCGCCGGCGGTCTGCGGCGGGTTCTTCGGCTGGTAGCCGGTGGTGTCGCCGTACGCGGGGGTGCCGAGCTGGTTGGCGCCGTCGGCGTGCCGGTAGGCGAGGACGGCCTGGGCGGTGCGGCGGCCGATCCACGCGGGGGTCTTGGGGGCCGGGTCGGTGAGCGCCGGGTCGTAGCCGAGGCTGCTCAGCATCGAGTCGATGGCGACCTTGTACTCGGGGAAGAGGTCGAGCAGGGCCAGGTGGGCGGCGTAGCTGATGGCCTCGTTCTTGTTGTCGAGGGTGCGCTCGGCGCGGGGGCGGCGCAGGGAGCCGCCGTAGCGGGTGCCGGTGGCGACGCGGTCGTAGCAGGCCCAGGCGTCGTAGACGCAGTTGTGGATGATCGCGAGGGCGCGGGCGTTGACGGTGGCGGGGCCGAAGCGGTTGCCGGCGGCCTGGTAGCGGCCGAGGATCGCGTCCATGGCGGCCTGGTTCCAGCGCACCACCACGCTGGGCTCGGCGCCGGCGCCGGGCGCCCGGCGGCCGGTGCGGGTCTCCGCCTCGAACTGTGCGACGGGGCCCGCCGCCCAGGCCGTGCTGGTCCCCGAGGCGAGCGCGAAGGCGCCCGCCGCGGCGGCGGAGGCGGTGAGCACCCGGCGCCGGGTCAGCGGCGTGCGGGCCGCGGGGGTGGTCGGGGTGGAGACGGGTCGCTGAGACATCCCTGGATTCCTTCGCGTGTGGTGCGGGGCGGGAGCGGATCAATCGGTCAAACACAGTTCGAACAGAGCACAGGCTGGCGAGATCTGGTTGCGTGGGGCAACGGCCTATCGGCTTCTTCCATCGGAGGCATGCAAGGAGTCGATGGGCATCGCCGTGGCCCCCGGGAGTGGCTAGCGTGGGTCGGCACCGGGCGCTGTCGGCCCTGTCGGTGGGCGGCCGGCCGCGCCTCCGCGGGGTCGCTGCGTCACGCCGCCGGACGGACGGGTACGCCGTACCGCCGAGGCGTGGCACCCGGTCCCGTCGCCAGGGCGGGGCGCACCGCCGGGGGCCGTGCCCGTTGGCCGGTTCCCGCCCCTGGATCCCGGCGGCTCCCGAGGCTCCGGCAGGCCCTCTCCCCCTGCCCCGGTCCCGGCACCCGCACCGTGCAGCCCGCACCACCGACCCGGTCGCCCGGGTCCACCCCGGTCATCCCGGCCACCCCGGCCGCCCCCCGTTCCGGAGGGGCGCCGTGGGCCGCCGGCCGCCGGACGCTCCCCACAGGACACGCGGCCCCGGCCTGCCCCGGGCCGTCGGCGCCGCGCGTCCGTCCCGTCCTCACCGATCCCGCATCGATCCGTCTGGAGTGGCCGCGCATGACCGTTTCCTCGCAGCTGACCCCGTCCACCCGCACCCCCGCCGGCGCGACCGGCCCTGCCGGCACGACTCCCCCGGCGTCCCCCGCCGCCCTCTTCGACCGGCTCGCGCCGCGCCTGCACCGGTACGGCCTGGTGCTGCTGCGGGCGGGGCTCGGCGGGGTCTTCGTCTGGTTCGGGGTCCTGAAGGTCATCGGAATGAGCCCGGCGGCGCAGCTCGTCGTCGACGTCATGCCGTTCGACACGGGCGGCTGGTTCGTGCCCGCGCTCGGCTGGGTCGAGATCGTCCTCGGCCTGTGGCTGATCGCCGGGCGGGCGCAGGCCCTCCTGCTGCCCGTGCTCGGCGGGCATCTGATCGGCACCTTCGCCGTGCTGCTCGTCACGCCGCGGCTGGCGTTCGACCACGCCAATCCGCTGCTGCTGACGATGGTGGGCGAGTTCGTGGTGAAGAACGTGGTGCTCTTCGCGGCGGCGGTGGTCCTCACGACCCGGTCACGCCGTTCCGTCTGAGTGGTCCGGCCCCCCGGCCACTGGCGTCATGGCACTGAGTGTGTTTTGCTGAGGGTACTCAGTGCCAAAGTGCCACAAGCATTGCTAGGGGAGCTCCAGATCATGGCCAAGGACTTCGACCTGTACCGCCCGTCGGAGGAGCACGACATGCTCCGTGAGTCGGTCCGTGCGCTGGCGGAGGCGAAGATCGCGCCGTTCGCCGCGGCGGTGGACGAGGAGGGCCGGTTCCCCCAGGAGGCCCTGGACGCGCTGGTCGCGGCCGACCTGCACGCCGTCCACGTGCCCGAGTCCTACGGCGGCGCGGGCGCCGACGCCCTCGCGACGGTCATCGTGATCGAGGAGGTCGCCCGCGCCTGCGGTTCGTCCTCGCTGATCCCCGCGGTGAACAAGCTGGGCTCGCTGCCCGTCATCCTGTCCGGCTCGGAGGAGCTGAAGGCCAGGTACCTCGGCCCGCTCGCCAAGGGCGACGCCATGTTCTCCTACGCCCTCTCCGAGCCCGACGCGGGCTCCGACGCGGCCGGCATGAAGACCCGCGCGGTGCGCGACGGCGACTTCTGGATCCTCAACGGCGTCAAGCGGTGGATCACCAACGCCGGCGTCTCCGAGTACTACACCGTGATGGCCGTCACCGA